>CAVOTV010000004.1:0-157366 GCA_963699435.1 Vulcanimicrobiota bacterium
TGATTTGCCCCATTTCAAAGCTATTTCTCAGGTACCCTTCCTCAACTCCCCTCCGTCATCCAGATTGGTTTCGCCTGGCTGCCGCGTCTATCCGACCGGCAGCGGCAAAGCCTCCATCCGGCGCAGCATGCTTCAAGACAAGTGTCGCGTGAGACGGCTCTCCGCCAACAATAACAGTAGCAGCGGGCATGCCTGATCAGGTGTCCGCCCGTCTTCACTTTCTGCTGCGGCGAACTGGTCGGGGACCATGTTCCGAACCTTCGCTCGCCGGGACCAATCTCGGTCATCCAGCTGTCCCAAACAGGAAACGCAATTCAAGGGCAATGAACATGTGCGTATGTCAAAAGTGCTCGTCGAAACGAATGCGACGGGCTGTTTGCGCTGATTGTCACGAACAGATGATGACACGATTAGGAACCGAAATCCGCAGGCTCCAAGGAGAAATCCTGGAGTTGCAGGTATCAGCAAACCTTCTGCGTGTAATTGGCCAATCTGCTGTTCGTCGATTCAGGCAAGGAAATGCCGATGGGAGCTTTGGTAGTTCAACTGATCTTGTCAAACTGACGGCAGATCAAACGCCATAAGGGTTTTCCCTGATGGTGCAACCTGTTCTTGGCCAGTAAAACCAAGGAGTGGTCCTGATGCCATGAAACACATCAGGTGGTGGAGGATGTCACGAGTTCAACCGTGATGCCCCAAAAGATGCCTACGACGCAGTGCCAGTGAAGCCATGCTGTACGGCTTCACCTAGCACTCGGATCGGGCATTAAGACCGGTGGGAGCGAGTCCGGCGGAACAAAACGCTCATGACTGGACCACACAGGATGGATCCCGTCAGTCTCGATCCTGAACACGGTGAAAGAGACAGGAACAACAGTCCTGTGTGGCTCAATCATTAACCCAACCGAAAGAGGAATTCGAATGGATCGATCTTTTGCGATGGGGTCTTGGCCTTCGAAACACTGCTTGGGGCTTTCGGCATTCTCTATATCCTCTTAGCGTCTTGATTCTTCACGTTCGGAGTTATAGCGCGAGCCATTCGGCGTTCGGGGGGTCCGGGCTGCTCGACCCGGCCGCTATCGATAAACCCGCAATGGGCGTAGAGGCCGATCGCACCCGCATTCGCCTCTCGAACGTCGAGAGTTACTCGCTCGAAACCCTGGGTTTTTGCCCATGAGATCACGGCATCAATCAGCGCCGCGCCGATTCCCTTCCTGCGCGCGAAGGGTGCGACCCACATTGAGATGAGTTCGGTTTCACGACGCGCAGTTGGACTCGTTCCGCTTGCAAGTCCGACGGGGCGTCCGTCGAGATAGGCGACGAGATTCAAAGGAACGGTGATAAGGCGTCGCCGCCAGCGCAGTTCCGCGTCACCCTCGCCCTTCCACTGCGAGAGCGGCGTGGAAAAGGCATCCGGCGCTTCTTCGAGGGCGGCTAACCGCAGACTCCGGAAAAGCCGCCACTCGTCGGGCGAAATCGCGCGTATCGAAATGACGTCTGACCGGCGCACGATCGAACCTACGGTTAGTGCGCCATGTGTGGAAAGGCGCTGATGAGTCCGTAGACGCCGTCGATAACGATCTGGACGGCGATTGCCGTCACGATGATGCCGACGAGGCGGCCGGCCGCATCCACGCCGATCGGTCCGAGCCACTTCGTGATGGTCTCGGCACCGCGCATCGCGAGATAGGTGATCGCGAATACCGCCAGCGCTATGAGAATGAAGGTGACATCCGCCAAGACGCGGTGTTCATGGGCTCGGCTCAGCAGCGTCACCCCGGCCGTCAATGCGCCGGGGCCGCTGATGATTGGAATTGCGAGGGGAAATACGGACGGATCGGTCAGCTGTTGCGGCGTCGCCCCACCCGCAGACGCCTTCTTTGCGTTCGGCGCAAGAACCATGCTGAAGCCGACGGCGAGCAGCAGCAGGCCGCCCGCGATTTTGAAGGCCGGCAAGGACACTCCTAGGGCATGCAGCAGCGCTTCACCCGCATAACTGAACCCTAAGAGAATCGCCGCGGCGACGACGGTCGATCGGAATGCAATTTGGGCCTGATCTTTTGGCGTCCGCCCACTCGTGAGCGTAGCAAATCCTGCGGCGGCCTCGATCGGGTTGACCATAGCCAGCAGCGTGACGAAACTATAGAAGGCTTCGAACAACTGGGAGCTCATGCTTGAATGCGTTCTCGGGTCATCTGTGAGCGAGGCTTATCGCGACGCCGCGCCAACGGCGACGACGTCCCGGCACTTTGATAGCGCGATGCCGAAAGCGAGAACTGCGTTCGCGTGATTCACGACAACTCTCCTTTCAGCGCGGTGACCGTCACGGTATCGGCAAAGATTGCGTGCTGTGATTCGGAGCGGCCATTCGTGCCTCCCGTCGCGGAATGGGCGAAGCGTGCGCCCGCACAGGAGCTTTCGCGGTTTGTCGAGGAAGGGACGCGAACGACGATGCAAGACCTGCTCGAAATTCTCAATCTCGCCGGGACGTTTGCATTCGCCATCAGCGGAGCGACGGTCGCCGTGCAAGGCGGCATGGATATCTTCGGCGTGATGGTGCTTGCCTTCGTCACCGCGGTTGCGGGCGGAGTCACGCGCGACTTGATTATCGGCGCCATCCCACCGGCGGCGTTTCAAAGCTGGCACGTCCTCGCGATCACCGTCGGGGCGGCGCTCCTCACGTTCTGCGCGACGCGCCTCGTGCGCCGGCTCCAGCATGCCGTACAGTTTTTTGACGCCGCGGGCCTGGGATTTTTCGCAGTCGACGGAACGCAGCGCGCGCTGGTTCACGGTATCGATCCGGTGATGGCCGGGATGTTAGGCCTCGTCACCGGCATCGGAGGCGGAATCGTGCGCGATGTCCTCGCGGGCCGCAAGCCGTTGGTGCTCAGCTCGGGCTTCTACGCGAGCGCGGCGCTTGCAGCCGTTGCAATCGTTCTCGCGGCGCACGCAATGGGCATCGCCGCCGGCTGGACGGCGATTGCCGCCGTCGCGACGTGTTTTTGTCTGCGCGTTCTCGCTATCTATGGCCGTTGGAACCTTCCGTCGGCGCCGATCGACGCGAGTCGAGCGTAGGCGCTCACAGATCGAGCTGCCCGGAGCGCCTACGACCCGTGCGCGAGCAAAACGATAAACAGCACGGTCATGATCGCGTCGGCGGTCGCCGCGAACGCGGCGACCGGCCGCCGGCGCAGCGGCGTTAGGAAGATCATGGCCACGAACAGCAACTTCTCCACCGCGCCGGCGACGAGCACCGGAAAGCGCGCTTCGGCGTGTCCCGCCGCATAGATGAGGAGCACGCCGACGAGTCCTATCAACAGCGCCCAATGCCGTGCCATCAGGACGACTGCGGGGCTCGGCTCGTCGACGCCAAGCAGAGCGCCGAGGACGAGCTGCGGCACGAAAACGCCGATCAGCAGTCCGGCGGTAAGAATGCCGGCGATAAGGAGAATCGTACTCGCGTGTGAGGCGATCACGAACGCATGGCTCGCAGGTCGTTGATGGCGGCGCGCAGTTCCGCGATTGCGCCGCCGAGCGCGCCGTTGAAACCGTTGTTCGCGTGCCCTAGCACGCTCAATGCGCCTCCCACGCCGTCGGCGAGCGACTGAAGGGCTTCGGACTCGTCGGGCGCGTAGACTTCGCTATCCTGTTTCGTGCCGCAAATTAACGCGCCGATCAACTCGCCGCGCGCGACCATTGGAAACGCGAACTGCCCGTGGAGCTCGGAGTCGCCCACAAGCTCGAGATCGATGGGTTTGCGCCACGCGCGCAATGCGACGAGCGCAGGGTCGTTATCGTCGATGCCGGCCGGCGCATCGTCGAGTACGAGGATGGACGCCTCGGCTCTGGTCGATGCTTTGACCGTCGCGACGGCGCGGTCGAGCAGGGCTGCACGGTTCGTGATGAAGCCCGCTTCGTGGGCGAATCGCCGCAGCGCCGCCTCGGCTTCGTGGCGCTTGTGGAAGAGTACGCGGTCGACGAAGCGATCGGCGAAGTTGTGGACGTATCGAATGGAAAATCCGAGCGCGAGCGCGACGAGCATGGCGACGATGGCGCTTGTGGCGTGATTGGCACTGAACCACTCGTTGGCGACCCATTCCACGATCACGAACGCAGCGATGAGCGTCGTGGAAACGATCGTGAATACCGCAGCTCGATTCAGAACGAAGCCGATGTCGAGAAGGCGTCGATTGAGAGCAACGTACGTAAGGACCATCGGCGTGGCGATGTTGACGGCTGCGGCGACATAGAAGACGAACCAGGCGAGATCGTACGACTTGATCACGCCTTGCGAACCCTCCGCTCCGAACCCAAGGCCGATAAGAACGGCGCCGGGTACGAGCGACCAGATCGCTCGCTGACGCTCCGGTCCCCGCGTGGCGGCGATGGCGAGTGTCGCGCACGCGGCGGCGGCGGCGTAGGCAAGCGCGAAGGGGATCGACGCTGCGACTGATGCCCAGCCGACGGGATCCACTGTTAGCGTCGCAAGGCCGACGACTCTCGTTAAGCCGACGACGATCGTGCCGGCGACGAGCGCATAGCATAGCCACTGCATGGCGCGGCGGCCCGTCGTTCGCGGCGGCGCGAAACTCCCGGCGCACGCGGCCCAGAAGGCCACGCACGACGTGCCCAAGACGTTCGCGACGGCAATGCCGACGAGTACCCACAGGTGCTCCGAGGACACGTAATGCTCGTTCGTGGATTCCCACAGCCCGTACGCGACCAGAAGAAGGCAAAGGGCGCGCATCTGCGGATCGCCGTATCTCCGCCAGGCGATGATGGCGGCGAAAAGCGCGATCCCAACGAACCCTAACCAAATAGGCGACAGCAGGACCATGCGATACGTCGTCGCGGTCTGCGGAACGATCGTGGTTCGACGTTCCTGCGCCCCACGGCGAACGAGGATCGTAACGGGATGGCCGGTCGGGGGTTGACCGAAGAGCCAGAAGCGTTCGCGCGGGGCGTTGGCGCGCACGTCGACAAGATCACCCACCCGCACCCCCGCCAGGTCCGCGCCGTGGCCGGGATCGGTCGAACGCACGACCAGGTAGAAGGGCTGCGACGACGCGCCGACGGTGTCGCCCCACTGTCCGACGAGCGACGTTGCTCGCGGACCGCCGAACTCCAGGTAGATCTGAACGACCGCGCTCGTCGCGACGATCGCGCACAGCGCGAGCAATAGCGCCCGCCGAGCCGCCGGCCTTCATGGCGCCGACTTACCCCCCGCCTGAAAGCAGTCCTGGCCGTCGCCGCGAAAGGGCCGCGCTCGAAGCGTCTCGTGTTGACCATGGGGACGGCGATCGTCGCGCCCGAATCATGAGGCGTTGCGCTTGAGCAAGAAGGTATGCGGCCCGCTCCTGTGTGCGCTCTTTGCGTTGCCCGCTATCGGTTGCGCGCAGGATTCGGCACCGACCGCCACGCCCGATACGCCGGTTCGGATTCCTCTGACGGTTCCCGAGAACCCGCATTTCGGCACGTATTCGGCGCGAATCACGATCGCGCTCGGCAACGGCCAACCGCTGCCGTTCGGATTCGATACCGGTTCCTCAGGACTCCACGCGTTCGCAGATGCCGATCTCGACGCACCCGGCAGCGGCGTTGAATGCACGAAAACGCCGACGCACGTTACGTACGGCAATCCCGCTCGGATCACGTTCAGCGGCGTCGTTTGCTACGCGCAACTCCATTTCGAGGGATTGTCGACGCCCGCGGCGGTACCGATCGCGTATCTCACGTCGGCATCGTGTCCGAGCACGAACCCGCAATGCCGGCTGCCAAATTTGCATAGTGCAAAGGCCATGAACGGATACGGCATCTTCGGCGCGGGGCTGACGGGCATCATGAGCGGCGACGGCAACGTTCCCAATCCGATCCTTACGCTGCCGGGACGGCACGGAACGAGCTACAACGTGATCCTTACGCGAACGGGCGGAACGCTCGAGCTGGGGGGCGAGGAGGCGCCCGGCGCTGCCGAGTTTCGGCTCGAGCACGGGACGCATACCGGCCAGCGCTACGCCTTCCCGCGAGGCTGCCTGTTCGTGAACGGACGGCCCACTTCAACGTGCGCGGTATTTTCGTTCGATACCGGTAACGGCGTGCCGTGGATCCATAGTGCCGACGCGCGCGACATCCCGCAGCAAGACGGTCTGGTTACTCCGGGAACGCGCCTGGGTTTCGGTCCGCCCGGGAGCTCAACCGAGGCGACGTCGGTCGTTGCGGGCACGTCGTTTGCGCAA
Organism: Vulcanimicrobiota bacterium; assembly: GCA_963699435.1. Lineage (GTDB taxonomy): Bacteria > Vulcanimicrobiota > Vulcanimicrobiia > Vulcanimicrobiales > Vulcanimicrobiaceae > Cybelea. The sequence goes on from CAVOTV010000004.1 coordinate 6,237, forward strand.
AGCATCAGAATCGTTGACGTTCCCGACAAGGCGCCGATCGCTAACACCAGTATTCAGGCATTCTTCGACCGAGTCGTGACGTACGACGACGCACGCGGCGTCATCGCCGTCGGTCATCGCACGTCCCAGGTCTCCGGTCTCACGGGAAGCCAAAGCATATTGAGCTTATAACCGCTGACGCGCGCGTTGGCTCCGATCAAGCGGTCTTCGTAATAGAGTGGAATCACCGGGACGTCCTCGTGAACGAGGAGTTGGATAGCGTCGAAGTCACGGTCGCGCTGCGCCTTGCTCGGCGTGCGCGCTTGGTCGTCGAAAAGCCGTTCGAAGCGCGGCGAGCAGTACCAGGAGTGATTGTCGCCGCCCTTGACGGCCTGCACGCAGCGAAGGTTCAACGACTGCTCGGGATCGCTGCCGCCAACCCAGGTCTCGCCCATGATCGCGGCCTTGCCGTTGCGCAGCAAGCCCTCGGGGCTAAACCAAATGCGCACGGGGTTCGCTTTGATCGTGAACTGCATACCCACCGCGGCGAGCTGTGCCTGGACGAGCGTGGCAATCCGAACGTTGATGGGGTCCTCCGAGTTGACGCCGATGAGACCCTCGAGCGGCTTGCCGCTTTTCACGCGAAGGCCACGATCGAGATGCCAACCGCTGGCGTCGAGCTCGACCGCGGCGGCGCGCGGATCGTGCGTGAAAGGGGGAACCGCGACGCTGTGCCAGCCTACGATCGGCGGCGGTAGAAAAGACGTTGCCGGCTCAAATTCGTTCCGCCACGCACGCGCCAGCGCCGTGTAATCGAGCGCATCGGCGATCGCGCGGCGCACGCGAACGTCGCTCGTTGGAGCCGCCCCGGTGTTGAGGTAGAGCAACCGAGTCGAGTTCTCCGGGAAGCGCAGGACGCTCAGTCCGGGCGTTCGCGCCGCTTGCAGCGACGTTCTCCGGCGTCAGCGTACCGACGTCCACCGCTCCCGATTCGAGCGCCACGAAGTTGGAGTTGAGGTCGGGCACGACTTGCAGCACGATCTGACGGAGCTTCGGATGCGGCTGGTAGTAAGCGTTGGGCACCAGCACGATGCGATCGCCGCGCTGCCAGCTCGCTACGCGGAACGGCCCCGTCCCGAACGGCGCATTCTCCCATGGCGTACCGACTACTCTGGTGTCGGCAAACGCATGCTTCGGAAGAATGCCGTATTGGTAGTCGGCTTGCGCGAAGAGGACCTGCACGGCGGCATTCCAGGGTTGATGTAGCCGGATCACGACGGTGTGAGCGTCGGGCGTCTGCAACGAGGCGATGCGGCGATAGTTCTCCAGTGAAACCGTGCGGTTACGGGGATCGAAGAGCGCCCGATAGGTGAAGGCGACGTCGGCAGATGTCAGCGGGACGCCGTCGGCGAAGCGAACGTCGGGTCGGAGGTGGTACGTGATCCGCGTGCCGTCGGCCGAGATATCGCCGTTGCTGCGCGAGGGAATGCGAGTAACCAAGAGGGGAAACTCGCGATTATCCGCCGACAGCCCGACGAGCGTTTGACAGAAGAGCGCGTCGACCGCGAGAACTTCCTGGTCTATCGCTAGGAACGGCACCAGCGAGGCGGGATCGCCCGGATACGCGATGCGCAGAACGTGCGGCGGTCCGGAGCGGCCGGCGCCGGAGTGCGTGCATCCGACGAACGCACTCGCCGAGAGCAGCACCGCGAGCGCGGCTCGCCGCCGCGCGGTGACGGCAAACATCCGGCTCTGCTTCCATGGAGGGCACCGTTTCGCTTCCCCCTAAGCGTGATGACGTGTCCGATGCAAGTTCGAACGTCGAGTTCGCACACGACTTGAGTCACCACGGCCACGCCGACGGGAAACCACAAGGCAAATGGGTCGGGTTCGTCGAGGCGTTCGTCTTGGCAATGGTCGCGGTGGCGACGGCGTGGAGCGGCTATCAAGCCTCGCGGTGGGAGGGCATTTCGTCCGAATCCTACGCGCAGTACGAGCGGTACACGGTCCTCTCGCAAGAGAAGGCCACGCTTGAGGGTCAGGACCGGCTCTACGACACGGTAACGTTCAACGGTTGGGTGGCCGCGAAGGTCGGGGGACGCGAGAAGGTCGCCGCGTTTTACGAGCGGCGCTTCCGCCCCGAATACGTCGCGGCATTCGCTGCCTGGATGGCGCGCGATCCGCTACACAATCCGTCGGCACCGCCGGGACCGATGTTCATGCCGCAGTATAAAAACGCCAATGCCGCCGCCGCCCACCTCGAAGCCGTCGCAACGGCGAAGTTCAAAGCCGGCGTCGTCACGCGCGATCACAGCGACGACTACGTGCGCGTAACCGTCTTCCTCGCGACGGCGCTCTTCTTGACGGCGCTCAGCCAGCGCTTCGAGTTCATTGGACCCCGCGCCGTCATCGTCGCAATTGCCGCGGTGCTGATGCTCGCCAGCGTGTTTTTGGTGCTGCGGCTTCCTCGCGCGTAACTACCCTAAGGGGACGGCGTGTGCGGCGCGCCTCCGGCCGGCGGTGCCCCAGCCGGAGGTGCTCCCGCCGGCGGCGCTCCGTTGGGTGAGGCGCCTTTGGCCTGCTTCTTGTGGCAGCCCTTAGGAGTTTGACCGCATTTATTCTTGCCTTGTTTGCTCGGCGGTTTCGACTTCGGAGCGCCCGTCATCGCGGGTGCCGGCGGCGGCGCGTTCTGCGCGAACGCCGGGCCCGTCGCGAGGAAAGCGGCTGTCGCGACCGTCGCCACGAGAATGCGTGAAAATTGAAACATAGCGTAGACCTCCAGGGGCCCAGTATAACAGGATCGTGCCGGGCGCGCTTGAGTGTTTCGTCTAGTAGCGCTACTTCGTAGACCGAATGTAGGTCGTCGCAGCATTGCCCTTCTGGTCGGTCACGCGAATTTGCTCGGTATCGAGTTTGTCGCACGTCGAACCTTGCGGCACGACGGTCCACGCGCCGCCGGTAGTGACCGGCGTTTGCACGACCCAGCACGTTCCGACGATGGTATCGGCGGTGAACGAGCCGGTGTAGCCGTCTTCGACGGCGAGAAGAGTGAACGATGATGCGATCGATTCGGGCGCCGGATTCGACTTGGAGCCGTTCGGCGTGAGCTGAATTACGTTCGGCGTGTAATCGCTGTGCGTGCAAGCGCTGAGGGCGAACCCGGCAAGCGCGACCATCGTCAGACGGCGAAGCGTCCTCATAGACGAAATCGTTTAGCCGATCTCGGCCTCAAGCCTTTCGCCGAACGATCGAGACGACGCGGCCGGCAAGCTTTCTGAATAACCCCGTGACCTCTGGCGGCACGTCGGGCACCGCGCCGTCCCGCGTATTGGGTCGCAGCGATTTGAGGTGCCGCTCGAGCTCGCTGAGGATCTCCACGCGGCCCTCTAGGAGCCCGTCTTCGCCGAGGTGGCTGAGCACGTAGCCCAGATCGAACGACTCGGCGACGATTGGTCCGTAGGTGAGCTCGAGCACTTCGTGGAGCGCGGACTTCTCGAGCTTGATCTCGTGCGCGTTGCCGGTGACGAGCTTTAGGCGCTCGGCCGCCGTGCGGAAGATAGACTCCCGCGAGGAAGCAAGGCGCTCGTTGCGGCGATGAAAGTAGAAGCCCAGGAGCAGCGCATCGCCGACGCGATCTCGATCGAGCGCTCCGGTAAGCTCTATCTTCGCCTGCAGGCTGGCGGCGCGCGACTTTGTCTCGCGCAGTTCGGTTTGCAGCGAACGATACTGCTCGAAGTCGAGCCGCCGTTCTTCCTGATGCCGCTGGCGTTCGGCTTCGCGTTCGCGCTCGTCCTTGAGCCGCTCGGGCGCAACGCGGAAAATCTCGTTGAGGCTCACGGCGACCAGCCCCATCAGCGCGCCGCCCAGAATCAAGCCGGCGTCCTTGAGGCTCTCCGGAACGATGCGGGCGCCCGCCAAAATTTCCATGATGAGAACGAGAAAGATGCCGCCTGTAATGGCAAAACAGACGGGGACATGAAACCTCCAGCCGGTTCTCTTACTGCCGGCCGGTCGCTCCGTGGTAGCCACTCTCGCGCCTCCGCTCGCTGGGCCTTCGATAATAGGACCGGCAGGGCCCGCCAAAAGCGACCCTGCCCGTCCGAGCACGCCTGGGCGCTAAACGCGCGTCAGGATTTCGTGCAAGTGGTATTCGCTTCGGTCTTCCAGGCGCCGTTGAGCTGTGCTTCGGAGAGGTCCTTGAACGCGGTCATCGTCGTCATGGTGTAGGTATCGCGAATAGCGTTGCTCTTGCCGCCGCTATAGAACGTACCGGTCCAGACGGTCTTCTTTCCGGTTTGCATCGAAGATTCGGTGCTGTAGTCGCCGGTAGCGAGGGCCGTGGGATTCCACCAGGTTTTGGTCTTCGCAGCGTAGACCACGTAGCCAAGCCCGTCGAAGTTCGCGCCCGCCGTGTGGATCGAGAGCGCGCCGGCGCCATTTCGCGTGACGGTTAGGGTGGTGGCGGTGGGTCCCGACATTGCCGACGGCGCGGCGTTCTTGCACGTCCAGGTTCCGATAAGCCAATCGTAGCCGTGGGCACCCACGCCGACGCTGCTCACCGACGTGGGGGACTCCGAACGCGCGATCGACGGGGCAATTGCCAGCGCGAGCAACGCCGTGCAAGCAAAGAATCGTCGCATCTTCAAACTCCCTTAGTTATAGGTGTGGACGCAGGACTGCGTCGCGTTGCTGAACATCGGCTGCATCGTGTACGATGCAGTGCCGAACGTGTCGTTGGCGATGTTCTTCCACGCGCAGATGTCGCCGATCTCGCCGTACGTGTAGTTATACCATCCCTCCCCCGGGTTGGGATCGGTGACGGACTCGCCTTCTTCATGGCCTTCGATGATCGTCACGCCTTCGTCGATCGCTTTCTCATCGGATGGGATGGCGGGTGATGCTCGGCGCCGCACGAGCTGCCGGCGTCGGGCGCGTACGGCATGTTCGTGTACGAAACGAGATTACCGCCGGACAGGGTCGCGCTGTGATAGGCGCACCACTGAGTTCCAAACCCGCTGGTGCTATGGTTGTGCGGCGTCGCCACCACGTACGAACCGCTGGGATCGTAGCCAAAATGCGAGACCCCGTAGACGGCTTCTTGCGCCACTTGGGCATCGGTCGGATGGGCCGGCACGGCGTGCTGATCGTCGTTCCACGAGCCGCCTAGCTGCTGGCTCGGGTTCGTAATGTAGATCGTGCTGGCTCCCGATTTTTCGTAGTACTGCGTGTAGATGTTGTTGTGGCCGCTGCCGCCCATCGCGCCGATATACGCGGTCATCAGCGGTTGCACGGCCTTCTTATCGCCGTACGTGTCGTAGCCCCAAAAAATGAGGTAGACGTGCGGCGTCGTGAGCACGACACCGCCGTAATAGCTGAACGTGGTCGGCGGGGGCTTTGCCTTGCGCGCTGCCATCTCGCGCGTCGCCATATAGTGGGGAACGTGATAAACGATGCCGTCCTTTTGGAGCCATCCCGGGCCCGTTATGGAAGCGATTCGTGATTGCGGTGCCGTGCCGAGGGATGGCGTGGAACCGGCGTTCGTGGCGCAGGCGGTCAAGGCGAGCGTCGCCACGCAGCCGAGCGCCGCGGTGAGTCGCGTTATTCGTTTCATTTGACCTCGCAGAAGGAAGCTAGGAAAGCTAACCAATTCAGCGGCTGCCAGGAATGCCCTCCGCTCGCGAACTCCCCGGCGTCAAAAAGAAAGCGAGCACGCGTTTTCGCGTGCTCGCCGTCGTTGGTCGCCCTACAGTGGCGTTAGTTGCTTGGATATCCTTGGACGCAGGACTGCGTCGCATTGCTGAACATCGGCTGCATCGTGTACTGCTTCTTGCCGAACTTGTCGTTCTGGATGTCGGTCCACGCACAGATGTCGCCGATCTCGCCTTCCGCGTTGTTGTACCAGCCGGTCGGGGGATTCGGATCCGTGACGGACTCACCGTACTCGTGGCCTTCGACGATCGTCACGCCTTCATCGGTCGAGGTCTCGTCGCTTGGCGGGGTCGTGAAGTCGGAGCCGCAACTCGTGCCGGCATCCGGCATGTACGGCAGGTTGGTGTACGAGACGAGCTGGTTGTTGCTCATCGTCGCGCTATGGTAGGCGCACCACTGGGTGCCGAAGCCGGTCGAGCTGTGCTGGGTCGGGGTCGCGACGACGTACGACGCGTTGGCGTCGTAGCCGACTTTTGCGACCAACTGGAGCGACTCAGCCGCTACTTGCGCATCGGTCGGGTGGGCCGGGACCGCATTCGTATCGTCATACCAGACTCCGCCGAGTTGCTTCTTCGGGTTGGTGATATACGTCGTGGTCGAGCCAGTCTTCTCGTAGTACTGGGTGTAGATGTTGTTGTGGCTGCTGCCGCCCATGTGCTTGGAGTAGGTCTGGAGGAGCTTTGCCACCTTGTCGGGATCGCCGTACGTTTTGTAGCCCCAGAAAACGATGTAAACTTTCGGCGTCACGAGGACCGGTCCACCGCTGTAGTTGAGGAGAATCGCGCGGCTAACCTGACGCTGGGCGGCCGAACGAGTCGCCATGTAGTGCGGGGTGTGATAAAGCACGCCGTTTTCGAAGTGCCAATCTGGACCCGCAGGGATGCGGGTTTGCGCTTGTTGGGTGGTGCCGGCAAGCGGCGTCACCGCGGAGTTGGCAGCGCAACCGACCATCGCAAGCGTGGCCACGCAGCCCAGGGCGGCGAGGAGCCGCGAACGTCTGTGCATAGAGCAGTAACCTCTTTATGTGAAGAGTTAGCTAGGGGGATAGCTAGCAGGAAAGTGACCACCTTTTCATCGTTTCCTCAGAATGCCCCTGCGGCTGGGGGCGAGCATAAAAAAGAGCGAGCGGTGAAACCACCGCACGCTCGCCTTCTCCCCTGTCCAGGCATCAATAGACCGGCTGTGGACCTTCTCCGACCGGGGAGGGGATGGGGAACGGTCCCGGGATGGGCGTCGGCACTGGGCCGGAGATCGGTGACGAAATCGGATTGTAGATCGGCGGTGTGATCGGCAGCGATATCGGCGACTGGAACGGACTCGGACTCGGTGAGGGAGGCTGCTCGCGCCGCTCGCCGCCGTTGACCAACGTGCCGCCGAGATCGACATCGTGTGCGGAGACGTCAACGTTCACGCCTCGTCCTTGTGCCGTTAGCGTCGTCGAAATGCGGCCGCCGTCGCCGTTTTGCGCGGTGACCTCAAGCGAGCCGTTCTGCTGGTACCGGACCGATTCGCCGTTGCCGAGCTGCATCGTTTGTCCTCGCGCGATCGTTACCGATTGGCCGTTCTCGGTAATCGACGCTTGACCGTCGTTGTTCATCGTGACCGCCGTCGCCCCATTATTCAGCGTCACCGTCGCCGATTGGTTCCACGTAACGCCCTTATCGTTCGGCGACGTAACTTGCGTCGAAACTCGATAGCCGCCCGAAAAGGAATCGGAGTTGAGCAGATCGGGCTGAGAGGTCATGTTATTCCAGGTGCGCCCGTTGAAGGACAAATGCGGATCGCCCTCGCTCGAACCCGATGCATTTTGAAAGAAACGCTCGTTGCCGGAGGGTGGACAAGGGCTGGGGCTCGGGCCGAAGCCCGGCGGGTTGCAGCCGCCCGAGCCGAACGGCGCATTGCAGTTGCCCGAGCCGAACGGCGCGTTGCCGCCGTAGCCCATGAGCGACTGGAGCATTTGCATCAACTGCTGCAGCACGCCCATCAGCGAACCGAAGACATTCTGCATCGTGCCCGATCCGGATCCGTCGCCATACGCCGGTTGCGCGGAGCCGCCGCCGTCGTTGAGCCATGGCGGGACGAGACGCGAGATATTGTCGCCGGTAGCGGGTGCGCCGGCACCGGCGAAGAGGGCGCCTTCCGCCTGCGGATTCGCGGCCGGCGATGCGAGCGTGTTTGGGCTCAACGAGCCCTCGAGCGGCTGAACGTACATGGTGAACCTCCGTCGTAATAGGTGCGCTTCGTATCACGACGAGCCGCCGAGCCGACAAGGGGAGTGGCTCGTCATCGAAAAACGGTCTGCCCGCATGAGCGAAACGCAAATAGCCGCCGTCGCCCGCCTCGAAGAGCGCCTCGACGCGCTCAAGGAGCGTCTTTGACGACGCGGGCGAAACGCCGCCGCGTAGCCGAGCTCGACGAGCGCTCGCGCGCACCCGAGTTCTGGAGCGACCCCGACTCGGCACAGCGCGTGATGAAGGAGCTCGCCGAACTCCGCGGACGAGGCGGCGTCGTTGGACGCCATCGCCCGACCGCTGCCGACGCGCGCGAGCTTCTCGCGCTTTTCGACGACGATCCCGCCGCCGAAGCCGAAGCCGAGCGTAACATCGCGTTGGCCGAGGAGAGCCTCGAAGCGCTCGAAATGGCCGCGAGCTTCAGCGGCGAGTTCGATTCGCACAACGCGATCGTCAGCATTTTCGCTGGGGCGGGCGGCGTGGATGCGGCCGACTGGGCCGAGATGCTCGCGCGCATGTACCTGCGCTGGGCCGAATCGAAGGGCTTTACCACGCAGGTCGTCGACGAGTCGCCTGCGGAAGAAGCCGGTCTGAAGTCGATCACGTTCTTCGTGCGCGGCCGCAACGCGTACGGCATGCTCGAAAGCGAGCGCGGCGTACATCGCCTCGTGCGCCTCTCGCCGTTCGACGCCGCGCATCGCCGGCATACGTCATTTGCTGCGGTCGACATCATTCCCGAAGTCGAAGCCGGCGATGCGGCCGACGTCGAGATCAAGCCCGACGATCTTGCGCATCGAAACGTTTAAATCGGGCGGTGCGGGCGGCCAGTACGTGAACAAGACCGAGTCTGCCGTGCGCGTCGATTCACGTGCCTAGCGGCATCATCGTCGCGTCGCAGCAGGAGCGCTCGCAGGCGCAGAATCGCGACGTCGCGATGAACGTTCTCCGCGCCAAGCTCGTCGCGCGCGCGGCCGAGGAGCGCGATCGAAAGCTCGCCGACATCCGCGGCGAACGGCAAGCCAACGAATGGGGATCGCAGATCCGTTCGTACGTGCTGCAGCCGTATCAGCTCGTCAAGGATCATCGCACCGACGTCGAGACGGGGAACGTCGCCGAGCGTGCTCGACGGCAACATCGATACGTTCATCTGGCCGTATCTGCAGCAAGTGCGCCGCGCCGGCCCGCGGTAAGCGCATGCGCGATCGCTTCCTTTGGATCGGGTGCGTCGTGTATGCCGGGCTTTTTACGTGGCTCGGCGCGATCAAGTACGCGGCGCACCGCAACTTGGTCGATTTCGGCATCTTCGCCCAAACGGTCGCGAGCGCGTTCGGATGCTTTTGCAATCCGATCGAGGGCAGCCACTGGGCCTTCCACTTTTCGCCGATTCTCTTCGTTGCCGGCGCCGCGGTTGCGCTCGCGCACTCACCGCTGACGCTCGTGGCGCTGCAGGCGATCGCCGGCGCTCTCGTCGCGCCCCCGATCTACGCTCTCGTGCGTCCGCGCGGCGGCGCGCGGCGCCGCGCGCCTGGCCGCGCTGGTCGTTTGGCTCTATCCCGCCGCTGGCAGGCTTGGTCTTCGGCGACTTCCATGAAAACGGCTTTGCGCCCGCCGCCGTTGCGTGGACGCTGTACGCATTCGATGCCGGTCTGGTTGTTGTGGACGCTGGTTGCCGCCGCATTTGTGCTTGCTATAAAAGAAGATCAAGCGCTCTTTCTCGCGATCGCCGGCGCGCTCGGCGGGTGGCGTTATCGCGGCACCGCCGCGAGGCCGTGCTGGCGACTATCGTCGGCATAGCCGGCGTCGTCGTCGTGGTCGCCTTCTTTGCGTGGATCCGTCCGCATGCGGCGGCGGCAGCGGCGCTGGCAGCCCTGGCGATTTTATTCGTGGCCGCCGGGCGCGTACGCTGTGCCGTACGAACTCGGATCGCGGCTCGGATTCTTACTGCTGGCTTCGTTCCGTTGCTCTTCCTGCCGCTCCGGTCGGCGATGATGTGGCTTGCGGTCGCGCCGCTGGGCGAAGTGCTGCTCTCGCGCATGCCGACGACGTTCACTCTCGGCACGCATTACGCGGGCGCGTGGCTCGGTTACGTGCTGGTCGCATTCGCGTGTGCGGTGCGCGACTTGCCTGCGGCCCGCATGCGCTCGGCGCTCGGCCGCCTGCGCCGCGCTCTGCGTCGTCGAGCTCGCAGTGGCCGACCCGCTGCATCCGGGCCTCAACCTGCGCCGCACGCAGGCACGCGACGCCGCACTCGACCGTTTCTTGCAAACGCTGCCGCCGGATGCCGCAGTCGCGACGCAGGAAGAAGCCTACACGCACCTGGCGTTGCTCGATCGTAACGCAACGCTGCTGCCCGAAATGCCGTCGGAGCCGCTCGAATCGCGCTTCGTGCTCGTCGACGCGATTTTCCGGATTCGCCGCGCCTGCAAGAGTACGGCGCGGCGCTCGCGCGCGCCGTGGCGCAGGGGCGCTACGTGCTCGTGCGGCGCGAAGGCAACATCGCGCTTTACGAGAGAAGCGCGACGGCGGCATCCGCAGCCCGCGCCGGCCAGCCGGCATCGGCGCGCACGATGCGGTGCGGCGCCGCCCATGGCGACCACCGCGCGACCTGCAACGCGTAGCGGCGTTGCGGCGGAAAGACCGCGACGACCGGCGTTCCGATCATCCCCGCCACGTGCAGCGCGCCCGAGTCCGGCGTAACGATCGCCGGCGCGGCGGCGATTGCGGCCTTCCACGGCTCGAGCTCGTCAAAATAGGAGATCTCGAGTCCGACCGCCTCGGCGACCGTGCGCGCGTACGCGGCTTCGGTGCTCGAGGCGAGGAGGTGCGGCGTACCGATTGCAGCAACGCGCCGGACGAGCGCCACGACCTCGTCTAATGCGATGCCGAGCCGCTCCCATTTTCGCGTGACTTGCAGCGCAATGCGGTCGTCGCACGCCGGCTCGCGCTCGAGCACGAGCGGCCGCAGTACCCCGGCATCGCGCGACGGCGCCTCGTCGCCGATCAGCACTCTGCCCAGCGCAAAGAGCACCTCGCATTCGTGCGGCGCGCGGGGGTCGAGCCCGGCGCTGCGATAGATCGTCTGCGTGAGCGATCGCCGCGACCACAACGCTTTGAACGGCTTGCCCCACGGGTCGGCAAATCCGATGCGAACCGGCGCCCTCGTGGCCGCGGCGAGGCGATAGCCGCCCGCATCTTCGGTCGCGACGAGCACGTGCGAGTACGCGCGCGCCCGGAGGCGACCTCCGAGATCCGCGATGGCCGCGAGGTTGCGCGCCGCGTTCGAGCGCAGGTCGAAATCGGCGAGGACGATCTCACGTGCCGCTCGTGACGAAAAGATGCCGGCGTTGGTGCGACGCAACACGACGTCGACCGCTATCGAACGGCGAGCGAACGCCGCGAGGAGCGGCGTTAACGCCAGTGCGTCGCCGATCGCGTCGAGGCGGATGATGAGCACCGACGGTGAACCCTCGGGCATGGCCGTTCATTCCGCCTGCGAATTCCGGCTCGCCTGCCGCCGTTGCAATTTTCTGCAGTGATCGCTCGCGACGACGTCGTTACGCTCGACGAGATCGAGGGCTATCGCGTGGTGCGTAGCTATGGCAGCGTCTCCGGGAGTGCGGCGCGCCCTCGCAATCGGCTACGCTCGACGTTTCGCAGCCTCGGCATGCTGATCGGGCTCTCGAGCGCCGAGTTCCTGAGCGATGCCGAACAGCTGCGAGCCGACGCGTTGGAAGTCTTGCGGCGGCATGCCGAAGCGACGGGCGCGAACGCGGTGATCGGGGTGCAGTTTTTCGTCTCCGAGGGCGGCGACGGGTCGTGCGAAGTCGTGGCGAAGGGCCACGCGGTCGCGGTGGATCGCGTTGGATCTTGACCGGAGCAGAAAAGCAGAGCGTTTGGCACACGCCGCGGGTGCGGCCGCGGCGTGCCGGAGGTGCGCGATCGGTTACGAGCGGCGTAACAACGTGTACGGCGAAGGCGATCCGTGCGCGCGCCTGATGGTGATCGGTGAAGGTCCCGGCGAGACCGAAGATCAGCTCGGGCGGCCGTTCGTTGGCCGCGCCGGGCAACTGCTCGATCGTATGCTCGCTGCGATTGGCCTACCGCGTGAGGACGTTTACATCTGCAATACCGTGAAGTGCCGGCCCACGCTTCCCGGAGAGAATGGTCCGCGAAACCGCGCGCCGGATCAGCAAGAAATGGAGAACTGCCGTCCCTTTTTAGACGAGCAAATCGAAATCGTAGCGCCCGACGTGATCCTTGCGCTGGGATCGCCCGCGGCAAAGTCGTTTTTAGGACGCGACTTTCAAATCACGCGAATGCGCGGCCGCTGGTACGTTGGACCGAACGCAACTCCGCTCATGGTAACGTTCCATCCAGCCTACATTCTCCGTCAGACCGGCGGCGAGATCGAGGCAGTGAAGCGTTTGGTCTGGGCCGATCTCAAAGCCGTTCGCTCGAAGCTCGATGAGCCTCCCAACGCGCAAGCGGAGGACGGCGTCCTCGAAACCGAACAGGTGAGCCTCTTTGAATCCGGTTGACATTTGGCTGCGCGACGTCGTGAAGCGCGCGGGCTTTGCCGATTCCGCGGAGTTCGCCGCGCATTTCGATCTCAAACCGTACCGGTTGCGACAGCTCTATCGCGCTGCGACGAAGGAACTGGCAGCGGATCCGGGCGTGGTTACCACCCTTCCGAAGGAGCTGCGCGCGGCGTTCGCCGAGCGCAGCATCGGTTTCTCGGGGGTCGAACCGCTCGTCGTGCAGCGCTCAAGTGACGAGCAGACGACCAAAGCGCTCTTTCGGCTGCGCGACGGCAAAGAAGTCGAAGCCGTGCTGATGGAACATTACGGCGACCGCACGACGGTCTGCATCTCGTCGCAGGCCGGCTGCGCGTTTGCCTGCGAGTTCTGCTCGACGGGTCAGGCCGGGTTCAGCCGGAACCTCTCGGCGGGCGAAATCCTCGATCAGGCGCTCTTCTTTGCCCGCTCGCTCGCGGCGAGAAAGAAGCGGATCACCAACGTCGTTTTCATGGGCATGGGCGAACCGTTCCATAACTACGACGCCGTGATGGAGGCCGTCGTGCTCCTCAACGACGCACAAGGGTTCGGGCTCGGCCACCGTCACATCACGATCTCGACCGTCGGCTTGGTGGATAAGATCGAGCGCTTCGCCGACGAGCATCTGCAGGTCAACCTAGCGATCTCGCTGCACGCTCCGACCGACGCCCTGCGCTCGCGTCTCATGCCGGTCAATCGACGATTTCCGCTCGAAGAACTCATGGCGGCCTGCGCGGCATACGTGCAGAAGACCAATCGTAAAGTCTTTTTCGAATACGTGATGCTGGCCGGGGTAAACGACGACGACGGCGCGGCACGCGCGCTCGCCGCGATCATGCAAGGCCGGCTCTATCACGTGAACTTGATTCCGTATAACTCCACGCCCGACGCGCCGTTCGGCGCGACGCCCGATGCTCGGATTTGGGCGTTCGCGGGAATTCTCGAAGCCGCGGGCGTGCCGGTCACCGTGCGTCAGAATATGGGACGCGACATTGCGGCGGCTTGCGGGCAACTACGGGCGGAGACCCAACCGAAAGCGCACCATGCGCCCGCGTCGTCTTGAGCGAGGCGTGATCGAAGCGCGCCCGGTGGAGCTTCCGCTGGCGAACCTACGTGACGGCGCCGGGCGACGCCGGCGATAACCACCGACTCGGCGAGAAGGAACGGGCAACCGTTTGAGATGTAACGCCGACGCATGAGCCTCGAACTATGGGGCACCATTGGGTCCATCGCGACGTTCCTGGTGATTGGCGTCACTGCCGTCGCTGCCTTAGTGCAACTCCGCCATATCCGGCGCGCCAATCAGCTCGCCGGGCTACAGAGTATTTTCGCGATGCTCCAAGACCCCGGCGTGCGTGAGCTGATCAATTACGTGCGGCACGATTTGGCGAACAGCATGAAGGACCAGAGCTTTCGGGACGGACTGCTCGCGGTTCCGGTCGATCGCCGCAAGCACCCCGAGATGTATCTTTGCGATATTTACAACCACGTGGGGTCGTTCGTCCGCAGCGGCCTGATCGACGAATCGGTGTACTTGCAAACGGATTGGTATAACGTCAGGCTCTACTGGGGCCTGCTCAGCGATACCGTGTCCCAAACGCGGCGCAACGCACGCTTCACCTTTGAGAACTTCGAATGGCTCGCAGCCCGCGCGCAACGCTGGATCGAGCAGCATCCAAACGGCGATTATCCGGAGGGCGAGGCACGCATGCTTCCGAGAGACCTTTCAAAGTGAAGCTCGAGCGCGCGACACCCGTTCTGCGAATCCTCGACGAAGCGAAAGCGCGCGAGTTTTACCTCGACTTTCTCGGGTTCTCCGTCGACTTCGAGGCGCGGTTTCACGACGGCGCGCCGATTTATATGCAAGTCTCGAGAAACGGCGTGCCGATTCTCTTGAGCGAGCATCACGGCGACGGAACTCCGGGAACGCACGTGAAGTTGGAGATCAGTGGCCTGGACGAGCTGCATGCCGAGCTGATCGGCAAGCGATACAAATACATGAGACCGCACGTTCAGAAACAAGACTGGGGTACGCGGGAAATGTACGTGATCGATCCATTCGGGAATCGCCTGATCTTCAGCGAGCCGATCTAAGCGTCCACCGGCGCACGGCCCGACGCCCGGCGGTCCCGGCCACGGCCGCGATGGGAGCAAACGCGGCGCGGCGGCATATTTGAAGCGGGGGTTTTTCAGCCGAGTGCGATAAATCTACGGCCGGTGGAAACGGCTGCCTCGGCGCAACGCGTCACGATGGAGGAGATCACCGCGCTCGCCAAGCGCCGCGGCTTCATTTTCCAATCCAGCGAAATTTACGGCGGCCTCAACGGCTTCTGGGATTACGGCCCCCTCGGCGCCGTGCTCAAACGGAACGTGAAGGACGCGTGGTGGCGCGATACCGTCGAGCTGCGCGACGACGTGGTGGCCTTCGACTCGTCGATCGTCATGCATCCGCAGGTTTGGAAGGCGTCGGGCCACGTCGATGCGTTTCACGACGTCATGATCGACTGCAAGGTGTGCAAGCGCCGTTTTCGGGCGGATCACGTTCCGAATCGGGCACAATGCCCCGATTGCGGAAGCAAAGACTCGTTTACGGAGCCGCGCAACTTCAATCTCATGATGCGAACCTCGATCGGCCCGATGGAGGATACGTCGGCGCTGGCGTACTTGCGCCCCGAAACCGCTCAGGGCATCTTCGTTAACTTTAAAAATATCTACCAATCGGCGCGCAAGCGTCCGCCCTTCGGCGTGGCGCAGATCGGAAAGTCGTTCCGAAACGAGATCACGCCGGGAAACTTCACCTTCCGCCTTCGCGAGTTCGAACAGGCGGAGCTGGAATACTTCGTGCCGGACGACGGCAACGACATGGACGTTTTTCGGCAGTGGGTCGAGCGGCGCAAGGCCTGGTACGCGCAGTACGGGATCGCCGCCGACCGCTTGCGCTTCTACGAGCTCAGCGAGTCGGAGCGTCCCCATTACGCGCAAGCGCCGGCATCGACGTGGAATACCTCTTTCCGTGGGGATGGGGCGAGCTCGAATCGATCGCGCATCGCGGAACCTACGACCTCGACGCGCACGTCCGCGCATCGGGCAAAGACCTCCGTTACTTCGACGAAGCGAGCAAGACGCACTACACTCCGCTGCTCATCGAGAGCTCGGCCGGCATGGATCGAACCGTCCTCACGTTCTTGATCGACGCTTACGAACGCGAACGCAGCGTCGATCCCAACGGAAAGGAGACCGAACGGACGGTGCTGCGGTTCCATCCGTTCATCGCTCCGGTGCAGGTCGGCGGTCTTTTCGCTCGCTCGTAACAAGCCCGAGCTGGTGGAGCGCGCCCGCGGCATCGAGGGGCGCTGCGTCCGCACTTCCGGACGCAGTACGACGAGGGAAACATCGGACAGCTCTATCGGCGCCAGGACGAGATCGGCACGCCGTTTTGCGTTACGGTAGATTATGAAACGCTCGACGACGGCAGCGTGACGGTGCGGTCGCGCGATGCGATGACGCAGCAACGCGTCGGCGCCGATGCGCTCGATGGATATCTGCGCGAGAAGCTGCAACGATGATCGCGCAAACCACGCCGAAGTACGTCTATTTCTTCGACGAGGGCGAGAAGGTCCGCGATGCGGCGGATCCCAGCGCGATGCGCAACATCCTCGGCGGGAAAGGCGCGGGCCTAGCGGAGATGACGGCCGCGGGGCTTCCCGTCCCGTCGGGATTCACGATTACGACGCAGGCGTGCCTGCGGTTTTACGATGCGGGCGGCGTTTTCCCCGACGGGCTGCAAGGTGCAAATCGATGACGCCATGCACGAGCTGCAGGCGCGTACCGGTAAGAAGTTCGGCTCGGTAGAGCACCCGCTGCTCGTCTCGGTTCGCAGCGGCGCGCGCGTTTCGATGCCCGGCATGATGGATACCATCCTCAACCTCGGCCTCAACGACGAAACGGTCGAGCGCCCTTGCCAGGCTCACCTCGAACGAGCGTTTCGCGTGGGATGCCTACCGGCGCTTCATTACGATGTACTGGAGCGTCGTGCTCGGCGTCGGAAAGCATTATTTCGAAGAGGAGATCGACGCCCTCAAGAAGTCGCTCGGCGTCGCGACCGACGCGGAAATCGACGCCGCCTCGCTGGAAGGATTGGTCGACCGTTATAAGGGGATCGTTCGCGAGCACGGCAAAGCACGAGTTCCCGCAGGACGTCGACGCGCAGCTCAAGGGCGCGATCGAGGCGGTCTTCGATTCGTGGAACTCAAAGCGCGCCGTCGACTATCGGCGTTTCAACAAGATTCCCGACGACTGGGGCACCGCCGTCAACGTGATGGAGATGGTCTTCGGGAACATGGGCGAGGACTCGGGCACGGGCGTCGCGTTTACCCGCAACCCCAACACCGGCGAGCGGGCGCTCTTCGGCGAGTACCTGACCAACGCGCAGGGAGAGGACGTCGTCGCCGGCATCCGCACGCCCGAGAAGATTTCCGATCTCGCGCAGCGGCAGCCCAAGGTCTACGAACAGTTCGTCGAGATCGCAAAGCGGCTCGAGCGGTATTATCGCGACGCACAGGATCTCGAGTTTACGGTCGAGCGCGGCAAGCTGTTCATGCTGCAAACTCGAAACGCCAAGCGAACCGCCGAGGCCGCCGTCAAGATCGCTCTCGATCTCGTCGACGAAGGCCTCATCGACAAGCGCCGCGCCATCGGAATGGTCAACGCGCAATCGCTCGACCAGCTCTTCCACGCGCGCGTAGATCCGAATCAGCCCCTCGACGTTGCGTGCAAGGGACTCAATGCGTCGCCGGGCGCGGCCGCCGGCCAAGTCGTGTTCACCGCCGAGGATGCCGTCGAGTGGAAGGAGCGGGGCCTCAAGACGATCCTCGTGCGCACCGAGACGAACCCCGACGACGTCCACGGGATGATCGCCGCCGAGGGCGTGCTCACCTCGAAAGGCGGTGCGACGTCGCACGCCGCGGTCGTCGCGCGCGGGATGGGCAAGCCGTGCGTTGCCGGATGCGACGCTCTGCAGATCGACTGCCGCACGAAATCGCGCGAGCATCGCCGGACGGGTGCTGCGGGAAGGCGATTGGATCACGATCGACGGCACGACCGGTAACGTCGCAATAGGCGAGCTCGCGCTCATTCGGCCGCCGTCGAAGCTGCCCGAGTGGCTCGCGACGTTTCTTATCGTGGGCCGACGAACTGCGGCGCATGCAGACGTGGGCGAACGCCGATACGCCCGAGGACGCTGCAAAAGCGCGCGAGCTCGGCGCGCAGGGCATCGGGCTCTGCCGCACCGAGCATATGTTCATGCAGCCCGAACGCCTCCCGATCGTGCATCAGATGATCCTCGCCGTCGATGCCGGCGAACGCGGTGCGGCGCTCGATCGAAGCTGCTGCCGTTTCAGCGGGAGGACTTCATCGGGATCCTTCTGGCGATGGAAGGCTTGCCGGTGACGATTCGTCTGCTCGATCCGCCGCTGCACGAGTTTCTGCCGTCGCTGGAAGAGCTGCTCGTCGAAACGACCGAGCTGCGGTTAACCAAAGGGACCGACGATCGCCGAGTACCGCGCGAAAGACGCCATGCTGCGCCGCGTCCGCCAACTGCACGAGCAGAATCCAATGTTGGGCTTACGCGTCTGCCGGCTTGGAATTGTCTTTCCCGAAATCTACGAGATGCAGGTGCGCGCAATCTTCGAGGCAGCGTGCGACCTTGCCGGCGCAAGGCATCGACGCACGTCCCGACGTGATGATCCCTGGCGTCGGCACCAAAGAAGAGATGCAGGCGACTCGCGATGCGGTCAAGCGCGTCGCCGACGACGTCATCGGGAAGCGTGGAATCGAGATCCCGTATCGGATCGGGACGATGATCGAGCTGCCCCGTGCGTGTCTCGTCGCCGACGAGCTCGCACCGTACGCCGAGTTTTTCTCGTTCGGCACCAACGACCTTACGCAGACGACCTACGGCTACAGCCGCGACGACGCCGAGGCATCGTTCATTCCCGTCTATTTCGAGAAACGGATTCTCAAAGACGATCCGTTCCAGGTGCTCGATCGGCACGGGGTCGGCTCGCTCATGCAGCAGGCCGTCAGGCTCGGGCGCGGCGCGCGGGAAGACCTGAAGATCGGTATCTGCGGCGAGCACGGCGGCGAGCCGAGCAGCGTCGCGTTTTGCGATCAACTCGGACTCGACTACGTCTCTTGCTCGCCCTATCGCGTTCCGATCGCTCGCCTTGCCGCCGCGCAATCGGCCATCGGCGTCTTGACTTAAGCGCTCGGCGCGGGCACCGGCACCGGCGTCGCGAGCGCCTCGGCGCATAGACGACGCGCCTCGCGCGGATTGACGTTCGCTCGGCGAACGAAGAGCTTGCGCCAATAGGCTTTCCCGCTGAGCTTGGCAATGAGATCGGAGACCTGGCGCGCGTCGACTGCGCCGGCCGGTCCGCCCACCCAGACCGTCGTCTCGCCGCCGAGACCGAAAGGCAGCCGGTGGAGCAGCTGCGCCTGCGTGTCGGCCCACACGTTTTCGTCGCCGAAGCGCGCGCGCAAGGCCGCATCGCAGGCTTCGAAGGCGTGCAGATCGCGCTCGGCGTTAAACTCCGCCGCCAACGCGTAGATGCGCACGCGGTTCCGCAGCGCATCGGCCGCCTCGCTCCGTTTGCCGTCGAGCGCGCCGAGCACGCGAAAATCGTCCCAGCGCAGGAACTCCTCGACCTGATCGAGCGCGCGCGGGGCCGGCCAGAGCTCGCGCAGCACGGCATGCAAGACGTGCTCGAACATGCGCGTGGTGTGGTGGAAATAAACCGATGCGAACATCATGTAGCGGGCCATGATGAACGACTCCAACGCCACCACGCCGCGACGGTCGATTCCGATCACCGGCGCGCCGTCGCGTTCGAGAATCCGCAGCGACGCGACGAGCTGCTCGGCGTCGTAGCGCCCAGTCGAAACGCCCGTAAAGTAGGCGTCGCGCAAGAGATAATCCATCCGATCGGCGTCTAGGTTCGGGCCGCTCACCAACTCGCGCAAAAGGGGATATCGGCTTTGCCGGTCGCCGAGGATCAAATCCAGCACGTCGCGTGGATCGACGTCGAGATCGGCGATACCGCGGGCCACGCCGGGAAGCGCGATCAGATCGGCGGTCCGCGCCTCGTGATGAATCTCCAGCACGCTCTCGCACGAGTGGCTAAACGGGCCGTGGCCGATGTCGTGCAACAGCAGTGCGGCGCGGACGAGGCGCCGCTGATACGCCGCATCCTCCAAGGTTCCGAACGCGTCGCGACCGCTGCGGTGCAACTCGTCGAAGGCACGCGTTCCCATCGCGAGCGCGCCGAGGGAGTGCGTGAAACGCGAATGCTCGGCCGACGGAAACGCCAAGTACGCCAATCCCAACTGACGCAGCCGGCGCAAGCGCTGCATCACCGGCAGATCGAGAAGGCGAGCCTCTGCTGTGGATAACTCGATGAAGTGATGAATCGGGTCGAAGATGCGCTTCACTGAAGGCGCGCCTTCGTACATCGTCGACGCGGAAACCTCTCGCCGACTGCCGAAGTCTGTGGGGCCAGCGTGAAGTACGACCAAGGAGCTCTGCGCGAAATCCGCGCGCGTATCGATATTGCCGAGTTGATCGGGACGTACGTTCCGCTCAAGAAGCGCGGCAACGATCTCGTCGGGCTCTGCCCCTTTCACGCCGAGAAGACGCCGTCGTTCCACGTGCATCCCGATCGCGGTTTCTTCAAGTGTTTCGGCTGCGGGACCGGCGGCGATGCCATCACTTTTTTGCAGAAGTCGGAGAACGTCGCCTTCGGGGACGCGGTTCGCGTGCTCGCGGCGAAGGCCGGCATCGAACTCGAGCCGGAGAATCCGCGGGCGGCGCGCGCGCGCAGCGAACGCGAGGCGATTTACGAAGCCAACCGGATCGCCGCGGCGTACTTTGCGCGTATGCTCGCCGACGAGCGCGGCGCCGCGGCGCGCGCGTACTGCGCCCGCCGGGGCTTCTCCGACGCGACGATCGAGCGCTTCCATCTCGGCTACGCGCCGGACTCGTGGAGCGGCCTGGTGACGGACCTCGAGCGCAACGGCGTCGAACTCTCGATCGCGGCCAAAGCCGGGCTCGGTGAAAGCCGGACAACGCGGCTACTACGATTTTTACCGGAACCGGCTCATGGTGCCGACCAACTCGACGACCGGCGAGGTGATCGCTTTCGGCGGCCGGGCGATCGGCGACGGGGAGCCGAAATACCTCAACACCACGACGACGCCGGTTTATACCAAAGGTCATCACCTTTACGCGCTCAACTTGGCTCGGAAAGCCGCCCAGGCAGACCGCACGCTCATCGTCGTCGAGGGCTACCTCGACTGCATCGCGCTGCACCAGGCCGGCTTCGAGAATACGGTTGCAGCGCTCGGCACCTCGTTCACGTCGGAGCAAGCAGCCGAGCTTCGCAAATATGCGGACTACGTGTTCCTATGCTTCGACGGTGACGCGGCCGGCAACGCGGCTGCAACCAAAGCGATCGACGTAACGTCTAAGGAAATCGAGCACACCGGATCGTCGGTTCGCATTGTGTTGCTCCCTCCCGGAGACGACCCAGACACGTTCGTTCGCAACCGCGGCGCGGAAGCGTTGCGCGCGTTGCTGGAGGCGGCCAAGCCCGCACTCCAGTTCCGCATCGACGCGGAGCTCGAACATCTCCGGGCCGGGTTCGATTCGCCGGCACGTGCGGCGCCAAAGGCCGAAGCGCTCATCCGCCGACTCGCTCCACGTGAGGAGTGGGACCGTTGGCGCGTCTATGTCGCGGGGCGGCTGCAGGTAAACGTTGACGATCTTCGGAACAGCCGGTTCCTCGCCGACAGCACAAACTTCGCGCCGCAGACCAAAGCGGCGTTCGCGCCGAGCCGTCACGTGGCGTCCTCGGTCGAGCCGCTCTCCTTCGAGCGCGAGGTGCTGAGCATTCTGCTCGAGGAGCCGTCGTTGACCGGTGAATACGGCCAACACATCGACGCAGCGCGCTTCCGAAACGACGTCTATCGCCGAGTCTACGAGCGAATCGTGGAGGCGGCCGACGTCTTGACGACTACGGCGGACGTCTTCGGACTCTTTGCGGAGGATCAGGCGACGCTCGATCTGCTGGCCGAGGTAGGTCGGCGCGACCGAAGCTCGGCGGTGCGCTACGGGAGCATCGAGGAGCGGCGCGCGCATCTCGATCGCGTGATCGAGCGCCTGCATCTCGACGACGAGCGGAGACGGTATCGGGAGCTCTCCGATCTCATCGACGATCGGTTTGCGAACGGAAAAAGCGTCCCCGAGGAACTGCGCGGAGAGTTCGAGGCGCTCGCCGCGAAACTAAAACGGTAAGGACACAACGGGAAGGAGGTGAAAACACAAAGTAATGGCGCGTAAGAAAGGGGCGACGGCAGTCGCCGAACCCGCACCCGCGATCACGCTCGAAGAGCTCAAGAAGAAGCTCGTCGCGCGCGGGAGGAGCCAAGGGTCGCTGACCTACGAAGAGATCAGCGCCGCGTTCGACGTGCTCGAGGAGATCAGCCCCGAGCAGCTCGAGGAATTTTTCGAGGAGCTCACTGCCGCCGGCATCGAGCTGGCCGAAGAGCAGAAGGACGAGAAGCCGGAAACGGAGCGCGAGGAAGAGGTAGTCGAGGAAACGATTCCGGACGGCCTCTCGCTCGACGATCCCGTCCGCATGTATCTCAAGGAGATCGGGCGCGTTCCGCTGCTCTCGATGGAGCAAGAGAAATCGCTCGCGATGAGGATCGAAGCCGGCGAGTTCGAAGCGCAGCGCGAACGGTTCGGCCGATTCGCGCGTCGTCGACTAGGGAGAAGAGGCGAAGCGTCAGCTGACCGAGGCGAATCTGCGGCTCGTGGTTTCGATCGCGAAGAAGTACGTCGGCCGCGGCATGCTCTTCCTCGACCTCATTCAGGAGGGGAACCTCGGTCTGATCCGCGCGGTCGAGAAATTCGACTATCGCAAAGGCTATAAGTTTTCGACCTACGCCACCTGGTGGATCCGTCAGGCGATCACGCGCGCGCTCGCCGATCAGGCCCGCACGATCCGCATTCCGGTTCATATGGTGGAGACGATCAACCGCCTGATCAAGATCTCGCGCCAGCTGCTGCAAGAGCTCGGGCGCGAGCCGTCGGTCGAAGAGATCGCCGAAGCGATGGCGCTGACCCCCGAAAAGGTGCGCGAGGTCATGAAGATCTCGCAGGAGCCGATTTCCCTCGAGACGCCCATCGGCGAAGAGGAAGACTCCCACCTCGGGGATTTCATTGAGGATCAAGAGGCGGTCGCGCCTGCCGAGGCCGCGTCGCGTCATGCTTCTCAAAGAGAAGATGCAGGACGTGCTCCAAAACCTGACCGAGCGCGAACGCAAGGTGCTCGTGCTGCGCTTCGGGTTGGAAGACGGCCACCAGCGCACGCTGGAAGAAGTCGGCCAAGAGTTCGGCGTTACGCGCGAGCGAATCCGTCAGATCGAAGCGAAGGCGCTGCGAAAGCTGCGCCACCCCTCGCGCGGCAAGGCGCTCAAGGATTACTGGACCAACGAGTAACGGTCGAGAGGCCAGATGTTCTTCAAGCTAATCGCCGCCGTCGTTGCGGTGACGCTCCCGGCGCCGTCGGCCGCTCCATCCGGGACGCCCGCGCCGACGGAGCCTAGGACGATCGTGACCGTCATCTCCTCGCCGTATTGCAACTCGTTGGCGGAACATTTTAACGGCGCGCTCGTGCCGATGCTTGGGAACGATCGCACGCTCGACGCGGCGAGCGTGCAGCTCGACAATCTGGACGGGATGTTTAGCGGTCCGAACTACGTGCAAACGTTTCTGAACGTACGCGAGTCGCTCGGGCGCCAGGAAACCAAGCTGAATCGGTCGCTGGCGCTGATTCAGGCGGAGATCAACGAGCTCCGCGAGGGATCCCGGCTCTCGACCGATCCGCAAGCTCAGGCTGAGATTCACGATGCCGCGCAGGACCTGCAAGCCGCCTACGACAAGCAGCGCCAACTCGGGATCGACCTGCAAAATATGTATATCTCGCTCATGCAATACAATCCGAACCGGCTGCATCCGACGATGGGCGGCTTCGATCCGCAAGATATGGCCGCGCCGAGCGACGCGCGCAGCGTCAAGAGTTACTTGCGGTTCAACGGGCAGCGCGACGTGATCGCCATCAACGAAGGCAAAGCTACCGACATCGCCCTCGATGCCGCCGAGAAGAACTGTGTCCCCAAGAAATAACCGGCGATGGAGAGCAGTGATGCTCGGCTTGACGATCGGGGCCTCCTGTCTTCTCGCGGCGTGCGGGCAGGGCGCCGCACCGTCGGTCGCTCCGGCGACGCGGGCGAGCGGTGAGTTCTCCGGCCGCATCGCCCCCGCCGGGCGGACGCTGCTCTACATTTCAGATGAGGGCAACGCGACGGTCAACGAGTATACGTATCCCGATCTCACCTTGGTCGGGAAGCTCATGGACCAAGGCCATCCGGCCGGGCTCTGCATCGGCAGCGAGAACGCCGTCTGGATCGTCGAGTCGTCCTCGCTGCGTGTCGTAAAGTACGCGCACGGCGCGAAGCGGCCCAGCGCGACGCTGACCGACCCGAATGCCGCCAACATCTATGGGTGTGCGGTCGATCCGCTCAGCGGTGATCTCGCGGTGGCCGATTTGGGACCGCCGACGGGAGGCGGCGGTATCTGGGTCTACACGAACGCCAAAGGCAAGCCGGTGGAGTATCAGACGGCGAATCTTTCCGCCGCCTACTTCTGCACCTACGATGCGTCGGGCAACCTGTTCGTGGACGGCCTCGATAAGAGCGGCGCGTTTCATTTGTTTCGGCTCGGCAGCAGCGGGTCGCTGCAAGAGATCTCAGTCAACCAAAGCGTGGGGTTCCCGGGCGGCATGGCGTGGGACGGCGCAAATCTCGCCGTCGGCGATCGATACTACGAGAACAGGCACGTCTCGGCGATCTATCGGCTCGCCGTCTCCGGCTCGACCGCGACGCTCGTAGGAACCACGCCTCTCGGGGGAACGTGCGACGTGACGCAGTTTGCGATCGGAGGCGGCGACGTGATTGCGCCCGACGTCTGCCGAAACGACGCCGGGCTCTATCACTATCCGCACGCGCGCGGTGGGGTGCTCAACGATATCGGCGGCTTGGCCTATCCGTTGTCGGCGGCCATCAGTCCACCGAAATAGCTACATGTCGTCTTTCCCGGCGTCGGCGCTGGGAACGACGAGCGGATTTTTATCGGCGAAGGCGCCGTCGGGATTCGTCTTGACCCAAACGATGAGGTCCCAGATCGAAGGGAAGAGGAAGACGTGCTTGACGGCCGCCACGTTCGCGGCTTTGCCCATCTTCACGACCGTGACGGCTTGCGGGTTGTCGACGTCGCCGCCGGCCGCGGCCCATTTCTTGACGCTCGTGGCGCCGTAAACGTCCATGCCGTTGGGACCGGCGAGCACCCAATGGATATGTTCGCGGAACGAAACCCAGCGGCGATAGCTCACGCCCCAGAGCGCGGGCGGAGCCGGCGAGTTACTCTGAAGCACCGAGAAATCTGCGCCCAGCAAGTTGCCGTGCACGTCGTACCAAAGCTGACTAGGATGCTGCGGATCGGCGCTCTGCCATTGCAGGTTCGTGTAGCTGATCGCGCCGTCTTCGTCCTCGTTGCCGTAACGGAAGTAGCCGGCTTTCTCCGCGTCCGCGGGAGTGGGGAAGCGCGCGTTGAGATCCTTTTGAATCCCGGAAACGAAGGCAACCTCGCCGCCTTGCGGCACGGGGGAGAGCGTAGCGGTCGGCGCCGGCGTCGCAGCGGCCGCAGGAAGGGCCGCGAGCGCAACCAGCGCGACGGCGTACGTCAGTCTAACGAGCACGAACAGAACCTCACTTTCTGTTGCGCTCTTCGCGACCTAGCGCCGGAAAGCATCGCGCGACGCCGACGGTACGGGTGAGGGTACCGGCGACGCCGATGGTGAGGGCGAAGGCGACGGCAACGGCGTTGGATGCGAGCGAGGATGCGGAACGGCGCCCGGACCGTAGGGCGTCGCCAGCGGCGAAACCGGGAACGTGGAGTTCAGCGGCTCACTTCCCCCGTCGAGCGGACGCGGCGTGACGATCGCGATGGTTCCGTTCGGCTGCGCGGTGAGCGTTGCTTCGGTGTTCGCGGGCAGAACCGAGCCCGATCCGAGCACGAAGTTCTTGCCTTTGCGTAGGATTTGATAGACGGGATAGTACGGCACGAAGATGTCGCCGACGGTATCCTCGGCGCCGACCGTAGATTGATGGCCCATCGAAACGTTCGGCGTGAGACGTGCGATCGGCGTGCGCATCGGAATCGAGCGCCCATCGGGAAGGACGAACGGCTCGAAGAAGATGTCGACGAATCCGTAGGTGTCCGCGATGTCGGAAGGCGAGACGTCCACGATCTTAATCTGCTCGGGCGTTCCTGCCGGCGCTACGGTTCGCCCGCCGACCACCAGCGCGCTTGCGAGATGCGCGCGCGCGTAGGCTCCGCTCTTCGACGATTTCGACGAGATCGGATCGTCGAGCACGAAAAGCAGCCGCGAATCGAAGGGCAGCGTGTTTCCGGGCGGCGCCGCGGTAGGAACAGGTGTCGGTTTGGGCATCGGCGTCGGAGGCATGGGATACGCTCCCGCGCTGCCGACGCCGATGGCTAGAATGCAAGGATTGCGAGGCTCGAGCGCGGCCCGAGCCGCGAGCGATTAGCTCGCGCGTTGTTTGCGGTCGTTGGCGGCGCGCTTGCCCTCTTCGATGAGCTGCTTGACTTTCTGTCCGCCCTTTTGACCGATACGTTCGTAGAAGTTGGGGCCATAGCGATCACGCGTGGCTTCGCCGCCCTTTTTGCCACCCTTCTTACCGATCGCCTCGTAGAACTCGTGGCCGTGGGCTTCTTTGGTGGCCAAGCCGCCCTTTCGCCCGATCGCCTCGTAGAACTCGGCGCCGTACTTTTGCTTAACGGTCTCGCCGCCTTTTTGTCCGGCTTCCCGGACCGACATGCCGCCGCCGCGCTTGGTTTGTTCCGTCATCTTTCGTTCATCCTATTCGTTCTATTCGTTTGCTTGCGCCGCACGGGAAGGCGGCTTGATTAACTCTCCACTGGTTACAACGCAACTTGGGGCCCGAAAGTTTGGGGGTGGGGATTGAGCGGCGATGAAAAACCGTCGCGGACGCGGATTAAGCAAGCGTACGCTCTTTAGAACGCCCGCTTGGTATCGATCAGGATCGTGACCGGCCCGTCGTTGACGAGTTCGACCTGCATGTGAGCGCCGAACTCGCCGTACCGTACCGGAAGGTTTGCAGTTTCCAGCTCCGCGCCAACGAGTTCGTACAGACGTCGCGCGAGCGGTTCTTTCGCGGCTGCGATAAACGATGGGCGCCGTCCTCGGCGTACGTCGCCGTGGAGCGTGAACTGCGAAACGAGCAGCACCGAGCCGCCGGCTTCGATCACCGATCGATTCATCAACCCCTCGGCATCGGAGAATACACGAAGACCGGCGAGCTTTTCGGCAAGCGCGCGAGCGTCGCCGTCGTCATCGTCAACGCCGACGCTCACTAGTGCGAGGAGTCCCGCGCCGATCTCGCCCGTCGCGCGCGCGCCGACGGTAACGCGGGCGCGCGAAACTCGCTGGATAACGGCGCGCACCGGCTTACGACGAGAAGATCGACGAGAGCGCGAAAATCGCATTTTCGCGCCGCTCGAGCACGCGCCGGTAGAAATAGCCGGCCCAGTGCGTGCCGAACGGCACGTAGACTCGCAAGCGATAGCCCTCGGCAACGATCTCGCGCTGCACGCGGGGACGGCAGCCGTAGAGCATCTGGAACTCGAAACGGTCGTTGGCAATGCCGCGCTCGGCGACGAACGACTTGACGGCGCCGATGATCCGGCGGTCGTGCGTCGCGATGCCGGGATAGTTGCCGCGCTCGAGGAGCGCGTGGGCCGATTCGAGATAGTGCGCGCGAATCTCGGGCATCTCTTTATACGCGATCTCGGCGGGCTCGTTGTAGGCGCCCTTGCAGAGACGAACGCGCGCTCCGAGCGCGATCGCATGCTCGACGTCGCCACTCGTGCGCTTCAGATACGCTTGCAGCACCGGTCCGACGTTTTTGCCGACCGCGAACGCGCGCTCGAAGACGCGCAAGGTCGCGGGGAGCACCGCGGAGCCTTCCATATCGATGCGGACGAAAGGATCGGGGTTTCGAGCCGCTCGCTCCATGACCGCCAGCAGGTTTTCGAGCGCGAGACTCTCGTCGATCAGTAGTCCCATTGCGGTGAGCTTCACCGAAACGTTCGAATCGACGTTGCTGCTCGCGATCGCATCGAGCATCTCGGCGTAGACCTCGCGCTGGCGTAGGGCGGCCTCGGGCTCCAGCACGTCCTCGCCGAGGAAGTCGAGCGTCACGGCCATCCCTTGGGCATTGAGTTCCCGGACGGCCCGAATCGCCGACGCGATATCCTCGCCCGCGACGAATCGCCGTGCGAGGAAGTAGAAGTTCTTCTGCAGCACGGCGCTAATGTACGACGCCCCGACGAAGAATCCAGGCAACGCCGAGCACGAGAGCCGCCAGCACGATAAATCCGTAGCAGAGCGCGAGCGCTTCGCGCACGCCTGACGCCGAGAGCGCGACGTACAGCTCCACGGGGAGCGAGGTCGGGTGATAGGCGACGATGCTCGTCGCACCGTACTCGCCGATCGCCCGCAGCCATGCGAAGGCAACTCCGGCGCCGATGCTGCCGGCCGCCGCCGGCATCGCAATCCGGGTGAAGATGCGCCATTCGCTGGCGCCAAGCGTCCGCGCGGCATCGGCATACGCCGGATCCACGGCACCGAATGCTGCCGTCGCCGCAATGGCAACGAACGAACCGGAGACGAAAAACTCGGCGACCGCGACGCCGAGCAGCGAGTCGGGCACGGTGAGACCATGCAGCGCGAGCCAACTTCCAACCGGCGTGTTGGTGCCGAGCGCGTAAATTAACATCAGGCCCGAGGCGACCGGCGGAAACGCGAGCGGCAGGGCGAGTAGAAAGACCGCCGCGCCGCGGGGCTTTGCCGAGAGGCCGGCGAGCGCATATCCGGCGGGAACGCCGAGGATCGTCGCGACCAGCGTTGCCGCCGCCGATGCGGCAATCGAGACGCGCAGCGCGTCGCCGCCCGTTCGAGCGAACGTCGCAAGCGCTTCGCTCGGCGGCATGGAGGCGACCACGACTGCAACCGGCGAGACGAGCGCGCCCAGCAGCAGCAGCGCCGCTAAGAGAAAGACCGGGCCCGGCCATTGCCGCATCATGCAGGAAGCTTCACCGGGTGGTCGCGCAAAGCGTGCTTTGTGAGCGCGGCCCTCCTAAAGGTACTCGTCGTCGCGCGCGCGCTTGCGCTCGACGTTTTCGCCGTCAGCGTCGGCGTCGGCGTTCGCGGCGTGCCGGCGCCCCTTGAAAGTCCGGATCGGCATCGCCTTCGCATGCGCCGAAGTAGGCATGAATATCCTTGGCGCCGGCCTCGGTTTGATGGCGGGACGCCTCATCGGGGATTATGCCGGCTATATTCGGATTTGCGGCACTTTTTGGGCTCGGAATCTACATGATGCGCGAGAGCCGCTCCGATCTCGGGGCCGCGACGCGTGCTCGATCTCTCGAAGGGCCGCGGGTTGTTGCTCGCCTCGCTCGCGATCAGCCTCGATTCGCTCGGCATCGGCTTTTCGATCCTCTACATCGGCGTTCCGATGCCGGTCTCGCTGATCGTCATTGCGTGCATGTCGGTCGCGTCAACGATGTTCGGCTTCGCGATCGGACGTCGGCTCGGCCGATACGCCGAACGCAACGCCGCGCTTTCTCGGCGGTTTGCTCCTGGCGTTCACCGGCATCGGCTTCGCGGCGCTCAAGGCGCTTCACCTCGGGTAGCGGAACGGGCGCGAACCTGCGCGATCGGATCCGACATTCTCGAACTCGCGCGCGCTCGCGGTGCGCGGACGATTTTCGTCGTCGGCATCGGGAAGCGACGTCGGTAAGACGACCGCGCTGCGCGCGATCTATGCGGCGGCCGCCGCGCGCGGCATCCGCGCCGGTTTGGCATCGATTGGACGCGACGGCGACGGAGCCGCGCCCGAGCGCGGCCGAAGCCGCGTCTTTGGCTGCAGCCCGATACGACGTTCGTGACGGCCGCCGGCGCGCTGCCGCGCTCGCCCGCCGTCGAAGTCGTCGATCTCTCGCGGTTGTTCAGTCCGCGTGGGCCGGCTGCTCTACGCGCGCGTTCGCACGCCGGGATACTACGAGTTGGTCGGGCCGCCGACGGCATCGGGCGTCCGCGAGATCGTCGAAGCGATTGCGCGCGCTGGGCGACATGGTGATCGTCGACGGTGCGTCGACCGCATCGCGGCGCTGGCGGGCTTGAACGGCGCCATCGTCGTTTCCTGCGGCGCCGCGGCCGCGGGAACGATGGCCGAAGCGGTGGACGAAGCCGCGGCGCTCGTGGCGCGGTTGCGGGTCGCGGCGTTCGATCCGGCGAGCCGGCGATTCATCTCGACGGCGCGCTGACCGCATGCGCGAGCGGCGGAACTTCGTCGCGGCCGGCGAGCGCCGGCAGATCGTCGTGCGCGATCCTACGCAGATCGTGATCCGCGGTCAGGCCGGCTCGCGCGCGCTCGCGCTGTTGACGGTGCGCTGCCGGCGGCCGCTCACGGTGGTTGCCGCGACGGTTGCATCCATCGCTGCCGAGCGTCGTTCGAGCCTCGCGAGCTTTGCCGCAGCGGTCGCGCGTGCGACCAAGCTTCCGACGTTCGACGTATACGCGGGCAGAGCGCGCCGCATGAACGTTGCACGATTTGCTCGACGCCTCGAGCGCGCACGTCGTCGGGTTCGACTGGCTCGCCCGCGCGGTCGCCCCGGTATCGCCTACGGCGACCGCGTCTTCGAACGCTCCGGCCGTTCCGGCCGGGCGATGAGAGCGCGGCACAAGCGCGCGTGCGACGCGATCGCGCACTGCGCCGAGGCGATGCCGCCGGGGCGGCTGGATGCGATTCGAAGCGTGCTCGCCGAGTTGCCCGACGTCGCGGGCGCCCTCGCCCGCGCCGTCGATGGGCGACGCGCTTGACGACGCCGGATTTCTTGGAGCTGCGCCGGTTTTGCACGACGATCGAACGAATCGAGAGCGCTCGCCGCGGAGTACTCGGAGCGTCCCGCGATATTCAACGACGCGGTTGCCGAGGTTGGCGGCGCGCTCGCACCGGCGGGTCGCGACGCATCGGCGTTCTATATCGCCGATGCCTTCGATTCGACGCTTGCGGCGGCGCGCGCCCTGCTCGCCCGCGAGCAAGCCGAGCTCGATGCGGCGCGCGGCCGCGAGAACGCGCGCGCCGCACGCGCGCTAGGCCGCGAAGCCATCGAGTCCGACGAGTTCATCGTGATGCGTTCGGACTTTCGCGGGTCGCTTCCGGCCGGCGTTCGCGCGATCCGCGAGGCGCCGACGTACGTGCTGTGCGCGCTGGAGTACGGCGAGACGACGCTCGCGGCGCTAGCCCGGCGCGACGCCGCCGCAACGGCGGTGGCCGAGGCCGAGGAGCGCGTGCGCGCGCGTCTTTCGGCGCTCGTGCGCGATCGCGCCGCGCTGCTCGGCGCGGCGGCGCGCGGCCTGGGCGAACTCGACGTGCTCGTCGCGGCGGCGCGATACGCCCAGCGATTCGATTGCGTCGCGCCGTTGCTCGACGCTGATCCAGTGCTTTCGTTCGAGGGCGCGCGTTTTCTGCCGCTGGAAGGCGAACTTGCGGCGGCTGGGGAGGCGATTCGTGCCGCTCGATCTCGAGCTGCGCGACGTAGCGGTGTTGACCGGTCCGAACATGGGTGGTAAGAGCGTCTCGCTGCAAACGTGCGGATTTCTCGCGCTGGCCTGCGCGTTCGGACTCCCGGTTCCGGCAAAGCGGGCGCGCTGCGCGATCTTCGATCAGATTGCGTGGCTCGGGCATCGGTCGCAACGTCAGCATCGGCGGCCTGCTCTCGTCGTTCGCGCGCGAAGTCGTGCGAGCTCAAGGCGATTTTGGCGCGCGGCGCACCGCGGCTCCTTATCTTGGTTGATGAGTTTGCGCGTACGACGACGCCGCATGAGGGAAAGGCACTGCTGATCGCCCTGCTCGAGCGCTTGCGGGAGCGCGGCGCGTGTCGGGATGCTCGCCACGCATCTGAGCGGCGTCGTCGGCTGCGGCCGGCGTCCGGCACTTCGCGGTGCGGGGACTGCGCGGCATCCCACAGCGTCCTGCGGTGAGCGAGGTGGCGCAAGCCCTTGCGGCGCTCGCGGAAGCGATGGATTACACGATCGAGGAAGTGGGCCCCGACGCGCGTCCGCGGACCGACGCGATCGCGCTGACCGAGCTGCTCGGCGTCGACGCCGATTTCGTCGCGGCGGCGCATCGCGCACTCTCGCAATGAACTAGCGCGGCGCGCTGCGAACCTACATAACTCCGTATGGATCCGCTGATCATCACCTGCGCGCCGGTTGGCGCCGAAGTCCGGCCCGATCAGACGCCGCATCTGCCGTATACGCCGCAAGCTGCTCGGCGAGACGGCCCGCGCCGTTCGCGAGGCCGGCGGCTCGATCATCCACGTGCATTGCCGCAACGACGACGGAACGAACACGCACAGCGTGGAGCGATTTCCGCGAAGCGTACGATGCGATTCGCGCGCAGAGCGATCTCATCGTGCAGTTCTCTACCGGCGGCGCGATCGGGATGACGCCCGAGGAGCGCGCGAGCGTGCTCGAACTTCGTCCCGAAATGGCGACGCTCACCTGCGGCAGCGTGAACTTCGGCGACGACGTCTTTGAGAACAGCTTTCCGATCATGCGCGGAATTTTGAAGAAGATGAACGAGTTCGGCGTGCGGCCGGAGCTCGAGATCTTCGATAAGGGGCATCTTGCCAACGCGCGCACGCTCGCGCAGCGAGCGGCTGCTCTCGTTGCCGCAGCACGTTGATTTCGTGCTCGGCGTGCCGGGCGGCCTGGAAGCGACGGTGCAGAATCTTTGCCGATCTCGTGGACAACCTCCCGGCCGGATGCACGTGGTCCGTCGCGGGCATCGGCCGCCAGCAGCTCCCGATGGCGATGACTGCGATCGCGATGGGCGGTCACGTCCGCGTAGGGCTCGAGGATAATCTGTATTACAGCCGCGGGCGGCTCGCCCGCAACGAGGAGCTCGTCGCGCGCGTCGCGCGTATCGCCACGGAGGCCGGGCGTCCGGTCGCGACGCCCGACCAAGCGCGGAAACTTCTCGGGTTGCCGGTGCCGGTTGCGGGGGGGGCCGGTAGCCTAACGTCCAATAACGGCCGCCGACATTGTTCACATACGTCGTGCGCCGGACGCTGCAGGCGATTCCGCTGCTGCTGGCCATCTCGGTCATCCTTTACGGCATCCTCTACAACATGCCGGGAGGCCCCTGGCGCCGTATCTGCAGAACCCGCACATCACGCCCGCGGACATCGCGCGCCTCAAGCACAATCTCGGCATGGACCAGCCCGTTCCGATTCAATACCTCGAAGTGGCTCGGTCACGTGCTCGTCGGCGACTTCGGCTACTCGACGAGCAACTCCGAGCCGGTCTTGCAGGCGCTGCTCGAACGTCTGCCCGCGACGCTGGAGCTGATGGGCGCGTCGCTCTTCGTCGCGATCGCCATCGGCGTCGGCGCCGGCATCATTTCGGCGGTCTATCGCTACTCGGCCCTCGACTATGTGATCACGACGCTGGCGCATTCTTCGGCCAAGCGATGCCGGTGTTTTGGTTTGCGCTCATGATGCAGCTCGCGTTCGCCGTCCACGGCATCCCGCTGCCGGGCGGCTATCAGATCCAGTTGCCGTCGGCCGGCATTGCGAGCAGCGACACGTTCGATCTCGGCGACCGGATCGTCCACCTGATCTTGCCCGCCATCGTGCTCTCGCTGCTGGGGATCGCAACCTATAGCCGGTTCATGCGCTCCTCGCTGCTCGAGGTGCTCGGCACCGACTACATGCGCACCGCCGCCGCAAAGGGACTTGCGTTTCCGCGCGATTCTCTTCAAGCACGGCTTGAAGAATGCGCTGATTCCGGTGGTCACGGTCATCGCGCTGTCGCTGCCCGGGCTGCTCGCCGGAGCCATCTTCACCGAGACGATCTTCGCGTGGCCCGGCATGGGCAGGCTCTTCATCAATGCGCTCTACCAGAGCGACTCGCGCTGCTGATGGGCTATCTGCTGCTCGTTGCCTTCTTCGTCGTCTTCTCCAACCTGCTCGCCGACGTGCTCTACGCGTGGCTCGATCCGCGCGTGAAGTACGACTAGAGGGCGCAGTCCGCATCGTCGCTTCCGATGGGCGCCGACGTCGTGATCGAAGCGACGATCTCCAACTTTCGAAGGTAACGTTTTGGACGCGGTTGCGCCGCCACAAGCTCGCCATCGCCGGGATCGATCGTGCTGACGCTGATGGTGCTGGCTGCGGTGTTCGCCAAACAGCTCGCGCCGTTCGACCCCAACTGCGATCGACAACGTGCACTGGCAAGGCGACGCCGCTGCCGCCGTGTTTCCAAGACGCCGCGCAGTGCGGCGGCCATCCCGCTGGGCACCGACGAGGTCGGGCCGCGACATGCTGTCGCGCATGCTTTTCGGCGCGCGCATTTCGCTGGCCGTCGGTCTCTTTGCCGTGATCATGGAAGTGCTCATCGGCAGCACGCTCGGTGCCGTCGCCGGGTACTACGGCGGCTGGGTCGACTATGTGCTGATGCGTCTCACCGACGTCTTCCTCTCGATTCCGCTGCTGCCGCTGCTGCTCGTGCTGACGGCGATCGTTGCGGCGAGCTCGTCGAAAGCGGCGCTCAATTTCGGGGTGATCGTCGTCATCATCGGCAGGCTCTCGTGGATGCCGCGTCGCGCGTCTCGTGCGCGCCTCGTTCCTGAGCCTGCGCGAGCGCGAGTTTGCCGAGGCGGCCCGGGCCGTCGGGCAACAACGACGGACGGATCATCTTCCGCCATCTGCTTCCCAACGCCGTCGCCCCGATCATCGTCAAGGCGACCCTCGACGTCGCCGGCGTCATCCTCGCTCGAATCGGTCCTCTCGTTCCTCGGCTTCGGAATCCAGCCGCCCACCGCGTCCTGGGGCAACATGCTCGCCAACGCCCAGATCCAATCTCTCAAACGCGCCTGGTGGGCGGCGGTCTTCCCCGGCCTCTGCATCCTCGATTACCGTGCTGGCCATCAACTATATCGGCGACGGCCTGCGCGATGCGCTTGACCCGAACAGCGGTAAAGGCCCGACTACCGCGATTCGCCGGGCCGAAGCCCGGCATATAGCCCTCTGCGCGCAAGTGGCGGAATTGGTAGACGCACTAGCTTGAGGGGCTAGCGGGAGCAATCTCGTGCTGGTTCGAGTCCAGTCTTGCGCATGAATCCCGGGATACAAGAGCGGCCTTACGCGCGGCGTGGGGGCCGCTGGTCGCCCGCCTCCTGCGCGACCGGCGACGTGGCAACGCTTACGGGCTCAGCGTCGCCCCAAAGGGCTCCGACACCTCGATCGTGGACGTCGGCGCGCCGCCCGACGGGTAGGGATAGAAGCCGACCGTACCGCCGTCCTGACTCGGTGCGACCACGCTGCCTTTGTGCTTCTTGCCGGCAGTCGCAATCCAAAACTGATTGACGTAATTTGCTTGCGCAAGCGTCACCTTGGCCGCCATGGTTCCCTTGCGGCCTTCGATGCGATAGATGACTCCGGCATCGGTATCGCCGACGGCGACGTACTTGCCGTCCCACTGCACGCCGCCGGGCCACCCAATCGTCTGCTTGACGGTAATGTCTTTGAAGGTGCTGCTCCCTTTGGGAAGTTGCGCAAAGGCAAACGAGCCGCCCGGCGTTTCACCGTCGACGTAGAGATTACCGTTCGCATCGTAACCGCAGAAGCGGTATTGTTCGATGCTGGAGTCGGTGTAGATCTGCGGCGTCCCTTTGGCTCCGGCATAGATCGAAACGCTGCCGCCGCCCGAGTTGCTGTAGAAGTTCGTAACGGCGAGGTTTCCGGTCGCGGGATCGACGGAGCAACCTTCCGGGTACTCCCCCGCGTCGGCGAGCGTCGCGATCGCCGTCGTTCCGCCGTGTGCGTATTCGACGACCTCTTGGAGGCCGTCGTTGACGATCCACACGTTGGCCGATGTATCGACGCAAAGGCCGTACGGCGAAGAGAATCCGGTGAGCGTCCCAACGAGCGCGTGCGTGGACGCCGAATAAACGTACACGTCGTTGCTCAGCACGGAAGAAACGTAGAGAAGAGCCTGCTTCTTGGCCGCCGGCGACATCCACGAGCGGCTGCGATCGCTGCGGGCGAGAGCGGATCCGCTTTGTGTGACGTTCGGGCCGATCGGGCCGGCGGGTGACGGCGGGCCGCCGCACCCGGCGGCGAACGCCGGCGCGGCGAGGAGGGCAGTGGCAACGCACGCGATCTTCATGGTGCGGGAAATTCCGCTCTTCCCGTCCGGCTCCGCCTTCTCTGGCCGGCGATCGAGCGGGCACGGCGGTCTCCTGCCGGGAAGTCCGCGCCGGGGCGGCGGAACGGGCGCGCGAGCCTGCGCTGGGCATTCGGAGCGTCAGGAGAGAAGTCTAGGCTCGGCCGGAGCGGCCAAGCGGGGCGGAGCCGAACCGACGAGCCCGCATTTTTGAAACAGTGGTCGGGGCTGGGGCGTAAAGCAGAACGAGAATGGAACATCTATCGTGTGGTTGACCCGCTTCGCGATCAGTCGACCCGTGATCACCGCGATGGTCTTCATCGCGTTGGCGATCTTCGGCACGATCGCGTTCTTTAAGATCGGCCGTAGCGACGAACCCGCCGGGGACGGACGTTCCCGGTGGTCGTGGTTTAGCTCGGCTATCCCGGCGCCTCGCCTCAGGAGATGGAGCGGCTGATCATCAAGCCGATCGAAGATCAGCTCGACGGTCTCGACAACCTCGATCAGATGAGCGCGACGGCACAGGAAGGAGTAGCTCCGATCGTCGCCGTTCAGTTCAAGCTGGGCACGGATCTCGATGGTCGCGGCGATCAACGTGCAGAACGCCGTCGACACGGCCCGCGTGTACATGCCCGCCGACCTCGATCCGCCATGCGTCTATAAGAACGGCGCCTCGCAGCCGCTGCTCGACGTAGCGGTCAGCTCGAAGACGCTCTCGCCAACGCAGCTCGCCGATTTCGTCAATAACAAACTCAGCCGATGCTCAAGGCAATTCCGAACGTCCAAAGCGTCGGCATCTACGGTGCGACCGATCGCGAGTTTCACGTCGAGCCGATTCCGGGGCGAATTGCTCGGGGCGAACGCGACGTTGGCGACGTCTTCCAACGCCGTCGCCTCCAACAACGCCAACCTTCCGGGCGGATTCTGCGCCAGCCGACCAGGAGACGAGCGTCTCGGTCCACGCGGAAGTCAATACCGCGCAAGATCTGCTCGGCATTCCGCTGCGTAATCCCGGGCAGCACCAGCACGAACATGAAGGTCGGAGACGTGGCGTACGGCTACGACAGTCACGTCGAGCCGACGTACGATCTCTCACTACAACGGGCAACCTCGGATCTATGTCGAGCCTCGGCCGCAATCATCGCCGCCGACGAGATCAGCTTCGACGAAGATCGCGCGCGACCACCTCAAGCAGATCGCCGAAGAGTTTCCGGATCTGACGTTCCACGAAATTGACGCGCCGGCCGATTACACGCAGAAGTCGCTCAACGGAGTCTGGCAGTCGCTCATCGAGGGCATCATTTTGACGATGATCGTGATGCTGCTCTTCCTGCATCCGTGGCGCAACTGCGGTCGTCGTCATGATCGCGATCCCGACGTTCGATTCTATCGACCTTCGTCTTGATGCTCATGTTCGGGTTCCACCTGGACACGATGTCGTTGATGGGTCTCTCGCTGATCATCGGCATCCTCGTCGACGATTCGATCGTCGTCCTCGAGAACATCACCCGGCATCGCGATCTCGGCGAGGAGCCGATCGATGCCGCGGTCAACGGGCGCAGCGAAATCGGCGGCGCCGCAATTGCGATCACGATGGTCGACGTGGTCGTCTTTCTTCCGATCGCGTTCCTGCCCGGCATCGTAGGCGCGTATCTGCGGGAGTTCGGCGCCGTCATCGTTATTGCGACGTTGTTCTCGCTCTTCGTCTCCTTCACGCTCACGCCGCTGCTGGCGGCGCAGTGGAGCGTTTTAAAGCGCTCGAGATCGCGCCGCCGTGGATGGAGTGCTAGGGACGCTGAAGGCAACCTTGGCGATGTTCGCGGCGGCCGTCGCGGCGTATTTCCTGCCTTGGCCGATTGCCGAGCTGCACCACGTCGTACCGATCATGATCCTCGCCGCGATCGGGCTCAACCAGTTCGTGCTCCGCTACGATCGCTGCTGCAGTTGGTACAGGACGAAGGCGTTGCCGTACGCGCTGCAACACGGGCTCTTCGTCGTGTTCACGTGCGTGGTGCTCGTGCTCAACTCGCTTACGCTGGCGATGGGGGCGGGAACGACTACGATCGCGCTCAACGTTTTTATTCTCGTCCTTGCCGCGATCTGGCACGCGATCGGCTTCCTCCTGCGGCGGCGAATCCCGGAGAAGAACATCGCCTATCGCTGGTCGTCCTCGACGAACGGTCGCAGCCGTGCCTCGATGGTGGCTCGGCGCTCCGGCGACGTCGCCAAGAATATGCCCCGCGTCATAACCCGCTGGTTCTACGCCACCGGGCGTAGCCGGGCCCTGACGGTCAGCGACGTTCGCGCTGCCGATCGTGCTTGCGATCCTGCTGCCGCTGATCGGCCCGATCGACTTCGATTTCGTTCCGCAGTTCCAGACCGGCGAGATTTCGATGACGGTTACCTATCCGCCGGGGACGCCGACTGCAAACGACGTCAAAATACGTTACCGATCTCGAAAATGCGAATCATGCAAGATCGACGGCATCAAATCGGTCAGCTCGACGGTCGGCCGCAAGCCGCAAGGTTTTGGCTCGGCTGATCGGCGGCAATTACGCCACAGCTTAACGCTCAAACGCTGCCGGAACGGCGCCACGAGACGAACAAGATCATCGAAAAGATCCGCAAGCTCGGGTACTTGGTGCCGGGCGGAGACTTCCAAGTCGCCGGCGATACGGGCGGCGGATCCGGTGCGCCGATCTTCTATTCGCTCTCGGGACCGGAAGACGAAATCGTTCCGGCGGCGGAAAAAGTCGCCCAGTTCCTGCGCGGCACGCCCGGCAGCGTCAACGTCCAGACCAGCGCCGAGGTCGCGGCGCCGCGTCTCAACGTGAACATCGATCGCCAGCAAAAGGCCGAATGCTGGGCGTCTCGCCGTCGGATGCGGCCAATGCCGCACGCATCGCGATCGACGGCGCGGTTGCGACGCGCGTGCGTGCCGAGAACGGTCTGGTCGACGTGCGCGTGCAGTTGCCGCCGGCCGACCGCTAGACGGTCGATCAGCTCCTGGACGTTCGCGTTCGCGCTCAGGACGGTACGCTGGTTCCGTTCGGCGACATCGCCGAATCTCCAATGGACGACCGCGCCGACGCAAGTCAAAGCGACTCAATCGCGCGCGCGTCGTCAACGTTTACGGCGGCGTTCTTCCCGGATACTCGCTGGGCTCGGTGACGCAGCCGCTCGAAGCGGCAAACTGCATAAGCCGGGATTCCTTCCGGAAGGCGTGCAGCTTACCGCTCAAGGCGATACCCAATACATGATGGAGACGATGGCCAACATGGGCATCGCGTTGCTGACGTCGTTCATGCTGGTCTACATGCTCATGGTGATCTTCTACGGATCGTTCTTCGAGCCGCTGATCGTCATGTTCTCGCGTTCCGCTGCGCGATCATCGGAGCGTCGTGCGGGCTGTCCTTCATGGCGTGGTTTTACACGAATATCGTGCACCAGCCGGCCGGCCAATCGTTGAACATCATCTCGATGATCGGCATCGTCATGCTCTTCGGGCTGGTCTCAAAGAATGGAATTCTGCGTCGTCGACTACTCGAACACGCTCACGCAGCGCGGCATGCGCGTGCGCGATGCCGTGCTGCAGGCGTCCAGACGCGGTTCCGGCCGATTCTGATGACGACGTGCGCGATGGTCTTCGGCATGCTGCCGCTCTCGCTCGGCTTCGCCGAAGGCGGCGAATGGCGGCAGGCGATGGGAACGGTCATCATCGGAGGTCTGTTCAGCTCGCTCATCCTCACGCTGTTTCTCGTGCCGATGGTCTACAAGACCTGGATGGCATTCTTCGAACGCCGAGGCGATCAGCGGGCCGTGACTGCGGAGATGTCGCGTCCGGCCGAAGTCGGCATAGTGTGAGCCGCCGCGCGCTCGTCACGGGCGCGGCGGCCGGTCTTGCGGCGGGGATCGCACCCGCTTTGGCACGCGACGGCTTCGAGTGTGTCGCCATCACCTACCGCTCGACGCCGCCCGACGCCGCCCGCACCGCAATCGAAGCGGCGGGGGCCGGATCGGCGGCCGTTCGCGTGGACTTCTCCGGCGATGCAAACGTCATCGGGCGCGAACTGCACGCGTTGGTCGCGCAGCACGGACCGTTCGATACGCTGGTGCACGCGGTCGGGCCGCTCCTCGTGAAGCGATTCGCAAAAACCACGCTCGACGAATATCGCGACGTCGTCGACGGCAACCTGCGCAGCGCGGTCCTCGCGGCGCATGCGACCTTGCCGGCAATGCGCGAGCGCGCGTTCGGCCGTATCGTGTTTTTCGGCATGCCCGGCTCGAGCGAAACGCGGCCGTTTCGCGGGTTTTCGCTCTATCAGGCCGCAAAGAGCGCCGTCGTTGCGTTCGCGCGCGCGCTGGCGATCGAAGAAGCCGCCCACGGTATTACTGTTAACGTCGTTTCGCCGGGCGACATTCGGAATAAGACGCTCGATCGGGAGCGCGCGCTGCAGCGCGAAGCGCGCAATCCCCGCGGCCGGCCCGGCAGCTTCGAGGACGTTGCCGATGCGGTGCGCTTTTTCGTAGCGCGCGAGCGCGATTTCGTCACCGGAAGTGTGTTGGAAGTGACCGGAGGCCTGCAGACCGCCGGAGAGTGAGCGGCACAGGACTGTTCTGCATGCGGCTCGTAAGCACCGCGGGACACGATGGGCGACGATCGATCAGCATATCAGCCTTTCGCGCTGCCGGGCGCGCGTCCGCATTACGGTCCCGACAAGTTGGTCGCGGTCGAGGAAATCGCGCTCGATCTCGTTCCCGATCTCGAACGCGAGTCGCTCGACGGCTGCTGCACCACGACGGTTCGGGCCTTTGACGAGCCCGTAACGCATCTCTCGCTCGACGCCGTCGACCTCGACGTTTCCGGCGTGGAGCACGTCGAGCCCGGCGCACCGCCCCGCGGTGCGGGGTTCGTCGTGCGCGACGGGAAGCTCGACGTGACGTTCGATCCGCCGATCGCACCCGGCGAGTCCGCGACGTTTGCGGTTACCTATCGCGTCGAGCGGCCGCGGTACGGGCTCTTTTTCGTGCGGCCGAGCGCGTCGCATCCGGAGAAAGTCGCGCACGCGTGGACGCAAAGCCAAGACGAGTTCGCCCGCTATTGGTTCCCATGCCTCGATTATCCGCACGAGAAACAGCGCAGCAGCACGACGATTACCGTGCCGAAAGGAACGTTCGCACTCAGCAACGGTGCGCTCGTGGAGCGTGCAGAACGCGACGGCAAAACCGTCTTCCGGTACCGGCAAGACGTGCCGCACAGCACGTATCTCATGACGATGGTTGCCGGTCCGTTCGTGGAGGTCGCGCAGGGGAACGCCGGCCGCAACTCCGTCCCGGTCTTCTATTACGTACTGCCCGGGCGGGAGAACGACGGCGAGCGGGCGTTCGGCAAGACGCCGCAAATGATCGCGTGCTTCGAGGAGCGGACGGGGATGCCGTATCCTTATGCGCGCTACTCGCAGATCGCCGTTTCGGATTTCATTTTCGGCGGCATGGAGAACACGTCGGCCACGACGCAAACCGACCGAACGCTTCACGACGAAACCGCGCAGCTCGATTTCTCGAGCGATCCGCTCGTCGCACACGAGCTCGCGCATCAGTGGTTCGGCGATCTCCTCACCTGCCGCGATTGGTCGCACGCGTGGCTCAACGAGGGTTTCGCAACCTTCATGGAAGCGGTCTGGCGCGAAGCCGACCTGGGGTACGACGAGTATCTCTACGACCTCTTCGAGTGCCTCAGCATCTACCTGAAGGAAGAAGCGCACCGTTACGTCGGCCGATCGTCTGCAACACGTATATCGCGCCGATCGAGATTTTCGACCGTCACCTCTACCAGAAGGGCGCGGCCGTGCTGCACATGCTGCGCGGCGAACTCGGCGATCGCCGCTTCTGGCGTTCGGTGGCGCGCTACGTGCGCGAGAACGCGCAGCGTTCGGTCGAGACCATCGACCTCATTCGCGCGATCGAGAACGAGACGGGCCGCAACCTACGGGGCTTCTTTGCGCAATGGGTTTTTCGCGAGGGTCATCCGGCGCTGGAGATCCGCTACGCTTGGGACGGGGCGCGCAACGTCGCGACGCTGACCATCGATCAAAAGCAGGCGGTGGACGCCGACCACCCCGTCTACGAGTTTGACGTCGACGTCGCGTTCGCCCCGAAACGCGATTCGATCGAAGGTGAGCGGCGCATCCGTGCGCACGTCGAACGCGCGCACGAAACCATCGCCGTCCCGCTCG
Organism: Vulcanimicrobiota bacterium; assembly: GCA_963699435.1. Taxonomy (GTDB): domain Bacteria; phylum Vulcanimicrobiota; class Vulcanimicrobiia; order Vulcanimicrobiales; family Vulcanimicrobiaceae; genus Cybelea. The sequence continues at coordinate 48,401 of CAVOTV010000004.1, forward strand.
ATTTCGAGCCGCGGTTGGTGCGTTTCGATCCCGGAGCGTTTTTGCTCGCCGACGTAACGTACGCGCTCGGTGCCGACGTCGCAACCGCGGCGCTTTCTGGGCGATCCCGACGTCGTAGCGCGGATTCGTGCGGCGCGCGAGCTCGCCAAGGATTCGGGACGCACGGCGCGCGAGGCGCTCGAGCAGGCGTTTGCATCGGAGCGTTTCTGGGGCGTGCTGGTTGAAGCCGCCTATGCGGTCGGCGCGGCGCGTTCGCCATGGGGACGCGACCTGCTGATCCGCGCGCTCGCGCATGGCCATCCCAAAGTGGTCCGCGCGGCGGCCGATGCGCTCGGGAACTTCCGCGACGGCGAGGTCGCCGCGGCGCTCGAGGCGACTTCCCGCGACGCTCGCTCCTACTTCGTGCGAGCTGCGGCGCTGACGTCGCTCGGCAAGACGCGTGCCGCACGTGCCTTCGAGGTTCTCACCGCGGCCACGCGCGAGCGCACGTGGAACTCGGTCGTCGAGGCAGGCGCGTTGCGCGGTCTCGCCGAGCTCGCCGACGCTAAGGCGATGCCGCTGCTTCTCGACGCGAGCATGCCGGCGCAGCAGGAGGGAATGCGCCGCGCCGCGGTGGCCTCGCTCGCGCGGCTCGCTGCGCTGGTGGAGAGCGAGCGCACGCAGGCCGTCGACGCCATCGAGCGGCTTTTGGACGACGAGTCGTTCCTCGTTGCACTGGACGCAATTTCCGCTGCCGAATCGCTCGGCGACAAACGCCTTCTCGCCGGACTCGATCGGGTAGCGGTGCAAGGCATCGACGGCCGCATTCGCCGGCATGCGATTGAAGCGGCAATGCGAATCAGAAAGGGAGCTAAGGTGCCGTCGCAAGTGAGGGCGATCCGCGACGATATTGATGAACTACGTGAACAGCAACGTCGGTTACAGGAGAAGATCGAGGCGCTCGCGCGTCCGTAAGCGACGCGTCTTCGCCGTTGCCGCGCTCTTCGCGCTCATCGTCGTGTCGGTGCTGGTAACGCATGCGCACGCGGGCTCGAGGAGGCTTGCTTCCGGCGTTGTGCCGGAGGCTCGCTCCGTCGCGTTCCCCGAAGAGCGCACACGTGCGTCCAACCTCCGGTTTTCGTGGAGCAACGGCGAGCGCGATGCCTTAGCCAGAGCGCTGCACGGCGCGTTCGCGCCTGCGCTCACCGGGGCGCGCGGGTGGAGCGTTGCCGTCATCGATGCAGGCGGACGGACGGTCTACGACGATCGCGCCGACCGTGCCGTCGCGCCGGCTTCGGTTCAGAAGCTGGTCGTAGCGGCGACCGCGCTCGACGTGCTCGGGCCGGGCTATCGCTATCAGACGATTTTCGCCGGCGTGACGCCGTCGGCGACGACGGCAGCCTCGACGGCAACTCTGGCTGGTCGGATCCGGCGACCCTTCGCTGAGCTCCGACGACTTTCGCAACGGCGTTGGGATGCTCGCGCGGGCCGGTTTGCGGCGTGTCGCCGGTGGGGTCGCTGTGGACGATACCGCAGTGAGCGGACCAGGCCTCAATCCGCACTGGGGGACGGACGACGACGGGCAAGATTATGCCGCCCCGACTAGCGCGATCTCGCTCGACGGCGATACCGTCGAGACGACCCAGGATGTCGGCGGAGTAGAGCAGCGTTTCTGGACTCCGATGCAGGACGTGGCGCGTTATGTTGCCGGGCGGCTGAATGGGATGCTCGTCGCACGGGGAATCCCGCTCGCCATGCCGCCGACGATTGCCGCCGCGCCGCTTGATAGCGTGGTCCTTTGGGATCACCGCTCCGCGCCGCTGCGGACGCTTGAGAGTCACATGCTCTTCGTTTCCGACAACCACTACGCCGAGCAGTTGTTGCGAACGGTCGGGGAGCGTGCCGCAGGCGACGGCGACGATGCGGCCGGAATTGCCGCCGAACGGCGATTTCTTGAGAGCCGAGGAATTCCGGCTCCGGGACTGCACCTGTATGACGGCAGCGGATTGTCGCCGCAGAATCGAATCGCCGCGGCGACCGTAGCGAGGCTGCTCGCCGATCGCGAGCCGGAGCTTTACGGTTTGTTGCCGCTCGGAGGTCGCCAAGGCACCTTGGAGGGTTACGACTTCACGACCGCGCTTGGGCGCGTTCGCGCGAAGAGCGGGCACATCTCCGACGTTTGCGCACTTGCGGGGTACGTGAAGACGCAGCACGGCCGCGTCGCCTTTGCTTTTCTCATCAACGGCTCGCCCGGCGATCCCGATGCCGCGATCGTACGCGCGGTCGATCGCCTCGCGGCGTTTTGAGCGGACGGACACGCCGATGATCGACGAATCGTTGCTCTCGCGACTGATCTCGCGCGCGTTGCGCCGCGGCGCCGAGTTTGCCGACGTTTTTTGCGAGCGGCGCCGCACGCCGTCGCCTACCGCCTTCAAGACGGCCGGATCCACGACAGTTCGTATGCCGTGACGCTAGGCGTCGGCATTCGCGTCGTCGTCGGCGAGTCGGCGGGGTACGCGTACTCCGACGATCTGAGCTGAAGAAGCGCTGTTTGCTGCGGCCGATGCGGCTTCGCTCGTCGCGCGCACGCGCTCCCGACGGCGGCGTGCGCGCGTCGACTTGCGTTGCGAATGAGCTTCCGTCGTTCTACGATCGCGATCGCGAGCGGTCGGTCGAAGCGGCGCGATACGTAGCGATGCTGGAACGCGGCGACGTCGCCGCGCGCGCGTTACGATCCGCGCATCGTCGCCGTCAACGCGCACGTCACGCGACGAACTGCAAGAAGTATGGATCGCGAACAGCGATGGGCGGTTCGTTCCGGATTGCCGTCCGCTCATGGTCACGCTCGGCGTTCAAGCGGTCGCGAGCGACGAAGTCCGAGCGCGGATCCGGCTACGTCGGCGACGGCGGCCGTACGTCGATGACGTATTTTCGACGCGCAAACGCCGGAATGCGCTGGCGAGCGAAGCCGCGCGCATCGCGACCGTGAATGTTGCAGCCGTTCCCGCGCCTGCCGGCGAGATGGAGATGATCGTCGGCGCCGGCGGCGGCGGCGTGCTGCTGCACGAAGCGGTCGGGCACGGGCTGGAGAGCGATTTCAATCGCCGCGGTACGTCGCTCTATAGCGGTCGCGTCGGCGAGCGGGTCGCAAGCGAACTGGTGACGATTTACGACGACGGCAACATCCCCGAGGAGCGCGGCACGCTCAACGTCGACGACGAGGGCGGTCGCCGGGCCAGCATAAAGTGCTCGTGGAGAACGGCGTCTTGCGCGGCTACATGCAGGATACGCTCAACGCGCGCCTGATGGGCGTCGAATCGACCGGCAGCGGACGGCGGCAATCGTTCCGTTTCTTCCGCAGCCGCGCATGTGCAACACGTACATGCCGGCGCGGCGAATCGAACTGTCGACGAAATCGTCGCGTCGACCGAGCGCGGCATCTACGCGAAATCGTTTGCCGGCGGCCAAGTCGAGATCGCCAAGGGCGACTTCGTCTTTATGGTCGGCGAAGGCTATCTGATCGAAAATGGCAAGATCACCGCGCCGGTGACGAACGCGACGATCGTCGGCAACGGGCCCGAAGCGATGACGAAGGTCGTCGCGGTCGGCAACGATCCGCGCTTCGCGCGGCGTCATTACACCTGCGGGAAGGGCGGCCAGCACGTTCCGGTCGGCGTCGGCATGCCGACGGTAAAGATTTCGTCGATCACGGTCGGAGGCACCGCAGCATGGATGAAGACAGCCGCATCGAGGTCGCGCGGCAAGCGCGTGGTCGATGGCGCGCGACGCCGGCGGCGCGAGCGCGCCGAGGCCACGGTATCGATCGCGCGCCGGTTCAAGGCCGAAGCGCGCGACGACGTGGTTCGCGAAGCTCGAGCGCATCGACCGGAAAAGCCTTTTCACTGCGCGTCTTCCGCGACGGGCGAAAGGCGACGCTCTCGACGTCGGATATTTCACCGAAGGCGGACTGCGCGAGGCGGTTACGCGCGCGGTCGCACACGCAGACCTACGTCGCGCGACGATGAATTGCCGGCCTTCCCGATGCCTCTGCGGCGACCGATGGCTCGGAGCTCGTCTCTACGATCCGGGGCATCGCCAAGCGCGACGGCGACGAGAAAGTCGAGGATGCGCTGGAGCTCGAGCGCCTGATTCGCGCTGCCGATCCGCGCATTGCAAACTCGAGCGGGTCGCACTACACCGACGCCAGTTCGGCGTCACGGCGATGGCGAACTCGGCGGGATTTTCGGCGGTCGTACGCCTGGACGCGCGCGGGCCGCTCGACCGGGCCGGTCGCGCTCGACGGCGAGGTACAAGCGAATCGCGCACTACGGCACGGCGGCGCGCTATTTCGAGCGAACTCGAAGGGCTCGAAGCGGTCGCGACGACACGCGGTGCGTCGCGCCGTCGATCTGTTCGGCGCGCGCAAGCCGCCGACGATGCGCGTTCCGGTGATCTTCGAACGCGACATTGCGGCGGTCGCTGCTCGACGACGTCTTCGCCGCGGTTTCGGCCGCCAACGTCGCCGTCGGGCAACTCGTGGTTGATCGGACGCATCGGCGATCGCATCGGCAGCGAGCCGTGACGATCGTCGACGACGGACGCATGCCCGGGCGGCTCGGCAGTTCGCCGTTCGACGGCGAAGGCGTGGCGACGCGGCGGACGGCGGTCTTCGAGCGCGGGCACGCTGCGACTCGTTTCTCTACGATACCTACTACGCGCGCAAATTCGGGTGCCGCCAGCACCGGGAACTCGACCGGCGGCGGCATCGGGCCGAACAACTTTTATCTCGAACCGGGCACGCGTCTCGCTCGAGGAGCTGATAGCCGCGACGCCGCGCGGCGTGCTGGTGCTCGACACCATCGGATTTGCAACCGAGCACGCCTCCGGCACGTATAGCCGCGGCGCACGCGGTTTTTTCATCGAGAACGGCGAACTCGCCTATCCGATCGATGAGTTCACGATTGCGGGGCAGTTTCACGGACATGCTTGCGCGGCATCGATGCGGTCGCCAACGACCTGCGTTTCGACGGGTCCCGTCGTATCGCCGTCGTTCCGGGTCGCCGAGATGACGGTCAGCGGGAACTAGAAAGTGAACATGACGTGCCGCAGCCCGCGATCAGTTTTTCGCTCGTCATGCGCATCGATATGCCGAACGAGCCGGGCGCGTTCGGCTCGCTTGCCAACGCGATCGGCGACGCGGGCGGAGCGATCGGCGCGGTCGACATGCATACGGTCGACCGAAGGCGCGCGTCGTGCGCGACGTCACGATCGGCGTCCCGTCGGACGCGGTCGCGAACGAGGTTCGCAAGGCCGTCGAGAGCATCGACGGCGCGCGCATCGTCTTAGCGCGTCGGACTCGACGTTTCTCGCGCACCTCGGCGGCAAGATTCGCATCGACGCCGAAGATTCCGGTCAAGACGCCGGCAAGATCTCTCGACCGTCTACACGCCCGGCGTCGCGCGCGTCTCGATGGCGATCGCCGCCGACCCGAGCAAGGCGTTCCAACTGACGATCAAGCGCAACAGCGTCGCGGTCGTCACCGACGGCACGGCCGTGCTCGGCCTGGGCGATATCGGGCCGCTCGGCGCGCTGCCGGTGATGGAAGGCAAGGCGATGCTCTTCCGGCAGTTCGCCGACATCGACGCGTTTCCGATCTGTCTCGATACCAAAGACGTCGACGAAATCGTCGAAACGGTCGTCCGGATCGCGCCGGTCTTCGGCGGCATCAATCTCGAAGATATCAGCGCGCCGCGCTGCTTCGAAGTTGAAGAGCGGCTGATCGAGGCGCTGGACATTCCGGTGATGCACGACGATCAGCACGGGACCGCCGTGGTCATCCTGGCGGCCCTCATCAACGCGGCACGCGTCGTCAACAAGCGGCTCGAGGACATGCAGGTCGTCGTCTCGGGCAGCGGCGCGGCCGGTACCGCGACGATCAAGATGCTGCTTGGGTGCCGGCGTCGCGCGACGTGATTCCGGTCGACCGGGGCGGCGCGCTGAACCGCGACCGACCGCTACGAGAACTCCGCACTGGCGCTGGCTGGCCGAGCACTGCAATCGGGAGAACCGGCCGCGGCTCGCTGCGCGACGTGCTTCGCCGGCGTCGGACGTCTTTCATCGGCGTCTCGGCGCCGGGCATCCTGCAGCCGCAGCACATCGCCGCATGGCGCGCGATCCGATCGTCTTCGCGATGGCCAACCCGACTCCGGAGATCATGCCCGACGTCGCCGCGCCTGTCGCGGCGGTCATCGCGACCGGGCGCTCGGATTTTCCCAATCAGGTCAACAACTTGCTGGCGTTCCCGGGCATCTTCCGCGGCGCGCTCGACGTGCGCGCGCGGCGCATCACCGAAAGGATGAAGCTCGCGGCCGCGTTTGCAATCGCCGAGATCGTCACGAGGACGAGCGGAGTCCCGAGTACATCATTCCCAGCGTCTTCGACACGCGCGTCGTCGACGCGGTCGCTAAGGCCGTCGCCGCTGCCGCAACGGAAGAAGGCGTCGCGCGGCGCATCCCGCCGATCAATGAAGGCGAGGGCTTCGGCGCCGACGGCTGACGGGCTCACGCTCGATCAGCGCGATCCGCGCCCGCTGTACGTTCAGCTCGCCGATCGGATCGTCGAGGCGATCGAGCGCGGAGAGTACGCGCCGGGAGAACGGCTTCCAGCCATCCGCGAACTCGCGCGCCGGCTCGACTGCGCGCTGGTAACGGTATCGCAGGCGTACGAACTGCTCGCGGCGCGAGGCCGCGCCGCGGCACGACCCGGCAAGGGAACGTTTGTAGCGGCGCCCCCGGCGAGGGGCGAGCCTTTCGCGCGCCGCTGGGAGCCCGACGTGGGACGGTTCGCTCGCGGCTCGCGTCTCGAAGGCGTTATGGAACGCTTGACGGAGGCCTCGGAACCCGGGGCGATATCGCTTGCATCGGGCCACCCCGCGCCGGAAACGTTTCCGCTGCACGATTTTGCGCGCGCGTTTCACCGAACGCTGCTCGACGATTCGGCCGAGTCGATGCAGTATCGCTCCTCCACCGGCGATCCCGACCTCTGCGAGAAGCTTGCCGAGCTGCTGCGGGGACGCGAGTGCGCGGCCGCGGCGGCCGACGTCATCGTCTGTTCGGGTGCGCAGCAGGCCGCCGACATCGTGGCGACGGTGCTGTTGGACGAGCGCAGCGTGGTCGCAAGCGAGAGTCCGACGTATTGGGGAAGCCTCGGCGTCTTCGACGCACGCGGCGTAACCTACGTCGAGGTGCGCGGCGACGAGGACGGCGTGCGCGCCGACGACGTCGAGCGCGTCTTTTCCGAGTACCGCCCGCGACTGTTTTACGTCAATCCAATCGCGCAGAATCCCACCGGTGCCGTGCTGCCGGCTCGCCGCGCGAAACAGATCGTCGCGATGGCTCGCCGCTACGACGTCGTCGTGCTCGAGGATCAGACCGGATGGCAGCTCACTTACGACGCGCCGGCACCGCCGCCGCTAGCGGCACACGATACGGACGGGCGCGTCATAGCGATGGAGAGTCTGTCGAAGTCGATCTTTCCGGCGCTGCGCATTGGATATCTCTACGCAAAAGGCGGTATCGCGCAGGCGCTCGAGGCGGCGAAGATTCGTGCCGACGTCTTCACGTCGACGCTGACGCAACGCGCGCTCTGGCGCTTCATGGAAAGCCCGGCGTGCGCGCGCCACTTTCGCTCGGCGCGCGCGCTCTATCGGCGGCGTCGAGATGCGTTCGTCGGCGCGCTGGCAGAGGCTCTGCCGTGGGCGAACGTTGCGGCGCCGGGAGCCGGGGTCAACGTCTGGCTTTCATTGCCGCCGCGTATCTCGACGCGCGCGGCGTTCGACGCGTGCGCGCGTGAGGGCGTGCTCGTGATGCCGGCCGAACCGTTCTACCCCACGCGCAGCGGACCGCCGGCGCTGAGGCTATCGTTCGGACATCTCCCGGAAGAGGAAGCTCGCGAAGGCGCGGTTCGGCTCGGACGCGCGCTAGGACGACTGCACTAAAGAACGGCGCGAGCGGAGCGCGTATTCTTCGGTTCGTATCCGCCAGGAGAGCAGTGCTGCGTTGAGGATCGAAGAAGACGATCGCATATTCGACGGCGCCGAAGGCGAGCGGCAGAACGAGGATCTCGGCGCAGACGATCGCGTAGTTCGGATGGCGCACGAGCCGGTACGGACCGCGGCGCACCACGGGCGCCCCGGGGAGCGTCACGATGCGCGTCGTCCAGTACGGCCCGAGCGACGCGATCGTCCAGACTCGGATCGGCTGCAATGCGGCGTAGAGTCCCAGCAACCACCAGTTCGGCATCGTGGACGGGGCAACGACGAAGACCATTCCGATCAGCCATGCGGCGTGGAGCAGCACGAAGAACGGATGCTGTATCCGGGCTACCTCGACGGCGCCGCGCGCGAGAAGACGGCGCGTATTTCGCGCCGAGTACGCGAGCTCGACAAGACGCTGCAGCGCGACGAGAGCGAGCACCGGGTAGAGGTACATTCGCCCTAATCGTTTTCGAGCAGCGTGAAACCGGCAGTGAATCCCGGACCGAGCGCGCAGACGAGCCCGCGGTTCCACGGCGTGGCGCCGCCGAGCATCCGTTCGAGGACGAACATGACCGTGGCGGCCGACATATTGCCGTACTCGCGAAGCACGTCGCGCGCCGCGTCCAGCGAGCCCGCCGGCACCTCGAAGGCCGACTCCAGTGCGTCGAGCACTTTCGCGCCGCCCGGATGGCAGATGAAAACGTCCACGTCGCGCAGCTCGAGCCCGTGGTTCCGCAAGAACTCGACGACGACGCCGTTGAGCTGCGTGGTGACCAGTTCCGGAATATCGCGCGAGAAGATCGCCTTGAAACCCTCGCCGGTGACTTCCCATCCCATCACGTCGAGCGAATCCGGCCACGTGAACTCACCGTCGGCCACGACGCGCGCGCCTTTGCCTTCGGTGGAAAGCAGCGCCGCTGCGGCGCCGTCGCCGAAGAGCGCGGTTGCCACGATGTTGCTTTTAGAAAAATCGTCGCGTCGGAAGCAGAGCGCGCACAACTCGACGACGACGAAGAGCACGAGCGATCCAGGCATCGCTCTAGCGAGCGAAGCGGCGCGCGCCAAGCCGATGGTGCCGCCGGCACAGCCGAGACCGAAGATCGGCAATCGGCGCACGGTCGCGCCGCAACCGCATGCGCTCCATCAGCAGCGCATCGAGGCTCGGCGTTGCGATTCCGGTTGTGGAAACGCGACGATCGCGTCGATCTCGTCCGGCGTCTCGCCCGGCGCGCTGGAGCGCGTCGCGTGTCGCCGCTCCAGCAGACTCGACGGCCGATTCGAGATAGACTCGCGTTGCGTTCGGGCCAACCGTGCAGCTCTTCGTACCACTCGATCGGAACGCACGAATAGCGGCGCTCGATGCCCGTATTGCCGAACATGGGAAGCAGCCGAACGATTTCGCGGGAGCGCGGGCCGAGCGCATCAATCGATTCGCCGCATCACTTCGGCTCTGGCCAAGCGCGTATGGCGGAACGGCCGTAGCAACCGCGAGGATACGCGCATCCGCACTCACCCCAACGACGTTCCGCCCCGCCGGCAGGGTCCCCGCGACTCGCGATTGGTAATGGCATCCTCCCGTGTCGTCCAGACCTGTCGCAGCGGCGCTATTGGCCGCCGTTTTGTTGGGTGCGGGGGGTCGACCGGCTCCCCTCATCATGTACTCGGCACCCGCAGGCGAGCGTCCAGCCGGAGCCGACCGAGATTGATCCCGCCGATGCGGTTCTTCCCAACGGTCGAATCGCGGCACCCGCGGGCACTAGCCTACTTCGTCGGCACCAATCGCGCTGGGTATGGCGCTTTCGCCCGACGGCCGCTACGCCATCGTTTCCAATGACGCCGCACCGCCGATTCGTCGCTCTCGGTCGTGAACGTCGAGACGATGCAGCCTCGCGAGCGACTATCAGAATCCTTCGGCTTCGTTTTTCATGGGCGTCGCGGCCATGCGCGATCCGCGCGATCGCCGCGCAGACGATCGTCCTCGCCTCGGACGGCGCGACGGGCGCCGTTCGCGTCTTCGACGCTCGACGCGAGCGGCACAACTCACGCCGTCGGGAGCCCCGATCGCGCTTCCGGCTCCGGCGGGGCTCGAGCGTTTCCCGCGCAGATCGCGGTCACGCCAGACGGGCGCACGGCGTATCGTCGCCGACAATCTCGGCGATGCGATCGTCGAGATCGATCTTGCGTCGCGCAGCGTCGCAGCGATCCACGCCGGCCGGCGATTTTCCGCTTTACGTTGCCGCATGCGCGCGACAAGTCGTCGCCGCCGGCAACCGGGCTCTCCGAGCTACTCCGCGCTCGCGTCGCCCGCGCCGGCGCCGCAGTTCACCGCGCCTGCATTCGATCCGGTCGAAGTCGTCGGCGCTCTCGGTCTTCGAGATCACTCCGGGAGCACGAGCGGCGATCCGGCGCGCGGTGCCGTATGGATCCGGCGCCCGACGGAACGCAGATCGTCGGCGGAGCGGCGCCCGGCGCGACGCTGCTCTCGCGCAGACGGCGGCCTTGCGTACATTGCGCTTGCCAACGTGGACCGCGTGGCGGTTGTCAGCTCGTCGGCGCGCCGCGCGTCGTTCGCGGGCTGGACCTTCGGTTCTATCCCGGCGCCCCGTACGGCGCGCAGCCGAGTGCCGAGGCACTCAGCTCCGAACGGGAAGCGGCTTTACGTCGCGCTCGCGGGCTCAACGCCGTCGCGGTTCTCGACGCGCGACGGACGACGCGCTATCGCTACGGGCTTGATTCCGACGGGGTGGTATCCAACGGCGCTCGCGCTTTCCCATGACGGCCGCTATCTTTACGTGCTCAATGCGAAAGGCGTCGACGGATGGCGGCCTTTGCAACGGGTGGATCTCAAACGCACGTACCTGGTACGAGGCGACGCTGGACGCGCTGCGCTACAACCGGACGCCCGCGATCGCACAGTTCAATCCGGTCATTCCACCACTGCGCTCGAACAAGCGCAGCGACGTCTATCGATCACGTCGTCTATCATCGCCGTCGGCTCGCCGCGGGTACGACGCGATGCTCGGCGATCTCAAGGACGATCCGGTGCAGGCCCACGGCAACGGCGACCCCGCGCTGAGCGATCTATCCCGAGACCGTAACGCCCAATCTGCACGCGCTCGCGCGCACCTACGCGCTCGCCGACAATTTCTATGCCTCCGACGCCGATGCGAGCGTCGCAAAGGTCTTTGCGACGGCGGGTCGAGGCGACGCTCTACCAGCAGCTCGTGGACGTCGTCCGGAACCTCACGCGCTCCGATGAACGATCACGGCGACGATCCCGAAGATTACGGCCGCAACGGCTATCTTTTCAATGCCCTCGCACGCTCCGCGATGTCGTTTCGCGACTACGGAGGTCTGTTGCGGGTCTCGGGATACGACGGCGGAAAGTACCATCTCGACGTGCCCGCGCTCGCCGCATTGAACGGCAACGCCGGATCTCGCCTATGCGGGCTGGAATCCGCGCGTCACCGACGCGCAGCGTGCCGCCGAGTTCGTTGCCGACATGCAGCGCTACGTACAGAACGATAGCGTGCCGAGTTTTACGTACGTCTCGCTGCCGACTGAGGGCGGCGCCGCCGGCGCGGCCGATCTCGACCGTGCGGTCGGATCGATCGTGGATTTCGTCTCGCACACGCCGCATTGGAGCTCGACGGCGATCTTCGTCGTCGGCGACGGCGCGGCGGCTGGTCGAGCGACCACGTTCATCCGTTGCGCAGTTACGCGCTCGTCGTCTCTCCGCTGGCGCGCCGCGGGTACGTCGGAAAGGGGCACGTCGACACGGCGAGCGTTCTGAAAACCGAAGAGGAGATCTTCGGGCTCCGCCGCTCGCGCTCAGTGATTTGCTGGCCTCCGATATGAGCTCGTACTTTACCGACGCGCCGCAGCCCGAGCCGTACACCGCACGATGACGATTCACGACCGCCATGGCGTCAGCTTCGGTCCGCGTCTGGTTGCGACGGCGACCGGACGGCTCACTGCCGCCTCGTTGGTCCGCCCGTCGCCCGCGATCGAACGGGCGGTGCCGAATGCGGGCGAGCCCGGTGCGATCTACGCGCGCGCGCTCGAGCAGCATGCGGTCTTCTGCGACGTGCTGAAGTATCTCGGCGTCGTCGTTGACGTCGTCGATTCGGGGGGCACCGATCCGTACGAGACGAGCGCCGGCGACGCGGCCGTAGTCTTCGCGGACGGTGCCGTGCTCATGCGATTGACACCGCTCTCGCGTCGCGCCGAGGTGGATCGGATGGAGGCGCAGTTTGCGCGACTCGACGTGCCGATTGCCGGTCACATCGCAGCGCCGGCGCTGCTCGACGGCAGCGACGTCCTCCTAGCCGGACGTACCGCGTTCGTTGGAATCGGCTCGCGCGGCAACGAGCTGGGTCGAAGCGGTTTCGCCGCGCTCGCACGCGCGCACGGCTACGAGCCCGTCGAGGTTCGGCTCGCCGACGGCGTCACCGCGCTTCGGGCCGTCGCCGGCGCGGCCTCGAGCGATACGATCGTGATCGCCGGCGGCAAAGTCGATCCGATGGCCTTCGAGGGTTTCCGCACCGTCGTTCTCGACGTCGGCGAAGAGCAGGCCGCCGGGGTGCTGCCGCTCGACGAACGGCTCGTGCTCGCCGATATCCGTTTCCGCACGTCGCTGACGGCGATGCGCCGCGCCGGAATCGCGGTCGAAGCGATCGACCTGTACGAATTCACAAAGCTCGGCTTGACTCCGTCGATGTTGACGCTCGCGCTCCGCCGCGAATAGCGCGCATGCGAGTAGCGATTCTCTCCGACATCCACGGTAATCTTTTGGGACTCGATGCCTGTTTGGTCGACCTCGAATCCCAAGGCGGAGCCGACGCGATCGTCGCCGCCGGCGATCTTTGTCTGGACGGACCCAAACCGAAGAAGGTGCTGCAGCGGCTCGACGAGATCGGCGCGTCGTGCGTCCGCGGAAATACTGATCGCTATCTCTCCGAAGAAACGCCGCACGAAGAGTTCGATGCTGCCGAGACGGCGCGCATCGCATGGACGCGCCGCGAGATCGGCGAGCGCTGGGTCTCGTTTCTGCAGGAGCTGCCGTTCGCGTTGCGCATCGGCGAAGACGAGAACCAACTGCTCGTCGTGCATGCGAATCCGAAAACCGACGACGAAGCGCTTTGGCCCGACGCCGAGGACGAACGGCTTGCGCGCCTGATCGGCGACGAAGATGCGACGGCGATTGCGTTCGGACATCTCCACTTGCCGTACGCGCGCGTTTGGCGCGGCAAGCTTTTGGCAAACGTGGCGTCGGCCGGTTTGCCGAAGGACGGCGATCCGCGTGCGGGATATGCGATCTTCACCGAGCGCAGCGGCGGGTGGCAAGTGAAGCACCGCCGGGTCGCCTTCGACGTGAAGAAAGTTGCAACCCAATTGGCCGATTGCGGGATTCCGGAGAGTGCAGAGCTCATCGCCACCCTCCGCCGCCACCGGTATAAACAATTAAAGAGTTTGATTCCGTAGCCGCAGCGCCCGCCGTTCAAGTCGATCGCCTCGTCAAGCGATACGGCTCGTTCACGGCCGTCGACGGCGTTTCGCTGCGCGTCGAAGCGGGCGAGTTTTTCGGATTCCTCGGACCCAACGGTGCCGGAAAGACCACGACGATCAACGCGATTGCCGGGCTCGCGCGGCGAACCTCGGGTAGAATTCGTATCTTCGGCTACGACAACGAGCAGCAGTGGCGTCAAGCGCGGCAGCTCATCGGACTCTCGCCGCAGGAGTACAACTTCGACCGCTATCTCTCGTTGCGCGACGTGCTGATTTTTGCGGCCGGCTACTACGGCTTGCACGGCAAAGACGTCGTCGAGCGCGCGGATATGCTCCTCGAGCGGTTCGGGCTTACAAAGCACGCGCATCTCGAATATACGAAACTCTCCGGAGGGCAGAAACGCCGGCTTTCGCTGGCGCGCGCGCTCATCCATCAGCCGAGCCTCCTGATCCTCGACGAGCCGACCGCGGGAGTCGACGTGGAGCTGCGGTTGGAGCTGTGGGAGTGGCTGCGGGCACTCAATGAGGATGGCCTGACGGTCTTTCTTACGACGCACTATTTGGAGGAAGCCGAAGCAGCTCTGCAAGCGCATCGCGATCATTCGCAACGGCAGCATCATCGCCGAGAAGCCGACCAGGGAGCTCCTCGCCGACGGCGCCTCGCTGCAGGACGTCTTTCTGGAGCTGACGCGCAATTAATCCGTTCGCGACTTTGGACGCTCGTCAAGCGCGAGATGGTTCGCAGCCTCAAGATCATCAATCAGGTGATCTGGCCGCCCATCATCACGACGTTGCTTTACGTTTTCGTCTTCGGACTCGCTTTGGGAAGCCGGATCCCTACGGTGCAAGGCGTTACGTACGCGCAGTTCCTCATACCCGGCCTGATCATGCTGCAGGTGATCGACTCCTCGTACGGCGAGTGCTCGAGTTCGCTCTTTCAAGGCCGTTTCATGAACTCGATTCAGGAACTGCTGATCGCTCCGATGTCGGCATTCGAACTCGTGGCGGGGTACATGCTGGGAAGCTTGGCGCGGTCGCTACTGATCGCGGGACTCATCACGGGACTGGGCGTCGTCCTCGTGCACATCGCTCCGCAAGACTGGTGGCTCTACTTCGATCGTCGTCGCGATGGTCTCGATTCTGTTCTCGGCGCTCGGTCTGATCTTCGGGTTGCTGGCCGATAAGTTCGATCATATCGCGATTCTCACGACCTTCGTGATTACGCCGCTCACGTTTGTGGGAGGGGTCTTCACGGCGGCGACGATGCTTCCGCCGGCGCTGCGCAACTTCGAGCTCTTCAATCCGATCTTCTACACCATAGATGCCTTCCGCCGCAGCTACACGGGCGAGAGCTACTTGCCGCCGGCCTTTTCGCTCGCGATGATCGCGCTCTTGGCGGCCGTCGCGCTGGCTATCGTCTTGCGGATGGTGGCGGTGGGATATAAACTGCGAACGTGATCCTTCTCGCCGTTCTGCTCGCAATCGCGCCGCCGACCTCGCTCTCGATCGGACCCTGGACCGGTTCGGATTTTCAAACGACGTCGGAAGGGGCCGCCAAGTTCCGGCTCGAGGTAACCGGCAAGCCGAAGGCTACGCTGCGCCTGCGGGCGACGGGCGTCGCACAGGGATGGTTGGCGGCGTTCTGCACGCCGCATCTCTGCTCGCCCCAACAGGTCAGCGTGCACCTTTCGTCCGCGGGGAGCGCCGTACTGCAGTTCGAGCTCATCCGCGAATCGAGCGCCGCACCGACGATCAGCGGCGCTACCATCACCGACGGAGCCGGCACCTCGGTGAACGTGCCGTCGGCCCATCGCGAGTAATCTCTCGCGCTAGAAGAAGGGGTTGTGCTCCTTCTCGAGGGCGATCGTCGTCGGCGGTCCGTGACCGGGCATTACGACGGTGTCGTCGGGTAGCGTGAAGAGCTTACTGCGCACGCTGTTGAGAATATCGCCATACGTGCTAGCGTCGCCGTATGCGCCGCCGACGCTGGCCGCGAACAGCGTGTCGCCTGAAAAAACCGCGCTCTTGAAAAAGTAGCACGACGAGCCGTCGGTGTGTCCCGGCGTGTGCAGCATGCGTATCGAGGACTCATCGCCGAACGGCAAGGACTCGCCGTCGCGCAACGCGAGCGCCCGAGTGCGAAGCGAGCCGATCGCATGAACGTCGAGCGGGTGCATCACGATCGCCGCGTCGGGAAAAGCGCGCGCGACGTCGGCAGTAGCGTCGCAATGATCCGCATGCTTGTGCGTGATCAAAATGTATTGCAGATGATAGTCGCCGTCGCGCACGATGCGCAGGAGGTTCTGCGGAATTCCCGCGGGATCGACGAGCGCCGCGCGGCGTCCGGTTTCGAGGAAGAAGACGTATCCGTTGCTCGGCTGAGGCTCTTGCGGATGGCGGCGAACGTCGGAGCGTTCCAGCGGCGGAGGATACCAGCGCTGCGCGGCGCTGTCGGCGAGCTTGCCTCCATCGAGGCGGAGAACGATCGCGAGCGCGCGCGCCTCGGCGTCATCGGCCGTCCCGTCGTCGCTCAGCCAGCGCGCGATCTCGTCCTCTGCGATCCCAGTAACGGCGGCGAGATGCGTCGTATCGATGCCGTTCCCCCGCATCGCCTTGCGAAGGATGTCGCCGAAGGTATCTTCCAGCGGTAGGTGCGCGTCGCTCATGGGGCGTCCTTCGACTTCGCTCCCCGCGGTCGCTGCGCTCGGGATGACAACGTTTGAGGGATGGGGCGAGGGGCAGTCGAAGCCGCCGGAATGGAACGCGTCATCATCATAGGCTCGGGGCCGGCCGGCCTCACCGCGGCGGTTTATGCAGCGCGGGCGAACTTGCACCCGCTGGTGCTCGCAGGCGGCCTCTACGGCGGTCAGCTCATGCTCACCACCGACGTCGAGAACTACCCCGGTTTCCCCGAAGGCATCATGGGTCCCGAGCTGATGGTGAAGTTTCGCGAGCAAGCCGAACGGTTCGGCGCGCGGATCGAAAACGTCGACGTCGCCTCGGTGGACTTCGCGCAGCCGGCCGCTGATCGTCCGCACGACCGACAACGAGTACGCGGCCCGGTGTGTGATCGTCGCGACCGGCGCCAGCGCGCGCTGGCTCGAAATCCCCGGCGAGGAACGGCTGCGCGGACGCGGCGTTTCGACGCTGCGCGACGTGCGACGGCGCGTTCTTCCGCGACAAGCACATCGTCGTCGTCGGCGGCGGCGACTCGGCGCTCGAGGAGGCGCTCTTTCTCACGCGCTTCGGCAGCCGCGTAACGATCGTGCACCGCCGCGACCGGCTGCGCGCGAGCAAGATCATGGCCGACCGGCGCGCACTCGCACGCGAAGATAGACTTCATTTGGAATGCGGTCGTCGAGGCGGTGCTCGGCGAGACCGCACGTCACCGGCTTACGCCTTCGCAACGTCGTCGACGGCCGAACGTTCGAGATCGAAGCCGATGCGATCTTCGTCGCGATCGGCCACACGCCGAATACCGCCGTTTTCGGCGGCGCGCTCGATCTCGACGAGATCGGCTATATCGCCTCTCCGGACGGTACCGCGACGAACGTCGAAGGGCGTCTTCGTCGCCGGCGACGTGCAGGATCATCGCTACCGCCAGGCGATCACGGCCGCCGGTGCGGGTTGCCGCGCGGCGATGGACGCCGAGAAGTATCTCGAGGCGATCGAGTTCAGAGAAGATTCGCTAGCGCACCGTTGAGGAGCGGAAACTCGAACCGGTAGCCGCATTCCAACGTGCGCTTTGGAAGCACGCGCTGGCCCTCCAGCACGATCGCCGCGCCCTCCCCAAGCATGGCGCGGAGCGCAAAGGCAGGGGTTGGAAGAAGCGTCGGGCGGTGGAGCGCCAATCCGAGTGCGTGCGTGAACTCGGCATTCGTTACGGGATTCGGCGCGCAGCCGTTGAGCGGGCCCGCGGCGGAATCGAGCGCGAGCACATAGATGCCGGTCAAGTCGGCGACGTGGATCCATGAATACCACTGGCGCCCGCTCCCCGCGACGCCGCCGAGGCCTAATCGAAACGGCACGAGCATGGTGGCGAGCGCGCCGCCGTCGGTGCCGAGCACGATGCCGGTGCGTACGATCGCGACGCGCATGCCTAAAGCCGCGGCGCTCGCCGCAACGCGCTCCCACCCGATGCAAACCCGCGCGAGAAAGTCGTCGCCGGGTGGACTCGCCTCGTCGAACGATGCCGTTAGACTGCTTCCGTAATAGCCGATGGCCGAAGCGCTGACGTAGACGCTGCAGCGGCGTTCTCCGCTTGAGAGCGCGTCGAGAAATGCGCGGGGCGCCTCGGTGCGGCTCGCCTCGATCCGGCGCTTGACGTCGTCGTTCCATCGTTGCGCGATCGATTCGCCCGCGAGATTGACGATCGCGTCGCAGGTGCGCGCCGTCGCCGCCGCCGCAGCCGGATCGCGCAGCGATGCGGTCGCAACCTCGTCACCTCGCCGCCGTAGGGCGTCGACGAGGTGACGGCCGACGAAGCCGGAGGCGCCGAGCAGGAGAACCTTCATCGTTTAACCGGTTGAACGTGCGCGAGCGGACGCCTCCATGCGTAGGCGAGCCGGCGCACGGTGCGGCTAGATTCCGCCGACAAAACGGCCGGGATTTAGGGTTCGATTCGGGTCGAACCGCATTTTCAGCGCGCGCATGCGTTCGATCGAGGCTCGGCGGATCGCCCCACGCTTGCAGCGCCGCTCGATGCGGATGCTCGCTCGCGATGACCTGGCGCGCGGCTTCGATCGCATGAAGCGCTTCGTCGAAGACTTCGATCTTGGCACCGAGGCGCGCGAGATCGAGATCGCTCACGCGGAGGATGACATCGCCGTTCATGACGTCGAGGATCGTTTCGCTGCGCAGTTCGTAGCGGCGCGGCAATTTCGTGCATGCGCAGACTCGTCGTTCGGATTCGTCGGGCAACGAGGTGAAACGGTACGTTACCGAACGCTCGCCCAAGCATGCGACGTAGGCGTCGACCACGCGCTCGAACGATTCGCGCGCGCCGGCGTCGAGCACGCGCGTTTCCGGTACGCCGGCTCGGCCGAGCGCCGAGCGCAGATCGCGCGTCGCGCGTTCGAGCAGTGCGTCGCTGCCCTCGAGCAGCACGAGCCGGCCTTCTTCGCCGTCATCGCCGTCGATGGCGTTGTGGAAACCGTCAATCCAGAACGCAGCCGCCGGACGAATCGGCAGCGCTGCAGTTGCGCGCAGGCGCGTGCGCGCGTGCCTTCGGGCAGCGCGCGCAGAGAAGAGGCGCGCATGCGCGGCACGGCGAGGGTCTTGAGGTTTGCTTGCACGAGCACGCCGAGAGTTCCGAAGGAGCCGACGTAGAGTCGGCTCATGTCGTAGCCGGCGACGTTCTTGACGACCATGCCGCCGGCTCGCGCGATCGTTCCGTCGGCGAGCACGATGGTCGAGCCGAGGATGTAATCGCGCAGGCGGCCGTAGAGGTGGCGGCGCGGCCCGAGCCATCCGGCGGCGAGCGTGCCGCCGAGCGTTGCGTACTGCGGGTCGCGGCGCGTCGAACGGGATGAACTGGCCTTGCGTTCGCGAGCAGCGCGGAGATCGTGCGAATGCGGCGTGCCCGATCGCGCGCGGCGATGGTGAGGTCGGCTCGTTCGTTGTCGACGATGCCGTTGAGGGCCGTCGTCGCAAGCGTTACGTCGACTGCGTTCGGGGCGAAAGCCCATGCCGCTGAGCGTGTTGCCGCCGACGACGCGCGACCTTTTGGCCGGCGCGGTCGCAGCGGGCGAGCAGTGCGCTGACGGCTTTCGCGGTCGCGCGGCGCGACCCGGTCGCGCGGGCGTTCATGGCGGCACGACCTCGGGGCAACGCGCGCCGATGGGAAAGATCTTTTCCGGATTGAGCGCATGCGCCGGATCGAAGACGTCACGGACGCGCGCCATCGTTGCGAGATCGTCGGTCGAATAGACGCGCGTCATGGCGTCGCGTTTTTCCCAGCCGATGCCGTGTTCGCCGCTGATCGTTCCGCCGAGGTCGATCGCCGACTGCAAGATTGCGTTTCCGGTTTCGATGACGGCCGCGACTTGGCTCGGCTCGCGTTTGTCATACATCAGGAGCGGATGCAGGTTGCCGTCGCCGGCATGAAAGACGTTGCCAACGATGATGTTGTGCGCGACGGCTGCCTCTTCGACGGCGCGCAGCGCCTGGGGAAGTTTGCTGCGCGGAACGCAGACGTCTTGCGTGTAGTAGTTGGGCGCGATGCGTCCGGTCGCGCCGGCCGCGCCCTTGCGCCCCGCCCAAAGCACGTCGCGCTCGGCTTGCGAGTCGGGCGCTCCGCCACGAGCTCGCGCCGTGCTGCGTGAACGATCGCGTGAATCGCGCGCTTCGCACGCGTCCATGTCGTCTTCGAAGCCTGCATTTTCGATGAGCAGTACGGCTGCGGCGTCCGTCGGATAGCCGGCGTGGAAGGCGGCCTCGACCGCCTTCGACGATCACGGCGTCCATCATCTCGAGCGCGGTCGGCATGATGCCCGGCGGCAACGATCGCCGAGACCGCCTCCGACGCCGAGTCGATGTCGTCGAATGCCGCGACCCACACGCGCACCGATTCCGGAAGCGGCTGCAGCCGCACCCAGGCCGCGGTGACGATCCCGAGCGTTCCTTCGCTGCCGACCAGTGCCGCCGTCAGATCGTAGCCGGCGTCGTCGATGCTCGTGTGCGAACACCTCGCCGCGCTCGTCGACGACCTCGAGCGCCGAGACGTGGTTGACCGTCGTTCCGTACGAGAGGCAGTGCGGGCCGCCGGCGTTGGTTGCAATGTTTCCGCCGATCGTCGAGATCTTCTGCGACGACGGATCGGGCGCATAGAAGAGGCCGCTCGGCGCGGCTCGCCGGGAGAGGTCGAGATTGATGAGGCCGGGCTGCACGCGCGCCCGCCGGTTTCGCTACGTCGAGTTCGAGCATGCGGTTCATCCGCGCAAATGAGATGCACGATGCCGCCCTCATCGGGAACGGCGCCGCCGCAGAGTCCGGTGCCCGCGCCGCGCGCGACGATCGGCTCGCCGCAGTCGCGCGCGATCTTCACGACCGCGCTCACGTCGCGTGTCGAAGCGGGCAGCACGACGGCCGACGGCGCACCGCCTCGGTATACGCGTCGAAAGCGTAGACCGCGAGGTCCTCGGGCGCGGTTTTGACCGCATCGCGGCCGATCGCCTCGATTAGCCGTTCGTGCAGACTCACGGCGCGTTACTCGTAGAGCAGGTACCGGCGCCGCATCGCTGCGAACTCGGCGGTCGGTCCCGCCCACTGCGCGAGAATCTCGGACGCGCTCTTTCCCGCAAGCAGCGCGGTGCGGATCGAATCCGTTCCCCAATCGCGATCGAGAACGTTGAGGTTCGCAATTGCGATCGCGTGTGGGAAGAGGTCGCGAACGGCGACGAGGATTTCTACGGCGGTTCGCACCGCCTAGAAGCGTCGCGGATCGAAGACGACGAGCTCGAACGCCGGTGAGCTCGTGGTCCTTCCAGAAGCCGGCGATCGGCGACCAGGCTGCCGGGGCGGAACCATACGCCGGGGAGATTGCGCGCGTTCAGACGCGCCGCCAAGCTCGCGCCGTCGATCCCGGAAGCGCCGGCGAGGAAGAACGGCATGGTGAAACCCGCTGCCGTTGTTGACGCCGGCGTTGTCGATCAGAGCCGGTGCAGACATACACGAACGTCGTCTGCCACGTCCGGGATGTTCGGCGAGGTCTGCACCCATTGCAAGCCCGTGTCGGGCCAGATCATCGAGCGATGCCAGCCGCGCATCTGCACGACGCGAAGCGTCGCGCCGATGCCGAAGCGTTCGTTGAAACAGCGTCGCGAGTTCGCCGACCGTCATGCCGTGGCGCATCGCGATCGGATAGAGCCCGATGAACGATTCGAAGGCAGGCTCCAGCACGGGCCCTTCGATGATCGTCGCCGCCGATCGGGTTGGGCCGGTCGAGCACCCAGAACTCTTTGCCGTGAACTGCTTCGCGCTCTGCATCGCGTAGGCCATCGTCGAAATGTACGTGTAGGCGCGCGAGCCGACGTCTTGAATGTCGAAGAGCAGCACGTCTACGCCGTCGAGCATCGCGGCGTTCGGGTGCCGGCGTGACGCGCCGTACAGGCTGTAGACCGGAAGCCGCTTTGCGGATCGATGTACGATCGCGACCGACGCGCCGGCCGGCCGCGATCGCCGCGAAAGCCGTGCTCGGGCGCATAGATCGCGCTGCAGGCGGATCTCGGCCGGTGCGGCGGATCGCGTCGACGATCGATTCTAGCCGCGACGTGACGCCGCTCTGATTGGCGATCACGCCGACGCTGCGGCCGTTGAGGTCGCGCCACGCGTCTTGCAGGAAGACTTCGTCGCCGAGCGTGACGCGCGCCGCGCGGCAGCGATTCGGCCGTCGGCGCGCGTCACGTAGCTTGCAAGCGGCGAGACGCGGCGGCGGCGGCGAGAAACGCTTACGGCGCAAGCGGTCGGCTAACGCGCGTTCCGTCGATGCGAGATATGCCGGCTGCGTGCGCGCGCGAGAAGAGCGCGTGCGACCGCTTCGATGCCTTCCTTGCCCGAGGTCTTCGGTGAATGCGTTGACGTACAGCTCGATGTGCGCGCGCATCACGTCGTCGTTCATCTCGACGGCGTGCTCGCGAACGTATGGCATGACCGCCGCTTCGTTCGCGCGCGCGTAGGCGAGGCTGCGGCGAATCGCTGCATCGATCTCGCGGGCTCGGTCGTCGTCGACGTCGTTGCGCACGAGAATCGCGCCGAGCGGAATCGGCAGCAGCGTCATGCGTCTCCCACCACTCGCCCAGATCCGCGATGGCGATCAAGTCCGGCTCGCGATAAGTGAAGCGCGACTCGTGAATGATCAGCCCGGCGTCGACCTCGCCGTTCGCGACGAGCGTCCGCGATGATCGGTCGAAGCGCATCTGCACCGTTTCGGCCGCGCGCCGAGGGCGAGCTGCAGCAGCATGAACGCGCGTCGTGCGCTCGCCGGGAATCGCGATCCGCTTGTCGGCGGAATCGCATGAAGAGCGGTCCGACGCCGGGGCGCGAGACCAGCAGCGGTCCGCAGCCGCGTCCGAGCGCTCCGCCCGCGCGGAGGATGCGGTAGCTATCCATCAGAAACGGGATCGCGCCGTAACTGACCTTGGTGAGTTCGTACTTCGCCGCTTGCCGCGGCGACTCGTTGAGCTCTTCGATGTCGGCGAGGTGCACATCGACGTGCCGGCGCATCGCTCGAGCAACCCGTTGGTGAGCGCGGCGAAGATGTACGTATCGTTCGGGCAGGGCGAATAGGCCAGCGGGTAACGGTCATCGGCGTGACTCCGCGTGCCGTACGCCCGGCAGCTCGAAGAACGCGTTCAGCGATGGCGCGCACTGTTGTAACCCGGCCACACCGGCCGCGAAATCCCAGCCGCTGCGCTCGCGGTCGCCGACGCGATTCGAAATGCCGCGCACTTCGATCGGCGTGAACGCCGGCGAGTTGCGCGGCGCGCATGACGGCGAAGCCTTCCATCGTCTCGACCTGCGCGCCGCGATCGCGGCGAGCCGCCGCGCGGTCGCTTCGCTCGTCGTGACGCGCGAGACGGTGATTCCGCGCAGCACGGGAAATCCGTGCCGCCGCAGCTCGCGCGACGAGCGGGGCGTCAGAGTGCCGACGCGATCGACGAGCGCGATGCCCGGTGGAAGCGCGAGCGGCGCGCCGCTCTCGAGATCGAGTTCGAAGCGTCGTCGGAGCAACGACCACGCCGTCGCCGACGGGCGCGGCGCCGTCGAACGCTCCGGCGATGCCGGCGTTGACGACGAGCTCGTAGCGCTCGCTGCGCGAGCGCCGCGGTCACGACGACGCGGCCTCGACCGGCCCGACGCCGGTTACCAGGCGTTCGACGCCGCTCAGCGCGGCTGCCAGAACGCCAGTTCTCGCTTCGACGGCGCAGGCAAGCAGAATCACGGCACACCGATGAACTTGTGCGTTTGCAGCGAGAGGCGGAAGCGCTGCGGATGCGCCTTCGCGTACTCGAGCGCGAGCGCGACGTTGGCCGGCTTGTTGCCTTCGGGCTGCAGCAGGATCGTCGGCTGTCGAGCGAAGAGCGCGAGATGTTCCTCGGGTACGCGCCGGTCGACGATCAGCTTCGCTTCGTTGGCGCGCGCGCGCCATGCGCGGATCGACGCGCTCTTTCGGCGAGACGCAGAGCCAGACGTCGTCGGGCAGCTCGGTGAAGATCGTGCCGTTCGATTCGACGTGCACGCGGCGGCCATCGCGCGCGCAGCGCCTCGATCAGCGCGGGCGTCTCCGCTTGCGCGAGCGGTTCGCCGCCGGTGAGGATCACCATCGGGCACTCGCCGCCGGCTTCGCGCACCGTCGCGACGACGTCGTCGACGCTGGCGAACGATTTCGTCGAGTAGTCGGTATCGCAGAAATCGCAGGCGAGGTTGCAGCCGGCCAGCCGCACGAAGACCGCCGGCGTTCCCGTCCACGTGCCTTCGCCTTGAATGCTGTAGAAGATCTCCGCAAGTTGGATCATGCCGCGTCAGTGAGGAGAGTCAGCGTCGTCGCGGCGCAGCGACGGCGCACGCGGTTGGCGTTTCCCAGAGGACGAGTTCGTCGAGGCCGCGTCGAGCGCCGGCTCGAGCCGCTTCCAGATCCAGAGCAGCGATGTGCTCGGCGGTCGGATTCTCGATGAGGTCGTTGAGTCGCTGATGATCGAGCGTGTCGACGACGCGCTACGCGACGATCGCGCTTGATGTCGTCGAAATCCACGACCATGCCGCGCGCCGGCCCCGTCGTTCTGAGCGGGCCGCGGACGGCGACTTCGAGACGGTACGAATGCCCGTGCATGCGCGCGCACTTGCCCGGGATGGAACGGCAGCACGTGCGCCGCTTCGAAGCGGAACTGCTTGCGAATTGCATGGTGGACGCGTTAGAGCTCTCCTTCCGGTCCCATCGCTTCCAGACGCTGCTTGAGGTCGGCGAGGAAGCCGCTGGCGACGTAGCCGTCGACGACGCGATGGTCGAGCGACAGGCAGGAGTTCATCATCGAGCGGATCGCGATCGCATCGTCGTCGCGCACGACGAGCTTCTTGACGACGGCCTCCATCGTGACGATGCCCGCCTGGCCCGCGTTGATGATCGGCGCCGACGCCCACGAACCATTGGCGCCGTTGTTATTGACGGTAAACGTACCGCCGGCGAGATCGTCGACGCCGAGCTTACCTTGCGGGCCTTGTCGATGAGCTCGCCGGCCGCAATCGCGAGTCCCTTGATCGAGAGCTGGTCGGCGTGCTTGACGACCGGAACGACGAGATTGGTCGGCAGTCCGATCGCGATGCCGATGTTGACGTCATCGTTAACGTAGATACTGGCTGGATCGATCCGGCCGCGGCGTGAAGCGTGCGTTCATCAGCGGGAACGCCGCCAGCGACTCGACGACGGCGCGGATGAAGAAGGGCAGCAGCGTGAGCTTGTAGCCGGTTTCGCGTTCGAAGCGGTCTTTCTCGCGGACGCGCCACTGCCACACGTCGGTGACGTCGATCTCGACCATCGACCAGGCGTGCGGGGCCGTGTGTTTGCTCTCGACCATGCGTTCGGCGATGATGCGCCGCGCTTGGTCGAGCGGAACCGTCGTTCCGGGAATCGGCTGCGCGTAGCGTCGACGTTCCGGCGGGCGGCGGCGGCCGCGATGGTTCGGCGCGCGGCCGGAGCGCCGTCGGCACCGAAGTGCGGCCGACGGCGATGCGCTGCGCCGACCGCGGCGCCGGGCCCATGCTCGCGGCGGTGAGAACGTCCTCGGCGGTAACGCGGCCGTTTGCGCCGCTGCCGTTGAAGGCGCGGATGTCGAGGCGATGTTCGCGCGCCAGACGGCGCACGGCCGGCGAACAGCCGCGGAGCGCATCCTCGGCGTTCCGCACGCGTGCGCTGGAGCGACGGTTTGCGGCATTACGCGTGGCCGTTGGCTTGCGCGGGCGCGGCGGCTGCGGCGCTTGCCGCGGTGACGCTGCGCGGGCGCTGCCGGTGCGCGGCGGTTGCGCTCGGCGGCGCCCGACTTCGTCGATCACGGCGATCGGCGTGCCGGTCGCGACGGTCTCGCCTTCCTTGACGAGCAGCTCGCGGATGTACGCCGGTGACCGGCGACGGAACTTCGGCGTTGACTTTGTCGGTCGAGACTTCGACGAACGTCTTCGTACTTGTCGACGAATCGCCGACCTTCTTGAGCCACTGCGCGACGGTCCCTTCGGTGACGGTCTCGCCGAGCTGCGGCATCGTAATCGTGGTTGCCATTAGAACTTCACCATTTCTCGCATCGCTTCGGCCATCTCGGCCGGCGACGACATGAACTCTTCTTCGAGCGGCACGCGCGTAGCCCATCGCGGGAACGTCGGGGCCGCAGAGCGCCGGATCGGCGCGTCGAGATTGAAGAGCGCTTCTTCGGCGACCATCGCGCTGATCTCCGCGCCGATGCCGCCGAACTTGTTGTCCTCGTGAATGATCAGCAGCTTGCGCGTTTTCTCGACGCTGCTCAAGGATCGTCGTCTTGTCCATCGGCCGGATCGAGCGCAGGTCGATGACTTCGACCGAGATGTCCGTCGTCTTGCAGAGCTGCTGCGCCGCTTCGAGCGCCCAGTGCACGTAGAGCCCGTACGAAACCACCGTCAGCTGGGTGCCCTCTTTGAGCACGTTGGCTTTGCCGAGCGGAATCGTGTAGTGGCCGTCGGGCACCTCGCCTTTGATGAGGCGATAGGTTTTCTTGTGCTCGAGGAAGAGCACCGGATCCGGATCGTCGATCGCGGCATTGAGCAGGCCCTTGACGTCGGCCGGGAACGACGGCGCGACGATCTTGAGGCCCGGCACGTGGTAGAAGAGCGCCTCGATCGAGACCGAGTGCGAAAGCGCGCCGCGAACGCCGCCGCCATAGGGCGTGCGAATCACCAGCGGGCACGTGTACTCGCCGTTGGTGCGATAGCGCGTCTTGGCCGCCTCGCCGACGATCTGGTTGAACGCCGGGTAGATGAAGTCGGCGAACTGAATCTCGGCGATCGGGCGCAGGCCTTCCATCGCCATGCCGACGCGATGCCGACGATCGAGGCTTCGGCGATCGGCGTATCGATGACGCGCTGCTCGCCGAACTCGCTGATGAAATCCTTGGTAATGAGGAAGACGTTGCCGCGCGCGCCGACGTCTTCGCCGAGGATCACGTGCGGTCGTCGTTCTTCATCGCCTCGTAGAGCGTCGCGCGAACGGCTTCGACGTTGTTCATCACGGTCGACGTGTCGTGCTCACGACTGCCACGGCTGCCAGGCTCCTTCGTAGAGGTTGGTATAGATGTCCGACGGTAGCAGGATACGGCAGCGCCTCGGCCGCGTCGGTCGCCTCGTTCGTCTCGCGAGCACGTATTTCTGCATCGCGTCGACGTCGCCGGCCGTTGCGATGCCGTGCTCGATCAGCACTGCCTCGAACGCCGGCACCGGATCCTGCTTGCGCCGCTCCGCGACCATCTTCGCGCGTGCGATACGTCATGTCGTTGTCGTCGGTCGAGTGCGCGAGGAAGCGGTAGCACGTGCCTTCGACCAGCGTCGGGCCGCCGCCGCTGCGCGCGCGATCCAACGCCTCCTTCACTGCCGCATACGTCTCGATCGGATCGAAGCCGTTGAACCGCCGCCCGGGCATACCGTAGCCCGCCGCGCGCTTCCAGATCTCCGGCTGCGCCATCTGTTTGGCGAGCGGCGTCGAGATCGCCCATTCGTTGTTCTCTACGAGCATCACGAACGGCAGTTTGTGGATCGACGCGAAGTTCATCGACTCGTGCCACTCGCCTTCGCTCGTCGTTCCGTCGCCGCACGTCGCGAGCACGGCGCGCCCGGTTTCACCGCGATACTTCATCGCATAGGCGGCGCCGACCGCGTGCGGGAGATGGGCGGCGAGGATCGACGAGAACGACATCAGGCCGGCCGCTTTGGACGAGTAATGGTTGGGAAACTGGCGCCCGCCGTTGTGATCCGTCGGCGCGCGCGAAAATCGAGAGCAATATCTCGAACGGCGAGAGGCCGATGCCGAGACAGAGTCCGAGATCGCGATAGTACGGCGCGAGAATGTCTGTGCCCGCGATGGAACGCCATCGCGGCTCCGGCTTGCAAGGCTTCGTGTCCCTCGCTGCCGAGCGCAAACGGAACCTTTGCCTTGCCGGTTGAGTTGAAAGCCGCGATTGTCGAGTTGCCGCTGCAGCAGCATGTTGCGGAAGATCGCTCGCAACTGCTCGTCGCTTAGCCCGTGACGCTCGAGCGTTCCGGTTGCCGTATCGGTACTTGCCATCGTCGCTTCCGTCTCTTCTGTTACTGCCGTTACTGCCAGGGCTCCCAGCCGTTCGCGTGGACGCGCGCGTAGAGGTCGCTCGCGGCTGGATAGGCCATCGCTTCGGCCCGGTCGGTCGCATCGTTGGCCTCTTCGAGGATGGAACGCTTCAATGCTTCCGCGCCCTCGGGAGTGAGGATCGCATGCTCGACCAGCAGGCGCTCGAAGCACGGAACCGGGTCGTCCTTCCGGCGGGCCGCGACTTCGTCGCGCGAACGGTAGGTCGCGGTCGTCGTCGTCGGTGGTGTGCGATAAAAATCGGTAGCACTTGGCCTCGACCAGGGTCGGTCCGCCGCCGGAGCGCGCTCGCCCGAGCGCTTCGCCGACGGCGGCGTAGCACGCGATCGGATCCATGCCGTTTACGACCGCGCCCGGCATGCCGTACCCCGCCGCCCGTTTGTACACGTCGGGCTGGGCCATCTGCCGCGCAAGCGGCGTCGAGATCGCCCATTCGTTGTTCTCGCAAAGAAAGACGATCGGGAGCCGATGGACGGCGGCAAAGTTGACCGACTCGTGCCACTCGCCTTCGCTCGTCGCGCCGTCGCCAAACGTCGTGAGCACGGCCCGCCCCTCCTCGCCGCGAAACTTCATTGCATAGGCCGCGCCGACCGCATGCGGCAACTGCGCCGCAATCACCGAGCTGATCGTCTGCAAGCCGAGACGGCGGCTCGCATAGTGATGCGGAAACTGTCGTCCAGCCGAGTGATCGGCGGCGCGAGCGAAGAGCGAAAGGAGCACTTCGTACGGCGTCAGGCCAATCCCGAGCGCCAAGCCCGAGATCGCGGTAATACGGCACGAGGATGTCCTTGCCGCGCACGAATGCCATCGCCGCGCCGGCCTGCACCGCTTCGTGCCCTTCGCTCGCCGACGCGAACGGGATCTTGCCCTGACGATTGAGCTGGAATCCTCGGTTCTCGAGGGTTCGCTGCATCAGCATCGTGCGGAAGATCGCGATCAGTTGTTCGTCGGTCAAGCCCTGCCGCTCGAAAGCGAGCAGTTCGGACTTTCGCGTGCTCACGCGTCGTACTCGCTCGCGGCGGCGGCCAAATCCTGCGCCGAAGGTAGCGAGCGGACGGGCGCCCAACAACGCCGCCATGTCTTTGCGGGCAGCGGCGTCGCTCGTGGCGCTTGCAGCGCTGGCGGTACCGGCGCGCGCCGCCGACGATGCGGCGCTAAAATGGAAGTACGACAACCCTTTTTGCCAAGTCGTCGCCGGCGTCACCCCCGCTTCGGAAGGCCCAGGGTACCAGCTCGCCCTTTTTACGTCTCGCGGGGCCACGATCGATGCCCACGTCACGCTGGTGAGCGCGACCGACGCGTTCGACGCGCACGTCGCCGGGATGCCGCTGTCCGGATCGCCGGGCGATCGGCAAACCGAGCCGATGCTGCTTACGGTTCCGTCGAGCGATCCGCCGCGGTACTTTTTCGTCGATTCGTACGCGATCGACGGCGCGGCTGCGGTCACGTGCCCGTCGTACGTCTTCGAGGTCGCCGAAGAGACCGTTGCGCTTCCGACCGGGGCGCCCGAGATTCATGCCGCGCATCTTCAGTCCATCGGTCCGTTGAAATGCGGAGAGACGTACACGCAGCCGCGTATGCGCGGCGACTTGACGAGTCCGGCCGGCGCGTACGGCGGAGGACGGCTCGTCGCCGTCGTCCGGGCGTACGTCGATTCGAACGGCTATGCCCTGCGCGAGGAGCTCGCGCAGTCTAGCGGCGTCGAAGGCTGGGACAAGTTCGCGCTCGGCGCGGTGGGCGTTCATCAGTTCGATCCGGCCCGATTTTTGTGCGTTCCGGTCGTCGGGCAGATCGAAATCAAGCTGACGTACTATCCATGATCGCCGACCCCGTTCGCTATCGCCGCCATTTCCACGCACATCCGGAGCTCTCGATGGAAGAGCACGCGACGGCAGCATTCGTCGAGCGCGAGCTGCGCGCGTTCGGCTACGACGAAATCCGCACGCGCATCGGCGAGACCGGCGTGCTCGCAACGCTTCGCGGCGGCAGGCCCGGCCCGGTCACGCTGCTGCGTGCCGATATGGATGCGCTGCCCGTCGCCGAGCTCAACGAGGTTCCCTATCGTTCCGGGAACGACGGCGTCATGCACGCGTGCGGACACGACGGGCACAGTGCGATTCTGTTGACGGCGGCCAGCGAGCTCTTCGAGCGGCGCGAGGCCGTTGCGGGAACGCTGGTATTCTGTTTTCAACCCGGCGAGGAAGGGCATTCCGGCAACAAGCTGATGATCGAAGACGGGGCACTCGAAGACCCGCACGTCGACCGAACGTTCGCGCTCCATCTCTACAGCGGCCTCGATGCGGGGACGATCGGCGTTCGCGATGGTGCCTTCTTCGCGTCGTCGGATCGTTTCGAGATCGACGTGATCGGCAAAGGCGGGCACGGCGCGATGCCCGACGGCGCCGTCGATCCGGTCGTCGGCGCCGCGCAGCTCGTCACGATGCTGCAAACGATCGTGAGCCGCGAGGTCGCGCCGCGTCAGCCGGTCGTCGTAACCGTCGGCGCGTTTCACGCCGGAACGACCTTCAACGTGATTCCCGATCGCGCGCAGCTGCAGGGAACGGTGCGTGCCTTCGACGAGACCGTACGTGCCGAGCTCCCGGAGCGGATCGAGCGAGTGCTTCGCGGCCTGACCAGCGCGATGCGACTCGACTACCGCTTCGCGTATCATTTCGTCTACCCGTCGACGGTGAACGATCCGGCGATGAATGCGATCGTGCGGGAGGTCGCGCGGGAGACGATCGGATCGGAGAACGTCGTCGACCCGCACGACATCGTAATGTGGGCGGAGGATATGTCGTTCATGCAGCAGCAGCGCCCGGGTGCGTACTTCTTGGTCGGAGCGCGAGGACCGCAGATCGGTCGCGAGCCGCATCACAGCGCGCGATTCGATATCGACGAGTCGGCGCTCGCGGTGGGGGTTCGGATGATGGTCGGGCTGGGCTTGCATGGATAGCGACGTCCGCCGGTACGTCATCGTCGGCAACGGCTTTGCCGGCACGACCGCCGCGGAGCAGCTTCGCAAGCACGACCCGGCCTGCGAGATCACGCTCTTCGGCGACGAGCCGTACACGCTCTACAACCGCATCTCCCTTCCGCCGATGCTGCGCAAACAGATTCCCGAAGCGAAAGTGATGATCCGCAACCTCGCTGGCACGACGAGCATCGGATCGGACTGCATCTGGCGACACGACGTCGAGCGGATCGTCCCGCAGGAGCAAATCGTCGAAGCCGGCGGCAGGTCGTACCCGTACGACGCGCTGCTGATCGCCACCGGCGGCCGCCCGAATCCCAGCGGCAAACCCGGCGCCGACGGCGCCGAGAACATCTTTCCCATTTCAATACCTGGACGACACTCGCGCGATCTCCGAACAGATCGACCGCAGCAAAGCGGCGGTTGCGGTCGGCGGTTCGTTCATCGCCTACGAGCTGGCCGAAGCTTTCGCGTCGCGGGGGCTCGAGACGCACTGGCTGATGCGCGGTCCGCGCGCGCTGCATCGCATCATCGACGAGGAGGCCGGCGAGCTGCTGCACGAAGCGGCGGAAGCCGACGGCGTGCACATGCATTACGGCGAAGAAGTCGAGGAGTTCGTTCGCTCGAACGGCGCGATAACGAAAGTGCGCACGACCAAAGGCATGGAGATCGATGCGGAATGCTACGCATACGGTTTCGGACTCGCGATGAACACCGAGCTTTGCGAGGGATCGGGTATCGATACCAGCAAGAACGGCATCCTTTGCGACGATCATCTCGAGACGAACGTCAAAGGCATCTATGCGGCCGGCGACGTCGCCGACTTCTACGATCCGATTCTCGAAATCCGCTATCGCATGGGAACGTGGAACAACGCCGGCGCTCACGGCAAGGTGGTGGCGCTCAACATGATGGGCGGCAGCGAGAAATACCACGACGTACCGGAGTACTCGTCGCTGCTCTTCAAGGGGCAGACGATCACGCAGTTCGGTCTTGGGCACCGACCTGCGGCCGGATCTCGATATCGCACGGAAGATCGACCGCGAGAAGAAGTGGTATCGCGCGCTCTTCTTTTGGGAGGAGCGGTTGGTCGGCGGCTTGATG
Organism: Vulcanimicrobiota bacterium; assembly: GCA_963699435.1. GTDB lineage: Bacteria > Vulcanimicrobiota > Vulcanimicrobiia > Vulcanimicrobiales > Vulcanimicrobiaceae > Cybelea. The sequence continues at coordinate 80,354 of CAVOTV010000004.1, forward strand.
CTGGGCAAAGGCAATCGCGCCGGCAAGCGCAAGTACGTCGAAGCGATCAAATCCAAGCAGCGTTTCCCGAAGCCCGAGTGGCCGGCGATGCTCGACTGGACCGCCTGATCTACGGCGAGCCGCGCACCTCGCGCTCGATGCAGGCGGCGAACTCGTCGACGTCCCCTTCGGTAGTGGCCCAGTGCGTCATCCATCGCACCTCCGGCAGCGCCTCGTCGAACGTGTAGAAGAAGAACTCGCGCTCGATTCGCTCGATCGCCGCGCGGCCGAGCGTGGCAAAGACGGCGTTGCACTTCACCGGGCGCGTAACGCGCACGCCTGGAATCGAACGAACCCGCTCGTGAAGGCGTTGCGCCATCGCGTTGGCATGCGACGCATAGCGCGACCAGCGGTCCTCGCTCAGCAGAGCATCGAACTGTGCGGCGAGGTAGCGCATCTTTGAGGCCAGCTGCATCGACTGCTTCTGAACGAACGGCGCGGCGCCGCCGGCGAGCGCCGGATCGAAGAAACAGATCGCATCGCCGAGCATCAACCCATTCTTGGTTCCGCCGAACGAGAGCACGTCGATGCCGAGTTCGGCAGACGCGCCGCGCAGCGTGGTGCGCAAGCGTGACGGCGGCGTTGGCAAGCCGCGCTCCGTCCATGTGCATGACGAGGCCATGCTCGCGCGCAAACTCGGCCAGCGCGCGCACTTCGTCGGGTTCGTAGACGTCGCCGTACTCCGTCGCTTGAGAGATCGAGATCGCGCGCGGCTGCGGGAAGTGCACGTCCTGGCCGTGCAGGTACGGCGGCAGGTCGGCAGGGCGCAGCTTGCCGTCACGCGTTGCGACCGGGATCACCTTCGATCCGCTGAAGCGTTCGAGCGCCCCGCACTCGTCCGTCTGCAAATGCGCGGTCGCCGGCGCGAGCACCGCCTCCCAGGGCCGAAGGAACGAGCTTAGCGCCGCGACGTTCGCGCCGGTGCCGTTGAAGGCGAAATAGACAGCGGTCCGTTCGCCGAAGTGCTCGCGAAAGCGCTGCACGGCGCGCGCCGTCCAGGCATCCTCGCCATAGCCGACGGCATCGCCGAGATTCGCGTCGAGCAGCGCTCGTACGATCTCCGGCGCTACCGGCGCATTGTTATCGCTCCCGAATGAACGGCGCACCGGAACGCCAATCCCTTCCAGTCTTGCGCCGTTCCTTCAGGAGTCCGATTCCGGAAGGTGTAACCTAACGGCCATGCCGCAGCGCGACCGCCTCGAAGTCGACGTCCTTTTCGTGGGAGCCGGGCCGGCGAGCCTCGCCGGAGCGATTCGGCTCGGGCAACTGGCCAAAGCAGCCGGGCGAGCGCTGGAGATCCTGGTGATCGAAAAGGGCGGCGAGATCGGCAACCACGGGATTTCGGGCGCCGTGATGGATCCGCGCGCGCTCGACGAGCTGCTGCCGGATTGGCGCGCGCAGCGCGCCGGTGGAATCGCCCGTCACTCGCGACGAACTTTGGTTTCTCACCTCGCGCGGCAAAGATCAAGGCGCCGTTCACGCCGCCGCCGCTGCGCAACGACGGCAAGTACGTCACGTCGCTTCAGAAACTCACCAAGTGGCTGGGCGAAGCGCCGAGGAGGACGGCGCGCAAGTCTTCCCGGCGTTTCCCGGCCAAGAGCTGCTGTGGGACGGCGAGCGCGTCATCGGCGTGCGCACCGGCGACAAGGGCCTCGATCACAACGGCCAGCCGAAATCCAACTACGAGCCCGGCGCCGACATCCTCGCGAAGATCGTCGTGCTTGGCGAAGGACCGCGCGGAACGCTTGCCAAGCAGGCCGCGTCGCGGCTCGGTCTCGACGAGGGACGCGAGCCGCAAGTCTACGCGGCCGGCGTCAAGGAGCTCTGGCAGCTTCCCGACGATCGCTTCAAAGCCGGCACGGTCATCCACACGCTCGGATATCCGCTGCCCGCCGAGACGTTCGGCGGCGGATTCATCTACGGGATGGCGGGCAACGTGCTCGACATCGGCTGCGTGACCGGTCTCGACTACAAGAATCCGACGACCGATCCGCACAACGAGCTGCAGCGGATGAAGCAGCATCCGGCGATTCGCGCGATGCTCGACGGCGGCAAGATGATTCGCTACGGCGCCAAAGCGATTCCCGAGGGCGGCCTCTTCGCGATGCCGCGCGCGTACGCCGACGGGCTGCTGCTCGTCGGCGACTCGGCGGGCTTTCTCAACGGAATGCGGCTCAAAGGCATTCATCTCGGCATGAAGTCGGGAATGCTTGCCGCCGAGACGATCTGGGAGGCGCTGCAGGCCGAAGCGTACGATGCCGCGACGCTCGCGTCGTACGAACGACGGTTCAAAGACTCGTGGGCGTACGCCGAGATTGCGCACGTCGCGCAACTTCCATCAAGGCTTCCGGAACGGCATGCTCGCCGGGCTTGTCAACGCGGGGCTCGCGACGTTCACGGGCGGCGCGGGATTCGGCTTCATCGACAAGCTGCGCGGGGAAGCCGGGCTACGAGCGGATGGCCAAGATGGGGTTCGAGCCGCCCACGAACGCCGCGTGCCGCAATCGATAACGTGCTGACCTTCGACAAGCTCACCGACGTGTACAACAGCGGCACGATGCACGAAGAGAACCAGCCGTGTCACTTGATCGTCGCCGATACCAACATTTGCCGCGATCGCTGCACGGTCGAATACGGCAACCCGTGCCGGCATTTCTGCCCGGCGGCCGTCTACGAGCCGATGTTCGAACGGCCGACGGCCGGTTTGAAGGGCGGCTGCAGATCAACTTCACCAACTGCGTGCACTGCAAGACGTGCGACATCGCCGATCCCTATCAGATCATCACGTGGGTGCCGCCGCAAGGCGGCGAAGGCCCCGTCTATCCCGGCATGTAGCGGCGACGTCGTCGTCATCGGCGCCGGGCTCATCGGGCTGGCGATTGCATTCGAACTCGCCGAGCGCGGCGCGACGCGTACGCGTGTACGATCGCGGCGAACCGGCGCGCGCGGCATCGTGGGCCGGCGCGGGCATGCTCGCGCCGTACACCGAGCGCATCGAAAGCGAAGCATTGCTTGCATTCGTGCGCGTCGTCGCTGCGCGCAGTATCCCGAGTTCGTGCGCCGAGCGCTACGACGCAGGCGGCGTGGACGCGCACCTGCGGCTCGACGGCGTCGTCTACGCCGCATTCGATGCAGCGGCGCTCGAGGGACTGTGCGAGCACGGCGCCCAACTCGCGCGGCGCGGCGTCGCCTGCACCATGCTCGACCGCGCGTCCACGCTGCGCGCCGAGCCGTGGCTTGGACCGGCGACCGTCGGCGCGTTGCTCATGGACGGTGAAGGTCACGTGGACAATCGGCGCCTCGGCCGCGCCCTCGTCGCCGCGTGCCAGGCGCGTGGGGTTCGAATCGAGAGCTCGGCTTCGATCGAGGTCGAGTGCGACGCGCGCCGCGTGCGCGGCGTGCGTACCGAGCGGGATTCGTGGCGCGCGGGTGCGGTCGTGAACGCTTGCGGCGCGTGGGCGGCGCAGCTGCGCGGCGTGTCCGTTCGATTGCATCGCCACCGGTGCGAGCCGGTGAAGGGGCAGATGCTGGCCCTCGCCGTGCCTGCGGGTTTCGTGCGTCGCGCAACGTGGGTCCCGGCGTCTATCTGGTTCCGCGTGAGCGACGGCCGGCTGCTCTTGGGGGCGACGGTGGAGTCGGCGGGATTCGACGAACGCGTGACCGCGCAGGGCATGCGCGAGTTGCTCGCACGCGGCCTTAAGCGCCGCACCCGCACTGGCCGGTTTCTCGATTACCGAGCAATGGGCCGGGCTGCGGCCGGGAACGCCCGACGGCTTGCCGTTCATCGGGCCGACGCAGCTCGACGGCTTTTGGCTCGCCACCGGTCACTATCGAAACGGAATTCTGCTCGCGCCGGCGACCGCGCGGTCGATTGCCGATGCCCTTGGCGGCGGCGATTCTCGCGCGCTGCTGCCGTTTGCGATCGCTCGCCTCGGCACGGAAGAGGCGACGACGGCACGAATGTCCCACGCGTGAGAGCGACGATCAACGGAGTCCCGCGCGAGCTGCCCGACGCCGCGACGGTAGGCGCCGTCCTGGAACTACTGGGCTCGGCGCGCCAGGGCGTCGCGGTTTCACGCAACGACCGCGTCGTGCGGCGCGCCGAGTACGACGTCGAACGGCTGACCGAGGGCGACCGCATCGAGATCATCGAAGCGGTTGCGGGCGGCTAGCATTGTGACGGACGTGCTTCGGATCGGCTCGCACGAACTGTCGTCGCGCCTGATCGTGGGGACCGGGAAGTATCCCTCGATGGAGGTCATGCAGCGAGGCGCACGCCGCGAGCGGTGCGTCGATGGTCACCGTCGCGATCCGGCGCATCAACCTCGACAACGCAGACGGCAAGACGATCCTGGATTTCATCGATCGCAGCCGGTATTCGATTCTTCCGAATACCGCGGGCTGTTACAACGCGAAAGACGCGGTGCTTACGGCGCAACTCGCGCGCGAGCTGCTCGAGACCGATCTGATCAAGCTCGAAGTAATCGGCGACGCGCAGACCCTCCATCCCGACACGCGCGCAACGCTGGCCGCTGCTGAGGAACTGGTCAACGACGGATTTACGGTACTGCCGTACATCGGCGACGACCCGATTGCATGCAAGCAGCTGGAAGAGCTTGGCTGCGCGGCCGTCATGCCGCTAGCGGCACCGATCGGAAGCGGATTGGGCGTGTGCAATCCGTATTCGATTCGCATCATCAAAGAGCGCGCCAAGGTGCCGGTCATCGTCGACGCCGGCGTCGGGACGGCCTCGGATGCCGCCATTGCGATGGAGCTCGGCGTCGACGCGCTCTGATGAATACGGGGATCGCTCGCGCCGTCGATCCGGTGCTGATGGCGAGCGCCATGAAGCACGCCGTCATCGCGGGCCGCCGTGCGTTTCTCGCCGGACGCATGGAGAAGCGGCTCTACGCCAACGCCTCGAGCCCGATGCAGAATCTCATCTCGACGCAGACGCCTTAGTCGACTCGCCAGCTCCAGGCGTTCCAAAACGTCGAGCCCCCGGGAGACGGCGCAATGCCGTGGACGTACGAGCGGTAGGCATCGGGTATCCGTACTTGCCAGAGCGGAAAAATCGGCAAGTCGCGGGCGATGGCTCGTTCAACGGCGGCATAATCGGCGCGGCGGCGCCCGCGATCCACGTCGGCGAGCGCGTCGTTGATGGACGCATTGGCGTGCGGATCGCACCAGAACGAGTAGTTGAGGCCGCGCGGCGGGAACTGCGCGCAGCTCATCTGCCACGAGTCGTCGGGGTCGTTGCCCAGCACCCACCACGCGTCGTACGCAAGCTGGTAGCGGCCCCCCGCGAGGATCCCTCCCGCACTCGCCGGTCCATAGAGGAGGCCGCTCGGGACCTGCTTGATCGAGACATGGATGCCGACGCGGCGCAGGTCTTCCTGAAGAATTGCGGCGACGAGCTGCGAGCCGTTGACGATCTGCGGCGCGATCGTCAACGTAACGTCGAACTGCCGTCCGCCGAGAAGCCGCCGTGCCCCCGCCGGATCGTACGGCATGCGCGGAAGATCCGGATCGTTGGCCCAACCGTTGCTCGGCTGATCCGCGTCGACGATGAGGCCGCTGCCGTGCGTCGCGGCCGCGATGAGCGTTCGCCGGTCGATCGCCATCGCAATTGCGCGTCGAATGCGCCGGTCGCGCATTACCGGATCGCGGAGATTGAAGCGCAGCACGTGCAGATCGGCGACCGGCGTCAGCGCGATCGCCACGCCGGGCACGGTGCGAACCAACGGCAGCGCTTGGGGATCGACGTCAAAGAATGCGTCGATTTCGCCCGTTCGCAGTTGCTCGACGCGCGTGTTGGGGTCTGCGACGATGCGGTAGACGAGGCGCTGGATCTGCGGGCGGCCGCGCCAGTAGAGCGGATTCGCCGCGAGCGTAACGCTGTCGCCGTGACGCCACTCGACGACTCGATATGGTCCCGAACCGACGGGCCGATCGTTGTACGCGTCGCGATTCAGCGACCCTCGGCCTTCGAGCAGATGTGCGGGCATGATCGCGCCGACGCCTTGCGGGCCGAAGAAGTACTGTACGAAGGGTGAGAACGGGCGGCGCAGCTTTACGACGACGGTCTGCGGGTCGGGGGCGCGAATCGCCGCAACATCGTCGTATCCCACGCGCGTTGCGACGTTGTTCCGATCGTCCACGATCGCGCGATAGGAGAAGAGCACGTCGCGCGCCGTTAGCTCTGGCCCGTCTTGCCACCGAACGCCGCGCCGCAAGTGATAGGTAATGGTGCGTTGATCCGGCGAGATGCCGCCGTCGGCAATCGTCGGCACCGCCGCGGCGACCTCGGGAATCGTTTGGCCGGCAGCGTCGTTCTCGACCAGATACGACATGTAGAGATGGCTAAAATTTAGCGCGTCGGCCTCGTTGGAGAACATCGGATTGAGCGAATCCGGCTCGCCTGCCAGACCCGTGAAGATCAGCGACGTGCCGGCAGTGTGGCGCGCGCCGGCGTGCGTGCAGCCGGCGACGAGGATGGCGATCGCAAAGCAGAGCGCCCGCTTCACGGCTTGCGCGCTTGCGCGAACCAGTGCACCGCGCCGGCAAGCGGGCGTTGCCGATGTGCCCACGAACCGGCGATGGCGTCGACGCCGTATTCGTCGAGCGACTCGATCAGGAAGTGCTCTCCCAAGAGCGCGCGAATTCGGGCGTCGTCGAAATAGGTGTGGGCGACCCCGCGCTCGTCGCCGTCAACCGGCGCGTAGGTCGCATCGTCGAGCCGCGCGCCGCATCCGAAGCGCTCGTCGCGAGTCGAACCGAACGTCGCATAGAGCAATCCTCCGGGCTCGAGGCGATCGCCGATCGCGCGCACCCGCGCGGCGATCGCAGCGGAGGTTCCGTGCAGCAAGCCGTGCGTCGTGAGGGCCGCGCTCAGAGGATCGGCGATGCCGGCCAACGGCGAGGGCGATGCGGCGACGTCGTCCGAGATGCTGATGACGGAGAAGCCGGCGCGCCGCAGCGCTTCACCGTTGCGGCCGCTCCCGGCCGCAAAATCGAGGATTGGGTTCGGCGGCGGCGACGGCAGGCGTTCGATAAGCCGTTGCGTTAATGGGTGGATCGAAGACACATATCACACTTCGTGAAAGGGCGAACGAATGCTTGGTGAAGGCGACCGGCTTCCGGCCGTAACGCTGCTCGACGATCGAGGCGAACCGGTAACGACCACGGACCTTTTAGGCGGACCGCTCGTGCTCTATTTCTATCCGAAGGACGACACGCCGGGCTGCACGAGCGAGGCGTCGCAGTTTCGCGACGTTTACGCGCAGTTTGAAGCGAAGAACGCGCGCATCGTCGGCGTCAGCCGTGACTCCGCCGAGTCGCACCAGCGGTTCAAAACGAAATACTCGATTCCGTTCCCGTTGCTCGCGGACACCGAGTCGAAGCTGTATCAAGCCCTCGGCGTGAACTCGCGCGCGACGTTTCTCATCGATGGAGCGGGGACGATCGTCAAGGTGTGGCCGAAGGTCAACGTTAACGACCACGCCGAGGACGTGTTGGGATCCTTGCCTTAGCGGCGCTTAGTTCCGCGTTTGGGGGTCGTCCGACGGGAGCGAGAACTGGATCAGAGCTCGCACGGGCGAGAGGCCGCGGCTGATCACCGCGTACGGCGTCACGTTCAGGCCGAGCTCGCGCAACCGCGAGGCCGCGGTGAGCAGGTCGCGGCCGTTCGTGACGACGTCCTCCAGCAGCAGCGCGTGCCGCCCCGCGTCGTAGGGGCCCTCGACGTACTCGTTGGCAAATGCGCCGTACGCCTTGGGCTTCTTGCGCACCGCGATGATCGGGAGGCCGCACATCTGCGAGACTGCGGTTGCGATGACGACGCCGCCGAGCTCGGTGCCTGCTATGAGGTCCGGATTGAGCTCGGTAATGACCGGCGTAAAGAGGCGCGCGATTCGCCGCAGGACGTGCGGATCGGAAAAGAGCCGGAACTTATCGATGTAGTAGTCGCTGCGCGCGCCGCCCGCCAGCACGTAATCGCCGCGCGTGAGCGCGCGTTCGACGATTATCTTGCGCAGCCAGGTCAGCTCGCCGAATCCTAGATGGTCCATTCCCACGCGTTCCACGACTCGACGACCGGATTTGGATCGAAGCCCCGGAAGTCGACGCTGATCGGCTCCATCTGCCGCAGCCAATAGATGAAGATGGACGGATTGTCGCGCGCCAGGAGCTCCTGTATCCGGTAATACGCGGCGATGCGCGCGCGTGCGGTCGTAGTGCGTTAAGGCGATCTTCTGTGCGGCTTGCATGTCCGGATTGCAGTATCGCGAATAGTTGTAGCCGCCGGGCGGAAAGTTCTCGCACGTAAACTGCGTGCTGTCGTCGGGGTCGATTCCGGCATACCAGCCCGAGACGATTCAGATCGAAGCGTCCGAGCTGAAAGATGCCGCCCATTCCGGCGGGGGCGTAGAGGACGTCGGCCGGATAGGACTTGATTTCCGTGTCGATACCGGCTTGCCGGAGCATCGCTTGCACTTCCAACGCTTCGCGCCGGCGCGTCGTGCTCGAGTTATTGGTGACGAGCACGAGGCTCAGCGCCTGACCGTTCTTACGCATGATGCCGTCGGGGCCGGGCCGCCACCCCGCCTCGCGCAGCAGCGTTCGTGCCTGCGCGGGATCGTGCGCGTAGGAATGTACGCGGGGATTGAACGCCCACATCCAATCGGGAATGTCCTCGGTCGCGACCGTCTGCGTCCCGAAGGCCAGCGTGTGCACCAGTTCGTTCTTGTCGATCGCGTAAGCCAGCGCCAGGCGGACGCGCGGGTCGGCCAAGAACGGCCGCGCGAGGTTGAACTGAATGTAGGAGTAGCCGTTGACGTTTACCCAAACGATTCGGGCGTCGGGAAGCGTCCGCAGCGCCGGATAACGTCTCGACCGACGCTTGGAACATGTAGTCGATGGCATGCGTGCGCAGCAAATTAATTGCCGTATCTTCGTCGGGAACGGTCCGCACGTCGATGCGATCGATATGCGGCCGCCCGAGTAGAAACCGGTCGTTGCGCGCTAGGACGATGTGATCGCCGTGCGTCCACGAAACGAACTTGAAGGGCCCGTCGCTTACCGTCGGCTTATCGTTGAACGGCGCTTGATTGATTGTCGGGTATCGCGAGAGCACGTGGGCCGGCACGATCATATACGGCTGATCGCTTTCGGCGAAGAAGGTGTTGACGAAGGGCGAGAACTTGCGTTTCAAGCGCACGACGACGGTATAGGGGCCGGGCGTCGTCGAAGCGGCGATGACGTCGTAGCCATGGCGGGAGACGACGTCGCTGTTCGGATTCATGATCGCCTCCCACGACCACTTCACGTCCGCCGACGTGACCGCAACGCCGTCGGTCCACGTAAACCCGCGCCGGAGGTGATAGGTGATCGTCATGCCGTCGCGGCTGATGCCGCCGTTGGCAAGCGTCGGAACCTGCGCCGCCAGCATCGGCAGCGGGTTGCCCTTCGGGTCGGCCGTGACGAGCGGCTCGAACATCAGGCGATCGACGAAGACGTCGGCCGTATTGGAGCTCAGCAGCGGGTTGAGATCTTTGAGGTCGGTCGCAATCGCGATGCGCAGGAGACCTGCTTGCGTCCACGAGTGCCGCACGCCCGAAACGCCGTTCGACGTCTTCGTGCACCCGGCGAGCACTCCAAACGCGAGCGCCAGCGCCGCCGCGCGCGATCCGTCCATCAACTTAGACCGCAGCTTTGGGAGCGACTCGATTTCCCGGGACCGGATCGTACCGCTCGTGACGCCAACTGTACGTCCCCAGGCCCTGCGTCGCCGTACGAAGCTCCGTAATGTACCGCGAGAGCTCGACAGCGGGCACGTAGGCCTCCACGACGTCGAAGCCGCTCTTCTCCGCCGGGTTCATCGCCGAGAATCTGTCCGCGTTTCCCGGTGAGCTGCTGGATCACCGTCGACGTATGCGTTGTCGGTACGAGCACCTTCACCGACGCTATCGGTTCGAGCACGACCGGATTACATTTTGGCATCGCCTCACGCACGCCCATCCCGGCCGCGGTTTTAAACGATTGTTCGCTGGAATCCACGTCGTGATACTGGCCGTCGAAGAGCGTGACGTGAAGGTCGGTCACGGGATATCCGCTCGCGCCGTGCGCGAGCGCCTCGCGAACGCCTTTCTCGACGGCCGGAATGAACTGGCGGGGAACGACGCCGCCGACGATTTTCTCGTCGAACGTCACGCCCGCGCCGCGCTCGCGCGGCTCGAAACGCAGCCAGACGTCGCCGAACTGTCCGTGACCGCCCGTTTGATGCTTGTAGCGCGAGTGAATCTCGGTTCCGGCCGTGATCGTCTCCAGATATGGAATCGTCGGCGCCGCCATTTCGACCTCGACCTTGTATTTTCGCGCGAGACGTTCGACCGCGATCGACAACGTGCTGTTCGCCGCTTCCCAAGCAGCAGCAGCTCGTGCGTTACCTCCGCGCGATCGAGGCGCAGCGCGGGATCCTCGTCGACGATGCGGGCGAGCATCTGCGAGATCTTCGCTTCGTCGATGCGATCTTTCGGCTTGATCGCGACCGCAAAGACCGGTTCGCCGGCGGGAACGCGCGGCAGCAGCACTTTATGCCCGTTTGAGGTGAGCGTATCGCCGGTGGCGACCGACTCGAGCCGCGCGAGCGCGACGATCGACCCCGGGCCGGCCTCGGAGATCGCTTCTTGTTTCTTTCCTTGCAGCCGGTAAAGCCCGCCCAGGCGCGCTTTCTCGTCGCGCTTGGTGACGTTGGTGAGCGTCGCGTCGGATTTGAGCGTACCGGAGAGAACGCGCGCGATCGAGAGCTTTCCGCTTTGCGGATGGATCGAGGTCTTGATGACGCGCACGATGACCGGGGCGTTGGGATCGGGTGCGATCGGCCGTCCTTCGGCATCGGGAAGCGGCGCGTTCGCCGGCGAGGGGAACCACTTTTCGATCGCGCGCACGAGCGCGGCGACGCCCGCGCCGGAACCGCCCGCCGCGACGAGCACCGGAACGACCTGATCGTGCGAACATTCCTCGCAGAGATCGCGCTCGATCTCCTCGACCGGCGGTTCGACACCTTCGAGCAGCTCCTCCATCAAACGGTCGTCGAAATCGGCCATCGCTTCCAGGAGTTCGGTATGAAGCTGCTTGGCGAGGGCCTCGCTCTCGGCGGGAATCGGCTCTTCGTTTTCGCCGAACGTCGAGGCTCCGGCCTCGGCCACGAAGCGGAATGCCTTCATCCGCGCGAGATCGACGTAACCGCCGAAACTCTCGGCGCTTCCCAACGGCAACTGCTCGGCGACGACGTGACGCCCGTATGCGTTCTGCAACGCGGCGAGCGTCTGAGCGAAATCGGCGCCCGGACGGTCCATCTTGTTGACGACGAAGATGTGCGGCATCTTGCGTCGACTTCGAGATGGTCGATGATGGCTTGCGTCTGCACGATGCGGCTCGGGTCTGCTTCCACCACGACGACTGCCGCATCCACGCCCGCGAGCGCCTGCTTCGTCTCTTCGAAGAAATCGACGAAACCGGGCGCGTCGACGATGGTGATGTCGATCCCCTCGTCGGACGTATGAGCGAATCCGACCGTCGTCGATTGCAGGTGCCCGATGTCCTCGGCCTCGTGATCGGTGACGGTCGTTCCGTCGGCGACGGAACCGCGCCGTCCAATTGCGCCCGTGTGCGCCAAGACGGCTTCGACAAGCGTCGTTTTGCCGCCGTGATGGGGGCCGACGAAAGCGATATTCCTTAGGCGCTCGATCTCCGCCAATGCCTTTGTCCTCTGTGGTAAAAGTGTTGGTTAGCGGCGCTTCGGCGCCGGTTTCTTCTTTTTAGCGCTCTTCTTCGCGGACGCGCCCGCGGGGCGCTTCGGCTTGACCGGCGCGCGCGCGACGGGCTTCTTCGGTGCCGTCTTTTTGACGGCACTCTTCTTCGGAGCCGGCTTCTTCGCCGCAGGGTGTTTTTGTGCGGTCTTTTTCGCGGGAGCTTTTTTAGGCGGGGTCTTCTTCGCAGCCGTCTTGCTCTTCCGGCCGATTCCCGCGCTTATGCGCGCCGCGGACGCCGGGCGCTTCGTGCGGTTTTCTCTCGACGGCTTTTTTCTTCTTCGGAGCCGCCGCGGGTTTGGTGGAACGCGCTGCCTTGGCCTTGGAAGCCGACGAGGCCGACTCGGTCGTGCGACGGGACGTCGTCGCCGCCGGCGCGCTCCCGCTCGCCGGACGCTTCGACGTGCGCGAGGAGTCGCTGGCGCGCTTCTTTGGGCCGACCGCGCGGGCGCCGCGCGCTGCGCGCGCCGCCCCTTCGGCTTCTTCCGGAAGCCCAAGCTCGGCACGGCTGTACCCGGTGATGCTGCTTCCCGGGGCGCTCGGCTGACGGCGGGCCTGCGCCTGAGCCTCGAGGTGCTCGCGCGTCGCACGCAGCGCAACGCGGGCCAGGCGGCCGGCGACCGGAAAGACGATTTCGTTGATGCGCGCGTCGTCGAGAAGCTTCAGAATAATATCGAACGCGCCGCCTTGGTCTTTGGGGCTGTGTGCGTCGGAGCCGATCGCGATGCCGACCCCGCGAGCCCGGGCCTTACGCGCAAGGCGAGCGTTGGCTTCCAGATACTTCTTCTTGCGGTCGTCGGGGAAATCCCGATAGAGAAACCGTGTGTTCAACTCCACAGCCAGGCCGCGGCGATGCGCGACGTCGAGCATCGCGTCCTCGTGCTCTTCGAGTCTCTTCTGCGTGGGCCAGCGGCCGAGCGTCGCGGGGACGTAAAAGTGACCGACGATATGCGCCGGTAACTTCTCGAGGTCGTCGAGGAGCTTGCTCGATGTAGAGCTCCCAGAGCGTGTCGACGCTCACGACGTCGTACAGCGACGCGAACTCCTCGTTATCGAACGGCCACAGCCAGTCCGGGCCCTTCTCCGGATGGTGGATCGGCACGAAGTGTACCGTGCGGATGATGCCGTCGGGACGCATCGCGTCGACGATGTTCTGGGCATCCGGACGGGCTCGCGGATCGTTGTCGATCTCCGCGCCGATCGAGAAGCGCATGCCGCGCCGCAATCCTTCCGAGACCGCCGCGGCGTGCCCCATCTCGACGCCGGCCGTTTCGGCGGCTCCTAGCAAATCGCCGGCTTGTGCCAGTTTGAGCGCTCGGCGCACCGTGTTTACGGCACCGGGGTCTTCGAACGTCAGGTAGTTTGCATGGTCGGCAACCATCAAGAAGCGCGGCGATTCGCGCCGGCAGGCGTGAAAGAACCAAAGGAAGAGCATTCGCGCGGAATACGCGATGGGCCGCTCCTCGGAGTACGGGCGATGTTCTCCCTTTGCGTGTCCGTGCACGTCGGGAATCGCAGCGATTCTAGGGTCCGAAGTCGGCACGTTCGTTAAGGTTGGCGCCTAGCCCCGGTTGCCCTCCATCTTCAGAATTCGAGCCTTCATCTCGACTCCGTAGAAGTAATTGTGCAGTTCGCCCGATCGAATCGACGACGCGATGACATGGGAAGAACATCGGCAACGGATTGCGTGCCATCACCCGGCCGACGGCTCGCGCCGCGCGGGGGCGGCCGATCTGCGTCGCAACCCAGGCGTACGAGCGGACTTCGCCGGGCGGAATGCTGGCTGCGGCGCGCAGCGCCGCCTGTTCGAACGGGGTCAGATCGCTGATGTCGACGAGCCCTCGTCGACGATCCAGGTATCGAAGAAGCTTTCGAGGGTCGCGAGCAGCCACGCCGGGGACTCCCCGGCGACGCAGCGCCGGGCAGGCGCTGCTCCACGCGAGCGAGCACGTCCTCCAGCGAGCTTCGCCGGTGTCGATGCCGATGTACGCGATGCGGTGCTCTTTAGGCCGACGTAGAGCTGGCCGATGGGCGTCACTGCGGCCGAGACGACGATTGGCGGGTAGAGTTTGACTTTGAGCGCCGCGATGTGCTGCACGACTTTCTTTGCGAGATCGCACGAGGGCTCGGGCGCGCGGCAGCACGAGAGGCAGAATGCGACGCCTTCGTACTGCTCGTACATGTCGCTTGGCAGGGCGGGCAAGCGCGGAGTGGGTGTGAACGGTCTCTTTGAGCGAGGCTTGGCATTCGCCGCGGAGCTCGTCCCATAACGCGTCGACATCACGACAACGCATGCGCGGGGGCTCCTTCGGGGGTGAAGCGTCCGATCTGCGGGCCGAGGATGCGGCGCAGGACGCGAACGGCTCGATGGACGTGGGATTTAACCGTGCCGATCGGCTGGTTGAGGATTTCGGCGATCTCCGGGTGGCTGCGGCCTTCGATGAACCGCAGCGTCGCTGCGGCGCGAAGGTGCATCGGCAACTGCAGCAGCGCGCGTTCTACCAGCGCGATCTCGGTGTTTTGCTCGACGATCGTTTCGGGCTGCGGCGGACCCTCGTTGGATTCGCGCAGGAGCGCGTCGGGATCGGCCAGCGCGTCGAGCGCGACGTTCGACGGGCGCTTGCTGCGCAGCCGGTTCCGCGTCACGTTCAGCGTGATCGTGTAGAGCCACGGCTGCAGCCGCAGTTCGGCGCGCTGTTCGGGCGACATTTTGCCGAGCGCGCGGTAGGCGCGCACGAAAGCGTCCTGCACGATCTCCTCGGCGTCCTCGCGGTTGCCGGTCATGCGCAGGGCAAAGCCGTAGAGCCGGCGCTGAAAATCGTCGACGATCCGCTCGAAATTCTCGACGCTCGGCGCCGGAACCGGCGGTCGGATAGCACGCGCGTGTTCCCCGGTGGGACCGCTGCTGGCACGTAGGACTCCCCGATGGAGGGTCGCGACGCGCGCTCATACAGTGCCCCGACCGCTCCTGCTATGGCCGCGTGGTTTCACGCTCGGGTCGAAAAAACTCCTGTGGATGGGCGAAGGGGCCTCGGACCCGGCGACAAAAGCCGCATCCGGGGTTCACGTTCCGGCCGCCGCTCGGCCAAAGCTTCGCCAAGCCGCTTCCATCGCTCGGTCGATGAAGCGGCCGTAAACTCTTAAAAGTCGCTTCAGCTCGCTAAGCGAGCTGAGGTCGGTCGTTGTTGCGCGACAAGTGTATGGAGAAAGGTACCGACATGACAGCAAACCATCGAAACCACGGAAATTTCGTTCGACGCATACACGATGTGCAGCTTTCTGCCCGAACCTCGATTCGACGCGTGCGATTCCGCTCGTGCTCATCGGTTACCGGCAGAATCGAGATCCGTGGTTCGTGTGGCTGGTTCCTAAAGAAGGCGTGAGCGCCGACGGACTGACGCGAGGACCCATACTACGCCAAAGTGCTACGCGATCCGCACGAATATTTCACGAGCAAACTCGCGAAATACGTCGAATAAACCGGCTGCGTCAAGCGCGGAATCGAGATGCTGATCGATTGTCACCAGAATCATCTCGCCTTCACGCCGCTTACGGTGTTGCGGGAGATGCCGTTCCGGCACCCGTTCAGGTGGAGTTGGTAGGAGCGTTTTAGCGTCGAGTCGGCGCGAATCGCGCGCGCGGTAGACGATGTCGCACCGGCTACGCGATCTCTGCGCGGTCTTGCTGCAGCTGCGCGACGATCGTGAGCGTCGCGTCGAGCGCGAGCAAGCAGCGCGTCGTCGACGCTGTAATACGCGGTGCCGTCCATGCGCATCTGCCGGCGACATGCGCGTCTCGGCCATTAGCCGGCAGCGTTCCGGTCATCGCGCCTTCGGCCTCGAAACCGCACGGCCACGCGTCGGGAGCCGTCGATATCGGGCCGCCCGGCGCGGGCCGCAAGAAGCCGCGCAGGACCGCGTCCGCCGCCGAGCGGCGAAGTTGCCTAGAACGGGACGCTGCCGTGCAGCGTTCGCAGATCGCGCAGCGTCGCTGCGTCGAGCTGAATCGCGAACGGCTGATTGAGGATCGGTGAGAAAATCCGGATCTTCGTCGACGCGATCTTCGAAGGTGCCGTCGCGGCGAGATGACTTGCACGAAGTACGCATCCGCATCCCCTTTTCCATCAGGGCCGCGGCGCGTGTAGCGGGCGCGCGCGTCGAAGCGCCACGTGCCGTTCTCTCGCCGAACGGCCAGCCGCTGATTTCCGGCATACTCGACGCGCGACGACGTTTGGACCGACGCGATGCGATAGACGTCTTCGCCGGAGGTCGAATACAAAATGTCGGCACGCACGGGCGCGGCCGCCGCGACGAGCGCGGCGGCGAGGGCGACGCCGGTTAGGTGCAGGCGCGAGTCGCGACGCTCCGTCCGGTTAGATGCGGTGGAGCGCGCGGCGACGCGCGAGGAAGAACCGGACGTCGGCCGTTTGCTCGCAGACCACGATCGCATCGGGATCGGCGAAGGTGCGTCCGTTGACATCGACGATGTAGTCTCCGGCGGCGAGCCCGGCAAGCGTGCGATGCATGCTGCGCGCGAACTTATCCTGCGGCGCGCGCAATCCGATCGCTTCCCGGACGGCAAACTCGACGAGATCGCGTACGCGAAGCGGCGTTGCGAGCGCAAAGGCGCCCGAGCCGCCGATTGCGACGGCGTGGAGGTCGAGCGGCACCTTCACGCGGATCATCGAGTCACCAATTTCTGCCGCATCGAGGAGCTGCCTGCCGGCAAGGATAAATCCCTCGGCCAATGTCCTTCGGGAACGTGTCGCCCGAGATGCTGGCCGGCGCAGTAGAGAAGCTCCTCGCGAAGATGGACGAGACGGATCTCGCCGACTTCTACGAACGGGAACTCTCGGCGATGCCGCCGGATGCCGCTCATGCGTTTGTAGAAGCGCTCTTTAGCGCGTTCCACGATCGCGGCGAGTCGTCCGAGGATGCCGCGGAAGGCGCCGAAACGACGCTCGAAGCCATCGGCGAACGCCGTCCGGAGGCGATCGTCGCACTCGTGCGGTACGCGCGCGGGAATCCCGACCTAGTCAAGGAAGCGACGACGGCCTTCGTCGAGCGACGCCCCGATCTCATCGCGTCGTTGCCGGTGACGTTGCGCGACGCGCTCGCGCAACGTCTGGCACGGAGCGTCTCCTGAGGGAAAGCAGGCGTCGGCGCCGATCCGACGACGATTCGCGCAGCGGACTTCCGCTTTTCCCGCTGATTTTGGTCGTTGTGCTCGCGGGCTTGTTGCTCGGCGGAGGGCTCGCACACTTTTTTCGGCGGATCGAAGAGCCCGCCTCCCGTCGCTCCGGTCGAGACGAGCTCGCCTTTGCCGACCGTGACGCCCGGCATTGCGATCGCCCCCGCGCGCCGTTTTACACCCGTTCCGAGTATCTCGCCCAGCGCGGCGCCGAGCGCCGCGTCCGCGGCGCTCGCCGACGCCGGTGCCATCGGCTGCAGCGGTCGCGACGCCGACGCCGGCAGCCACCATCGCGCCGACGCCTGCACCCACCACGCGTTCGACGCCGGAGCCCGTATCCAAGGCGACCGCGCCGCCGAAACCTGCCGACGATCGCGCATCGGCGGTCGTCCGCGCGTATCTCGTGGCGCTTGCCGGCAACGACCGCGCGACCGCCGCGAACTATCTCGCGCACGGCGCGCCGACGGAAACCTTCATGGCCGAGAACGCGCACATCGAATCGATCCGCTCGGTCAGAGCCGGACCGCAACAGTACCGCGTCGGCGCCGACGTCCAGACGTCGAGCGGCGAGTATTACGTAACGTTTACGGTTGAGGCGGGACCGTCGGGGCTAGAGATCACCGACCACTACACGGTCAAACCGCAGTAGCGCTACTCTTCGTCGGGCCAGCCGGCGATCTCGCCGATCGCGGCGCTTTTGAGCACGCGCAAGCCGAGCATCGCGCATTTCATTCGGGTAGGGCTGATGCCGATTCCGACGTTCTTCGAGCACGGCGTCTTTCGACAGCCTGGCGACGTCCTAGAGCTTCATTCCCTTGACTCGTTCGGTGAGCATCGATGCGGAGGCTTGACTGATCGCGCAGCCTTTCCCGGAGAACCTCACGTCGCTCACGACGCCGTCGTCGTCCACGTTGAGCTCCATGCGGATTTGATCGCCGCAGAGCGGATTGAGATCTTCGGCTGTGGCATCGGCGCGCTCGAGATGGCCGAAGTTTCGCGGGATGGCGATAGTGATCGAGAATGTAGTCCCGGTAAAAATCGTCCACCGGCGCGTACTAGATCTTGAAGAGCCGCGCCGGCTTTTTCGAGGCCGTCGCAGAGCGCGTCGACGTCGGCTTCGGTGTTGTAAAGGTAGAACGATGCCCGCGCCGTCGCCGTCCAGCCCATCTTGTCCATCAGCGGCATCGTGCAGTGGTGTCCGGCGCGCACGCAGACGCCCTCGGTATCGAGGATCGACGCCAGGTCGTGCGCGTGGATGTCGGCGAAGTTGAACGAGATGACGCCCGAGATGCGGTCCGGGATCGCGCGGACCGTAGATCGCGAGGCCGCGCGGTTCGAACGCGGCGAGACGTTCGAGCGCGTACGCCGTCAGCGCGCGCTCGTGCTCGCGCACCCACGTCCATGCCGACGTGCTCGAGATAGTCGACCGCGACGCCGAAGGCGATCGCGTCGGCGATGTTGCTCGTGCCCGCTTCGAACTTGCCAGGGCAGCTCGGCGAACGTCGTGCGCGTCGTATTCTACCTTGCGGATCATGTCGCCGCCGGAGAGGAACGGCGGCATCGCTTCGAGCAGCGCGCGCTTGCCGTAGAGCGCGCCGATTCCGGTCGGGCCGAGCATCTTGTGTCCGCTGAACGCATAGAAGTCGACATCGAGCGCTTGAACGTCGACCGGCAGATGCGGCGCGCCTTGCGCGCCGTCCACGAGCACGATGGCGCCCGCGGCGTGTGCGCGCGGCGACGATCGTCTCGAGCGGAACGATCGTTCCGAGCGTGTTGCTGACGTGGGCGAGCGCGACGAGTTTGCATGCCGTCGAGCAGCGCGTCGAGATCGTCGAGCACGAGCAGGCCGCGCTCGTCGACCGGGATGAAACGCAACTCGGCGCCCGTGCGCTGCGCCAGCAGCTGCCACGGCACGAGGTCGGAGTGGTGTTCGAGCTCGGTAAGTCAGGATCGCGTCGCCGGGACTTGAGTTGCTGCAAGCCCCACGAGTACGCGACGAGATTGATCGCTTCGGTCGTATTGCGCATCCAGACGATCTCCGAACGGGTCGGCGTTGACGAAGCGCGCGACCTTCGCGCGTGCTCCCTCGTACTCATCGGTCGCACGCGCGGCGATCTCGTAGACGCCGCGATGGATGTTGGCGTTGTAGCGCTCGTAGTAATCGACCAGCGCGTCGAATCACCGCTTGCGGCTTCTGCGACGTCGCGGCCGAATCGAGGTAGACGAGGCGTTTGCCGCGCGACGTCGGCTGCGCGAGAATCGGAAAGTCCGCCGACGATGCGCTGCGGCTCTTGGTCGATCTCCCGATGGATCGATCGCATCATCCGCAGTTTTGCTGCGAGCGGCGGCGCGAAGTTCGTCGCGCAGGCTTCGCCGATGGAAAGCGTTCGATCGCGGGCTCGAAGAACCCGAGCGCGATCATCCGTTCGGCATGCGTTGCGTTCGATGCCGCGGCTCTCCATGTAGAAGACTTGATCGGCGTCGATCGCGCCGACGGTGGCGCCGTGAAAGGCTTTGACGTCGTTGGCGCCGATTTCGAGCGCCGGGACGGAGTCGATGTGCGCGTCTGGCGAGAGCAGCAGCGCGTCGTCGCGCAGGCGCGCGTCGCTGCCTTGGGCATGCGGCGGCGATGCGGATGTTTCCGACGAACCGCGCCTGGCCGCGCTCGCGCGCCGCCGATTTCACGAGCGTCTCCGAAGCGGCTTCGCCGGCGCGGTGGTCGACGGTGCTGACGACGTCGACGTGCTGCGCGCCGTGCGGGAAAGAAGAGCGCGACGAGTCGGCGTATGCGCCCGGGCGCTCGAACGAGACCTGCAGGTCGCTCGCGGCGAGCACCCCGCCGAGCTCGGCGACGGCGAGCGCGATGCGCGCGTCGCGGCCGGGATTGGCGACTCGCGTCGGCGATCGTGCGCGCCGTTGCGGCGAGTACGCTGCATGACCGCATACGTTACGTCGGCGTGATCCTCGCGAAACGATCTCGAGCGCCGCCGCAGACGAATGCGTCCGCGCCGGCACCCAGCCGTTCGATGATCGTCACACGCGCGCCGCGCTCGGCGAGCACGACGCTCCACGGAAAGACGGCCGTACCGGCGGGGGCATCGTACCCAATCGTTATCGGCTCGTCGCAGGCCCGATCGGCAGGAACGTAGATGAAAGCGCCATCCGAGCGCGAACGCTCGTGCGAGCGCGCCGAACTTCGTTCCGTGCGCCGCGGTTCGTCCGAAGGCCCGAGCGAGGAGATCGGGATGCTCGCGCGGCCGCCGTCGCCAGATCGCAGGCGACGATCGCAGCGTCGCTGAGTTTCGATGCTGACGCCGCAGCGCCGAGGCGAGATCGCAGCGGCATCCGGCACGAGCGAATCAAAGTCGACCCTCCAGAAACGCCCGGGACGCTCGCGCCCGCTCGGGCGTTGGAAGAAAACATCGAGCGCGGCCGCGCGGAGGCCTGCAGAGAGCAGGGACGCGTCGAAAGCTGGGAGCCGGTCGTAGAGCGCGTGCCGTCGGGACGAGGCGCCGGCGGGCGCGGACTCCAGCGTGCTAGACAAGGGCCTCCTCGCGAATCGCGTCGTATCCCTCGCGTTCGATCCGATTCGCGAGATCCGCGCCGCCGGTCTTGACGATGCGTCCGTCGATCATGACGTGCACGACGTCGGCGACGACGTACTGCAGGATGCGCGGATAGTGGGTGATGATGAGGAATCCCGTATCGCGTCCCTCTTCGCTCGCGCGTAACGCGCCGATCGAAGTCGCCGACGTCTTTGAGCGCGTCGATGTCGAGCCCGGAGTCGGTTTCGTCGAGCATCGCGTACTTCGGCGCCAGGACCGCGAGCTGCAGCATTTCGAGGCGCTTTTTCTCTCCGCCGGAGAAGCCGTCGTTGAGATACCGTCCCATGAAGGACGGATCCATGCCGAGCTGCTCCATCTTTCTCGAACAGCAACGCGCGAAATTTCGACGGCGTCAGATCGCCTGGGCGCTCGGCTTGGCGCGCGGCGTGAAGAAAGTTCGCAACCTTCACGCCCGGAATCGCGGCCGGGTATTGGAAGGAGAGAAAGAGGCCGGCGCGGGCACGCTTATCCGGGCGTCATGGCGAGGAGGTCCTCGCCGTCGAGCTCGACGCTGCCCGCTCACCTCGTACTGAGGATGACCGGTGAGCGAGAAGGCGAGCGTCGACTTTCCGCTGCCGTTGGGGCCCATGAGCGCGTGGACGCGCCCCCGCTCGACCGTCAGGTCGATTCCCTTTAAGATTTCGTTGCCGGCGACGTGGACCGGAGGTTGGAGATGCGAAGACCTTGGTCGGGCATGCGTTTTATCGTAGCCGAGGCTCTCTTAGAAAGTCAAGGAGAAACTTTACTATCTCCGCCTTCCCGTGCTAGGATAGCGCGGAAGATGCACGCTGATCGCTTCTTTCAAAGTACTCGCGGGAAGATCGTGAGCGAGCTGCGCCGCCGCGGCTCCGCCTCGGCGACGGATCTGGCGCGCTCATTCGGGCTCTCGCCCAACGCGGTCCGCCAGCAGTTGATGGTGCTCGAGCGCGATGGCCTGGTGGCCGAAACGCCGGTCCGCCGCGGCCCGACCAAGCCGACGTACGAGTTCTCGCTGACGGCCGATGCCGACAAACTCTTTCCGCAGTCGTACGACAAGATGCTGACGGCGGTGCTGCGCGAGGTGCGTTCGCAGTTCGGCAGCGCCGGCCGTCGAGCGCGTCTTCGACGGCCTCTCCAGGCGCGCGATCGAACGAGCCCGGCTCTCGGTGACCGCGACGCAGCCCGAACAGAGGGTCGCGCAGCTCACCGAGATGTTGCGCAAGAGCGGCGTCGTCGCCGAATACAGCCTGATCGACGGCGGCTTCGCGCTGCACGAGCACAACTGCCCGTACTCGAGCGCGGCCAAGGAGCATCCGGAGGTTTGCCAGGTGATCCACCACGTGCATCGACGAGACGCTCGGCGGGAGCACGCGCAGACCGAATCACTGGCGAACGGCGGCAAAGAGTGCCGGTTCGAACTTCATCCTGCGGAGAATGTGCGGTAAGCGATGGATTTCCAGAAATTTCAACGGCTGGTCGAAGAGCGCGGCGGCTTCCGCACGATGGAGAAGGCGACCGCTAGCGGCGAGTACTTTAGCGACTCGTGCGGCGACATGTACAACTTCTTTTTGAGGGTCGGTCCCGGCGCCGTGATCGAGGACATCTCGTACTTCACGACCGGATGCGGTTTCGGAACCGCGACCTGCAGCTTGGTCGTCGGCCTCGCGCACAAGCAAGACCATCGACGAGGCCGCCGCCATCACGACCGCCGAAATCGAAGCGCGAACTCGATGGATATCCCGAGAAGAAGAAAGACTATCCGGAGCGCGCTGTTGGAGGCTTTGCACGTCGCGATCGCCGATTATCGCACGAAAGTCGCGGCCGGATCGATTCCGGATTACGCGGCGATGCGCCGCGCCGCCGAGCCGAACGCGGAGCCCGTTCCGGCCGCGGCACCCGCTACCAACGGCAAACTCGTCATCAACCTGCGCTAGCCTTCACTCTGACGCCGGCGCCCCGAGCGATGCCGTGGCGACGATCTCGTATCTCGAGGTGTCGCGCGCTGGGTCGGGGATCGATTCGAAGAGCGCGAGCTCGGTGACGTGGAGCGCGATCGGCATAACGTCAACCAGCGGCAGCGGACGGCGCGGATCTTTCACTCGCGCAATCGTGACGTGCGCGACGGGATCTCGATCGAACTCGAATCCGGCCGCCGCGTATGCGTTGCGAACCTCCGCCGCAAGGCACCGAAACGCCGCTCCCTGTTCGCGCGCTCCGAGATAGACGACCCGCGGCTTTCGCTCGTGCGGAAATGCTCCGACCTTATCGAGGACGAGCGTGAACGGCTGCGCTCGGGGCGCCGTCGCCGAGAGTATCGACGCGAGCTCGCCTGCGCGCGCGGCATCGGCAAATCCGAGAAAGGCGAGCGTTACGTGCAGCTTTTCAGGCGCTTCATATCGGGCGCGCAAGCCGGTCGCGCGCAGTGCTTCGATGACGCTCGCGCAGGCAGAGCGGCAGCCGTCGTCGGGCTCGATGCCGGCAAAGAAGCGGCGCTTTCGTTCAGCCGTCTGCGCCCTCGACGAGGTACGGGTTGCTCCGGCGCTCGGTACCGATCGTCGTGAACGGCCCGTGCCCCGGCACGACCGGCGTCGCATCGTCGTACTCGAAGAGCTTCGTGCGAATCGAGTGCACGATGTCCTCCATGGACGTTCCGCCCAAGTCCCAGCGGCCGATGGAGCCGGCGAAGAGAGTATCGCCGGTGAGCAGCGCCGTTTGCTCGCCGCTGCCGATCTCAAAGCAGACGCTGCCGGGCGTATGTCCCGGCGTGTGCAGCACTGCGCAGCGCAAGGAACTCGCTTTCACCACGTCGCCGTCGCGCAGTTCTCCATCGAGGGCAACGACGGCGGGCACTTCGGAGAGTCCGATCCAGCGCGCCTGCAGCGCGAGCGTTCGATAGAGCGGCAGGTCCGCGGGATGCAGCAGGCCGGCCCCGCCGGTCGATTCGCGCAGGCGCCCGAGATCGCCGATGTGATCGATGTGGGCGTGGGTGTGCAGCAAGTAGCGCGCGCGCCAGCCGTTGGAGTCCAAACGCGCCAGCACCGCGTCGACTCCATCGCCGCCGTCGACGACGATCGCGTCACCGGTCTGCTCGTCGGCAAGGATCGTGCAGTTGCATGCGAGCGGTCCGACGGAGAACGTTTGAACGATCATGCAGCGCTACTCGACGTGGATGCCGAAATCATGAAACCCTCCGTTGAAATAACCCAGCGGCGAGCCGGCACGGGCGGCGCACGAGATCACGCGGCCGAGCATGATCGAGTGCGAGCCAACGTGATACTCGTGCGCCAACTCGCAGTCGAAGTGCGCGATCGTACCCTTGAGGACCGGCGCGCCGGTCGCATCGATCGTGTACGCGATCTCGGCGAACTGCCGCTCGCGGACTTTGCCGGAGAAGTGCTCGGCGAGCCGGCGTTGATCGCCCGCGAGCACGTTGACGCAAAAAATCTTCGAGCTCGAGATAAAGAGATAGCTGCGGGCTTCGCGATTGACGCAGATCAAAAGCGACGGCGGCTCGAGCGAGACGCTCGCAAATGCGTTGACGGTGATTCCGCGCGGCTCGCCCTCCTTCAGCGTGGTGACGACGGTGACTCCGGTTGGAACCCGCCGCATCGCCGCGCGAAAGGCCTCCTCGCTGCTCATTGACGGCGCGCGCCGATCAAGACTCCCAGCGGCAGCAGCGTCGAAACGAGCGCTTCGTGCCTCAAGAATCGCTCGGCGAACTCCGGGGCCGCGAGCGCGCCGGTGAAGATCGCGAGCCCCGAGAGCTTGAGCATCGGCACGAGCAGCTCGAGATAGGCATCGCACTCCCGAGGCTCGGCCGACACGACGACGATATCGAGATTGCGGTGCGGGAAGTTTTCGAGCACCTCGATTGCGGGCGTGTTGAAAACCTCGATGAAATCGTCTTCGGCGGCACGCGCGAAGAACGAGCGCGCGACGTCGGTGCGGGCGATCTCGGGCTCGATCGTCCAGATGCGCCCGACGCTGGGCTGCGCGAGCGCCATCCAGAGCGTTGCGTACCCGTATCCGGTTCCGACCTCGAGGATGCGGGTAGCCTGCATCGCCGTAACGATCGTTGCGAGAAAGCGTCCGGTCGCGCGTGAAACGGCCGCAACGCCGTCGTCTCCTCCGCGGCGTTCGAGTTCCTCGAGGAGCGGATGCATCGGCCGATGCAGCGGCTCGAAGTTTTGCAACGATTCTTCCGAGATCACGAAGGCCGCTTTGGGCGCGCTGCGACTACCGCCCTGCGCGCTCCGCGGCCTTCACGACGTTCCGCAAGAGCGCGACGTTGGTTACCGGACCGACGCCGCCGGGAACCGGCGTAATGGCGCCGGCGATCGCGCGCGCGCTTTCGAAATCGACGTCGCCTTTGAGAACGCCGTCGACGAGCGTCGTTCCGACGTCGATGACCGTCGCACCGGGCATGAGGTCTTCGCCGCGAATCAGTCCGGGCACGCCGGCGGCGACAACCACCACGTCGGCCATGCCGACGTACGGCTGCAGCGAGGCCGATTCTTTGTGCAGGATCGTGACGGTCGCGTCTTGCGCCAGCATCAGCATCGCGACCGGTGCCCCAACCACGATCGAGCGGCCGATCATCACGGCGCGGCGGCCGCGCAGCGGCCAATGCGGGCTGCGTTCGAGCAGCAGCATCACGGCCGCCGGCGTCGCGGGAACGTACTCGGTACCGCTGCCGAACGCTAAGTGTCCTTGATTGGTGGGATGCGTCCCGTCGACGTCTTTGTGCGCGGGCATCGCATCGGCAATCTCGCGAATCGCAAGATGCGCCGGGCAGCGGCTGCTGCAGCATGACGCCGTGTACTTCCCGATCGGCGTGCAGCGTCTCGAGGCGCGCGCGAACGTCGGCCGCAGAGGCATTCTCCGCGAGCCGCGCGACCTCAACGCGAATGCCTACTCGTTCGCCCGTGCGCTCGAGGTTGCGAACGTAAGCGATGCTCGATCGTTGGCACCGACGAAGACCACCACGAGCTTCGGGTCGATTCCCGAGGCTCGCAGCGCAGTGGTCCGCGCGATCAGCTCGGTGCGCAACTCGGCTGCGAGACTGCGACCGTCGAGAATCAAAGCAGGCACGCCGACCGCGTTTCGTTCGGGGATGCAGCGGAACCTAGGTAGGGTTAGCGGCGCCCGACGACGCAAGCGAATCGGCGAATGTCCCGTATCGCCGCTTGGGCAGCCGGCGCGCTCGCGCTCGGAATCGCGCTGTACGTGCTCGTCCCGCTCTTCGCATCCTCAGCGCGCCCGAGCGGTCCGGAAGGGCTTGCGGGCACTGCGGCGCCGATTTTTGCGCTGCGCGACGATCGCGGCGATGCGGTCTCGCTCGAGAGCTACCGCGGACGAGTCGTCGTGATGAACTTGTGGGCCTCCTGGTGTCCCCCGTGCCGTGCCGAAATGCCCGATCTTCAACGGCTCGCGTCGCAATACGCCGCTCGCGGCATCGCGGTCGTCGGCGTCAACGAGGGCGAATCGGCGCAGCGCGCGAGTGCCTTTGCCGACTCCTTGGGAATTCGATTTCCGATCTGGATCGACGGCGCGCAGCGCTACGGACGCACGTACGCCGCGCTCGGGCTGCCGACGACGGTCATCCTCGATCGACGCGGCGTCGTCGTTCGTGGATTCGACGGCGCGCTGACGTTCGCGCAAATGCAAACGGCCGTCGCGCCGCTGGCAACCGCGAATTGATCGTCCTCATCGTCGCGGCGCTGGGCGCGGTCGCCCTCGCCGGCGTGGAGCTCGCGCTTCCGGGGAACGCCGTCTACCACGCAGGATGGTATAATGTTCTGCTTGCGGCGCTCGCGATCGTCACGCTGCCTGCCGCACGACGGTGCGCCCGCGGCGCGCCGACGGCGCGTCGCAAGATTGCAGCGTTGGTGGTCGCGGGCGGCGCTGCGCTGGCGGGATTCGCCGGTGTCGCGAGCGGTCTGCTGGCTCCCGACAATCAAACGTACGTCGGCGCGCCGGGCCAGCGCATCCGCGTCGAGTCGCTCGGTGCTTTGGTCTTTCCGCTGGCTTCGCCTTCGACCGCAACGGACGCCGTTACGCTCGAGCGGCCGCTGCACGGCGCGGTCTCCGTTGGCGAACGAGCGCGGTACGCCGGGAACTTCGTCCTGCGGACTCAACCGCGAAACGTCGTCTACGTCGAGGCGCGCGACCTGCGCGGCGACCGGTTGACGGTGACGCAGCCGTCGGGCACGGCGTTTCTCTCACCGGTGCTCATGATGCAGCACCGGCAAACGATCGCCGGGCTCGATCTTCCGTTCGATTCCTTCAACGTTCCGGCGGCACGGCGGATCGTCAAGGCCGTGATGTTCACGCCCGCACAGGCCGCAATGTTTCTGCACGGGGCCGGTATCGGCACGCCGGCCGTACTCTTCGCGGTCGACGACGATCGAGAGCGTCCGCTGCCGCACGCGATTGCATTGAGCGCGGCGGGGGAAGAAGTGCGCGTCGGCGGCCTGCGGCTGCGCGCGATCGTCGCGTCGTATCCGGCGGCGGAAGTCGTCGCGGCGCCGAACCTTCCCGTCGACCGCGCTCGGTGCGCTACTCGTGCTCGGCGGCCTCGTCGCCCTAATCGGCGCCTAAGCGGCGTCAGCGCCCGGCGACGATCGCGCGAACGTTACGGAGCACGATGCTCCCTTCCGAAAGTTCGATTCCTTTGGGCGGCAGCACGTAGATCGACATCAGCCGCGCGGCATGCGTCCCGGTTGGAAAGCGCACCGTGACGGTACGCCAGCCGGGCTGCCCGAGCTGCGTCGCATCGAGCAGAATGTCTTCGTCGATATCGTTGCGTACCGCGACGCGCACGCGCGCGGCGCTGCCGTCGTCTTGCAGATCGAACGTTATCCCGATCGTATCGTCGGGGAGCGGAAGGTCGGCGACCGCATAGGCGGCGCGTTCGCCGTTCCCGAAAGGAGAAATTGAGACGCACGCACGAGCCGCATCCCGCGGCGCGGTCGAGGGAGCCGCTTCCGCCGCGCCTCGCCGTGACGAAGCGCGCGCGATCTGCAAACGGCAACGCCACGTTGTGCGAACCGACGGTCACGCGCGCGGTCGCGACCGTCTGCCCGACGCGTACGGCAACGTCGGCGTCGCGCGAACCGGCCGCAAAGCGACCGAAGCCGTCGATCGATCCGGTGGTCGCGCTCCATCGCAGCAAGGGCGGAAGTGCGAGCGCGTATCCGTGCGCGTCGTAGGCATAGGCGCGTAGCCCGATCGTCGCATTGGGATCGACGTTCGGCCGCGCGGGTGCGATTTTGCTGCGCGCCGGTGATGCGTCGACTTCGACCGGAATCGTCGCCCTGCAGCCCGCCGGCGTGAAGCTCGAGCCGTCCGGTGCCGGGACGCTGTGCGACAAACGCATCCATCGCGAAACTCACCGAGCTGGGGCGGCGACGACGGTTACCGCAACGGGCACGTCGTTCGAGGCTACGTGATAGGCGGCATCCACCGCCGCGATGCGCAGCGGCACTTCGGCTCCGCCGATGGCCCGCACGAGTCCCGGCCGCGCGACGAGGCGCACTGCGGGCCCCGTCGGCGCGGTGCTATAGACGAAGATTCCGTCGGCGACCGGACGCTCGTGACCGTCCGACGGCGAGTTCGACGACGTCGGCAGCGACGTCACCGAGCCGCCGCACCACGAGCGTCGACGAGCCGCCGCCGTCGAAGAGCAAGCCCTTCGTCTGCGCCGAGCGCGCGCATCAGCGCCGCGAGTTCGCGCCGCGTCGACGCCGACGCTGAGCTCGGGCTGCCGCCCGTCGACCTCGATGAGAAAGAGCCGGCCATCCGGGGCGATTGCGGCGCCCGAACAGGGGATGCGCTTGCGTTCTCCTCGCGTTAGGGCGCATCGGGGTCGTCGTACCACTCGACCGCCGTGAAGAACGAGCGCTCCGCCGCCGACCGCCGCTGCAATCGACGCGATTCCGATCGGTCGAGAGATCGCCGCTCGCCGTAGACGAGCGAGCCGGTATCGGGGACTGCCGACGACGCCATACTCGCTCGGCCCGATCGCGAGGTAATAGCCGGGCGGCTGCGGGCTCAGATTATCCGCGATGCCGGTCGACGCGATAGCGTGCGAGCGGCGGAACGCCGTCGAGGGGATCGAGTGCTGACGAGCGTGACGTTCTCGCGCGGCGGAACGTCGGCCGTAAGAGCGGCGTGATCAGCGCGAGGCCGCTGTCGGCTGCGGCAGATCGTCGATCGCTGTCCAGCGGCATCGTGCGGTCGTTCACGACGACTTCGCCCGAGAAAGAGAACTCCGCGAAATGCGCGGCGCCGTCGCGCGTTATCGCCGAAAACGTAACGTTTGTAGGGAACTTGCAGGAGCGCGCCCGCCCGCACGACCATATTGACCGGCCGGTTCGTATTGCCGATGTCGAAGAAGTCGGCGTTGATTCCGGCCACCGCGCGCGTTCGCCGCGCCATCGAACCCACGGTTTCGCCTTTCGAGACGAGGGAGTCGCCGGCAACCACCGAGTCGAGGCGGACGTCGCTTCGATGAGGCTCGACCGCAACGACGTGCACAGCCAGAGGCCCGGCGGCCGTTTCGAGTTGATAGTCGCCGTACTCGATGCCGGGCGCGATGCTTTCGACGGTCGGCGCCTGCTCGATGATGCGCGGAAAGGGCGCGGCCGGGTCGATGCGGGCCGGAAGCTCTCCCGCGCGCGCCGTTGCGAAGGCCAGCAGAGTCCCGACGACGAGCGCAACCGCTGCGCGTTTCATCGAGATGCGCGCCTCGGGTGCCAGACCGCGACCGAGAGCGGATAGCTTCCTGTCGGAAAGGGAGCGCCGGCGATGCGTCGCAGCGTGCGCGTGTCGAAGACGTCAATCGAATCGGATTGCGCGCACGGAACGTACAGCCGGCTGCCGGCGGCATCGAAGGTCGGTTTCCAAGGAGTCGTGCACGTGCGCAGCGGCGCGCGTTTGGAGCGCAGCGTCCGCGCATCGAGCACGTCGACTACGTTCGCCCCTTCGTCGGTCACGTAGAGCGAGTTTTGCGCCGCATCGAGCGCGACTCCGAGCGGGAATCCGAGGTCGGCGCTGCGCGCCACGATCCGCGGCTTTCCGCCCTGGAGCGCGAGCGCGACGGCGCAGCCCGAACGGCCGAACGGCGAGCTCGCGCTCTCGTTCGAGATGCCGTACAGCAGCGAGCCGTCGGGTGAGATAGCCAGGGAGAAGATGCGGCTGACTGCGGAGAAGCGCCGCAGCAATCGCATCGAGCGCGCGTCCACCGCGGCGATCGTCCCGTCGTTGGAGTTCGCCACATATACGAGATGCCGCCGTGCGTCGATGGCAATACCTTCGGCGGTTTGGCCCGTGGTCACGCGCGTTACGGCGCCGTCGCTGGTGATGCGTGTCAGCGCGCCGCCGCCTTCGGCATCGCGGTCGGTCACGAAGATTGCGCGCGTCGCCGGATCGATCGCGATCTCGTCGCCGAGCACGACGCCGTCAACTTTCGAAACGCTCCACGGCGAGAGCGTCGCGCGCGTTAGGGTGGCGCCGTCCGTATCGGCCGTTGCGATCGTCCCCGAAGTATCGAGCGCGACGTCGCTCGGCGCGCCGCCGGTGGCGAGCACGCCGAGGACTGCGCGTGTGCCCGCGTCGTGAAAGACGAGTCCTTCATCGTACGATGCAACCACGAGCAAGGAGCGCCGCAACGAGGGCGGCGCGGCGATCCGCAGCTTTACCGACGCGAGACCCGTTGCGCTGCCGCCCACGAGCAATGCCGACTGCGGTCGCGTGCCGAGCGGCACCTCGTAAACATTGCCGCCGGCGATCCTTCCGGGCCCAAGATGCTCGTGCCGAACGGCGAAGCGAAGCCGTCGATTCGCAGCGGTACGACGCTCCCGGGCAGATACGGCCACGGCGCGACGATGAACCGGCCGGTCGCGCGCGTCGGCGACGGCATCCGCTCCGCGGCAGCGGTAAGCGCGAGCGACGCCAGCAACAGTAATGCGGCGCTGCGCAGCGCGGCCATGCCGCGCTTAGCGTGCCTGGAGTAAGCCAAAGGCAAAGAGCACGAGCCCGACGCCGCTGAAGCCGCATCCTAGCGGTAGAAAAATCCGCGATCCCGCGAAGGCCGAAATGGAAACGAGCACGATCGAGATCTCGAACAGCGTCGTTGCAAGCTGGAGCGTCTCGTACGACTTGAGGATCACTTCGGAGCGCTCGTCGCTCCGCGAAGCCTGCGCTTCGAGCGCTTTCGCGCGCTCCAAGACGCCGGGAGACGACGCCTGTTCCTCTTGGGCGATCGTTTCCAAGCGGGCTCGATTGGCGGCGTTTTGCACCAGATCGCTCGAGAGCAGCGCGCGGTAGATGTTGTATCGGATCTGCTTGGCTTCGTAGGCGTTATACGTATCCGTCGCGCGAGCTTGCGTGAGAATGGCTTCGTTCTTGGCCGAGAGCGCGCTGATCGAGCGGTGATGGGAATAGAGCGTCCCGAGCGCCGCAAGCACCGCGGCGATCGCCGTTGCGAGCGAGACGATCCGCTTGCCGCCCGGGAGCGTTTGACTATCCTGCACGGCCGACGATCGCAGCGACGCGGTCGAGCCCTTCCACGACGTCGCTGCCGGGCGCTACGGTCGTGTCGGCAGTTTTGCGCGAGTCGAGCGTAAAGCTGGCGAGGCGGTAACCGTCGAACGTGCCGGCGATGACCGCGCCGTCGGGGTCGACCGCGAACGCGCGGCCCAGCGAGCGATCGAAGACGGCGAGGTAGAGGCGCAACTCAAGCGCGCGCGCGCGCGCGAGCCGCTCCACCCACGGGTCGCTTCGGTGCGTGGTCCACGCGAGGAGTGAGTATCCGGCGCGCCGGTACGCGATGAGGCCGGCGGGATCGGCGATCTCGTCGTCGGAAACGGCTGCGACCGCGGGTGCGGTTGCGCACGTGACGACTTCACCGGGTGCGAGCGCGCAAGCATCGTCGAGCAGTTCCAGCCGGTGCGCGACGTCGGCCGGCAACGCGTCGCAAGAAACGGCGATCCGGGCTACGCCCTCGAACCGCGCGGCCGGCGGCGGCGTTGCCGGCGTCGTGCGGAATGGCTTCTCCGACGGCGGAGCGAGAGTGCCGAAGATCGCGGTCTGCTCGCGTTCGCCGGCGACGGCGATGGGCTCACCGCGTTCGTCGACGATCTGGCTCTTGCCGCAGTACGCGACCATGCCGAGCTCGCTGCCGCACTTGTTTGCGGCGACGAACGGCACGCGATTTTCGTACGCGCGTACGCGCGCGAGCAGGTCGGCCTGCACGTTCTCGAGTCCGTCGGGGTTTCGCCCGCTCGTGACCCATGCCGTGGGCATGACGAGCACGCGTGCACCGCGGTCGACGAGCGTGCGCGCGATCGTCGGGAGGCGTCCGTCGGCACAGACGAGCACGCCGAGCGGCCCGGCCGCGGTCGAGGATCGGCTCGACCCGATCGCCGGCTGCGAACCAGCGCCGGTCGAAATGCCACAAGAAGAGTTTGTCGGCGCGTCCGGCGATCGATCCATCGGCGTCGATCGCAAACGCAGCGTTACGGAGTTCGCCGTTATCCGACGCCGCCGCGCCGACCACGATCACCGTCGCCGTGCTGCGCGCGACCTCGCGCAGCGCGTCGAGCGCGGCGGCGATCGCAGCGGCGTCGATCTCGCGGCGTTCGAGCACGTAGCCGGGAAGCGTCGCCTCCGGCAGCACGAGCAGGTCGGCTTGCTCTGCGGTCCGCCGCACGAACGCAAGTATCGGCTCGAACGCCGCGGCAAAATCTGCGCGATCGTGCGCCTTGAGTTGAAGTGCGGCGACGCGAAGCGACCCGTTCATGCGGGCAGTGGAGTTCGCGCCTGGAAAAGGTATGCCCCTTACGGCGGGAAGAAACGGCCGCGCGAGGGGGATCTTGCCAAACGTGAAACGCGCGATATCTACGCTGTCCTTCGCGGTTATCGCCGCGGGTGTGCTTTTGTTGGCGGCAGCGCCGCCGAACTCCAGGACCGTTCTCATCGCCGCTGCGACGCCGAGCCCGAAGCCGACGACCAAGGACGTCTGCGGCGTCACCAAGAGCAAATGGGCTCATTTGCAGTGCGAAGAGTACAATAGCTCGGCTCCCGGCGACGAGTACTTCGGACGCATGAAAATGAGCTACCTCGGGATCGACAACACGTATAAGGACGGCGCCATCAGCGCCGGCGCCTATACGACCGATCCCCGACTCATCTCGAAGCTCGATTTTGCGACCGAAGCCTTGCAAAAATGGGCCGCCAAGTACCCCAGCGATCCGCAGTTGCCGCGAACGTACTTTCTCGGCGTCCAAGTGCTTCGCAAAGTCTACACGCAGCCCGAACAGCAGAAGACGTGGGAGTTCATGCAGATTCTGGTGACAAAATACGGGAACACGTATTTTGGAAAAGTCGCGAAGACGACGATCTCCAACGGTTTCACCGAGCACTGGTTCGGGCTCGCGCAACTCTGTCCGACGCCGCTGCCGCCCGGGGTGATGCCGGAGGCGACCCCCGTGGCGACGCCGGTGCCTTCGCCCGCACCCGGACGTCCCGCCGTCGACGTCATCACGCCGGAGTGCGTCCAGCCGTCGCCTGCCCCCGACGACGCGTCTTCGTCGCCGTCGCCAACGCCGACCAAACGCTAACGACGCGACGATTCGCGAGAAGAAACATGAAAGCCCCTGCAAACTGCAGGGGCTTTCGGTTTCCTCTTCGGTCGAAGACTAGATCTTCAGGCCGATACCCGCGTACGGGCCGCTTTCCGAGAATCCGATCGGGGCTGCGTTGTTGTTCCAGCCGCGATCGCCAAGGAATCCGCCCTCGATGAAGAGCGGGAATCCGGGAACGTGTAGCTGACGCCGAGGTCGTACTTCAGGATGTCGTAGCCGACGTTATACGTGCACGACGAGCCGCCGGGGTAACCGCAGGCAAGGGGCGTGCTCTGCGTAGTTGCCGTTGACGCCGAAGAAGTACACGGCGCTGCCGTAGAACGAGAAGACGCGGTCGAGATCGGGGAGTTTCTCGATCCCGACGCCGGCGCCCGTTCCCGGACGGATAGCCGGAGTTATTCGTGCGCGACATGTAACCGCCGACGATGTAGATCCGCGGCTTGAGTATGCGAATCCCAAGGCGCGCGTCGAAGTCATAGTCGCGTCCGATGAACTGCGGTACGAACGACTGTCCGAGACCGCCGATCGTCGTCACGTAGCAGTCGGCTCCGCCGCACTGGTGCTGCCAGTTGTACTGGCGATAGTCGACTTCGACCATGAAGGGCAGCGCCATGACCGGAATCTCGATGGCGCCGTGGAGGCGGTACGAGAAGCCGCCATTGTTGTTGTTGCTGCTGCGTTCCCGGACTGAATTCGTCATAGACCTTCGGCGAGATGATGTAGTCACCGGCGACGTAGAAGTCGTAGTACGGTGCTTGGCGATCGGTGTCGGAGTCGGCGTCGGCGGCGGCGGGGGCGGCGGCGGCGGTGGCGCCGGGGTCGGCGGCGGCGTCGGCGGGATGTAACGCACGACGACGAGCGGCTGATCCGGAACCCACAGCACGTACGCGCCCATGCCTTCCGAAATAACGCGGACCGGTACGAGAACGATGCCCTGATAGATCATCGGGCGGCACGTCCAGCGGACGCGATTCGCCGTTGATGATGACTTCCGGCTTACCGACGGTCACTTTGACCTCGGCGCCGGCCTTGCTGACCGTCACGGTCTTGCTGCCCGCGTCGTAAGACACCGTTGCGCCCATTTGCTCGAACATCGAGCGAAGCGGGATCGAGGAGCGTTCCGCCGCGCACGAGTGCGGCGAGAACGCGGCCCTGCTTCAGGATATCGGGCTTGGTATAGACGTGATGGTCATTGAAGAGAATCGGGATACTGACCCGACGGCGGGGATCCGAAGTTCGCCGGCGGAGCAGCTGGTGCGCGCCCTGGTCCTGCGCGATCGCGTTGGTTCCAATGTTGCCATGCGATGCGCCGGTCTGGGCTGCGACCGCATTGAGTCCCAAGCCGGCTGCCATCAGCGCGGCCAGGACTCCAGTGCTCAGTCGCTTCAATGTGTCCTCCTAGCTGGTAATTGAGCATTAGGGCTGAATCCACGGCCGGCCCCTAGCGGGTCCGGTCCGGCAGAGCACCTTTGGCCCACCTTTCGGGAACGGCCGATTGCCTCCCCTGCACTAGGGAGGCCCCAATTCTCAGGCGAGCTTTTCGCGCAGTTTTGCGAGGAACTTGGCCTTTTCGATGATGTAGCGTTCGTGAGTGCCTTCGGCGACGGCTTCTTGCTCGTCGAAGACTTGGACCGCGAAACTGACCCGCGGGCCGTCGAGCATCACGACTTCGACTTCGGTCCGGACGATGAAGCCAACCGGAACCGGTTTGTGTGCTCGAGGTCGATATGCGTGCCGAAAGTAATCTGCCCAGGCTGGAGGGCCGGCTCGATGCAGTGGATCGCCGCGCTTTCGACGAGTTGAACGAGCATCGAGGTGGAGAGGACGTCAACGCCCTTGTTCCCGGCCTTTTCGGCGGTCATCCACTCCTCGACGCGACTTTGAAGGCTGTACGAGCGTCCGATGTCGAGTTTCGCGCTCATGCCCCGGGGAGATACGCCGTGCACCCCACCGGTCATCCCAGGTTTCGACGATAGGTTGAATCAAACGCCGTTGGCCCGCCGTATATGAGACCATGAAGGACCGATTTGTAGGAAAGTGATGCTCAGGATGACACCCCCGTCCGTTTCTTTAAGAGCAACGCCGCTGGCGCTTGCCGTTTTGGCTGCAGTCCTGGCCGGTTGCGGCAAGAAGGCGCCGCCGGCCACGCCCCCGCTCACCGTCGATGCGGCCGCCGGCGACCCGGCAGAATATCGCCACGTACCTCACGCTCGACGGACAAATCGCGCCGCTCGAGCAGTCGACGCTCGCCTTTCAGCAGAGCGGCACGATTCTCGAAGATCAACGTGAACATCGGCGACATGGTGCACAAGGGCGATCTGCTTGCGCACGATCGACCCGCGCACGCTTCAGGCGCAGCTCGATCAGGCGCAGCGCGCAGGCCGTCGCAGCATGCCGCCGCGGCGCAAGGGTCGCGGTCGTCGGGTACCCGGTGCAGATGCAGACCAACGACGCCGCCGCTGCAGACGGCCAAGGCGTCGCTTGGTCAACGCGAAGCTCGTCTACGATCAAAACAAGCAGCTGTACAAACAAGGCTACGTTTCGGAGACGACGCTCCAGCAATCCAAGCGAACTACGTGCAGGCGCAGCAGACCTACAATAACTCCGTCGTCGGCTTGCGCAACAACATCGTCAGCTGTCAGAACGTCAAATCGCAGCAGGCGCAAGCCTCAGCGGCCGTCTGCGCAAGCGCAGCTCTGCAGCACTCAGCTCTCGCAGACGTTGCTCTACTCCCCGTACGATGCGGTCATCTCGAACCGGCTGGTCGATCCCGGGCGCCTACGCTTCGCCCTCCCAGCCGGTGCTGCAGGTCTCGCGCATCGACAAGGTCTGGATCAACGTCAACGTTCCCGACGAAGATCTCTCGTACGTCCGGCCGGGGATCAGCGTCAGCTACAAGTCTTCATCGCTCCCGGAACCGGACCTTCAGCGGTCCGGTCCAAACGGTTAACGTCGTGCCGACCTGCGGGTACACTATCCTATCTTGCGCGTCTGGAGGTGCAAAACCCGGGCTACGTTCTGCGCGGCGGCATGCTGGTAACCGTAACGGTGACCAAAGCCCGCGCGAGCGACGCCGTGGTCGTTCCGCGAAGCGCGGTCGCCCAGACGCCCAGCGGCAACATCGTCTATATCGTGACCAACAATAAGGCCCAGCTGGTCCCGGTGCGGCTCGGCGTGCAGACCGATACGCTCTCGCAGGTCATCAGCCCGCAAATCCAGCCCGGGACGATGGTCATCACGACGCGTCCGGACGCGCTCAAGGATGGCAGCGACGTTGCCGTGAGCAACGGGAATCGCGCCGCAGGCCGCCGCCGGCGCGGGGCATTAGGATGAGAGCACACGGTCTTCGCGCGCGAACGCTGCTCATCGCGATCGCGCTCGGGAGCGCTCGTGACCGGGGTCGGCTTGGCCCAGATCGGCTCCCTCTCCGCCCCCATCGGGCGAGATTCCGGGCGTGCCTGGGATCCAAATGCCGTCGCCGCTCCCCGAGCCGACCATCAGCGGGACGCCGCTGCCATATCCTGCTTACGGAACGCCGGCGCCCGACGTCGAGCAGCTCACCGCGAAGAAGGGCGTGCCGAAGTCGATCTCGCTGGTCGACTCCATTCGCATCGCGGTCGCGCTTTCGCCCACGTTCGCGCTCGAGAACGCACAGTGGGCTGCAGATCCACGCGCGTTACACCTCGTCGGTTCAGGCGTACTATCCCGGTTTGAGCGCAAACGCGCAGATGGGCAAGGAATACACCAACGGTACGACCACTTCGGGTACTGCGACCAGTGCCTCGAGCAGCCCCGGCCCTAGCCCGGCGGCGGCGTTCGGCTTAGCCACCCCGGCGGCGTACTCGCAGGCGACGGTCGCCAACGAATCGGTTGCATTGACGATCACTCAGCTGATCTACGACGGCGGCCGCACGATCGCGAACATTCGTTCCGCCAAGGAAGCCGACATCGCCGGACGCGCCACGCTATTGCGCAACCTGCAAACGCTGGCTTACAACGTCGCGACGTCGTACTATACGGTGCTCGAGGATAACGCCACGGTCACTGCCGATGCCCAGTTGGTGCACGAGTTCGAAGTCAACGAAGCCTCGACCGCGGCGCAGATTCGCAATGGGGCGGCAGCGCGCTCCGACATCGCGGCCGCGCAGTTTCAAACGGCGCAGGCGCGAGGTAACCTCGTAACGGCACAGGGAACCGCCATCGGCGCACAAGGCGCATTTGCTACCACGCTGGGTCTCGATGCCGACGTCGAGGTCGTTCCCCAGCAAATTACGTCTCAGCCGAACTCCCCGAATCCGACCTACGCGCTGTCGCTCAAGCGAGCGCTGATCATGCGCCCCGATTATATCTCCGCCGCCTATAACGTGCAGTCCGCGCAAGAGAATCTCCGATACGCGAAGCTAGCGCGGTTTCCGATTCTCACCGCGGGTGCGAGCGACGGCGTCAGCCGTCAGTTCATCGATTGCTATTCCAGCACCGAAACGAATCCGAAGAACGGAAACGTGACGCCGATTTCGATCTGTCCGGGGATCCCGCCGAGCTGGTCGAACCAAAAAACCATCGGGCTGAATCTATCGATCCCGATTTACGATCAGGGTCTCACGAACTATAACGTCGCCGTCGCCGCATCGCAGCTCGACCAGGCGGTTGCGAACTTCAACTCGACGAAGCTTTCGGTCGAGTCCGACGTTCGTTCGGCGCTCGCCACCTTGATTTCGGCGCGGGCGTCGCTGGTGCAGGCGCGCTCGGAGCTCGTCGCCGCGCAGGTTTCGCTGAGCGCCACGCAAGCGCAGTACAAGGTCGGCGCGACGACGATTCTCAACGTGGTGACCGCCGAAGCCAACCTCACGACGGCGCAATCGTCGTATATCAGCGCGCTGTACGGGGTGAGCACCGCCGAGCAGAACTATCTGTACGCGACGGGCGTGAGTGACGTTCAGATTTAACGCGCGATGAATCGCCCGCCCGCATCGGTGCCGGCGAATATTTCTGACCCGATCAACGCTGCGATCCTCGCGGTCTCCGAAGATCGCCTCGCGGGTTTTCAAGTCGATCCTTTCGGCGAGATCGCCGAGCGCAGCGGCGTTCCGCTCGAGACCGTCATCGAACGCGTCGGCGCGATGCTGCGACGCCGGCACGATTCGGCGCGTTCGCCAGACACTGCTGGCGACCAGTCTCGCCGGCGGCGCGCTCTGCGCGTGGGCAGATCGAGCCGGACAGGCTCGACGCGGCGTTCGATTTTATGGTTCGCGAGGATCCGTTTTCGGGCCACGTCGTCATTCGAACGACCGACGCGGCGTCGCCGGGGAGCACGTATCGGCTCTGGACGACGCTCAAGGTTCCGCAGGGATTCTCGCTGCGCAAACACGCCGAGTGGCTGCGCGGACAGGTCGGCGCCGACGCCTTCCGCTTGATGCCGGCGCGAACTGCTCTTTACGCTTGGCGTCGGTCACGTGCGCCGCCGAGGGCTCGAACCCGGAGCGCGTTCCGAGGCGCTCGGGCGCCCGGCCGAGGCGGCGATCGTCAAGCTCTCGGATCTCGAGTGGCGCGTCCTCACCTCGCTCAAGCGCGAGTTCGCGCGCGACGAGCTCGTTCGCGATCTCTGGGCCGGGCGCGCGCGCGAGGCCGGCGTCGACTTCGAGACGTTCGTTTCCGTAGCGCAGTCGTTGAATCGGCGCGGCGTCATTGGGCGTTTCTCAACCTTTCTCGAACACGTCAAAGCGACGGCGGCCAACGAGCGCGCGACCCGCTACAACGCGCTCTTTCACTGGGCCGTGCCGCCGGGAGAAGAGGTCGCGGCCGGTTGCGAAGTCGGCCGGCACTACGTGATCACGCACGCCTACTGGCGCGAGGGTGGCCCGGAGTTCCGCAACGTCAACGTCATGGCGGTGGCCCACGGGATGGAGAAGGAGAGGGTGCTCGCGCATAAGGCGGCAATCGACGCGCACCTGCGCGAGGCAGGCATTGAGTTCTCGTACACCAACGTCTTCTGGGGCGGCCGCAGCGAGATCAAACCCTCGGAGATCGCGCCTGCGGCTTATCGCGAGTTTTGCGCGGCGCGCGGCATCGATCTCGATGCCATGCGCGCCGGTGACGTTGAGGAAGGAGCATCTGCGTGAGGTTGAGATCGCTCGGCGCGGTCCTAGTGGCGGCGGCGCTCGCTCAGTGGGGCTGCAGCAAGGTCTCCAACGAGACCGGCTCGGCGGGTGGTCGCCATCCGTGGACGACGCCCGGCGTCCTGAGCTTCTCCGAGTTCTCCGATCCCAAGACGCTCAACGTGGTCCTCAACTCGGCGAGTCCGACGCTCGATATCTCGATGTTCGCCTTCTCGTGGGCGGTGCGCTACGACGACAAGGCTCAGCCGGTGCCCGATGCTCTGCGTGAAGTACCGACGATCGCAAACGGCGACGTGAGTAAAGACGGCCTCACGCTCACCTATAAGCTCCGTACGAACATCAAGTGGCAAGACGGCGTGCCGCTCACCTGCAAAGACCTCGAGTTCACGCGCCAGGTCGTGATGAACCCCCATAATAACGTGGTGACGACCGACGGTTACAAGGACATCGGCAGCATCGATTGCAGCGACCCGCACGTCGCCGTCATTCATATGAAAAAGCTCTACGCGCCGTTCCTGCAGCAACTCTGGAGCGAGAACGGAAACGCGCCGATCCTGCCCGAGCACTTGCTCGCGAAGTACAACGACGACTAAGGGGTCGTTCAACACCGCTCCGTACAACGCGCTGCCGGTCGGCAGCGGCCCGTTCAAGATCGTGGCGTGGAACCGCGGTCAGGACGTGCGAATGGTCGCCAATCCGAACTTCTATCTCGGGCCGCCGAAGCTCAAGGAAGTAATCTATAAGATTCTCCCCGACGAGAACACCGTCGTCACGCAGCTGCAAACCCACGAGCTCGACATGCTCGCGCTCGGCACGGGATTGAAGTGGCCGGAGTACCAGGCGCTGGCGGCGAATCCGCGCAACGGCCTAGTCGCCATCCGAGTGGATGCGTTTGCATTTTCGCACGTGGACTTCAATCTGAAGCACCCCATCGTCAGCGACGTTCAAGTGCGCCGCGCGCTCGCGTATGCGACCGACAAACAGGAGATCATCACCAAAGTCGTTCATGGCTCGGCGATTCCCGCCGACACCGATCAGCACCCGAAGTACTCGTGGGCCGTCACCAACGACATCCAGCACTATCCGTACGACCCGGCGAAAGCCAAGGCCATCCTCGACGCGGACGGCTGGACGGTGGGTCCGGACGGCATCCGCGTGAAGAACGGTCAGAAGCTGGAGATAACCCTGAGCACCCAAACCGAGTCGAACAGCGGCAAGGAGAACGAGACGCTGCTGCAGCGGCAATGGCGCGAGGTCGGAGTGCTTGCCGACATCAAGAACTACCCGACCAGTCAGTTTTTCGACAACTCCACGAACGGAACGCTGCAGGGCGGCCATTACGACGTCGCGCTCTTTAGTTGGCTCGCCGCCGCCGATCCCGACGACAGCGCGATCTATTCCGGCGACAATCTCGCGCCGCACGGGCAGAACGCGATGTTCTGGAGCAACCAGACGGCCACCGACGCGATGAACGACGCGTTGACGACGATCGATCAGGCCCAGCGCAAGCGCGACTACGTGATCGTCCAGCAGCAGCTCGCGCTGGACGTGCCGACGATCATTCTTTATTTCAACCGATTCCCGTTCGTATATAACAGCGACCTCAAGGGCTTTGCGCCCTCGCCGGTGATTTCGCCGTTCTGGGACCCGTGGAACTACTCGATCTAAGGAGCTTCGAGACATGAAGATGCGGTTTCTTTGCGCGGTCGCGACGTTCGCGACGCTCTGCGCCTGCACGAAGGCCGGCAGCGGTTCGCCCGTGACGCCGCACTACCTCACGATCGCCGACGGCAGCGGCGACGTGCCGACGCTCAACCCGCACCTCTTCACCGAAACGACGCTCGGCTACATCTCGCAGATGACCCAAGCGTACTTGGTGAAATACGACGCGCAGAACCGGGCCTATCCCGAACTGGCCACGGTCGTGCCGACCCAGCAGAACGGCGGGATCAGCAAAGACGGCGACACCATCACGTGGCACCTTCGCAAGGGCGTACGCTGGTCGGACGGGGCGCCGTTTAACGCCGACGACGTCGTCTTCTCGACGCAAGCCGTGCTGAACCCGCGCAATAACGAGGTCGGCCGCGACGGCTGGAATTTGATCACGAAGGTCGACGAGCCCGACAAATATACGGTCGTTTACCATCTCAAGCATCCGTATTCGCCGTACATCCCGACGTTTTTTGGAAGCGCGGGTGCGAATCCGACCGTCCTGCCGAAACACATTCTCGGCAATCTTCCCAACATCAACAGCGCGCCCTATAACGCCAA
This sequence comes from Vulcanimicrobiota bacterium, assembly GCA_963699435.1. Taxonomy (GTDB): domain Bacteria; phylum Vulcanimicrobiota; class Vulcanimicrobiia; order Vulcanimicrobiales; family Vulcanimicrobiaceae; genus Cybelea. The sequence continues at coordinate 122,011 of CAVOTV010000004.1, forward strand.
GCCGGTCGGGATCGGCCCGTTCCGGGTGGTCGCGTGGAAGCGGGCCGACAGCATCGAGCTCGAAGCCAATCCGTATTACTTCCGCGGGACGCCGAAGCTCAAGCGAATCACGTATAAGCTGATTCCGTCGCGCGATACGCTGCTGACGCTCCTGCAGACGGGCGACGTGGAGCTATGGCCTGAAGTGCCGCCGTCGTACATCGTGCAGACGAAAGCGATCTCGAACGTTCAAACCGACGTTCGCCACGGCATTTACTACGCGCACCTCGATTTCAACGTCACGCGGCCGCTGGTGAGCGACGTGCGCGTCCGTCAGGCCATTCGTCTCGCCCTCGACCGCCGCCAGATGGTCGCGAAGATCGCACACGGCTACGGCGTGCTGCAAGACAGTATCGTGCCGCCGACGCTGCCGTTTGCGCCGAAGAATCTTCCGTTCGTCGAGCAGAACGTGGCCAAGGCCAAGGCGCTGCTCGACGCCGCGGGCTGGAAGGTCGGTCCGGGCGGCACGCGCGTGAAGAACGGCGAGCAGTTGACGCTGCAGTTCCCGTACTACACGGGCGTTTCTACCGCCGACGATACCGTCGAGCTCATCCGCGAAGAACTGCGCGACGTCGGCATCGAGATCCAGACCCGCAAGTACGCGCCGGCGATCTTCTTCGGGCCGTATCAAAACGGCGGGATCGTCTACGGCGCAAAATGGGACATGACGATGTTCTCGTGGCAGGGTCTGCCCGTCGCCGACGTTTCGAACACCATGGAGTGCGACCAGATTCCACCCAACGGTCAGAACGTCTCGCATCTCTGCGACGCGAAGCTCGACGCGCTGCTCGAACAGATCAAGCTGACGTACGATCTGCAGAAGCAGACCGTTCTGCTCGGGCAGGCGATGCGCATCATCATCAACGACGTGCCGACGATCGTGCTCTACGTGCTCGATTCCGGGTACGCGCACAGCCGAAGCCTCAGCGGGTACGATCCGGGCGCGTTCACGCCGTTCGACGGGATGCTGAACGTCGATATATAGCGGCCGCGAGGAGCGCGCATCCGATCAAGGGTAGCGCTCGGAGAATCGCCCAGGCCGGCTGCGCCGCGGCGAGTCCGCTCGCGCGTTGTTCTGCCGCCCAGACGTCCGCGATCGGCAGGGTAGCCGGGGCGTGAAAGGCCCCGAGCGCATCCGGCCAAACCGGCAGGGCGTGCGTTGCGCCCAGCCACGCCGCGAGTGCGAAGAGCGCGGCAAAGAGACAGAGCGCCGTCGTCGCGGGCCGCTCCTCGCCGAAGGCTGAAAATGCCGCGAACGCGGCAAGCGCCAGCAGCGCGCTCTGCACGATCCCGCTGGGACGCTGCGCGAAACCGAGCCAATCCACGGCAACCAAAAGCGTACCGGCGAGGCCGGCAATGCGAGTAGCGCCGCGCGTGCGCGCCGCGCACCAGAGCGCAGCCGGATAGGCGACGACGAGATCGTGCTCGTGGAAGAATCCCGCGACGAACGGCGCGAGCGCCGAACATGCGCCAAAGCGCGCAAAAGGGTCCGGAATGCGGAGCATCGTAGCGGCCAGCGCTGCGAGCGCGGCCAACATCGCAACGATCCCGAACGCCGTTGCAGCCGGCGCCGTCGCGCCGGCGCCGAAGGCGATCGCCGCCGGACCGAACTGAATGGCGATGAAGCGTTCGGCCGCGGCATGCGCGGCCAGCGTGCGAGCGTACTCCAACGGCCATGCCGGCCCAGCGGCGAGGGCGCCGAGCGCGTAAGCGGCGCCGATGCCGGCGACGAGCGCCGCGGTCGCGCGATTGCGGCCGATCTGGGAGACGAGACCGAAGGCTGCGTTGGGCTGCACGAGCGCAAGGCAGGCCGCCGCGGCCGCCCCGGTTATGGTGCGGTCCGCGAGCACCGTTGCCCCCAATGCTGCCGCAGATGCCAGCAAGGCGATTTGGCCGAGCGCGAGATCGCTGGTAAGCGGCCCAAAGGCAACCGCCAGCGCGATGGCGATCGTAAACGGCATCGGCGCGAGGCGGATGCGTGCCGCGCTTAACGCCAGCACGACAAGCAGCGCGACGGCGCCGATCAGGACTGCGCACCAGACGCCCGCCGCGATTGCATACGGCAACCGCGCGACGAGAGACCACCACAAGAGCGACGCCGGAGGCCCCGCAAATGGAAGCACCTCGTCGCGCGACGGATCGACGCCCGGCACGGTGCGCTCGGCCTGCCAGATCGCGCGGCCGTATGCGTCGCGGCCGGCATTCCACGTGCTGCCGGCCGACCAGTACGCCTCGAAGTCGCGTAGAAACGGCCCGGGCGTGGAGTGCGGGCGCACCACAAAAATTGCAATCAAGATCGATGCGTACGCCAATGCGAGCAGCGCCGCTCGCGTCACCAGGGGCCGCCGGTCGCTGCGCCCGGTGACGCGATGCCGTGCGACTGTGCCATAACGAAGAAGAGACCGAGCAGCGTCGCGAGATACCAGACGCTGACGCGCACCCGCGCCCCGAACGTCATGCGCTCGGCGCGAGGGTCGGCCGGGCCGCGCCACGCGCCCAGCATCGTGGGTAGGCCGAGCAGCCCGATGATGACGACGAACAGAATCGGCACGTGCAGGAGGATGGCAAAGACGATGAAGAGCGCAAACCCCGCGAACCAAAGCGGCGGCCAGAGTGCGCCGATGATGCGCCCGCCGTCGAACGGGGGCGTCGGTATCATGTTGAACAAATTCAAAAACGCGGAGAGATCGGCGCAGGCATACCAGAAGCGGTCCTGAGTCTGTGCGCCGATGGCAAAGCACGCGGCGGCGAGGCCTAAACCGACCAGCGGTCCGGCGAGCGCAATATACGCATCGTGCTCGAGATCGTCGGGCACGGCGCCGGCAGTAAATGCGCCCAGCAACGGGACGAACGTGGGCAATCGGGCCGGCAGCCCGTATGCGCGAAAGGCAAAGTAGTGCCCGAGCTCGTGTGCGAGCAAGAGCAGCATGACGACGACCGCGAGCTTCCAGCCGAAGATGACGACGTAGATCCAAAGCGATAGCAGAAACGTCCAGCCGATCGCAAAGAGCTTGGTGCCGGCTAGCAGCAAGAACTTGAACTTCAGCAGGAAGGCAGCGGCCGCCGCGAGCAGCGCGCCGAGTCCGGTGCGGCGGCGCGGCGGAGGGAGGTTTTGCACGCAGTCCTCTTCAACCGCATCGCGTGCCGGTCATCGCGATCGTCGGCGGGGGTTTTGCGGGGATCGCCGTCGCGCGCCGGCTCGAGCGGCTCCTGCGCCCGGGCGAGGCCGAGATCGTGGTGCTCAGCCGGCAAAACTACACACTCTTTACGCCGATGCTTCCCGAGGTCACTTCGGGCGAGCTGGAAGTGCGCCACGTCGTGACGCCGATTCGCGCGCAGCTGCGCTGGGCGACCTTCATTCTGGCCGACGTCGACGAGATTGACGTCGAGCGGCACAGGCTGCGCTACCGGCACGTCCTCACGCAGATCGAGGCGGTCCTCGAATACGACCAGGTCGTGCTCGCGCTCGGTTCTTCGACCTCGGATTTTGGTTTGCCGGGCGTCGCCGAGCACACGTGGGCGCTCAAGACGCTCGAGGATGCCGACGCGCTGCGCAATCATCTCGTGTGGCTGCTCGAGCTCGCCGACACGATCGACGACGAGGAACGCCGTCGCCGCCTGCTCACCCTCACCGTGGTCGGCGGCGGCTTTACGGGCGTGGAAACGGCCGGCGAGATCGTCGAGCTTTTCCGCAGCGTGCTGCGATTTTATCGGCGATTGCAGCGGGAGAACGTGCGCGTCGTGCTCGTCGAGGCAGGTCCGTCGCTGCTCGCGGGTCTCCCGCCGAAGATGGGTGAGTACGCGCGGCGCGTGTTGGAACGGCGCGGCGTGGAAGTGCTGCTGGGCGACGGCGTGACGAAGGCCGATGCCTACGGCCTAACGCTGCAGAGCGGCCGGCGCATCGCGAGCGAGACGATCGTGTGGAGCGCGGGCGTGAAGCCGGCGCCGACGATTGCCAAGCTCGAACTGCCCAAGACCAAGCGCGGCGCGATCGAGACCGGCCGCGACATGATGGTTTCGGGAGTTACGGGCGTCTGGGCGCTCGGCGATTGCGCGTCGATTCCCGATGAGATCGGGCGGCCGGTATCCGATGACGGCGCAGCACGCGATTCGCGAAGGGCCGCATCTTGCCGAGAACGTCGTCGCCGCGCTGCGCGGGCGCCCGACCACTCCGTTCGTCTATCATACGCTCGGCATGATGGCGGCGCTCGGCGGGCGCAAAGGCGTCGCGCAGCTTCCGGGCAATCGCGTCATTACCGGATTCTTGGCGTGGTTCTTTTGGCGCACGTACTATTTGCTGCGCTTGCCGGGGCTCGATCGTAAGCTTCGCGTCGCCTTCGACTGGACGCTCGAACTAATCTTTCCCGCGCGATACCGCCGAACTGCGCTTCGGCGAGGGCGAGGGACGGGAGCCCGACCAAGAAAGGACGGAGCGTCCGTAGAACGCACGATTATGCTTCGCGAGCCGATAGAGCGCCTGATCAGGGATCCAAAAGAGTTCACGCGCGGGGTCGCTTTCCCCGACCCGGCGGAGATTCGGATCTACGACGAGACGCTGCGTGACGGCGAGCAGATGCCGGGCGTCTGCTATACGCCCGCGCAGAAGCTGGAGATCGCGCACGAACTTGCCGGGATCGGCGTGCACGTCATGAGCGTCGGCTTTCCGGCTGCTTCGGAAGGCGACCGGCGCACGCTGCAGTTGGTGATGGAGGCGAAACGTCGCGGGGAACTCCGCGACGTGGAGATCGTCGTGATGTGCCGCAGCAACCGGAACGACATCGACATCACCGCCGAGACGCTGCGCGCGGTCGGCATGGAGCCGCGCGAGGTAACGTTCTTCATCTTTACCAGCGGCAGCGATCTGCACCTCAAGTACAAGATCGGTAAGACGTTGCTGCGATATGCAGGGCGCGACGAGCGCGAATGGCTCGAGCTCCCACTTTCGTTCTATCGCGAGGCGAACATCCGGCTGCAGTGCGACGCGATCGCACACGCGCGCGAGCGCGGCGTCGAGCGGATCGAGTTCGGCGCCGAGGACGGCAGCCGCGGCGACGTCGAGTACTTCATCGAATACTTCAAGGCGGGCTTGAATGCTGGGGGAACGCGGCCGGCCTGGCCCGATACGGTCGGCACGCTCACGCCCGAGGCGACACGCTGGTACTGCTCCCGCATCGTCGACGCGCTTCCGGCGGGGCTTCCGATCGTCGCGCACCTCCACAACGACTATGGCCTTGGGACCGATCAACGCGATCGCCGCGGTGTCGAGCGGCTTCAAAGTGATTTCCGTTACGGCCAACGGCTACGGCGAGCGGGCCGGCAACGTGAAACTCCACGAGTTCGTGGTTGCCCTGCGCGTGCTCTACGGCATCGAACTGCCGGGCTTTAAGTACGGCAAGCTGCGCGATTTGGCGCGATTCATGGAGCGGATGAGCGGGATCCCGCTGCAGCAGCACGAGCCGATCGTGGGCTCCAAGGTCTTCGCACACGAGTCCGGGATTCACACCCAAGCGATGCTGATCGATCATCGGATGTACGAAGCCGTGCCCAAAGAGCTCGTCGGCGGAGAAACGACGTGGGTCTTCGGCAAGCACACCGGCGCGGCGCTGGTGGAAGATACGCTGCGCCGTCAGCGCGAGCGACTTGCAAGCGCCGGCGTCGAGCCGTCCTCGGAGCTGGCGCATCGAGTCACCGACGAAGTCAAGCGCTTGCGTGAAGAACGCGCCGCATCGAGCAAGAGCGAGGAGACGATCGAGCGTTACGAGGCGGCGATGCGGCAGCTATCGCTCAGCGAAGACGACGTCGTCGAGATCGCGATCGCCCTCGGAACTCCGGCCAAAGCATCGTGAAGGGCTCGCGGCGCGGCCGCTCTCTTTATTTGCTTACGCTTGCGAGCCGAGCCGCCAGGTCGCGACGAAGGCTTTGAAAACGACGGGATACACGTCGTGCACGAACCGCACGCTGCGCGCGCCGGTGCGTTCGAAGCCGGGAATGGTCGCGACGAGATGCGCCTGGGCTGCGGTGACGAGCGTAACGTCGAGCGCAATCGGCGGCTCAAAACGGTAGAGCTGCGCAGCCGGTGCGGCAGCGACGGCCTGCTCGGCGCCCCTCTGAATCGCGCGCTGCGCGGCAGCCGGCGTCATCGAGTCGGCCGCAAAGTTCCCGATCGATTCTTTGACGGCGACGCCGCGCACCCACGGCATCTGCGCCTGGACGCCCTCGACCGTCGTTCGATCCCCCGTTACTAGAAGCAGCGGGACGCCGTAGTAGCCGAGCAGCGCGGCGTTGATCGTCGCTTCGCTGCACGGGACGCCGTTCATACGGACTTCGTAGATCACCGAGGGCGTGTACGTGTGACAGAGCACGGCATCGGCATCGCCCGCGCCCCCGTGGTAGCCGACGAAGAACGCCCCGCCGAAACCGCCGTCGGCATCCTGCACCATCGAGAAAGGCTTTCGATTGCCGAAGATGATGCGTACGTCGGCGGGAAGGTCGTCCAGCAGAAGGTTGCGCATCGGGCCGTGCGAGTCGTTGACGAGCACTTCCGTCGCGCCGCTTGCGCGCGCGCCGGCGATCGCGCTGCAAACTTCCTGCGTGTAGTATCGGCGAAAGGTCGCATACTCCGGATGCGGGGTGCGCGCGTCCACCTGCTGCCAGGAGCAGACGCCGGCCACGCCTTCCATATCGCTCGAGATGTAGAGGTTCACGCGATCGGTTCGGCCGCGGCCGCCATGCGAGAGGCGGCCATGAAGGCCCGCAGCATCGCCGGATACTCCGATGCGGTGAAGCGTACGGCGCGGCCGCTGGCGCGTGAGAAGCCCGGCATCAGTTCGATGAAGTCGGCTTGTTCGACGGTCGTCGTCTCGACGGTCAGCTCGAAGGGGGGATCGAACGCGAACGGTTTCGCGCGGTCGACGCGCCCAAGCGCCTCGCGCGCGCCGGCACGGATCGCGTCGCGTGCGGCCGCCGGCGTGAGCGAGTTCACGGCCGAGTAGCCGATCGGATCCTTTACCGCAACGCCGACCGCCCAGGGCAGCGCGCGCGCCGCCTCGTCGACGATGACGCGGTCGCCGGTAACGAGCACGACGGGTACGCCGTACGTTCCGGCGAGTGCGGCGTTAAGCAACGCTTCGCTGCAGGGCGTGCCGTTCACCGTCACCGAGTAAAGTGAATCGCTATACGTGTGCGACAGCGTCGCGCACTCGCCGGCGCGCGCGTGGTAGCCGGTGAAGAATGCCGCATCGAGCGCGGCGTCGAGCCCCTGCATCATGCTCCACGGTTTGGGCGCGCCCGAGATCACGCGCAGATCGTCGTCGGCGGGGAGCTCGTCGAGCAGCAGATTGCGCATCGACCAGTGCGAGTCGTTGACGAGCACTCGCGCGGCGCCGGCCGAGCGCGCTCCCTCAATGGCGGCTGCAACCTCCAGCGTCATGTAGCGGCGAAAGATCGGATACTCGTACGCGTCGGTGGGGTCGCACTGCTTCCACGAGCACACGCCGGCCGTCCCCTCCATATCGCAGGAGATGTAAACGTTCACCGGCGCAGCGCCTCCCGCGCTTGGGCGAGCCCGGTCTGCGCGGCCACGTTATGGGGGTTTGCGCGCAGGGCGCGCAGATAGAATGGAATCGCTTGCTCGAAATGGTTGGCGGCGAGATACATGTCGCCGAGCTGGGTCAGCGCGACGTCGTCGTTTGGGTGCGCGGCGACTCTCGCCCGCAGCGTCTGCAGCTGCGCCACGACCGGCGCAGGCGGACCGCCTTCGACGGCATTTTGCGAGCCTTGCGAGACCGCGGCGGCGCTATTGCCGGACGGCGCGGCCTTACCGAAGACCGAGCCGGTAACGCCGAAGCCGACGCCCACGAGATAGCCCATCACGCCGAGAAAAAGCGCCGCGATGACGAGCGCGATCGGCAGATAGATGCGCGGCGGAAGGCCGCCCGGCTCGTTCTCAGTCACGATGAGTCCGTTGGACGCGCCGCGAACCAAATCTTGCGTGACGACGAGTGCATTGCCGAGCGAAGCGGATCTACAGCTGCTTTTCGCTCGCCTCAACTACGAGTTCTTTAACGGCGAAGTGCCCGGCTGCAAGCTGCGCTACAACGCCCGCTTCTCGAATTGCGCCGGAAGAACGACCTATGGCCGCGAGTCGTTGGAGATCGAGCTCTCCCCCAAGCATTTCCGCCGCTATCCTCAAGCGCTGACGGAGACGCTGCTGCACGAAATGATCCACGTGTGGTGCTACGCAAAGTTTCGCGAGACGGGACACGGCGTTCGGTTCAAGCGCAAGCTGCGCGAGTGCGGACTCACGTCCATCTATCACGATCTCGGCAACGTTTCGCCGTTGCGCGAGTCGACCAAGCGCTTCATCCTGCGTTGCGAGCGCTGCGCGTTCGAAGCCTTGCGCCGCAGCTTGCCGCGGACGGCCGCCAGCTGCCCGCGCTGCAACAAACGTCGCTTCGACGAGCGGTATCCCCTCTCGATCTACGAGATCGTGGAGTTGCGCGAGGCGGGAACCACGCTCGACGTCGCGCGCGCCGCACGGAAAGGTCCCGCGCGCTGACGAAGCACGAGGTGCTATGACAACGACAGATACGACAAAAGACGTGCGCGTCGAGAGCGATTCGATGGGCAAGATCGAGGTCCCGGCGGAGAAGTATTACGGCGCGCAAACGGCACGTTCGCTCGTCCACTTCGATATCGGCGACGGGTCGTGGCCGCGCGACGTAATGCCGGAGAAAGTCGTCAAGGCCATGGCGGTCCTCAAAAAGGCAGCCGCGCTCGTCAATCACGATCTCGGCAAACTCGACGACGAAAAGACGCGCTTGATCGTCGCCGCCGCCGACGAAGCCATCGCCGGAAAGCTCGACGAGCATTTCCCGCTTCGCGTCTGGCAGACGGGTTCCGGCACTCAAACCAACATGAACGTCAACGAAGTCATCTCGAACCGCGCGATCGAGCTCGCGGGCGGCGAGATGGGCTCGAAGAAGCCGGTGCATCCCAACGATCACGTCAACATGTCGCAGTCGTCGAACGATACCTTTCCGACTGCGATGCACGTGGCCGGCGCGCAAGCCATGGTCGAGATGCTGCCGGCCGTGAAGGCGCTACGCGATGCGCTCAACGAGAAGGCCAAGGGGTGGGCGCACATCGTCAAGGTCGGCCGGACGCATCTGCAGGATGCGACGCCGCTGACCCTCGAGCAAGAGTTCTCCGGCTACGTCACGCAGCTCGACCGCGCGATGCACGCCTGCAAAGAGGCGCTCGATCCGCTCTACGATCTCGCGATCGGCGGAACGGCGGTCGGCACCGGGCTCAACGCGCATCCGGAGTTCGGCGGGCGCACCGCCGCAAAGATCGCCGAACTCACCGGGCTGCCGTTCCGCTCGCATCCCAATAAGTTCGCGGCGCTCGCCTCGCACGACGATTTCGTCTTTGCCTCGGGCGCGCTCAAGATGCTCGCGGCCGCCCTCATGAAGATCGCCAACGACATCCGCTGGCTCGCGTCCGGCCCGCGCGCCGGAATCGGCGAGTTAGTGCTCCCGGAGAACGAGCCGGGCAGCTCCATCATGCCGGGCAAGGTGAATCCGACGCAGTCCGAAGCCATGACCATGGTCTGCGTGCAAGTCTACGGCAACGACACGGCGATCGGCTTTGGCGCGTCGCAGGGGAACTTCGAACTCAACGTCTTCAACCCGGTTATCATCTACAATTTTTTGCATTCGACGCGTCTCCTACGCGATGCATGCACGATGTTCCGCGAGCACGCGGTCGAGGGTCTCATCGCCAACGAAGAGCAGATCAAAAAGTATCTCGACGAGTCGCTCATGGTCGTTACGGCGCTTTCGCCACAGATCGGCTACGACAAGGCTGCCGAGATCGCCAAGAAGGCGCACCACGAAAAGACCACGCTCAAGAAGGCGGCGCTATCGCTCGGCCACGTCTCTGAAGAAGAGTACGACCGCATCGTCGTGCCGCGAAAGATGACGTCCCCCGGCTAGCGGCGCCCGGGCGTTAGCTCGCTCTGCCGATATAACGGCGGTCGCGCGTATCGATTCGGATCACCTCGCCGCTTTCGACGAAGAGCGGAACCTGAACGGTCGCGCCGGTCTCGAGCTTGGCCGCCTTCGTCGTGTTCGTCGCCGTATCGCCGCGGAAGCCCGGATCGGTTTCGACGATTTTCAACTCGACGTGGGCCGGCAGATCGACGCCGATCGCGACGCCGTCGTGGAACTGAACGTCCACGACCATCCCGTCTTTGAGGAAATCGGCCGGACCGCCGATCAGATCGCGCTGCAGCGTAACGTTCTCAAACGACTCCTGATCCATGAAATGGTAGCCGTCGCCGTCGTTATAAAGCATTTGCATCTGCCGGTTGTCGACGGTCGCGCGCTCGAGCTTTTCGCCCGCGCGGAACGTTCGCTCGAGCGTGGTGCCGCTCTTGACGTTCTTAAGCCGCGTACGCACGAACGCGGAGCCTTTGCCGGGCTTGACGTGAAGGAACTCGATGACGGTCCACAACTGGCCGTCGACGACGATGGTGACGCCGTTACGCAAGTCGTTTGAGGAAATCATGCGCTGGCCAGAGTACGGGCTGGGGCGAGATAAGCCCTGTGGGCGGCCGCTAGGGCGGCCGCCGCGAGAGGCGGATTGGACTCTCCGTGCCGGCGCGCAGGCGCGCCAAGTTTTCGCGATGCGTGAATAGGATCAGGGCCGCGGCAAAGAGTCCGTACGCCGTCTCCGGCAGCGAACGCGTGAACGCCAATAAGGCGAGCGGCGCGAGGAGGCTGCCGAGCATCGACCCGACTGACGAATACCGCGTCAGCGCCGCACCGAGGATCCATCCGCCCACGGCGATCAATCCGGCCGGCCAGCTCAATGCGAAAATCGCACCGAACGAGGTCGCGACCCCTTTTCCGCCTTTGAAGCGAAGCCAGGGCGAGAAGCAGTGTCCCAAGACCGCACAAGTCGCGACGACGGAGGCCATGATCTGCTCGCCCGGCGGAAGGTTTTCGAAATCCAAGTGGCCCGCAAAGAAGTGCAGCGCCCACACCGTTGGAGCGAATCCCTTGAGGGCATCGAGCAGCAGAACCGCGAGCGCGCCGCCCGTCCCGAGCGTTCGCAGCGCGTTCATCGCGCCGATGTTCCCCGATCCTTGCGCGCGGATGTCGGTGCGGAAGAAGACGCGTCCGATGACGTAGCCGAACGGAATGGATCCGATCAAGAAAGCGCCGAGCATCGTCGCGACGAGGATCAGGATCACGATGATCATGATGCCGATCGCGGTCGATTCCGGAAGACCGACGTCGCTCACGATCGCTCCTCACGTTCGCGGCGCGGGCGGAACTCCAGCCGCAGCGGGACGCCTTCGAAATCGTAGTGCGCGCGTATCACGTTCTCTAAAAACCGCTTGTAATGCGACTGCACGAGATCGGGATCGTTGCAGTGGAAGACGAACAGCGGCGGATGCGTGGCCGGCTGCGAAACGTAGTAGATCCGGACGAGCCGCCCGCTCGAAGATGGCGGCGGATGCGCGAGGACGGCGCGGCGGAGAACGTCGTTGAGCTGCGGCGTGCCGACGCGCCGGTCGAGGTTCTCGGCAACTTTCGCGACCAGCGGCATTAAGCTGCCCAGCCGGCGCTGCGTCTTGGCCGAGAGAAATGCAATCGGGGCGAACGCGGCAAACGGGAGCGACTCTCGTACGACCCCGGCGAGCTCGTTCTGGCTAAACTCCCCGGCTTGCTCGCGCACCAAATCCCATTTATTGCCGACCACGATCAACGCCTTACGCTCTTCGAGCACGATGCCGGCGAGGCGGCGATCCTGCGCCATGATGCCCTTCATCGAATCGAAGACTAGTAGCGCGATATCGCAGCGCGCGATCGCCGCGAGCGAACGAAGTGCCGCGTAATATTCGATCGCTCCGTGCGCCTCGGGCTTCTTGTTGACGCCGGCCGTGTCGACGATGCGAAAGAGGCGGTCGTGCCAGGTGAACGTAGCGTCGAGCGCATCGCGCGTCGTTCCGGGCACCTGTGAGACCAGCGCGCGCTCCTCGCCGAGAATGGCGTTGACCAAGGAGCTCTTGCCCACGTTCGGCCGCCCGATCACGGCCAGAGAAAGTTCTTCGGATGGCGACGCATCGGCCACGTCGGGCGGGAGCAGCTCGACGATGCGATCGAGCAAATCGCCCGTTCCTTCCCCGTGAATGGCCGAAACTGCGACCGGCTCGCCGAAACCGAGGCGGGAAAACTCCGCAAAAATCCCGGCCGCAGCGTCGGGCGATTCCGCTTTATTGGCGACCAGCACGATGGGCCGGTGCTTGTTGCGCAAGATCCGCGCGACGTCGTCGTCGAGCGGATGGAGTCCGGTCTGCGCGTCGACGACCATCACGATCACGTCCGACTCGTCTGCCGCGGCCTCGGCTTGCCGCCGCGTCGCATCGGCAAGCTCGGCACCGTGGGCCACGTCGGCGTCGGGATCGATGCCCGCCGTATCCACGAGGCTGAACGTCCGCCCGCGCCAGTCGCAGAGTGCGTAGAGGCGATCGCGCGTGACGCCGGGGGTATCCTCGACGATCGCCAGCCGGCGGCCGATGAGGCGGTTCAAAAGCGCGCTCTTGCCGACGTTCGGCCGTCCAACAATCGCGACCGTCGCCGGGTGGAGCATGCCCCTCAGTTCTCGAACTGCGCTCCTCGAGCATGCCCAGCGTCTACATCGAGACTTTCGGCTGTCAGATGAACGAAGCCGACTCCCGTTACATTGCCGATCGCGCGCGGTCGGCGGGGTATAGCGTCGCGTCCGCCCCGGACGAGGCGAGCGTCGTCGTCTTGAACACCTGCACGGTCCGCGACAACGCCGAACGGCGCGCCTACGGACGGATGAATCATCTCAAAGCGCTCAAGGACGGCGACCCGAGCATGCGATTGGTGGTGATGGGCTGCCTCGCGGAGCAGGACCGCGACCGCATGTAGAGCGCGCTCCGCACGTGGATGCCGTCTTCGGGACGCGCGAGCTTGGCCGCCTCGGCGATCAGCTCGCGGCCTGGCAGCCGCTCTTCCGCGAGGACGTCCGTACCGATACATGCGTGCGCTCTCGCGCTGGGCGGCACCGCGGACGGCGTGACCGACGCCTACTCGCACCTGCGCGCCTTCGTCAACGTGCAGCGCGGCTGTTCGTATTACTGCACGTTCTGTATCGTTCCGCAGGTGCGCGGCCGCTTCGATCACCGTCCGCAGCGTGCCATCGAAGAGGACGTGCGCGCGCGCATCGCATCGGGCGCGCGCGAAATCATGCTGGTCGGTCAAACGGTCAACGCGTGGCGCGATCCCGCGAGCGGCGCCGACTTCGGCGACCTCTGCCGGGCCGTCGCAGCGACTCCCCGGACTCGAACGGCTCACGTTCATCTCGCCGCATCCGAAGGATTTTACCGAGAAGATCCTCGACGATCTCGCCGCGGTCGAGCAGCTCAATGCGCGCGTGCACCTCCCGCTGCAGTCGGCGAGCGATGCGATGCTGCGGCGCATGAACCGCAAGTATACGCTCGCGCAGTTCCAGCGCGATCGTCGAGCGGAGTAGCAGGCCGGATGCCTCGCGCGGCGATCACGACCGATCTGATCGTCGGATTCCCAGGAGAAACCGACGACGACTTTGCGGCGACGCTCGAGTATGCGCGCAGCGGGGTCTTCGCCAATGCCTTCACCTTTATCTACTCGATCCGGCGCGGCACCCCGGCCGCCCGGTGGGAGCAGGTTCCAAGAGAGGTCGCACTCGAGCGCTTCGCGCGGCTCTGCGACGTGCAGAACGCGGCGACGCGCGCCTATCACGACCGCAAAGTCGGAACCACGGTGCGTGCGTTGATCGCCGGCGACTCCAAGAAAGATCCGTCGCGTCTGACTGCAAAGACGACCGATAACGTGACCGTCGTCGCGCCGAAGACCGACGACGCGCTCTGCGCCGATACGCCTTGGCTCGACATTGCGATCGAGCGCGCGCACGTGTGGGGATGCAGCGGCCGGGTCGTGGCGCGGGCGGCGCGCTTTGGGGAGGCCGGCCGGCCCGTCGCGCAGCCGGCAATCAGCCTGATCTAGCGTTCGTTGACCAAGTTTTCACCGATGCTCGAGCAGTACTTCGGGATGAAGGCGAAGCATCCCGAAGCGATCCTGCTCTCACGCGTCGGCGATTTCTACGAAGCGTACGGCGAGGACGCCGAGACCATCGCCCGCGCCCTGCAAATCGCGCTGACGAGCAAAGAGGCCGGGGGCGGCAAGCGGGTCGCGATGGCGGGCGTTCCGCATCACGCTCTCGCGGCAGTATCTGGCCCGGCTGGTGCAGCAGCGATTCATCGTCGCGCTTGCCGAGCAGTTGGAGGTGCCGCAGCCCAACGGCTGGTCAGGCGCGACGTCGTGCGGCTGGTCACGCCGGGAACGCTGATTGAGGAGCAGCTGCTCGACGGAAAGCAGAACAATTATCTCGCTGCGGTTGCCGCAATCGGCGGGACGTTCGCGCTCGCTTATGCCGACGTTTCGACCAGTTACACGGCCGCCACGGCGATCGCGGGCGAGGAGGGCTACGACGAACTGCTCGCCGAGCTCGGCGCGCATCGCTCCGGCCGAGATCGTCGCCGACGTGGCCGCCGATCTGCGCGCAACCCTCGCCACCGCCGTGGATGCGATAGGGGCGCGGCTTGCGACTCCGCCGATCGGCTTGGTCGAGGCCCGCGAGCGGCGGCACCTTCGACGGCTTTTCGCTCGAAGAGTCGTTGGCGATTCATCGCGCGCTCGAAGCGCTCGACGGCTTCATCCGGCGGACGGGCGTCACCAACGGCGAGCGGGGGCCGCTCGAACCACACCTCTACCGCCGGCGTCAGTTTCTCGCGCTCGATCCCGCAACGCGAAAGCATCTGGAGCTGACCCGCGCGCAGGGTCAGAATCCACGCGCCACGCTGCTCGCGACGCTCGACGCTGTGCGACGTCGATGGGCTCGCGGCTGCTCGGCGCGCTGGATTGCTGGCGCCGCTGGTCGATACGCCGGCGATCGTAGCGCGGCAAGATGCCGTCGCAGGCACTCGTCGCCGAGCACGCTCGCCGCGAAGCGATGCGCGAGATTCTCAAAGGCGCGTTCGATCTCGAGCGCATCGCGCAAAAGGTACGCTTTCGCCGAGCGCTGCCGCGCGATCTCGCATCGCTGCGCCGAACGCTGGAGATTCTGCGTCCGCTGCGATCCGAAGTCCGTCGCCGGCACTGCGCGCAGCGATCGAACGCGATCGGCGACTTCGATCGGCGATGCTCGAGGATCTGCAGCGGACGCTCGTCGACGAGCCGCCCGCGCAGCTCGGCGACGGACGGCGTCATTCGGCCCGAGGCCGACGACGAACTCGCCGAATGCTTTGCGCTGCGCAGCGACGCGCGTTCGAAACTCTCGCGAGCTCGAGGAGCGCGAGCGCGAGCGCACCGGCATCAAGTCGCTCAAGGTGAAGTACGCGAGCGCCTTTCGGCTATGCGCATCGAGATCCCAAGAGTTTTGCCGGGACGCTGCCTCCCGAGTACGTCCGAAAGCAGACGCTGACGAACGGCGAGCGCTACGTGACGCCCGAGCTCAAAGAACTCGAGCTGGCGATTCAACGGCGCAGACGCGGCAAGCGCGTTTGGAACAGCAGCTCTTCGAAGCGCTGCTCGACCGAATCGGCGCGCGCACCGGCGAGTTGCTAGAAGCCGCCGCCGCGATCGCCGAGATCGACGCGCTCGCGGCGCTCGCGCAGTGCGCGGCCGAACGCGGCTATGTCCGGCCGACGTTTGCCGATGCGAGCGTCGTGACGATTGCCGACGGGCGCCATCCGGTGATGGAAGCGATCTTGCACGCGCAGGTTCGTGCCCAACGATCTCGACCTGCGCGAGGCCGAGCGCCGCTTCATTCTGCTCACCGGTCCGAATATGGGCGGGAAATCTACGTACCTGCGTCAGACCGGCCTGCTCACGATTATGGCGCAGATCGGCTCGTTCGTACCGGCGGCGCGCATGGACGCTCGGGGTCGTCGATCGCATCTTCACCCGCATCGGCGCGGGCGACGATCTCGCATCGGGACAATCGACGTTTTACATGGAGATGGCGGAGGCGGCGCAGCATTCTTCGGCGCAGTACGCACCGCTCGCTGCTGCTCATCGACGAGGTCGGGCGCGGCACCGGAACGCTCGACGGTCTTGCGATCGCCCAAGCGATCTGCGAGTTTCTGCTCGCGCTGGAGGAACAGTCGCCGATGGTCGCTCTTCGCAACCCACTTTCACGAGCTTTGCGCGCTGAGCCGATCACTGGGACACGGTCGCAAACTATCACATCACCGCGGTCGAGAATACGGCGCGCGGCGGGGCGCCGGTCTTCTCGCATCGCGTCCAGCCTGGGAGCTCGTCGCGTTCCTTCGGGATCGAGGTGGCGCGTATGGCCGGCTTGCCCGATGCGGTCGTCGAGCGGGCCCAAGAGATCGCCGACGCGCTCTCCGGCGAGGCCGACGTCGAAGCCCGCGTGCCGCTGCGCAAGAAAATGCCGAAGCGGCCCGCGGCGGAGCGTCAGCTTCCGCTTTTATCCTGAGCCCGCGCTGAGCGAATCCGAGAGGGCTGGTTTGGCGGCCGGCGGAAGTCGGAAAGTCTTGAAGATGTCGCGCGCCCGCCTGGGATTCTGCGCATCGGTTGCCGTGATCGCCGCTGCGATCGCCGATCCGCTCATCGAGTTTGCCTCGAACGCCGGCTGGTTCGGCGCCGGATCGTTTACCGACCGCAGCAATCTCGACGTGGTGCCCGCGCTGCTTGCGGGCGTCGTCCTCCTGGGAATCTTCTTCGCGCGCAAAGCGCGCGCTCTGGTCGCCAATCGCCATTTGCCGGGTCGCGCGCGCGAACTCGTACCCATCGCACTGGCGCTGCAGATCTGCGTGCTCTACGTGATGGAAACCGCAGAGCAACTCGTGACGGTCGGCCACACGCTCGGCCCGACGGTATGGCTCGGCGGCCCGGCGATCGTGAGCCTCGCGATTCATGCCGTCGTTTGCGTAACGGTGACCGCGGCGATCCTACGCTTACGCCGCGCGCTCGCCGAAACGGCATTGCGCGCGATCGCCTTCGTGGCGTCGATCGTGAAGCGCACCGCAGCAGGCGCGCCTCCCCTCTCGACACGGCCGCTCGCGCGCGTGCGCGCGAGAGCCCGTCTGCCCGTACTCTGCACGATCGGAGAGCGAGCGCCCCCGGCGGCTGCCTAACCCAATACACGCAGCTCGTTATGGGGGAAATACAATGGTACGAAAGCGATGGTTCCGCATCGCCGTCGTAACGGTCGTGGCCGCTGCCGCGATCGTCGCCGGCTTCGCAATCGTTCGCGAACCGATCAAACAACAGGTCGCGACGCAGGCCGCACGTCGCTCGTTCGGTCAAGTCAAGCTCAACGTGCTCATACTCGGCTATCAGGCCGATGAGATGACGACCGATACGATCGTCGTCGCCCACCTCGACGTCGGCCGCAGGATCGCGACCCTCGTTTCGATTCCGCGCGATACCTGGGTCAACGTACCCGGCGAAGGTGATGCAAAGATCAACTCGGCCTATGCCTACGGCGGCGGCCACGCGACGGCCAGGGTCGTCGGCAAGCTCCTCGGCGATATCCCGATCGACGGCATCGTCGCCCTTCAGCCGGAAGGCGCCGCGGCAATCGTGGACGCGATCGGCGGTCTGGACGTAAACGTCGCCGAGGCGATGGATTACGACGATAACAACGGCGATCTTCACATCCATTTGCGTCCGGGGCTACAGCATCTCACCGGCAGCGAGGTTGCCGGCTACGTCCGATTCCGCCACGACGCGGCGTCGGACTTCGGGCGCGTGAAACGGCAGCAGGACGTGCTCAAGCTGCTGCTCGCGCAAGCCAGCGAACCGCAGAACTGGGTGAAGATGCCGCAGCTCATTGCACTGGCGCGCAAGCAGATTCATACCACGTTGACCGACCGTCAGCTGCTCGCGCTCTTGAGCGCCTACCGCGACGTGCCACCCGAAAACGTGCGTTCGTTCACGCTTCCGTCAAAGGCCGGATGGGTCGGCGACGCATCGGTGGTCTTTGCCGACCAGCGCTGGGCGAAGCTGATCGGAACGGTGCTGTTCGATCGCGCGGATCCGCCGCAAGACGAAGTGCTCGTCGCCAATGCAACGGGTAATCCGAACTTCGACGGGACGATCGTCGGCGCGTTGCGCGGCGCGGGATGGAACGTTCCGACGTTCATCGATTCGAAGGTGAAGAAGAGGAGCGTCGTGATCGGCACGACCCCAGCGGCGAGCTCGCTCTCGCGAACCTTCGCGACGGCAATCAAGCCGGGCACCAAAACGGCGCTCGTGATCGGCGCCGACCTCGCGCCGGATACGGAGTGAGCGCCTAACTTCCCAGCGAGGGAAAGATGACTTCGAGCGTGGAGACGATCGTCAGCAAACCCACGATGCCGACGGTCGCCCACGCGACGACGTTAAAGAACGCGCCGTTGGTCCAGGCGCCCATGAGCCGCTTGTTGTTGATGAGCAGCAGCATGAGGACGAGCACGACCGGCAGCAGCACGCCGTTGAGCACCTGCGAGTAGAAGATGATCGCCAGGAGGGGCGCCCCCGGCAAGATGACGACCCCCGCCCCGATGATGATAAGCGCGAGGTAGAAACCGTAGAAGACTGGAGCCTCGCGCACGCGATGGTCGATGCCGCGCTCGAAGCCGAAGGCTTCGCATACGTAGTACGCCGTCGAAAGCGGAAGAATGGATGCGGTGAAGACTGCGGCGTTGAGAAGGCCGAGCGCAAAGAGGAGCGCGGCAAAGCGCCCGGCGATCGGCTGGAGTGCAATTGCAACGTCGCCGACGTCGTTGACGACGGTCGGGTGGGCTGCGTGCAGGTTGTGGACGAAGATCGTCGCCGCGCACGAGACGATGATGAAATACGCGATAACGTCGGTCCAAATCCCGCCGGTCACGACGTCGAGGCGCGAGTATCCGTACTCCTCTTCCCGCACGCCTTTGTCGACGACCGCGGCCTGGATATAAAACTGCATCCATGGAGAGATCGTCGTCCCGATCACGGCGATGATCATGATGAGGTAGGCTTTCGATGCCTGCCAGTGCGGGACGATGCTTTGATGCAGCACGTCGCTCCAATCGGGGCGCACCACGAACGCGCTGACGATATAGGCGATGTAGACGAAGCAGAATGCGAAGAAGATGCGCTCGACGACCTTCGCGGTGCCGCGGGTGACGGTGAAGAAGACGAAGAGCGCGGCTCCGGCGACGAGCGCGATCTTGAACGCCTCGGCGTTGGCAAGGTGCAGATATCCCGCGAAGATTGGAGCCGACGAAGCAACGCCGGCAAACTCCGTCGCGGTGTTGCCGATGTCGCCGAGCACGAAGACGAGCAGGCACCAAAACGTGATTTTGACGCCGAAGTTCTCGCGAATGAGATCGGCCAGACCCTTGCCCGTGACGGCGCCCATTCGCGCGCACATCTCCTGCACGACGATAAGGGCGAGCGTCACGGGGATGAGGATCCAGAGCAGCGAGTATCCGAACTGCGCGCCGGCCTGCGAGTACGTGAGAATGCCGCCGACATCGTTGTCGGCGTTGGCCGTAATCAAACCCGGACCGACGATCGAGAAAAACATCACGATCGACCGCCATAGGCTGGGGCGCCTGGAAGGCGCGACGGCAGAGGACATCGCCGCTAACTAACGAGCGCTCGCCAGAAGCTGAAGGCGGGGCCCGATCGCTCGCCTTGATTGGCGCGCAGCGTATCGTCGTGAACCGCGGCCGCGCGTGCACGGCGGCAGCTGAGATCGAGCAAGAACGTCAAGACCTTTTTCATGACACATACCTCCTGTGTTTTACGTCGTTGCCGCGCCGGCGAATTCAGGCGCGGTGGTACTACCTGGTCCGTCGTCCATGGCTTGGCATCACCCCCTTCCAAAAGAAAAAAACTGTCGCTGCTCCTCGCGAGCCGACAGTTCGAGAAACGTCGTGCGGACGGGCCGCACAATCTCCCTCAGTGTCGAGCTTTAGCACTGCACAACCTAGACGAGTGGCACTCGCCGGCCGCATTAGATTCCGCCTTGATTCGGCGGAGTCTGGTCACCCGTTGGGGTCTCTCGACCTTTCCGGGCAGCGGCATCCCTTCGTGCAGACGCCTCACCTAACGAGGAATCCTTAACCAGGATACTCGCGACCGAGGCTTTGTCAACCCCGACGCGCGAAGCATTCGATGTGGCGCAGATTCGCGAACTCGATGCCGTAACGATCGGCCAAATTGCGGCCGGCGAGATCATCGAGCGGCCCGCGTCGGTGGTCAAGGAACTCGTCGAAAACGCCTTGGATGCAGACGCCGGGCGCGTGACGGTTACGATCGAGCGCGGCGGTTTCGACGTGATCGAAGTAGCCGACGACGGCACCGGCATCGCTCCCGAGGATTTGCCGCTTGCGCTGCGCCGTCACACGACCAGCAAGCTGCGCTCCGCCGGCGAGTTGGAATCGATCGGAACGCTTGGATTTCGAGGCGAAGGATTGGCGTCAATCGCCGCCGTCGCGCGTATGGAGATCGTCTCGCGTCAAGCGACGAGCGCGGTCGGCGCGCGCGTTCGCGGCCATGCCGAGGATATCTCTGCAGCCGAGCCGGTCGCGGCGCCGATCGGTACGAGCGTGCGCGCGGAAGGTCTCTTCGAAAACGTTCCCGTTCGGCGCGAATACTTGCGCTCCGCGAGCGCCGAGTTCAATCGCATTTCGTCGTGGCTCTCGAGCTTCGCGCTGGCCTATCCGGATCGAACCTTCACGCTCCGGCACGACGGCAAGGACGTATGGGTGATGCCCGGCAGCGGCGACGAGCGCGAGCGTCTGGCGATGGTTTTCGGGCGGCAATCGGCAGCAAAGCTGATCGAGCTCGAAGGCGACGCATCGCGAACGCTCGGCGGGCGGCTTCGCGGTTACCTGAGCGCGCCGGGCGACGACCGGCCCGATCGCCGGATGCAGTTGCTCTTCGTCAACGGGCGCCTCTTGCGCAGCAGCCTGCTCGCCGGTGCGTGGTCGAGCGGTTATTCGACGTACGCGATGAGCGGCCGACATCCGTACGGCGTCCTCTTCCTCGATCTTCCGCCCGATCACGTGGATCCCAACGTGCATCCGACCAAGAGCGACGTGCGGTTGCGCTATGGCACGCAGGTCTTCGACGCGGTACGCCGTGCGATGGCGGCGACGCTCGGCGCCGACGCCAAGGCGCGATTCGCCGAGCAGGCGACGGGCGGGCTATCCACACAGCTCTCGTTTGGCCCACCGGAGGCCTCGGCGAGCGAGCTGCGCGTGCTCGCGCAGCTCGACCGGACGTTCATCCTCGCGGCGGACGGCGAGTCGTTGTTGCTCGTCGACCAACATGCCGCACACGAGCGCATTGCCTACGAGCGCATCGTTGCGTCGGCCCGCGCGAAGACCTCGAGCGAGCCGATGCTCGTTCCGCAAATCGTCGAACTCGACCCCGCGCGCAGCGCGGTGCTCGATCGCACTATCGAGGTGCTCGAAGAGGGCGGCCTCGAGATCGAGCCGTTCGGCGAACGCACGTATCGTATCGTCGCGACGCCGTTTGGATACGGCGCGCGCCGGTTCGACCTCGACGGCTTCCTCGACGATCTCAGCGAGGATCCCAAGCAGCGCGACGTTCGCGAGCGCGTCTGGGCGTCGCTGGCGTGCCACTCGGTCACCGTTGCGGGCGAACGGTTGGAACTCGACGAGATGACGACGCTCGTGGAGCGCTTGCAGTCGTGCGAGAATCCGATGCATTGCCCGCACGGGCGGCCGACGATGGTCCGTTTGAGTCCGACCGAGATCGCGCGCATGTTCAAACGTGTCTGACGCGCCGCCCATCTTGATTCTCGCCGGCTCGACGGCGAGCGGAAAGACGGAGCTCGCGCTCGAGCTGGCCGCGCGGTTCGGCGCCGAGATCGTCGGTGCCGATTCGCGGCAGGTCTATCGCGGGATGCCGGTCGGGACGGCGGCGCCGACGGCCGCGCAGCTCGAGTCGGTCCCGCACCACTTGGTCGGCTTTCTCGATCCTTCGACGCGGTATTCGGCCGCACGCTATGCCGACGACGCGCTCGCCGCGCTGCGCGAGATTCGCGCTCGCAACAAGCCTGCGATCGTGGCCGGCGGGACCGGCTTTTACATTCGGGCGCTGGTCGGCGGCGTCGCGCTCGCGCCGCAGTTCGACGAAGGCGTGCGCGAGCGGCTCGCACGCGAGGCGCGGCGTCACCCAAGTGAGTTCCTCCACGCATGGCTTGGGCTGCGCGACCCCGACAGAGCACGGGCGCTCGCGCCGACCGATACGTATCGCATCGTTCGCGCGCTCGAAGTTGCCCTGGCCGGTCCCGATGCGATGCGGCGCGACGCGCGGCGCACGCTCGCAAGCGATGGATTTGCGTGGGAGCTCGTCTTTATAGACCTGCCGTGGAACGCGCTCGACGAGCGGATCGAACGGCGCACCGCGCGGATGCTCGATGCCGGGCTCATCGAAGAAGCCGAGCGCGTCGGCAACGGCGCCGTGGCGGCGAACGCGGTCGGATATCCGCAGGCGTTGGGATACTTGCGCGGCTGGAGCACGAAGGACGAACTGCGCGCATCGCTGGCGCGCGCGACACGCCGCTACGCGCGGCGTCAGCGCGCGTGGTTTCGAGGGGAACCGAACGTTCGTTGGATGGCGCCGGATGGCGTCGAGGCACTCGTACGGGAAAAGCTCGGCTGGCTTCCGAAGCGCGGTTAATGCTCGTTGCGAAAATGCACGGAGCGCGCAACGACTTCGTGATCGTCGACGCACGCACCGAGCGGCTTACCGATGCGGCGTCGTTCGCGCGGCGAGTCTGCGATCGCCGTACCGGCGTCGGCGCCGACGGCTGCATCGTGCTCGAACCCTCCGATCGCGCGGACGTGCGCATGCGGACGGTCAACGCCGACGGGAGCGAGGCCGAGATGTGCGGCAACGGGATTCGCTGCGCCGCGCGTTGGCTCGACGAGGCCGGCGAAGGCGACCGTATTGCGTTCGAGACTCCGGCCGGCATCGTGCGCACGGAAGTCGTCGCGCGTGAGCCCGAATATCTCGTGAGCGTCGCGATGGCGGCGCCGCGCTTAGCCGCATTCGAGCACCCGGACGTTCCGGATGCGGCCTTCGTCGATACGGGGAATCCACACGTGGTCGTCGTCGCCGACGTCGATACGTTCGATCTCGACGCGACCGCGCGGCGTCTGCAGTCCGATCCGCGATTTCCCGATGGCGTCAACGTTCACGCGATGACGCGCCGGTCCGACGGAGCGCTCGCAGTGCGGCACTGGGAACGCGGCGTCGGCCAAACCATGGCGTGCGGGACGGGCGCGATAGCATGTGCGGCGGTCGCGATCGAACGGGGCATCGTCTCGTCCCCGGTCGAGCTCGTAGTTCCGGGCGGTAGGCTCGCCGTGCAATGGGCTGCCGGCAACGTGTATCTCGTCGGTCCCGCCGTGCACGTGTTCGATGCTCGCCTCGTGTAACGCAGGCGGCGAGATCGCATTCGATCCACCCTGACGCCGCTCGCCGACGGCGGCATCGTGCGTGAGCCCGCACCCGACGAGCTGATTCCCGCGCCGCCGGGCACGCACCGAAATGATGCTGCCCGGCGGCGCTACCCGCTGACGACGATCGGGCCGATCGCCGGCCGAAACGCGCTCGCGGTCGCATTGCCGGCCGGGTACACGCGGCTGCTTGTGCCGGCCTATGCGGCGCACGCGACGCGCCGATGCTGCCGCTCTTCGGTTACACGTTCGCGTGCGCGATCGGACGATCGTCTGCACGTGGCGGCGATGAAGACCGACGAGAGCGACGATTGGGAGCCGCGACGCTTCGGCAGCGGCGAGATAGAAGCGCTCATCGAACGCCGGTTGTGCGACCGAGCCCGGCAACGGCGTGCTCGCGCAGGTCGCGCTCTGCTCGCGCGAGTACGGCTGCTTTACCGCGCAAAACGTCTTTCTCGAGCGCGGCGAAGCCGCGCTGCCGGTTTCGCCGAAATGCAACGCGCGCTGCATCGGATGCATCTCCGAGCAAGAGCCCGATGCGGGCATCCCGTCGCCGCAAACGCGCATCGCCGAGGATGCGGCGGCGCGGGAGCTCGCGGAGGTTGCGATTCATCATTTGGAGCGCGTCGACGACGGCATCGTTTCATTCGGACAGGGCTGCGAGGGCGAGCCGCTGCTGCGGTCGATCGCGATCGCGCGCGCGATCGAAACGATTCGCGCCGGCCGCACGAACGGGAACGATCAACCTGAACACGAACGGCAGCATGCCGCGCGCGCTCGAGCGCTGCATCGATGCCGGCCTTGGCGCCGTTCGCGTGAGCCTCAACTCGTTTCGGCCGCGCGTCTATGCCGCGTACTACCGTCCGGAGGGGTATGGGCTCGAGGACGTCTTGGAGTCGGTGCGGCTGGCGCTCGCGCGCGGGTTGCGCGTCAGCCTGAACCTGTCTGACGCACCCCGGCGTGACCGACGACGACGAAGAGGTGGCTGCGATGGAAGCGTTCTTGCGCGCCGTGCCGGTCGCGATGGTGCAGACGCGCACGCTCAACATCGATCCAGAGCGATACTTCGAAACCGTCGGCCGGCCGCGCGACCCGATCGGGATGCGCCGCGCGATCGAGCGCATACGCGCGTTCGCGCGGTCGGCAACTTCACGCACACGCATTAGCTCGTTCGTGCCGTGAAGCTTTGGCAGATTCTGGTGGTCGTCGGGCTGGGAGTCGGCTACGGTCTGGTCGAGCCCGGATCGTTTCGCGTACGCGCTCGGGCACGCGACGCTCTACGTCTTTCTGCCGCCGCTGCTGTTCGAGGCGGCGTGGAACCTCAACTATCGCGCGATTCGTCGTCAATGGGTCGCGATCGCCACGCTCGCCGGACCGGGCGTGCTCCTCACGGCCGTCATCGTCGCGGGCGCGCTCTCCGTCGTGCGCGTGCCGTTCGGACCGGCGTTGCTCGCGGGCGCGATCTTGAGCGCGACCGATCCGATCGCGGTCGTCGCGGTCTTCCGGCGATCTGAAGGTTCCGAAGACGCTGGCCACGATCGTCGAGTGCGAGTCGCTCTTCAACGATGCAGTCGCCGTCGCGCTCTATCGCGCCGTGCTTGCAGCGATCGCGGTTGGCACCGCAAGTGCCGGACGGATGGCGTTTCGTCGCACTGCAGACGGCCGGGGGCGTCGCGGGAGGCATAGCGCTCGGGATCGCGATCGCCTTTCTCGCCGCGCGCCTGCTGCGCGGCAGCGATCGCGCGAGGATTCAGGTCGCGGCGACGATCGCGGTGCGCCTACGGTGCGTATTTCGCCGCCGACGCGCTCGCGCTCTCGGGCATTTTTTCGACGATCGCCTTCGGCATCGCCTTTCGTTACTTCGAGCGCTCCTGGATCACGCTGCGCATCGCAGAGGATGTCGGCCGATTCTGGGACTCGCCGCGTTGCTCGCCAACGTTCTGGTCTTCTTCATGGTGGGTGCGGCGCTGCAGATCGGGCGGGTCGTCGAGCAACCGGTATTTAGCCGTCGCCTGTCTTGCCGCGATCGCCATCGCCCGGATCGTCGTCGCCGGGATGCTCTTGCCGGTCCTATCCGCGCGAGTGGATCGACGTGGTGCGCGTCGCCGGAATGCGCGGCGCACTGTCGCTCGCGCTCGCGCTCGCGCTTCCGGCTTCGGTTCCCTACCGCGAGGCGATCATCGACGCAACGTTTGCAGTCGCGCTGGCGACCTTGCTGGCGGCAAGCCTGACAATCGTACCGGTCGTCAAGCGTGTCGCCTTCGGGCGGCGCTAGAGTAAGAGTGTGAGCGCCTTAACGGGCTTCGGTCTGCTGGCCGTCACCGCGATGCTCGTTACGTACGCCCTCGAGGCACGGAGCCGGTTGTTTATCCTCGCCTTCGCCGGAGCGTGCGCGCTCGGCTCGATTTACGGCTTTCTGCAGGGGGCGTGGCCCTTCGGCATCGTCGAGGCGATTTGGGCCGGCGTTGCGGTTTGGCGCTTTGGTCAGACGCCGAGCGGATAAGCCTCCTCGCCGTGCAGGTCGATGTCGAGGCCGCGCTGCTTCCGCGGCTTCGTCGACCTTGACCGGCGTAACGAGGTTGATCAGCCAGAGCATCGCGTAGGTGAAAGCAGAAGGCCCAGGCGCTGCAGACGACCGCCGCAACGAACTGCTTGCCGAGAAACGACGGGGTTGCCGCGCGAGATAGACCGTCGGCGCCGTTGGGGTTCCACAGCGTCGAGGCAAAGACGCCGAGCAGCACGATGCCGAGGAATCCGCCGACGCCGTGCACGCCCCAGACGTCGAGCGCGTCGTCCCAGCCCAACGCGGTTCTTCAGCGCGACCGCGAAGTAACAGACGACGCCGGCCGCGATGCCGATGATCACGGCCGTCATCGGCGAGACGTAGCCGGCCGCCGGCGTGATCGTTGCGAGCCCGCGACCGCGCCGGTGAGCAGGCCGATGAACTTCGGTTGTCGTCCGCGAGCCCACTCGACGAGCAGCCACGCGATGGCGGCGAACGATGCCGCGATGTCGGTGTTGAGAAATGCCGAGGCCGTTACGGCATCGACGCGCAGTTCGGAGCCGGCGTTGAATCCGTACCAGCCGAACCAGAGCAGATCCGGTGCCCAGCGCGATGAGCGGCACGTTATGCGGCTTGTTTTCGATCGACGTGGCGGCGTCCGACGTAGAGCACCGACGCAAGCGCCGCAAAACCGGCCGACGCGTGCACCACGATACCGCCGGCGAAGTCGAGACATCCCCACTTCGCCAGAATGCCGTCCGGGCTCCAGAGCATGTGCACGAACGGGAAGTAGACGAAGATCAGCCAGCCGGTGAGGAACCAGAAGTAGGCTTTGAACGTCACGCGATTGGCGAACGCGCCGGTGATCAGTGCGGGCGTGATGATTGCGAACATCATCTGATAGGCGATGTGCACCACCAGCGGAATGCCCGGCATCGTTGCCGGTGAACATCGTCGTGCAGCGTGACGCCGTGCAGGAACGCGTACGTCGCGGGGTTGCCGATGATGCCGTGCCAGTCGGGCCCGAAGCACTCGGAGTAGCCGAAGGCAAACCAGAGCACCGTCGTCCAGCCGAGCGACATGAAGCTCTGCATCATGATCGTCAGCACGTTCTTGCGCTGCGACCAGGCCGCCGTAAAAGAACGCGAGCCCGGGCGTCATCAGCATGACGAGGCTCGCGCAGAGCAGCATAAAGCCGGTGTTTCCGACGTTGACCGGAATCGACGCAGTGTTCATGGCGAGGCGTTAGGCCCGGCCGCTTGCTATTCCCGCTTGGCAGGGTTAGTTCATAAACGAGAGTCCGGCGCCGACGTACTGCTCTTTTTGGCCGTTGACGAGCGTCGGCGAGAAGCCGTACTCGACGTCGAACTGCAGGTGGTTGCCGAAATCGCGCTGGTAGACGAAATCGAAGAGATTCTTCGAGCCGAAGCCGGGACCGGCTGCGGAGAAGTACGCGTACTCGGCCGAAAGCTGCGACGGGCCGCCGGGGAGCGCGGCGCTCAGTTCGAGCGACGGGATGAAGGCAAAGTACGACTGCGGCGTGCCGTACAGATTCGGAGCACTTAACGCGTTGAAGCTGAGCGTCCCCGCAAGGCTGAACTCGGAGTTGAGGGTATAGCCCCAGTCGAAATCCCCCGTGAACTCGGCGTTTCCGGCGGTAAACGCTTTGCTGCCGGTCGGAAACGTCACCGCGCCGTAGACGCCCCAGTCTGCCTTGGAACTAAAGCCCAGTACGTATTTCGTCGCCATGCTCACGTCGCTGGTGCCGCCCAACGTCGGCGTTCCCACCGACGTCGTTTCGGCGCTGGGAAAGCCGAACTCAAAATCGAGATGAGGATCGGCAGTGCCCACGCGCAGTAGGGCCTGCGGATAGTTCGCGTTGCTGCCGCCGCCGGTTCCGGAGTAGGTGGTGTTCGTGTAACCAGTTTCCAGGTCGAAATGCCCCGTTCGGACGGTGCAAACGCCGGTCGAAACGGTCGGGCGGTTCACGATCGAGAGGATCGATCCGCACGGGTCGCTCGGCGCACTTGGCGACGGCGCGGGTGAGGGCGACGCCGGCGGCGTGCTCGACGGAGCCGGGGCGGGCTGCGCATGCGCCGGGCCGGTCGCGACGATGGCGCAGGCGAAAATGACGGTTGCAAGGAGCGCGATGCGTCTCATAACGCTCCTCATTATACGGATCGGGCCCGAACTCGGGCAGCCGTCATCCGGATGATCCGGGCGGACGTCCTTTTGGATCATCCGAACGGCGGATACCACCGCCGTGCCGGATGCGGTACGCTCGAAACCGTGGCAGTTGAAATAGGCGTCATCGCTCTCACGATCGTCTGCTTCGTCATCCTCGATCTCTACGTCGCAGGCTGCGACCGGGTGTAGCGTGGGATTCGACGATACGCTCGGACTCGTGCTGACCATGCTCGGCCTCGGGTACCTAGTCTTCGCAATGCTGCGCCCGGAGAGATTCTAATGACCGTCGCTCGGCTGGCGGTCAGGCCGATCCTCTTTTTTGCGATCGTCGTTGCGCTGACCAAACCGGTCGGTGCCTATATGGCGCGCGTCTTCGATGGCGAGCGCACATGGTTTTGAGCCGATCCTGCGCCCCGTCGAAGGCTTGATCTATCGCCTCTGCGGCGTTCGCGAAGACGAAGAGATGACGTGGTACGCGTA
The DNA here is from genome assembly GCA_963699435.1 of Vulcanimicrobiota bacterium. Taxonomy (GTDB): domain Bacteria; phylum Vulcanimicrobiota; class Vulcanimicrobiia; order Vulcanimicrobiales; family Vulcanimicrobiaceae; genus Cybelea. The sequence continues at coordinate 150,789 of CAVOTV010000004.1, forward strand.
CGCGCTTTCGATGCTCGCGTTCTCGCTGATCGGCCTGGCGTATCTCTACGTGCTTGCTGCGCACGCAGGAATGGCTGCCGCTCAATCCCGCAGCACTTCGACAATATGGCGCCCGACCTCGCGTGGAACACGGCCGTCAGCTTTCCACCAACACGAACTGGCAGTTCTATTCCGGCGAGACGGCGATGAGCTATCTCTCGCAGATGGCCGGGCTGGCTTGGCACAACTTCGTTTCGGCGGCGGTCGGCATCGCGGTCGCGGTCGCGGTCATTCGCGGCTTCGTGCGCACCAACGTGAAGACGCTCGGAAACTTCTGGGTCGATCTGACGCGCGTGCTCGCTCTACGTCCTGCTGCCGATCTCGATCGTCGGCGGCGCTGTTCTTCGTTTGGCAGGGCGTGCCGCAGAACTTCCACGCCTATCACGACGTCAAGTCGCTCGAGGGCTTCGTCGCAGACGATCACCGGCGGCCCGATGGCCTCGCAGGAAGTCATCAAGGAACTCGGGCACCAACGGCGGCGGCTTCGTCAACGCGAACTCGGCCTCGCCCAACGAGAACCCGACGCCGCTGACCAATCTGGTCGAGATGCTGCTTGATCTTCGTGCTCGGCGCCGGGCTCACGTACATGTTCGGCAAGATGGTCGGAAGACACGCGCCAGGGCTGGGCGATCTTCATCGCGATGGCGATCGTCTGTTCTTCGCCGGGTTCGCGCTCGCATATTGGGCCGAAGCCGGCCGGCAACCCGATCGTGCACGCAGCTCGGCGTCGCGCGGCGGCAACATGGAGGGCAAGGAGTCCCGCTTCGGCGTCGCCGCTTCGGCGCTGTTCGCGACGGTCACGACCGACACGTCGTGCGGCGCGGTCAACTCGATGCACGACTCGTTCATGCCGCTCGGCGGCCTCGATCCCGCTGGCTGAACATGCAGCTCGGCGAGATCATCTTCGGCGGCGTCGGCAGCGGACTCTACGGCATGATCGTCTTCGTCGTGCTGACGGTCTTCATCGCCGGCCTGATGGTCGGCCGCACGCCGGAGTACCTCGGCAAGAAGATCGAGCGGCGCGAGGTGCAGTTCGCGATGCTTGCGGTCCTCGTCACGCCGGTGCTCGTGCTGGTGCCGACGGCGATCGCGGCGGTGCATACCGGCGGGTCTTGCGACGCTCAACAACGGCGGCCCGCACGGCTTCTCGGAGATCCTCTACGCGTTCACGTCGACCAACGCGCAACAACGGCTCCGCGTTCGCCGGCCTCGGACCGAACCTCGTTCTATAACCTGCTCGACCGGCGTCAGATGTTGTTCGGCCGCTTTGCCGTCGACGATTCCGGCGCTCGCGCTGGCCGGGTGCGCTCGCCGGCAAGAAGGCGGTGCCGCGAGAGCGCCGGCACGTTCACGACGCACTCGCCGATCTTCGTCGTGCTGCTGATCGGCGTGATCGTCATCGTCGGCGCGCTGACGTTCTTCCCGGCCGACGCGCTCGGACCGATCGTCGAACACCTGCTCGCTCCTCCAAGGGAAGACGTTCTAATGCTTAGTAGAGGCGCTGGAGCGCCGTCCAAAGCGCGCTCGCTGTTCGATCGCGGGATCCTCGGCGCGGCGATCGGCGATTCGTTCAAGAAGCTCGATCCGCGCTGGCAGGCCCGCAATCCCGTGATGTTCGTGGTCGAGGTCGGCGCGCGCGGTCACGCTGGTCTTCTTCGTCCGCGACGCGCTGCAGGCACACCGGACACGTCCGGCTTCGACTTCGCGATCTCGCGTGGCTGTGGTTCACGGTGCTCTTCGCCAACTTCGCCGAAGCCGTCGCCGAAGGGCGCGGCAAGGCGCAAGCCGAGTGCGCTGCGCCGCACGAAAACCGAAACGATGGCGCAGCCTGCGTCGTCGACGGCGACGTCGAGGAACGCGTCACGAGCACGCAGTCTGCGCAAGGGCGACGCGTTCGTCGTCGAGGCGGGCGAGATCGATCCCGGCCGACGGCGACGTCGCTCGAAGGCGCGGCGACCGTCGACGAATCGGCGATCACCGGCGAATCGGCGCCGGTCATCCGCGAAGCCGGCGGCGACCGCAGCGCCGTCACCGGCGGCACGCGCGTGCTCTCCGACCGCATCGTCGTGCGCGTACGGCGCCAACCCGGGCGAGAGCTTCCTCGACCGCATGATTCGCTGGTCGAAGGCGCGCAGCGCCAGAAGACGCCCAACGAGATCGCGCTCTCGATCTTGCTCGCCGGGCTGACGATCATCTTCTGATCGCGGTCGCGACGCTCGCGCCGTTCTCGATCTACGCCGGTGCAAGCATCGAGCGTCACCGTGCTGATCGCGCTGCTCGTGTGCCTCATTCCGACCACGATCGGCGGCTTGCTCTCGGCGATCGGCATCGCCGGCATGGACCGCGTGATGCAGCGCAACGTGCTGGCGATGAGCGGGCGCGCGGTCGAAGCGGCGGGCGACGTCGATACGCTGCTGCTCGACAAGACCGGCACGATCACGCTCGGCAACCGCCAGGCCGAGCGAAATCATCCGGCGAGCCGGCATCGACGCCAAAGATGCGCGCGCGAATCGCCTATCTCTCGTCGCTGGCCGACGAGACGCCCGAAGGGCGCTCGATCGTGGCGCTCGCGCAGCAAGCCGGGCGCCGCGCGACGGCGACGCGCCCGGCGGGGCGCGTACGTTCGTGCCGTTCAGCGCCTACACGCGCATGAGCGGGCTCGACTTCGCCGACGGCAGCAAGATTCGCAAGGGCGCGCCCGACTCGGTGCTGGCGTGGGTGCGCGAACAAGGCGGCGAATCCGTCGGCGGAGCTCGACGCCGAGATCGAGCGCATCGCGCGCAGCGGCGGCACGCCGCTGCTGCTCGCCGCGCAACACGGTCGTGCTCGGCGTGATCTACCTCAAAGACATCCTCAAGCCGAACATGAAGGAGCGCTTCGACCGACTGCGCGCGATGGGGATTCGCACGGTCATGATCACCGGCGACAATCCGCTCACGGCGGCGACGATCGCCAAGGAGGCCGGCGTCGACGACTTCCTCGCCGAGGCGACGCCCGAAACGAAGATGGACCTGATCAAGCGCGAGCAGGCCTCGGGGCGGCTCGTCGCGATGACCGGCGACGGCACGAACGATGCGCCGGCGCTGCGCAAGCCGACGTCGGCGTGGCGATGAACTCCGGCACGCAGGCGGCCAAAGAAGCCGGCGAACATGGTCGATCTCGATTCCGATCCGACCAAACTGATCGAGATCGTCGAAATCGGCAAGCAGCTGCTGATGACGCGCGGCGCGCTGACGACGTTCTCGATCGCCAACGACGTCGCGAAGTATTTTGCGATCCTGCCGGCGATGTTCGTGGCGACCGCCTATCCGGCGATGGGCAGCGCTCAACATCATGCGCCTGTCGACGCCGCAGAGCGCGATTCTCTCGGCGGTGATCTTCAACGCGCTGATCATCGTCGCGCTGATTCCGCTGGCCTTGCGCGGCGTCGCTACGGGCCGCAGGGCGCGAACGCGGTGCTCTTCGAGAACGTCATGCTCTACGGCGTCGGCGGCATCATCGTGCCGTTCATCGGCATCAAGCTCATCGACATGATCCTCGCCGCGCTCCACCTCACGTAAGGAAGAACGAACCGAAATGATCAAGCACTCTCGGCACTTCGACTGCGCGTTCACGATCGTCACCGATCGTTCTGCTTCGGTCTGATCTACCCGCTGGCGATGACCGGCATCGCGCAAGCTGCTCTTTCCGACGCCAGGCCAACGGTTCGCTCGTCACGGTCAACGGCAAAGTCGTCGGTTCGGCGATCATCGGCCAGCTCTGGACGAAGCCGCAGTACTTTCAGGGCCGGCCGTCGGCCGCCGGCAAAGGCTACGATCCGACGCAGACCGGCGGAACGAACTACGGCCCGACCTCGAAGAAGCTGATCGACGTCGACCAAAGCGACGATCGCCGCGCTCGAAGAAAGAGAATCCCGATGCGGCCGGCCTCCGCCGATGGACTCGTGACGTCGAGCGCCAGCGGCATCGATCCCGATATCACGCCCCGAGAGCAGCGTACTGGGAGGCACCGCGCGTCGCCAAAGCGCGCGACATGAGCGTCGATGCGGTCGAACGCGATCGTCGCGCGCACGTGCGGGCCGAACGCTTGGGCTTCCTCGGCGAGCCGCACGTCAACGTGCTCGAACTCAATCTCGCGCTCGGACGGCCTCGACGAGCCAGTCTAAGGGCGTCGAGGCTCGGGAGGGCTTCGCGGTCGTTCGGGTCGCAGCAAGTACGAGCAGCTCGCGCGCGCCTGCGTCGAGCAAGCGCCGCGCGAACGAGGGGCGCTCCGGCCAGCGCCGCGTGCGCTGCGTTCCCGGCGAGCGCGATCGTCGTTTCGGGCCGCGCGCGCGCGATCTCGAGCAGACGCTTCGGCGCGTCTGTCGGCGACGTCGTCGATCCATTCGACGTTCGGTTTTGCGCGCCTCGCGCGCGCAGCTCTTCCACGATCGCTGCATCGACGGCGTCGCTTCGGGCCGACGACGTGGGCGATCGCAAACTCGATGGCGAGACGCGCGGCGATGCGTCCCGCGCGCGCGATCATCGGAAATCGATCGCGCGCGAGCCGACGCTGAGCAGGATGCGCTCGAACGGCGAGGCGATGCGCTCGCGGTGACGCGCCCGCAAGGCCTCGCGCAGCGCCAGCTCTCGCAGCGCAAAAAGGTTCTCGGTGCGGAAGAAATTCGCAAGCGCCGGCTTCGATGCGCTCCGGCGGATAGATCTTGCCTTCGCGCAGACGCTGCACGCAGCGTCTCGGGCGTGACGTCGATCAGGATGACCTCGTCGGCGAGCGAGAGGATTCCGTCGGGCAGCGTTTCGCGCACGATCGTTCCGGTCAGGCGAAAGACCGTGTCGCCCAGACCTCGAGATGTTGAATGTTGAGCGTCGTGATGACGTCGATGCCCGCACGCAAAACCGCGAGAACGTCGTGGTAGCGTTTCGGGGCGATCGAACCGGGAGCGTTGGTATGCGCGAGCTCGTCGATCAGCGCGACCTGCGGCTTGCGCGCGATCAGCGCGTCGCGATCGAATTCGCTGTAGGTGATGCCGTTTGCGGTAACGGTCTTGTCCGGAATGATGTCGAGTCCGTCGAGCAGCGCCGTCGGTCTCTTTGCGGCCGTGCGTTTCGACGAAGCCGGCGACGACGTCGATGCCTTCGGCTCGCAATTGATGCGCGCGGTCGAGCATGGCGTACGTCTTTCCCGCGCCGGCGCGGCGCCGAGATAGACGGTGAGCTTCCCGTAGCCGACGCGCAGCCGGTCGCCGGCGGTCTGCGAGTAGGGTGAGCGCGCCGGATTTTCGGCCGAGGTACGTCTGGCCTTCGCCGACGATGAAGAGGTCGTAGGTAGCGGCGCGTTCGCGAGCTTCGTCGCGATTCGTCCGTAAGGGAAGGGCGACCAGTGCGGCGCGCAAGGCATCGTCCCGAGGGAGCCGACGGATCGAACGTCTCGTGCAGTATCTCGCCCCCGAGCTCGCGCGCGACGCGTTCGAGCCCGACGTCGTCAACGCCGGCGCCGGAACCACTTCCAGCCGAGATCGAGGCGCTGCGCGATCGCGGCCGTGCGCCTCAGAAAGGGGATGCGGATCGAAGTTCGGATAGACGAATGCCGCGGCCATCGACGTGCGGCCGGCCTTGCACGACCGGCAGCGTCAGGCTGTCGACGGTGCGCAGCAGCAGCTCGCGCAGCATATAGAGCGTCTGCTCTTTGAAGACGCCGTTGAGCGCGCGTTCGATGTCTTGCTCGTTGACGATCTTGCCCGCGCGCACGCGGCTTTGAAGAGGCGCGGCGAAACGTCGAGCGCGACGACCTCGTCGGCCGCTTGCAGAAACGAGAGCGGAACGATTTCGCGAACCGGATAGCCGACAGCCCTTCGGCCGTCGGGGCTACCGTTTCGAGATGCGCGATGTTGAACGCGCCGATGACGCCGATCCGGCGCCTTTAAGCGCGAGCGCATCTTGCCAACGTTCGCATGAGGAGCATCCCCGAGATTATCGTGCGCGAGCTCGTCGAGCACGACGACGTCCGGCTTCTCGCGGAGCGCGGCTTCGTAATCGAAATCCTCGAAGTTGCGTCGCCGATCTGACACTGGCGCGGCGGGACGCGAGGCAAACCGCTCGGCGAGGCGTTCCAAGTCGGGCCGGCCCTTCGTCTCGATCCAACCAATGAGCACGCGCTTGCCGTCGGCCGCGAGGCGTCGAGCGTCCTCCAGCAGACGGCGCGTTTTGCCCGATCCGGGCGCGCTCGCGACGTAGACGACGAGCCGCGCGCGGCCGCCGAGCTCGCGTAGGAGCTCCTCGGCCTTTGCCGGCCGATCCATCGCCGCAGGCGTTCGCGCTGTGGCAAGGCGCCCCCGGCAAGCCTGCCCGAAAACGCGCGCAGTGGCCTTGCTCTCGTACGGCTTACTCTTCGTCGCGTGGATTATCATCTCTAACTCCACAGCTTTTTATCGCGGCGATCTTATTCAACGGCCCGATCGCGCTCAGCAGCCTGGCGCTTCGGAGCCGGCTCACGACGAATCCGTCAGCAGATGCAACTGAATGAGTAAATACGCAAAACAT
>CAVOTV010000005.1:0-551084 GCA_963699435.1 Vulcanimicrobiota bacterium
CGTCGCGCTGCCAAAGGTCTTGAGCGAGCGCTTCAGCCGATTGCGCTCGGCATCGCTCAGATCGGTGCGTGCCGCGAGACGCATGCGCTCCTCGATCACGACCTTGAAGAAGTCTTGCGAGCGCGGATCGATCGGCACTTGCCCGCGGAACTTGATCGGCTTGAGTCCTTTGGCTTTGCCGATCGGCGCGATCCGGAAGGCCTCCACGATGCGCGGCACCTTGCCGGTCAGCAGCACCGAGGCGACGAGATCGGGCCACGCATACCACAGTCCGTCTTTCGGATCGTCCGAGCTCGCATGGACGTAGTTGACGCCGATCTGCCACGCATTGCCGCTATATTTGGCTCGCAGCGGCAGCACGTCGCCATCGGGGATGATGCGAGCGAAGCCGGTAAGGTGCTTCCAGTTCGCCGGATCGAGCACCCACTCGGGCGTTACCGCTCGCAGCAGCTCTGCGAGCTCCTCGCGGGCATCCTCGATCGACGCGAATCTCCCTCGCAGTCACGAACTGCCAGAGTCCCATCAGTACGTTCACGGTGGAATACTGGCTCAAAAAATCGCAGTAGACGACGGGCACCGGCACCTTGCGCACGTGCGCGCTCGCACGGCCACCGAAGAATGCCGACTCGGCATAGCCGCAGTAGCGCTTGGGAAAATCCGGCATGCGCGCCATGATCGGTGTCACGCCCATAGCTTGCAGATATGCCTTGCCGATCGAGGCCGGCGAATAGGCCTTCGTTACTTGCAGCTCGATCGGATGGAGCGCGTATTCCGCGAGCAGCTTGGCCGCGAGCTCGGTCGATGCGAGCACGTCGCGCCGGTTGTAGTCGATGTATTCCGGCGTAATGATGCCGTGCTGGTCGGCCTTCTGCTTGCCGTGCTCGACGCCGAAGAGCTCGCAGGCGCCTTCGAGCGAGAGGCTGCGATCGGTGAGCGCAAAAGCGAGCGTACGCAGATCGAGCATGTGCCCGCGGAAGACGTAGCCCTTCTTGGGCTTGAGGTCGCCTTCGGGAATCTGATCGACCTTATCGGGATCGATGGCGCCGGTAAAGCCTTTGAGCGCGCGTTTACTGTCCATGTGCTTGACCGCGATGCCGGACGGTAAGGATGAGGTCGCAGCTGCCCGGCCTTGTCGCGGTACTGGAAGAACTGGAACGTGAAGCCGCCCAGGAAGCGATCGCGTGATTCGACGTAGCCGATCGCGCAGCGGCTCGCATCGAATGGGAAGTTGAATGCGCAGAGTAGCCCGCGGCCCTTGTACGCCACGCGGTACAGCAGCGTGCGAAAGTCCGCGATCGGCAGCAGCCGGAGCTCGGGATTGCTCGGGATGCCGCGCTCGGGAATGCCGCGCGGATCGGTGTCGGCAGCGTGCTCGCGCGCATAGCGTTCCAGCACTTCCCGCTCGTGCGTCGCGTCAGATCGTCCGCGTAGAAAAGTCCCTCTTCGAGGCATCGGCCGGCGACCAAAAAGCGATAGCTGCCGAACGGTGATCGTTGTGCCTTGTCGGTGCGACACTCGCAATCGAAAACGAGCATGCCGTCGATCGGCGGCGCCTTGCGTTCCGGCTGCGTCGGCTTTGAGATCGGGATAGACGCGAACCGCGATCGGCAGGCTATCGGGCATGCCCGTCTTTCTTTGCCGCGGCCGCGCGCTTCCTGGCGACGGCCGCGTTCGAGCTTCGCCGGCCATTGCGGCCCGTGCAAGTGCGTGAGCTGTTCGTCTAGCCGCGCGAGCTTTTCCGAATACGCACGATTCTCTGCGAGCATATGCTCGATATTATCGTACACGCCGTGCATGCGAGCGACGCCTTCGAGCAGCGGGCTACCCTCGGGATTCTCCAGCGCACCGGGCGGCCAGCGATACTGCTTCACGTTAAAGATCGCCCGGTGATCGTTGATCGGATAGCGGATCATGAGCGAACTGTTGCGCTTGCCGAAGACGTGGTTGTCCTCGTACGGTGCGCGGCCGTGTGCGAGGCGCTCGCAGCGAAAGCAGATCGACGGCAACAGGCCGGAGATCAGCGCAAAGGGGCGCGCCTCGCCGCACGCGCATGCTGCCGCGCTGCCGACCCGACGCCGGGCGCGCGTATCGCGCAGCCACGCGCCGATCGGATCGTGTTCCCGCATCAGCCACGCCGCGCGTAGATGCTCTCAAAGGAAAGCGCTCCGAGGTCTCCCTGGCGCGCGAGCTCGTCCTCGTCCGTGAGGAACGGCACCTCGCGGCCGGACGCATCGAGAATCTTGGTCTTGCGCAGCTTTCGCAGCTTGGTATCGTCACCGGTTGTAAGGAACTGACGCTGAGCAATTGCGCGCTTTGACAGTTCCGATGCGGCGCGCGAGCCGCGGACCCCAACCTCGATTCGGCCGCCATGTACCGGCACGACCAGCGGGCGAAAAAGCGTGTCGCTCGGCTTGGCCGCGTATCGGCCGCCCTTGGTCTTGCGCAGCGCAGAGCCGCCCAGTATGACGACGGTACGCGGATCGACGCCGTACTCGGCCGCCGCGCTCTTGAGCGACACACCCTCGCGCATACGCGTGACTGCATGCGCGACGTTCTCGATCGCCTGCTGCGAGCGCCGCGGCAGCTTGTCGAACTGCGCGAGCGTTGTGGGAAGCCGCGGGCGCCGGCGACGTTGACCGCCAGCGCCCCGCTTTGGTATCTTGGCCATAGTTCAACTACAAGTAGAAGAGGCCGAGGCGGGCATGCCTCGGCCTTACTCGTTAGCGGTCGCTCTCCGTGAAGTAGAATGCCTTGCCGTGTTGGCGCAACCGTACATTGTTGAGCGTGCCCCCGCGTGCGAGGTACGCCTGAGCATCTCGGAGTTGCTGATCGCGGCCGGGGTTAGAACCAAGGCTGAGTTAGCTCGGGTTCGCCTTCTGCGATTTGACTGTAATAAGCCAACGATCGTGGTTTCGATAGCCGCGTGCCTGGATCGAACTTGATCTCCAGGATGTCGAAGCGGAGACCATTGCTCGCGATCTCCGCATTGTCCAGATACGGGTGTCCGGAACCAAAGGAGAATTTCTCCACGGTCTCCGAGACGGTCGAATTTCCACGCTGGGAATCAGGTGTAGTCGTCAATGTTTTCTCCTTTCAAAGAGAACGTAGGGTGTACATAAGGAAGGGAGACTCATAGCTCAGGTGGAGGCGTCCAGCGTGCGCCAGCCCAGATCGCGAGCACCAGCAGGCGACAATGCCCCGAAGACGAGCCAGCCGAAACCGCAGAGACTTCATCAGGCGGAATCTCGTCTATATGTGATCCTCGCTGTTTCATCGGCCGCGTAATCGCCGTCGAGTTCGCGCGCGATCTTGCGGATTGTCCAGTCGGAATAGCCGGTCGCACTTGCGATTGCCCGGCACGAGAGCGACGGGTCTTCAAGTAGCTGCTCGATCCGTCGCGATCAGCGGGCTTCACGGTGTCACCCCGAGGCCGTCTCCGACTTCTTCGAATATTCGCTCGGCATGCTCGCCGAAGACGCCGCGCTAGCCGCTCCAGGTCCCGCTGGCTGGGTGCGAGACGCCCGTTTTCCAGGTAGCCGAGTGTCAGGTGGCTCATCCCCAGTTGCCGGGCCATTTCGGTTTGGCTCAGCCCGCGAGACAGTCTCGTTAATCGTAGACGTAGCAATTCCTGAGTACTCCCTTCCGGTGGCCTAACAAAGCCGCCAAGGTCAGTGTACTCTTGCAGGTAGCGGACTCCTAAGAGGCCAAAGCTACGTTCTAGATTGCTACCCTCCTGGAGCAGCAGCCGGTGCCCGTCGCCCCCACCTACATCGCCCCGGATCAGCGGCGGTTCTTCACCGCCTGGCTGAACGAGGTGGTGGCCAATTTCAAAGGTGAGCAAACTGAAGATCGCCGCGGCGCTGGGCCACGATACAACGCGCAGCTCAACAAATTCTGCGCGGCGAAGCAATGCCAATGCTGACAATTGCGCAAGACTGTGACTCGCATCGGCGTGCCGTGGACCTGGGATATGCAAATGCGGGCTACTATGGTGAGATTCTGGTATCCTCGCGCAGCTGTCGCTTCTTTCGCACCAGTGGCTTGAAGAGGATGACGCGCGACCACGACGCCCGCGATTTTCGCATGGCGCACACATATCGGCAAGCTCCGGTCTGGGAAGAGTGCAGCAACCGCAGATCTGCAATCGCGCGATACGCGGAAGTGGATCGAGCCTCACCCTCCCTCCGTCCGAGGCGGACTGCGATAAATCAATCGCTCTGGAGCACCGTGAGGCATTCAAGAAGCTTACTGCGAGAAGGATCTAAAGGGCACGCATACCGTTTCCGGGCTCAGCTTCTGTTCCAGAGCCGCTCGGTCTGGCAGATTCTTATGGCCGTCGCTGGGTTTCCGCGACGTGGCGACATTTAAAGCGTGGCGCCGATCGTAGCACGCCGCAATTTCGTGCGTCACTAAAGTCTAATTCGAACATGCAGAACGACATGTAAGATCGAAGCTGCCACCACAGCTATCCAACGAGCCTGAGGACGCGCTCAAGGATCGACGCCCATTCGACTCGTCGCATTATTGCGGCAGAATAAACAGTCAAGTGGGCTGAAGGAATGCGCTTTATCCGCACATTGCCCGTCTTTGAGGCGCTCGAATACTTTGGCGTCGCAGGCCCACTCGATGGAAAAGCCTCAGCCGAAAAGTGGTCCCCGAAGCTTCGCCGTGCGAAGCGCCGACGTCGGACCTTTATGCTCGCGGAACAAGCTAATAACTAAAGATGCCCCCGGCCCGCTGGTAACGGACCGGAGGCGTCGCACCCGGAGGAGTTAGCTCCAGATGCAACAGCAGAACTTTACGCCCTTATATCCCCCGCTGCAAGTCCGCGCCGGCGTTCTGGTCGTGGACGGCTACGGCATTGCGCTGCGCGTTGTGAGCCGCGGCAAGCTGCGCGTCGAGGACGGGATCGGCAGGCAGCGCCGATCGATCGTGCTCGATCGCGCGGGCAGCGGCCTCGAACGCCTGGTGCTGATCGGCCAAGACGGGCTTCGTCACGCTCGCGAGGCGCTCGCGTGGCTGCGTGCGATCGGTGCCGCGCTGGTGCAGATCGGCCGCGATGGCGAGGTGCTCGCACACTCGGTGCCGTTCGGCTACGACGGGCATCCGATCCGCCGCGCGCAGGCGCTCGCGGTCACGAACGGCTTGGACCTGGCGATCGCGCGCGAGCTGATCGCGGGCAAGCTCGACGGCCAGCGCCGCATCCTCGTTCGGCTTGGCGCCGATCTGCGCGAGTTCGACAAGCTGCGAGCCGCGATCGATGCGGCCGATTCGATCGAGCGCGTGCGCGTGATCGAGGCGAATGCCGCGGCGCTGTACTTCCCTGCGTGGCGCGACGTGCGGATTCGCTTCCGCGAGCGCGACCTCGCACGTATCCCGGCGCGATGGCTTCGCTGCGACTCGCGCGCCTCGGTGCTGACCGGCGCGCCTCGCGCGGCTACCTCGCCAATCAACGCCATGCGGAACTATCTTTTCGCGTGCTTGGAGTCGGAAGCACGCCTCGCATTGCTCGCACATGGCTGCGATCCCACGATCGGCGTCCTGCATGCCGATCAGCGCAACCGCGATTCGCTCGCACTCGACGCCATGGAGCCGGTGCGCGCGGACGTGGACGCCTTTCTGCTCGACCTGCTGGAAGATCGCGAGTTCACCGCTCGCGATTTCGGCGAGCTTCCGAACGGCGTTTGCCGGATCGCGGCACCACTAACGCACGAACTCGCACTCACGCTGCCGCATTGGCGCGAATGCCTGCGGCCGATCGCGGCGCGCCTCGCGCAAGCGTTCCGCGAATCGCTCGTCAACAAAGGCGCAGCGCCTCGCACCTTCTCGGCTAAGTCCGGGAATAAGCGCCGCAGCGTTCCCGGTCCGGAGCGATCGCCGCTGCTCGCAACGCCTCGCAAAGCCTCGCAGCCGCGGCCGTACGCGACGCGCGCATGGCGCACGCCGACCGTCGAAGCGCGGCCGAGCTCATCCGATCGCGTGCGCGATGTGCGGCGAGCCGGTGCTCAAGCGCAGGCGCCGGCACTGCGATGCGTGCATGCCGAAGGCGCGGCGCGAGCATGGACTCCGCGCGATCGAAGCGGCTCGCAAGGCGCTCGCAGCGCAGACCGCCGCGGGCAACGATCCGCGCCGCAGCGCCGCCGTGAACCGCGCGCGAGGCGAGGCGATCAGCGAGGGGCATCGCCGCAATCGCAGCTGGGCGCGCGAGCATCCGGGCCAGCGCGACGAGGCGTGGTTCAAGCGCGAGATCGCGCCGAAGCTCGATGCGTTCTCGCTTCGAGGAGATCGCGGCAGCGACGGGCTTATCGCTCGCGGCCTGCTCGCGCATTCGTGCGGGGCGAAAGTGCCGCATCCGAGGCATTGGGAAGCCTTGCGCGAGCTCGCGGACTTGTAGGAAGCTTGCTCCGCTGGGATAGCGCCGCGCCTGCGCCGAACTTAGTGAGTCGCCGATCACGGGGCGTCAGGGAGGCGCAACAAGAGATGAAGAAACGGACGTCTGGCCGGTATGCAGTAAGCATCAGCGCCGCCATCTGGCTGCTCGCGGCGTGCGGCGGATCGCAGTCTGGCGCGACGATCCCACCAGGAGCCTCACGCGTATTTCGCGTTGAGAATCCCCAGTTGCATTCCACGAAAGAAGCCGCCGGGGCTATTTGTAGGTTACTAACTTCGAGTACGACGACATTGTGCTCTACAGCTACGATCCCAAGACGATGAACCTCGGCGCAGTCGGGCAAACTAGTCCTCAGTCAATAAGGACGCCGCTTGGCTCCTGTAGCGACGCGCGCGGGAACGTCTACGTCGTTGGCGATGCCGGAACAGGGAATACTGGCGCCATCGTCGAGTTTCCGTTCGGTACTCTAACGGTTAAACGAACTCTCTCTGACGCTACGGGACCCCCAAGCGGGTGTTCTATCGATCCCATAACGGGCGATCTCGCCGTAACAAACCAGTCCAGTTACTACTCGAGTTCATATCATTTAGCCCAGGTGTTGATTTACAAGAGCGGATCCGACACGCCCAAAGAGATCAACGCGTGCGCATACAACGGAACGGCGGGTTATGACCCCAAGGGGAACCTGTGGTTAGAGTGTGAGAATGATAAGGACGCTATCTCGGTCGAGGAGCTTCCGAAGGGTGGCACTTCTTTTCAACCTGGCGGTTTCCGACGGAGAGTTATGCAGTACGTCGGGGCGATTGAGTGGGACGGCAAGTACCTTGACGTCAGCTTCGGAAGCACGAACGACACCAATCTTTGGACGATGGGAATTTATCAAACGGAGATTTCTGGATCGACGCTCACCACGGTCAAATCAATCACATTTCAGAGGGGTTCGAAGAAAGGCGGAGGTCGCGGGTGCAACAGCGGGGTCGTTTTCAGCCAGTGGTCGATGATCGCGAAGAAAGTTGACGATCTCCCGAGCGGCGGGGGAGAGAGCTGCTCGCCGCAAACGAATTTCTGCAAATCGCTCGATTTGTGGAAATACCCAGTCGGCAACGCCCCATATCGTTTTCTCAAGGAGCCGATAGAGTACAAGGATTACGAGCCCAACAGCGTTACTTATGTCACGCAGCCCTGAATAAGGAAGGCTATAATGAGACACGCCGCAGGGGCAGCGATCGCGGCCACAGCGCTAGTCGCAAGGTGCGGCGGATTGCAGCCGCCGCTCGGCGCGCTCGCGTAGCGACGTAGATCGCTCGTAACCCCGACGCAGCCCAGCGCCAATCGCGTGACGGCAGTGCGCCTCGCAGCGCGACGACGAAACGGCTCGCAGCAGGCTCGCAGCCTAGAGGTTTAGATCGCGGCGCTTAACGCATGACGGCTTCGAGCCGACAGCTTGGATCGGCGGCTCTGCGGGGGGCGGCGTTTTGGAAGCGCGCCAACCCCTATCCCCCTATGCCGCGGTGCCGTGGCAGCGTTTAAACTTCTTCCCGCTGCCGCACGGGCAGATATCGTTTCGGCCAACTTTGGCTGTTCGCGCTGCACCGGTTTCGCGGGCGATTCGTCGTCCTTGTTCGTGTGAAATTGTGACGGACGGCGAGCCGGTACCGGGCATCGGCCCGAGCAAGTTGCTCGACGTGCTGCGGCGCGAGACGGCGTTGCCGCGCGGCGGCCGGCTGCGGAGATCATCTCGCCCGATGGAATCGGTTCGAACTGCTGGCCGGCCGGGCACGGGCGCTCGGCTGCAGCTCTTCGGCGGCGGACCGTGCTCGATCACCACGCGGAAAGCGCCCTTGATGGCCTCGTCCGCGATATTGTTCTTCAGCGACTCGAAGATCTCGAAGGCTTCCTTTTCGTACTCCACGCGCGGGTCTTTTTGTCCGTAGCCGCGCAGCCGATGCCGGTCTTGAGATGATCCATCACATAGAGATGGTCCACCCACTGGCGATCGATGATCGGCAGCACAAGTAACGCTGCTCGACGACGCGCAGAATCTCCGGCGTCACTTCGCGCTCCTTGGCCTCGTACGCTTCGACTGCGCTTTCGCGCGCAGAATCTGCGGCGGATTTCTTCGCGGTCCTTTCTTCTCGAGATCCTCACGCTTAGCGACGCTTGATCGGGAAGACTTGCTCGAGCTGCTCGAGCATTTCCGCGAAGGTCCCAATCGTCGGGTTCGCGTTCTCCGGGCGCGTTCTGTTCAACCGCTTCGTCGACTTTGCGCTTCGAGCGTCTGCAGCATGAACTCCCGCGAATCGAACTTGCCCTTCGAGCGATCGCCCGGCCGGTCGCCGTAAATGACCGCTGCGCTGCTTGTTCATCACGTCGTCGTACTCGAGCACGTGCTTGCGCATTTCGTAGTTGTGGTTTTCGACCTTGCTCTGCGCGCGCTGGATCGAACCCGACACCATGCTTCGACTCGATCGGCTGCCTCGTCGGTAAAGCCGACTCGATCCATGATGTTGGTCATGCGCTCGCCGCCGAAGAGCCGCATCACTTCGTCTTCGAGCGAGATATAGAAACGCGTCGACCCCGGATCGCCTTGGCGGCCGGCACGGCCGCGCAGCTGATTGTCGATGCGCCGCGATTCGTGGCGTTCGGTGCCGATGATGTGCAGGCCGCCATTGGCGGCAACGCCTTCGCCCAGTTTGATGTCGGTGCCGCGGCCGGCCATGTTGGTGGCGATCGTCACTTGAGCTTCTTGGCCCGGCATCGATGATGATCTGGGCTTCTTGCTCGTGGTACTTCGCGTTGAGAACGTTGCACTCGACGCCCTTGCGGCGCAGCATCGACGCGAGCAGCTCGCTCTTTTCGATCGAGCGCGTGCCGACCAGAACCGGGCGTCCTTTCGATGCTCCGCGATGATTTCGTCGACGACCGCTTCGAACTTCGCCTTCTCGGACTTATAAACGATGTCCGAGTTGTCTTTGCGGATCATCGGCATGTTGGTCGGGACCACGACGACGTCGAGCCGTAGATGTCGCGGAACTCGCGCTCTTCGGTCTTCGCCGTACCCGTCATGCCGGCAAGATGCTCGTAGAGACGGAACAGGTTCTGGAAGGTAATGGTCGCGAGCGTCTGATCCTCGCCGCGAACCTTGATGCCTTCCTTCGCTTCGATCGCCTGATGGATGCCGTCGGAGTAGCGCCGGCCGTACATCAGACGGCCGGTGAACTCATCGACGATGATCACTTCGCCGTCTTTGACGATGTACTGCTGGTCGCGATGGAACAGATTCCACGCCTTTAGCGCCGCGTTGAGCTGGTGCGCGAGCTCGATATTGCGTTGCTCGTAGAGGTTCGAGACGCCAAGCATCTTCTCGACTTTGGCGACGCCCGGCTTCGGTGATCGGAACGGCGTGCGCTTTCTCGTCGACGGTGTAGTCCTCGCCCTTCTTCAGGCGCGGGATGATCTTGCGCGAACTTGTCGTAGAGCTCGGTCGACTCTTGCGACGGTCCGCTGATGATTAGCGGCGTGCGCGCCTCGTCGATCGAGGATCGAGTCGACTTCGTCGACCAGCGCGAAGTACAGTTCGCGCTGCACCAAGTCTTCGACCTGCCACGCCATGTTGTCGCGCAGATAGTCGAAGCCGACTTCGTTGTTCGTGACGTACGTGATGTCGCAGTTGTACTGCGCGCGGCGTCGCGCCGGATCGAGACCGTGCTGGATGATGCCGACGGTCATGCCGAGGAACTTGTAGATCGGCCCCATCCATTCGGCGTCGCGCTGAGCGAGATAATCGTTGACCGTTACGACGTGGACGCCGCGGCCTTCGAGCGCGCGCGCGTAGACCGGCAGCGTCGCGACCAGCGTCTTGCCTTCGCCGGTGCTTCATCTCGGCGATGCGCCCTTCGAAGAGCACCTGACCGCCCATGATCTGCACGTCGAAGTGCCGCATGTCCAGCACGCGTTTGCCGGCCTCGCGCACGACGGCGAAGACTTCGGGCAGCATCGCGTCGAGCGATTCGCCCTCCTCCAGGCGGCGCTAAACTCGGCGGTTTTGGCTTGCAGCTCCTCGTCGCGAAAGCGCGGAGATCGTGGGCTCGAACTCATTGACGGCTCGGGCCGTGCGCCGGAGGCGCGCGACCTCGCGTTCGTTGCCGTCAACTAATGCTCTTGAGAAATGCCATGACCGGACTAAGGAACGAGGCCGATTCCCGTGACCGCTCCTGGCGATTTATACGTCGGGACGGGGTGGCGTTGCCGTTCGCGCCCGCGGGGAAGATCAAAATGATACCAGCACCGCTCGAAGTGGAGTCGGCAACGTAGATCACGCCGGCAGAGTTGACCTTAATGTCGGTTGGCGCATTGAGCATAGTATTACAACCCTGGACCTTCCGAATCGGCTTCGTGAAGGGAATCTTTTTATTGTAGGGCGGGAAGACGAGGATCGCCGGTGCTTGAGGCGAGGTGCAGCTTGCGCCGCGCTTGCCTTGGTCGATGATATAGATGTTCCCCGCCATATCGAGCGCCACGCTGAAGGGCGTAATCACGCCGTTCTTCTTCGTGATCTGAAAGCGAGGATAGACGTTCACGGGTGACGGCGTGGGCGATGGCGTCGGCGATGGGCTCGGCGTGCCGGTCGGCGTCGGCGTCGGCGACGGGGTCGGCGTCGGCTTGGGTGTCGACGTCGGCTTCGGTGTCGGCGACGGCGTCGGCAACTGGAACTGCTCCACCGTGCCGCCCTGAATATTGGCGACGTAAATGTGACCCTCGCGGTCGATCGTCGACGCCGCCGGGCAACTTCAAGAACGGCTTGGCACCGCCAATCGGACTGATACGGCGACGTTGCTGCCCGCGAGATAGAGCAGGATGCGGCTCGGAATCAGGTCCGTCGGATCACGTCGCGGATACGACCATGATGCGGTTCGACGGAGACGGCGACACGACGGCGACGGGGTCGGACCTCGGGCGTAGAACGCGATGCCGCGCGGGCGCCCCGGCAGCACGGGGCGTGCGAGCGGAACCACGTCGCCGGTCGCCAGCGCTTCGAACTCGATGAGCGACGCAGCGTTCGTGCTCGGGTTGTAGTTGGTCACCCACAGATTTGACCCGCGGTCGAAGCCAAATATTGCGGACCGTCGAGGCTCGTACTCGAGCCACCGATTTGATACGTCGGGCCGCCACCGCTTTTGGTGCCGTTGGTATAGATGCTGATCGCATTCTGGTTGCTGTTGGTCGCGTAGAGGGTCTTCGACGGAAAGTTCGGTCCGACGTCGATGCCTGACGTCTGGCCCAGATCGCTGCAGGCTACGGAGATGCCACCGAGCAGCAGCGCGAGGAAGACCATGTTGCGCTTGGCGCACACGCAAGGAAACGTCTCATCCCGAAAGCTAAACATCAGGCACTGCGAGCGGTTCCCGCAGCCGCCCGAGTTTCCTGGCCCATGGCGCGATGAGCAAGGAGCCAGATGGCGGCTGCGAGTGCGACAAAAATCAGCACCGACACCAGAATTCGCCGGTTGCGCGCGGCGCTCGTAGGCCGGCCGGCTCGACTCCGTATCGATAATTTGGCGCGGCATCTCTAACGAAGCTCTAGACCGCCCGCCGGAGCGGGTGATTCAGCTCGCCGGTCTGCACCTGCTTGAGCAGCTCGCCGACCGTGACGAACGTGTAGCCGGCCTGCCGGAAACGCTCGACGACGTAGGGCAGCGCTTCGATGGTTGCGAGCTTGCCGCTGTGCAGCAAGCACGATCTCGGGAGCGGTCGCATGGCTGAGACCAGGTGGCGCTCGATCTGCGGCGGCGTGAGCGTGCGCCAGTCGCCGCCGTCGTCGGTCCACAGGACGACGGAATAGCCGAGCGACTGCGCGACGCGCAGCGTTTCGTACGGTATAACGGCCGTGCGGCGGCCGCATCAGCGTGCGCACCGACGGGTCGTGCGTGAGATCCCCACAGCACGTCGCGGCCTTGGAGCAATTCGTCGCGCACTTCGTCGGGTGTTTCTTGATCGAGGTTCGGGATGCGTGTACGTATGATCGGCGATCTCGTTGCCGTCGGCCTCTATGCGGCGGGTGAGCTCCGGCCACTGCTCGCGCATCCTCGTCCGATCAAGAAAAACGTCGCCGGAACTCGCAGGTCGTGCAGCACGTCGAGCAGCATCGGCGTAAAAATCGGATAGGGCCCGTCGTCGAACGTCAGCGCGATCAGGCGCGGGCGGTCGTCTCGGTGGCCGCGGCGGAAGTCGTGCGTCGCGCGGTACGCGCGCGACATCAGGTCGTCGGAGAACTCGAGATGCACGTTCATGGCCGGCGTCACGAGCGCCGGCGTCATGTTGCTCCGGTGCACGAGCGACCGCCATCCGCCGTACGCGACGACGCGCCGCCAGCAGCAATACTGCAATCGTTTTCATGGAGCGCACTAATGCGTCGGCGGCTGGCGATGCCGTCGCGAGATCGCTGCCGACGATGACGGTCACGTCGCTCGTCGCGGGCGGCTGCCGAGGGGAACGCGCTCGGCGCGGGATCGGGAACGACGACCGCGGGCTTCGCCTGCGCCGGGAGCGCGGCGCGAACCTTTGCGCCGGCAAACGTGACCGTCGAATGTTCGTGAATTTCGGTGGCGGCGTAGTCGGACCGGTCCGCATTTCCGACGGTGCCGATCGTAAAGCCGGCGCGTTTGCAGCAACGGCCGCGACGCGATGCGCGGCGCCGGCGAAACCGCTGCCGTTCTCGACGTCGACGCGCAGCGTCGCGGCGGGCGATCGCCGCCAGCGCCATCACGTCGGGCGACGGTTCGGGTGAGGGCGGTGCGAGGAGCATCTCTGCACGAGCCGCGTGCGCGCTTCGACGTCGGGAACGAGCGAGTCGCCATAGACGGGCAGATCGACGTCGCCGGTGTACGGAACCTGCTGCGTTCACGATCGCGATCGTCGGGCATACCCTGGAAATACGATGCGATCGAGAGCAGTTCCTGATCGGTGAAATCCGTCTGCACGTGCGGCGGAAGATGGCGAGCAGGTTGCCGAGCGTGCAGCAGCGTGTTGACTTGATCGCCCTTGAGTTTGGCGACATTGCGTGAAGTACTTGCTGCTGACGCTTGATCCGGCACGGATCGCTGCACCAGTCGTGGCGAAAGCGCATGTAGGCGACCGCCTGCGTCCCGTCGAGATGCTGCAGGCCCTCCTTCAAGTGAATGTGCAGGTGCCCCCAGCTGTCGTCGTAATCGATGGTCTCGCCGGTGCAACCCGTGTTGTACTGCAGGCAATCGGACGACTTCACGACGACGTCCAAACCGCCGATCGCGTTGATGAACGTCTTTCGTCGCGTCGATGCGCAGGATCACGTAGCGGTCGAAGTCCGGAATGCCGAGCCAGCTCCGCGATGACTTGCTTGGCCTCTTTCACGCCGCCGTCGGACTGCGCTTGATTGATCTTCGCTTGCGTGCCGTTCGGCATCGTCGCGACCATGTCGCGCGGAATCGAGAGCTGGTAGATGCGCTTGTTGGCGAAATCGAGGTTGACCGCCCAGATCACGTCGCTGCGCGAATTGGTCGAGAACTCTTCGTCCTTGGCGGTATAGTCGTAGTCGAGTCCCTCGACGAGCACCAGCAAGTTCGGTTTGCCGAAGACTTGCTGCGGCGTGGGTACGAAGATTGCGTGATCGCCGTCACCGGATTCTTGTGTTCGAAGAGCGCGTAACCGGCTGCGGCCGAAGCGACGCCGAGCGCGAGCAGGCCGACGATTAGCGCGACGCTGCGCCAAGCGGATGCGGCGCTTCGGAGCTTCGTTCATCCGGAGCCGCGAAGTGCTTACCCAACGGCCGCAGGTTCCCGCACGGCCGTGCGGCCGAAGAAATCGAACGGTCCGTGCCCGTTCGAGCGTGACGGCGACGAACTCGCCCGGCTCGCGCGTCGCCCGTGAAATAGATGCCGCCATCGACGCCCGGCGCTTCACCTTGCGAGCGTCCGAACCATGCTCCGGCTTCGCCGAGCTCCGTGCGCAACGGATCCGCTGCGCGCAGCGCGCGGCGCTCCTCGACGAGCACGCGAACGTTCGTGCCGATCCGCGCGCGCGCGCGCGTTCCGATGCGAGCCGCTGCGCTTCGCGCAGACGAATGAGCCGCTTGCGGCGTCGCGCGCGCCGACGCGGCTCGCCGAGCTCCGCCGCCGGCGTGCCTTCCTCCGCGCTGTACTCGAAGAAGCCGACGCGATCGAGCTCGGCGCGCGCCGATCCACTCCTCCGAGTAATCGACGTGTTCGTCGGTCTCGCCCGGAAAACCGACGATAAACGTCGAGCGCATCGTGATGCCTGGAACGCGTGCGCGAAAATCGTCGATGATCTCGAGATACCGCTCGCCGTTGCCGGGCCGCAGCATCGCGCGCAACACCTCGGGATGCGCGTGCTGCAGCGGCATATCCATGTACTTGCAGACCTTGGGAAGCGCGGCGATGGCGTCGATAAGTTCCGCGGTCGACGGTCGCCGGGTAAAGATAGAGCAGCCGGATCCACTCGAGGCCGTCGATCTCGTGCAGACGCTCGAGCAGCTGCGCGAGGCCGCCGCGCCGGATGCCGCGGTCGCGGCCCCACATCGACGTGTCTTGCGCGATAAGGATCAGTTCTTTGGCTCCGGCTTCGGCCAGCGCGCGCGCTTCGGCGAGAATCGACTCCTCGCTGCGGCTGCGAAACTCCCGCGCAGCGCCGGAATGATGCAGAACGTGCACGGGTGGTCGCAGCCTTCCGCGATCTTCAGGTAGGCGGTCGCGCGCGGCGTCGTTACCAGCCGCGGGAAGAAAGTCGTGCTCGGGTTCGGCTTCGAAATGGAGCCGTACGGGACGCCGGCCTGCATCGACGTCGTCGAGCAGCTCGACGATGCTGGCGTAGGCGCCCGTGCCGACGACGCCGTCGATCTCCGGGATGAGGCCTGCAACTGGTCGCCGTACCGCTGCGCCAGGCATCCGGCAACGATCAGTTGCTGGCCGGCCTGCTTTTGCGGCGGCATGTTCGAGGATAGTCTCGGTGGATTCGGCTTTCGCGGGATCGATAAACGCGCACGTGTTGATGACGACGGTGTCCGCGTGACGCGCGTCTCGCCTCGAGCTGCCATCCGGCCGCGCCGAGACTTGCGCGATCATCACCTCGGTGTCGACGAGATTCTTCGCGCAGCCGAGGCTCACGAAACGCGACGCTCGCACTGTCGATCCTTAGCGGTAGTTGACGAACTGCAGCGGCAGCTCGAACTCCATCGCCTTCAGTGCCGCGATGACTTTTTGCAGATCGTCGCGGTTCTTGCCCGAGACGCGCATTTGCTCGTCTTGATACTGCGCGGTGACCTTGAGCTTGAGGACTTAATCTTCTCCATCAACGCCTTGCTCTTGTCTTTGGGGATGCCGCTGCGCAGCGTCACGACCTGGCGCACGGTACTGTTGGCGGCCGGTTCGAGCGTCGCCGAAATCGAAAGCCTTGATGTCGATCCCGCGCTTGATCGCCTTGCTCTGAACGATGTCGATAACGTTGCGCATCTTCATCTCGTCGTCGGAGATGAGCGTGATCTTTTTGTCGTCGGACTCGATGCTCGTCTTGCTATGTTTGAAATCGAAGCGGTTCTCGATTTCCTTACGCGTCTGATTGAGCGCGTTGTCCAGCTCTTGCTGGTCGATACGCGAGACGACGTCGAACGATGATTCGCTCGGCAAGTTGTTCCCCTTACTGTAGTTTCTTCTTACAGCGTAAAGCGCGTGTCGACGACGTCGCCCGATTTGCCGAGCTTTCCGACGTCCTTGCCGTCGACGTAGATCGCAACGCCGCCGGCGTTTCCGACCCGCACCGCGGCGCCTTCCCATGGAAACGCCTTGAGGTGCCCGCCGGAAACGTACCCTCCATGCTAACATTACCGTCAACGGTCACCCTGAGCCAAGAAGGGCGGCCAGGACGAACGCCAGCGATCGAGCGCCCAAGGCCGCGATCTGTTCCGGCGTGATCGACGGAGAGGGACAGGGCGATGGGCTCGCGGTCGGGGCCGTCGAGGCTCGCGCTGAGACGCCGGACGCCGCGCTCGGCGACGGGCAGGGCGGCGGCGAGGCAGCAGCGCCAGGGCGGCGGCTGAAGGGGCATTGAAGGAAGCTCGCTCGGCGTCGCGCTGGGCGCGGCCGTCTCGACGACCACCGTCGCGGCGCCGTGCATCGTGACTTCGTTATAGACCACGAAAGCAACCAGCAACACGGCGATCGATGCCCGGCGATCCAGATCAGAATAGCTGCCCGACGGTCGCGCGCGGACCGGCTCGGCGTGCGCGCGACGGCTCGTGCGCTCCTGGGACGCGGCGTGGGCTGCCGGGCGGAACCTCGCCGTTGAACGCCGGCGACGACTGCTTCCGGATCCAAGCCTGAGAAAGCGCGCGTAGGTGCGAAGGAAGCCGCGAATATAGACCGGCGCGCCGACGGCACTCCAGTTCTCTTCCTCGATCGCCGCCAGATAAAGCGAGCGGATGCGGATTTGCTCGGAGACGTCCGAGAGAGCGAGGCCGCGAGCCTCGCGCGCGGCGCGAAAGCGGTCACCGAGGTCAGGGCGTGCATTGGGGCTTTGAGTTAGCCCGGCTTAATGTTATCCTGTAGCCGACATGGCATGCCAAACGAACGCGTAATCGCCGCAATGAGCGGCGGAGTCGATTCTGCCGTAGCGGCCGGGTTCCTGGTCGAAAGCGGCTACGACGTCGTCGGCGTCACGATGAAGATGTACGACCGACAAAACCAGCGCACGCCAAGAGCTGCTGCGGCATCGACGACTTCGACGATGCGCGCCGCAGCGCGTCGACGCTCGGGATTCCGCACTACGTCCTCGATTTCGAAGAAACGTTCCGACGCAACGTCATCGAGCGTTTCGCCGACGACTACGCTGCCGGCCGAACGCCGAATCCGTGCGTTAGCTGCAACAACTTCGTGAAGCTCGGCACGCTCGCGCGAGTACGCGCGATCGCCTCGGGCGCGCGCATTCGTCGCGACCGGCCACTACGCTCGCATCGAGCAGCGCGACGACGGGCCGCATCTCTTCCGCAGCCGTCCTCGCAAAGGATCAGGCCTATGCGCTCGCCCAGCTGACCCCCGCGCAGCTCTCCCGACTGCTGCTGCCGCTCGGCGACTTCGATAAGGCGAAGCACTCGCGCGCACGCGCGGCGCTCGGGACTTCCGGTGCACGACAAGACCGGAGTCGCAGGACATCTGCTTCGTCGAGGGCGGCGATTATCGCGACGTGCTCGAACGGGTGCGGCCGGGGATCAACGCGACCGGGCACAGTCGTCACCGACGAACGGCGAAGCGGCTCGGCGAGCACGGCGGCGTCGCCAACTACACGATCGGTCAACGCGCCGCGCTTGCCGGCCGGCGACGACGGACCGCGATACGTTACCCGCATCGACGCGGCACGAATACGATCGTGATCGGCCGCGAAGAGGAGTTGCTTTCGACGCGGCTCGATTGGCCGATGAGGTAAACTTCATCCGCCCCGAGCGCTTTGCCGCGGACGAAACGCCGGTGCGCGCGATGATCCGTTACCGCGCCGAGCCTGCACCGGCCGTCGCGACGATTCGCGATGGACGCCTTGCAGCTGGCGCTTCGAACGGCCGCAGCGCGCGATCGCGCCGGGTCAGCTCGTCGCGCTGTTCGATCCGGCGAGCGACGAAGTGCTCGGCGCCGCAACGATAACCTGCGTCACACGCCTCTTGTCACCGAGCTACGTCATTGACGTCGATCTCGTAAGACGTTCGTCTGGAGCATGGCGTTAAGACCGAGCGGCCACGCCGTACGCCGTCGAGCTGCTCTTGTTTGCGCTCGTTGATGCTGGATAGAAGAACCGGCGCACGAAAAAAAGTGCGATTCCCTCGACGCGACGGTAGCGTCAAGGGCGCCATCGTCAGCGTCGAGTAACCGACGACGTCGCTCGAAAGATGCTCGGGGGCTACGCTCCGGCGGATCAGGCGATCATCGCAACGGCCGACCGTGATCTCCAAGCTCGTCATGCGCTCGTTCCTCCTCGTCGACACAGCTCGACTCGACGGCGTTTTCAAGTGCGGTCGTCGAGCACGAGGCCGCCTCGAGCGACGGCGATGGCCGCACGCAGAAAGAGCCCGCGCTCTCGTCTACGCGCGGCGTCCGTGGCGCCATCGATGAGCGGCAGTACGAAGCCGACGGCCGGCCGCACCGTCAACAGCGACACCGCACGCTTGTCGATAAACTGCGTCGAGAGCCGTTCGGCGAATCAGCGCCGACGACCGACCCACCCGCCGCACGTCGCATCAGCTCGGAGTTCGATCTGCAGCTACGACGAGCCAAGGAACGTCAGCCACGGCGCAGTCGCCGACATATTGGCACGGGCGGCAGTGATGATCGCGCTGCGACAGCGAGTGCACGTCGAGAAGCGCAAAGGCGACGATGTACCGTCGCCGCTTGCCGAAGCGATAGTCGCTCGACGGAT
The DNA here is from genome assembly GCA_963699435.1 of Vulcanimicrobiota bacterium. Classification (GTDB taxonomy): domain Bacteria; phylum Vulcanimicrobiota; class Vulcanimicrobiia; order Vulcanimicrobiales; family Vulcanimicrobiaceae; genus Cybelea. The sequence continues at coordinate 18,841 of CAVOTV010000005.1, forward strand.
GTATCCGTGATAGTGAAACCTGCGCGGGTCGGACCATTCGCATGAGACGAGGAAGTATCTGCCCGAGTCGACGCGTCCAGACTGCCGAGCTAAGTTCAGCGAAATGTGAACGTCGCGCGCGCGCCTCACATCGGCTTCTGCGCTTGAGGTGACCGTGCGTCTACGAGCCGGCTCGCCATAAATGGACGCGATACCGCGGAGAGATCGCTGCGCTCCGCCAACGCGGCGCCGAACGAGCGCGACCACGAACGCGTCGCTAATGCCTCGATCGTTCGCCGCAGCAGGAATGCGAGTGACGTTCGCCTAGCCTCGGTACGCTCGTGCAGACTCACTAGGCTACGCCGTCGCGAGCGCACGTCGGCGCGCAGGTTCCAGTACGTGTCGCGGATGACCGGTTTGAACCCGGCGCTCGATGATGAGGTTTTCGAGATCGCGGCGCGTGGCTTCGTTGGTGCTGCCGGCGTCGTGAACGACTCGCTCTTCGATGATCGTTCCGCCCATGTCGTCGCAGCCGTAGAAGAGCGCGAGCTGACCCATCTTCAACGCCGGGCGTCAGCCACGAGGCCTGCAAATGCGGGAAGTTGTCGAGATAGAGCCGCGAGATCGCGAGCACGCGCAGATACTCGAGGCCGGTCGATTCTTTTCCGCGCAGCGGCGTTTTGAACGGCACGTAATACCAGGGAATGAACGCGGTGAATCCGCCGGTTTCGTCCTGCAGTTCGCGCAGCACGTGCATGATGTTCGATGCGCTCTTCGGGCGTTTCGATCGAGCCGAACATCATCGTCGCGGTGGTCGGCATGCCGAGCAGCTGCGCTTCGCGCATCACGCCCAGCCACTCGTCGGGCTTCACCTTGCGCGCGGAGATGCGCTTGCGCACGCGCTCGACCAGAATTTCGGCACCCGCTCCCGGGAGCGATTTCATGCCGGCGTCCTTGAGCCGCGCCAGCACCTCGCGCGTCGAGATGCCCTCGACGTTCGCGAGGCCGACGATTTCCGAGACCGAGAGCGAATGAATGTCGACGTGCGGGATATTCGCGCCGCACGCGGTCGAACAGCGTTTCGAACCAGTCGATCCCCAGCTCCGGATTGACGCCGCCTTGAATCATGATCTGCGTCGCGCCCTGGTCCGACCGCGTACTTCACGCGCTCGAGCACCTTGTCGTGCGACATGGTGTAGCCTTCTTTGTGATGCTCGGGCCGGAAGAAGGCGCAGAACGTGCAGTGCACGTTGCAGACGTTGGTGTAGTTGATCGTCGTGTCGATCACGTAGGTCACGACGTCGCGCGGGTGCATCTGCATCCGGCGCGCGTGCGCCGCCGCGCCGAGCTCGTGCAGATCGGCCTCGTTGTAGAGGCGCACGCCTTCTTCGAACGAAAGGCGGCCGCCGGCCGCGGCGCGGTCGAGCAGACTAGCTAGCGACGGACACCGACCACCTCCGGGAACGACGAGGAACAGCGCGTCGATCGCGCCGATCGCGAACAGCTCGCGGCAGAAAGCGGCGAGGCCGTTCTGCGCGGCGACGTGGAACGCGAAGTTCAGTTTGCCGTAGTAGCTTTCGTAGAAGCCCGGCGGGCGCGCGAATCGATCGCGTTGCGCGCTCGCCACGACGTCATCGCGGTGCGCGCGCGACCAGGTGTAGGCGTCGGTCAGCGCGTGCATGCAGGCGCGCGACGGCCGCGGGGTCGCGCTCGTAGACGTCGCGGCGCGCGGCCCAAACCGCAAAGACCGTTTGCCGGCCCGTCCACTCGTGCCAGAGCGTGCCGAGATCGTAAACCGTCTCCGCCGGGAAGCGCTCGATCGCGTCGATCGCCGAGTCGCCGATGAGCAGCGTCGGCTCGCCGGCCCGCGCGCGCTCGAACGGTACGCGACTCTTCGACGTAGGCCGGCGTGCACGCCGTACCGGCGCTCGAGGATCACGCGCAGCAGGTTCCGTGCCGCTCGCAGATTCTTCGCGTAACGTAGACCGGCCGGCCGTCGAGCGACGCGGGCGGCGACCGGCGAGACGAGCACGACCGAGACCACTTCGTCGCGCGCGCCGATGCAGAGATCGGGCAGCAGCACGAGATCGCTCGGCGTTCGCCGCCCAGGTGAACGCGCTGATCGGGCTCAAGTCGAGCTCGCCGCTCAGCAGCATCGCGTTTAGACGCGCCGGAACGTCGGCATGCAGCGTGCCGGGATACGCGATCGCGCCCGCGTCGAACGCGGCGTAGATCGGAAGGTCGTTGGTGTACTCGATCCGCCCGCAGCGCAGTCCTTTTACCGCGCTTGCTGCGCTCGCTGCGCTCAGGACGAGGCTCCGGCGAGTTCGCGCTCGGGCGGCGTCCAGTCGCAAGGAAACTCGTCGTAGGTCGAGTTGCGCCGCACCGGAACGTAGCCGGCCTCTTCGATCAGGCGGCGGAACTCGCGGTCGTCCACGTATTGTCCCGACTGCGTTCCGGCCGAGTGATAGATCATCTCCTCGTCGGTCGAGCCGTGCGTTCCGTCCATGTCGTCGGCGCCGAACTGCAGCGCGACCTGGCAGACCTTCAAGCCTTGGATCATCCAGTAGGCTTTGATGTGATCGAAGTTGTTCGAGCATCAGCCGCGCGACGGCGAACGTGCGAATGTCGTCGAGGCCGGTCGTCCAGCCGCAGTACGAAAGCTCGTTGCCGTCGGGATGGAACGCCAGCGGAATGAACGCGTTGAAGCCCGGCGAGCGCTCCTGCGATTCGCGCAGCCGCATCAGATGATCGACGCGGTCTTCGAGCGACTCGATGTGCCCGTAGAGCATCGTTGCGTTGCTGGCGACGCCCTGACGGTGCAGCTCCTCGTGAATCGCGAGCCAGTTCGCGGCCGAGACTTTGTTCGGGCAAATCTTGCGCGCGTGGTCGCTTCGCCGAAGATCTCGGCGGCGCCGCCGTTGACGTTATCGAGCCCGGCGTCCTTGAGCGCCGTGACGATGTCGCGGGAACGACAGACGATGGCGCTTGGCCATGTATTCGATCTCGGCGGCGGTGAAGAGCGAGAGCTGCACGTGCGGCAGCGCTGCCTTGAAGCGGCGCATCAGCGGCAGCCAATAGTCGAGCGAGAGCTGGCGCGGGTCGTGGCCGCCGACGATGTGGATTTGATTGAAGTTCGGTGCCGGTCTCCGTCGCCTTGGCGAACACCTGATCGGCCGTCATCCGAAAGACGCGCTCGCGGCTCTTTGAACTCGTCGGCAGCGAACGAGCAGAACGTGCAGCCGGCAAAGCATACGTTGGTCGAGTTGATGTAGCGGTTGAGAACGTAGAAGACTTTCTTGCCGCTCTTGCGCTCCTTCATGCGTGCGCGCGAGCCGCCCGAGCGTGTGAAGTCCGGGGTGCGATAGAGCGCGAGGCCGTCGTCCATCGAAAGCGGCGTGCCCGCAGTCGAGCTTGCGCTCGACCTCCGTCAAGACCGGATCGGCGAACGTCATCGAGCGCCCTATTCTGCCGCGCTGGAGACCGGGCGCCCCGCAACGCGAAAAGGACGCGACCGGCCACGACGCCGAGCCCGGCATGCGACGAGCCCGCGGCCAGCAGCGCGCCGCCGACCAGATCGGTCATATAGTGGGCGCCAAGCGCGAGCCGCGACCAGCAGATCCCGACGGCCAGAAGCGCGAGCGGCGGCGCCGGCGAGCCGACGCGCCGCTCGACCGCGGCGCCGACCAGAACAGCATCACCGCCCAGAGGCCGTAGAAACCCACCGCGATCGCGGCATGCGAACTCGGATATGAGAACGCCGTTTCGTGCTTGACGACCCAATCGAGCGGCCGCGCGCGGTCGAAGACGTGCTGAAAGAAGTCGGCGGCGCGCCAACAGAGCAGGAGCATCGCGATGCTGAAGAAGATTTGCCGACGCCAGGCGGGAGAGCGCCACGCGACGATCAGCAGCGCGATCGCGACCGGACCGAGCACGTCGAGATAGCCGAACCACGTGAGCCACCACGCGACGAGCGTGGAACGATCGCCGGCCGAGCGCTGGATCGCGGCGAGCAGCGGGCGGTTCGCCGTTGCGGACGACCAGCACGCCGAGCAGGGCGAAGAGCGCCCAGAGCGCGACCGCCAAAATGGCGCAGCGCGACGCAAAGCCGCGACGCGCCGGGCTGCTATTCATTGCCGGCAAAGAGGTCTTGCTGCGACTTCGTCCGCGCCCAGGCGCGGCGCCATCAGTTCGAGCTCCGGCAAGCCGACGAGAATCTTGCGCGGCTTGGTTCCCTCGTGCTGTCCGACGACTTTGAAATCTTCGAGCTGCTTCATCAAGCGCACGGCGCGCGGGTGGCCGATCGAAAACTGCGACTGCAGTGCCGCCGTCGACGCATAGTTCGTTTCGATGATGAACTTCGCGGCGTCGTAGCAGAGCGGATCGATGTCGCGTCGCGCGCTTCGTCGTCGCCGACGGGCACGACGTCGACGTCGAGAAGATTATCCGGACGCGATTGCCGCGCCCAAAACTCCACCAGCCGCTTCACCTCGCCGTTGGTGATCAGCGCGCCTTGCGCGCGAATCGGCTTGGGCGCGTCGATCGGCAGGTAGAGCATGTCGCCGCGGCCGAGCAGCCGCTCCGCGCCGTTCATATCGAGAATCATGCGCGAGTCGGCCTGCGAGCTCACCGCAAAGGCGATGCGCGACGGCACGTTGGCCTTGATCAAGCCGGTGATGACGTCGACCGACGGACGCTGCGTTGCGACGATGAGATGGATGCCGGTCGCGCGCGCGAGCTGGGCGAGCCGCATGATCGTCGTTTCGACTTTCGCCGGCGCGACCAGCATCAGATCGGCGAGTTCGTCGATGACGATGACGACGTAGGGCAAGCGTTTCGTCGGGAAATTTCGCGTTGTACTCTTCGATCTTGCGAACGCCGGCTTTGGCGAAGCGCTCGTAGCGCGAATCCATCTCTTTCGTCATCTCGAAGAGCGCGCCGGCGGCGAGCCTCGGGTCGGCGATCACATCTTTGATGAGGTGCGGGATGCCGTTGTAGACGGTCAGCTCGACGCGCTTGGGGTCGATCATCAGCAGCTGCACTTGATCGGGCGTCGCGCTGACGAGCAGCGACGCGATGATCGTATTCAAGCAGACCGATTTGCCGGCGCCGGTCGCGCCGGCGACGAGCAGATGCGGCATCTTGCAGAGGTCGCCGAAGACGGGACGGCCGGTGATGTCTTTGCCGAGCGCCATCCAGAGCGGCGGGACTTGTCCGCGATTGGGTATCGCTTCGAGGATCTCGCGAATCGCGACGATCGAGACCGTTTGATTCGGCACCTCGATGCCGACCGCCGATTTGCCCGGAATCGGCGCTTCGATGCGCACGCTCGTCGCGGCCAGCGCCAGCGCCAGATCGTCGGCGAGCGACGGCGATCGTCGAAATCTTGACGCCGCGCTCGGGCTTGAGCTCGTAGCGCGTGATCGACGGGCCGCGCTCGATGTGCGACACCTTCGCGCCGACGCCAAAACTCGCCAGCGTATCCTCGAGCACGTGCGCGCGGTTCGAATCGTCAACCGCCTGAGCTTGCGGCGGAGTCGAAGAGCGAGAGATCGGGAAGGCGATAGGGCTGCCGCCTTCGCCGGCGCGTCCCCGCGCCGGTTCGGCCGGCGCCTCGGATGCGCGCCCGCTGGGCGCTATCGCTGAGGATGGCAGAATCTACGATCGACGAGTTCCGCCGGCGTCGATGACGCCGGCAGGCACGACTCGGGGCGATGCGGCGTCACGATCTCCCGCGCGACGGGGGCCGTCTTCCGGCGCGACGGCCTGCGCCGGCAGCGCGAACGCCTCGCGTAGCGAGGTCGTGTCCGTCCGGACCTCCATCTTCAGCGACGGAAGCCTCGGCATCGGCGGCGGCTTAGGCCGCCGAAAAATACGATCGCGCGGCCGATCATCTGCTTCATGCTCACTTCGTCAGCCAGAGCGTGAGCGAAAGCAGCGCGAGCGAGAGCACGATCCGGCGCCCGACGTGCCGACGAGCGCGTGCGAGCGCCCACCAGATATTCGATGCCGACGATGCCGCCGTCGCTGCACTGCCGCCCGCGCCGAACATCGCGTCGATCATCAGGAAATATGCGAGCGCGGTGCTGCCCAGCCCGGCGATCATGCGCGGCACGTTGACTTCGAGAAAGATGATCGCCGCCGAAAAGCGCCACGAGCACCGGGAAAAGCGGCGCCGCGCCTCCAAAGAGTCCGCGCAGTCCGCAGCGGTCCAGCCGCCGATGGTGCCGGCATGCTGCGGGAACGCGAGCGCGATACCGCAGAGGACGGCGAGTGCGAACGCGGCGATTCCGACGATCTCGAGGTTGAGCCGGTTTCTCGCATTCGCCCTGCGACGGCTGCGTGCCATGGAATCTATCTCTTCTTCGTCATAGCGGGAGTTCATTTGGCCGCGCCGACCATCGTCGTCCTCGAAGGCGACCAAACCGGACAGGAGTTGCTGATCGAAGCGCTGCGCGTGCTCGACCCTTCGGTCATCGGTCTCGAGTTGCAATTCGAAACGGTACGATCTTTCGCTCGCGAATCGCCGTGCGACGGCAAACGCAGTCGTGCTCGATGCCGCCGAAGCGATGAACGCCGGCACCGCCTCGGCCTCAAAGCCGCGACGATCACGCCCGAGGCCAAAGGCGACGTCGGCTCGCCCAATCGCATCTTACGGGAAGCCATCGGTGGCGAGCGTGATCGTTGCGTACCGGGCGCAAGCTGCCGCGCGTGCGCCCCGTCGCCGGCATTCACGCGCCGATCTCGGTCGTGCGGATGGCCGTCGGCGACGCCTACGGCGCGAAGGAATGGCGCGAGGGCGAAGGCCTCGACGAAGATCGCGTGCCGCACCGAAACGATCTCGCGCCGCGTCTGCCGATACGTCGCCGAGTACGCGTTCGTTCATGCGAGCAAGATGCGGCGCGAAGGTCTTCGGCGGTCCGAAGTACACGGTAAGCCCGGTCTACGAAGGCATGCTCAAAGAAGAGATGGATGCGGCCGCGCGGCGTCATCCGGACGTCACGTACGATCCGCAGCTGATCGATGCGACCTATGCGCTGCTGCTCTCCGCCGCGGGCGACAAGCCGCTGGTGATCCCGTCGCTCAATCGCGACGGTGATTGCCTCTCGGACCTCGTGATGCAGCTCTTCGGATCGATTGCCGGCGCCGAATCGGTGTTGCTCGCGTTCGACGAGAGCTCATTGAAGGCCTCGACCGTGATGGCGGAGGCACCGCACGGCACCGCGCCGCGGCTCGAGGGCAAGAATGTCGCCAACCCGCTCGCGATGATTCTCGCGGCGGCGGCGGTGATCTCGTATGCCGGCGAGCCGCGAGCGCTGCAGACGTCGCGAGCCATCGAAGCCGCGGCCCTCGAAACGCTCCACGACGGTATCGCGACTGCCGATCTCGGCGGTCACGCGCGGAACGACGGAGTTTACCGATGCGGTCATCGAGCGCGTTCGCGCTGCAGCTAGACCTCCATCACTACGGGGATGACCATCGGGCGGCGCTTCGTGCGCGAGTAGACCGCTGCCGAGAGAGCGCTGCGAACGTGCTCCTTGACCGCATCCACGTCGCGCAGCGCGTCAACCGAGAGCGCTTCGATCGCGGCCTTGAGCTCGGAACGCAGCTCGTCGAGCACGCCGCCGGCTTCGGGCAGATAGAAGACGCCGCGCGAGATGAGATCGGGGCCCGCGATGACGCGCGCTTCTTCCGCATCGATCGTGATGACGACCATCATGATCCCGTCAATGGAGAGCGCCTTTCGGTCGCGCAGCACCGCTTCGCCCACGTCGCCGATGCCGGAGCCGTCGACGAACACGTTGCCGCCGTACGTCTTGCCGACCTTATCGCCGTAGTCGTGCGTGAACTCGATGACGTCGCCGTTTTCGACCACGAAGACGTTCCCGGCCTCGACGCCGGTTCGCACCGCAAGCTTTTCGTGCGCGTCGAGCATGCGATATTCGCCGTGAACCGGAACGAGGAACTCCGGGCGCACGAAGTTGAGCATCAGCAGCAGCTCTTCTTGCGAGGCGTGACCCGAGACGTGCGAGCGGCCGTCGGTACCGTGAATGACGATCGCGCCGAACTTGCAGAGATTGTTGATCGTCTTGTGCACGCTCTTCTCGTTGCCCGGAATCGGCGTCGCGCTGATCACGACCGTATCGCCGGGGACGATGCGCGAGCTTTGCGTGATCGCGCACCGACATGCGGGCGAGGCCGCTCATCGGCTCGCCCTGCGAACCGGTCGTCATGACCACGATTTGCTCGGGCGGATATCTGATCGATATCTTCGACCTTCACGACGATGTCGGGCGGAATGCGCAGATAGCCCAGTTCGCTCGAAAGTGCACGACGTTGCGCATCGAGCGGCCCAAGAAGGCGATTTTTCGATTGAAGCGGACGGCGTGATCGACGGTCTGCTGGATCCGCGGCACGTTCGAAGCGAACGAGGCGACGACGATGCGTCCCTTTGCGCGCGAGAAGATGGCGGTGAATGCGTCGCCGACGACGCGCTCGGAGAGCGTGTGGCCCGGACGCTCGGCGTTGGTCGAGTCGGAGAGCATGCAGAGCACGCCTTCATCGCCGATTCGCGCGATGCGCGCAAAATCGGCGGGTTTGCCATCGATCGGCGTCTGGTCGAACTTGAAGTCGCCGGTATGGAAGATCGTTCCGACCGGCGTGCGCAGCGCGAGCGCGCACGCACCCGCCACCGAGTGGTTGATGTGGACGAACTCGGCATCGATCGAGCCGTACGTCACATGGCTGCCCGGGCTTGAACTTGCGTGAACTCGGCCTCGCCGATCGCATGCTCGCGCGACTTGGCCTTGATCAGCGCGATCGTCAGCGGCGTACCCGCGATCGGCGTCTCCGGGAACTCGCGCGCGAAGTATGGGATGCCGCCGATGTGATCTTCGTGACCGTGCGTCACCAGCAGCGCGCGCAGCTTTGAGGCTCGCTCGCGCACGTACGTGAAATCGTTGATGACGATATCGACCCCGTACATCTCGTCGTCGGGAAACATCAGCCGCAGTCGACGACCACCATGTCGTCGTTGGTCTCGATGACGGTCATGTTGCGGCCGATCTCGCCGCAGCCGCCCAGCGGAACGACGCGGACGTACGGCGCCGCCGGCGGCGCGGGAACGGTCAGGGCATCTGAGCTCACCCGTCGTCCTTTTGCCCCGCATCCTTGCTCCCCCGCGTGCTCGCCGTGAATTGGACGGCGGAGGTAGGTTTCGATGCCTGTCGTTTTTCTCGCAGTGCTCCTGGCGGCCGGCAGCCGCCGGTTCGACCCCGCCGGCGCCGAATCGCGCCGGCCGCGAGCCCGTCGCCGGCCGTCTTCTCGCCCGACTCGCTCTTCTCGCGGCGCGCGCTTCGCCGCGCGCGGCTCCTCGATTCAAATGCGGGTGATGCAGCTGCGGGAGGAGCGGCTTGAATGCGTGCGCGAGGCGCTGCGGCGCCGTCTGCCCGATGCACTCTGGGCCGAGGTGCCGTCGCCGTCGCGCGGCGCCGCCGACGCCGCGTCGGTAGCGGAGCGCTGCTCCGACCTCATCGAACTCTAAGCGGCCCGACCCGGCCAAAAGCGCGCCGGCCTGCGACTTTTTGCCGCGCCTCGGGTAGAGGGGTGCATGGTGAAGAATCGCGTTTTACCCACCCTCATCATTGGGCTGGTGGGCGCCGTCATCGGCAGCTTCCTCATGATGCTCTACGCGAGCAGCCATTTCGGCGGCGCAACGGGTCCGGACCGCACCGCCCCGGCCATCGCTGCCGTTCCGCTTGAGCGGCGTGAGCGATCAAGATCGCATCGTCAGCGCGGTGAAGCGGACGAAAGTCGTCGGTCGTCGCGATCACCGAAGCAAGTCAACGGACAAGCAGGTCATTCCGGCCGATCCGTTCTTCCAACAGTTCTTCGGCGGCCAAGGTGGCCCAGGCATCGTCCAGCCCTATCACGGCGAAGCATCGGGCTCGGGCTTCGTGATCGACGATCGCGGGCGACATCGTCACCAACGCGCACGTCGTGCAGCCGCCCAACGGCGGACGCGTCACGAAGCTGACGGTGGTGTTTGCCAACGGCGACCACGTGCCGGCGCACGTCATCGCCTACAACCTCGCGGCGGACGTCGGTATCCTGCGCGTAGACAACTACTCGAAGCTTCCGCCGCCGCTTCGGATCTGGCCGACTCGCCGAAACTCGAGCAGGGGCAATGGGCGATCGCCATCGGCGAGCCGCTTCAGCTTGCAGCAGACCGTGACCGTCGGCGTCGTCTCGGCCTTCAATCGCTCCGAGCCGATCCCGACCGAAAGCGGCGGCGGAGATCGACTTCAAAGGCCTCCTGCAGACGTCGGCGCCGATCAATCCCGGCAACTCCGGCGGCCCGCTCATCGATATCGACGGCCACGTGATCGGCATGAACCAGTCGACGGTCAAGTCGGCATACGCGCAGGGCATCGGCTTCGCGATTCCGTCGAACACCGTACGAACGTCGTTGCGGCGCTCGAGAAGAATCCCGGCGCGCACCAAGGCACGGATACCGGCTTCCTCGGCATCTACATGGCCGACCTCAGCGCCGGCGTCAAGAATCAGATCGGCTATAACGGCAGCGGCGGCGTTGCGCGTGCAGCAGGTCTTCTCAGGATCGCCTGCCGACCAGCGCCGGCATTCAGCCCGGCGACGTGATCCTTCAGGCCGACGGCAAAGACTTCAGCACCATCAAGGACCTCCACGACTACATCGCCTCGAAGAAGCCGGGCGATACGATCCGGCTCAACGTCTGGTCGCGGCGGCGTCAAGAAGTTCGTGGCGATCAACCTTGGGGAAACGCCGGCCGAGCAACCGCTCTCCGCAGAGCCAACAGCAGCAGCAGCAACAGCAACCGCAGCAGCCCGAAGAGCAACAGCCGTAAGAACGCGAAGCTCCGTTGAACCCAGATCGCGGAGCCGAGGGCCGACTCGAAGGGTCAAGTATGACAATCCTTATCGGCTGCGCGAAGCGCAGTCTTGAGCGAGGCGCCGCGGCGCCGAGTCGAAAGGGGGGACCTGCATCCGCGGGCCCCTCTGGTTGTTATAAATAGCGAAACAACTAACGCCGCCCATCGAGTATGATGGTGCGGTATCCCCAATCCGGCTGTGCCGTAAGCGGCAAGGCGCCGCCGAAACGAGTCGCCCGGGCAATCACCTCGGCCGTCGCGACGGTTCCGGCTTAGCTGGTCCAGAGCGGTCGGATACTTTACGGAAACGAGGTATTAGAAACTCATGGCTAAGACGGTCGGAATCGACCTCGGCACGACCAACTCGGTCGTGGCCGTCATGGAGGGCAACGCGCCCGTCGTCATCCCCAACGCCGAAGGCTCGCGTACGACGCCTTCGGTCGTGGCATTTACGAAGACCGGCGAACGGCTCGTCGGACAGCTTGCAAAGCGTCAGGCGATCACCAATCCCGATCGCACGATCAGCTCGATCAAGCGACACATGGGCGAAGGCGATTATCACGTCAAGATCGACGGCAAGGATTACACGCCGCAAGAGATCTCGGCGATGATCCTGCAGAAGCTCGTCAACGACGCGAGCAACTATCTCGGCGAGCGCGTGACCAAAGCGGTCATCACCGTGCCCGCCTATTTCAACGACTCGCAGCGCCAAGCGACGAAGGACGCCGGTAAAATCGCCGGGCCTCGACGTGCTGCGCATCATCAACGAGCCGACGGCTGCGGCGCTCGCCTACGGCCTCGAGAAAAAGGGGAACGAGACGATCCTCGTGTGGGATCTGGGCGGCGGCACGTTCGACGTCTCGATCCTCGAGGTCGGCGACGGCGTCTTCGAAGTCAAGGCGACCAACGGCGACACGCATCTCGGCGGCGACGATTACGACCAGCGCGTGGTCGAGTGGCTCGTCGATCAGTTCCGCCGCGATCAGGGCATCGATCTCGAGCAAAGACAAGCAGGCGATGCAGCGGCTCACCGAAGCGGCCGAAAAGGCTAAGATCGAGCTCTCTTCGGTCGTCCAGACGAGCATCAACCTGCCGTTCATCACGGCCGATCAGGAAGGCCCCAAGCATCTCGACTACACGCTCACGCGGGCGAAGTTCGAGGAGCTGACCGGCGATCTCACCGATCGCTGCGTCGGTCCGTTCCACAAGCGCGATCGCCGATGCGAAGCTCGACATCTCGAAGATCGACGAAGTGATCATGGTCGGCGGCGCGACGCGCATGCCGGTGATCCAAGAACTCGTTCGCAAGCTCACCGGCAAGGAGCCGAATCTCACCGTCAATCCCGACGAAGTCGTGGCGGTCGGTGCGGCGATTCAGGCCGGCGTGCTGGCGGGCGAAGTGCGCGACGTCGTCTTGCTCGACGTAACGCCGCTCTCGCTGGGGCTCGAAACGCTCGGCGGCGTGATGACCAAGCTCATCGACCGCAACACGACGATCCCGACGAAAAAGTCGCAGATCTTCACGACGGCCGAAGACGGTCAGACCTCGGTCGACATCCACGTGCTCCAAGGCGAACGCCAGATGGCGCGGCGACAATAAGACGCTCGGGACGTTTCCGGCTGGAAGGCATTCCGCCGGCACCGCGCGGCGTGCCGCAGATCGAAGTGACGTTCAACATCGATGCGAACGGCATCGTAAACGTCGGCGCTAAGGATCTCGGTACCGGCAAAGAGCAGGCGATCACGATCACCGCTTCGACCAATCTCAACAAAGAGGAAGTCGATCGGATGGTCCGCGACGCCGAACTTCAAGTCGGCGGCCGACAAGCACAAGCGCGAAGAGGCCGAAGTCCGCAACAACGCGTCGAGCCTGATCTATTCGACCGAGAAGTCGCTCAAGGAAGTCGGCGAGAAGCTCGATGCCGGCGCGCGCGGCGAAGTGGAACGCACGCTCTCGGAGCTCAAACGGGTCAGCGAAAACGGTACGGTCGCGGAGATCAAGCCGGCGATCGAGGCGCTGCAGCAGGCCAGCTACAAAATGGCCGAACTGCTCTACAAGATCGGCGGCGTCCGCAAGGCGAAGCGGGCGCGCCGTCGGGCGACGGGTCCGCTCCGAGCGGTCCAACGGCGCCGCGCCGGGCGCGGCCGGCGAAGACGTCATCGACGCCGAGTTCAAAGAAGCCCAGTAAGGCGACAGCGTCGTCGAATGAACCATGTTTGACGATCCGATCCGGTCCTAAGAGACCGAGGCCGGACGAGGCCGAGATCGATCGAGCCGCGGCACGCGCGCTCTCCCTCGAGGAGCAGCTCGCCGCGGCCAACGCCCGCGCCGACGAGAACTACGGCAAGTTCTTGCTGGCGTGGCCGACTTCGACAACTACAAGAAGCGCATGCAGCGCGACCTCGATTCGATCGTTGCGTCGCGGCGGCGCACGCTGCTCGAACGCTTGCTTCCGGTGCTCGATAACTTGAGCGCGCGCTGCGATTCCAACGCGACCGGCGACAGGCTTGCGCGGCGGAATCGAACAGACGCTGCGCGGCTTCGAGGCGATGTCATAGCGAGCGAAGGCGTGAAGGCCATCGAGGTGCAGGGGCAAGCCGTTCGATCCGCGCGTCGCCGAGGCGATCGGAACCAGGCCCAACGATGAGGTCGCCGAAGACACCGTCGTCGAGGTCGCCGAGAAGGGCTACACGCTCGGCGACGAGCTGCTGCGTCCCGCGAAAGTCATCGTCGCCAAACATCGCGACGAATGAACTTTAAAGACTACTATGCGGTTTTAGGCGTTCCCAAGAACGCGGCCGAGAAAGATATCAAGTCCGCCTATCGGAAGCTCGCGCGAAAATGGCACCCCGACGCAAATCCGAACAACCACCAAAGAGGCCGAGGAGAAGTTTAAGGAGATCTCCGAGGCCTACGAAGTATTAGGCGATCCCGAGAAGCGCAAGAAGTACGACGTTCTCGGCCCCAACTGGCAGCAAGCCGCGCAGCAAGCCGAACAGCAGCGCCGTTACCGCACCAACGTCAACGCCGAAGAGTTTCGAGTTCGATCTCGGGGGCCGGAGGGAGCCCCGAGCGGATTCTCGGATTTCTTCGACATGTTCTTCTCCGGCGTCGGGCGCCGCCAGTCGCAACCGGCGCGCACGACCCGGCCGTTCGCGCAGCGCGGCCAAGACGTGGAGACCACGATCGATCTCGATTTGCGCGACGTCTACGACGGCGGCACGAAAGCCATCTCGTTGCAGATCGAGGATCTGTGCCCGCGCTGTCACGGCACCGGCACCGAAAACGGACAGACTCTGTCCGCAATGCCACGGCACCGGCCGCGTGCTGCTCAGCAAGAAGTTCGACGTGACGATTCCCAAGGGCATCGGCGACGGACAGCGCATTCGGCTCGCCGGTCAAGGCGGCGCCGGAATCAACGGCGGTCCGAACGGCGACCTGCAACTCGTCGTGAAGCTGCAAGAAGACCCGACCTACAAGCGCAAAGGCGACGATCTCTACGTCGACCTTCCGGTCAGCATCTACGACCTGCTGCTCGGCGGCGAAGTCAACGTTCCGACGCTCAGCGGCGCAGGTCGCGATGACGATTCCCGCCGGAACGCAGAACAATCGCCTGCTGCGCCTTTCGGGCCGCGGCATGCCCAGGTGAAAGGCGGCGGCAGCGGCGACCAATACGTCCGTCTGATCGGCCAGCTCCCGCAAGAGCTCTGCGACAAGGAAAAAAAGCTCTTCAAAGAGCTCGCCGCGCTCCGCAACGGCAAGCGTAGCTCTCGGCAACCTGGGGTACCCCGCCGGCGGTTTATGCGAAGAACCCCAACGACCCCTCATTTCGATGTAGGAGAACCCCGTGATCAAAGAGATTGCGTTTACGGCATACCCGTCGAAGGACGTCGCCGCGCTGCGCAAATGGTACGAAGACAACCTCGGCCTCGAGTTCTGCTGCGCCGTACGAAGAAGACGGCGTCGAGAAGTACAACGAGGCGAAGATCGGCGACGGTTACTTCAGCCTCATGACCCACGAATGGATCCAGCGCGATCCTGGAAGCGCGTCCGGCGTCGTGTTCGAAGTGGACGATATCGAAAAACGGCTCGCGATCTTCGCGGCAAAGGCATCGAAGTCGAAGACCTCTACGCGACGCCGGTCTGCAAGATCACGTCGTTACGATGCCGAAGGCAACAAGGTCACCCTGCATCAAATTACGGTACCCCACTAAAGCCCAATGATGGCCGGGCACGGGCTGATGTGGTCGAACATCTATCAGCCCGAGAAACCAAAAGTGAAGCGCCGCGTCGATTGGAAGCGGATGGGCGCGCTCTTCGCTCCCTACTGGCGACAGCAGGCGACGGTGCTGGCCTGCATCGTCGCCGTGGCTCGCGCTCGGCCTCGTGCCCGGCTTCATCATCGCGCACATCATCGACGCCGCGATCCCGCATCCGCAACCTTCGCGAGCTCGGCGATCGACGTCGGTATCATTCTAGCGTCGGCGCTCCTGGCCGCGGCGATCGGCGTCCTGCAGGGCTATCTCAACTCGGTCGTCGGCGAAGGCATCATGCGCGACATCCGCACCAGCCTCGTCGCGCATCTGCACCGATGCCGCTCAACTTCTTCACCGGCACGAAGACCGGCGAAATCATGAACCGCGTCAGCAACGACGTCGACAACATCGACAACGTCGTGACCGGGACGCTCACCACGATCGTGACCAACGTCGTCGTCATCGCGACGACGCTCGTTGCGATGTTCGTCTGGAACTGGCGGCTTGGCGCTGCTCTCGGTCGTCATCGTGCCGTTGATGGTCTTCCCGCTCGGCCCGGTCGGCCGGCGGATGTATGCACATCCGCAAGCAGACGCGCGAGAAGCGCGACGAGATCGAATCGATCACGCAAGAGACGCTCTCGATCTCCGGCATCACGCTGATCAAGTCGTTCGCGCGCGAAGCGTACGAGCGCGTCGCGTTTCTACGACGTCGGCACGCGGCTGATGCAGCTCGAGATCGATCTCGCCATGGTCGGCCGCTGGTTCATCGCCTCGGTTACGGCGATGGTCGTCGTGGGTCCGGCGCTGGTTTGGCTCGGCGGCGGCTGGATGCGCGATCGCTTCGACGCTGCAAGGTCGGCGTGATCGTCGCGTTCGTCTCCTTCATCCAGGGCCGGCTTTACGGTCCGGCCGCCGCGCTCGCGGGGATTCAAGTGCAGATCGTCAGCGCGCTCGCGGTCTTCGAGCGCATCTTCGATTATCTCGACATGACGACCGAGGAGTACGATCCGCCAGGCGCGGTCGCCCTGCCCGAGCGTCACCGGCGAGATCGCCTTCGAAAACGTCACGTTCGGTTACGACGCGATCGCGCGAGGTGCTCAACGGCGTCTCGTTCCACGTGCGGCCCGGCGAGGTGGCCGCGTTCGTCGGACCCTCCGGTGCCGGGAAGACGACGATCACGCAGCTCGTTCCGCGCTTCTACGATCCGCAGGGCGGCCGCGTGCTGGTCGACGGCCACGACGTGCGTCGGTGACGCTCGAATCGCTGCGGCGCGACATCGGCATCGTCACGCAGGAGACGTATCTCTTCCACGACACGATCGCCAATAATCTGCGGTACGGCAAGCCCGATGCGACCGATGCCGAGCTCGAAGCGGCGGTTCGCGCCGCCAACATCGCCGAGTTTATCGCATCGCTCCCCGACGGCTACGAGACCGTCGTCGGCGAGCGCGGTCACAAACTATCGGGCGGCGAGCGCCAGCGCCTCGCAATCGCGCGCGTGCTGCTCAAGGATCCGCGTATTCTGATTCTCGACGAAGCGACCAGCTCGCTCGATTACGAGAACGAAGCGGCGATTCAAGCGCGCGCTCGACGTCGTGATGCGGGGACGGACGAGCCTGGTCATCGCGCACCGGCTTTCGACGGTGCTGGCGGCCGACGTGATCTTCGTCGTCGACGAAGGACGGATCGTCGAACAAGGCCGCCACGCGGCATTACTCGCGCGCGGCGGCCTCTATTCGCGACTCTATCGCACGCAGTTCGCGTCCTACGATCCCGTCGCTTCGCAACTCCGCTCGGTATAGCGGTTTAGCTCCGCCCTTACTGGGCGTACTGAATGCCGAGGTTGACCTCGCTAATCGCGTCATTGACGTAGTTGATCGCGTTGGCGCGATGGCCGCCCTTGTTGTTTTCGGCTTGTTCGAGCTCGCTCAACGCGCTGTTGAGATAGTTCTTCGCATTGGCCATGTGGCTTTGAACGGCCAGCGCCGTGCCCGCTCCGGCCGCGGCAAAGAAGATCGCGAACAGCACGGCGAGTGCGCCGAGGCGCATCTTGAGTAGTTCATAAGAATGAGGCCCTCTCTTGTTTTAGCTTTGCTCGATGTCCATGACCATCGGAGCAACGGGTATTTTGAGCGCGGGTTCGGTGGCGGCAGCAATCTCCTCTATGGTAACGCCCGGCGCGAGCTCTCGGAGGATCAGTCCGTCGGCGGTCACGTCGATCGTGCCGAGATCGGTGATGATGCGCTGCACGACGCGCCTGCCGGTCAGCGGAAGCGTGCAGCTCGCGCAAGATCTTGTGAACGTTGCCTTTCGCGACGTGCTCCATCATCACGATGACCCGCTTGGCGCCGTGCACCAGATCCATCGCGCCGCCCATTCCCTTGACCATCTTGCCGGGGATCATCCAGTTCGCGAGATCGCCCCGCTCCGAAACCTGCATCGCACCGAGCACGGCGAGGTCGATGTGTCCGCCGCGAATCATGCCGAACGAAAGCGACGAGTCGAAGAACGACGCGCCGGGAAGCACGGTGACGGTCTCTTTGCCGGCATTGATGAGATCGCCGTCCTCCTCGCCTTCGACCGGATACGGACCCATCCCGAGTATGCCGTTCTCGCTCTGCAGCGTAACCGTGACGTCCGGCGGTACGTAGTTCGGCACCAGCGTCGGCAAACCGATGCCGAGATTGACGTATTGCCCGTCGTGCAGTTCCTGCGCGACGCGTGCGGCTAGCTGCGTTCGCGTTAACGCCATTGCTTCGTCATCCTCAGGACGATGGGCGCGTGGTGACGCGCTCGATGCGTTTGCCTTGCGGTCCCGACGTGAACGATCGCGCTGCACGAAAACGCCGGGCAGATGGACGTTCTCGGGATCGATCGCTCCGGGTGCGACGAGCTCCTCGACTTCAGCGATCGTGATCCGCCCCGCCATCGCGCAGAGCGGATTGAAGTTGCGCGTGGTCTTGTGGAAGATCAAGTTTCCGCTGCGGTCGCCGATCGACGCGCGCACGAGCGCGTAATCGCAGACGATTCCTTCTTCGAGCACGTACTCGCGGCCGTTGAAAACGCGGGTATCCTTTTTCGGCGACGCGACGGCGACGCTGCCGTCGGCGTCGTGGCGCCACGGCAAGCCTCCGTCGGCCACGAGCGTCCCGTCCCCGGCCGGCGTGTAGAAGCCGGGAATTCCGCACCCGCCGGCGCGCAAACGCTCCGCGAGCGTCCCCTGCGGCACGAGTTCGACCTCGAGCTCCCCGGCAAGGTACTGCCGCTCGAACTCCCGGTTCTCGCCGACGTACGAGCCGGTCGTCCGGCGGATCCGTTTGTTGTCGAGCAGGACGCCCAGCCCCCAGCCGTCCACGCCGCAGTTGTTCGAGACGGTCACCAAATCGGTGGCGCCCTGCTCGAGCAGCGCTTCGATGAGGTTGTGCGGGATGCCGTCAGAGGCCGAAGCCGCCCACCGCGATGGAGGCGCCGTTCGGGAATATCGGCGATGGCCTCGGCACAGGAGGCGTAGAGCTTCTCCATGCCGCCCTAAATGCGCCGACGGAACGGACGCCGCCTCCGTGGAAGCTAGTGACGCTATGACAACGGCACCCACTCAGATTGCAGCCAACGACGAAGAGGCGATGATCCTCGCGATGGTTCGCGAGCTGGTCGCCGAGAAAGTCGCGCCGCGCGCCGCGGAGATCGACGCGACCGGCGAGTTCCCGTGGGATATCAAAGAGCTCTTCGCCGCAGAACGACCTGCTCGGCATACCGATTCCGTCGGAGTACGGCGGACTCGGCGGCACGTTCGTGACCTACGTGAAAGTCGTCGAGGAGATCGCCAAGGCGTGCGCCTCGAGCGCGCTGATCGTCGCAGTTCAAGAACTCGGCATGCTGCCGATCATGATCGGCGGCAACGACGAACAGAAGCGCCGCTTTCTTCCGAAGATCGCGTCGGGCGAACATCTCGTGGCCTACGCGCTCACCGAAGTCTCGAGCGGATCCGACGCGCTCGGCTCGATGCGCACGCGCGCCGAAAAGCGCGACGACGTCTACGTGCTCAACGGACAGAAGATTTGGATCACCAACGGCAGCGTCGCCGACGTCGTTTGCGTCTTCGCCGTCACCGATCCGTCGGCCGGTTCGCGCGGCGTGAGCGCGTTCGTCGTCGAGAAAGGCACGCCGGGATTCAGCGTCGGCAAGCTGGAGAAAAAGATGGGCATCCGCGGCTCGCCTACCGTCGAGCTCGTCTTTACCGACTGCGAGGTCCCGGCGGCGAACCGCCTCGGCGAGGAGGGCGAAGGCTTCAAGATCGCGATGAAGGTTCTCGACAAATCGCGACCCGGCATCGCCGCGCAGGCGCTCGGCATCGCCGCCGGCGCGCTCGACTATGCGACCGGCTATGCGAAGGAACGCATCGCGTTCGGCAAGCCGATCGGCCAGCATCAGGGCGTCGGCTTCATGCTGGCTGATATGAAGACCGAGGTCGAGGCGGCTCGCCTGCTCCTTTACGAGGCTGCCCGCCGCTGCGACGAAG
This sequence comes from Vulcanimicrobiota bacterium, assembly GCA_963699435.1. Classification (GTDB taxonomy): domain Bacteria; phylum Vulcanimicrobiota; class Vulcanimicrobiia; order Vulcanimicrobiales; family Vulcanimicrobiaceae; genus Cybelea. Next base: position 38,506 of record CAVOTV010000005.1, read on the forward strand.
GCGCCCCCGACGTCACGCTCTGGGCAGCGATGGCCAAGCTCAAGTGCGGCGACGTCGCGATGGCGGTGACGACCGACGCCGTGCAAGTGCTCGGCGGCTTCGGATATTCGACCGAGTACCCGGTGGAACGGATGATGCGGGACGCGAAGATAACCCAAATCTACGAGGGAACCCAACAGATTCAGCGGCTGGTGATCGCGCGATCGTTGGTCGGCCGAAAGTAACCACTTCTCAAGGTAGGTAATCGTGACGAAGAAACAGACTCTCGCCGCTCTCGTGATGGCGGTTCTAGCGGGCTGCACCCAAACGGCGAGCGAGCGCGGCGGAGCCCAAAGCATCGCGCCGGCGACGCTGGCGGCTACCGCAACCGATAGCGTCGCCATACCGGCCGCAAGCCGCGCGACGCGCGGAGGGCTGCTTGGCGGTGGCAAAATCCAGCACGTCGTCATCATCTTTCAAGAGAACCGCTCGGTCGACAATCTTTTCAACGGACTGCCCGGTGCCGATACGGTAACGACCGGCCTCGATACCGGCGGGGGTCACGTCAACCTTCAACAGGCGCTGCTGACCGCGCCGTTCGATGTCGACCACTCGCACATCGCCTTCAACACCGCATACGACGGCGGGGTGATGGACGGATTCAACCTCGAAACCTCCAACTGTTCGGGCGGTCGCCATGCCTGTGCACCGGAGTACGTGCGTCCCTACGCCTACGTTCCGCAGACCGAAGTGAAACCGTACTTTACGATGGCCGAGCAGTACGTTTTTGGCGATCGGATGTTTGCGAGTCAATCGGGTCCGAGTTTCCCCGCGCATCAATACATCGTCAGCGGCACGTCCACGATCTCGCAAGGCTCGAGCCTGCGTGCCTCAGAGAACCCGATAACGGCGCAACAAAAGTTCACCGGTGGTTGCGATTCGCCGAAAGGATCGCTCGGCGAAGTGATCGACGATTCCGGTACCGAAGACCAAGCGATCTTCCCGTGCTACGACCGCCCCGTGCTGATGGATCTCCTCAAAGACAAAGAGCATGACGTGGCGCTATTACCAAGAGCATCGCGGACCGGGCCTTTGGAACGCACTCGACGCGATCAAGCACATCCGCTACGGCTCGGACTATAAGAACGTCGTTTGGCCGCCCTCGGAAATCCTCAGCGACGTCGCCCGTGGCGACCTCGCCACGGTCTCCTGGGTTACGCCGACGGCGGCCGCCTCCGACCACGCCGGACACACCAACGGGTCCGGTCCCGACTGGGTTGCGAGCGTCGTCAATGCGATCGGCGAGAGCAAGTACTGGGACAGCACCGCGATCATCGTCACCTGGGACGACTGGGGCGGCTGGTACGATCACGTGAAGCCGCCGCAGTATAACGCCTACGAGCTCGGGTTCCGCGTGCCGCTGGTCGTGATCGGTGCGTACGCAAAGTCGGGATACGTCTCCCATAAGCAGCACGAGTTCGGGAGCATTCTGAAGTTCGCCGAGAAATCGCTTGGGCTCGGCTCGCTCGGCACTACGGACGTGCGCGCCGACGATCTCTCAGATTGCTTTAGCTTCAACAAAAAGCCGCGCGCGTTCACGCCGATTCAAACGCAGCGCAGCCGGGAGTACTTTTTGAGCCTGCCGGTCTCCTACGAGGACGTAGACGACGAATAGGCCGGCGCTCTAAAGCCGCGCGATAATGCGCGGCGTGGGGCACTTCGCGGCGACGGGGCAGCGGTCGCAGAGCGGCGTAGGCGCTTTGCAGACCTGGCGGCCGTGCATGATGAGCCAGTGCGTCGTATCGCCCCACTTCTGGGGCGGCACGAGCGCGGTGAGATCTTCCTCCACTTGCCGCGGCGTCGTTCCGAGCGTCAAGCCGAGACGATGCGCGACGCGAAAGACGTGCGTATCCACTGCCAGCGCTTCGGCATGAAATGCGGCGGCCATCACCACGCTCGCAGTCTTGCGCCCGACGCCCGCGAGCGACTCCAGCTCCTCGCGTTCGCGCGGCACCCGGCCGCCGAATCGCTCGGCGACGTCGCGGGCGCAGGCGATGATGTTCTTTGCCTTCATGCGGAAAAATCCGCACGACTTGATGATTCTTCTCGACGTCGGTCTGGCGCGCCCGCGCGAGTTTCTCCGGCGTAGGATACTTTGGCGAAAAGTGCCGGCGTCGTCATATTGACGCGAGCATCGGTGCACTGCGCCGATAGAATCACCGCGACGAGCAGCTGGAACTCGTTGCCGTATTCCAGTGCCGTGACCGCGTGCGGATAGGTGCGCTCCAGCGTCGCGAGCTGCTCGAGCGGCAACCTTGCGCGAGACCTTCTTCGTGGGAAACGGTATGCGCGGCACGCGGCGCTATTCGCGCAGCGCCACGTGGGTCTCCGTCGTGCGTCACGAGCCCGTCGCGCTCGAGCGCGGCGACGAAAGCGCGCACGTCCTCCACGCTGCCGGCCGAGATCGCGGCGCCGACGTCGCGATGCAGATCCAGGAGCGAGATCCGTTCGCCGGGCGGCAGATCGCGTAGACGGTCGACGATTCGACCGCGCGCGAAGCGTGCCGTGCGCTCGAACGGAACGCGTTCTGCGGCGAAGCGCCGCTGCACAGCAGCGGCGCGAAGCGCTCGAGCGCCGCGGCGTCGACGGGCGCCGCCGCGCAATCGGCGCGCAGCGGGACAGAGCAGGCACTTCGGCGCGCGCGCCGTGCAGATCGTCGGCGCCGAGGTCCATCATCGCGGAGTTCCAATCGTGCGCGCGGCCCGGCGGGAGCGAGCGCGCGCGCGCGGCCGTCGAGCTCGCGCGGCGCCGCGCCGCGCGGGTATTCGAGGCCGAAGAAGAGCGCGGTGCACGATGCGCCGCACGTTGGTATCGAGCGGCGCGTCGTCGAGATTGAATGCGAAGGCCCGAATCGCGGCGGCGGTGTACGGACCGATCCCAGGCAGCGCGCGCAGCGCCGCGGTTTCCGACGGCACGCGGCCGCCGTGCTGTCGCGACGACCGCTCGCGCGAGGCGGTGCAGCCGCACCGCGCGCGAGTTATAGCCCAGCCCCTTCCACTCACGCAGCACGTCGGCTCGCGACGCGCCGCGCGAGCGCCGCGAAATCCGGAAAGCGCGCTACGAACGCTTCGAACTTCGGCACGACGCGATCGACTTGCGTCTGCGCGAGCATGAACTCGCTCACGAGCGTACGATACGGATCGCGCACCGTGCGCCACGGAAGCGTCGCGCGGCCGTGCCCGCGGTACCAGCTCAAAAGCCGTCGCGCGCGGAGGGTCATGCGCGAAGCGTCGCGATCGCCTGGCCGATTCGCCGGATGCCTTCGCCGATCTCGCGCGCGCGCGACCGCGGTGAGCGCAAGCCGAAAGTAATGGTCGCCTCCGGAGTTTGCAAAGAACGCCTGGCCGAACAGAAACGACGCGCCGAGGCGCTCCGAGGCATCGAGCAGCGCGCGAGCGCGCAGGTCGCGCGGCGTCGACGTCCACAGATAAAAGCCGCCCGCAGGCCGGCTCACTTTTAGTCCCGCCGGCCAGTGCTCGCGCGATCGCGGCGTCGGCCAGCGCGCGTCGCGTCAGCAGCTCCGCGCGCAGCTGTTCCACGTGCGCGTCGTAGCCGTGCTCCAAGATAATCCGCGATCGCAGCCTGCACGTAGAGGCTCGTCGCCATGTCGTACGCCTGCTTTCGCAAGAGCAGGCGTTCGAGAATCGTGCGCGGGGCGGCGAGCCACCCGACGCGCAGGCTCGGCGCAATCGTCTTGGAGAACGTCGAGATGTACACGACGTAATCGGGAGCGAGCGCGACCAGCGGCGTGCCCGAAGGCGCAAGCGGACCGTATGGGTCGTCCTCGACGATCGGCACGCCGGCGCGGCGCGCAATCGTCGCGAGCCGCTCGCGGCGGTCGGCGTTCATCGTCGCGTTGGTCGGGTTGTGCAGCGACGGCATCATGTAAATGAAACGCGGACGCCGCGTCCGCAACACCGCCTCGACGTGATCGACCCGCATCCCGTCGTCGTCGACCGGAACCGGGATCGCGCGGAGGCCGTTGATCTGAAAGACTTGCAGCGCTCCCGGATACGAAGGCGACTCGACGATGATCTCGTCTCCCGGCTCGGCCAGGCTCTGCGCGACGATCGCGATGCCCTGCGTCGAGCCGGTAAGCACGATGATGCTCGACGGCGCGATCGCACTGGCACCGCGCGCCCTCATGCGCGCGGCGATCGCCGCGCGCAGCGGCTCGTAACCCTCGGAGTCGCCGTAGGAAAGGACGAATCGCGGGTCGCGCGCGACCCTCCCGAAGGACTTGGCGAGCTCGCCGAGCGGTGACGGCTCGTCCGGCGCCACGCCCTGGACGAACGAGATGCGTCCCGGCTCCGGTTTGGCGGCCAGCTCGCCGAGGACGTTGGGAAACTCACCGACGCGCCAGGGCGGGAGGGTGACCCACCACGGAACGCCCGCGGCCCGCTCGGGCTGCCCGCCGCGCACCTGCCCCACCACGCGCGAGCCGGAGCCGACCCGCTGCTCGATCAGGCCATCCCGCACGAGCTCCCGGTAGGCGTGGACGATCGTGCTGCGGTTCACGCCAAGACGCTCGGCCATCGTCCGCTCGGGCGGAAGCCGGGTTGACTCGGGCAGCGTGCCTGCCAAAATCGCCTCGCGCAGGTGCTCGTAGATCTGACGGTAGAGCGGCACGATCGAATCGCGGTCGAGCTCGGGAATAAGGCCGGCCCATCCAATTCTCGGCACTGGACGGCTCCATTTCGCTCCCAGCCTGGGGAACGCTCCCGGCCGGTGCGAAACGAGTGCGGTATGAGCACTACGGAAGCACATCAAGTTGACGTCGTCGTCATCGGCGCGGGCCCGGGCGGATATCACGCCGCGATCCGGCTCGGCGCAGCTCGGCAAGAAGGTCATCTGCATCGACCGCGACGAGGTCGGCGGCGTCTGCTTGAACTGGGGCTGCATTCCGACGAAAGCGCTGCTGCACGTCGGCGAGGTCATTCGTCACATCGAGCACGCGGCCGCGATCGGACTGAAGGTACCAAGGCTCGAAGTCGACCGCGGAAGGCGTCGCAAAGTTCAAGACCGACGTCGTCAACGCGAACGTCGGCGGCGTGAAGACGCTTTTCAAAGCCAACGGCGTCGAGTTCGCTTACGGCGAGGCGATCGTTCAAAGCCCGACGCGAGATCGTCGTCAAGAGCGAAGGACGGCGCGCGCACGATTTCGAGCGCGCGAAGACGTCGTCATCGCGACCGGCTCCGCGCCGGTCGACGTCAAGGCGTGGCCGCGCGACGGCGAAACGATCATCAACTCCGACGACGCCGTGCAAGCTCAAGCGCGATTCCGAAAAGATTTGCTCGTCATCGGCGGCGGCGTGATCGGTCTCGAGTTCGCGACCGTCTACGGGCGCTGGGCGCGAAGGTGCTCGTCGTCGAGATGATGCCGCAGATTCTCACCGGCACCGATCTCGAGATCGGCAAGACGCTCGGACGAATCCTCAAGAAGCAGGGCATCGAGATCATGCTCGACACCAAGGTCGGCGCGCTCGAGAAGAAGGGAAGACCGTCAAGCGCGACGTTCAACGGCGAAGGCACCGGCGGCAAGGACGAAACGCGCGAGTTCGATATGGTGCTCGTCGCGGTCGGACGCCGGCCGGTCACCGATAATCTGAACCTGCAAGCCGCGGGGCTCGCGACCGACGAGCGAGGGTTTCATCGCGGTCGACCATCAGCAGCGCACGAAGGTGCCGAACATTTTCGCGATCGGCGACGTCACCGGGCAGCCGCTGCTCGCGCACCGCGCGATGAAGCAGGGCGTCATCGCCGCCGAAGTGATCTCCGGCGATCAGTCGGCGGCGTTCGATCCGGTCGCGGTTCCGAACTGCGTCTATACCGATCCCGAAGTCGCGACCGTCGGCCTCTCCGAAGAGGAAGCGAAAGCGGCGGGTTACGAGGTGCGCATCGGCAAGTTTCCGCTCGCGGCCAGCGGCCGCGCGCGCACGATGAACGAGATCGGACGGCATGATCAAGCTCGTCGGCGACGCGAAGACCGATCTGCTGCTCGGCATGCACATCGTCGCGCCGCAAGCCGAATCGCTGATCGGCGAAGGCGTGATCGCGCTCGAGATGGGCGCGACGCTGGAAGACATCGGCCTCTCGGTCCATCCGCATCCGACGCTTGACCGAAGGGATCATGGATGCCGCCGAAGCCGCGCACGGCAAGGCGATCCACATCATCAATCCCAAGCCCAAGCCGAAGGCGCCCGGTCGAACGCGCTAAGGCGAAGCGTGACCGCAGAAGGCGCGGCTTCTCGATCTCGGAATGCAGCCGTATCGCGAGGTGCTGGATCTGCAGCACCGGCTGCACGAGGCCGTCCGCGAAGGGCGCGAGCCCGACACGTGGATCGTCGTGGAGCACCCGCCGGTCATCACGCTCGGCCGCCAGGCGAAGCGCGAGCACGTTGCTATGTCGCGCCGCAGCGAGCTGGCGCGGCGCGGCATCGACGTCGTCGACGATCGAGCGCGGCGGCGACGTGACCTATCACGGCCCCGGGCAACTGGTCGTCTATCCGATTCGCCGGCTCGAGCGCTTCCGCGAAGTCGTGCCGCTGGTGCGCGCGCTCGAAGGCGCGGTCATCGATGCGTGCGCGCGCTTCGGCGTCGCCGCCGAGCGCTGGAGCGACCACGCCGGCGTCTGGGTGGGACGCAACCAGATTTGCGCGATCGGACTTGCCGATGCAAAGGATGGTTTCGCTCCACGGCATCGCGCTCAACGTTTCGACCGACCTCGACTACGACCGGCTGATCGATCCCGTGCGGCTTGCCGGATCGGGGCATGACCTCGCTGCGCGCGGAGACCGGGCGCGGCGTCGGGCATGGCCGAAGCGAAGACGATGCTGCTCGAGGAGCTCGCGCGCACGTTCGACGTCAACGTTTGCCGCAGGCGGCCGCCGCATACGATGGCCATCACCGTAGATTTCGCTCGGCCGCGGTCCGCGCGCAAACCCGACTGGCTGCGCGTCTCGCTCCCGATCGGCGACGAGTACGAGCGCGTGAAGGCAAAGGTCAACGCGCTCTCGCTGCACACGGTCTGCAAGGAGGCCGCCTGTCCGAACGTCGCCGAGTGCTGGGGTGCGGGCACGGCGACGATCATGATTCTCGGCGATCTCTGCACGCGCGGCTGCCGCTTCTGCAACGTGAAGACCGGCAATCCGCGCGGCGAAATCGATTGGCTCGAACCGATACGCGTCGCCGACGCGGTGCGGGATTTGGGCTGGAAATATCTGGTCGTCACGGCAGTCGACCGCGACGATCTCGCCGACGGCGGCGCGCTGATCTTCGCGAACACCGTACGCGCGATCCACGAACGCGTGCCCGGCGCGCGCGTCGAGATCCTCAGCGGCGACTATCGCGGCGACCTGCGCGCGGTCGATATCGTGGTGGACGCCAAACCCGACGTCTTCGCGCACAACCTCGAGACCGTCCGCCGCCTTACGCCCTCGGTTCGCGACAAGCGGGCCGCCTACGACCAGTCGCTGGCAGTCCTCGCGCACGTCAAGCGGCGCGCGCCCGACCGCTACACGAAAACCTCGCTCATGCTCGGGCTAGGCGAAACGGAAGACGAGATCGAGGCGGCCATGGACGACGCGCGCGCGGCCGGCGTCGATATCTTCACGATGGGGCAGTATCTTCAGCCGACCAAGAAGCACTTGCCCGTGGTCGAGTTCGTTACGCCGGCGCAGTTCGAGCGCCTCGGCGCGAGCGCCAGACGGCGCGGGTTCCATCAGGTGGTCTCGAGCCCGCTTTCGCGCAGCTCCTACCACGCCGAGCAAGCCTTTTAGCAGCGCAACCGCGGGTTCCGGTCGTCGGTTTGAGGGGCTAACGTGACGAAGGTCTTTCTGACTCGCCCGGTTCTCGCCGCGGTCTGCTCGCTGATCATCATGATCGGCGGGCTGGTGGTGATCCCGGCCCTGCCGCTCGCGCAGTATCCGCAGATCGCGCCGCCCGTGGTTACCATCACGCGCGAGCTACGTCGGCGCCTCGCCTCAAGCGGTCGAAGCGCAGGTCACCACGCCACTCGAGCAAGCGGTCAATACCGTCCAAGGCTTGCGATACATCAGCTCGCAGAGCACGCAGGGCACCTCGACGATCACCTGCACGTTCACGCTGGAGACCGACCTCGACATCGCCGCCGCCGACGTGCAGAACCTCGTTCAATCGGCGATCGGGCAGTTGCCGGCGACGGTGCAGCAGGTCGGCGTTCAGGTAAGCAAGAGCTCCGGCTCGTTCGTCCTCGGCATCGCGCTCACGTCGGACACCAAACAGTTCAATACGCTCTATCTCAGCAACTACGCGCAGCTCAACGTCGTCAACGACCTCTCGCGCGTTCCGGGCGTTTCGCAAGTCGTGATCTTCGGCCAGCGGCAGTATGCGATGCGGATTTGGATCGACCCGCATCTGCTCGCGCAGCAGGGGCTCGACGCCGGCGACGTCGTTACCGCGCTGCAGGAGCAGAATGCCGAGGTCGCCAGCGGCAGCATCGGCTCGGCGCCGGAATCTAAGGATCAGCCCTACACGTATACGGTCAACGCGCTGACGCAGCTTTCGTCGCCGCAAGAGTTCGCCAACATCATCCTGCGCGCCAATCCCAACGGCGGCTACACGCGCCTCGGCGACGTCGCGCGGGTCGAGCTCGGCGCGCAGAACTACAACAGCTCGCTGCGCTTCAACGGTAACTCCCAAGTCGTAGGCCTGGGCGTTCAGCAGTATCCCACGGCCAACGCGCTCCAGGTCGCCAAAGGCGTACTCGCCGAGATGGACGTCCTCTCCAAGCAGTTCCCGCCGGGCGTTCATTACACGGTCGCATTCAGCACCACCGATTTCGTCGCGGAGTCGGTCAAAGAGGTCATCATCACGCTGCTCCTCTCGATCGTGCTGGTCGTGCTCGTGATCTACGTCTTCCTGCAGAACCCGCGCTCGACGCTCATCCCGGCGGTCACGATTCCGGTCTCGCTCATCGGCACGTTCTTCGTGATGAAGATCTTCGGCTTCACGATCAACACGATCACGTTATTCGGCCTCACCTTGGCCACCGGACTCGTCGTCGACGACGCGATCGTCGTCATCGAAAACATCGCCCGGCACATCGAGATGAACAAAGGCAGGCAGAGCGGCATCGCGAGCGCCGCGGCCGCAATGCGCGAGATTCAGAGCGCCGTCGTCGCGTCGTCGCTCGTACTGCTCGCGGTCTTCATTCCGGTCGGTTTCTTCCCCGGCACGACGGGTCAGCTCTACAAGCAGTTCGCGCTGACGATCGCCGCGGCGATCACGATCTCGCTCTTTCAGGCTTTGACCCTCGCGCCGGTGATGTCGGCGCGGCTGCTCACCGGCGAGACGGAGTCGCAGTTCATCTTCTTCCGTTGGTTCAACGCGGGCTTGAAGCGCTTTCGCGGTTGGTACGCCTCCGAGCTTCCGCGGATGTTCCGGTACCGCTGGATCGTGATGGGCGCCTTCGGGCTCGCGCTGATCGCGACGCTCCTCATGTTCGTGCGCACGCCCACCTCGTTCATCCCAAGCGAGGATCAGGGCTACTTCATCGTGCTGGTGCAGGCGCCCGAGGGTACCTCGCTCTCGGGCGAGACCGCCATCTCCAAGCGGGCTGAAGATATCATCCGGCAGCAGCCGCAGGTGCGCTACATGTTCAACGTGGGCGGCTTCAGTTTCGCCGGTTCGGCGCCAAATCGCGGCTTGATCTTCGTCTTGCTCAAACCTTGGGCTCAGCGCAAGGCGCCGCAGGACGACATCAACGCGGTTATCAACCGCATCAACTACGGCTTCTTCTCGCAGATTCCGCAAGCGCAAATCTTCGCGGTCAATCCGCCGGCGATCAACGGCGTCTCCAGCTTCGGCGGATTCCAGTTCGAGCTCGAAGATCGCACGAGCCTCGGGCTGCCGACTCTGATGAAGACCGCCTATGCCATCATGGGCCTAGCGGCGAAGGATCCGCGCCTGCAGAACGTCTTCACGCAGTATCGCATCAACTCGCCCCAGGTCGAGATCAACATCGATCGCTCCAAGGCCAAAGCGATCGGGATCTCGCTCAACGACATCTTCGATACGCTCGAGGTCGATCTCGCCTCGCTCTACGTCAACAACTTCACCTACCTCAACCGCTCGTGGCAGGTGGACGTGCAGGCGGACGAACCATTCCGCAACCGCGTCTCGTCGCTGCAAGGGCTCTACGTCAGCTCGGGCTCGGCGGCCAATGCCGCGATTCCCACCGGGACCAATCCGTTCCCGACGTCCCCGCCCGGCGTCGGCACGAGCGGAACGAACGCGACCGGAACGGTGATGACGCCGCTCAGCGCTCTGGTGCAGATCCAGCAGACCCTGAGCGCGCCGGTAATCTCGCACTACAACCTCTACCGCAACATCGAGCTCAACGGACAGCAACGCTCCGGGACACGGGTCCGGCCAAGCCATCGAAGCGATGGCGGAAATCGCGCAGCGCGTGATGCCTCCCGGCATGAGCTTACGAGTGGTCGGGCCTGCAGCTCGACGAAATCGCGGCGGGAAGTTTGAGCACGCTCATCTTTGCGCTGGGCCTGGTCTTCGTCTTCCTCGTTCTCTCGGCGCAGTACGAAAGCTTCATCGATCCGCTCATCGTACTGCTCGCCGTACCGGCCGCGCTCTTCGGTGCGCTCGGATTCATGAACTTCCGTCACCTTCCGATTCCCGGTCTCTTCGATCCGAATCTCGCGCAAGATGCGTACGCGCAAGTCGGGTACGTCATGCTCATCGGCCTTGCAAGCAAGAGCGCAATTCTGATCGTGGAGTTCGCGAATCAGCAGCTTCGCGAAGGCGCCACGATCGTTCAAGCGGCGATGCGCGGCGCTCAAACTCGGCTGCGCCCGATTTTGATGACTTCAATCGCTTTCGTCATCGCGGTGATTCCACTCGTTTTTGCAACGGGTGCGGGAAGCTCTGCACGGCACTCGCTCGGCACCGTCGTTTTCGGCGGCATGCTCGTCTCGACGTTTCTGAATCTCGCCATCACTCCGGTGCTCTACGTCATCATTAAATCGTTCGAGCTTCGCGGCGACCGCAGCGTACGCGACGGAAAGGCGCGCTCCGAACTTGCCGACGACACCGTTACCACGCAGATCGGCGTGTAGCTCGGAGAGGATTTGGAGTAGTTAGGCGCAAGTCCCGGTGGATGCGCAGACAGCTGATTCGCACCATCACGGGAGTTGCGGTTGCACTTTCGATCGCGTATGCGATTCCCGCCGCCGCCGACGACGGTACCGGTGACGTCTTTCAAAAGTCGATCGTTCCGTCGGCCAACGACGCGATCAAAAGCGTGATGAGTCAGCCGAAGCCGAAGAAAAGTTCGACGACGGTCGCGCAAGCGCCGCCGGTCAGCCAACCGCCAATCGGCCACGTCATCGAGCTGCCGGGCGACCGGTTCACGTATATGGTCGATTTTTCGATGGCGAACCCGTACGGCAACATCGGCTCGTATGGGAAGCAAGGTTGGCTGATGGGCGGCATGGACGCGCAGCTCGGATATAAGTTCAACTGGTCGACGCGATTGGTCGTGAGCATGTTTCAGCTGCAGCACTGGCCCGAGGGGTTCAATACCGGCACCACGCCCGTGTATTTGGCGGGATTCGTGAATCCGGTCGGCTGCGCGGATCTCACCGGTGGAAATGCCTGTGGTCCCGGTGCGGGCCGCAATCTCAACGTACGCACGAAGGATACGTTCGGCGTCTTCATGCTGCAGAAGATGCTGGTGATCAAATCCGATAAAATTCCGGGGCCGGGCGAAATCCCGATCGTGATATCGCCTACTTATGTGGCGCGCGGCGGTCAGATCGGCTTCACGCAGAACAACAACGACGTCGTCCCGTTCACGTACAACCTGCCGGACGGACCGGTCGAGAACATTCCGGTCCGCAGCGCCCAATATTACGCCGTCGCGATTACGCTGCCGTTTTTGAAAACGCCGAAAATGTTCGGCACCTTCACGGTCGCGCCGCAGTGGCTGGTGCATACCGCCGGCGCGAACGTCGGCAACTCGATGCAGTTGCCGCAGGTGATTTATCTCGAGTACACACCGCTCAAGGGTACGACGCTCTTCTTCGAGCCGCAGAGCGCGCGCGACTATCTGCCCACCGATCCCTATCCCGAGCACCTCATCGCCTACTTTTTGGGCGTCTCGCAGCGGGTCACCAAGTACAGCTTCTTGCAGGCGACGCTTAACAGCGGCGGCCCGACGAACCTCGGCCCCGACGGCGTGATCGGCATCAAGTGCTTGACCGCGCAACAGGCGCTCGACAACGCCTGCGGCCTCGCGATCGGCGGGCTCAAAGCAACGCAGATCCAGATCCAGTTCGGAATCGGCTCGCCCTCCGTCTTCCCGCTCTAATCTCAGAGGCTTAGCATGGAACGTTCGAACCTTCGCAAATCGCTCGCCGCGCTCGCGCTTGCAGCGCTGACCGCGTGCGGCGGCAACGGCGCCGTTGCCGGATCGTCCGGTCTCCTTCCGTCGCACCGAGCGCGCTCCGATCAGGATGCGATCCTCACGCGCATCGTCGGCGTCGGCGATAGCTTGACGGCCGGCTATCAGTCGAACGGTTTTCTCGGCCAGACCGGCGTCAACAATCCTAACTACGAAGGCAACCAAGTTCCCCCGAATCAGGAGAACGGGTTTTGGGCCGATCTGGTGGAGCAAGCCTCGGGCGAACCGATCGGCACCGCGATTTCGAAGATGTACGATCCATCGGTGAGCCCGTTGCCGCTGATCAAGGGTCCGGGACTCGATAATCAGCTCACGCCGTCGAGCAGCTACTACTTCCCATTCGGTCAAATGAAGTCGGGCGACGTCTGCACCGATAACGGCGGCTTCGATCTCGCGGGCTTTCGCTTAAAAGGCGCGCCGCGCACGCGGCTCAATCCGAACTCCACGACGATTCGCGACTTCGGCGTGCCGGGTATCACGCTGCACGAGGCCAACGTGCTCCATCAGCCGCAAACCTCGACGTGCCAAGAACTTCCCGGCATTCCCGGATTGCTCAGCCAGATCGTTTCAGAAGAGAGCGGTACGTTCTGGCCGGTGCTGCTGAACTATACGAAGCTGGGCGGACACCTCACCGAGGTCAACGCCGCTGCATCGGTGCATCCAACGCTCGCGACGGTTTGGCTCGGCGCGAACGACTGGCTGAAAGTTATGGGAAGCGGCGGACGCTTCTTCGGCGGCGACCGAACCGTCGCACAAGTGGAAACCGACGTGCGCGCGACGATTCAGACGCTCGAACATTCGGGAGCGAAAGTCGTCGTCGCCAACCTGCCCGACATTCTCGAGACCGGGCTCTTCGAGCGCGTCAACGAGATTCCCGAGCATTCGCCGCAATGCCGCATTCGGACGTATGCGAACTGCTTTATGAACGCCGTTGGCGGCGTGCCGTACGCCGCGATCGCACAGATCGCCAAAGAATACGGCTTGGCGACGCCCAACGGCTGCGTTCCGGCCTCCACGACGTCGCCGTGCGGCTACATCATGCTGCCGGGTGCCGTCGCCGTCATTCAGGTTCTTGGAAGCACGGGGAAGGTCCCGAGTCTCGATTGCGTAGTTCCCGCGATTCCCTGTAAGGTAGTTCCCGGCAGCGGCCAAGGAATGCATTACATCACGCCGGAGTTCGCGGGCAAACTCCAGGCGCTCAACAACATCATCAACGAGGGGATCGACGATGCCGCGACCGCCGAGCACGTGCCGCTGGTGGACGTGCACGCGATATTCCACGGCATTCTCAGCGGAAATCCGAACGATCCGTACTTCAAGCTCGCGTCGTCGATCAAACCCGGACTCTGCTGCACGCTCGGCTACCTCTGGGGCATCTCCAGCTTCGACGGGATTCACCCGTCGAACACGGGTTACGCGTTGATCGCGTCCGTCTTCATCGACACGATCAACAAAGCGTATGGTACGCATATTCCACAGATCGACTTAGAGGCGGTCTACGAAGGGAAACGCTGCGGCAGCGGTCCGAATCCGCACGGCTACTACTGCTATCCGGACCCGTACGCCCCACCGAACGACGCACCGTATAAGTAGCGTTCTGCAACGGGTCGCAGCGCCGATCGGCACGTTCGATCGATCGGCGCTCGAACCGGGCTACGCGCTGCGATGTACGATCGGCGTCGCAATCCCGCTTCTCGCCGCAACGCTGCTGCGGCAGCCTGCGCTCGGCGTTCCGGCCGCGATCGGCGCGTTCATCACCGGCTTTACTTCGCTGCAAGGCGTCTACCGGACGCGCCTCGTTGCGATCGTGGTCGCGGCGCTCGGCATGTCGCTCACGAGTTTCATCGGCGCGCTCGCGAGCGTCTCCACCGCCGGTTTGGTTGCCGCCACGGCCGTCGCGGGATACGCATGCGGAACGATCGGTCAAATCAACCCGATCGCCTCGACCGTCGCGCTCAACTCGTTCGTCGCATTCATTCTATTTTCGAGCCGGCCGCTCTCGCCGGCCGCGGCGGCCCAAGAGTCGCTGCTCGTTCTCGCCGGCGGAGCGATCCAAGCGCTGCTCGTGCTGGTTGCGTGGCCGTTCGCGCGGGGCGGCGCGGAGCGCTCGTCGCTCGCCGACGTTTATTTAAAACTCGCGTCGTACGCGCGCGAGATCGCCGAGGGATCGCCCGCGTTTCCGCCCCTTACGCCGCTCGCGACGGCACGCCAAGTGCTCGCCGATCCCCAACCGTTCGCGCGCTCGGGCGAAGTGGCACGCCTCGGACGCCTGCTCGAGGACTCGGAGATCATACGCCGGCGGCTGGGCGCGCTCGGTGCGCTGGCGGAGCGGACGAAGCGTCCGGCGATCGCCGCGCTCGCGCGCGGCGTTGCGGGCCAGTTGGAGAGCGTGGCCGCGATTCTGCAGGGACGCGCCAAGGACGCGCAGCTCTACGAGCTCCCGCCCGAGCATCGCGTACTCGAGCTCGCCGGCGCCGACGACCTCGCCGATCACTTGCGCGATGCCACCGAAGCGGCCCTGATGATCGCGCGCCGGCGCCTCCCGCGCGTAACGCTCCTCTCCAAACCACGTCCCGCGCCCTACGTCGAGAACCACGTTGACTGGTTGGCGCGCGAGTCGATTCGTTTCGCAGTCGTGCTCGCCATTGCGATGGCGCTTGGGCGGCACTTCGCGGCCGAGCGCGGCTACTGGATCCCCATGACGGCAGCAATCGTGCTGAGGCCGGATTTTGAGACCACCTTCGTCCGCGGCTTCGGACGCATCGCCGGCACGATGGCCGGCGCCGTGGTCGCCACGCTGCTCATCGCGCTCATCAACGCCGATCCTTGGGCCGCCACGGGCGCCATCCTCGTCGCCGCCGCCACGGCCTACGTGTCGTTCAATCCGAACTACGCGCTCTTCACCGTCGCGATCACGTCGTTCGTCGCCGTCGTCCTCCACATGCGCGGCCTGCCCGGCACGACGACGATCGCCGACCGGCTCATCGACACCCTCGCGGGCGGCACGCTCGCGATGGTGGGATACCTGGCATTCCCGTCGGTCGAGCACGAGCGGACGCGCGCGCTGCTGGCCGACTTGCTCGACGCGCAGCGGCACTTGGCAGTCGCAATTCTCCGCGCATATGCGGCGCCGTCGCCGGAAGCCCGCGCCGCGATCGAAGCGGGGCGCACCGACCTCTGGAAGATTCGCACGAAGGTCGAGGCGTCGATCGATCGCACCGCCCACGAGCCGCACAGTCCGCACACCATCGGAGCTGTCCGCGCGTTACGCATCCTCAGCGCGAGCCAGCGGGTCGGTCTCGCCAGCTTAGCCCTCGAGACGGCGCTCGAAACGATGCCCCACATCGCGCTCGACGGTTTGGGCGATTTTACCGATGCGCTCGATCGTACGATGGCGGAGCTCGCCGAAGATTTGCGCCGCAAGAAGCGCGCGCGCCCCGACCGGCGAGTACAAGCCGCACTCGAACGGCTAGAAACCGAGGCCGCCGGCGACGCGGACGACACGCGGCGGCTTTTGATCGCGCGGCTACGCGACTTCGCGCATGCGTCGGCGCGCATCGCGCGCCTCGTCGGCGTTAGCCCTTAGGCGTAGATGCCGCGCAGCTTCGAGGCTTTGACGACGCGGTCGATCGCGAGGGTATAAGCCGCCGTCCGAAGGGTGGCGTGGCGCGAGTTTGCGATCGAGCGAATCGCATGGAGGTTAGAGAGCAAGAAATCCTCGAGCTTCTCGTTAACTTCCGCCTCCTTCCAAAAGTAGCCCATGCGGTCTTGGGCCCACTCGAAGTACGAGACGGTGACGCCGCCGGCGTTTGCCATGATATCGGGAATCACGATGATGCCCCGCTCGCGGAAGATGCGGTCGGCCTCCGGCGTCGTGGGGCCGTTCGCGCCCTCGACGATCAGCTTCGCCTTCACCTTCGAGGCAGTCTCGGCGGTAAAGACCTTCTCGAGCGCCGCAGGCACGAGCACGTCGCACTCGCTGGCGAGCAGCTCGGCGTTGGTGATGCGTTCGCCGCCTTTGAAACCTTCGAGCGTCCCGAACTTGGCCGTGTGCTCCATCGCGCCGTTGACATAGATGCCCTCCGCGTTATAGTACGCGCCGGTAACGTCGGAGATGCCGACGACCTTGCAGCCGCGCTCCTCGAAGAGTTTCGCCGCATGCATGCCGACGTTGCCGAATCCTTGGATAACGATCGTCGCTTTGTCGGGGCGCAGCTCCATCTCGGCCATCTCGTCGAGCGCACAGATCGTCACGCCGCGGCCGGTCGCTTCGACGCGGCCGCGCGAACCGCCGATTTCGAGCGGCTTGCCGGTAACGACGCCCGGCATATTCTGGCGCACGTGCATCGAGTAGGTATCCATGAACCACGCCATGACCTGCGGCGTCGTGTTGACGTCGGGAGCCGGCACGTCCTTATCCGGACCGACCACTTCCACCAACTCGGCCGCGTAACGTCGCGTGATGCGTTCGAGTTCGTTCGAGGAGAGCGTCGTGGGGTCGCAGGTGACGCCGCCTTTACCGCCGCCGAAGGGCAGATCGACGACGGCGCACTTCCACGTCATCCAGAACGCAAGCGCCGTCACTTCGTCGAGCGTCACGCCGCGGATGGTACCGGATGCCGCCCTTGGCCGGACCGCGCGCGAAGTTATACTGCACGCGGTAGCCGGTGTATACCTCGAACTCGCCCGAGTCGCGCTGAAACGGAATCGAGAAGATGATCTGCCGCGACGGGTGCGTGAGGATGCGCCGCATGCCGGCATCGAGCTCGAGCAGGTCGGCAGCCTCGTTGAAATAGGCGATCGCGTCGCCGAAAACCGAAACGTCGCGGACCGAGGTTTCGCGTAGGGCGGTTGTCATGCTCTATGTCTTTGGCGCGGTCGTTGCGCCTGGGCCCTAGGCTCAGACGTTGAACCGGAAGTTGACGACGTCGCCCTCCTGCATCACGTACTCGCGCCCTCGCTGCGGACGCGGCCGGCCGCTCGGAGCGCCTCCATAGTTCGGTAGTCGCACATAATCGTCGTACGCGACGATCTCGGCCCGGATGAATCCGCGCTCGATATCGCTGTGAATGGTCGCCGGCCGCCTGCGGCGCCTTCGTTCCCTTGGGAATCGGCCAGGCCCGAGCTTCTTTCTCGCCGGCCGTGAGGAACGTCATCAAGCCCAGCAAGTCGTAGGCCGCCGCTGCGAGATCGTCGAGGCCGCTGCGCTCGATGCCGACCTCGCGCCGGAACTCGGCGCGCCTCGTCCTCGGAGAGGCCGGCGAGTTCGGCCTCGATCTTCCCGCTCAGCACGATCGCCGGCCCGCCTTCGGCGCGCGCAATCGCGCGCACGGCCGTCGACGAACGGCCCCGGCTTGCCGATCTGCGGCTCGTCGACGTTTGCGACATAGAGCAGCGGCTTCGCGGTCAGCAGGAACGATTCTGCGCGCGACTTGCGCCTCGAGCGAGCCCGGCTCGAAGCTGCGCGCAGGACGGCCCTGCTTCGAGCGCGTCGGTCAAGCGCTGCGCCGCCTCGAAATGTGCGCGCATCGTCGGGATCGGCGCGCACCTCGCGCTCCAGCTTCGCGATCCGCTTGCGCATCGTCGCAAGGTCGGCGAGCGCCAGTTCGATCGCGACGATCTCGCAATCGCGCTTCGGATCCGGACCGCCCTCGACGTGCGTCACGTCGTCGTCTCTCGAAGCAGCGCACGACCATCGCGATCGCGTCGGTCTCGCGAATATGACTCAGGAACGCGTTGCCGAGCCCCTCGCCGCTGCTCGCGCCGCGCACGAGCCCCGCAATATCGACGAAGCGGACGGTCGCCGGGACGACTCGCTTCGCCATCCACGAGGCGCTGCAAGACCGCCAACCGCGGGTCGGGTACGGCGACCTCGCCGACGTTCGGGTCGATCGTCGCAAACGGATAGTTCGCAGCCAGCGCTTGCGCCGAACGCGTCAGCGCGTTAAAGATCGTGGACTTGCCGACATTGGGAAGGCCGACGATTCCGCATGAAAGAGCATGGTGCAGCCCTGCGTTCGAGCGCCGCCGGCGGCCTTGCGCGCCTGCTACCGGCGGCAAGAGAATCCGTCGGACGTGTCGGATACGACCCCGTATGCGCCAGATGAAGGTCGACAAGCTCGGGATCGACCTCCTCACCCACGATCCGGTTGTCATCCTCAAGGATATGGACGGCTCGCACTACCTGCCGATACTCATCGGCCCGTTCGAAGCAACCGCGATCGCGCTCGCACTCGAAGGCGCGCCCGTGCCTCGCCCGCTCTCTCACGACCTTATGCGCAACATTCTCGAACGCTCGAGCGCGAATCTCGAGCAGGTGGTCATCCACGACATCAAAGACTCGACCTTCTTCGCCAAACTCATCGTCCGCACGAACGGCGAAATGCAAGAGATCGACGCGCGTCCGTCCGACGGCATCGCGCTCGCGCTGCGCGTTTCGGCGCCGATCTTCGTCTCCGACAAAATCGTGCTCGAAGAGGCGACCTCCGAAAAGCGGCAGGTTAACGACACCGAAATGGCGCGCTTCAAAAAGTTCCTCGACGATCTCAAGCCCTCCGACTTCAACCGCTAGAATATTCTTTGAGCGGGATCGTAGGGGCCGTTCGAAGACGCCCGTCGCGCCGCATCGTACGGCGCTCCTGCTGCGCCGCTTTTTCCGGAGAACGAAGTTTGAAGCGGCCATCCATGGCCGGCCGGAAAAAGTCGGAGCCTTCTCACGGCCCCTATGACCCCGCTCAAGGAATATTCTGCAGTTAGTTCGCATCATCGGATTGACATGAGCAACGAGTTGAGAGCAGAGATCGGCGTTTTTGGCGGGTCGGGATTTTATTCGCTCATCGAAGGCGCGCACGAGCATTGGATCGAGACGCCCTACGGCGCGCCGAGCGACAAGGTGGCGCTAGGTGAAATTGCGGGACGCCGCGTGGCGTTTCTGCCGCGGCACGGTAAGGACCATCGCTTTCCGCCGCACGCGATCAACTATCGCGCCAACCTCTGGGCGATGAAGCAGCTCGGCGTGAAGCAGATTATCGGACCGACCGCCGCCGGGTCGCTGGCGCGCGACGTGAAGCCCGGCTCGATGGTCGTCTGCGATCAGCTCGTGGACCGCACGAGCGGACGGATCGATACGTTCTACGACGGCCCGATTACCACGCACGTCAGCTTCGCCGACCCGTACTGCCCGACGCTCCGGCCGATTGCGGTCTCGGCGCTGCTCTCGCTCGACATAGATACGCACGACCACGGGACCGTCGTCGTCATTCAGGGGCCGCGGTTTTCGACGCGCTCCGAATCGAAGTGGTTTCAGAGCCAGGGCTGGGAAGTGATTAACATGACCCAGTATCCCGAGGCGTATTTGGCGCGCGAGCTCGAGATGTGTTACGTCAACATCGCGCTCATCACCGATTACGACGTCGGTCTCGAAGGGATGCCGCCGGTCTCGCATCACGAGGTGATCGAGGTGTTCAATCGCAACAACGAGCGCGTCAAGGCCGGGATCGGCAAGATCGTCGCGGGAATTCCCGCCGGCGATTGCGCGTGCCGCCACGCGCTGCAGGGCTCCCGCTTTTAGTTCGATGCGCAAGCGGCTACGGGTCGACTTCGCCATGTACGCGCAAGCCGTGCCGCAGTTGCTGAGGCATCCATCGATCTTCGCGATGCCGCTGCTCGCGGCCGTCGTCGATCTTCTCATCGGGCAGGTCACGCCGTTTTTCACCGACGCAACCGGCGGCGCGGGCAACTTCCTTTTTCAAATCGTCGTGCAGCTCGTTTACGGCTTCTGCTTCGGCGTGGCGGTCATCGGCGCGAATAACGTCTGGCGCTCGCGGCGCGCCACCTTCGACGAAGCGTGGGACGAAGGACGCCGCAAAGCCGGCGGCATCCTGATTGCGACGATCGGGTTTTACTTTCTCTTTTACGTCGCCGGCTACATCGGCGGATTCACGGGAAGCCCGATCGTGCAAATCGCGCTGGAACTCATCGTCGCGTTCCTATTGATCTACACGATTCCCGCAGCAGCCATCGGGGGAATGCCCGGAAACTTCGCGATCGGTGCGTCGTTTCGCGCGGTCAAAGAGAACGTGCCGGCGGCGATCGTGCTCGCCGTCGTCTTCGTCGTGCTCTGGGGCTGGCTGCCGGAGTTTGTGGTAAATCGGGTCGGCGTCGGGTTTGGTCCGATCGGTTACGAGCTAATGCTCGCGGCGATCAAAGCCGTGGTGCTCGCCTATCTCGCCTTCCCGTTCGCCAAAGGCTACGACGACGTGGCCTTCAGGGGCTACTGGTGAGCGCCATCCGCACGTACTCGCCGACGAGACTGGGATTCACGTTCGTTCGCGCGAGCCTCGCGGCATCGTCGAGTTTCGCGAGCATGGCGATCGCGGCTCGGCCTTCGAGCGGTTTGAGCGTGCGGATGCGCTCGGCCTGATCGAGCGCGATCGGCGCGACGCCGTCGTGTCCGTTGGCAACGATCCAATCCCGCACCAGTACCTTTAAAAACTCGAGGCCGTCGTCGAGCGTTTCGCGGCTCGCCCACGCATCGGGCGGCGCTTTCCCCTCGACCACCTCAAAGAACCATCGCGCCACGTGGGCGCGGAGCGATTCTTCCTCGCCTTCGAGCGCTCCGAGCGCGCGCGTTACGCTGCCGCCGCTCAGCGAGGCGGCCACGCGCGCGTCCTCGGGGGGACACTTCAGGCGAGTGAGCACCTCGAGCACCTCGGCTTTGGAGAGTGCGGGGAAACGGATCTCGATGGTTCGCGAGCGGATCGTGGGAAGCAAACGCCCCGGCGTCGCGGTCGTGAGAATCATCACCACGCCGCTCGGCGGCTCTTCGAGAAACTTCAGCAGCGCGTTAGCCGCGGCCGGCGTCGCGAAATCGAGATCGCCGAGTAGGAGCACGCGCATTCCACCGCTGTAGGATTGCATCGAAAGCTGACGCACGAGATCGCGCGCCGACAAATCGTCGCCGTCGTAGAACCCGGCCGCCGCGTCGGCGTCGCCGATCTTGAGCACGCCCTCGTGCTCGAGGAAGTCCGGATGTCGCCCGGCTTCCGCTGCGAAGAGCCGGCACGAGGCACAGGTCCCATCGTAGCCGAGGAGGCCGTCTTTCGGCCCAGTGCAGAGCAGCGATTGCGCCAGGCGGCGCGCGAAGGTTTTTTTTCCGACGCCGGCCGGGCCGGTGAACAAGTATGCATGCGCGATGCTTTGCGGCGCAAGCGCGGAAAAATAACGCTTCGGCCCTTCGGCGCCGACGACGTCGAACTCGAGCTCGCTCACGAAACGCGAAGCTCGAGCCGCTTGCGTACCACCGCCATTGCTTCCTCCGAGAGAGTGTTCGCCGAGAGCGCCCCATCGAGCACCCGATGGCTCGAAGAATCGTGCGCGAGCGCTCGGAAGCCGTCGCGGACGCGCTCGTGAAAGCCGTCGCTCTCGTTTTCGATACGATCTCGTGCTTGCCCGCGCGCACCCATGCGCTCGCGCGCCACGCCAACGGGCACGTCGAGCACGAGCACGAGATCGGGCTCCAGTCCTCCCGTCGCCGCATCGCAAATGCTGCGTAGCGCGTTGAGGTCGAGCCCGCGTCCGTACCCCTGGTAGGCCAGCGTCGAATCGGTAAACCGATCGCAAAGCACGACGCGCCCCATCTCGAGCGCCGGTCGAATAACGTCGGCAACGTGCTGCGCGCGCGCCGCATTGACGAGCATCGCCTCGGCGAGCGGCACGATCGTCCCGTCGCGATCTAAGAAGATCTCGCGAATCGAGTTTCCCAGCGGCGTTCCTCCCGGCTCGCGCGTGGCCGTCACATCGTACCCGTCGGCGCGCAACCGCTCGGCAAGTGCGCCGACGAGCGTACTCTTACCGCTTCCCTCGATCCCTTCAATTACGACAAACATGGATATTTCACGCCGCGAGGTTGACGGTCGCTAAACCCTAGACGTCGGTGGTTTTGTAGATGCGTACGCGACGATTCGGCTCGAGGCCGGTGCTGCGCGACTGCAGCCGATACCGCTCGGCGAGCTGATGCTGCATCCGGCGAATGTACGACGTTTGGGGCGAGAGCTCGATGGCCTGGCTGTTGAGAAGCACCTGATAGATGGCTTCTTCGGTCTCGCGCAACGCGATCTCTTCATTGTCGATCGAGCCGAGGTTGAAGACGTCGCGCAGGGCGCCTTGAATTTGCGTGGTCGTGTTGGTCTTGATTGAATAGATCGGAATGTTGTCCGAGGCGATCTGCTTGAGCTTCGGCTGCTCTTTGCGCTCGAGCGTCTTGAGCGTCAGCACGACGTCGGCGTCGTCCCAGTTGCGAGCCATCGCCGCGTTGACGCGCAGATTTGAAATCGCACGCTCGATCTTATTGCGCGAGATTCCGTACGGGAAGATCAAGAGCGGCCGATCGCGCTCTTCCGAGTCGCGCTCCTGGTCGAAAGCATCGGCGAGGCGCGGCATCGACTCAGTGTCGGCCTCCTGCACTACCGTTACCTCGCCGCTGGCCTCGCGTTGCCGAATCTCCGGTTGCGGCTGGTATCCGCGCAGCAGCGCGTCGATCACTTCGGCGACGTTCTTGTGAATCGCGAGCCGGTCGCGATCGTGAATCTCGACGACGACGTCGAACGTCGGCGGCGCTTTCCGCTCCAGTACCGTCTTGCGCGTTCCGCGACGCCGGGCTTCTTCGTCGGACAGGGTGACCGCGCTCACGCCACCGACGAGGTCGGAGAGCGTGGGGTTCATCAGCAGATTCTCGAGCGTCTGGCCGTGCGCCGTTCCGATCAGCGTGACGCCGCGCTCTGCGATCGTCCGCGCCGCCTCGGCCTCGGCGGCCGTGCCGATCTCATCGATGACGATCACTTCGGGCATGTGATTTTCGACCGCCTCGATCATCACCGCGTGCTGGAGCGCCGGGTCGGCGACCTGCATCCGCCGCGCCAAGCCGATGCCGGGATGCGGGATGTCGCTGTCGCCGGCGATTTCGTTCGAGGTATCGACGATGACGACGCGCTTGCGCTCTTCGGAGAGCACCCGCGCGCACTCGCGCAGCATCGTCGTTTTCCCGACACCCGGGCGGCCCAGCAAGCAGATGGACTTTCCACTGCGCAGCACGTCGAGCAGGATGTCGATGGTTCCGTAGACCGCGCGCCCAACGCGGCACGTAAGTCCGACGATCTTTCCGGTGCGATTGCGAATCGCACTGATCCGATGCAGCGTCTGCTCGATGCCGGCGCGGTTGTCGGCACCGAAGGGCGAGATGCGCGAACAGACGTGCGCGATGTCTTCGTGACTGACGGGCGTGTCGGTTAAATACTTGAAATCGTGTTCGAAACGCGCTTCGGGCGGCCGCCCGAGGTCGAGCACGACTTCGATGATATCTTCGAGATTGTTGAGACGAACGAGCGCTTGCCGAATAGCGAGTGGGAAGATGTCGAGCAGCTGGGAGAGCTCCCAACTCGGGGTGACGGATTGAACTCTTACCGCCAATAAGTTCCTACCTTCCGTGCCCGTTCCCCATACGCACGATGCGGGTACCCTTCGCCCGCCCGATGCCTACTCCTTCACCACGCGCACGACGCGCAACTCGTCGTCGTAGGGTCCTTGAATGCGCACGCCCGCCTTCAACTCGAGGCGCAAGTAATCGACGATCTCTGCGGTAATTTCTTCGCCCGGCGCGATGACCGGGATGCCCGGCGGATACGGCGTAAGCGTTTCGGCGCAGATTCGCCCGGCCGATTGGCGGAACTTCACGAACTCGGCGTCGGCGCGAGGAACGCGTCGCGCGGGAGCATGCGCATCGGCGGGATCGGCGGCAACGCAAACGTGCCTCGGCGCAAGCGCTGTTCGAGAACGCCCGAGGGCGCAAACATGTCGAGCTGGCCGGTCGTCGCGCGCCAGCTCGCCCAGCGCCGTTACCAGCCGGTCGGCCGCGTCGCGCGTCGTTCCGATGGTGAAGAGCGCGACGAGATTGAAGAGATCGGCAAGTTCGACTTGAATGTTGTGCCTGCGCCGCAGCACTTCCGAGGCTTCATATCCGGTATATCCGAGTCCGGTGACCGTCACCGTAATCTTCGTCGGGTCGAGCGCGAAGACGCCCTTGCGCCCGCGCAGCTCGTCGCCGAAGCAATAGAGGCCGGGAATCGCATTGATGCGCGCGCGCGTCTCTTGCGCGAGCGCGATCGTGCGCGCGAGCAGCGCCTCGCCCTGCGTCGCCATTTGTTTGCGCGCCACGTCGAGCGACGCGACCATTGGCAGATTAGGCGACGTCGAGAGGAACATCTTGAGCACCGAGGCGAGGCGGTCGAGCCGAACGCGATCGCCTTTTTGATGGAGCATCGCGCATTGCGAGAACGCCGAGAGCATCTTGTGCGTGGAGTTGATGCACAGGTCGGCGCCGGCCGCCGTCGCCGAGAGCGGCAGCGCCGGATGGAAGTGAAAGTGAGGGCCCCAGGCCTCGTCCACGAGCAGCAGCTTGCCGGCCCCGTGGGCGATCCGTTCGATCGCGGCGAGGTCGGCGGCGACCCCGTAGTACGTTGGCGAGACGAGGTAAATCGCGGCCAGATCGGGATGCAGCTCCAGCGTGCGCGCGACCGTCTCCGGAGTCACGCAGTGGTCCATGCGGAGCTCCCGGTCCACCTCGGGCTGCATGTAGATCGGCTCGGCGCCGCTCATCACCGAGTCCGCCCAACATTGACTTGTGCGAGTTCCGCGGCACGGCGATCTTCTCGCCGGGGTTCACGGCGGTCATCATCATGCACTGATTGCCGCTCGTGGAGCCGTTGATCAGAAAGAAAGAGCGATCGGCGCCCCACGCCTCGGCGGCGAGCTCTTGAGCTTCTTTGATGGATTCCCTCGGCTGGAGCAAATCGTCGATGCCCGGCATCGGCGTCAGGTCGATCGCGCAGATATTGTCCCCGACGAACTCGCGGAACGCCAAATCCATTCCGCCGCCTTGTATATGGCCGGGCGTATGAAACGGCAATACGCCCGGTGTCGACGTAGTCGAGCAGGGCTTGAAAATATGGCGTCCGAGACTGGTCCAAAGCGAGAACCTCAATGCCGAAAGCGGGGCCTCCATCCCTGCTTTTTTAGGCGCCGGGACGGCGATTCTTAAGTCCGGTTAAACCGCCGGGAATTCGGCTCTGCGAGCGCGCAATTACGGCAGCTCTACCTACCTGTTTCTTACACGATCGATAGCGTAAAGGAGATCTCTATGGCTCAAAGTCAGCCGAATATCATCGCGATCATGGGCGACGACATAGGCTGGTTCAATATTGGCGCATACCATCAAGGCATCATGGCCGGCCGAACCCCGAACCTCGACCGGATGGCCTCTGAGGGGATGCGCTTCACCGACTACTATGCCGAAGCGAGCTGCACCGCCGGCCGCGCCGCGTTCATCACGGGCGAAATCCCGCGGCGTACCGGCTTGACGACCGTCGGCCAGGCCGGAGCGAAGGTCGGGATGCCCGACGAAGCGCCGACGATCGCGACGGCGTTGAAGTCCATGGGCTATGCCACCGGACAGTTCGGCAAGAATCACCTCGGCGATCTCAACCAATATCTGCCGACGCTCCACGGCTTCGACGAGTTCTTCGGCTATCTGTATCACCTCGACGCGATGGAGGACCCCGCGCACCCGAACTATCCGCAAGAGCTCAAAGATAAGATCGGTCCGCGGAACATGCTTCACTGCTGGGCGACGGACAACGACGATGCGACCGTCGACCCGCGCTGGGGCAAGGTCGGCAAACAGCGCATCGAGGATTGCGGAACGCTGTATCCCGACCGCATGGAGACCGTTGACGACGAGATTCTCGAGCACGCACTTTCGTTCATCGATAAGGCTAAAGCCGACGACAAGCCGTTCTTCGTTTGGCTCAACCCGACGCGCATGCACGTGATCACGCATCTCTCGGAAAAATACGAGAAGATGCGCACGCCGGAGAACGGCTGGAACCTCTACGAAGCCGGCATGGCGCAGCTCGACGACATCGTCGGCGCAGTCATGAAGAAACTGAAAGACGCCGGCTTGGACGAGAACACTATTCTCCTCTTTACCACCGACAACGGCGCCGAGAACTTCACCTGGCCCGACGGCGGACAGACGCCGTTTGCCGGCGGCAAGGGAACGGTGCTCGAAGGCGGGTTTCGCGCGCCGTGCATCCTGCGCTGGCCCGGGAAAGTCCCCGCAGGAAAAGTCGAGAACGGACTCTTTGCGAGCCTCGATTGGTTTCCGACGTTCGTCGCGGCGGCGGGCAATCCCAATATCGTCGACGAGTTACAGAAAGGCAAACAACTCGGCGACCGCACCTATAAGGTGCACCTCGACGGCTACAATCAGATGGATCTGATCACCGGCAAGGGACCGTCGCAGCGCCACGAGTTCTTCTACTTTGCGGAAGGCACGCTCGGGGCGGTGCGCGTCAACGATTATAAGTACCGCTTCATCGATCAGCCCGGCGGGTGGCTGGGCGGAACGGTTAAGGTTGACTGGCCGTTGCTCACCAACATCCGGCTCGACCCGTTCGAACGGACCGGCATGACCGGCTCGCTTTTCTACGGGAACTGGTTTGCGTACCAGTTCTGGCGATTCGTCCTGGTGCAAGAAGTGGTCGGCAAGCTCGCGGAATCCGCACTCGCGTTTCCGCCGATGCAAGCCGGCGCGTCGTTCAACCTCGACGAAGTCAAAGAGAAGATCGAAAAAGCCATGGCGTCGCATACGGGCGCGTAACCAGCGCCGCTGCGTAGCACCTGGGCCGTCCGAACGGGCGGCCCTTTTCTATCGTATTAGGAGCCGCCGTCGCCGTAGATCAAGGCGGTCTTGGTCGTTCCGTCCGAAAGATAATCCTTAAGCGGCACCTGCAGCGCCTTAAAAAACTCGTCGGCCTGGCGCTGGCCTTTCTCTTCCCTTTCGTCGCCCTCGTGAACGTGCGTCGAGAATCCGAACTCGGCGACGAGCGGCTCGAAGCGATCCGGGACCGGGCGCGCCCAAACCGCCAACGTCGCGTGCGCGGTTACGCCGTGCCCGAAGTAGAGGGTGCCGAGCGTCGATTGGATTTCGAATACCTTCGCTCCCGCGACGATCGAAAGCTGTTCGTCCATATTCAAGCCGAGCGTAGCCAAGTGCGGAAGCGCGTTGGCGAGCTGGCGGAGCGGAAACTCCATCTCGACTTCCGGATACTCTACGATGACGTTGTTCGAGAAGATGCTCGTCATCGTACCGGGAGAGTCGCCGCGAATCAGCTCTTCTTTGAACTTCTTGCGCTGCAGCTTGGTCATCGTCGTATTCGTGTCGAAGGCGGCGGCCTTCTCGTACTCGGGCGCGCGGCATTTAAACGTGAGCTCCCAGCTTTCGTCGGGCCAGCCGCCTTCGCGAATCTGGCGGATACGAAAGATGAGCTTGTTCTTTCGCAGATCCTCGCTCTTGGTATCGTAAAACTGAACGATGCGCAACTGCGAATCGAGCGCTTCGACCGGGTCGTACCGAACGCCCAGTGCTTGGGCGGTGCGGGCCAGAAGCTCGTTGAATTCGAGCAGCGACCTGCGTTTTGGAAACTTCTCGGGCTTGAGCAACAGCTTGAACTCGCGATGGGTGACCAGCGATTGAGAGCCGGTCTTTTCGGTTCCTTTCGGCATCAGCGTCCCTTCACGGACGGTGCGAAGCCGTCCTCGGCGCTGGGATGAACGGCCGGCCGATACCCCGCTGCGATGACGTCTACCAGCGCGCGCGGCGTGAGCACCTCGACCTCGCCGTGCGGCGGACGGTCGCGCCGCCGCGTATAACCCGTCTCCGACCATGCGTGAAGCCGTTGGTTCCAAAGTAGCCAAGGCTCGCCGTCGAGGGCGATGTAGACGCCATCGGGCAGCGATGCGACGTCGGCCGCGTAGCGTCGCTTAGCCTTACCGTCGAGCCGGTCGGCGTGGAGCCGCAGATCCATTGAGTCTGCTCGCGGCGGCTCGGGGCGGCTGCGCACCCAAAACGCTTGAAACCGGCGGTAATCGTCGCGCCGGCACTCCGCGCACGGACGGTGTCCCGCGCTCAGCGCCGTGGCTTCGTCCAAAAAGAAGAGCTCCGTGTAACGCCGCGGCGCCATCACCGTGCGCCGGATGCCGTTGCGTTCGAGTACGCATGCGATCCAGCGCCGCACGGCCCACGCCTTTACCAGATGCTTATGATCGTCGTGAAGGACGCCGCGATTCCCCATCATCGTACCGCGCCCGGCCAGCGCGACGATATCGCCGAACGGCGTGACGCGATTGCGCAGCGGCATCGTACGTTCGCGCCGCGCGCTACGCTTCGATCCGCTCGTCAATCGAAACGTTGTAGAGGAAGAGGAACTTGCCCCATTCGTCGGGCAGCGTATTGCGCTTGATCTGAATCCACGGAATGTACTTCGGCTGGCGCGGTTTGCGCTTCAGCGTCATGTTCGCTTCCTGGCGGGCTGCGGTTGTTCTTGCGATTGTTGCAGTGCATGCAGGCGCAGACCAGATTCTCCCACGTCGACGTCGCCGCCGCGGCTCTTGGGCACGACGTGATCGACCGTCATCAAGCGCTCGCCGCGCGTCCCGCAATATTGGCAGACGTGATTGTCGCGGATCAAGACGTTCTTCTTCGTCAGCGCGACGCTCTGCATCGGACGGCGGATGTAGTAGAGCATGCGAATGATCGACGGCATCCGCATCTCGTAACGTCGTCGAGGCGAGCATGCGCTCGCGGCCGTGCAGCATCTCCGCTTTGCCGGCAAAGATCAATTTCACGGCGCGCTGAAAGCTGGTGACGTTCAGCGCCTCGTAGGTGAAGTTCAAAACCAGGACGTCACTCACGATCGACGGTCTTCTCCAAAGCGCGAAAGCGAGGCACTTATGTGCCTCGCTTTCGTACGAACGTCATTCGGGTTTCGGTCAGCATCTGCGTTATCGCAACCGTTCGTCCGGGCTGCAACCTTTCTTTGACCCGTTCGAAAGCGGCCGTAGCAACGTCGATCGCGACCTCGCCGACTCGTGATCGGGTTCACGGCCCTCCTGTCGGTGAGGTAGGCGTGGGCGGCGAGTGCGAGCGTGGCGATCACCTCGGCGAGCAAGGCTCGACGGCGGGATCTGCCCTTGAAAGCCTGCGGTTCGTATCTCGTGGGCGGCGGCCCCGCGCAGACATTACGAGCAAAGAGTTACGCCGCGGTCGAGGCCTTCCCTTGCTGCCGATACCATCGCCAGGAAGTACCGCGTGCACGCGCGAGTCGCCGGCAGCTCGGGATGGAACGACGTCGCCGAGCACGTTCCCTGGCGCACCATCACGCCGTGCCCGTCGCGCTCGGCAAGGAGCTCGACCGCCGGACCGGCGCGCTCGATCCACGGCGCGCGAATGAAGATCGCCGGGAACGGACGCGGTCGCCGAGCGCCGGAATCGCGAGGTCGATTTCGGCCGACTCGTTTTGCCGTCCGAATGCGTTACGCCGCACGGTGATGTCGAGCAGTCCGAGCGTCGGCTGATCGATGCCCCGCGACGTCGCGCGCGACGCACGATCATTCCCATGCACGTGCCCCAGAACGGCATCCCGGTCGCGAACGCGCTCGACGATCGGCTCGGCCAGCTCGAAGCGCGGTCGAGCAGCTTCATGACCGTCGTCGACTCGCCCCCGGGAATGACCAGCGCGTCGACGCGGTCCAGTTCGGCGCGCGTCTTTACCGCGATCGCGGACGGCGCCCGCGCGCTCGAGCGCCGCAACGTGCTCGGCGACGTCTCCTTGGAGCGCGAGCACGCCGACGTTGGGCGCGACCGGTTAATTTCCGCGCGCGGACGATGCAGTTGCGATTCGTCGAGCGTGCGTATGTCGAGGCCCGGCATCGCTTCGCGAAGGCCGAGCGAGCGGCACGCATCCGAGACGACCTTCGGGATCGTTGAAGTGCGTCGTCGCGTCGACGATCGCTCTGGCGAACGCTTTCGGATCCTTCGATTTAAAGATGCCGCTGCCGACGAAGATGCCTTCGGCGCCGAGCTGCATCATCAGCGCGGCGTCGGCCGGCGTCGAGACGCCGCCCGCGCAGAAGAGCACGACCGGCAGCTTGCCGTTCGTCGCAACTTCGCGAACGAGTTCGAGCGGCGCGCCGAGATCGCGCGCGCGCGCGACGAGCTCTTCTTTCGGAACGACGCGTCAGCTCGCGAATCGCGTCGCGCGATCGCGCGCATGTGCCGCACGGCTTCGACGATGTTTCCGCTGCCGGCTTCGCCCTTGCTGCGAATCATCGCGGCGCCTTCGGCGATGCGCCGCAACGCCTCGCCCAAATCGCGCGCGCCGCAGACGAACGGCGTCGTGAAAGTCGTGCTTGTCGACAGTGATACTTGTCGTCGGCGGGCGTGAGCACTTCCGATTCGTCGATGTAGTCGACGCCGAGCTGTTGCAGCACTTGCGCCTCGGCGAAATGGCCGATGCGCACTTTCGCCATGACCGGAATCGTGACCGCATCCATGATGCCGCGAATCAGATCGAGGCTGCTCATCCGCGCGACGCCGCCGTCCGCACGAATGTCGGCCGGGAATGCGTTCGAGCGCCATCACGGCGACCGCGCCGGCCTCTTGCGCGATCGACGGCCTGTTCGGGCGTGACCACGTCCATAATGACGCCGCCCTTGAGCATCTGCGCGAGCCCGCGCTTGACGGTGACCGTGCCAGTATTTCCATGTTCCTATCATAACAGGCGTTTCCAATGGGAACATTGGGAACGCTCCGTTACGGCGGAGCGGGGCTGGAACCGGCCGGCGAGGCGCTGCCGCTCGGCGGGCTGAGCGGTGATCCTTCTCCGGCCGGCGGCGATCGGCGCGACGGTGGGGAGCGGGCTCTGGCGCCAGATCGGAATATTCGGGTTAGGGGTCGGGCGTCGGCACCGGCGTTGGACGCGGCTTCGGCGTCGCAATCGTGTCGGGAGCGGCTGCGGAGGCACCCGCGGGTCGGGAAAATGCGGATCGCCCGCCGCCGAGAGCGCCTGCGAGCGCTTCCAGTCGGGACCGTACGGCTGCGGCGAGGCGGCGGGCGCGGGCGTTACGGCCTGCGGATTGACCGATTGGCAGCGTGCTGCTCCGTGGCCTGACCGATGACGCGGTCGCCCATGCGCTCGCCCGACCGCGACGGCGATCAGCAGAACCGCGGCGCCGGTCGCGAGCAGAATGGTCGGGAACCGCATCGAGGACTTCATGACGCCGGGCTATTATACCCGAGCGAGCGGGCGGACGACGTCGAGCTTGGCCGCTCGCGCGCGCCGGTCGCTCGGCTTGCCGATCAAGTGGACTTCGCGCAGCTCGCCGGCCGCCATCGCGACGCGGGCGGTATGGCCGCGGAACTCGAGGAGCACGTCGCGGCGCTCGATCGAGCAGGTTGCCGAGGAAGATGCGCACGGCGCCCGCCTCGTCTTCGAACGCGATCGCGCCGACTTCAACCGGCGAGGTGGTCGACCTCGTCGCTCACGTCGCGTCCGGCATAGATGCACGTAAACGGTTCTTCGGCCGAAAGCTCCGGCATATCGCGCGTAAATCGTGTCGCTGGCGCAAGATCGATGACGTAGGTGCAGCGCCGGCCGCCCCAGTGCACGCGCGCCGCCGCCACCCACTGTCCAATCTTTCGGACGCAGCGGCGCGAGATGCGGCCGTCCGCTGGTGCGGTACCCGTTGAGGCCGCCGACGGTCTCGGCGACCGCCCACAGATATTTCGCGCCGGTCCACGGCGAGAGATACATGCCGCGATTGCTCAGCGAGCCGCCGTCGAACCATTCGCGCGAACTCGCCGGGCACCGTGTTGCGCTGGCTCCCGCACTTCCATCGCCGCGTAGAGAGCATCAAGAAAGTGGACGGCTTCGTCGGTCATGCCGTTGCGCGCCAGCGCGACGGCACACCAGAGCGTAAGATCGGGCCAAATGCCGCCGAGCAGCCCGAAGCCATACGACGGAAAGTACCACGCATCGGCGGTCGAAATCGTGCGCAAATCCGACCGGCGTCACAAAATCCGCTTCCAGTAGGCGAGCGAGGATCGCCCTGCGCTGTGCCGGGTCGGCGATGCCGAAGAGCACCGGAAAGATTTCGTCGGCGGTAAAGTTGTCTTGATAGTTACCGTCCTGATCGTAGTTGAGCACGAACGCGCCGCGTGTCGTCGTTGTAGAGATAATCCATCATGGCGGCGCGCATGCGTCGCGGCCTCGGCGCCGTAGCTTCTCCCAATGATCGTTGTCGCCGACGACCGCGCAGAGCATCGCGGCTGCCTCGAGCGCGTACGACCGCCTCGGCGTTGATCTCCGTGACGGCGCCGTCGAGCGTGTAATACGGAATGATGTTGCGCCACGAAGAGATGCCGTACATATCGACGCCTTTGGCCCGGCAGTAGACCAATCCGTGGTCGTCGCGCTGCGTGAGCATGTAGTCGGTCAGCGTGATCACGAGCGGCGATGCGGTCGCGCACCCACCCGTCGTCGAGCGTAGCGTTGTAATGGTGCAGCATCGCGATGAGATGCAGCGGCGTGTCGTCGTTGATGTTCAGATCGTAATCGGTCTTATAACCGCTGACGCCGCGCACGTATTCGACCATCAGGCCGCTCTCTTCGACGGCGGCGTTGAAGAATTCGAGCGCGTTGCGGCTGAACTCCGGCCAAAAGTAGTCGAAGCCGTGAACGAACCACGACGTGTCGCGCGAGACCAGAATATCCGAAGGGCGGCGAGTTGGTCGGCGCCCCAGCCGTGCGGATACTCCTTGACGATGCGCAGCATATTGGCTTTCGCCCACGCGACGCCGCGGCTGATCTCCGGGCGACGGCGTGACAGAATCGCGCGTCGGCGAGACGCTCGCGTGAAATATCCCTGAGTGTCGTGCAGCGCGCGCCGGTCGCCGCAAGCAGCGCTTCGAGCACCGGCGCGGCTGCGCTCCGGTTCCGTCTTTATGATAGACGACGGCCAAGCGCAGCGACTCGCGCGCGCCCGGCGGCCACCGCGATCCGGTATTCCAACGCGCCGAAGATGCGCCGGCTCACGAGATCGGCTTGGGCGGCGTGACGTCGTCGAGCTGTCGACGGCCTTCGCCTTGTCAGCGTCGCGCGGCGCATGGATTCGAGCAGCACCTGCTCGCGCAGCGAGAGTTCGACCGCGACCGGATCGCGCGAGCCGCCCCACCAGCGCTCTCCGCCGGTCTCGAGGTTCTTCGAGCAGATGAAGCGCCCGTCGTTCCACGCGCGCACCTGATGCTCGGGCTCGCCGTAGAAGCGCTGGCCGACGAGCATCGCCCACGGAAAGATCGCCACTTCGAGCCTTCTGCGCGCCGGGATTGTAGAGCGTGATATCTACGACGAACGCGACGGCGCGATCGAACTCCGTCGCCGTGCGGCACGTAGAAAGCTTCGGTGACGTGCACGCGATGATCGAGCGTAAACTCGGAGATCTGCGCGTAAGGCAGAAACGTGAGATCGCGCTCGATCTGATGCGGGAAGAACGTGCGCGTCGACCGAGGCGATAGGCGATGTGGTGCGTTCCGAAGATGATCTGATCGGTGTCGGCGTCCCACAGGCCGCGCACGCCGCCTTTTGCGGTGGATTGCGCGTACGTCTTGAAGTTTCCGAGCAGCAGCCCGTACGGGTGTCTCGCGATTCCGTGTAGAACGTAGGCACAAAACTCGTTGCGTTGCGCGTCGTAACTCAAGCCCATTCGATAAGGTACCTTACGGTCTACTGCGGCACCGGACGCGAAGGCGCCTTCTCGCACGACGGCAAACGGATGCTCGGCATGCTCACGGTGCCGCGCCAGCAAAAATCAACCTGACGCTCGAGGTGCTTGCCCGCCGCGCAGCGACGGATATCACGGCGATGCGCAGCGTGATGGTGCCGCTGGAGCTGGCGGACGTGACTGACCATCGAGCCGAGCCGCGCATTACGAGCTTCGAGTGCGACCGAAGCGAGCTGCGGGGAAAACAATCTCGCCGTCCGCGCGCGATTCACGCGCTGGGCGACGACTGCCGCCGGTGCGGATGCGCCTGCACAAGCATATTCCGGTGCAGGCTGGTCTCGGCGGCGGTTCCAGCGATGCGGCCGCGGTCTTGCGCGCGGCAATGGTCGGGCGCTTTCGGGACCGGTTCCCGCCGCGATTGGCTCGCGGATCGCGCGAAGCTCGGGTCGGACGTACCCTTCTTTCTCGCGGAGACGGCAGCGCTGGTCGAAGGGACCGGAGAGCGCGTCACTCCCGCCGGGCTCGCTGCCGCCCTGGGACGTGCTCGTCGTAAAGCCTCCCGCCGAGGTTTCGACTGCGCGAAGCGTACGCGCGAGATCGGATCGCGCGCCGCGAGCGCAACGTCCCCGCAGTCAATCGGTCTCGATCGCGCTGCTCGAAGCGCTGCAGCGCACCGACTTCGCCGCCGTCGAAACGCTGATGCAGAACGACTTTCAGACGCCGATTGCCGAGCACGCGCCGGAGGTCGCGACCGCACTTGACAGCGTTGCGGCAAGCCGGCGCGAGCAACGCGCTTCTCGCCGGTTCGGGCTCGTGCGTCTTCACGCTCGCGCCGGAATCGCGCGGCGGTCGAAGCGATCGCCGACCGCTCTGCAGTTACCGCCGGAGTACGAGCGCTACCTCACGCGTTCGCGGCAACGCCGGCGTGGCGTCCTATGACGGCACGTCCTCGCGCGCTTCGTCCGGAATGACGCATCGGGCGGCCGGCCGGACGTAATATGGACGCAGTCGTGCTGGCGGGGGGTCCGCAAGATGACGTGGCGCTCCTGCAGCCGGGCGCTCCCAATAAAGCTTTCGTGGATATTCTCGGCACGACGCTGGTCGGGCGCGTTCTCGCGGCGCTCCGGCAATCGCCCTCCATCGGGCGCATCGTCGTCGTCGCGCCTCCGAGCATGCGCGAGCACCGCGATCTCGCCGCCGCCGACGAACTCCGGCCCGACGGCGTACGGATCACCGAAAGCCTGCGCAACGGTCTTCACGGCTTCGACGGCGATCGCGATCTGCTGATCGCGGCGTCGGATCTGCCGATCCTCACGGTCGCGTCGATCGAGGATTTCGTCGGACGCATTGCGTCGCTACACGCCGACGTCGTCTACGGCTGCGTTGAGAAGCGCGCGCACGTGGCTCGATTTCCCGATGTGCCCCATACGTGGGCGCGGATGCGCGACGGTACCTTCTGCGGCGGGGGAATGGTCTCGATGAAGCCCCGCTCGCTGCCGCTGCTCGAACGCTTCATCGAACGCCTTGGGGCCGCGCGGAAGCATCCGTTCAAACTCGCGTCGCTCTTCGGATGGGACATGCTCGCGCGTTTCGCGGCGGGCCGTTTGAGCGTTGCCGCGGCCGAACAGCGCGCGACGAAGATCCTCGGTGCGCCGGTTCGCGCGTTGGTCTCGCTCTATCCCGAAACCGCCGTCAACGTGGATCGCACCGGCGACGTCCCGCTGGCGCGCCGCCTCGTCGCGGCTATGGAGAACGCCAACGCTTGAAGAGCTCGTTTGCGATTCCGAACTGATCGAGCGCCTTCCCGACGGTATGGGCGATGATGTCGTCTACGCTCTGCGGGTTGGCGTACATTGCAGGTATCGGCGGTAAGATCACCGCGCCCGATTTCCGCGAGCTGTGCGAGCGTTCGCAGATGTCCCAGATGCAGCGGGGTCTCTCGTACGATCAGAACCAGCCGCCGCTTCTCCTTGAGGCATACGTCGGCCGCGCGAACGAGCAAGTTGGAGTTGATCGAGTAGGCGATAGCGCTCGCGCTCTTCATCGAGCACGGGATCACCAACATCCCATCGGTAAGAAACGAGCCGCTCGAAATCGCGGCGGCGAGATCGTCGTCGCGGTGAGCCACGTCGGCGAGCGACTCAAAGTCGTCAGCCGACATCTCGGTTTCGAGTTCGATCGTGCGCCGCGCCGCCGAAGTGAGCACGAGATGCGTCTCGACTCCCCCGATCGCCCGAAGCGCCTGGAGCACCATATACCCATAGAGGCTGCCGCTCGCGCCCGTAATGCCGACAATGATCCGCCGCATCTTTGGGGCGTTACTACGCCGCGTGCAGGGGCGCCTTGTGGGAGCTGTAACACCTTTCCTCGTGCTCCCCGATTCCCCGAAGGTCCGTTCCTTCCTCGAGCACGCCGTAACCTGGCACCGCACGGAATCCCATGCATCGCTCGCACGGGTCCTGCGCTCGCGGCACTCCGGCGTCCCGCACGACGCAGCCGCAGCATACGCAACGCTCGCCGCGCGGACGGAGTCGCTGCTCGATGCGATCGAGCGCGGACAGCTGGCGCTCCCGACGAGCGACCGAGACCCGCTGCTCCGTTTCGTCGCCCGCATGCGTCGCATCCGGGCGATCGCGCCCGGAGAGACCGACGTCGCGATCGCGCGGACGGTCGCCGAGCTCTTCGAACTCATCGAACGAAACGATGCCGATCTTCACGCCGGCCAGGTCGTCGATGCGAGCGAACCCATCGCGCTGACCGATCCGCTTCCCGCCGAGGAAGCCGGCCGGAGTAGCGCCGTGGCAGAAGCACTTTAGCGCGTCGGCGCTCAACACGTACGTCGAGTGTCCGCGCAAATGGTTCTATAAGTACGCGTGCGCTGCAGTGGAGGATCCCGGTTCCTCCGCCTCGGCCTACGGCAGCGCCTTTCACCTCGCGCTCGAGGATTTTCACGGCGAGTATCCGCGCCCGTCGAACGACGACGAAGCCGCGATGCGCCGTCGAATCCGCGAATGCGTCACCTGGGCGTTCGAACGCAATCGCAACGGCTTCGAGACCCAGGTCGAGTTCGAGCTCCAAGTGCGGCGCGCGCAGCGAACCGCGCAACGGTACGTCGATTGGCTGCTCGTGCAGGCCAAGAACGCGCCCTTCGAAGTGATCGGACGCGAAGTCGCCGCCGAAATCTCGCTCCACGACCGGCCCTTCATCGGCTACATCGATCGCCTCGACCGCGACGAACGCACCGGCGGTATCCGGGTGGTGGATTATAAGACCGGCAGCATCGCAACGAGTCCCGCCGAGTACGCCGAGAAAGTGCGCGCGTACGCCGATTTTCAACTGCCCTTCTACTACTGGGCGCGAACGGCGGCGGGCGACCGCGTGACGCATTTAGTGCTGATATCCGCTGCGCGACGCACTGCTGGACGTTCGGCCCGTCGTTCTGGCCGTCGGCTCCAATATTTCGGTTGCGGATCTAGAGCGCAGCCGCAGCGCAATGGCGGAGCTCGGCGATCAGCTGGCCTCGGGAACGATCCGGCACTTTAAAACGGCTGCCGATGCCTCGCCGTGCACGTACTGCTCGTACGCGCTCGCCTGCGCGGCGAAGCCGCCGCAGCAACCCCCGCGATTCGGCAGTTGATCGCACTCGAACTCAGCGTCGAGCAACGCCGCGCCGTCGACGCGCCGCACGACGCATGCTTCGCGATTACCGGCGCGTCCGCGACGGGCAAGAGTACCGCACTGCGCGCGCGCGTTGCCCGCGCGCGAGAACTGCATCCCGTGGCCGATCCGCTGGTGATCGGCGAGGGCGGCAGCCTCGAAACGTTCGCCGCCGGCCTGCTGCGCGAATGCGGCGCCGCGACGGAGATCGTCGACGACGTAGATGCCGAGCTCACGTTTTCGCAAGCCTGCGCGCCGCTCTTCGCGCTGGAGTGGGAAGAGTTTGCGGCCAACCAGTTGGACCCCGAGGTGCCGGGACTTCGTTCCCCGCAGCGCTTTCTCGAGTCGGCCTTTCGTTTAATTCGCCGGCTGCGCGATGCGTCGGTGACGCCCGCGGTCTTTCTCGATCGCGCGCTCGTTGCGGCGACGGATTTTTACGCGAAACCGCCGAACTTCGCGGACCCCGCGCTGCTCGCCGCGACGAAAGCGACGTTCCGCGATTCGCTCGAAGTCACCGCGCAGGACCTTCGCGCACAGCGACTGCGAGAGCTCGACCTGGCAAAGATTCTCGCCAAGCTCTACGAGCGGTACGTCCATCTCATGGCGTCGGGCGGCCGCATGACCGGCCGCGATGCGGTCGTTGCGGCAACCGCCGCGCTGCTCGGCGATCCGGCGTATGCGGCGCGGCTGCGCGACCGCCATCGCTTTGCGTTCGTAGACGACGCGCAAGAGCTTACGCCCGCCGAGATACGGTTGCTCGCGGCACTCTTCGGCGATGCGTTCGAGGGCGTTACGCTCTGCGGTGACCCCGCGGCGGCGATCTCCGCGCTGCGCGTAACGACGCCGAAGGCGACGTTCGCGCTCGCGCGCTCGACCGTCATCATGCGCGCAGACTATCGAAACCCCGCGCGCGAGATTCGACGTGCGGCGACGCCGCGCGACGAAGCCGCGTTGATCGCGCAGCGAGTCGGCGGGTGGATCGGCGACGGGGTCGCGCCGGATCGCGTCGCGGTACTCTTTCGCTCGGTGCGCTGCGTGGAGCTGTATGAAAACGCGCTCCTGGGCGCCGGCATTCCCGTCGCCGTCACCGGCGACGTCAACGCGTACGCCGACCGCCGCGCGCTCGACGCGCTCGCACTGCTGTGGAACGTTTACGACCCATTTCGGCACGACTGGCTTCTACGAACGCTTGGAAATCCGGCGATCGGCCTCTCGGATGCGTCGCTGGCGATCCTCTGCGCCGAGCCTCCGGATCCTCAAAGTCCGCTCTTCGCCTTCGATGTGGAGCCGGCCCCGACGGCACGCGCGAGCCGATGGAGCGCTAAACGCGACCTGCGCCTCGGGTGGAACGTGATCGGGGGCGAGCAAGACGTCGCGCTGAGCGAAGATGCCGCGATGCGCGTCCGCCGCTTTCGCGCGCTGCGCGAACGGTGGCTCGCGCTGATGCATGCGGCGTCGTTCGATAACTTCGCGAGGACCGTGTGGAGCGAAGGGCTCGCGCGTGAGGGCGACCCGGGCTCGCCGCGTGCGCGCGCGCAGCAGCTGGCGCTTCGGCGGCTGCTCGCCGGCCTGAACGAGTATGCCGCGCAGACTCCGCACGCCGGCATCGGCGAGATCCTCGAATACGCGCAGCGACGACTCGATAGCGACGTGGACACGTGGATACTCGACGGGCCTCACGATGGGTGCGTTCAGATGCGAAGCATCGAGGCGGCACGCGGCTGCGACTTCCGGCGGGTCGTCGTCGCCGACGTCCGACCCGGCGGTTTTCCGCGGTGGTACTCACCCGAAGCCTTTCTCTTTAGCCCGCTGCTCGGGATGATCCCCAAGGAGTGCGCCGGTGAAGCGCGTGCCGCGCGAACCGCTAAGTTCACCTACTACACCTATCGTTCGAAGGCGTCGCAGCATTATTTCGATCGCGAGCGGCGCGCGCTGACGTACGCAATCGCCCGCGCGAGAGAAAACGTGCTCCTCACCGCATCCGGAACGCCCACGCGCGGCATTACGGCACCGGAGTTTCTCACCGAGCTGCGCAACGCGTGATGCGCCTTCGTGAGGTACCGCCCGATCGCTACGCGCGCGAGGTGCTGCCGCTCACCGCTTCCCTGTGGGCGGGGCGCCGCAGCCTTTCGGAATACGTCGCGCAGACGCTCGAGGTCGCGCGCAGTCCATTCGGCCGGCGCCATTATGAAACGGTCGGTCTCTACGACGGCGCCTTCTGTGCGGCGACGTTCAAGCGCTACGAGCGCGAGATCGCGGGCAACCCTCGGCGATTGCGCGCATTGGGATTCGGCGCAGTCTTCACGCCCGAGCCCAATCGCGGCCGCGGTTACGCCAGCGTCATGCTCGCGATGGCGCTCGATGCCGCGCGTCGCGACGGCTTCGATCTCGGCTTCCTCTTCTCCGACATCCGTCCTCAATTTTACGCCGAACTCGGATTTCGAGAACTGCCGTCGCGGCAGTTCTCGCTGCGCGCCGAGCTGCTCCCGGCAGGACGCGTCGGGCCCGCACCGCTGAGCGAACGCGATTGGAACGGCGTACGCCGGCTCTTCGCCGAGAGCGCGCGGCGCCGCGCTCCCGCCTTCCTTCGAGACGCATCCACGTGGGGATGGATCGCGCTGCGCATGCGCCAGGCATCGGAAACCGCATACCGCCACGGGACGAATCTCGTCGTGCGGCGGCGCGGCGGCGTCGCCGCCTACGTTTTCGGCGCGCGCAATCCCGCCCGCGATGCGTTCGAGCTCGACGAGCTGGGATTCATGCCGGAGAGCGGGGAGCTCGGCGCGTCGCTGCTACGCGCCGCGGCCGGCGACTTGCGGCGGATCACGGGATGGCTGCCTCCGGACGGTTGTCGCGAATTGCTTCGGGCGCCGTCGGTGCGCAAGCGCGCGCACGCCATTCTCATGATGGCGCCGCTCAGCCCGGAGGGAGAGCGTCTCGTCGGGTCGTTTACGTCACGGCCGCGTGCCGACTTTTGCTGGCCGTACGACCACGTCTAGTGCGGCGCTAAGCTGAGCGCGACGCCGAACGGATATCCGAGTCCAGCGATCGTTTTCGCCGGCGCTCCCCCGCTCGGGTAGGCCCAGAAACCGACTCGTTTGCCGTGAAACTCGGCCGCGACGACGTGCCCGCCGGCGATGAGGAACTCAGCGGGGAACTTCGCCTCGCCCAGCGTGAGGGAGCCGGCCTTTTTCCCTTGCAGCTTCGAGATCGCGAAGCGATCGATCGTCGCGCTTTTCGAATCTTCGACTGCGACGTATTGGCCATCCCACACTACGCCGCCCGGGACCGCAATATCGGCATCGAGCGTGACTTGGTCGAGCTGTTTACCCTTCGCGCGCAGTTCCAGAAACTCAAACGGCGCGCTCGGAATGTCTTGGGTCGCGTCCACGAACAAGTCGCCGCCGGCGTCGTACGCCGCAAAGAAATATTTGTAGGTGAAGCCGTGATTGTAGAATCGCGGCCGCCCGGCCGCGCGGCCGTAAATCGAAACTCCGCCCGGTCCGCTCACCGATTCCAAATCCACGACTGCGAGATCTCCCGACCGCGGATCGACGACACAGCTGTACGGATACTGGCCCGCATCGTGCAGCGTACGCACGACCTTCGTACCGCCGTGCGCGTAGACCAAAATGCCGTCGTTACCGCTATCGGGGATGAAAACGTCGCCGGCCGCATCGGTGCACAGCCCGGTCGGATAGATGAAGTCTTTCAGAATGCCGCGGAGCACGCCGCTTAGCTTTCCGTCGGGGTACGAATAGGCATAGACGTCGTCGGTCTCAAAATCGGAAACGTAGAGCAAACTCTGCTTCGCCGCGGCGGAAGACATCCAGGATCCGCCGCGGGCGGCGTGCGCGGTCCGCGCGGCGTTCGACACTGTTACCGTGGCCGGCATTGCGTTGCCGCCGCATCCGGTAATCAAGGCCGTAGCAATGCAAGCAATCACTGCACGTCGCATGGCTCTCCCTTCTGCGCGATTCGCGGCAGCCATCTTCGCGAGCGGTTAGAACAGACTGGTCTGCAGTGCGTCGCCGTCGGTTAACGATGCCAGCCGCGTCCCGAGCAGACGCACCGCCGCCCCTTGCAGTGCCGCCCGACGCAAGCAATGCGTCGCGGCGCGAAAGATGCGGCGCGCGTCGCGGGTCGGCTCGGCGAGATGCGTCTGGCGGCCCAACGATCGTAAAGTCCGCGCGCTTGATCTTTGACGCCGACGGTCTGCGCGACCGCGCGTTCGCGCTCGAGCGTCGCCGGCGAGCTCGATCGCTTGCGTCCGCAGTACGTCGATCAGCCTGCTCTCGTCGCTCACATCGTACTCGAACGTTTCTTCGGTGGAGATCGATTTCGTCTCGCGCTCGGGCTCGACCGGCCGCCGGTCGACGCCGCGCGCGAGATCGCGCACTTCGCGCCACCACGAGCCGAAGAGCTCGCGCAGCTGCTGCGTCGTCGAGCGCAGCCAGCTCGCCGATCGTCGTCGATCGCCAAAGACGCTCAAACGCGCGCTTGCGTTTTCGGCCCGATCCCCCACAGCCGCCCGACCGGCAAGCGGCGCGAGAAACGCGGCTTCTTCTCCGGCTGCGAATCGCGAGGAGCCCGTTGGGCTTGCACGAGTCGGAGGCGATCTTCGCGATCATCTTTCCGGTGGCGACGCCGCCGCTCACGGTGAGGCGCGTCGCTTCGAAAACTCGGCGCCGAATCGCTGCGGCGAAGATCGCTGCGCCTCTGCGAGCGACGCGCGCCGAAGTCGACGAAGGCTTCGTCCATCGATAGCCCTTCGACGGCTTCCGCCGCCGGCGCGAAAGATCGCGAAGATCTTCGTGCGAGATCGCGCGGTACTTCTGCATGTCGGGCGGCACCACGATCAGATCCGGGCAGGCGAACGCGCTTTGTAGAGCGGCATCGCGGAACGCACGCCGTACGGGCGCGCTTCGTACGATGCGGTGAGCACGACCGCACGCCGGCTGCGCCGGCGACCGCGACCGGCTTACCGCGCAAGCTCGGATCGTCGCGAACCGCGACGCTTGCATAGAATGCGTCGACGTCGAAATGCGCGACGTCACCTAGCGGATTCGCTCGCGCTGGCGGCGTCGTTGCGCTTTGGCCTGATTGCCGCACGTCGCCATGCTGCACCACGCGCGCGAGCCGTTCTTCGTGTATCGTAATAGGCGAAGCGGCACGTGCTCCTGCGGCACGCGCGCAGCCGCGACCACGTCCCGTTCAGCGAGGACTTCGTAGACGATGGCCGAGCAGCGATGCGATCGGTCCCTTCGGCCTCGGGCCCCCGGCTGCAGTTCGAGGCCGCTGGACGGGATCCACGTCGAGGCTCAGCCGCGTGCTCGCGAGCGAATGGACCGCAGCGCCTCCCAGGCGCGGCGCATCGCCCTCGCCGTTGTTGGCAAAGAGCAGGTCGCGCAGCGTCTCCCGGAAGTCGCGCAAGCTGCGCGAGCGTCGCGAGGCGTTCCGAGCCGGGCGGCAGGCCGTGGTCACGGCACCAGGCGCGAGCGCGGCTCGAGCGAGCTCGAGCTCGTCGGGACCGTCTCGGAGGTCGACGGTGTTGACGAAGACGCCGCATCAGATCGAGGCGCGCCGGGCGCGCGCGTCGGGGGCGCGATCCGTCACGGCGTCCGAACAACCTGATGCTGCTGACACCAGCAAAATCTGTTGACAAGTTACTGTCACCACCATATAATGATTAAAGGTTACCAGTTCGTCAAGAGGTATCATGCAACAATGTTCCGCGACCCGTTCCGTACCGCCCCCTCGTTTCGAGA
The DNA here is from genome assembly GCA_963699435.1 of Vulcanimicrobiota bacterium. Classification (GTDB taxonomy): domain Bacteria; phylum Vulcanimicrobiota; class Vulcanimicrobiia; order Vulcanimicrobiales; family Vulcanimicrobiaceae; genus Cybelea. The sequence goes on from CAVOTV010000005.1 coordinate 82,099, forward strand.
CATCGGCGACGTCGAGCGCCGCCTCAGGGTAGACCGCGCCGACCGCGGCTCTTCCTCGAGTCGAATCTGCGGCTGCCGCAACTGCGCGTATTTAGCGCGTCTACGGCGTTGCAGTAGGCGCCACGCTCGATCGCGAGGATCGTCTGCATGTTGCGCAGGTCGTCCGCGTCGTCGCCCGGGGTTTCGAGAATCGCCGTCTTCTCGCGCAGCTCCGGCCGCGCGAGCAGCGCGCGAAAACCCTCGAACCCGATCCTGCCCTTCGCCGATATGCCAATGCCGGTCGCGGCTCGCGCCCAGCGGCACCTCGGTATCGTTGAAATGAAACATCAGCATGCGATCGAGGCCGATTTGCGCTCGCGCCTCATCGATGAAGCGGTCGACGCCGTCCTTCGAGTTGATCGCGTAGCCCGCCGCCCACGCGTGCGCCGTATCGAGACAAATGCCGAGCTGCGGATGCGCCAGCGCGCGTACGAAGCGCGCCAAGCTCCTCCAACGTCCCGCCGGCTAAATTTCCCGGCGCCGGCCGAGTTCTCCAGTACCAGAAAGACGCCCGGCTCGATATCCGCGAGCGCCGCTTCGAGCGCGCGGCAGATCGCCGCGAAACCTTCGCTGCGGTCGCGCGTCCCGTACGAGCCCGAGATGCGTGTTGACGAAACGCATGCCGCCGCGCGCGCGCGGCGGCGAGATCGTGCTCGCAGCAAACGCAGCGAACCTTGAGAGATCTTCGGATCGGCGCTGGCGAGGTTGATCAGGTACGGCGTGTGGATCGACGCACGGATCCGATGCCCGCCTCGCGGCGCATGCTCGGCGAAAGCCTCGAGCGCCGGCACGTCGATCGCGCGTCGTGCGATAGCTGCGCGGATTCGTCGAGAAGATTTGCATCGCGGTCGCGCCGGCCGCCTTTGCGTGCTCGACCGCTTTCGCGTATCCGCCCGCACGTGCACGTGCAGGCCGATGCGCATGGCGACCCGATTACGAGACGGGCGCGCCGCTGAGATCGAGCTCGAGCGGCTGCCCCGGCTCCAATTCGAGCGCGGGAAGATCGTCGAGCGAACGCAGGCCGAAGGACTCCAAAAAGAACGGCGTCGTCTTATACTGCATCGGCCGGCCGACGACGTCCTTACGGCCGGCCTCCGCGATCAGCCCGCGATCGAGCAGCGTGCTCACGACGCTGTCGGAGTTGACGCCGCGAATCGCTTCGATCTCGCTCGCGTAACCGGCTGAAGGTGCGCGACGATCGCCAGCGCTTCCAGCGCCGGCGTCGAGAGCGTCGTCTTGGGCGGCAGCAGATAGGCTTCGACGACGTCGCGCGCGAGCGGCGACGTCGCGAAGCGATAGCCGCCCGCGACTTCGCGCAGCACGATCCCGCGGTCGCTGTACTCGGCCTCGATGTGCTGCAGGGCCGCCGCGACGTCCGATCTCTTCGGCGTGCGAGCAGCTTGGCGAGTCTGCGGGATCGAGAGTGCCTCGCTGGCGACGAAGAGCAGCGCCTCGATCGGGCGTTGCAGGCGCAGCACCGCTTCGTCGACGCTCGATGTTCCGCGGCTGTCTTCCGTACGGCGAAGAGCCGGATGTCGTCGAACAGCTCGGGCTGCTCGAAGGCGATCCGGTGACGGCGAATCAACTCGAGAATCGCGAGAAACGTGACGACGATGACGTCGCGCGTCATGCCCGAGCTCTTGGCAGAGGTCCGAGAAGTAGCGCTTCGCCGCGCTCCTTGATCCGGCGCATGATGTAGTCCATCGAGGCGATCAGCGAAACGCGCTCGCGCGCGATCGAGCGCTTCTCCGGCCGGGCCTGCGCCAGCATCGCGATGAACGCGCGCTTGAGCTTTTCCGGATCGATATCGTAGCGCTGCACGATCTCGCCGGCCGGATCGCCCGACTCGCGATAGAAGAACGAGCTCGCCTCGTTCTGGTGCTCGCGCAGCTGCTCGCCGAGCTCGCGATACTTCGAGTAGGCGATCAGGCGGCGGCGCAGCCGCTCCTCGACCTCTTCGGGCGTCTCGCCGTCGTCGTCGACGAACTCCGCGGGAATCGGCGGCAGCAGCGCCTTCGATTTCAGGAAGAGCAGCGTCGCGGCGATGACGAGATACTCGGCAGCGATCTCGACGTCGCGCGCCTCCATCGTGCGAACGTACGCCAGATACTGCTCGGCGATGCTCGCGAGCGGCACCGTCGCGACGTCGAGCTGTGTTCTTTGATGAGGCCAGCAGCAGGTCGAGCGGCCCGTCGAAGGCTCTCGATGCCGGACGCGAAAGTGCGTGGGCTGTCGACCGTCAGGAGCCGAGTACGCGTTCGCTTGGGCTTCAGTCGCGTTCGGGCGCGTCCGGCTCGCCGAATGCCGCGGGATTGACCGCGAGGAATTCGAGCGCCAGATCGACGAGGCGCTTCTCGTTCACGTATTTGAGCGTCTTGCGGGCCTGCGCGAGTCGAACCAGCGCGCGTCGTCGACCTCGTGGTCGTGGTTCGCGGGGTCGCCCGAGAGATAGCGCATCAAAAAAAAGGTCACCGACTTTGCGGTGTTTGGCCTTGCCGACGTAAAACCAGTAGGCAGATCTCGTTGAGCCGGCTGATCGATCTCGGCCCAGCAGCCGGTCTCTTCGCGAACCTCACGCAAGGCCGCTTGCTCGGTCGTCTCGCGAGCTTCGACGTGACCTTTGGGCAGCGTCCAGACGCGCGGCGGCACGCCGCGCCCGATCAGCAGTGCATCGTAGGTCGAATCACGGCGGCGCAGCAACAGTCCGCCCGCCGAAACCTCGTACTTGATCCGCATGACGCTCCACGTTGGGATAGGGAAGGGGGCCGCTTGCGAGCCCCCTGATTACCTCCATTATAGCGTCCGGCCCCAAGAGGCGCCTGCGGAAATTGCCCTTTGTTTGGTCAACGAGCGTCGGGTATGCCGCGACGAGCAGATCCGAGGTGCTGACGTCGGCCTGACCCTTCGTTCCACGGATCGTCGGAAACTGGCCGAGGTTGCTCGGGTAGGAAGCCTCATACGCGGGGTAGTCGACCGCCGCCGCATAGACCTCGTAGGTTGCCTCCGGAGCAGATGGAGGCCGTCTTTTGTCCCGATTGGGTCAGCTCTCCGAGGTTGTCTGCCAATACGAGCTGCTGCGTACCGCTTGCGTGGGCGATCATCGTATAATAGCCGTCGCTGGTATGCGCCGCCACGCACGGGGACTGGGGTTGCCGCTGTTTTTCAGCGTGCGCACCTCGCCATCGCCTCGGTCGCCCCCGCCGGAACGTGCAGCTTTGCCGTTCCGCCGCCTTTTCCGTCGGGTCGAAAGTCGGGGTATCGAAAACTGCGGCAGCGGCGTCAGACTCGTCAACTGCGCGCCCGCGGCGAAGATGCCCGGCGCAGGCGTCGGCGTACCGTTGGGCCCAGGGCTCGGGGTAGGATTCTGCGGCGTATCGTACGCCGGCGGCACGGCGGCGTACAGATGATATGCGCCGATCACCGGTGCGACCGCGAAGTCGGTGAAGCCCAGCGAATAGCCTTCCCAGCCGAGTGCGACGACCGACGGTCCCTCCGCCGGGAAGGCCGGCGGCCCGCCATACCAGAGCGGCTGCTGATTGATGCCGTAGATCGGCAAGTTGAACGCCTGAAAGAGCGGCGTGAAGCCGTTGCTCGGGCCCGGAATCGGAGTTGCACGGGCACAGGCCGTAGCCAAAGGCGCCGGTAGTCGAGGCTTTGGGGCCGCGCGGCGGCCCGGTCCACAGTGACTGATTGAGCGTTCCCCACGTGATGTGGTTGGTGCCGAGATCGGAGCCGGCCGACTGCACTTCGTTGCCGGTCTCCGTCGAGATGAGCACGTTGAAGCTGCGTCGGGCCGATGATCATCGGCACGTTGTAGAGCGTCCCCGACAGCCCGTCGTTTCTGGCGAAGCGTCTCGACGGTATTGAGACCGTAGGCTACGCTGGCGCCGCTATTGTACGACATCGTCGCAATTCCGACGGCAAACTGCAGTCGGCTCGTCGCCGCGGGATCGTACGACGTCACGGGCGGCTCAGACGCGCCGCCGTTTCCGCAGCCAGCGACGGCCGCAACGCAAAGAACGTCCGGCGCCCAATGCGCCCAGAGCGAGTCGAATGCTCATAAAGTCACCTGATAGTAGAGGCGGAACGAGATCGGCGTGTCAGTTGGGGTAGGTCAGATACGGGCGAGCTGGAGTGCGCCGCAATATCGGGCGGCGCGTACGGTGCGGTGGAGTACGTGCACGGTGCCGTTCCGTTGGAAGGCCTGTCGTGACCGGCGATACCGTAGCAGCCGTTGTAGACCGGCACGTTGTAGAGTTGATTGAACAGGTTGACGATCTGCATGCCGAAGACCGACTGTGCGATGCGCGCGTCTGCGGACGGTACTCGACCGTAAGATCTGCATCGAGCCGCGGCGTGGTGTAGCAAGCCGCCGGGCAAACCCGGTTCGTGCGATGCCGCGCGTCGCGGCGATGTTCGGTTTGGTGCAGGTGCCCGGATCGAGCGGATCGATGTAGCCGGGCGTATGCGAGTAGATCATCCCGAGGCTCGTGTTCGGGACGATGACCGGGATGCCGTTGCAGTAGACCGCCGTATAGTAGCCGGCGCCGTATGGATAGCCGACGTTGGAGTCGATCACCGGATTGATGCGCCAGCCGTGCGGCGTCTTGTAGTTGAACGGCGGCGTTGAGCTGGAACGGCGAAAGATCGGGCGACCGGTAGGTCTCGCCGAGCGCCAGCGCAGCGGGCTGTAGGAACGTGCCGGGCGGCTCGTTGCCGAACTGGCTGATGTAGGTCGCGCCGATCTGCATCGAGAGCCCGAGCGGAATTCTTTGGTGTAGAGCGCTTCGATGCCGGTGGCCTTTTGAATGCCCATGTTCGAGTACGCGACGTCGCCGTAGACCGGCGAGCCGGTTTGATAGTTGAAGCCGATGATCTGGGCGGTTTGCTCGATCACGTTGTAACCGCGCCGGTAGAACGGCGTGATCTTCATCGCCGAGCCGTCGTGAAACTCGTGCGCCCAGGAGAGGTCGATATTGGTGAACGTCGCTCCGACCAGCGGCGCCTCGAGCGTCGAGCTGCCGAAGCGATAGTCGCGCGTCAGCCAATAGAGCTGGTCGGCGTAATTCGCCGCAGAGCATGATTGGCCAGCGGTCCGCAGTATTGCGCCGGCCTGCCCGGTCGAGTTGTCGTACGACGGAATCTCGGCGAACGCGGCGTACGGCGTGCGGCTCACGTCGGCGCCGAGCAGGCTGCGGCAACGGCATCGAGAGCGTGTGCCCGAAGCCGAAGCGAATCGTATCGCGGCGATCCGGCGAGTACGAGAGTCGAAGTGCGGCTCGTAGAGCCGCTGATGCTCCGCGGCGGGAATCGAAGCGGGGGCGCCGGCTTGTGCGGGAATTTGAAAGTTGTAGCCGTCTAAGCGCAGGCCCAGCCTCGCTCTTCCAGCGTCGCTCGACATGTCGACGGTATCTTGCAGGTAGGCGCCGTATTGCTGCTGGGCGACCGTCGCGCACGTCTTCCTCGAACGGAAAGCGCACGCCGCCGGGGAACCACGAGCTCAGAGTAGCCGCAGTTCGCCGTGCAAGCTGCACCTGCGCGCAGAACGAGGGCGAGAAGAAATCTTGCTCCAGGCCCTGCTGGCGCGTAGGGATTGTTGTTCGGCAGCAGGCCCGGATACGTGTACGGCAGCGGCAGCGGCTGGTTGCGGGTGCGTGATCGGGTAGGTGATGATGTACGCCGGCGTGGTGAACGCGGTATACGACGTAAAGTCGTAACGATTGCCGAACGGGCACTACGAACTCGTAGATCCCGCCGTACTTGAGCGTGTTCTTCTCGCCGATCTGCGTCGTGACGTCGAATTGTCCCGCCGTCCGCGTGCCGCCGTACGGCTGCGGCGAAGATGCCTTGCGCCGGCATGTCCTGCGACTGCTCGCTGAACGTGCGGAAGTAGCGCGCCGTCAGCAGCGACGAGCGCCCATGCTCGCGCCGTATTCAAACTTATAGGCCAGAAACGGACTCTTCAACGTGTCGGCGTGCGAGACGAACGCGTACGTGTTCGGCTGCCCCGGAAAGAGCGGAATCAGGTTGTCGCAGGCAAAGTTTTGCTGCGCCGTGTTGACCGGGCCGTTAGGCCCGATGACCGGATACGGCGCGCACTGCCCGACGTGCGTACCGCCGGAGATATACGGCAGATACTGAAAGCCGCCGTAATCGAGCGTTTGCGTGATCGTCTGGGTCTTGGATGAAGAACTGGAGCCGCTGCGAGTTGTTCTTCCCGAACCGGTAGATCAGCGTTGTCGACGAAATCGCTGGACGACAAGAACGACGGCGCGTAGTAGACGAGGTTTGGATCGATCGTGCTGCCCAGCGTCGCTGCGTTGGTGCCCAGCGTGCCCAGCGTGTTGGCGGCGGTTCCGGGCGTGCCGTACTGAAAGCGCGCGATGAGTCCGATGAATCCGGCGTAGTTGGAGAGGCGCTGCGATCGGATCGGCCCAGCCCCATTCCAGTCCGAGCTGGTGCAGGTACGGAAACATCAGCGCTTCGACGTCGACGTGGAAGATAGCTGGGGAAGGTGCCGTGCTTGGCGGTGAAGAGCACCAGACCGGTGCCGGTGTTGCCATGCGTCGCGTCGCCGCCGCCGGGAATCAACTGCACGCTCCCGACGCCGTTGAGCAAGCCGAAGTTGGCGACGTTTTGCAGGGTGTTCTGCAGGTTGGCCGTCGGCGTCGTGTAGTCGATGCCTTCGAACTCGTAGGCCGCCTCGAAGGCAAAGCCACCGCGAATCGAGACCGTCCCCGACTTGTCGATCGTGACCGACGGAATGCTGCGCAGCAACATCGTTCTTCGTTGGTGTTGAAGCTCTTGCCCATCACCATCTGGATCTGCGCTCCGGTCACCGTATAAGTGTCGATGGTCATGCCGCGCTGAAAGGCGCTGCCGGACGAGCGAGCGCGGGTGGTCGCAATGGTCTTCAAGGTTTTCGAGAGCACGACGCCGACCGTTTGCTGCGAACCGTTGAGCACTACGATCGTCGATGAGTACGGCTGATACTCTGTCTTGCTCGCCGAAATCGAATACGTGTCGGGCAAAACGCTTAAAAAACGAAACTGGCCCTTCGCATCGCTGGTCGCTTTATAGGTTCCGCTAGGCGATTTGGCGACGACTTGCGCGCCTTCGATCGGCGCGTGCGTTTTGTCGTCCGTCACGGTGCCGGAAACGATGCCGCCCGTCTCCGCCCACGCCCACGCGGGCGGCAGCACGATCGACAGGATTCCGATGAGGATCGCGATTTTAAGGCGCAAGAAATAGATGCTCCGTTTTGTCGCAGTTGCCAAGGCCGGCTAAACAGGGCAGCGTAAGTTTCGGTTGGGCATTCGATTTCATCGGCAGCTCGAAGACCGACAAGTGACCGTCGCCGGCGTCGAGCGTGTAGAAACTATAGCGGTAGGTGTCGGCCGAGAGTGCCCCCACGATCTGGTTGATGTGCTCGTTTGGAAAGAGTCCGGCTTGTGGATTGAACGGCTGGATGAACTGACCGGTCACGTCAACCGGCGGCGACGGCGGCGAGCCCGGCTTGGGCGAGTGAAGCGCACCATCGTACTGTCCGAGGAGCAGCGACGGCGCGTTGTTCGCGGCCGGCGGCCACTCGCTGGAGTCCACGAAATCTGCCTGGGCCAAGTTGATCCCTAGCGAGCCCGGCGGCTTGGCATATGGGAACGAAACCTTGAAGAGACGCAGTCGCGGCGGCGTGGCCGTATTGCTCGCGTACACGTATAGCGCGGCATTGATATCGAACCGCCCTTGAATGAGCGTCGTGAAGCCGGCCGTCTTGGAGCCCGGCGCGCCGAAACCAATCGTCAACGCGGCGACGCTCGATTTAGAGATGGGGTTGCGCAGTTCCGAGATCTCGGCGCCGAGATTGTTGAACAGCCAGAGATTCTCGTTCGGATCGTACTCGAGGTCGATCAGGTCGGCACCCGAGGTGCCTATTTCGGTGATCGCAGGGGTAAGCGTTAAACGCAACTGCGCGTGCGACGGCGCAAACGAAACGATCGGCGCCTTGAAAATGCGCAGCTCCTGGCTGCTCGCCACGGCTACGTTGCCGTACTGATCGGCCGCAATCACCGGCGGGATCGCGAGGCCGGGCCATTCGTCGAGCGTTCGTTCCGGCTTCGATCCCGCGGAGAGCGGCAGGTGATACTCGTAGAACGTGCCGTTGTGATCGACGTAGAGCTGCGTCGAGGCCGGCGTGGACGTCGGCGTAACGGGGTGCTGCAGCGCGACCGGCGACGGACCGCTGGCACCGCAACCGGAAACGGCCACGGCAATCGCGCCGACGGCCATCAACGAACAAAAATTGCGGCAATCTTCACTGATCGAGGCTCCCAAAGACCGGGCCGGTGGTGCTGCCGCTGCCGCTAGCCGGATCGAAGAGAAAGAGCGAAAGGCGGGCGGCTTTGTGGAACGGCAGCGCGTTGTTGGTATCGAACGTGTTGACTTGCGACGGCGCGATCGCGCCCAGCGGTTTGCTCGGAGCCCCGACGTACCCGCCGGTATCGGTGACGCTCTTGCCGAGCGAAACCGTAACGACATCGCCGAAATGCGCGGTCCCTAGCTGTTTGAAATCCGAGTTCGTCGAGACCGTGTAACTGCCGAAGGCCGCATCGGGGACCGACGGCGAGGCCTCGTACAGCGAAATGCCGGCTTCGTCGCTCGCCGCCGGCTCCTCGAACGTGAGCACCTTGTAGTTTGGATAGCTGCCGACGAGCACGAGCGTATATCGCTTACCGGCGGCCAGCGCCGTCGTCTTTAGCGGGCCGACCGCGTACCCTTCGGTGTTGCGAGCGGTCAGCGAGTGCACGCCCGCGGGGGTGGGAAGGAACGTCGTCATCGAGCCGTAGGTGAACGAGGATGCAACCGTCTGCGAATCGACCTGCAGATAGACGTCGCTGCCAAGACCTTGCAAGACTCCGCCGATCAACGTCTCCAATAACGGAGCGCCGTCGATGAAGCGCACCTTGGCCTGTTGCGCCTGCGCCGGCATGGCGCTCGAAGAACTCGAAGTGCCGCATGCCGTCAGAGACAACATGCAGCAGAGCGCGGCTAAAGCGCTTCCAAGACGAACGTTCATTTAAGAATTTCTTTACAAAACGTTAAGGTTGGAAACGGCGCGCGCCGCAGGCTCTGCGACGCGCGCCACTGTGCTTGGAGTTACTATCCAAGCGCCGGTTTTCCTACTGGAGACAAGCCGCCTGACTTCCGGTTCCGTTGAGAGCGGTGATGACCGCGTTCTCAACCGATGACGAGAACGACGCGTACTCGAACTTCTTGACGAGATTGTTGGCCGCCGTAGATTCCAAGTACTTGATGAGCGCGATCTTATCGGGAACGTGGACGCCGTTGTTGTTGCCGTAGAACAGCAGGTAGCTCACACCGACGATGGGATACGACTTCGCCGGCGGAGCGGCGAAATCGTTGGAGGGGATGTAAAGCTGGCACCACGGCGTGCTCGATCCGAGCGAGTTGCCGTCGCTGCCTTCTCCGTAGACGATGCTCGATGCGGTGAGGCTATTGAGCGCATTGACGATCGTGCTGTGTTTGGTCGGGTCGACGAAGAACGCGCCCTTCTTTTTGCTGTAGCCGTTCTGCAAGAGCGCTTGGCCGAGTGAGGGATGGCTCGCGGCATGCGCGTACGAGCCCTCTAGGTAGCCGGTGGCAAACGGCGTCGTCTGCACGCCGGCGACGATGTTGGGAGCGCCGAAGACGCCGATGAAGTTGCTGTTCGGATCGCCCGACGAACCGGGGCCCGGCCACGTGTTGGCGACGCCGAACGACCACGCCGCGCTGCGGCTCGGTGATCCGTACGGCGCCTTATTATACGGCGCCTGGAATGAGATATTGCATTGGGTGTTGAGCGAGTTGGTGAAGTTGTAAGTCGTACCGGCGCTATCCGAGCGGAAGTAGAACGTGATCGGCTGCGAGACTCCGCCCGTCACCGAGGTTCCGTTATCGGCGGTGATAGCCGGGTCGTTCCAATCGCTGACCGTGCCGTTTGAGATCGCGCAGTAGGTCCAGGTCGAGAGTTTGATGCTCGAGACGCTGAAGTTCGACGCAAGGAACGGGAACGTGATCGCTCCGCCGATCTGCGGAATTTCAAACGGTTGTCCCCAGGTCTCGCTGCCGGTGAGCCGGCCCTTGGCATACGCCGTTCCGGCGGCGCAGCACTCCGTCGAGGCGAGCGCCGTCGCCGTACCGACGAAGTCGAGCGGGTCCATGCGGCCGCCGAAACCGGTCGGGGTCGCGCTTAGCGTTGCGCACGGTCCGGTCGGAGGGAAGCCGGAGTCGCCTTCGCCTTCGAAGGCTTTGCGGCCGTCGCCGCTGTTGGCGATGCAGTAGTAGATCGTGCCGTTCGTAGGCGCCGCATAGAAGAGCGAGCCTCTGCCCGGACCCGCCTGCGGCTCGTTATATGTGCCGACGGGTTGATCTTCGAGGTTGTAGGCGAGTGCCGGGAAATCGGCGCCGCCGGCATGGAGGTCTTGCGGACCGTTGTCGCCGCGGCGAACTTTCGTCTGATGCGAAACGGTCGAAGCGTTGGGTAGCGCCGAGACGCCGGCTCCGCCGGCGCCGCTGCCGTTACACGCGCTGAGCAGTATCGCCGGAAGGGCTGCCAAGGCCAAGGTAGCGAGGGATTTTCTCATGTTGTTAGGTTCCTTGTTGGGCTAGTGACTTGAGCTACTGTGGAGATGTAATGACCAGCGAGATCGGAGCGTCGAGCCCCGTTGCGGAGCCGGTTATTTGCAGTTCCGGCTTCGCGTTGCCGCGGGCGTTGCTGGAATAGACGTCGATTGCGTTGTTGAAGTCGTCCGCGACAAAAAGTGATGAGCCGTATACCGCGATCGACGGGAAGTACGGCACGAGCGGATTGCGGCCCGAGGCGCACTGCGGGTTCGTCGTGTAGACGCTCTGCAGGGTGATGATGCGCAGCGGGGCTACGTCGTTACCGGTCGCACCCGATGCGTAGACGTTGGCGCGCCCCTGGCACGGCGGATAGCTGCTGCTTCCGACGATGGTCGAGTTCCCGATGAAAATCTCGCCGCTGTCGTTGAGCGAAACGTTCGTCGTGAGCTGCGGCACGAGCTTGCTCGTGTCGTTCCACGGAACCGTTCGCGACGGAACGACGGCGGGATTTCCATTATCGGATGCAGTGGCAATGAACAACCCGTAACTGGGGCCCAGCGACGAGTAGAGCGCCGCGTTTACGTAAAAGTTCCCGGAGCCGTCCAGCGCGAGGCCCGTCGGACCCGAGTAGAAGAGCGTCGGCGAAGCGAAGGCCCAGGCCTGCACGGGCGCCGCGGGGCCTTTACTGCCGGGCGCGTAGGTGAGGACCGCGTCGCTGCCGCCGTTACCGTCGACTTTCGTTGCGCCGTACACCACGAGATCCCCGGATGGATCGAAGCTCATGAACGCCGGGAAGACGCTGGTGTCGGTGCTCTTATCGGCCGTAATGACGGATGTCGGTTGCGCGTTGCCGCTCGCGCCGGGCGCGTACTCCGCGATCTCGTTACCGCGGTCGGGCGTGCCTTGCGACGGCGAGGAGCCGTATTGATTGTCAAAGTAGCCGACGTATAAGTCGCCGGCCGAGTCTACCAGGATGCTGCGCGCGTAAAGTTTGGGGCTGAGATTCAGCGTAACCTGGGGCGCCGCGTTTCCGCTCGCCTTCCCGTCGTACTCCGTGACCGTCGCGCCTTTACCGTCGTTGCTGCCGAGGTTGAGCGCGTAGATCGTTCCAACCGGCGGCGGCGGGACCTTACCCTTGAGCTTGAAGTCGGCGCTGGCACCGGTCGATCCGGGACCGTCAACGGTCGCGGCGACCGTTGGCGACGCCGCTTGGGAGTCGCCGTCGTACGTGAGCTCGATGCTCGAAGTCGGCTTTTCGATAGAGAACGAGGTTGCCGCTTTCCCGCCCACGTGCAGCAAGAACGCCTTATTGCCGTCGCCTTGAACGCCGAGCGTTACCGGCGATGCAAACTGGCTGGGCCCGATGATCTGCGCCCCGGTTGCATCGAGCGCGACGAGGGAGACTTTGGATTTCACGGCCTTACCGCGCTCCCCCGACGACGGTGATAGCGTGAGTTGAAGACCGGCGATCACGCCGTCGAGTGAGAGCGAGAGCTTGTTGCTGATCGGGACGCCGCCGCCGTTACCGGCGATCTTCGCTTGCACCGTGCCGACGGAAAGCACGGATCCGATCGCGTTGGTCTGCGAGTAGGTCGTAACCGCGAACACGTCGTCGCCCACGGCTCCCGAAGCGTTGGCGGTGCAGACGGTGGCGCCGCCGACGCTCTTGCAGCCGCGCGACTTAGAAAGCGTATTGATCGTCGTCGCGTTCACGCCATTGACGCCGCCGCCGTTGACCGACGAGAGTTCGATGACGAGCGACTGCGTATTCGGCGAAACGTAGTTGTGACGAATGCCGTGCTGCTTCGTGCGCGGCGGGATCGTCACGGTTACTTTGACGTTAACCAGCTTCGTCGGCGGGGGATCGCCGCCGCCGCCCGAGTTCACCACGGAGCCGTTCGGCAACGTTCCGCCGCCGCCGCACGCTGTCATCAAGAGCACCGCAGCCGCTGCGGCGAAGAGTTGCGCCTTCATCTGTTAGGCCTCCAGGAAAACGGTATTGGGGCGAGTTGCTCGGAGAATGTTGCCGGCAACGAGCTCGGCCATCACCCGCAGCTCCGGAACTGCGGTGGATTCAAAACGCGAGCCGCGCACCGGTGGCCCGACGATCCAGAGGCCGGGAACCGGCCGTTCGTCGGCCCCGACCGCCGCAAGCTCGGAGGTCGCGCGCAGCCCAAGTCCGCCGTCGCCGAATGAGACGAGCCCGTCGGCGAGCATGGCTGCGAGCAGAGGATCCCGCCGCATCGTTGCGGCGTTTCCGAGTCCGACGCAGTTCACGATCCAATCCGGGTGAAGCTCGACGGTCGTGCCGTCCCGGAGCGTAATCGTTGCGACACCGCGATCCATCCCCGTGAGCCGGCCGGCATACGTGTGGAGGCGGCCGTTGCGGGCATAGGCTGCGCGCACGTCATCGACGGCGCCGGGCGAGCGATGACGGTGGCGCTCCCATTGGCGGCGGACGTGTCGCTCGAAGCGCCGCTGCTCGGCGGGTGAGAGCCGCCGCCAAATTGCCTCCCCCTCCGGACGCACCGCGTCCAGAACGGCTCGCCAGTCGAATCCGCGCTGCGCTGCATCCGCGACGTGCCGGCGAAAGCTGCGCATCAGCAGCCGCGCGCTCTGCGTGTCGAGCGCGGGAATGACGTCGTAAGGGGCTACCTCGGCGTGGACGGTCGGAAACCGGCCATTGCGCGAGACGATGTCGACGCTCCCGCGATGTCCGCAAGCCTGGAGCGCGACGAGAACGTCGAGCGCGGTCAGGCCCGCGCCGACGATGAGAACCCGACCGCCGACCACGCTATAGTCGAAGCGCCAGGGATCGGCAACATATCCGGGATGAAGGCGCACGGACCGCGGCAACCAGTCGTCGTTCGGCGGCAAGTTCCCGACGGCCAACACCACGCTGCGGGCACGCATCCGCAATCCGGATTCAGACTCGACGACGAATCCGCCGTCCGGCGAGCGCCGCACCGCACAGACGCGATCGTGCACGTACGTGAATCGCGGTCGCTCGAACGCGCGACGCGCGATATCGGCGACGTAGGCGCCGTACGTCCGCCGCGAGACGAAGTCGTTCGGGCCGCCGCGCGGCCCGAGCCAGCGCACGAAATCGTCGGGATCGTGCGTATAGAGGCTCATCTGTTTTGCGCGCGTGTTCAGCAGATGTTCGCGATGGCGCGTGCCGTAGGCAGCGCCGCGTCCGAGCTCGCTGGGCTCGAAGAGCGTGACCGCCCAATCGCTGCCGGTACGACGCGACAAATTCGCCGCGACGGCGCAGCCGCTAAAACCGCCGCCGACGATGGCGACGTCGATCTCGATCATCGCCGGGCCGGTTCCTCCGCGAGGGTAAGAACGTCGTCGTAAACGCCGCGCGCCGTTTCACACCGGCGCTCGGCCTCGTCGTAGACCAAAAACTGTTCGAGCGGACCGGCATACACGTGAAGGGAAACGGCGCCCGTGCCGCTCGCGGCGGAGACGCGATGAAGGTCGAATCGGCCGGAGCGGAGATCCATCGCTCCGGCCTCGAGACGACGCGAGTCTCGCCATTCGACGCGCGCGTATCCCGGAACGTCGCCTGGGTCGAGCCGCACGAAGTCTTCCACGTCGAGCTTGCCGTCCACGACGTACATCCAGCAATGCTGGCCGCCATGATCGTGGATTAACGAGGCGGCGCCCGGTGCCCAGTTGAGCAGCAGCAGCTCGAAGTCGGCGTTACGAAACGCGCAGGTGCGCGTGTAGCCGCCGGCGCGCTCCGCCAGCCCGCGAACCACCGGCCAATCGGTCGGGGAACCGCCGAGCAGCGTGCCCATCTCAGAGCCCCTTTCTAGGGGACCCCGCGCTCGAAGATCGGCGATGAGTTGTCGAAGCACCGGCACCTCAGCGAATAAAAAGATGATGGGGGTTAATGACCGCCATCATCTTACGGCCGCTCTACGCCGGCCTCCTCCTGATTTTTCCAAAAAAAATTGACCTAGGTCAGTATCTCCACCGAAGGTCCGGCTTGCGAGCGGCCAGGGTTTCGTCGACCCGGCCGACCGGGGTGCTCACGGGGGCTTCGAGGAGGGTGGCCGGCTCCGTTTGAGCCAGGCCGACGATCGTCCGCAGCACCTCGACGAAGCCGTCAAGGGTCTCTTTCGACTCCGTCTCGGTGGGCTCGATCATGAGGCACTCGGGGACGATCAGCGGGAAATACATCGTCGGCGCCATGTACCCGTGGTCGAGGAGCGCCTTCGCGATATCGAGCGCCCGTACGCCATGCTCTTTCTTGAGGCGCTGCGCCGACGCGACGAACTCGTGGCGGCAGTTCTCCGGATACGGCGTTTCGAGAAACTCGGCGACCTTGACGCGCACGTAGTTTGCGTTGAGAACGGCGAGCTGCGAAACACGCTTCAGACCTTCTTCGCCGTTGGCGTAGAGATAGGCCAGCGCGCGCACGGCGTGAGCGAAGTTCGACCAGAAGGACCGCATGGGGCCGATCGATCGCGGACGATCGAATTCGAGCCGCAGTGCCGCGCCGTCGCGCACCACGACCGGCGTCGGCAGATACTCTACGAGGTGTGCGGCAACGCCGAGCGGGCCGTGCCCCGCGCCGCCGCCGCCGTGGGGAATCGTAAACGTCTTATGCGTGTTGAGGTGCATGAGATCGAATCCCATATCGCCCGGACGTGCGTATCCCATGATGGCATTGGCATTCGCGCCATCGTAATACATTAGGCCGCCGGCCTCGTGCACGACCGCGGCGATCTCGGCGATCTGCTCTTCGAAGAGCCCGAGCGTGTTGGGATTGGTCATCATGCAGACGGCGGTCTCGTCGTTGACGACCTTGCTGGATCTCGTCGACGCTCACGCGGCCACGCGCGTTGCTCGGGAGCGAGACGACTTTGAATCCGCACATCGCTGCCGAAGCCGGATTGGTCCCGTGGGCGGTATCCGGCACGATGACCTTGTCGCGGCGCATCTCACCGCGATGCTTGAAATACTTCTTCGCGATCAACAGCGCGCCCAGCTCGGCGTGAGCGCCGGCCGACGGGTTGAGCGAAAACGCGGCCATGCCGAAAAGCGAGCTGAGCGAGCGCTCGAGTTCGTACATTATCTCGAGCGCGCCTTGGGCGAGTTCGTCGGGCGTAAACGGATGCAGCTCGGCGAACTCGCGCCGCGCGACGATCGCATCGTTTATGCGCGGGTTGTACTTCATCGTGCACGAGCCCAACGGGTAGAAGCCGAGGTCGATTCCGAACGTTCGATGCGAGAGCTGCGTATAGTGGCGGACGACGTCGAGCTCGCTGTTGTCCGGCAGAGGGAGATCGTCGCGCACGATCGCTTTGGGCAGAAAGGATTCGAGCGGCTTTCCGCTCTCGAGATAATGGTTGGCGCGTCCCTCCTGACCGAGCTCGAAGATCAGCGGGATTGCTTCAGACGGCGGCCGGGACATGCAACACCTCCGTCAGCGCCCTCGCGACCGCCTCGATATCGCCGGTCGTCGTCATTTCGGTGGCGTTCATGAGCACGCAGGTGCGCAGCTCGGGATAGAAGCGTCCCAGGTCGACGCCGCCGAGGATCTTGTGCTGCTGGAGCGCCGACAGCACCTCACCTGCCGGACGGCCGACGTCGACAACGAACTCGTTGAAGAACGGGGCCGCGTGCTTCAATCGTATGCCCGGAACGTTCGCGACGGCCGACGCTAGTTCTCGCGAACGCGCGAGATTGAGCGCGGCGCAATCGCGCAGTCCCGTTTTGCCCATGAGTGCGAGATAGATCGTCGCAATAAGCGCGCAGTGCGCTTGGTTCGTGCAGATGTTCGAGGTGGCGCGCTCGCGCCGGATGTGCTGCTCGCGCGCCTGCAGCGTCAGGACGTAGGCCGTGCGTCCGGCGTTGTCGACCGTCTTTCCGACCAGACGTCCGGGGATTCGGCGCATGTGTTCCTGCGTCGAGGCGATGAAACCGGCATACGGTCCGCCGTAGGCTTGCGCGATGCCGAAACTCTGAGCCTCTCCGGCGACGATCTGGGCGCCCCACGACGACGGCGGCGCGAGCGCCGCCAACGATAGCGCTTCGGCCACGACGGCGATCGGCACGGTCGCGCTCTGCGCGATCGCTTCGCGCGCCGGCTGCGAGGGCGTGTCGATATTGCCGAAAAAGTTCGGCGACTGCACGGCAACCGCGGCATATTCGCCGCCGGCAACTGCCGCGGTGACGGAGGCCCAGTCGGTCGTTCCGTCGCCGGTAAACGGAATCTCGTCAACGACGACGTCGAGCCCGTCGCAATACGTGCGCAGGACGGCGCGATAGTTCGGATGCGCCGCGCTGGAAACGAGCACTCGCTGCCGGCTCGTGGCGCCCAGCGCCATGATCGCGGCTTCCGCAAGGGCGGTCGCCCCGTCGTAAACGGAAGCGTTCGCGAGTTCCATCCCGGTCAGCAAACAAATATAGGTTTGCCACTCATAGATCGCCTGAAGGTACCCTTGAGAAACCTCGGCTTGATACGGCGTATAGGCGGTGAGAAACTCGCCTCGCATCGCCAGCGCGGCGATCGCCGGCGGCGCGTAATGCCGATATGCGCCGGCACCGAGGAAGGAACGATAGCCGACGCCGGGGTTCTTCTCCGCAAACTGCGAGAAGCGCCGCGCAATGAGGTATTCGGGCAACGCGGGAACGACGTCGAGCTTCGCTTTGAGCGCGATTGGATCGGGAACGCGCAGAAGTTCGTCGAGCGATCCGGCCCCGATGGTTTCGAGCATCTGCTCGACGTCGCGTTGAGTGTGCGGTGCGTACACGAACCGTTTCGACCGTTCTACCGGTTCGTGGGTTTCATCGAGGGGTCGGGAATGCCGTTCGGGCAGATCGTCGCCTGTATGTCCGGCGAGACGTAGTACGCGTGAAGATCGTAATGCGGGACGGGCAGTCCCGCGTGTCCTTTCGGCTCGTACTTGAAATCCACGTGGTCGATCTGACTGCCGGGGAGCGCGCGGATGTTCGCGTAGCTAAACCCATCCTGAAGCTGCTTCACGGTAACCATAATCTCCGTGAAGACCGGTTTGCCTTGCCACACGCCGTAGATCGGGCCGAGCGGCGCGTCTTTGAGCGCGACCCAGTGTTCGCCCATTCCGGCAATGCACGGTGAAACGAGCACCGCGTCTGCAGGAACCCCCGCCGGGTGCACCGCCGGTTGAGGCGGCAGCTCTGGTTGTGCCGAATCGGCGCGGGCCCCCTGGGGTCCTGCGGTCAATGCGAGTGCCGCGGCGGCGCCCACGATCCATCGTAGCATGGTCATTGCTCCTCTCGCGTCGGATTTTCTCCGCTCTAGCGACTCCTCCCCTAATGCGTGAATGTATCGCAATGATTCCGTTCATCTTTGCAACCGTAACGGCGTCGAGCGACGCGACGCGCTGTCAGCCGTTTGCGAACGACTTCGCGCAGTACGCGGCGTGTGAGCGAGCCGATGGAACGCTGCGCTCGTTCGCGGAGCGGCAGATCGCATGGCGGGTTCGCTACTACGTTCGTTATTGGGAGATGCCGTGCGGCGAGTTTCCTACGGCGCAGGAAGCGTACGTCTTCCATATGGTGACCGGCGACCTTTATCGAGATGCCGACCTCAACGACGCTCAACGCGTCGAAGTTCGCAACGCCATGTTCCGCGGAAGGGTGGGCTGCCGCTGATTTCGGCGACTACTCGGTCGCGATTTTTTCGTAATCGGCTGCGGTGAGCAAGTTCTTCGTCTCTCCGGCACCGCTCAGACGTACTTTGAGCAACCACCCTTCGCCATAAGGGTCGCGGTTGACCGCCGCAGGATCGTTCTCAAGCGCCGCGTTGATCTCGACGACTTCGCCCGAGATCGGCGTAAAGAGATCCGAGACGGCCTTGACCGACTCGATCACGCCGACGTTGGCGAACTGCGCTATCGTCGTCCCGGCCTTCGGAAGCTCGACGTAGACGATGTCCCCGAGCGCATTCTGCGCGTAATCGGTGATGCCGACTATTGCCGCATCGCCGTCGAGCTTTACCCACTCGTGGTCTTTGCTGTAGAGCAACTCTCCCGGTACCGCCACGTCTTCTCCCTTTCGATTATTTCGGACGCTTATAAAACGGCAGCGGAACTACGGCTGCCTCGTGCTTGGTTCCTCGTATCTCGACCTCGAGACGCGTACCGTCCACCGCAGCCTCCGCGGCGACCAGCGCCGTCGCGATGTTCTTGTTACCTACCGAAGGCGCAATCGAGCCGCTTCGAACCGATCCGACGATGCGATCGCCGAGCCACACGGCATAGCCTTCGCGCGCGGGAACGCGTCCTTCCATTACCAGACCTGCGATGCGCGGATAGGTGCCCGCTTCGAGCTGTGCCTTGAGCGCAGCTCTGCCGGTGAACTCCGGTTTGTCGAATTTGAGCGCCCACGTAAGCCCCGCTTCTACGGGCGTGATCGTTTCGGTGAGCTCGTGTCCGTAGAGCGGCATTCCGGCCTCGAGGCGGAGCACGTCGCGCGCGCCGAGCCCGCAGGGTTCTAGACCCTCGGCCCGATGATCGCGCAACAGTGCGTTCCACACCATCGACGCATCCGCGCCGTCCACGAAGAGCTCGAAGCCGTCCTCGCCGGTGTAGCCCGTGCGGGCGATCACGGTGGGAATCCCGTACGCATGGCCGTCGGCGCAAAAGTAATAGCGCAATGACGAGAGATTGACGTCTACGTGGGGCTGAAGCATTTCGACCGACCGCGGACCTTGAATCGCGATGAGGGCGCCGTTGCCGTGCCCGTTCTCGAGCGAGACGCCGCCCGGCCTGCACCCATCGAGCAGCTCCCACATCTTCTGCGCGTTGGCGGCGTTGACGACCAAAAGCCACCGGTTTTCGAGACGGTAGAAGATCGTATCGTCGTGAGCCCCGCCCGCCTCGTTGCAAAAAATGTTGTACCGCGCCTGCATCGGCTTCATCGTACCGACCGCGTTGATCGTGAGCGTGTCGGCCCACGGTGCGACGTTGTCGCCGGTCAGCCAAAACTGGCCCATATGCGAGAGATCGAAGAGCCCCGCGCGGTGACGAACGGCATCGTGCTCTTTGAGGATGCCCGCGTACTGCACCGGCATCTCAAAGTCCGCGAACGGCACCATTCGCCCCCCGGCGCGGACGTGATCGGCGTGGAGCGCGGTCCGCTTTACTCCGCTCAGGATGACACCTTCTCGGGCTGCGCTTCTGAAGACGACGCTTTCTTGGGCCTCTCTTCGGGATAGGTGTTGAGAAAGTCGAGTGTCGCGTGCGCGACGATCTTGTCGCCGCTGCGAACGTAGACCTCGCCGTACACGATCCGCCGCCCGGCTCGCAGTACCTTGGCTTCAGCGACGAGATCGTGCGGCGGCCGCGCCGGCGCGAGAAAGTTGCATTGCAGGGCGACGGTCGTGGTATCTTGATCGCGCCCGTAGATCGACGCGAGCGCCACGTAAAAGACGGTGTCGCAAAGGCTCACGATCGCGCCGCCGTGCACGCCGCCGGTGCCGTTGGTGATCTCCTGGCGGTACGGCATGCGCATGATCGCTCGGCCGTGCTCGACGAACTTCCAGCTTCAAGTCCAAGAGTGCAACGAAGTTGCTCTTCTCCTTTTCCCACGCATGCGGCGCATGCGAAAAATCAATCGTCATGATGCTCTCCTATCCCGCTTGTTCGTCCGGTTAAAACGTATCCCCGCCCGCGGCGAGCATCCGTCGCAAATAGAGCGGCAGCGAAAAGAGCCGGCGATGCGTTACCGCGTCGTAAAAGAAGCTCTCGCCCGCCAAACCCGCGCAGTAGGTATCGATGCGTTCCGGATCGAGCCGCGAGAGATCGATGCGGTCGCTGCACGCCAAGAAGGCCCACTCGGTATCGAAGGCCGGCACGTGCGTCGAGAACGAGACGACGTTCGCGTAGTGACGGCGCAGCGTACGCGCCATTTTGCAGTGGAGGCCGGCGTTGTGGATCGCCGCCGTGCTTGCCTGAAGCACGTAGACGCCGCCTTCGGCGAGGCGCGATTTGATCAACTCGAACACGGCGTCGTTGAAGAGGGGATTGCTCGGCGAGTCCGCCAGCGGCTCGGTCAGATCGGAGAGAATCACGCCGTAGCGCTCGTCGTTGACGCGCATAAACTCGAGCGCATCGCCCACGATCACGCGCGCGCGGGCGGTCGTCGAACGCGCCGGCCGACCACTCGGGCAGGTATCGCTTCGACAGTTCGACGACGAGCGCATCGATATCGACCATGGTGCATCGGGAGACTTCGGGAGCTGCGCAGCACCTCGCGCAGCGTCGCGCCTTCGCCGCCGCCGATGATGAGCACGCCGCTGCGATCGGCTGCGCCGGCGAGCGCGGGGTGGACCAGCGTCTCGTGGTAGATGCGCTCGTCGGCCTGCGAGCTTTGCGTATCGCCGTCGAGAACCAGCATCTTGCCGAAGACCGGCGAGCGCAGTACCGCGACTTGCTGGAAATCGGAGCGGCCGGAATAATACATCTCATCGACGGCATGCTGGTGCCGCTCGGCGGGAGAGAACTCTTCCACGTACCAGTTCCACTCTTGAGTCTTGGGCATGTCTCGCGTAGATTGGCGGAGCAAAACAAGAACCCCGCCATGCGGCGGGGTTCTCGAGTCGACGAAAGGGCTCGCGCTTAGAAGCAGTTGATGGCGAAGTAGAGTCCCGTGCCCTTGGGCGGCAGCACCAAGCCGCTAGGGACGGTGTACTGCGTGATCGTCACCGAATCGCCCTTGACGGGGAACGTATCCGGGAGCGGATTCCAGCCGAGTTTGCCGCCCTTCTGCTCGCCCAGCAGCGCCGCGCCGCAGTTCTTGCCCGGAAGTCCCTTGGAATCCGTGACCACGTACTTCAGGATCGGAACGCCCTTGTGGGCGACCGGCTTGACCGTTTGCGTGCTTTGATTATCGGCTACGGCGTAGACGACCGTCGTGCCCTCGCCCTTGTAGGCGATGAAGCCATCTCCCTTATATTTTTCGACGTCGCCGTTCTTATCGATCGCATCCGCCAAGTCGACGGTAACCGAACCCTTGGCATCGTTGTATCCGATCGATCCTTTGACCGTGATGTTCTCGTACGCGCCTAAGCTGAAGCTTCCGCCCGTAGATTTGAGCGTGAACGTGTCGCACGCGCCTTTAAAGATCCACATCCATTGCGGTGGACTCTTCGCGCACGTGGTAGTTTTGAGCGGCGATGCATCGTCGCTCGTCGCCGTCGGCGAGTACGCCGACGAGGCCGACGGAACCAGTCCGTGGCTCGCGCAGGCCGACAACGCAAGCGCGCCAATCGCTGCGGCGGTGCTGACGCGAATCATTGATAAACGCATAGGGGTTTTTCTCTTACCTAAATTTTGAACGAGCAGTGACCGTTGGAATAATGAAATTGGACGGCAGGCACGGCAAGCCTGCCGAAATTACACATTTCAAAAGCTGATAATTGCTGATGATGGCGGTTAAAGAATCGCGCTTACGCGCTGAGCACGCGCGGATCTTGATTGCGGCTCAGTACGTGCGTGAACTCGCCATCGCTCTTCTCGATCCCACGTTTGATCTCGGTGGTGAGAACGCTCGTCGCGCGCAGCGTGCGCGCTGCCAGCTCGCAAGCTAGCCAGGGGTCGGTGTGGTCGCCGCACGTGTAAAAGTCCATCGCCGCGTAGCCCTTTCTCGGGCCACGTATGGATCGAAATGTGCGATTCGGCCAAGGATGACCGTTCCGGAGACGCCCTGAGGCTCGAAACGGTGAAAGGCGCTTTCCATAATGGTAGCGCGAGCGGCCTTGGCGGCCGCGATCATCATGGCCGCAATTCCGTCGATATCTGACAGCAAGGAGGGGCGACAGCCCGATAGCTCGCACACGATGTGCCTGCCGAGTGCCTTCAATTTTGCTCAGGTCTCCTTGACCCTTGAGGAATCCCACCTCCGGACTTCGTCGGCTGGCGGCTGCGGTGCAGTCACGTCCCCGACCTTTCGGCTAGCTCCTGCCGGCGCTTTTGTGCGGTGCACGGGCGACTTGCCGCGATGGCGCGTAAGGGCGCGCCCTCCCAAAAACCGTTCCGCGCCCCGGCCCCCGGCCGCGAGCGCAGCGCCAATCATACCCCCTCTACCCCCCGCTGTAAAGTCCTCACAACTCGCTTGGCCGCTCTGTGGAAAAGTGTGCCGGAATCCAGCCGGATCAACGGCCCATGGCCGAGGGTCGAGAGGGCGGCAAAACCCGAGTCCGCGGGGCGGACTAAGCGGGCCTAAAAGGTAGGAAGCCGGCGAAAGAGCGGCGGCTTCCGGCGGAAAGTGAAGCTCGTACTTTATTATCTTGACTATATCGGGCCGTACGAGTACGCTGAATCACGCCATGGCAGTAAAGATCGAGACCCCCTCCTCCCCGACCGAACTGATCGAGGAGTACCGGCACGGCTTCCACGACCCCGAAAACTACGTCTTCAAATCGGATAAGGGGCTGACGCCCGAGATCGTCGAGCGGATCAGCTCGATGAAGGACGAGCCGGCGTGGATGCGCGAGTTCCGGCTCAAAGCGTACGACCTCTTCATCAGCAAGCCGATGCCGACGTGGGGCGACAGCGCACTGCTCAACGAGATCGACTTCGCCGACATTCACTACTTCGTGAAATCGACCGACCAGACGGAGCGCTCGTGGGACGACGTGCCCGAGGACATCAAAAGGACGTTCGATCGCTTAGGCATCCCCGAGGCGGAGCGCAAGTTCTTGGCCGGCGTTTCGGCACAATACGAGTCGGAAGTGGTTTATCACAGCACGAGCAAAGCGCTCGAGGAGCAGGGCGTGCTCTTCTGCGACATGGATAGCGCCGTCAAGCTCTATCCCGACATCGTGCGCAAATACTTCGCGACGATCATACCGCCCGCCGACAATAAGTTTGCCGCGCTCAACTCGGCCGTCTGGTCGGGGGGATCGTTCATCTACGTTCCGCCGGGCGTCGAAGTCAAGATGCCGCTGCAAGCCTATTTCCGCATCAATGCGGAGAACATGGGGCAGTTCGAGCGGACGCTGATTATCGCCGACAAGGGCGCGAAGGTGCATTACATCGAGGGCTGCACCGCGCCGAAGTTCTCGACGTCGTCGCTGCATTCGGCGGTCGTCGAACTGATCGCGCTCGACGGAGCGTCGATCCGTTACACAACGATTCAGAACTGGTATCGCAACATCTTCAACCTGGTCACCAAGCGCGCGGTCGCGCACGCCGGCGCAACCGTCGAGTGGGTCGACGGGAACATCGGCTCGCGACTAACGATGAAATACCCCGCAATCTACTTAATGGGCGAAGGCGCGCGCGGCGAGATTCTTTCGATGGCGTTCGCCGGCGAGGGCCAGCATCAGGATGCAGGCGCAAAGGTTATCCACGTCGCCCCGCGCACGACCTCGGTCGTCACCAACAAGAGCGTGAGCGCACACGGCGGCAAGACGACGTATCGCGGGCTCGTCGAAGTCCATCCCGGCGCCGTCGGCGCGAAGACTCGCGTTCGGTGCGACGCGTTGATCATGGACGAGGAGTCGTCGAGCGACACCAAGCCGACGATGAAGATCCACGAGCAGCGCTCGACCGTCGAGCACGAAGCGAGCGTCAGCAAGATCGGCGAGGAGCAGCTCTTCTACGCGATGAGCCGCGGCTTGTCGGAGGCCGACGCAACGGCGATGATCGTGAACGGCTTCTTCGACTTCTTCGTCAAGGAACTGCCGATGGAGTACGCCGTCGAGCTCAACCGCCTCGTCAAGATGGAGATGGAAGGCGCGGTCGGCTAGCCGCCGCGTTTAGTTACTGACCGCCGCGCCCAGTGGAACGTAAACGCTGCCGATCGTTTTGAGCGGCGACCCGCCGGCCGGATATTTCCAAATCTTCACGTTGCCGGCACCGGCATCGGGCCCAATCACCCTCCCGCCGTCGAGCCAGAACTGAAAGACGGTCACGGCATCGCCTAACTGCGTGCTGCCGGCCATCGTTCCGCGGTTTCCCTTCACCGTGAACTGATAGATCGTATTGCCGGATTGATCGCCGATCGCAAGATACTTGCCGTCCCAGGCGACGCCGCCGGCGCTGACGACGTTTTGATTCAGGGTTAACGGCGCGAGCTTTTTTCCGCCGTGCGCAAGCAGCGCGAAGGCCGAAGCGCTCGACGCCGTTAGACCGTCCACGAACAGATTGCCGGAGCCGTCGAACGCACAGAGCAGCATCTGCGGAATCGACGGATCGGCATACGCGGCCTTCGGCTTTCCTTTCGCGTGCTTGTAGATCACGACGTTTCCCTGCGCGCTGCTGGAGCCTGGAAAGTTCGTTACCGCGAGGTCGCCGGTTACCGGATCGATCGCACAACCAACCGGAAAGTAACCCGAATCCGGAAGCGTCGCGACCGGCGCGGTACCGCCGTGTGCGTACTCGACGATGTCGCTGCCGCCGGTATTCGCAATGAAGACGTTCGCGCTCGCGTCAACGCACTCGCCGGCAGGATCCGTGAAGCCCGAGAGCGTTTGCACGAGCTTCCCTTTGGGATACGAAAACACATAGACGTCGCCGCTATCCGTATCGGAGACGTAGAGCAGGGCGCCGCGCGCGCCGACGCGCTGCGCAGGCGCGGCGTCGCGCGCCGACGGAAGTGACGAGCCGCCGCTGCAACCGCCGAGAAACGCGGCGATCAGCGAAGCGGCGAGAGCGCAAATCCGGGCGCGTGCAATCGTGCTCATAGGTGGGACTTCGCTCGGCCGGAACGAACGGCCCGCCATCACATGCCGGACCGCACGCGCGCGATCGTGATCGCGGGAATGCACCGAAGCGGCACCAGTGCGGTGGCCCGCGGTCTTACTGCGCTCGGCGTCTACCTCGGCGAGGACTTTCTCGATGCCCAGCCGGAGAATCCGACCGGCTACTGGGAGGACCGGCGCATCGTCGCGCTCGACGACCGCGTGCTCAAGTCGCTCGGTCTGGCCTGGGACGACGCGGCGGCGATCGACCGGCGCTCGTTTCGCGGTTGGCGCATGTGGCGTCTGCGGCAAGAAGCGGCCCGCGATCTGCGCCGCCGGTTTCTGGACCGGCCGCTCTGGGGCTTTAAAGACCCGCGGACGCTTCGCGTCCTTCCGTTCTGGCTTCGAGTTTTGCACGACGTTAACGTCGACGACGCGTACGTGCTCGTCATCCGGAATCCGTCGAGCGTTGCCGCGTCGCTGCATAAGCGCCAGCATATGAGCGTCGTCGCGGCGCAACGGTTGTGGCTCGCGCACCTCGCGCCGTTCCTCGGCGACCTGGCCGGCAAGCCGTTCGTCGTCGTGGACTACGATCTCCTCATGGGCGAGCCGCGCGCCCAGTTGGAGCGGATCGCGCGCGCGCTCGCGATCGCCCCGGCCGATGCCGGCGAAGTCGAGCGGTTTGCCGCAGAGTTTCTCGACGAAACGCTGCGGCATACGGTCTTCTCGCTCGACGACGTCGACACGAGCACGCGAGCCGGTCGCCTCACGCGCGACGCCTACGCGATGCTGTACGACCTCGCCACGGATCGCAAGGCCGCCGATTCGGCGTTTTGGGCCGCATGGCAGCGGCTTCTCAAAGCGTACGCATCGACGCAGGACTTCGATTCAGAATGACCGGAGCGAAAAAACGTAGAACGACGACGCGTGGCTAAGCACCGAGTAGCAAAACTTTCCGAGATCGCACCGGGAAGCACCCGGCTCGTCGTCGTGGATTCGATGGGAATACTGCTCTGCAACGCCGGCGGGCAAATCTACGCGATCGAAGACGTTTGCACGCACGACGGCGGACCGCTCGACCAAGGCGAACTCGAAGGCGAATGCATCGTTTGCCCGCGTCACGGCGCGACGTTCGACGTGCGCACTGGGGATGCGCTGACGCTCCCCGCGGTCGTGCCGGTCATGACCTTTCCGGTTTCGATCGAGGGCGACGACGTTTTCGTCGACGCCTGAGGGCACGCCCCGGTGAAAATCCTCGGCCGGGTTCTGCTTGCGGGCGTCGCGCTCGTCGCCGTCGCCGCGATCGCCTTTGCGCTCAACGTCGTGCTCGGCATGCGCGCCCACGCTCGCGTTACCGGCACGATCTCGGGACTGCACGTCGGTGCGCCCGTTTCCATTCTGCGCGACGACCGCGGCGTTCCTCACATTCTCGCACTGAGCGATCGCGACGCTTTCTTCGCACAGGGCTACGTCGAGGCGTCCGACCGTCTCTTTCAGATGGACTTGCTGCGACGCTTCACGCTCGGCGAGCTCTCGGAGATCTTCGGCGCGAGTTCGCTTCAGACCGACGAATCGCAGCGCGCCATTCCGATTAGCGATATGGTGGAACGGCAGTGGCGGCGCCTCGACCTTTCCACGCGCGAACTGTTGAGCGCCTTCAGCGACGGCGTAAACGCAGCGATCGAGCGCGAGCCGCTGCCGGTCGAGTTCCGATTGCTAGCGTACCGGCCGCGCCCGTGGACGCCGCAAGATTCTCTTGCGGTCGGTATGGCGACCGTGCTCGACCTCACCGACGACTGGGATGCCGTCGCATCGCGCGACGCCGCGTACCGTCACGGCGGTCTCGCCTTGCTCGCGCGGCGCTTCCCGCTTACCGATCCGTGCTACGATGCGCCCGTCTTATCGGGACTCGCCGGGATCGCCGCCGGACCCCGCTGCAACCGCAATCTGGAGCGGCTCGTTAGTCTGCTCGCCGACCCGCATGCGGCGCTTGGAAGCAACGAATGGGCGGCCGGCGCAGATCGAACCGCGACGCATCGCGCGCTGCTCGCCAACGATCCGCACCTCTCGCTCGGAATCCCCGGCGTCTGGTATTTGATCGATCTGCACTCGCCGCACTATCATACGGCCGGCGTTTCGCTGCCGGGACTCCCGGCCGTCGTGCTCGGGCACAACGAACGCATCGCCTGGGGCGCCACCGCGGGAACCGTAACGTCGCTCTCGGTCTTCGAGCCGCCGGCACATCTGGATCCGGCGGGTTGGCACACCGAGCGAATCGCCGTCCGCTTTCATGCGGCGCAAAGCGTCCGCTATTACCGTACCGCACGCGAATTCGGCGTCATGACCCGCGGCGCTCACTTCGTCCTCGTGCGTTGGAGTGCGTATTTCGATCCGGTCTCGCCCGCTCAAGACTTCATCGCGCTCGATCGCGCTGCCTCGATTGAGGCGGCGGCCGCCGACCTCGCGCACTTTCCGGGACCTTCGCTCAACTTCGCCTTCGCCGACACCAGCGGTCGCGCGGCGTATCTGCTTGCGGGCCAGATTCCGAACGATCCGGTGCGCGCGCGCTGGATTCATCCCGCCGTCGATCTCAAAAACGAGTACGCGGCGATTCCCTTCGGGGAGCTCCCAAAAGTGCCCGGATCGCGCGACGCCGTCGTTTGGACGGCCAACAACAAGATGTACGGGGCCGGCTACCCGTTCGCGCTCAGTCCGCAGTTTGCGCCGCCGTATCGCGCCTACCGCATCGCCGAACTGCTGCGTGCGCGCCCGCGCTACGACGTGCCGTACTTCGCGCAGATGCAGATGGACGCGCTCTCGCTGCCGGAGCGCGCGCTCGCTCGAGCGATCGCGCCGGCCGTCGCGGCACGCGACGCACGAGCCGGCGATGCGCTCGCGCACTGGGATGGGGAGATGACGGGCGATTCGGCGGCCGCGACGATTGCGGCGGGGTTACGCTCGCAGTTGACCCGCCGCAAGAACGGCCGCATGCCGGGACTTCTCGCAGACGCCGGCACGTTGCGCGCGCTCCCCGGCGGCATAGCGGTGCCGTCGCCGGAACCGTGGCGCTTTGCCGGCGCCGTTACCGTGCGGCATGCTTTGGCGGCGCTCGGACTCACCTTCCTGGATGGCACAACGCTCCCCGGATATGGCGACGCCTTCACGCTTCACGTGCAGACGCCGGGCTACAGTCAGAGCTTCCGCGCGGTGTGGGATGTCGGCAACTGGGATTCGGGCGGGATAACGCTACCGCAAGGCGAGTCCGGCGAGCCGGGATCGGGGCATTACACCGATCAGGCTGCGGCATGGGTGCAAGGACGTCTCTGGCCGCTGCCGTTCAACGATGCTACGGTGCAACGCACTGCAGCCGAACGCCAACTGCTGCTGCCTTAGGACTTCGGCGGCCTGCTGTACGTGACGCCGTCGAGCATGGCGTGTCCCTTGCCGATAAAGCCGGTGAAGCTCTTTACCGGATAGCCGCCTGCGGGATACTTCCAAAAGAGAATCTCGATCGCGCGCTTGGTGCCGGGGGCGGTTGGAACGGCCACTTTATCGCCAAAGATCCAGGACTGCGTCGCGCGCGTTCCAACACCGCTGAGCGTCGTCGAGCCGACCACGGTTGCCGTGGAACCGTACAACTGCAGCTGGTAGATCGTCGGCGAATCCTTCGTTTCGACTGCGACGTACGTGCCGTCCCATTGGATCTGCGCGGCGAACTGAATGTTCTGACTCACCGTAAAGTTCGTGAACCCGCTTCCGCCGGCGGGGATCTCCGCCAGTCCGAAAATCGAACCGCTATAGCCGTCCACGAAGAGATTGCCCAGTTTGTCGTAGGCGCAATAGAGCAGCGACGGCAGACTGGAATCGGCGTACGTCTCGACTGGATCGCCGGGTGCGCTCCAGACTGAGATCTCCGTGCCGCACCCCGAGAGACAGAACACAACCGCGGCGAGATTTCCGGTCGTTGGATCGACGGAGCAGGCGTAGACCGTGCCGGGCGCGGTGAAGATGGCCTTCGGGCTCGTCGCACCGTGCGCGTATTCGACGATCTGCTGCACCTGCGTAAAGAATACGTCGCCGTTGCGATCGGAGCAGGTACCGAATGCCGTCTCCGCGATCTGTCCGACGACTTTCCCGCTCGACGCAAAGACGAACGAGCTCTCGTCGCCGCCGGCGTAAAACAGCGGACGTCCGCGCGCGCCCGGCGCCATCCAAGAGTGACGTCCCGCGTGGCGCCGCAGCAACTCGCGCTGCGCGGCCGGAGTGCCGTTTGCGCGCGCGGCCGCGTTGCCGTTCGGCAGCGTTCCAAACGGAGCGCCGGATTGCGTTTGGGCGCCCTCGCCGCATCCGGCGAGCATCGAAACCGCGATCCACGCGGCGAGCGTGCGGGGCGAGAAGCTCCAACGTTTCATGGGACGAAGGTCCTTTTCGTTGCGCCGAGCGCGTACCTGCATCGCGCTCGCTCGTACTGCAGGGAGAGGCGTCTTATATGGAGGCCATATCTCGTTCTACTACTTGCCGCTTCGCGTCGTCGGGAATCCACAGGCTCTTGGGCAGCTCGCTAAAGAGACCGGCGGTTTGCATTTGGTGCAGCGTATTACTGTCCACCGCGCTGCGCACTTGAATGAAGCGGTGCAGAATTCCATCTTGCGTCGCGTCTTCGTCGTAGATCTGATAGTTCGAATCCGCATCGGCGGTGACGACGCTGCCGTCGTCGCGGCGCCAGGATATCGTGAAATGCCCGAGCACGCCGCCGGGACCGTTGGGTTCCCATGACTCGACGAGCGGCTCCGCCGAGGTGAGCTCCGGAACCTCGACTTGCCCGACCAGATGAAGCTTCGACGTAATGTGGCCGCCTTTGAGCATGCAGCTCGCGCGAAAACGCAGCTCGCCGCCTTCGCGAAACGTGACGGTCCGCCGATAGCCATACGAATGGTCGCGGAAGAGGTTTGCTACGTTTCCGATCGATGCCGCGGCATCCGGATATCCGGTGATGAGAAACGCGGTGAGCAGATTGGGGTCGAACGACTTCGGCAGGGTACGGAACGTGTAGCGTCCTTCGGCAAGGCCGAGGCTCGGATCGATTTGTCCCTGGCCCGTTAAGCTCAACGCCTCGTGGTTGACGGAGCCCGTCATCGTAGCGCTAAACGTGAGCGAATTTGGGCGCGATCGACATTACCTTCCCCCGTGCGAAGCGACGAGCATTGCAAAAGCCAAAGCCGACGATCGGATTTGAACCGATAACCTATCGCTTACGAAGCGATTGCTCTACCGTTGAGCTACGTCGGCGCGCACGCTCGAGCGGCGTCCGCCCCCGAGCCGCCGGTCCTTCCACGGTGCCCCTGGTGCCCCTTCCCTCCGCACGCGCCTGGGCGGTTTTGAGCCGCCTTTGATGGCAAATCCGCCGTCGTGCCGCCATTATTGAGGGCATGATGAAACGCATCCCTTGGCTCGCTCTTTTGCTCGCGCTGACCGCACCCTCGGCCGCGCTCGCCGATCAAGAACCGACCTACTTCGGCCCGCTCAGCGCCTCCGAGCAATCGTTCGCGGCGGCGATTGCGCGCGACCTCACGGCGCGCTATCCGACGGCCGCCGACGCCGAGAAGGCCGGGTACGTGCGGTACACCGGTGAGGACGAAACCGGCGCAATCAGTTATGCGAACCTGCAGTGGCAGTCGGCGGACATTCGTCACCCCAGCCAGTTGTGGTACGACAAGAAGGGTAAGCTGCTCGGCGCGGACTATTCGGTCTTGGTCGCGACGAGCTCGTCGCGGCCGCAGCTTTGGGGCATCAATCCCGGGCGATGGGTGGAGTTCGACGGTCACATCCACTGGGTGGGCAAGAATCCTTCGACCGGAGAGCTGAACTACGATCATTGGGCGTGGGATAAGGATTTCGCCGCGGCCGGCGGCGACGTCAACGCGCCGAACGCCGCAACGCTGGTCGCGATGAAGAAAGCCGGCAACACGAGCGACGTGGTGACGATCTTCCACTTCCCATCGCTGTGGGATCTGATCGTTTGGGTGACTCCGAATCCGAAGGGTGCGTTTGCGTATAAGAATCCGCTGGTAACGCCCTAAGCGGGCGGATCCGCGTCGTGGAACGTTCCTCGGCGCGCGCGGTCGTCGAGTTCGAGGTCGTCGAGAAAATAATAGACGATCTTGCGGTCGTCGAAGCCGACCTTCGCTAACGAACGCCCCGCGATCTCGACGACCTCGTGCACGTGGCCGACGCGGCCGGCATACTCGTAGTTCACCGCGGTGTAATTCGGATTGTCGGGCTGCGGGCGCGGCGTCGCTTTGACGCCCCGCAGCGGAGTTTGGTGCCGGTGCATTGCCGGCGAGGTTCGACGCTATTACCTGCGAAGCATCGCTCATGATCATCGAGTATCCGGAAAGCGGCCGAAGGTCGACCCCTCGGCGTTCGTGGCGCCGACGGCCGTCTTGATCGGTGACGTCGAAATCGGGGCCGAAGCGAGCATTTGGTTCGGCACGGTCCTGCGCGGCGACAACGGGCCGATTCGGGTCGGCAAGCGCACGTCGATCCAGGATAACGCCGTGCTGCACGTTAGCGAAGGCGGTGCGACGATCGTCGGCGACGACGTGACGGTCGGTCACTGCGCGGTGATGGAAGATTGCACGATCGAGGCTCACGCGCTGATCGGGAGCAACGCAACGCTGCTCAACGGATGCACGATCGGCGAAGGCGCGCTGATCGCGGCCGGAAGCGTCGTCGGTCAGAACTCGGCGATACCGGCGCGCGTCGTCGCGGCCGGAGCGCCCGCAACGATTAAAAAGAAGCTCGAGGGCGCTGCGGCATCGTGGATCGAGATCTCCGCCGGCGAGTACGTCAAGCTATCGCAGTCGTACTTGGCGCAAGGTATCGGGGCGATCGAGGATCAGCAAAAACTTTTTTAGGCTGGCTGAAAGCTAGCCCAAATCAATACCGCATTGAGCGTCAAGATTGCCACCGTCGCGGCGGCGGCGAGCCCTGTGACCCACCGCGCGTTGACCATTGCGCCCATCGTCGCTCGGTGTGAGGTCAGATATAAGAGCGCGATCAACGGCACCGGCAGGACGAAACTCAACGCGACCTGACTTACCACGAGCGTCTGCGTGACGTTGAGACCCAACGCCGCGACGGCAACCGCCGGAAGCATCGTTACGACGCGGCGGACCCAGAGCGGAACGGTGAAGCCAACGAAACTCTGCATGATTACTTGGCCCGCCATCGTTCCGACGACCGAGCTCGAGATACCCGACGCCATCAGCGAAATCAGGAAGATCAAACCCGCAAAGTTCCCGAGCAGCGGCTCGAGCGTTCGATACGCGGTGGCGATGTCGGCGACCGCGGCGTGACCGGTCGTGTGAAAGACCGCGGCGGCCATGTACATCATTGCGAGGTTCACCAGACCGGCAATCGTGAGCGCGATGATGACGTCGGCATACGAGAACCGCACGATCCGGCGAACTTCGTCCGGATTGTTGGGGACGATGCGGTCTTGCGTCAGGGCGGAGTGGAGATAGATGGCGTGCGGCATCACGGTCGCGCCGACGATGCCGACGGCCAGCAGGATGCTCGAGGGGCCTCCGAGCCACGGAACCACCGAGTGATAGAGCACGGCGTGCCAGTCGGGCTTGGAAAGCAACGTTTCGACGATATAGCAGACGGCGATGACGCCAACGAGCGAGCCGATCAGCGTCTCCATCGTTCGGAAACCATAGCGATGGAGGGCGAGCAGCGCGTACGTCACCACGCCGGTGATCAGCGCGCCTGCGAGCATCGGAATGTGGAACAGCAAGTTCAGACCGACCATCGCGCCCAGAAACTCGGCCAGATCGGTCGCCATCGCGCCAAACTCGCTGACGATCCACATCCCGGCGGCCACCGCGGCGGGCGCGCGCTCGCGCGAAAGTTCGGCGAGGTTCCTTCCGGTCGCGATACCGAGCTTTGCCGAGAGCCCTTGAAAGAGCATCGCCATGAGATTGGCGAGTACCACGACCCAGAGCAGCCGGTACCCAAAACCGGCGCCGCCCTGAATGTTGGTCGCGAAGTTGCCGGGATCCATATACGCGACCGATGCAACGAACGCGGGGCCCGTAAATGGGAGCAGCGCGCGCCAACCGCGCCGCGTACCCGCCAGAACTTCGCGCGCGGCGGCGACGACGTGCGCGCTAGGACGGCCGAGGCCGTAACTACGGTCCAACGCGGACCATCTCGGCATGCGAACGCCGCAGTTCCACGACGCGCTTGCCGCGACGAACGACGACGCGATCGCGCTCGCTCCGCTCGACGCGCAGCAGCGATCCGGGCAGGACGCCCGCGCCGGCGAGCGCGGCAACCGCGAGATCGTCGCGATCGTCGAGGCTCATCACCCGCGCTTTGCTTCCGGCTGCGACGCCGGCGAGCGTCGGCAACGGTTTGCGCGGCGGCGGCTTCTCGTCGTACGGAATCGGGTGGCCATGCGGATCGGACTCCGGCCGGCCGAGCAACGCGGCGATACGCAGCGCGACGTCGTCGGAGATGACGTGTTCGATGCGCTCGGCTTCGGCATGCACGCGCTCGAGCGGCACGCGCAGCGAGCGGTGCAAAAACGTTTCGAGCAAACGGTGGCGGCGAACCATCGCCACCGCGAGCTTCGCGCCGCGCCGGCTCAATCGCAACGGCTCCGCAGGAGCGCCGCGCTCGATCAGCCCGTCGGCTTCGAGCAGCCGTTTGGCCTTGCTGACGGAGACCCGGCTGACGTTGAGATATCGCGCCAGGTCGGCGGCGCGCACCGGCAGGCCGTCGCCTAACTGATAGATCGCTTTAACGTAATCCTCGCGAGCGCGCGAGGGCGAGCGATCGGAACCGACGGCGAGCAGTCCGCGCGGCCGGCTGTTAGCCATGGGTAACGCAAACCATGGTTAACAGTTGTCGGAATCCGCAAAGAATCCCTAGCGTCGCAGCGGGTCTAGTTCGAGGAGCAGAGCGCCGATGTTGGCTCCGCCAACGAGGCACTCTGCGACGCAGAAATGGGGCGCGGCGGCGCAACGGTCCCTAGCGTCGCAGCGGGCTTAGTTCAAGGAGCAGAGCGCCGACGTTGGCTCCGCCAACGAGGCACTCT
This sequence comes from Vulcanimicrobiota bacterium, assembly GCA_963699435.1. Taxonomy (GTDB): domain Bacteria; phylum Vulcanimicrobiota; class Vulcanimicrobiia; order Vulcanimicrobiales; family Vulcanimicrobiaceae; genus Cybelea. The sequence goes on from CAVOTV010000005.1 coordinate 116,550, forward strand.
GCGACGCAGAAATAGGCCCGCTGCGACGCTAGGGACCGGCGAAGTGACCTTCGTCGCCGTATGGCAAGAACAGCGTGTACTCGCGCTGGAATCGAAGCTTGACCGGGCCCGTCGGGCCGTTGCGATGCTTCGCGATGATGAACTCCGTGAGATCGGGCTCCGGCGTCTCGGGATTGTAGTACCCGTCGCGATACAGAAAGGCCACCACGTCGGCTTCGGCCTCGAGCGAGCCGCTATCGCGTAAGTCGGCGAGCATGGGACGCTTCTCGCTGCGGATTTCCACGCCGCGATTGAGTTGCGCCAGCGCGATCACGGGAACTTCCAGATCCTTTGCTGTGAGCTTGAGCGACCGGCAAATCTCGGAGAGCTCTTCGTTGCGGTTTGCGCCGCGCGCGAGCGCGCCGGGTCGCACGAGCTGCAAATAGTCGATGAAGATCGCCGCCCAGACCGGTCATGGACTTCAAGCGCCGGCATCGGCTGCGCACGTCGCTGACGGTGAGGGCGCCCAAATCGTCTAGATAAATCGGAAGGTCGTTGATGTCGCCCATTGCGCGAGATATCTCTTCCCATTGATGCGGTTTAATGTTGCCTCGCCGCATATCGTTCATCGAAATCCGCGCTTCGGAACAGATGAGGCGCTCGATTAGTTCGCTATTCGACATCTCGAGTGAGAAAAACGCGATCGGCGCACCCTCTTCCCGCGCCGCGGCGACTGCCATGTTGAGCGCGAACGACGTCTTGCCCATGCCCGGCCGTCCGGCAACGATCACGAAGTTGCCCGGTTGAAACCCGTGGTCATCGCGTCGATATCGCGGAAGCCCGAGGTGAGTCCGGTGCGATCGCCACGCGAATGGTAGCGGTGGTCGATGTTGATCGAAGGCCTTCTTCATCAGCCGGCTGACCGGCATGAACTCTGTAACGCCACGTCGCTCGCCGATCGAATAGACGAGCTGCTCGCATCGGTCGAGTGCCGAGCCGAACGTCTTCTTCGCCTTCGTAGCCCAGCTGCGTGATCCGCGTGCCGGCATGAATGAGCGAGCGCAGCACCGACTTCTCGCGCACGATGGTGGCGTAGTAACGGGCCGAGGCTGCCGTCTGCACCGTATCCATTAGCGCGCTCAGATACGATAGGCCGCCGACGCGCTCGAGCGCGCCGCGCCGCCGAAGCTCTTCGGCGACCGAGATTTTGTCGAGCGGCTCGCCCCGATCGAAGAGATCGATGAGTACGCCGAAGATCGTCTCGTGCACGTGCGCGTAGAAATCGCTCGGGCGGACGATCTCGCCGACGGCGGCCATCATCTCGCGATCGACTAGTACCGAACCGATGACCGCCATCTCCGCCTCGAGATTGCTGGGCGGAATGCGATCGATCGCCGTGAGGAAGCGGTTGTGCGCTCATCGACGTCGGGCCCGTCCGCGCGTTCCGGTCGGTGAACGCCTTGTGAGCCGCTTGTGCATAGCCTTGAATTTAGGTGCAGCAGTGTGCCATACGTGGTGGCACTCACATGCGACCGGTCAGCGGCGCCGGCGTTTTTCTGGAAGCGACGCAAGCACCTGCTCGACGCTCGTCACCGGGATCACGTCAAGGCCCGCGAGTGCAGCATCCACCTCGCGCGCGTTCTCCTTCGGAAGGAAGACCCGCCGCATCCGGCTTGACGCGCGGCGTACAACTTCTCGACGATGCCGCCGACGGCGCGCACTTTACCTTGGATCGAGAGCTCGCCGGTGATGGCCACGTCCTGGGGGAGCGGCGTCTGCGTCACGGCCGAATAGAGCGCGAGAAAGATTGCAAGGCCGGCGGACGGTCCGTCGATGTTACCGCCGCCGACGACGTTAATGTGCAGATCGTACTCCGCAATATCCGATGCCCGCTGAGCGCGCGCAGGACGCTCGTCGCGTTGAAAACGGAGTCTTTCGCCATAGTGCCGGCGGTCTCGTTGAAGCGAATCGACCCCTTGCCTTGCTGCAGCGGCAGGAAACGCGACGGCCTCGATCTCGATGATGCTTCCCAAATGGTGCAGCACGCCGAGACCAAAACTCTTACCGATCTCGCGCCTCGCTCGCCCTTTCACCAAGCGTGTGCTGCACGAGCCGGCTGGCCTGCACGACCGCGCAGCACGTCGCCCTCGGTGATGCGCGGGCTGCGCTTCTTCTCGGCGTTGCGCGACGGGTGCATGCGGTAGAGCGCTTGGCCGTAGGCGTCGGCGACGATCTGCACGGCTTTGCGTCCCTCGATGGTGTACGATGCGATGAGCTGCGCGACGCCGCGCGGCGCGCGCGCGCCCAGCCGCTTGATCGCGCCCTGCACGATCGTCAGGATCTGCAGCTGCGTCAACGGCGAGAAGAAAATCTCCGCGCAGCGCGAGCGGATCGCCGGATCGATGTCGTCGGGATCGCGCGTCGTCGCGCCGATCAGAATGAAATCGGCCGGGCGCGCCCTCGCGGAACAGCCGCTTCACGTACTCGGGAACGTTAGGCGCGCTCTCGTCGTAGTACGACGACTCGAACATCACGCGCTTGTCTTCGAGTACCTTGAGCAGCCGCGACTGCAGCGCCGGATCCATCTCGCCGATCTCGTCGATGAAGAGCACGCCGCCGTGGGCTCGCGTCACCAGCCCGAGCTTTGGCTCGGGCACGCCGGCGTCGGCGAACTCGCGCTGGCTTCCCTGATAGATGGGGTCGTGGACGCTGCCTAGGAGCGGGTTGATCGTCTCGCGCGGATCCCAGCGCAGCGTCGTTCCGCTCGCTTCGACGAAGGGCGCGTCCTTGGCGAAACGGCGTGTGGGGTCGCGACTTGGCGACTTCCACGACGAGCCGCGCGACGGTCGTCTTGCCGACGCCCGGCGGCCCGTAGAGAATCGCGTGTTGCGGGATACGGCGAGCTAATCTTGGCGAGCAGCGCGCGAATCGCGGCCTCCTGGCCGACGACGTCGCGCAGCGTCTGCGGACGGAGCTGCGCGAGCGCCGACGCAGCCAAACCGCGCTGTGAGAGCGCTTCGAGCTCTTCGAGTTTGGCTTGCGAGCCCGGAGTCTCCGGGCCGCCGGTTTCGCGCAGCGCTTCGAGCTTGAGATCCTTGACGTACTCTTGGTGGCGTTCGGCCATCTTCTCGTTGACGCGCCGCTCGATCGCATCCTCGGCGTGGCGCTGCGCGATGACTTCGGCCATCGCCTCTTCGATCTCCGCGATCGCCTTGCGCTGATGGGCGCGAGTCGTTGCGCGCTCGAGCGTCGGGTCCTCAAGCACGAGCCGCTGCAGTCCGCAGAGCCGGTCGGGCAGGTTCTGCGACCGCATCATCTTGAGCGCGTTGACTTTCCCCGCCCGTAGCACCAGTTTGTCTTGGCCGAGCACCGAGCCCAGCATCTCGTAGAGGGCGGCGACGTATCTGTTTAGCTCGTCCTCGACGCCGAACTTTCGCCGAAAACGCGTGGCGTAGACCTGATCGACCTTCGCCACGAGCCTTTACGCCGGAACGACGTTCACGGCGACCTTGGCGACGACGCTGCGATGGAGCTTGATCTCGACGGGATACGATCCAAGCGCTTTGATTTGTCCGCCGATCTCGATTTTGTGTTTGTCGATCGGGGTCGAAAGCGCGGCCGCGATCGCGGCGGCGACGTCGGCGTTCGTCACCGCGCCGAAGAGCTTGCCGTTCTCGCCGGCTTTCGCCGCAACGGTGAGCTAGCGACCCTTCAATGCGCTCGGCGAGCGCGCGTGCTTCGGCCAGTTCTTGCGCTTCGCGCCGGGCGTTTGCCTTGTGCTGCGCGTCCAACTGCGCGAGCGCACCCTTATCGGCCTCGCCCGCAAGCTTGCGCGGCAGCAAGAAGTTGCGCGCGTACCCGTCGGCGACGTCCACGACGTCGCCGCGCTTGCCGAGCGCTTTGACGTCGCTAAGCAGGACCAGCTTCACCGGCTACTCCGAGCCGAACGGCAGGAACGCGATCAGGCGGGCCCGCTTAACGGCCACGGTCAGCATCCGCTGGTGCTTGGCGCAGTTGCCGGAGATCCGGCGCGGGACGATCTTGCCCCGCTCGGAGACGTACTTCCTGAGGCGGCCGACGTCGCGGTAGCTGACCGCGATCGCCCGATCCGTACAGAAACTACAGGGCTTGCGCTTCGTGCGCCGCTCCTTTGGAGCGCGCTTCGTTTTGGCTTTGGGTGGCATATCGGTTTCCTCTCGACTAGGTGGTTGGCGGTTTGCACCTCTGCCGGGAGGCGCAAACCCTAGCCAGGCGATCCGACAGACTCGAACCGCCACCGCCCTTCGGCTCCGCTCGCCGTGCTCGCTCCGCTCAGGATGACACGGCGCCCGGCCATAAGGCGGGTTTTGGAACGTATGTTCGGGTTCCCCGGGCGGGGTCCTCCGGGACTCCGTGACGCTTGCGCCCCAATGGTGTATAGTATACGGGTTACCAGGTTTCGAAGCCCGCGCGGTCACCATGTTGCTGAGCGAGTCGGATCCGGAGAACAAACATAAATCACAGAGTCTTAGGAGATTCGCTCGTTCATGTACACAGACGAAACACTTACTTGCGTAGACTGCGGTCAGCCGTTCGCTTTCACGTCCGGAGAGCAAGAGTTCTACGCGATGAAAGGCTTCACCAATAAGCCCAGCCGCTGCACGGAGTGCCGTTCCGCCCGTAAGGCCGGACGCACGTCCAACGGTGGCGGCGGCCGCGGTGCCCCGCGCGAGATGTTCAAAGCAACCTGCAGCCAATGCGGCGGCGTAGCGGAGGTTCCGTTCCAGCCGCGCGGCGATAAGCCGGTTTATTGCCGGGATTGCTTCGGCTCGCGCCGAGCCCACTACTAACGTCGCTTAAGCCGACGAACTTGTGAAGAAGGGCCTGCTTTGGCAGGCCCTTTTTCTTCCACGAATAAATCCGGCAGCAACTTTGGCTACGCAACGATTCTCCCGCTACGCGACCGGCGCCGGACTCGCCTTAATCCATGTCGGCGCGCTCGCCGCTTTCATTCCCGCGCTCTTCCGTTTTTCGGATGTGGCGGTCTTCGCAATCATCGCGTACTGCACGGGCGCGCTCGGCGTCACGCTCTGTTATCATCGCGTACTCACGCACCGGAGTTTGCGCTTGCGAAAGCCGTTGGAGTACTTGTTCGCGGTGATGGGGACGCTGGCGCTGCAAGGCGATCCCATCCGATGGATTGCGGTGCACCGAAAGCACCACGCGCACGCCGATACCGAAGAGGATCCGCATACCATCGGACTCGGATTCAAATGGGCGCACGTAGACTGGCTGTACCGCCATAACGTCGCGTACCCCACGCAAGCCGAGATCGAGCGCTTCGCCGCAGACCTCTATGCCGACCCGTTCTATCGTGCCCTCTCGTATCTGGCGCTTCCCCTTCAGTTCGCGCTGGGGATCGGGCTTTTTCTGCTCGGCGGGTGGGGATGGGTGGTGTGGGGCATTTTCGTGCGGCTCGTCTTCTGCTACCACTCGACCTGGTTCGTCAATAGCGCCGCGCACATGTTCGGCTACCGCAGCTACCGCACGAGCGACCAGTCGACGAACTGCTGGTGGGTTGCGCTGCTCTCCTTCGGCGAGGGCTGGCACAACAACCATCACGCCTTTCCGTTCTCGGCGCGCCACGGGCTGAGTTGGTTCGAGGTGGATATGACGTGGTGGCACGTGCGCGTGCTCACGTTTTTGCGTCTGGCCGACCGTATCCGGATCCCCACCGAGGTGATGCGCCAGCGGCTCGCGTTCGTCAGGAGCGGCGCGCTTACGCGGCGGCCGGCTCCTGAGGTATACTAACTAGGACTCGAATTCCCTAAAGGAGACTCGATGAAAGAACCACGCGCGCAGTACGAACGACCCGATTTTCAAGAGCACCCGCTCGGTGCCGAGGTTACCGCGTACCTCTAGCGCGCCGATTCGCGATCCCAAGCTCTAAGCGCAGATTGTAGCCTCGAACCCCAACCTGCTCGACCGGCTCCGGGCCGTCGGTCAGGAGCGTTATCACGACAAACACCCCTTTCACGAGCGGCTCGTAGCGGGCTCGCTCGATCGCGCGCAGGTGCGGGCCTGGGTCGCCAACCGCTATTACTATCAGAAGCAGATTCCGGTCAAGGACGCGGCGATTCTCTCAAACCTTCCCTCGGCGGATCATCGCCGAGCTTGGATCGCGCGTATCGTCGATCACGATGGCGCGAACGCGAGCACGGGCGGAACCGTTTCCTGGCTCGCGCTGGCACGAGCGGTCGGACTCGATGAAGAGCGCGTCCTCGCCGAGGTCGACGTCGCGCCGGGGACGCGCTTTGCCGCCGATGCCTACGTCACGTTCGCGCGAACGCGCCCCTGGATCGAGGCGGTCGCCTCTTCGTTGACCGAGCTGTTCGGACCGCCCGTCATGGAGCGGCGCGTCGCCGCCATCCTCGAGAAGTATCCATGGGTGGACCCGGGCGGCCTCGCCTACTTTCAGCAGCGCATTCCGCTGGCCAAGCGCGACGCGGACTGCGCGCTGGCGTGGGTGCTCGAAGAAGCGACGACGCCCGAGCTCCAGGACCGCTGCGTTGCCGCGCTCGCCTTCAAGTGTGACGTGCTGTGGTCGATCCTCGACGCCACGGCACTTGCATCGGGCGTCTTCCGATGAGACCCGACACGCGCCCGAAGCTCGGGAAAGGCGTCAAACTGCGACAGGATCGCGATGGCGGTGTGATGCTGCTCGTTCCCGAGGGGGCGCTCGTCCTCAACAGCTCGGCGGCGGTCGCGCTGGAACTCGTCGATGGAGAACGCGCGCTGCTCGCAGATCGTAGAGACAGTGGTGCAACAGTTCGAAGTGGAACCGGCGCGCGCGCGCGCCGACATCACCGATCTTTTCGACCGGCTTGCCGAACGGCGCTTCGTCCGGGGATGAGCCCCCGCCGCCCTCTCGCTGCTTTGCGAGCTCACGTACCGGTGCAATCTCCAATGCCCGTACTGCTATAACCCACTCGACTATCCGCGGTATCGTGACGAGCTTTCGACCGGCGCAGTGGAGCGGCGTGCTCGAATCTGCGGCTGCGCTCGGCGTCGTTCAGGCGCATTTTTCCGGCGGCGAGCCGACGTTGCGGCGCGATCTGCGCGGAGCTCGTACGAGCGGCCTCGGGCGCCGGTCTCTACACCAACCTCATCACCCAGGGAACGTTTCTCGACGATACACTGCTCGATTCGCTGCTCGAGAGCGGGCTCGATCACGTCCAGATCAGCATTCAGGCCGCCGAAACCGGCGCGGCCGACCGGATCGCGGGCGCCATGGTGCACGAGCGAAAGCTCGATGCGCTCGCGCGCGTGCGCGAGCGCGACGTCGCGCTGACGCTCAACTGCGTGCTTCACCGCCGCAATCACGACGCGCTCGGTGACGTGATCGCCTTTGCCGAACGTCACGGCATCGAGCGGCTCGAACTCGCGAACGTGCAGTTCTACGGTTGGGCATATCCGAAACCGCGCCGCATTGATGCCGACGCTCGCACAGGTACGCGAGGCCGAGCGCCTCGTCGCCGCGGCACGCGAGCGGCTGCGCGGGACGATGGAGATCGTTTACGTTCTTCCCGACTACTTCGGCGAGTATCCGAAGCCGTGCATGAACGGATGGGGACGCGAGTTCCTCACCGTCACGCCCAACGGGACCGTGCTTCCGTGCCCGGCGGCGTCGTCGATCGCCGACGTTGGCATTTGATAACGTGCGGGATCGCCCGTTGGACGAGATCTGGCGCAACGGCGATGCGTTCCAGCGGTATCGCGGAACGGCGTGGATGCCGGAGCCGTGCCGTTCGTGCGAGCGGCGCGAGGTCGACTGGGGCGGCTGCCGGTGTCAAGCATTTCTGATCACCGGCAATGCCGCGGCAACCGATCCCGCATGCTCGCTCAGTCCGCACCATGACGTGGTTGCGGCGCTGCGCGACGGCGCGGGCGAAGCGGAACCGGTCGCACGCCGCGCGTGATTCTCCGCGTGCTCGGTTCCGCCGCCGGCGGCGGTGTGCCACAATGGAACTGCGCCTGCACGAACTGCACGGCGGCGCGCAGCGCTACGGCGCGCTCGACGCACGCAGTCCGGCCTTGCCGTAAGCGCCGACGGCAAACGCTGGCTTCTCCTGAACTGTTCGCCCGACGTTGCGGTGCAGATCGAATCGTTCGCTCCCTCCAGCCGCACGCGAGGCGCGGCACGCCGATCGCGGGCATGCTCTTCACCGATGCGAACGTCGACCACATCGGCGGCCTCGCGGTGCTCCGCCAAAGATTCGGCGAACGCGGATTTATCGTCCGCTCGAGCGCGGTGGTGCGCGAGATCGCGCTCGAGCAGACGGCGTTCGCGCCTTTTGCGCAAGCCGCCGCACCGATGGATCGCCTGCGCGCTCGATGCGGTCTGCGAGGCCGTCGACGACGGCGACATCGTCGGAAACGAGCTGGAAGTTCGCGCGTTCGCGGTGCCGGGAACGACGCCTGGATACGACGGCCGCCGCACCGCGCGCGGAGCCGTCGTCGCCTACGATATCCGCGAGCGCGGCAACCGCGTGCTCTTTGCGCCGGTCTTCGGCTCGGTCGACGCGGAGCTGCGCGATGCGATCGCCGCAGCCGACGTCGCATTCCTCGACGGCACGTTCTTTAGCGATGACGAACTCACTGCGGGCGGCTTTCTTCCCAAAAGCGGCCGCGGGCTCGGCCATGCGCCCGTCGGGGGCGACGACGGAACGCTCGCGATGCTGCACGACGTAACGACGCGCATGATTTTTACCCACGTGAACAACACGAACCCGATGCTCGACCCGAATGCCCCGGCGCACGCGCGACTGCGCGACGCCGGAGGCGAGCTCGCGTATGACGGGATGGAACTCACGCTCTAGCCGGCCGCGGCGTCTGGGTCGTACACAAGGCGAACCGGGCACCCGGCGCCAAGGGCTCACCCCATGAGCCTGCCTGCAAAGCTCCTTGCCGGCATTCTGCCGGCGCTCGCGTTGACGTTCGGCACGGCAACGGCGTCGGCCGCACCCGCATCGGCGATCGGCGAAGACGACTTCCAGCGCGTCGTTTCACTCGGTTCGCCCGCGATCGCTCCGGACGGCAAGCACGCCGCGCTGGTCGTGACGCGCATCTCGTGGGACGAAAACAAGCGCCTGCACGACCTGGTCGCCGTCGACCTCGCGAGCGGGACGCAGCAGAGTCTGCTGGTGCATCGGACCGGACTCTCGGACCCCGCCTTCTCGCCCGACGGCTCGCAGATTGCGTTTCTCGCCGACGACGGCGCGGCCAAAGATTCGCATACGCAGATTTACGTGATGCCCGAAGGCGGCGGGGATGCACGCGCCGTCACGCACGGAAAGGCGGACGTCGAGCAGTTTGCATGGCGCCCCGACGGCCACGCCATCGCGTATACCGCGGAGGATCCCGATAAGGTGCAGACCGGGGCGGACCGCTTTCGCGACAGTTTCGTTTTCACGACTGAACCGATCGTCGCACGCGAGCTTCCGCAGCCGGCGCATCTTTTCACGGTCTCGGTGGGTGACGGCACCGTGACGCAACTCACGGCCGGCGAGCAGAGCGTCGCGACCGGTGAAGCCGCGTCGACGCTCTCGTGGTCGCCCGACGGCAAGAGCATCGCGTTCCTTCTGGTTCCCAACGCGATCCTCAACGACGAGAGTTACTCCCGTGTGGCGATCGTCGACGTTGCGAGCCGAATCGTCCGCACGATCACCGGCGCGACGGCCTGGGAAGGCGATCCGATCTTCTCGCCCGACGGCACGCACGTCGCCTATTTGTGCGCGAAAGGCGATCAGCAAGTCAATCTGTCGGAGCTGTGCGTAACGACGCCGCAGGGCGGCCCGGGGCGTCCGATCTCGGCGCCGATCGACCGGCCTATCGAGGAGGCGACGTGGGCTGCCGATTCGTCGAGCCTCTACGCCGTCGCGCCCGACCGTGCGACGATCGCGCTCTATCGCATCCCGCTCGACGGCGCGCCGCAGCGGCTCGACACGGGCAACGTCGTGATCGGCTCTTCGCTGCACGACGCGATTGCGGCCAACGGAACCATGGCATTCGTCGGCAGCTCGGTGAAGCAGCCTTCGGAACTCTACGCGCGGGCGCCATCCGGAACGCCCGTCAAACTGACCAACTTCAACGATGCGATTGCGAACCTCGATCTTGCCTCCGCCGAGCGGATGACCTTTCCAACCAGCATAGGCAGGCGCGGCGACGGCGTGCTTTACTATCCGCCCGGCTTTACGAGGGGCAAGAAGTATCCGCTCGTCGTCTTCATCCACGGCGGCCCGACGAGCTCGTCGATGCTCGCATTCAACTTTTGGGCGCAAGTGATGGCCGCCCGCGGTTGGCTGGTGCTGCAGCCGAACTACCGCGGCAGCGACGACCTCGGACTCGCGTATCAGCGCGCGGTGCTCTACGATCCCGAGGCCGGGCCCGGAAAAGACATTATGTCGGCGCTCGGAGCCGTACGCGCGCGCGGCATCGTCGACTCGTCGCGCATTGCGGTCGGCGGCTGGTCGTATGGCGGCGTCATGACCGCGTGGATGATCTCAAAATACCATCTCTGGAAGGCGGCGGTCTCCGGCGCCTCCGTGGACGATTGGATCGCCGACTACGGAACCGCCGACGACAGCCTCTCCGACGTCGATCTCTTTCACGGCTCGCCGTTCGTCGGCTCCAACGCTGCCGAGTGGCGACGCGCCTCGGCGATCTCGTACGTGGGCGGCGTGACGACGCCGGTGCTGATTCTTTCCGACGTCGGCGACAATCGCGACAGCTTCGCGACGTCGTCGATGTACTGGCGCGCACTGCGCGACAATCATAAGGATGCGACGCTGCGCGTCTGGCCCGTCGACGGACACTTCCCGAGCGACCCCGTCCGCACGGTCGACGTCTATCACTATTGGATCGATTATATCGCGCAGCACTTCAACCGGTGATCGCGCTGCGACGCATCCGCACCGCGCTGGCCCTCGCGGGTGCGTGCGCGCTTATCGCGGCGAACCCGCCGCCGTTGGTGCGGGGCGAGGATTTTCAAAAACTCGTCTCGCTCGGCTCCCCGGCCATTAGCCCCGACGGTACCAAAGCCGCGCTCGTCGTATCGCGCGTTGTGTTCGATGACGACCGTTACTCCAGCATCCTCGACCTCGTCGATCTCGGCGGAGGCGCGACGCAGACGCTGGTTTCAAACCTCAAAGGTCTCGCGGACCCAGCGTTCTCTCCGGACGGCACCCGGCTTGCGTTCATTGCAAACGAAACCATCGGCGAGAGCACGCACGGACAAGTCTACGTGATGCCGGCGGCCGGCGGCGAAGCGAAGGCCGTGACGCGCGCGGCCGACGACGTGGCGGCCTTCTCTTGGCGCCCCGATGGACGCGGGCTGGCCTTCGCCGCTGCGGACGGGACGCCGATTCACGTCGGGGCCAGTCGCTTCCGCGACAGTTTCGTCTTCACCACCGAGCCGATAACGTCGCAGGCACTCCCGGAACCGGTGCATCTCTTCACCACGTCGCTCGACGACGGCACGACGAAGCAGCTGACGAGCGGCGTGCAGAGCCTTGGCGACGGCTCGCCGATCTCATGGTCGCCCGATGCAAAAACGCTTGCGGTGACGCTCTGCCGCAACGAGATCACCAACGATCAAAGTTACTCGCGCGCGGCGCTCGTGGATGCCGCGAGCGGACGGATCCGCTACTTGACCCGGCGCACGATGTGGGAGAGCAATCCCGTCTTCTCACCCGACGGCATGCACGTCGCCTATCTCTATTCCAACGGCGATCCGGAGGTAAGGCTCACGCGTCTCTACCTGACGACTTTGGGCGGCCGCGACACCGTGCTCTCGAAGGCGCTCGACCGGCCGATCGGCGATTTCGTCTGGTCGGCCGATTCGCGAAGCCTCATCGCGACGGCACCGGATCGCACGACGAACTCGCTCTATCGTATCTCCCTGCGGGGCGGCGTGCGCCGGCTCGACGTCGGCAACGTCGTTCCGGGCGTGCCGCTGAACACGACCGGCGGCGCGTCGACGCCCGCGCTGCGCAACGCGCTCGCCTCGAACGGTTCGCTCGTCTTTCTCGCGTCGGCAACCGCGCAGCCGATCGAACTCTTTCGCTACACGCCGGCAAACGGCGCCGTCAAGGTCACTGAGTTCAACGAGGCAATGACCGCATTTGATTGGGCGTCCGCGCAGCGCGTCACGTTTCCAACGGCGACCGGCGTCACCGGCGACGGCGTGCTCTATCTTCCGCCGGGCTTTTCGCGCGACCGCAAATATCCACTGGTCGTCTTCATCCACGGGGGTCCCGGCGATCCGACGATGATGGAGTTCGACTTTTGGGCGCAGGTGATGGCGGCCCGCGGGTGGCTCGTGCTGCGTCCGAACTATCGCGGGAGTCCAAATCTCGGCACGAGGTACCTGAGCGCGATTCTTTACGATCCTGAAGACGGACCCGGCAGAGATATTCTTGCCGCGATCGATACCGTTCGCGCGCAAGGCATCGTCGACGGGACGCGCATCGCCGTCTGCGGATGGTCGTACGGTGGAATCATGACGGCGTGGCTCATTGGGAAGTATCACTTTTGGCGCGTGGCCGTCTCGGGCGCGTCGGTCAACGATTGGATCGCCGATTATGGGACGGCCGACGACAGCATGGCCGATCTCGACATGCTCCACGGCTCGCCGTTCGTCGGCAGCAACGCCGCCGAATGGCGGCGCGTTTCGGCGATCTCGTATGCCGCCGACGTTACGACGCCGGTGTTGATCCTCTCCGACGTCGGCGACAATCGCGATCCGTTCGCGACGTCGTCCATGTACTGGCGCGCATTACGCGATAATCGTAAGGACGCGACGCTTCGCGTCTGGCCCGTCGACGGCCACTTCCCCGGCGATCCCGTCCGCATCGTCGACATCTATCACTACTGGATCGAGTACATCGCCGAGCACTTCCAATAGTTCGAAGCCCGGCCGGTCACTCCGCAAAGCTTTTTGCCGCCACTATCGCGGCCGCCATTGCGAGCTTGTGATCGGCGTTCCACGGCGGTCCGACCGCCCTGCGCATATTGAGAAAATGAGCCTCGAAGCTCTCGACGCTCAACGCATTGCCGGCTGCGTCAACGACCGTCTTCGAATCGAACCAATGGACGGGCCACCCGCGCGCCTCTGCGGCGGCGGCAAGCGCCTGACGGTACATCACCCAATCCGCGACGTTTCGCGCACGATGGTCCGCGATGCGTTCGGGGATCGTCGGCGGAAGTTGCGGACAGATCCGAAGGGCGATCCCGCGGATACCGGAGACGTCGGCGGCGACGGCCTGCAGCGCACGTGTTGCATGCTTCTCCGCGCTGGCGCGCACGCGCTCGACAAGCGCCGTGGCCTCATCCGGCGGGAGTCCCTGGCCTTCGTGATGATGCGGGAGCGCCGGCAAAGCGTCGTCCACGAGTTCCACGCGGCGGCGGTCGAGCAGCGTCCCATCGGCCGCCGTCGTTACCAAGATCGCCCAGCCGCCGTGATCCGCTACCCCGACGACGCCGCTCACGCTTTTTAGAACAGATTCCAGAGGAACTGGTTGTAGACTTCGTGGTGGTACTGAACTTCTTGCGCTTTGACGAACGTGCCGAGCAGACGCGGGCAGCGATCGGCGCTGGCTTGTTTGAGATCGGCGTAGCGCTCCTTGACGTCGTCGCCGAGCAGTTTGCTCGTCCATTCGGATTGCGCGAAATCGCGGCGAGCGCGTCGTAAATATTGTCCGGCAGGTAGCGCTCGGCTTGGCGCAGGTTTTTGACGTTGGCGACGCTGCCCTCCAGACCGGTCTTGAAGACCGCAGAGCATCACCATATACGGGTTCGCATCGGGCGCGACCGAGCGGACTTCGACGCGCGAGCTGCGCTCGTTGCCGATCGGAATGCGCACCATCGAGCCGCGGTCGATCGCCGATGCTTTGATCTGATTCGGCGCCTCGAAGTGCGGGTCGAGACGGCGATACGAATTGACGCTCGCGTTGAGCAGCAGGCAGATGTCGTTGCCGTGCGTGAGGATGCGATCGACGAACTCCCAGCCGAACGCGCTGAGCTTTTCCTGGCCCTTGGGATCCCAGAAGAGATTCTTGTCGCTCTTGCTGACCGAGACGTTCGTGTGCATGCCGCTGCCGTTCACGCCGACCACCGGTTTGGGCAGGAAGCTCGCCGTCATGCCCATCTTCGTCGCGACCTGGCGGCAGATCAGTTTGTAGAGCTGGATCTGGTCGGCGGCAGCCACGACTTCGCCGTAGTAGTAGTTGATCTCGAACTGCGACGGCGCAACCTCGGGATGATCCTTCTCGTTCTGGAAACCCATCGCGCGCTGCACTTCGGCCACCGTATCGATGAAGTTGCGCAGCGGGTCGCCCGGAAGCGAATGGTAGTAGCCGCCCGTGTTGACGTACTCGAACTTGCCGGTCTCGTGGTAGTGCCGCTCGGCATCGAGACCTTGAAACAGGAAACCTTCGATTTCGTTGGCGGCGTTGAGCGTGTAGCCTTCCTTCGCATAACAATCGTTGGCGAATTTCTTGAGCACGCCGCGAATATCGCCCGCAAACGGCCGGCCGTCCTCGTCGAAAACGTCGGCAAAGACCAGCACTTTGCCGGCGCCGAAAACATCGGCCGGGCGCCCAATAGAAAGCGCTCCAGTCGAGCGAGAGCCGCAAGTCGCTCTCGCGCTGCGCGGTGAATCCGCGAATCGACGAGCCGTCGAACGTGAGATTGTCGTACGAGCCCAGCAGAAACTTCTTGTCGTAATCGAGCATATGGAGCCGGCCTTCGAGATCGCTGAACATCACGGTCAAGGCTTTGATGCGCGGCTCCGACGCGAGATAGCGGAGCCGCTCTTCCTGAAGGGCGTGGTGCGGCACGCGCTCCTGACGCTGCGCTTTGGCGCGCAGATTGAGCTCCTCGAGTTCGGAGTAGGGTAGGACGAGGAAGTCTCGCAGCTCGGTTCCGGTCGGCAGGTCCATCGAATTCATCGTCGCTCGTTCCCTTTCTACGGCCAGCTATTGCTGGGGGGAGTTGGGCCGCGGCAGGCGAGCGCCTTTATACAAATGGGACAACGTGATAGGACAAAGTCGAGGCCTGGGAGCGACGGACCCCTACGTATAAGTCAGGTGCCGATGAAAGCCGCTCCCGCATTCGCCTGTACCGCCTTCGTCGCGCTCGCCACGCTCGCGGCTGCGGCCGCCGCATCCGAGACCTGGCGGATCGATCCCGTCCACTCCACCGCGCAGTTCACCGCGCGCCACTTCGGCATCGTCCCGGTCATCGGCACGATCCCGATCGTTAAGGCATCGGTGGAGCTCAACGCCGGGTCGCAGATCCCGGTCGCGGTCTCCGCGCAGCTCGACCCCTCGAAGGTGGACACGCACAACGATATGCGTGACGGCGACCTTCGCTCGGATCACTTCTTCGACGCGGCGGCATTCCCGACGATCTCGTTTACGAGCACGAAGGTCGAAGGAACCGATCCCAGCCACTTCACGATCGAAGGCAACCTTACGATGCGCGGGCAGACACGTCCGGTAACGCTTACGGCGCAGGTGGTCGCGTCGGGCAAATCGCCACGCGGGCGCTCGATCGTCGCCTATGCGGCGACGGTCACCATCGACCGCACGCAGTGGGGGATGACCTACGGTCCGGCCATCGTCGGCAACGACGTGGACCTTTCGCTCAACGCGGAAGCTGACGGCCCGCAATAGCCGCAACGGCGCGCGCCTGCAGCGCGTCGGACGCCGAGCCGAGCGACACCTCGTAGGTTCCTTCGCGGATCGTCCATGCATTTGAGGTCTCGTCGAAATCGGCGAGCGCGTGCGGATCGGCCTCGATCGTAACGTTGCGCGTCTCGCCGGGATCGAGCGTCACCTGCGCCCACCCGAGCAGCCGCATTGCGGAGCCGCCGGGACGCCCGGTGAGGTAGAGTTGCGGCGTATCCGTTCCGCGCCGTGCGCCGGCGTTCGTCACGTCCACCGTTGCAGTGAGCGTTGGGCCCGGGCTCACGTGAAAGCCGCTATAGCGGAACGACGTGTACGAGAGCCCGTGGCCGAAGGCAAAGAGGGGCTTGAGCCCGTCACTTTGGTATCGGCGGTAGCCGACGTCGCTCCCTTCGGAGTAATCGATCGAGAACGGCTGCATCGCGACGGCCAGTGCGTCGCCGCGCAAGCCTGCCGCGGTGAGCCAGAGTAGCTGGTCGAGGCCGGGAAGATCCGGATGCGCGAGTTGCGACTCCGCATCGGGGAACGTGATCGGGAGACGTCCGCTTGGGTCGACGGCTCCCGTCAGCACGTCGGCGATCGCCTCGCCGCCGCGCTGCCCCGGATACCATGCTTCCACCACTGCGGCCACGCGATCGAGCCACGGCATCGCCACGGGATTGCCGGTTTCGAGCACGACGATAGTGTGCGGATTGGCGGCGGCGACGGCGGCGATGAGAGCATCCTGCCCGTCGGGGAGCGAGAGATCCGGCGCGTCCATGCCCTCGGCGAGCCACTGCGTCGCAAAGACGACCGCGACGTCGGTACGGTGGGCGAGGGCGGCGGCTTCGCTCGCATAGCGACCGGTCGAAAAGCTGAAGGCTATGCCCGGCGCGAGCGCGCGCAGCGCTGTAAGCGGTGGTGAGCGATCGTAGAACGCGAGCGACGCACCGTCGCCGCCGACCGGTATCGCCATCGCCCGTCCGACCGGAAGCACTTGCGCCGAACCGCCGCCGGAGAGTACCCCGGCGTCGGCGTGGCCGCCGATGACGGCGACGCGGCGAACCTGCCGTCCTAGCGGTAACGCACCCTCGTTTTTTAGGACAACGATACCGCGCTGCGCGGCGTCGAGTGCATCGGCGGCGTGCGCGGCATAGTCGATCGGCGATCGCTGCGGGGGAGCATCGAAGAGACCGGCGGCCAGCATGGAGCGCAGGATGCGGCGATTCATATCGACGAGCCGCGGTTCCGCAATCGCCGAAAAGTCCACCGCGACTCGATCGAGACTCGACGCAGACTCTTGATCGAGTCCGGCGTTGGGCGCGCGCGCATCGCGCACGGCTCCCCAATCCGACATCACCCAGCCAGGGAAACTCCACGCGCCTTTGAGAATGTCGTCGAGCAGGCGGGCGTTATCGCACGCATAGGTTCCGTTCACACGGTTGTACGCGCACATGACCGCCCCCGGATGACCGATCTCGATCGCAAGCTCGAACGCAAGCAGATCGCTTTCGCGCATCGCCGCGTCGGCGATATCGGCGCTGAGCACGGCCCGCCCCGTCTCCTGATCGTTCATCGCGAAGTGCTTGACGGTTGCGACAACGTGTCGGCTTTGAATGCCGCAAATCTCGGCGCCTGCGAGGGTTCCGGCAAGGAGCGGATCCTCGCCGAGATATTCGAAGTTGCGGCCGTTGCGCGGATCGCGCGCGAGGTTGAGACCGGGCCCGAGCAGCACGTTGAAGCCCTTGCGCCACGCTTCGTCGCCGAGGATCGCGCCGTCCCGCTCGGCAATGTCGGCATCCCACGTAGACGCCAGGGACAGGCCCGATGGAAGTGCCGTGGCTACATCGCCGCGACGGAGGTTATCGGAGTTTGCGATGCCCAGACTGGCATCGGTTTCTTGCAGCGCGGGAATCGCCAGCCGCGATATCCCGGCCACATACCCTGCCGATCGAACTCCCCTCTCGCCGCGCAGCAGCGTCACACGCTCTGCGGACGTCATCTCCCCGGCGAGCCGCGCCGACTCGGCGTCGACCGCCGGCGTAAAGAGCGACCCGCAGAGCACGAGCGCGAGCACCATACCGTGAGAGTTCGCCCCTCGCCGCCCCCAGCCGTCTTTGCGACAACGCGGCGGTCCGGGCGACGCCGATAGGTTTGAGGCGCGGTCCCACGAACCGCGCCTCAACTCGCGCTCGTCTATGGGAGACCGCATATGACGGCATCGCACTCCACTTTACGCGCAATCGCGCTCGCTGCCGTCTTCACGCTCGGAGCGTGCGGTGGTACGAGCGTACCCGGCGGCTCCATTCTACCTCCGGCAACGCGCGCGGTCACTCCGAGCGGCTCGTGGATGTCGCCCGACGCGAAGAAGAGCAGCCTGCTGTACGTCGCAGACGAAGCGACCAACGATGTCTACGCTTATTCCTATCCGAAAGGCGCCCTCAAGGGTACGCTGACCGGGTTTTACGACCCATCGGGAATGTGCTCGAATAAGGCCGGCGACGTCTTCATTCTCAACGGTGGTGGAACCAGCGTCGAGGTCTTCGCACACGGTGGGACGTCGCCGATTCGAACGCTAGGCTTGCCCGGATATCCGGAACTGAACTGTTCCGTCGACCCGAAGACCGGAAATCTAGCGCTCGGCGTGCTCTATGGAGGCTCGGGCCTAATCGCGGTTTTCCGCAACGGCCAAGGAACGGCGACGACGTATCAGCCGTCCGGCCAGGTGGGAATACCCGGCTGCGCTTACGACCGCGGCGGCAACCTGTTCTGTGATGCCTACGGCACTCGCAACCGCGCGTTCGTGCTCTTCGAGCTCGCTAAGGGCAGCTCGAACGTTACGACGGTCAACGTCACCGGCACGAGCGGTCTCGAAGCGGGTCCGATGCAATGGGACGGCGCCGAGTTGGCTTTCGGCTCGGGCGCATTAGGGACGATTTACCAAATCGCGCTCTCGGGTTCGAGCGGCAACGTTACGGGCTCTACACCCTTGAGCGGAACCGGCTGGGTTTGGCAGTTCTGGATTGACGGCAAGCGCATCATCGCGCCGACCTACGCCGGCAGCGGGGGCGCCGAGGTCGGCTACTGGGCCTATCCTGCCGGCGGCAATGCGACGAAAACGATCGCCGGGTTCTATCAGCCCGACGGCGCAACGATTAGCACCGCCAAGAAATAGGTCCACATCGGGTGTTCGGGCATCGGCGATTTCATGCCGGGAGAGTGCGCGAGATTGTCGAGGTTGCGGCGATTCTACTCGCGGGCCTTTGGGCGCTCTACGTCTTCGTCTACGAGAACCGGATCAAGCCGGCCCTCGCGCCGCCCACGCTCTCGATCGACGTGCAGATGCGTCACGTCGGCAACGACGGCAATCTCGCCGTGGTTCGCATCGACGAGACGATCCGCAACCCCGGAACGACCGCCGTCTTCTTTCTCGGACACGCGATCACCGTGCTCGGCAGCAACGCGATCGCGCTGAAGTCATCGCAGCCGGCGACGGCGGACTCGACCTCCAACGAACTGCAAGCCTATTATCGTTACACAACCCCGGAGCCGATTTTTCGCGACGCATTCGTGACTCAGCAAGGCGATCCTAAAACGGGCCTCGTCGAGTTCGTCACGCCGGACGGCATATCGGTCGATCGGCTATCGGCATCGCTCGCCTAACTCGACCTTCGCGCGCAATAGCTGCGTCCCTAGAACGGGATCTCGTCTTCGAGCTCGTCTCCGAACGCATCGCCGCCGCCACCGGCGCCGCCGGCGCTGCCGCTACCGTGGGCGACCGGCGAGCCGCCGTTGTATCCGCCGCCGCTCCCGCCGTCGTCGCCGGAACTGGCAACGCGGTCGCGCGGCGAGCCGAGCATCTGCATATTGTCGATGACGACTTCCGTGGCTTTTCGCTTGTTACCATCCTTATCGTCGTAGCTGCGGATGACCAAACGCCCCTCCACGAGGCAGTTCGAGCCTTTCTTCAAGTACGTGTTGCACGTTTCGCCGAGCCGGTCCCAGGCGACGATGTCGACGAAGGTCGTCTCCTCTTTGTTGCGCGGGTTGTTCACCGCCAGCGTGAACTTCGTGACGCCTTTCCCCGACTGCGTGTACCGGATCTCCGGATCCCGCGTGAGGTTGCCGACCAGAATGACGCGATTATAAGAGCCTGCCATCGTTTACTCGCTTTCGCCGTTTTCGCTCGTTAGAGACGAACCTATCGCCTCAAAGTGACAACAGTATGGCACAGACGTTGCCGAAAGGCTGCGCTCGTTACGGCGCGGGCGGAGGCGGGGGCGGCTGTGCCGCGGCCAGGGCCGCCATGTGGGTCAGCATCTTGGCGTCGAGCCGGATAACGATCTCGCGCAGCACGTCGTCGTGCAGCTTGA
The DNA here is from genome assembly GCA_963699435.1 of Vulcanimicrobiota bacterium. Lineage (GTDB taxonomy): Bacteria > Vulcanimicrobiota > Vulcanimicrobiia > Vulcanimicrobiales > Vulcanimicrobiaceae > Cybelea. Next base: position 136,606 of record CAVOTV010000005.1, read on the forward strand.
GCAGGCGCTCGAGCTCTTTCGAGACGCCGGCTTGGCTCTTAAACTGCATCACGACGTAATGGCCTTCGCGCACGTCCTTGATCTCATATGCCAAACGCTTCTTGCCGAGGCGCTCGACTGAGACCACCTCCCCGCCTTGTCCCTTCACGATGTCGGCGATCGCGTTGGCGCGCTCCTCGACCTCGGTCTCCTCGAGGGAGGGACGCAGAATATAGGTTACTTCGTAAGTCGTCAATGTCTCTCCGTACTATGGACGCCCGCGATTGCGGGTGGCCCGCCTCATGTGCGGCGGGCAGCAGGTGAAGCCGCGTACTTCGGGCCCGCGCCGGAAATCCCCAGCATAGGAGCCCGCCCGCGAATTTTTGAACCAGCCGCTCTGATGAAATTCAAAGCGCTGCTGCCTTTCGCTCTCGGGGCGATCGTCCTTTCGGCTGGTTGCTCGTCGAGCGGCGGCACGCTCACGGGTGCTTCGAGCCGCGTTGCCGCGGGGAGCGCGGAACGGAGCAGATCGAGGGGCACGAGCAAGATCTCGCACGTGATCGTGATCATCCAGGAGAACCGGAGCTTCGAAAACTTCTTTGCCGGCTTTCCGGGCGCAAACGCACCGATGACCGGCTGCGCGTCGCCGGCACCCGGCGGCATCAAGCCGCAGAGTTCGGGATCGGGCGGCTGCCCCTATGGCGATACGCAAGTATCGCTTCACCAAGTAACGTTCAAGAATAACCCCGATCTCAAGCACGACTGGTCGTCGTCAATGGTCGATTGCAACATCACGGCGTCGAGCGTCTGCAACATGGACGGATTCTCGGCGTGGGGCATGTCGCACGGTCAGTACTCGGCGTATGCCTATCTCGATCGCAGCGAAGTGCAGCCGTACTGGACGATGGCACAGCAATACGTGCTTGCCGACGAGATGTTCCCGACCGAGTTCGGCGGCAGCTTCACCGCACACCTTACGCTCGTGGCCGGCACAGACGATATCAAACTGCCCGGCCGCGCCGAGGTCGACTTCCCCAATGCCGCGCCCGACGATTGCGACTCGCCCAAAGGAACGAAGAGCTCGTACATCTCGCAGAAACCGTATCGGCACATCCATCCGTGGCAGGGCGGATTTCCGTGCTTCGATCAGTTCAACACGATGGCCCAGGTCTTGGATAACGCGGGAATCTCGTGGCGCATTTATTCGAGCAAACTGCTCGACGCGGGCTTCTGGGAGCCGTTCGAGGCGATCAGATATACGCGCTACGGTCCCGATTGGGATAACGACGTCAGCGCGCCGCAGACCAACGTCTTGACCGACGCGCAGAATGGCAATCTCGCCACGGTGAGCTGGGTGACGCCGAGCGGCGCCGATTCCGACCACCCGACCTACAAGAGCGATCTCGGGCCCTCGTGGGTCTCGTCGGTCGTCAATGCGATCGGAGGGAGCCAGTACTGGTCGTCGAGTGCGATCATCGTGTTGTGGGACGACTGGGGCGGGTTTTACGACAACGCGCCGCCGCCGCAGCTCGACTATCGCGGCCTCGGCATCCGCGTCGGCTGTCTGATCATCTCGCCGTATGCGAAGACCAACTACGTCTCGCACGTGCAGTATGAGTTCGGCAGCATCCTGCGCTTCATCGAGGAAGTCAACGGCCTCCCTGCGGGCAGCATCGGCTCGGTCGAACAAGGCTATACCGATGCGCGCGCCACGAGCCTCGACGATGCCTTCAACTTCAACCAAGCACCGCGGCCTTTCAAAGCGATTCCGTCGAAATATCCACTCTCGCACTTCTTGCACGAGCCGCCGTCGAACGCGCCGGTCGACACCGAGTAATAAAAAAGGCCTCCGAAACTCGGAGGCCTTTTTCGCTGGGCTGCTCTGCGCTACTGTTCGAGTTCCTGGAGATTGTTCGAGTTCGTATCGGTGAAGTAAAGCGCGGTATCGTTGTCGTTGGTGCCGGTTGCATAGAGTGCGAAGATCCCGGGGGTCGTGCTTTTGTCGATGACCTTGGTGTCGAGGATCTGTCCGGTGGGCGTCATCTCGACGAGGGTGTTCGGGGAGCTTCCGCCCGTATTGGCGACGATCAGGTTTCCGTTAGGCAGAATCGTCATCGCGACGGGAGCCGCGAGCGGCGACCCGGCCTTGACCAGCGTGCCGCAGGTGGTCTTGGGGAACTTGCACTTGAACGTCTTGCCGCCTTTTTGCACTACGATCTCGTCCTTGACGAGCAGTTCGCTCGCATGCGAGAACGATACGACCGTGCTATCGACGCCGTCGGCGATATAGAGCGTGTCTTTCTTCGCATAGTATGAAAGCCCCGACGGCCCAAGTTGGCTCCAGCCGGTCTTCTTGTTGATGCCGAAACCCGACGCGACTTCCGTCGGCTTGGGATTGCCGTAGTAGTTGATGCTGAAGCTCGTTACGCCGCCGGTCCCGGCGTCGCTGGCGAAAACGTATTCGGCAGAGTATAAGCTCGGATTCGAGGCGTCGAGATCCGAGAACGGATTCTTAAAACCGGTATAGGGCTTGCCGATCTTTCCCGTATCGCTGAACGGAACGAGCAAGCCGCTCGTGGCGCCTGGCACGTAAACGGAGTTGTCCGAAGAGAGTGCGTCGCCGGCGCAGCCTTCGATCTTGCTGCTCTGCGCGAACGTCGTCGGCTTCGAACCCGGGCTCGGATTGAAGACGTCTACGGTGGTGCCTTGGCCCGCCGCTCCGCCCGCATTAGCAAAGTTGCAGACGAGGATCTGGCCCTTCTTTAGGCCGTACGTGTTCTTGACGACGGAAATTGCGCGACCGCCTTGATCGCCGTTGCCCGGATCGGTGGTCGTGCCGATGATGACCGTCTTCTTTAACTTCTTCAGAATCGACGTCGTGTCGTCGGGCGTTACGCCGGCCGCCGCATCGATGCCGGGGATTTGCGTTTCGGGATTTGCCGCGCTGCTCTGCGCCGGAGGAACCGTGCTGTTTCCGCTACAGGCCGTTACTGCGGCGAAGAGCGCTCCAGCCAGCAGCATTGCCGCCCGTCTGTTGGAAAACACCATTTTAAACCTCGCTCGTTAGGGTAGTGATCACGTCGGCGCCTTCGAATCGCCTCTTTGCCCAACCTGCAAGAACAAGCGACCGATGTTACCTTTTGTTCAATGAAATCTAGTAAAAAATACTATAGTCATCGCGCTTCCGATGAGAACGACGAGCGCGCGCGATATGCGTTGCGGAACGCGGCGAAAAAAGCGAGCGCCGAAGTATCCTCCGAGTAACGCGATCGCGGCCATCGGAATTGCAAATCGCCAGTCGACGATGCGCGCGATGACGAACGGAATCAAGGCGACGCCGTTGATGACGGCGGCGAGCACGTTTTTGATCGCGTTCTGTGCGTTGAAACTCGGCAACCCGGAGAACGCCAACACCGCGAGCATCAGAATGCCCATGCCCGCGCCGAAATAGCCGCCGTAGATCGCCACGCAGAACTGCACGGCGATCTGCCACGGCGAATGCCGCGGCGCCTCGGCGGTGCGGCGCACTAAGAACGGACTCGCCGCAAAGACGACCGTCGCAAAGAGGAGCAGCCACGGAATCAATCGCTCGAAGAGCGCCGACGGCGTAACGAGCAGCAATACCGAGCCGATCAGCGACCCCACCACGCTCGCGCAGATCACGGGAAAGAGCAGCGAACGGTGCGCCGCTACCTCCTCGCGATACCCGCGCGCGCTTCCAAGCGTGCCAACCCACATTGCAGCGTTGTTCGTCGCGTTGGCCGAGATCGGCGGAACGCCGGCGAAGACCAGCGCCGGGAACGAAAGAAAACTTCCGCCGCCCGCGACGCTGTTCATCGCGCCCGCGACGAACGCGGCGAGCGCAGGCAACATAAAATGAGCGCTCGACACGCTGCCGATCGTACGTCGTCTCTAGAGGGCGGTGCGCTCGCGCTTGGTGACGCGATAGACGCGGCGCACGTCTTTGAGCGTCTCGAGCTTGGTGAGGAGTTTGTGCAGGTGGTCGAGATCGCGAATCTGCACCGTTAGGCTCGCGACGGCTACGCCGTCTTTGCGGACGCGAGCGTTGACCGAGCTCACCTGCGTCTTGAGCTCGGCGAAGACGCCCATGATGTCCTGGAGCAGCTGCGAGCGATCCTCGGCCTCGACCTCGACGTCGACCCCGTGGGTGAGTCCGGCGTCGTCAATCCACTGCGCTTGGAGAATTCGCTCGGGCGTCGCGTTCATGAACGCGACGTTCGGACAATCCGCGCGGTGAACGCTCACGCCGCGACCGATCGTGACGTAGCCCATGATCGGGTCGCCCGGCACCGGCGAGCAGCATTTCGAGAGCCGAACCAGCACGTCGTCGACGCCGGCGATGCGCACGCCGCTCGTCCGGCGCACGGTCCGTCGGAGCGGAGTCTTGCGGCCGATCTTGGTGAGATCGACGACGTTATCGTGCTTGAGCTCGTCGCGCAACCGATTGGCGACGGCTTGCGCCGAGGCGTCGCCGAATCCGATCGCCGCGTAGAGGTCGGTCGGCGTCGCATAGTTCAGGCGCGAGGCAATGCGTTCGATCAGCTCTCCGCGCGCGACGTCGGTGCGCAAACCGGCACGCGCGAGCTCGTGCTTCGAGCGCCTCTTCGCCGGCTAGCACGTTCTCCTCGCGGCGCTCCTTGCGGAACCACTGCTTGATCTTGTGCTTCGCGCTCGACGTTTTGACGATCGAGAGCCAGTCGAGCGACGGACGTCCGTTCGATTTATTGACCAGGATCTCGCAGATGTCGCCGTTTTGCATGGCATAGTCGAGCGGAACGATGCGGCCGTTGACCTTCGCGCCGACGCAGTGATTGCCGACGTCGGTGTGCACCTGGTAGGCAAAGTCGAGCGGCGTGCCGCCGGCCGGGATCGAATAGACGTCGCCGCGCGGCGAGAACGACGAAGACTTGCGAATCGAAGAGATCGAGCTTGAGGTTCTCCATGAAGACGCGCGAGTCGCGCATGTCTTTCTGCCATTCGAGCAGCGCGCGCAGCCAGGAGAGCTTGTTCTCGAACTGGTCGGCCTTGCCGCCCTCCTTATAGCGCCAGTGCGCCGCGATCCCGTACTCGCTGGTGCGATGCATCTCCCACGTCCGGATCTGAATCTCCAGCGGATCGCCGCTCGGACCGACGACGGTGGTATGGAGCGACTGATACATGTTGGGCTTGGGCATCGCGATATAATCTTTGAATCGCCCCGGCAGCGGCGTCCACATCGCGTGCACCGACCCGAGCGCAGCATAGCAATCTTTGACGGTATCCACGATGATACGGATCGCGGTGAGGTCGTAGATCGTCGAGAAGTCGCGGCCGGTCTTGATCTTTGAGTAGATCGAGTAGAAGTGCTTGGGGCGGCCTTGAATCTCGGCGTTGATCTTCAGCTCCTCGAACTCATCGCGCAGACGCCCGATCGCGTCTTCGACGTCGACCTCGCGCTCGTGGCGCGTTTTGGCGACGCGCTCGACGATGTCGTGGAATGAGGTCGCGGTCGAGATAGCGCAGGCACTCGTCCTCGATCTCCCACTTGATCTTCCAGATTCCCAAGCGGTGCGCGATCGGTGCGTAAATGTCGAGCGTCTCGCGCGCGATCGCCTGCTGCTTTGGCGGCGGGAGACTCGCGAGGGTCCGCATATTGTGGAGACGATCGGCGAGCTTGATGATGATCACACGGATGTCCTTGGCCATCGCAAGGAACATCTTACGCAGGTTCTCGACCTGGGCGTCTTCTTTCGACTGGTACGGAATGCGCGTGAGTTTCGTCACGCCTTCGACGAGCTGCGCGACCTCTTCACCGAACTGCGCCCCGACCTCTTCGCTGGTGACCGACGTATCTTCGACGACGTCGTGCAGCAGCGCCGCCGCGATCGTCTGCGGGTCGACTTCCAACTCGGCGAGGATTCCCGCAACCGCCAGGGGGTGCTCGATGTACGACTCGCCCGAGGCGCGGCGCTGGCCCTCGTGGGCGGCGTCGGCGACCTCATAGACGCGCGCCAGCCACTGCGGGTCCGCGGAGGGATCGTAGCGGTGGACGCGCGCGATCAGCTCGTCGATGGTCATGAGGCTATCCCGGTATTATAACGCGGGAGAGGGCGTGGTCGTCGGCGCGGGGGTGACGTTCTCGACGTCGAGGCGGTTTTTGAAGAAAATCGTGGCGATTTTGCCTTGGGCGTCGATGGCGAGCCAGAGGTAGACGTTGCCGAGCGTGCAGCGCATCTGATAAATGTAACCGTTCGCGCCGGGCGGGAAATCGGGGTTGATCCATCGCCCGACGTAAGCCTGATCGGTGAGCGCCCCAAGCTGCGCGAGCGCGTGCGACGTATCGCCGATCTTCGCATCGGTCAGTTGGGGCAGGACCTGAGTCGCATAGAGGCTCTTGTTGACCACGCCGGCCTGCCACTGCACGAACTGCTGGCGCGCGATCTTGGTGATCGCCGGATCGGCGACCGGTGACGGCGAGGGACTCGGCGTGACGTGCGTACGGGCGGAGCCCGTCACGGGGACCGCGAGCGCGACGCACGAGGCAAAGGCGAGCGCGGCGACCGCGCCTTTCATCGCGCCGCTAGTATTCAACGAACGAAACCACATCGTGGCCGGCGAGCTTGGCCCGGCCCTCGAGGGCTTTTAGCTCGACCAAGAACGCGAACGCCTCTACCTTCGCGCCGAGGCGCTCCAAAAGCCGGCCGGTCGCGGCGGCAGTTCCGCCGGTCGCGAGCAAATCGTCCACCACGACCACGCGCTCGCCGGGCTCGACCGCGTCGGCATGGATCTCCAACGAGTTGGTGCCGTACTCGAGCGTGTACTCTTCGGTCAGCGTCTCGTGCGGGAGCTTTCCCGGCTTACGCACCGGGATAAAGCCCGCGCCGATCGCGTACGCGAGCGGCGCGCCGAAGATATAACCGCGCGACTCGATCGCGACCACGTGCTCGATGCCGCGGCCGGCGAATCGTTCGGCAAATATATCGACGGCGCGCCGGAAACCGCTCTTATCTTTCAGGAGCGGCGTGATGTCGCGAAAGAGTATCCCGGGAATAGGGAAATCCGGAATCGCTCGAATCAACGTTTCGATGTCCACGCCGTTCGGGTTGGAGCCGGGTCGTCAAATTGCCTCCTTAGAGCACCGCGTCGGGGCTCGCGGCAATCGGCCACTCGCCGTACCCGACGCCAATCTTATCCGAGAGCGAGGTGCCGTTAGGATAGGCCAGCTGCTGCACGATGAATCCGCCGGTGACGTCAACGGTGACGTAGATCTCGTTCTCGCTCTTATTGAGCGTGAGAGCGAAGGCAGTGCCGCTGGTGACGGGAATCGTCTTAGACGGCTGCGTTTTCCCGGCCGGGAACACGTCGATGGTGTTGGCACCCGAATCGACGAGGATGATGTTGCCCGATTTGTCGACGGCGATGGCCCCGGGCGACACAGCGTTCAGGTCGAGATCCGTGCCGCTGGTGGATCCGGGTGCGAACACGATCACGCCGTTACCGGCGGAGACGTAGAGATTGTCTTTGGCGTCCACCGCGAGATACTCAGGGTCGTACGAACCCATCGGGATCGTCAACGACGGCGACGTCTTCCCCTTCGGATACTCGGTTACGGTGTCGTTGCCGACGTTCGCACAGTAAACCGTCCCGGCCGCATCGACGGTGAGACCAGTCGGCGTGCTGACGCCGTTGCTGATGGTAAGAAACGGCGAGGTAGCACCCGGCTTGTACGCGGTGATCGTATCGTTACCGAGGTTGGTGGCGTATACGTTCGAGGACTTGTCGACGAAAAGGCGTTCGGGATTGGAGAGTCCCGTGGTGATCTGCCCTTTTTCCGGCGGATTCGTGCCTTTCGCGGAAAAGATGTCGATGACGCTGTTGTCGTAGCTGCCCCAATAGATGAGCGGCTTTTTCTTCTTCTTTGCATCCGGCGCGATCCAGCCGGAGACTCGAGCGCCTACGGACGTAGCGCTCCCAAGACCGCGCGCGAGCATTTCGTTCCGGCGCACGCTCGACGCGGCGTCGCTGCTCGAGGGCGCGACGGAAGAGTTCGTGGAGCAGCCCGCGAGCGCCGCACCGAGCAGAACGGTGCAGCAAAACACGCGCGAGAGCGATGCGATGTGCTGAGGCAAGGTACACTCCCTTTCGATGGCGTTCAGGAAAGCGATAGTGTACCGCCGGCGGGCGCCTAGACCTTCAGCTCGACCTTTTCCAACGCGCCTTTGGTCGGCACGACGTGATGATTGAGACGGAGCTGATCCGGCTCGAAACCGAAGGCGAGGCCGAGCAGCTGCGGGAGATGAAAGATCGGCACGCCGATGTCTTTCTTGAGCACCTTCGCCGCGTCGGGCTGCTGGCCGTCGAGATTGAGGTGACAGAGCGGACATGGCGTTACGAGCAAGTCGGCGCCTTTTTCCTTAGCCTCGATGATGTGATTGCCGCCCATCGAGAGCGCTTTGTCGCGATTGAAAGTAAGCATCGGGAACCCGCAGCACTTGGTCGACCCGCGATACTCGACCGCTTCCGCACCGAGCAGCGCGATCAGCCGCTCCAAGTACGTCTTACGTTCGGGACGCTCGCGAAGTCCGAGCGCCTCGCTCGGGCGTAGGATGTAGCAACCGTAGAACGGCGCGATCTTCAGGCCGGTCAGCTTGCGCTTGATCGCCTTGGCGACTTTATCGATTCCGATATCTTCGAAGAGCATCCACAGCAGATGCTTGACGCTCGTCTTACCGGCATAGCGGAAACCCTGATCCGAGATCGTGGCATTGGCCTTGTCGCGCCGGGCCTCGTCCTTCTTGAGATGGTAGTTATGATCGGAGAGCACGCCCTGACAGGTGCTGCAGATCGTCATGAGATCCGCGCCTTCGGCCTCCGCCATCGCTAACGTGAGCCCATTGAGCGCGTCGGCGAGATCGCGATTCTGCTCGCTCAAAACTCCGGCGCCGGTGCACGGCGCCGATTCCAGCTCGTGCAGTTCGAGCCCGAGCGGCTCGGCGATGAGCTTCGCGGAAACGTAGAGCTCCGGACAAGCGCCCTTCGAGACGCAGCCGGGATAGAACGCAACCTTCACTTAAACCGTCCTCCGACTCGTTCGAAGATTTTCCTGATGCGGGCGACGCCCGGAATGGCCTTATGAATGATCGGCGGCAACTTGCCGGCACGCGCCATGTTGATGGCGCTGGGCAGCGTCTTGAGCTGTCCGACGATGTTGAGCAATCCCGTCGACTTCGGCATCAGCGTGAGCTCGTTGAGCCGTCCGCTGTGCTTGACGGACTCGGCGAACGCGTCGGCGTGACGCGTGCCGGCATTGTTGGTGTAACCGGCGTCCACCGCCAGCTTGCGAAGCTTTAGAATCTGCTCGAGCGGCGCGACGCCTTTCGGGCACTGCGTCACGCATTCGAAGCAGTGCGTGCAATCCCAGATGCCGCCCGGCTTGCTCAACTCGCCCAGGCGCTCTTTCGTCTTGTCGTCGCGCGGATCGCCGACGTAGCGATATGCCTGCGCCAACGCCTGCGGTCCGAGGAAGTCGGGATTGACCGCGAACGACTCGCAATCCATCAGGCAGGCGCTGCAGCTGATGCAGCTCACCTCTTGAATGAGTTCTTCCATCGAGGCGTTGGGCACGCGGTACTCGTCGTTCGGTCCCGGAACCGGTTGCTTGTTCTCCAACCACGGCCGCACCGCGAGATGCTTCTCCCAGAGCGGTTTGAGGTCGGAGACCAGGTCGCGGATGATCGGCATCGACGGGGGCGACTCGACGCGGGTCTTGCCCTCTTTCGTGAACTCGGCGAGTTTGCTCTTGCAGGCGAGGTTGGCATGGCCGTTGATCCACATCGCGCACGAGCCGCAGATCGCGCTGCGGCAAGCGCAGCGGACGGCGAGCGATTGATCTTGATACTCGCGAATCGCGATCAGCGCGTCGAGCACGACCGCGTGTTCGGGAAGCTCGACGGTGTACGTTTGATATCGGCGGACCGGTGAGGCGTTCCACGGAGCCGGAAACGGCTCGCCCGTCACGGCGTTCTCGGCGTAGCGACCCTCGGTGTTGTAGCGGCCGACTTCGATCGTAAACTGCATCAGTAGCTACGCACCTCGGGCTTCCAGCGAGTGATCGTGACGGGAACGTGCGCGACCTCGGGCTCGGCTTCGCCGCGATAGGTGAGCAGCGTGTGCTTGAGCCAGTCCGTATCGTTGCGCTCCGGATAATCAACGTGCGTATGTGCGCCGCGGCTCTCTTTGCGGATGATCGCGTCGCGAATGATCGTCTCGCCGCAGTCGAGCATAAAGCCCAACTCGAGCACGAAGGTCAGCGCCTGGTTGAAGACGCGCCCTTTATCACCCACCGCAACGCTCTCGTAGCGCTTGCGGTAGCCGCCCAAGGCGTCGAGCGCTTCGTGGAGACCGGCGTCGCTGCGATAGAGACCGACCAACTTATCCATCATGATCGCGAGCTCGAGCCGTAAACCGGCGCAGGTTTCGCCCTTATACGGACGAGCGAGTAAATCTTCGAGCCGCTTCTGTTCGCGAGCGCAGCAGATCTTCGCCGCCGCGGCTCGCCGCCGTGCCCTTCGCATAGCCTGCGGATGCGCGGCCGGAGCGGCGCCCGAAGATGATCGTATCGAGCAGCGAGTTGGCGCCGAGACGATTGCCGCCGTGCACGCTGACGCATGCGACTTCGCCCGCGGCGTAGAGGCCGGCGATCGCAGTGGCGCCCTCGACGTCGGTTTTGACGCCGCCCATTTGGTAATGCATGCCGGGGCGAACGGGGACCGGGTCCTTGATCATGTCGATGCCGAGATAATCGAGCGCCATCTCGTGAATCTGCGGAAGCTTCTTCAAGATCACATCGGGCCCGAGATGCCGCAGATCGAGCAGCACGTTGCCGTCGATGCCGCGGCCTTCGGCGATCTCGGTCGCTTCGGCTCGCGAAGTGACGTCGCGCGCAGCCAGTTCCATTTTGTTCGGCGCGTACTTCTTCATGAAGCGCTCGCCGAGCGAGTTGAGAAGATAGGCGCCCTCGCCGCGCGCGGCCTCGGTCATCAAGAAACCGCTGCCCGCCAGCGTCGTCGGATGGTATTGGACCATCGACATGTCCATCAGCGGCGCGCCGGCACGGTAGGCGAGCGAGTAGCCGTCGCCGGTGCAGATCAGCGCATTGGTGCTCGGCTCGTAGAGACGGCCAAGGCCGCCGCTCGCGACCACGACCGCTTTCGAGCGGAGCAAATGCAGTTCGCCCGTGACCATCTCGAGCGCCACGACGCCGCGGCAGGCGCCGCCGTCCATGTAGAGGGAGGTGGCGAACCACTCTTCGTAAACCTTGACGCCGGCTTTGAGAATTTGGTCGTAGAGCGTGACGAGCAGCGCCTGGCCGGTAATGTCGCCGACGAAATACGTTCGGGCTTGCGAGGCGCCGCCAAACGCGCGCGTGCCGAGCTTCCCTTCCTCGTTGCGATAAAAGATGACGCCCATGTGCTCGAACTCGATGATGTCTTGGGGCGCCTCGCGGCACATCACCTCGACGGCGTCTTGGTCGGCGAGATAATCGCTGCCCTTGATCGTATCGAAGGCATGCGACTCCCAGCTGTCGGTCTCGCCGATGGCAGCGTTGATGCCCCCCTGGGCCGCGCTGGAATGGCTGCGAATCGGATGCACTTTCGTGACGACGGCAACATCGGCGCCGAGGCGTGCCGCCTCAAGGGCGGCGCGCATCCCCGCAAGCCCGGCGCCCATTACGATAACGTCGTGATCGGCAATCACGAAGGCGTAGTTTCCCTAAAAGGGGCAGCTACATTCCGAACGCCTGTTCGATGACTCATGCGCATTCCACGGTTCGGCTCCAGAATAATACGCGAAGGTCTGCGCGAATATGCGTTACGTCGCGAGATGCCGCGAGAGAAAGGTTGACGCTTCCATGTGCAGCTGCCGTTCCCACCGCTACTCCACCCTCTTCGGCTTGTCGAGGCCCCGGCGTTCTCATGCGTGCATGGCCGGCGAATGGCCGGTTCGCCGGCGCGACTGGCTCGCCGCCGCCGGGTCGACCGCCGCGTTGATCTGGGCGTCGCCGGCGGTTGCCGCCGCGAAACTCTATGGCACCGCCGTAGAGTACGACTTTCTCTCGTCGGGCGTCGTGAAGGGCTCGCAAACGACTGTGCGGTTGCCCGACGGCTCGCTCGACGTGCGCTTCGCCTTCAGCGACCGCGGTCGCGGACCGAAGATCCGCAGCCTCCTCGCCCTCGATCGCGCGGGATTGATCGCGCGGCTCCAGACCACCGGCTACAATTATCTCAAAGTCACCGTCAACGAACGCTTCGCCGCGCGCGGCGGTACGGCGACGTGGAAAAACTCGGCCGAGAACGAAACTCAGTCGGGCTCGGCTCCGCGCTTCTATGTAAGCATGGACGGGACTCCCGAGGAGGGCGCGATCCTGGTGCGCGCGGCGTTGCGCGCGCCGAATCAATCGCTCGAGCTCTGGCCCAGCGGCGTCACGAACGTTTCGCTCGTCAAGACGCTCGTGGCGAACAACGGCAACGCAACCAAGCGCATCACCATGTACGAGGCGACCGGACTCGATTTTACGCCGGCCGATCTGTGGCTCGACGAGAACGGCGAACTCTTCATGAGCGGCAGCATCTGGGGAGCCGTCGTGCAGAAAGGCTGGAGTGCCGTGCTGCCGCAGCTGTTCGCGGTGCAAGACGATCGCGTGGCCCAGCTCGGGAAAGCGATCGCGCAATCGCTGCCGCAACGATCCGGCACGGCGATCGCCATCACCAACGTCGCGCTCTTCGATTCGGTGCGCGGCACCCTTACGCCCAACGCGACGGCAATCTTTCACGGCGAGAGGGTAGCCGCAGTCGGGGGCGCCGAGCTCGCGATTCCGAGCGACGCGCGCCGCATCGACGGCACCGGCCAAACGCTGCTGCCCGGCCTCTGGAACATGCACATGCACCTCGACGCAACGTACGGGCCGCGCCTGCTAGCCGAAGGCGTCACCACAATTCGCGATCCCGGCAACGCGCCCGAGTATATTACCAGGACGCAAGCGCAGTTCGCTTCCGGCGAGCTGCTCGGTCCGCGCGTGATCATCGCCGGCCTGATGGACGGGACGGGGAAGTACACCGCGCCGATCGGCACCACTACCGCAACGCCGCAGCAGGCGATCGATCAGGTGCGGATGTGGAAGAGACTCGGCGCCGTTCAGATCAAGATCTACAGCTCCATGGATCCCGCGCTCGTGCCGGTGATCGTGCGCGAAGCGCACGCACAAGGCATGCGGGTGAGCGGACACATTCCAGCCGGAATGCTCGCGCAGGATGCGGTGCACGACGGCTACGACGAGATCCAGCACGTCAACTTTCTCTTTTTGAATTTCATGCCCGACGTGAAGGATCGCACGCAGACGCCTATTCGTCTTACCGCGACCGCCGAGCGCGCCGGAACGATCGATCTGCAAAGCCAACAAGTCAAAGACTTCATCGCGCTGCTCAAGGCCAAGGATATCGTCAGCGATCCAACGGTCGGCATCTTCTACTCCGATACGATGACGCGCACCGGCGATATGTCCTCGACGGGCTTCGCGGAGGTCGCGGGTTGGCTGCCGCCGCAGGTGAGCCGCACGCTCACCACCGGCGGGCTGCCCCTCGGACCGGGGCTCGACGCAAAGTATCGCGCATCGGCGCAAGCCTATCTGGATATGGTCGCGCTGCTGCACGCAAACGGCATCCGCATCGTTGCCGGAACCGACGACATCCTGCCGGGCTTCGATCTCATTCACGAGCTCGAACTCTATTCGCAGGCCGGCATTCCAAACGCCGAGGTGCTCCAAGCCGCCACGATCGTGCCGGCGCGAGTGATGAAAATGGACGAAACGCTGGGCTCGCTCGATGCCGGAAAGCTCGCCGACGCAATTATCGTCTACGGAAACCCGCTCGATCGCATCTCGCAGCTGCGAAACGTCGGTACGACCATCAAAGGCGGCGTGATGTACGACACGCGTGCCCTCTACGCGACAGCCGGCGTGAAAGCTCCAGCGCTCTCCTAGTCACGGGTCCGCTTCGTCGCAGTAAGCCTCCCGACAAACATCGTCGGGAGGCTCCATGCTGCAGAACGTTTCGTCCACACCTCGCGCCGCTCGCTCGAGTTCGGAATTTACCGCGACGGCGACAATAATCTCGACCTCGTTCAAGAGGTCACGCTTGCCCAGGCGCTGCGAACCAGCGCCGGCGATTCGCGCATCGAGTTCACGGTCGAGGATACGACGCACCTCCGGGCCGGCGCCGACGGAATCTACCGCGGCAGCCTGCACACGGAGCGCTACACCATCGCCGACGGCAACCTTGCAAACGTTCGCGCGGGCAGCGCGGACGACATGGCCGACAAGACGAACCTCGCGCGCTTCGTCGCACGCACGCTCGACAACGCCGAAGCCAATGGAGCAAAGCAAACCTGGATCGACCTCGTCGATCACGGCGGCGGCGACGGAGGCGGCCTGCAAACGCACGACGGTAGTGCGATGGCGATGCCCGACATTGCCAAGGCAATTGCAGCCGGCGTTGCGCTGCACGCGCAGGAACACCCGGAAGATGCCGGCCGCGCCATTGACGGCGTGGTTGCCAACCAGTGCCTAATGGACACCATGGGCTTTGCAGACGCTCTCACGCATGCCGGCGTTCGATATCTCGCCGCAAGTCCGGAAACGATGCTTGCGCCGGGCGTCCCGAGTACGGTCGCGCACGCAATCGCCTCGCACGAGAACGATCCGTCCGCGATGGCCAAAGCGGTGACCAATCAGGTGATGCGCACGAAGTACGATGCCGGCGAGGTCGGCGGGTTTGGGCCGGCGGCGGCGTTCGACGTCCTGGATCTCGATCCGGCGAAAATCCGTCACGCCGAAACCGCCATCAAGCAACTCAACGACGACGTCGGTGCCGAGGCAGACCATCCCGAAGTGCGCTCGACCCTGCGGCAAGATGCGCGCGCGATCGACGGCATGGTGCGCTTCCCCCAAGCCGACCGCACGATGCCGTGGCACGCGGACCGGCCCGCGATCGCCTTCTACGATACGATCGCCGGCGACGGCCGGCTCGACGCGCGGCTGCGCGCCGACGCGCGTACCGCGAGCGATGCCGTCCGCGATCTCGTTCTGGCGCATCGTGAGAGCGGCGAGTTCGAGCCCTTCGGCGGAGCCGACTACTCCGACGCGGCTGGACCAACCATCCACCTGCCGACGTCGCGAGGGCAAATCGATCCGTGGGCGTCGGCCGGCGTGAGCGAGATCGACAACGACTTCTACCGCCGCGTCGATGAAGGAGCCATGACGGCGGTCCTGGCCTAGGTTATCATGAGCGGGTGACCGTGCAACGCGCAGCGCTGCTTGCATTGCTCGCGACGATGTTCGCGAGTTGCTCGGGCGCTTCGCCCATTCCCACGGCACACGAGGCGACACCGCTCGTCGTCGGCACGCGCAGCCACGTCATCGTCCTGCAGTACGAAGCCTGGTTCGGCCCCGACGCGGCAACGTTTGCCGATGCCGAAGCGATGCCGATCCTACAATCGGCGGATATGCGACGCGTCGGCGGTGGCTACGACAGTGCCGACCCGCACGTTATCGCAAAGCATCTCGAGTGGATGGAGTACATGGGCGTCGACGCCGCGTCGATCGACCTCACCAACAACGTCGGCTGCATCTTTAGCGCGGGACCCGTTTCGCCGAAGTTCTGTAATCCGGCAAGCGAGCTTTTCCGGCGTTCGAATCGGATCATCCGCGATCACACCGGCAATCTCTATCCTGCATGGTCGAGCATCGGAACGCGCGTGAAGCTGCTGCCGCTGCTCGGCTGCCAGACGGCGCTCGATCTGCGGCGGGGTCCCGACGGTAGATCGGGGTTCCAAAAAGAGATCGAATATTTCGGCCGCCTCGTGCGACGCTATCCGGCCCTCAACGTCATCTATGCCGGACATCCGCTCATGCTCGTCTACGTCGGCACGCCGATCGATCTCGACATTCTGCGGCAGGTGCGAGCGATTTTACGCGACGGCGGCTTCGAGGCGCGCTACACGTTCCGCATCGTCGGCGGTTTTCTCGATAGCCAGCCCGCCGTTTGGAACGATCCGAGCCAAACGCCGAGCGGTCCGATCGAAATCGCGCCGCGCTACGGATTCTGGAGCTACGTGGACCGGCATAAAACGCGCTTCGCGCTCTATCCCACCTACAGCGTCGTTCCGGGAACCGATCGGGCCGAAAACCTTACCGTCTCGATTGCAACGCCCGGACAGCGGCGGTGGGGCTGCCCGAAACCGCGACTCTGCCCGGAAGATGCTCCGCGCTACGGGCCGTCCGGCTCGCACTATGCGACGCTCGAACGCTTCATGCCGATCGCTTTGGCACTCAAGCCCACGTTTCTCATCCTGCACCAGTTCAACGAGTTCGCCCGACCGGACGAAGGCTGGGATGCCGACACCAGCAACGATATCGAGCCCACCCGAATGCCTCGAGGCTGGGGATACGGCGGGATCGATGCCGCGCGCAACGCGATCGCCGCGTATAAACGCGCCGCCGGCGACCCGTAGCCCGTCTGGACCGCGCTTAGCGCAAGAGCGGGACGCTCGCCGGATAGATCGGCCGGTTCACGATTCGTTCGAGCGTTGAGGCGGGCGAGGTGAGTGCGATCTCCGCGAATCGCGCAAAGGCATCGCGCGTCGCCTCGCCTTCCGCGTAACGCTCGTTTCGTTCCATCTCGACGCGCCCGCTCACCGGGAGCAATCGCACGTACCGTCCTTCGTCGTCTTCGCCCAGCTCCAGCAGTTCGGCATCGGCGAATATTCGCAACGCCGCGGTCACGTGCCGGTCGCGGACGCGATCGATCCCCATCGTACCGGCGATCTCCGAATCGCCGCCCCGCAGGATGCCGCTGCGCGTCAGGCCCTTGAGGCCGCGATAGATCTCGCGCAGGAGCTCGAGCGGCGGCGCGTCGAGGTCGATGAGATACTCGTTGAGTCCGCGGTCTTTCTTGCCGTAGAGCAGATGGATGCGCGCCGCGTTTCCGTCGCGCCCGGCGCGGCCCGCCTGCTGATTGAACTCGCCGAAGTCGAAGTTGAGATGATAGAGCACGACGTTGGCAACGTCGGGGAGGTCGATGCCCTCGCCGAATGCCGACGTCGCGACCACGACGCGCAGCACTCCCTCGCGAAAGTATCGTTCGACGTTGAGCCGGTCGGCGTTGGGCATGCGCGCGTGGTAGAACATCACCTCGTCGCCGAGCTCGCGCCGCAACCGGCGAGCGACCGAGGTGGCCTCCGCGCGCGAGTTGCAATAGACGATGCCCTTCTCGCGCTCGCCGCGCGCGAAAAGCTCCACTAAGTACGCGTGCTTGTCGCGGGTTTCGCGCGCATCGATCACTTCGAGATTCTCGCGAACGGTCGGGTCGATGACCCACGCGTCGATCGCGAGCTCCTCGACGATGCGACGGAACGCATCCTCGGCAGCCGTAGCGGTGAGCGCGAGCACCTGCGGCTTGCCGAGGCTCTCGAGCGTCGCGGCGAGACGCGCATACGACGGCCGGTGGCGGGACTCGTGCAAATGGTGCGCCTCGTCCACGACCGCAAGCGACGGTGCGCCGGCGCCGCGTAGCGCGTCGCGATGAAACTCGAGGAACTCCGGCGTCGCGAGCACCAGGTCCCACGCTCCCGCCGCGAGCGCGGCGAAGAGCTCTTCGCGTTCGCCGCTCTCGATCGAACCGTTGGCGCGAAAGCAGCGGACGCCCAGCGGCTCGAGCGTGCGGCGCAGCGCTTCGTATTGATCGTTTGCAAGCGCGCGAAGCGGATAGACGACCAACGTCTTCGCGCCGCCGGTCAACGCCCGCAGCGCGGCGGCAAATTGAAAGCAGAACGATTTGCCGCGCCCGGTTCCAAGAACCGCGAGCGTGTTCTTTCCGGCAGCAAGACGTTCGAGCACCTCGTTCTGCGCGTCGTGCGGGCGCGCGTCGCCGATCAACGCTCGGCGCACCTGGGCGGCAATCGCATCGGCATCGCCGGCGGCGACCTCAATCGCGGGATTGCCACGCGACGATGACGCCTGGCCGCCGC
This sequence comes from Vulcanimicrobiota bacterium, assembly GCA_963699435.1. Classification (GTDB taxonomy): domain Bacteria; phylum Vulcanimicrobiota; class Vulcanimicrobiia; order Vulcanimicrobiales; family Vulcanimicrobiaceae; genus Cybelea. Next base: position 154,666 of record CAVOTV010000005.1, read on the forward strand.
CCTCGCGCTCGACGTAGATATTGACGCCGCGGTGCTTCTCCGCTTGGCGCGCGCCGGCCGCAGGCGGACCGCCGGTGAGCGACGCCACGCGCGCGGTGTAACGCGTTCCGGCATCCATCAGCGGTGCGATGTGCGAGGCGAGCCGGCGGTTGACGAATCCCAGTTGAAGGTCGCCGTAGTACACGGCGACGGCATTGGCGTCGTGCGGGTTCTCGGGCTCGCGCCGCAGGTCGAGCGGTGCGCCGGCGCGCAGTCCCGCGATAACGTCTTGGCGTCCTTCGAACGAAACGCCCGCGATCTTGGTGTGGAAATGCGGCGCGTCACCGATGGTGGCATACTGGTCGCGCAGATACTCGTCGCTCTTGGCGAAGGCGCGCGCGACGAAGTCGTCCCGCGGCGTTACGGTGGCGGCGCCCGATACCAGCCTGAGAAAGGCCGCCTCGAACGCGGCTTCCGACGGTGTCGGTGGAGGCAGCCCGGACGAGCGCGACCCTTTAGCGGGTGCTGCCTTCTTCTTCGTGCTGCTCGCCGGCTTCGTGTCGCTCTTCGACCTCATCGAGGTTGAGCGCGATTTCTTCGTGGCCCTGCTCCATCGCCTCATCGTGCAGACCGGCGCGTTGAGCGTCGAGCGGATCGATCGTTTCGTCGCCCGCCGGCGGTTCCTCGATCGCGACGCCGCTGGCCGTTTCGCGCTTCTTGCGATAGCGCGGCGGAGCAACGGCCGCCGGGGTCCGTGCAGTCTTGGCTTTCTCGCGGCGCTCGCGCCGCGCGGCGACGATATCCTCGCGCGCCACGCCGCTGCGGTTCTGCAGGGCGGCTGCGTCGGAGCGCGAGCGCGACGTTACCGTCCGATCGGTTGCGAGGCCGGCCTTGCGTCGCCGCATCGCCGCCTCGAGCTGACGTTTGCGGAAGCCGAGCACGAGCGGCGCCGAGTAAAAGATCGAGTGGTAGCCGCCCGAACAGATGCCGACGAGCAGCGCGAAGGCGAAGTTCTTCAAGCTGGCGCCGCCGAGCGCGAGCAGCGCGACCAGCGTGATGACGACCGTCGCGAGCGTGTTGAACGAACGCGTCATCGTCTGCTTGATCGACTCGTTGACGATCGTTTCGTACGGCGCCCCCGCCATAAGCTTGGTATTCTCACGGATTCGATCGAGGATGACGATCGTATCCATGACCGAATAGCCGATGACCGTCAGCACCGCGGCCAGGAAGGCGTCGTCGGCGCGCCGGTCGGCCAACGCGTAGATTCCGATCATCATCGCCGCGTCGCGGACCAGCGCGATGACGGTGACCAAGCCGAAGATGTAGTTCCAGCCGAACCTGAACGCGATGTACACGAACTGGATGGTGAGCGCAATCACCAGTGCCCAGAGCGCGTTGATCAGGTACTCGCGTCCGAGCGAGGGCCCGACCGACGTAATCTGCGAAGCGGCGCGATCGACCGGGGCGACGGTATTGAGTGCTGCCCACACCGGCGCCGAGTTATTAGCAAACGCGGTCTGCGTTTGAATGATGAAGCCTTTGCCGTCGCTGCCCGCAGTCGTGACCGACTCTTCGGTCATCCCGAGTCCCGCGAGCGCCGCCTTCACTTTATCGGCCGTGGTCGGCTGCGCGAACGCAACGTCGATATCCGTGCCGCCGGTAAACGACAGGCCCAGCCGAAGCATGCGATTGGCGTGGAACCCGTCGCCGCCGGCAAAGCCGTGATAGATCATCGCGCCGAAGCCCAGCGCAATCACGAGGTACGAAATCGTCGAAACGATGCGGAACCAGCCGACGATATTCCAATTGAGACGGCGGAACAGCATGTGCTACGCTCCCGCCTTGGCTTCCGCGCCGCGCGCGAAGACGCCGACGTCCGACCGGTTCACGCCGTAGAGCTCGGGCGCGGTGAGAATCTCGTTGTCGACCAGCACGTCGACGAAGAAGCGCGTGATGAAGACGGCGGTGAAGAGCGAGACCACGGTACCCCAGAAGAGCGTGAAGGCAAAACCCTTTACCGTGCCGGTGCCCAGCGTGTACAGCACGCCCGCGCCGACGATAGTCGTGAAGTGGCTGTCAAAGACGGCCGAGAAGGCGCGCTGGAAGCCGACGCGCACCGCGGCGCGGAGCGTCTTGCCGTTCCAGAGCTCTTCTTTGATGCGTTCGAAGATCAGGACGTTGGCGTCCACCGCCATGCCGATCGAGAGCACGAAGCCGGCAATGCCCGGCAGCGTCAGCGTCGCGTGCGAGAGCGCCAAAATCGCCATCATGATCAGCACGTATACCGCGAGCGCGACGTCGGCGAGGAAGCCCGGCAGCCGGTAGACGACGATCATAAAAATCAACACGAGTCCGAGACCGAGCGCCGCCGCGCGCATCGATTGAATCAGGTCGAGCTTACCGAGCGTCGGTCCGATCGTCTCTTTTTCGATGATGGTGATCTTGGCAGGAAGGGCGCCGGCGTTGAGCTCGTTGGCGAGCGTGATCGTCTCTTCTTGGCTGAAGTTGCCGGTGATCTGCCCGTTGTCGTAGATCGGGCTTTGAATGATCGGTGCCGAGAGGTAGCGGTGATCGAGGAAGATTCCCAGCGGCTTCTGCACGTTGACCGAGGTCAGCTTCCCGAACCTCGCCGGGTCTTTCGTTTGGAAGGTGATGTCCGGACGACCGGCCTGATCGTAGCTCGCCTGCGCGGCCTTTAAGTCTTTGCCGGAGTACACGACGTCGCCGCTCTTCGCGTACGCGGTCGTGGAGACGTAGAGCTCGGCGGCGGCGCGATCCTTGGCGGAGAGGTTCGGCTGCTGCAAGGTCGCGACGGCCGCATCGGCCTTCTGCATCACGTCGAACGGCACGATCTTATATTCGAGCACCGCGACCTGCTTGAGCAGCGCCTCGGCCTGATCCGGGTTCTTGACGGCAGGCAACTCGACGAGAATGCGGTCGACCCCGACGTTGCTGATCGAGGGCTCCGCCACGCCGAGGGCGTTGATGCGCCGGTCGATGACCTCGCGGGTCTGGGCCTGGACCTCCTGCGTGATCTTCGGCACTTCGGCGGTCGGATTGAGCTGCAGCAAGAGGCGCGCGCCGCCTTGCAGATCCAGACCCAGATGGATCGTCTTCTGCGGCGGGATCGCGACGTAGATGGAAATCGCGCAAATCGCAACGATGACCAGCGCCTTGAACGGCGCCTTCAAATTCTTCCAGTTCATTGGAGCCGCAGGACCTTAGCCCTCGGCAGGCGATGGGCCTGCCGTCGGGCGCCAGAGCCGCCGGCCCACCGCGAGCAGTCCGGCAATCGCCGACGCCGCGACGACGCTCCACACCACGCCCTGTGCGGTGTGGCCGTACACGAAGGCACCCGAGGCGAAGAGCGCGCCGTAGACCGAGGCGAGACCGCAGACCCATCCCGCCAGCGCGAGCGTGAGCGAATCGGGCGACGGCGGAAGCGCGTACGCTCGCCGAATTGCCGACCAGCCGGGGCCGGCCGGACGAACGCGCTCGTAGAACGCGGCGAGCACGCTGGTCTCGACCGGCGGCGTGAGATAGGTCACCGCAACCCACGCGACGGTCGTCACCGCGATGGTGATCAGCAGGACGGTCGTCGTCTCGACCGCGTGACCCAACTTGCCCGCGATGAAGAACGCGACCGAGACGACGAACGAAGCGGCCATCGCGCTCACCTCGCTCCACGCATTGATGCGCCACCAGAACCAGCGAAGCAAATAGATCAGCCCCGTTCCGGCGCCTATTGAGAGTAGGAGGTTGAACGCGTTGTGGGCGTTGTCGAGCGCGAGCGTGAAGAGCACGCCGAGCAGCATGAGGAGCGCGGTCACGATCCGCCCGACGAGAACCAAGTGTCGTTCGCTCGACCCGGGCCGGATGAAGCGCTGGTAGAAATCGTGGACGAGATACGACGTGCCCCAATTCAGGTGCGTCTCGATCGTCGAGCGGTACGCGGCGAAGATCCCCGCGACCATGAAACCCGCGAATCCCGATGGCAAAAAGACCAGCATCGCGGGATACGCGATGTCGTTGCCGATGAGACTGGGCGCGACGCCGGGGAAACGCAGCTGAATATCGTGCAGCGTGGGATACACGATCGTCGAGGCCAGCGCTACCACGATCCAGGGCCACGGGCGCAGCGCATAGTGCATTACCTGAAAGGCGAAGGTTCCCAGGAGCGCGTCGGATTCGCCGCGAGCCGCGAGCATGCGCTGCGCGACGTAACTGCCGCCTCCGGGCTCCGCGCCCGGATACCAAACCGACCACCACAACACCGTGATCGGGATCACGAAGATGCCGAGTGCGGTGTGCCAGTCGCCGAAGTTCGGAAGAATCGAGAGCGCGCCGGCATTGGATCGCGCGATGTGCCCGATGAGCCCGTGCAAGCCGCCGACGCCCGGTGCGTGGATCGCAAAATATGCGGCCGCGAACGCCGACGTCATCGTGATGAAGAACTGAATCATATCGGTGACCATCACGCCCCAGAGGCCGGCGGTCGCGGCGAAGATGATGGGAACGACGACGGAGATGGCGAGCGTCTCGAACCGCGGCCAGCCGAAGAGGATCCCGGCGATCTTCACCAGCGCCAGATTCACCGTCGCGATGATCCAGCAGTTGAAGAAGAGTCCGAGATAGATCGCGCGGAAGCCGCGCACGAAGGATGCCGCGCGGCCCGCGTAGCGCAACTCGTAGAACTCGAGATCGGTGAGCACGCTCGAGCGGCGCCAGAGCCGAGCGTAGAAGAACACCGTCGCCATTCCGGTGAGCAGGAACGACCACCAGAGCCAATTTTCGGCGACGCCGCCGTCGCGCACGAGGTTGGTCACGAGGTTGGGCGTGTCGGTGGAGAACGTCGTCGCGACCAGCGAGATCCCGATGAGCCACCACGGCGCGGCCCGGCCCGCGGCAAAGAACTCCGTAATGTTGCGGCCCGCCCGTCGCGCGAGCACGATGGCCGGGACGAAGCTGACACCCAGCGACGCTACGACGATGATCCAGTCGAGCGTGCTCAGGTGCATGGGGCGAGCGCGTTCGGTTCCGCTTCGGCGAGGACCTCGCTTGGCGCGAGCGACAGTTCGTTGGGCAGTTCACCGTATGCGTAGACGCTCATCCGGATTTGCGCGCGCAACAAAAAATCCGCCAGTACGGGCCGGAGCGCCGCGGTGCAGACGACGGCGGCACGATCGCGCGGCATGGTCGATGCATAGCGTTCGATTCGCTCGCGCAGTGCGATTGCGGTGCTCGGATCGAGCCGGTCGCCGTAACCCGACCACGCGGCGACCAGCCGCTGCTCGAAGTCGGGATCGAAAATCGCCGGCTCCAGCCGAATCACGCCGCGCCGGCGCAGAAGATCGGGAACGATCGCGCGGCGCGCAGCCTCGGCGAGCTCGCGTGGATCGTGCGAGTTTGCCTCCAGCATCGCTTCTAGGACCGCGATGGGGTCGCGCGGCCACGCGCTCTCCCGAAGCAGCAATCCGAAGGCTCGATGGACCGTGGCGAACGGCAAGCTCTCCCCGCCGATCTCTTTGATCAACGCAGGTACCGAGAATCGAAGATGTTCGAGGAGCGCGTACAACTCCTGACGGCCGACGAGGTCGGCGGCATGAACGCGAGCGATCTCGGCAAGATGCGATCCGAGGACCGAGATCGGATCGAAGACCAAGGCGCCTGCGTCGACCGCGCGCTCGCGCCCGTCGGACTCGATCCATGCGGCGGGGAGTCCGTAGACCGGCTCGGGCTCGATGCGCGCGCCGAAATGCGCTAGCACGCTCTCATCGGCAACTGCGAGCAAACGCTCCAAGTGGAGGCGCCCGGAGCCCGCCAACCGATCGCGCACGCGTATGCCGTACGTCTGCGAATCTCGCGTGAGATCGTCCCGCAGACGCACGCCCGGCAAAACGATTCCGATATCCGCGGCCAGCGCGCGACGCACTTCCCCGATTCGATCCAGAAAAGCGTCGGCGTGCGGATGGGCCAGCAGCGGCGCGAGATCGGATCCCATCTCGATGGCCACGGCATCGACGCCGACGAGGCTCAGCGCGAGCTCGGGACGCCGCATCGCGAATTGCGCTTCGCTCGCTCGCGCGCACCGCGCGTTTCGGCGTCGTTTCGGAACCGCCGGCGCTGCGCGCCGTGCGCGGCGGCAAACGCGCTTACGCCCAAAGCGATAAAGAGCGGGCGCGGCAAGCGCGGGGACGAGCGCGAGGACGAGCAGCAGCCGCCGGCGCTCCGCAACGCGTCCGGTCGCGCGAAGAGCTGCGCGGCCAAGTCCGCTCCGAGCGCGCCCTCGGAGGCGACGCGCGTGACCATCATGCCCATGGCGGTCGAGATCAGAAATGCCGGCAGCGTCGTTACGAGCGCGTTGCCGATGGAGAGCAGCGCGAAGGTATTGAGCGCGTCGAGCGGGCACATTCCATGATAGGCGGCGCCGACCACGACGCCGCCGACGAGATTGAGCGCGACGATCACGAGCGCGGCAACCGCGTCGCCCTTTGACGAACTTTCCAGCGCCGTCCATGGCGCCGTAGAAATCGGCCTCGCGCTGAACGGCTTCGCGCTTGCGCCGCGCACCGTCGCCGTCGAGAACGCCGGCGTGCACGTCGGCATCGATCGCCATTTGCTTTCCCGGCATCGCGTCGAGCGTGAAGCGCGCGGCGACTTCCGCAACGCGTTGCGAACCGCTGGCGATGACGACGAACTGAATGGTGATGAGGATCGCAAAGACGATGAGTCCGACCACGAGATTGCCGCGAACGACAAAATCGCCGAAAGCGGGAATGATCGCTGCCGACCGCCCCGGCGGTCGCACCTGCGTCAAGATCAGGCGCGTCGCCGAGACGTCCAGCGACAGGCGAAAGAGCGTCGCAACGAGCAGCGCGGGAGCAAATGCGGAGAACTCCAGCGGATCCTCGACCGTCACCGAGAGCAGAGCACGAGCGCCGAGCCGAAGATGTTGATTCCGAGTAAGAGATCGAGCAGCCACGGCGGCATCGGAACGATGAGGATACCGACGATCGTCAACAGGATCGCCGCAAAGGCATAGACGGCTCGCTTCTGCGATCTCATCGCGCGAGCTCCCGGCGGCGCATCAGCGCCGCAACGACCTCGGCCACGGCAACGTAGTGTGCGTGCGGAATCGGTTCGCCGGCTCGGCAATCTCGATACAACGCCCGCGCGAGCGAAACGTTCTCGACGATCGGAACTCCGCGTTCGGCTGCGAACGCGCGTACCGCTGCGGCTTGGGCATCGGCGGCGCAAACCAGCACGCGGGGAACCGGCACGTCGGGCGGCCGGTATTCGAGCGCGACCGCCACGTGCGTCGGATTTGCGACGACGAACGCTGCATCGCGAAGCCGTCGCATTCCGCTGCGCAGCAATGCTCGATGCAGTGCCCGGCGGCGTCCGCGCGACGCTGCATCGCCTTCTTCTTCTTTCGTTTCTCGCTTGCGCTCTTCAAAACTCATGCGCAGCTTCCGCAGCCATGCGCGCGCGCGCCGAGGCATACTCGGCCACGGCAAAGGCGAATCCGACGGAAACCGCGGCGAACGCGATGCCTCGGCAGGCCGTCCAAGCGGCCGACGCAACCTCCGCAGCCGCGCCGCCTGAACCGACGCCGAGAAGCTCCACGGCCAGAAACGGAGCCATGGCTGCCGCCGCACAGAGAAACGCGCAGCCCGCGCGGATCGAATGAGCGAGCGAATCACGGGAAAGTATCCGCTTGAAGCCGTCCGAGCGGGTTGAGGCGTTCGAGCTTCGGCGAACGGCGATGCGACGATGCCCCCGCTTTGCGCGACGTTTGCCGCGAGACCCCCGAGCGCCGCGGCAGCAACCGGAATCAGCGCCGCTCCAAGACGGCGGCCGACTCCCGAACTGCCGGCGCGCCGACGCTGCCGCGCGCGGCGACGGCGGCGAGCGCGGCAACCGCGGCATCATCGTCGCGGCCAGGCGACGGCGCTCGCAGCAAACGAGAGGTTCGCCGAGCAGCTCGCTCGAGCGCGCCGACGTTGCCTTCGCGATGCGCTCTGGCAATCCGGCGCGGCGTCGCTTCGAATGGTTTCTCCGATCGTCGCTCACGGAATCGTGGAGAATCGGCGGCGGCACGCGCGTGCGCCAGCGTCGGCACCGCGATTGCAGTTGCGATCAACGCGGCGGCGAAGGCCAGCGGAAAGGTCAACGTAACGCTGCCGAACCGCGGCATCACGCGCGAGAGCGCGCCCAGCGCGAACTGCACGACGAACGACAAGCGCAAGGGCCGGTGCGGCGACGGCAAGCGCGACGAGAACACGATCGTCGCAAGAACGCGCAGCGCGTACGGACCCCACCCGCCGGATCGAAGGTCGGCGAGGCGGAATGCGCTCGAAACTCTGCGCAAAGCCGAGCAACGCAAAACGATCGCCGCCCAGCAAGAAAAACGCGCCGGTAAATGCCAGCGACCAGACGCGGCCAAAGCCGCTCGGCGCGACGAGCGCAGACGTTCGGCGCGATCGCTTTCACGCCGATGTAGTCGTCGACGACACGCCCGCCCGCATAAGCGCCGTCGTAGATGAGCGAGGCCGCATGCCGATCGCGGTCCACCGATCAGGAACTCGGCGACGAGCGCGACGACAAGGGCGACTCCGTCGGCGCGGGCGGAGCGCTTCGGCATGCTCGGCGCGATCGCGATCGCCAAGAGCGCGGCCAAGCCGGCCCGCAACGCCGGCGGAACGCTCGGATGCGAAAACCCGGGCGCGCGAAAGACGAAACCCGCGCAGCGCGCGAAAACCAGCAAGCCCGTCACCATCACGCACCGGCGACAGCGCGGGAATCGTGCGGCAAGCGCGTCGTCGAAATAGCCGAGCCAGCATGCCCATCGCGAACGTTGCGCCGAAGAGCGCCAGATCGAAGCCGACCGCGATGATTTTCGGTAAGAAGCTCAGCGTTTGTTCTTGAACCTGCGTCGCCGCTTGCACGACCGCAACGGCCGTTCCGGCGACCGCGGCGATACGCGCAGCGACGGGCAGCGCGACGGTGGCCGTCGCGATCAGCGCTTCGCGCATCAACCCATCGAAGGCTCTCCATGCCATCATGACGGTAAGCGGACCGTTCCGTTACGTACCGCGCTTTACCGAGTCTGTTGAGGTCTACAATGCGTCGCTGGAGAATCGGCGGGCCGCCACGCGCTCGCCGCGAGAAGCGACGAGACGATGGCGCGCGTCGCCGGCGAACGATTGAGCGTGTAGAAGTGAATCCCCGGCGCGCCGCGCTGCAGCAGCCCGAGTCGCCTGCATCGACGCATAGGCGACGCCAAGTCTTCGACCGCCTTGTCGTCGCCTTTGCGCGCTCCATCTCGACGCGCAGCTTCGGCGGAATCGTCGCGCCGCAAATCGCGACGAAGCGTCGAATCTGCGCGAAGTTCGTGATCGGCATCAGGCCCGGCAGGACCGGTACCGCGATGCCGGCCGCGCGCTGGACCGCGTCGTCGAAATCGAAAAACTTCTCGTTATCGAAGAAGAGCTGCGAGACGAGGAAGTCGGCGCCGGCGTCAACCTTCACTTTGAGGTTGCGCGAGATCGTCCGCCGGCGTCGCTGCCTCGGGATGCTTCTCCGGGATAGCACGCCGCGCCGATGCAGAAATCCGTAGTTGCGCCTGCAGCATGGCGATCAGGTCGGTCGCGTGCGCGAAGCCGCCCGGCGGCTGGCTCGAACGCGGCACCCTGCGGAGGATCGCCGCGCAAGCGCGAGCACGTTCTCGATACCCGCCCTTGCCAGATCGTCGAAGAGCGCGCGCAGCTCGGAACGCGTCTGCGCCGATGCAGGTGACGTGGGCGACGACCGTCAGGCCGATCTCGCTGCTGGATCTCCTTGGCAAGCGCGACCGTACGCGCGCGCGTCGAGCCGCCCGCACCGTAGGTAATCGAAACGAACGCCGGCCGCAACGGGCGCGACGCGGTCGATCGCGGTAAAGAGCCGTCGCGAACCTGCGTCGTCTTTGGGCGGGAAGAACTCGAACGAAAAGAACGGCCGCTGCGTGGCGAGCGCTTCGCTGATGCGCATTGCGCCGACTCATTATCTGAAGCTGGCCGCGACGCCTCCGCAGACCATCGCCCACCCGTCGACCATGACGAAGAGCAGCAGCTTCACCGGCAAGCGAAACTACCGGTGGGCTGAGCATCATCATGCCTAAGCCCATCAGCATCGCCGCGACCGCCAAGTCGATGGCGACGAAGGGTAAGTAGAGAGCAAAGCCGATTGCAAAGGCGCTGCGCAGCTCGCCGACCACGAATGCCGGAACGAGAATGGAGAGCGGGACGCTACGATCGGCTCGCGAACCGGCGATGCGCGCGAAGACGACCACGTCGGCCGCGCGAGTCTGGCGGAGCATGAACGCACGCAGCGGCACGAGCGCCCGCGTGAGGGCCTGCGAAGGCGTGATCGTCCCTCGGGCGTACGGACCGATGGCCTCCCGCTCGATCCTCGCTCCGGTCGGAGCCATCACGACGAAGGTTAAAACGAGGGCGAGCCCCGCGAGCACGGCGTTAGGCGGCAGCGCCGAAGCCCCGATCGCGGACCGTACGAGCGAGAGCACGACGACGATCCGCACGAACGACGTGCACATTACCAGCAGCAGCGGTACGAGCGAAAGCAGCGTCAACGATGCGAGCACGTCGAGAGGCAACGCGGGGTGCGAGCGGCCGGCAAGGGTCAGAAGATCCGCCATCGTGCGTCTTCTTCAAATTCCGAGCAGTTCGGTAATGCGCAATCCGAAGTTTTCCCCGACCGCCACGATCTCGCCGCGAGCAATCGCGCGATGGTTTACCAAGAGCTCGACGGGACGCGTCACGTTGCGCTCGAGTTCGACGATCGAGCCGGTGCCGAGCTTCAGCAGCGCCGCAATCGACATCGTCGTGCTTCCCAGCTCGACCGAGAGCTGGACGGGTACGTCCATCAACAGACCGATGGCATCCGCCGATTCCACCCGGCCGTTTTCGCCGCTCACCGCTCGACGGCGAGCGCGAACCGGCCGTCAATCGCGCCGCAGACACCTCGCGCGAGGCGGCGGCCGCCGGCGTGCAGCGAACATCGCCGGAGCGCCGCCTCATCGATAGCGAGCACCGTACCGACGCGCAACCGCGCGACGTCGGCAGCGCGCACGGTCCCGAGATCGAGCGAAGCGCTCGCAACGAGCTTGACTCGAGCGATATGCGCGGCCGTCAGCCCGCCGCGCGTTTCCGGCGACGGCTCCCTGGAGAGGGCGATCCCGATGCGTGCCGATACCGGCTCCTCTACCTGCAGCTCGAAATACGTGACGAACGCGCCGATCGAATCGCCACGTTCCACGAGCGGTGCTTCACGGCTTCCGCACACGGTTCCAAGATTCGATGCGATGGCGGTAACCATCCGATCCAGCAGGTCGCACTCGATCGGCGAGAGCCGCCGCCCAAGAGGCGAAGGCACGTGCGACTCGCCGAAGAGCGCACTTGCCAGTGCGATTGCGTCGGCATGGCGGAGAACGATGGCGGCATCGGCAATCGGTCCGCGAATTCGGTAGAGCCGAGCGCTCTCGAAGATTAGCGGCCACGCCGCCGGCGCCGGAATGGAAGGCTCCATCAAACGCAGCGCCGCCGGCGTTCCCAAGAGCGAACCGAGCGTTTCTCGCACGCCGTTGGCGACGACGCACGCCGCACCGATCGGTAACGACGAACGAGACTCGAACCGGGCGCACCGGATACGGCCACGCCCGGCAAACGTCAACGATCTCACTTGACGATGTCCATCATGGTTTTACCGACATGCATCTTCGCAGCCTCGGCCGCCGCGAGCGCGTCGAACGCCAAATACGCCTCCTTTAACCGCGCGAGGCTTTCGTCGACGTCGATGCGGCTGCGTTCCCGATGCATCGGACTCAAATTTCCGAACGTCCCATCGCCCGGAAATCCTTCCTGCGACGGTACGCCGGAAGCAATCGTAACGTGGCTTCCGTCGGACGTCCGTAGTTTCGTCCCGGCAGGAAAGCGCGTCAGCACGACTCGCCCTGCCGGGACGCGCTGCTGCTCGCGCGCGCCGCTGCGTGGATCGACCACCTCGCGCCGGTAGACGAAGGTGCCGTCGGCTTCGACGGAAGGATCGCGTACGCGCGCGAGCGCCGCATCGAGTCGATCCACCGCCAGCCCCACGAGCGGACCATCCGGTTCGCGGCGTCCGTAGATCGCGTGCCCCGAAGCGTCGACGAGACGGCCGCCGCGGAGCGCGAGCGCGCCGTTACGCGTATACGCTCGCCGGTCGCGATCGTCGGCCGTTACGAGGTACGTTCCGTCGGGAACGACGACCGCCAACGGGTCGAGACTAAAATCTGACGTGCTCGCGGCCGTGGCCACGTCGTCGTGCTGCGGTATGGCGCCGGGCGTGTAGGCGCGCCGCACGTCCGCGGCACGCTCGGCGATGCGATCGAGCGCGCTGCTCAGGCCGGGGCTCAGGAACATGCGTCGCCTCCGACGGCGCACGCAACCAAACCAAACCCGCGCGCGGCAAGGGCGCGACGCGCCTGGGTCAACGCCGCGCGCACGACCGCGTGCAACTCCGGCGAGCAGAGCGCGACCAGCATTGCCTGCTCGCCGTTGGTTTGAAGAATGACATGAACTCGCGCGTTACCGCGCCCGAGCGAGAACGTCGCTCGCTGCGGCCGTGCGTTGGGACCGGCGAACGCGCGCTCGATGCGCTGCGCGAGGTGAACGCGCTCGCGGGCTGAGGATTGGACCGCCGGCCCGAAGCCGCCTCGGCTTTCCGGCAGCTTCGCCGCAGCGCCCGTCGCGCGTCGAACGTTAAAACGCGCGTCGGCCGGCCGCTCGATTCGGGTCGCCGCCACGGACCCGCCGGGGACAACGCTTCGAAGCACGAAGGACCGCGAGCGCACCGGCGGCGCGTCGGCGCGAGCGTAGTGCAGTGCGGAATACCAAGCTTGGGAAAGCGTTCGGCGATCGATTGCGGCAAGCGGTGCCGTTAGTATGCTGACTTCGAGCTCCCGCGTCATCATCGTTCGATCATCGCAACACTCTGTGAGCGACCGTTCATCGCGACGTTACGGGGTTATTCGAAAGCAACGCATCGAGTTGCGCGAGCGACGCGAGCGTTTCGGAGCTTTTCGACGGCCCGCGACCCTGACGCAAGAACGATTCTAAACGCTCCTCGGCGGCGATGGCGGCCCGCGCCTCGGATGAGCTGGGATCGACGCCGAGCGATCGCGCGTCTTCGAGCCGGCCCAGCAGCGCCACCGCGCGACGCACGCGGCGCGCCGCTTGCAGGTGCTCGTCGCCGGCGACGGTATCGGCCGTTCGGCTTGCGCTCGCAGGCACGTCGATTGCGGGGAATCGCCCCGACTCGGCGAGCTTGAGCGAAAGCGCAAAATGACCGTCTAAGAACGAACGCGCCGCCTCGCTCACGGGATCGCGGTCGTCCCCATCGCCGATCACGGTTGCGACGAGGGTGATCGAGCCCTCGCGCGTCGGACCGGCTACCTCCACCACGCGCGCCATCTCGGCAAAGACGCTCGGTGGGTATCCGCCGCGTCCGGTGCTCTCCCCGCGGCCGATGGCGATCTCCCGCAGCGCCGCGGCAAATCTCGCCAGACTATCCACGATCAGCAGCACCTCGAGCCCGCGTTCGCGCAGCGCGTTTGCCTGCACGAATGCTAGCTTCGCCGCCGCGACGCGTTCCGGCGCCGGACGATCGCTGGTCGCGCAAACGACCGTCGTACGCGCGTCGAGGCGCTCGATCCACTCCCGCGCTTCGCGTCCGCGCTCTCCAACCAGCGCAACCACCGATGCGTCGGCCGCACATCCAAGGAGCATCGATTCGATCAGCGTCGTCTTACCGGCGCCCGGTGCTCCGAAGATGCCGACTCTCGCGCCGCGTCCGATCGTCAACAATCCGTCGATGACCCGAATCCCCGTCCACAGCGGTGCGGAGATCGCGCGTCGCTCGCCCGGCTTGGGCGCATGGAGTTCCACCGCGATGCGCCGACCACGAAGGGCCGGGCCCGCCATCGAGCGGACGACCGTACGCATCGATCGCGCGGCCAAGCGCGCACGTTCCCAGCGAGAGGGCGCGCCGCTGCGTCAGATCGTCCACGCCGCGATCGCCGTTTTGAGCCGAGTCTCGAGCCGCCAATCGATGCTCCCGCTTCGCAGCTGCACGCAGACGTCACCGGGGCGCAGCGAACCATCGGCGATGCACTCGAGGCCGAGGGCATCGAGCGCGTCGAGGTCGTCGGGGTGGGCGCGTATGGCGACGGCGGGATCGTTCGACGTACGCTCGATGGCTGCGGCGGCGATGTTCGCCACATCGGCGGCCGCGAGACGAAGCTCGCGCGCGAGAACGTCGCGCGCTATGACCGGCAAGAGCTCGGCAACGGCCGCATCGACGGCATCGCGCAGCGCCGCTTTAAAGCAACGCGCCGCGCGCAGCGCTTCTTCGTACTCAAGCGGTAGGTTCGGCGGCGATACGTCCGTCGCCGCCGGCGGATCGTCCTCGACGCGCGGCGGAGACGGCCGCAAGAACGCGGCAAGCGGAACGAACGCACTAGACACGCCGTCGAATGAGTTCGTGGGCGTCGCCGAGCAGCGGTGAGTGCCGCCGCTGCATGCGCGTGACGATCGCTTCGCGTTCGTGGGGCGGATAGAGTTCGAGCACCGCGGTGGCAGTTGCCGCAGGCAGCGCACTGATGATTGCGGCGGCTGCGTGCGGAGGCTCCTGTTCGAGCATGCTGCGGACGCGTGCGGGTGGGAAGCCGGCGGCAGCCTTCGAAGCCTGCTCGACCATCTTCCGCTCCGCAAGCGCCTGGAGGATCCCGACCGCCGGCGGCAGCGCGAACCGCGCCGCAGCCACGATGCCGGACGCAACGAGCAGCGCGGGAAGAATGGCGATCATCGCATCGTAGGTGAGCCTTCGCCAACTCGCATGCCCAACGGATGCGCGGCGAAAATCGACGCTCTCGACCGCTAAGGTGTCGCCTCGCGCGGAATCGTAGCCGACCGTTGCGGCGGCCAGGTGGCGAAGTTTTGCGAGATCCGGCGAGCGGCGGTTATCGACGAAGACCGCGGCATAGAGGCGCTTGAGCGCGCCGGCGGGGACGCGGGAGACCGACTCGCGCATCTCGCTCCCGCGGTCCTGCTCGTCGTCCATGCGACGATAGTGCTTTGGACCTTCATCGTACGTCTCGCTGCTGCGACGCGACCGTTCGATCGCATCGTCAACCGGAACTCGGCGAGTATCGTGCTCGGAACTTCCCGCCGGATCGTATTCGGCGCGAACGCGAACGATCGCCGCGCCCGTTCCGAATGCTGCGTCGAGCGCGGATTGCAGCGAGTTCTGCAGATAGGCAGCGTCATCGGGCGAAGCCGAGTCGGCGCCCAGCGCGACGCCGCGATCGTCGAGAACCGTAACCCGCGCCGGCTCGAGCTCGGGAACGCTCGCCGCGACGAACGCGCGTATCCCAGCGATCGCTTCGTTCGAGAGCGCGCTTCCGGCCCGCAGACGCAAGCGCACCGACGCGCTCGCATCGTGCGGCGACTCCTGCGCGAACTCGGCGGACCGCCCCGGTGCGACGATAACGCGCGCGTCGTCCACGCCGTCGATCCCGCGCAAGCCCGCTTCGATATCTCCGGCGAGACCGCTCCGCGCTTGCGCATCTATGACGGCCTGCGGCGTCAGCACGCCGATCGTCGAGAGCGCTTCACTGGTGCCCGCTACGTGGGAGTGCGGAACGCCGGCGAGCGAAAGTTTGAGCAACAGGTCGTTTCGGCGCCGGCCATCGACGACGACGTTATCGCTCGTGGGCGTGAACGGCACGTTCCACTCGGCCAGCCGCTCCTCGACCTCCGCCAGCTGCTCGGGATGTAACGCGGCAGAAAACAGCGGCGACCGCGACGGGTGCGTCGCGAGGGCCGCCGCGAGCACGAGGGCAGCGAGTACCAACGGTGCACATCCGGCGACGACTCGCGCGGTGCGGGGCAGCGCGTTCCAGCGTGCGAGCAGTTGGACGAGCGGCGGCATCGCCTACACTTGCATGTTCAAGATCGACTGCACCGACTGCGTGAGGCGCGATGCAGCCGAGGTAACGACCGAAAGCGCAACGTCTGCCCGAGCGCGTTCGTAGACCGCGGTCTCGAGCGTTCCGCGACCGTATGCAAACGCGTTCTCCGCCGCATCGGCGCTCGCGAACGTTCCTCCGAGCGCGTCGAGGGCCCGTGCAAATCCCGCACCGTCGCCGCCGGCATCGGCCGCAGCCGGAGCGTCGGGCACGATCGCCTCGACCCTCATAGCCGCTCCATTTCGATCGTCTTTTCGGCAAGGCGCTTTCCCACGTCGAAGATCGACGTATCCGCCTCGTATGTGCGCGCTGCGTTCATCACCGCGATCATCTCGGTGAGAATGTCCAGGTTCGTGCCGCGCTCCTCGCGCGTTCCGGCGAACTCCACGCGCGGTGCGCCGTTGCCGGCATCGATGCGAAAGACCGGAACTTCGCGCGAGTACTCGCCATTGGGCCCGGCGGCCTCGGCCGCCGCGACGTTCCGGGCTGCCACGTCGAGTGCGGCACGCTGCGCGTCCATGCCCGACGCAGCCGCATCGAGAAGCTCGACGTTCATCTCGCGACCGCCTTGATCTCCGCGAGACGCGCGTGCTCGGCCGCAAGGAGGGCTTCGGTAAAGATCGCCGCCTGCGCGGTCTGCGCCATAGCGGCGTCGGACGAGCGTCCCGTCTTTTCTCCCGCATTCGCTCGGGCGATCGCGCGTTGCGCTTCGCGCAAACTAGTGCGGGCACTCTCGAAGGCGCCGCGCAGAGATTCGCCAACGTCAAACATGCGGTGATGCTAACAAGGCCGCGTAGCCGCCCCGCATACCCAGGATGAACCAGGTATGTCGTGAGAGCCGGGTGAGAGGAAAGTTGGAAAGCGCTCACGGGCGGGTAAGAATCGTGTGAAACCGCCGGGCGAGGGCCCGTCCGCCGGCACGGGCTCGGTTATAATGAGGCCTATGAAGATCTCCGAAACGGGAGGAACAGTGCGAATTACTAGATCCCTTACCGCAATTATTGCGACCATTCTCATCGCCGGCGTGCCGTTGGCCGCTCCGGCACAATTCAGCATCGGCGTCGGCTTTACAGTCGGCTCGCCGCCGCCGCCGATGCCGGTCTACACGCAGCCGCCGGCGCCGTACCCGAACTATCAATGGACGCCGGGCTACTGGGCCTGGGGTCAGGCAGGCTACTACTGGGTACCGGGCACGTGGGTCGCTCCGCCGACCGTCGGTCTGTTATGGACGCCCGGCTACTGGGGTTACTCTAACGGCTACTATGGCTGGAACGGCGGATATTGGGGCGCCTCCGTCGGCTTCTACGGCGGCATCAACTACGGCTTCGGCTATCCGGGAACCGGCTTCTACGGCGGCGCTTGGAATAATGGCCGTTTCGCTTACAACACCGCCTATACCAACGTGAACAAAACGGTCATCAACAATACCTACAACAAGACCGTCATCAATAACGGCAACGTCTGCAACAACTGCAAGAACGTCAGCTACAACGGCGGCAAGGGCGGCATCAATGCCAAGCCGACGCAGCAGCAGATCACCGCACGCAAGAGCGGCCGTGCGCCGACGACGGCACAGCGGGATCAGGCGAACATCGCGGGCCAAGATCGCAACCAGCTGGCCTCGGTCAACAAGGGCAAGCCATCGCTGACGGCCTCCGATAAGCCCTTCAACAGCAACAATAAGCCGAAGAACTTCGCGCCGGTCACGAGCACCGATAAGGCGGGCGCCTCGAAGATTCCGACGCGCGGCAACAACAACGTCGGCAACACCGGATCGACCAAGCCGGCGAACACCAATCAGAACAAGCCGGCAAACGCCAATCAGAACAAGCCGGCGAACACCAATCAGAACAAGCCGGCAAACACCAATCAGAACAAGCCGGCAAACACGAATCAGAACAAGCCGAACAACGCGATGCAAAGTAAGCCGGCGAGCAAACCGCCCAGCAAGCCTTCGCACACGATGCAGAGCCAAAATACGAACCACCCCCAAGGGCAGCAACAACACCGGCCGCAGCATCCGAACACCACGATGCAGAGCCAAAAGCCGCCCAGCGGGCAGCAGCATCGCCCGCAGGGATCGATGCAGGCGCAGCGTCCGCCCGGCGGCGGCCAGGCCAAACCGCAGGGCGGCGGTCAGAAGCCGCCCAGCGGCGGCGGGCAAGGCAAACCGCCTCGGCCGTAATCTCTAACCACGCAAAACCAACGCGGGAACCGGTCATCGGTTCCCGCGTCGCTTTTATCGCGGGATCGGAAGGCCGCCGGCGTCGAGCGGAACGCCGAGCATGAGGCGCGTCACCTCGTCGTAGTTTGCGATCCCCGATGCGATGCGGTTGCTCTTCAGATAGACGTTGTACGTACGCCACGTCCAATGCGCGAGGATCGTGTTGATGTGGTGCGCGTCGCGCCGGCGGACGGCGGCAAAATCTTGCCACACGAGCGGCGAAAACTCGCGATGCGCGTAATGCGGCTTCTGCGGCAAATAGAGAAAGAGCTCGAACCAACCCGAATACTGCAGCACCGGGTCGGGCGAGCGCAAGCACGTGAGGATCGCTAGATAATTCGCTTCATCTTCCCGCGCGTAGGCGGCATCGTGACTCCACTCGTGGGCGATATCGAACGGACGCTCGAACCAGAGCAGATCCGATGCCAGCGCCACGTTCAGCGTGAACGGATTGATGAAGCCGCTCGTGCCGGTCGCGAGCATGAACGGATCGGCGATCGTCGGTTTGGGCGGCGTCGGCCAGGGCGTCCAGCGATCGCCGGCACGCTGCACGAGCGGCAGCCAGGCGGCACGCACGAGCGCGAGGTCGAGCGGTCGCGCAGCGAGCGCATGCGCGGGCGAAGCGAGCGCGTTCATCTGCGCCATCGCGCGCGTACGCAACGCCGTGGCGTTCGCGGGCGTCACGCGCGCCGGATCGAACTGCATGCGCGCCTCGAGCGGCGCGCGCGCGTAATTCCATCCCCAGCTCAGCTCGAACCAGACGGCGTAAAGCCCAACGATCGCCAAGCAGTTCAAGACCAGCGCAACCGCATCGGCGCGCCGCCGGCGCGGCGCGCGCGCAAGCCCAACGATCAGCCACACGACGGCAACGATGCCGGCGAGTCCCGCGACGTCGCCAAGCGACCACGGCAGCGGGCTCGCGATCGTGTAGGCGAGATGCTCCCACGGGGGATAAGCGCCATTGACGTAGGCGCGCTCGATCCATGCCGGCGGCGGCTGCCAGAGAAGAGCGATCGCGCCTAGCGCGATCCCTAGCAGTTGGGGAAGCTTCTTTAGCGTTTGCTGTATTGGAATCGTTTACGGGCGCGCTTGCGACCGTACTTCTTCGATTCCTTTTCGCGCGGGTCGCGCGTGAGGAAGCCGTTCTTGCGCAGCGTTTCTTTGAACGACTCGTCCAGCGCGAGCAATGCGCGCGCGATACCGTGACGGATCGCGCCGGCCTGTCCGGTCACGCCGCCGCCTTCGGCTTTCACCGTCACGTTGAAGCGCGAACCGCTTTGCGTCGCCTCGAGCGGCTGACGAACGATCTGCAGCAGCTGCGGACGCGAGAAGTATTCGTCGATCGGCTTGCCGTTCACGGTGATGACGCCCTGGCCGAGCGAAAGCTTCACGCGTGCGACCGCGCGCTTTCTGCGGCCGGTCGATTGGATCGCGTCGATCGCTTCGTTCACTCGGAGACTGCCGACGAGAGCGGCGCGGGATTCTGCGCGGAGTGCGGATGCGCATCGCCGGTATAGACGTTGAGCCGGCGCAACTGTACGTCGCGCATGCGGTTGGTGGCGAGCATGCCGCGGACGGCCTTCTCGATCAAACGCTCCGGATGCTTATCGGCGAGCTCCCGCGCGGTCTGCACTTTCAAACCGCCGGGGAAGTTGCTGTGACGGTAGTAAAGCTTCTGCGACCACTTGTTCCCGCCGAGTTCAACCTTCTCGGCATTGACCACGATCACGTGGTCGCCGTCGTCAATATGCGGCGTCCAGGTCGGCTTGTGCTTGCCCGAGAGGGCGCGCGCAATGCGAACGGCGAGCGTCCCAAGACGCTGCCCGGCGGCATCGACAACGTACCAGCGATGCTCCGTTTCAGCCGTTTTCTGCTGGAAGGTGCGCACAACCAACGTATCCTACGGGAAAGCCACGGGTGCCGTCAAGCCGCGCGACGCCCCGGCGGCGAAGATCGGCGGCTCGGCATACGAGTCGTAGCCCCCCTTATAGCGGACTCCCGCGAGGTAAAGTCCCTGCGGCGGGGCGGTTGGGCCTGCCGCCGTCCGATCGCGGGCCTCGAGCGCGATTGCTACCTCCCGCCGGCTCGCGGCGGCCCGCGCCGCATTCGACCAGGGTTCCGACGATCGTCCGCACCATGTGATGGAGGAATCCGTCGGCCGTAATCTCCAGCCGCAGGAGCTCGCCCCGCTCGTCGAGGTCAATTCGCTCGACCCGCCGGACCGTCCGATCTTGGGGCGGCACCGCGGCGAAGGAGCGAAAGTCGTGCTCGCCGGCCAGATAGGCACCGGCCGCCCGCATCGACCCGACGTCGAGCCGCTGCGGAACGTGATAGGCGTAGCGAGCGAGCAACGCGCGGCGCTCCGGCGCATTTCGTATCGCGTAGACGTAGGTGCGCTCGCAGGCCGAAAAGCGCGCCGAGAACCCGTCTTCCACGAGCTCCGCTGCGCGCACCGAGAGATCCGCAGGCAGCAGGCTGCGCAGCGCGACGGCCAGCCGATCGAACGGGAAAGCGGCATCGGTCTGCAGGGATATCACCTGTCCGGTCGCGTGAACGCCGGCGTCGGTCCGGCCGGCTCCGGTCACCTTCACCGTCGTATCGAAGAGCGTCGCAAGCGCCGATTCCAACACCCCGGCGATGGTGCGCCGGTCGGGCTGCCATTGAAAGCCCGAAAAGTCCGTCCCGTCGTATTCGACGGTCAGACGCAGCGTCGTCAGAGATTCGCTCGTCGCAACTCGGCCTTCGCCGCGTTGAAATCGCGCACGAACGCCGGGTTGCGCATCATCACGTACGCGGCGAGCGTTCCCGCCGTCCAGCCCGACGCAACATCGCTGGGGTAATGTAAACCGAGCAGGATGCGATTTTCGGCAAAGACGCGCGCTTGCGAAAAAATCGCGTCGCGCTTGTCCGGCAGCAAGAGCGAGAGCACGATCGCGGTGGATGCGGCAAACGCCGCGTGACCGCTCGGATACGATCCGCGCCGTTTTTGCGCGCCGTCAGGACGCGGGCGGCTCCAATACACCTTCGCGCCGTCGATGAGGCCCTTTACGTCGGATTGAATTCGGCCAAAGAAACGCGCCGTGAGCGGACAGCGCGCTGCGGTAAAGTTCGGTCCGACCGACCCGGTGAAGAAAAATACGCTGCGCTTGGAGGCTTCTTCGGCCTCGGTCATTTGGGCCGGACTGCGGGCCGAAACGGCGGCCGCAACCTGCGCTTCGTCGGCCTGCTCCTCTGCGGAGGACGCAACTGGCGGAGGAGGCAGCAAAACCGCCAAGTCGAGTTGCTTTGGATTGAGATAGTAATAATGCGCGGCCCCCAACGCGCCCGCGGGGGCGACGAGCGCTGCGGCGAGCGCGGCGCCGAGGAAGGCGCGCCGCGCGATCATCCGTGCTGGCGCTGCAGCGGAAACAAGATCACGTCGCGCACCGAACGCTGACCGGTTAGCAGCATGATGAGCCGGTCGACGCCGATGCCGATGCCGGCCGTCGGCGGCATCCCGTATTCGAGCGCGCGCACGTAATCCCAATCGGGCTCCGGGATTTCGTCGTTGCCGCCGGCGCGTTCGGCGATCTGCGCGGTGAAACGCGCGCGCTGATCGTCGGGATCGTTGAGTTCGGTGAAGGCGTTCGAAATCTCCATCTTTCCGCAGAAAAGCTCGTAACGGTCGACGATCTCGTCGTCGCCGGCACGCCGCTTTGCCAGCGGTGAGATGACGACCGGATACCCGGTGACGAAAGTCGGCGCGACCAAGTTCGGCTCCACCACGCGCTCGAAGATCTTATCCAGCGCGTGACCGTGCGAAGGCGAAGGCGGGATTTCCAGTTCGCGCAAGATCGTTTCCGCACCGGCCGGATCGAGCAGCCGCTCGCGCGTCAATCCACCGAAACGCGACATCGCCTCGAGGTATTCGATGCGCGCGAACGGCCGCGCAAACGAAATCGTCGAATCGCCGTAGGGCAAATCGCTGCCGCCATCGGTTGCAACCGAGGCGAGATGGGCGATCAGCGCCTCGTTGAAATCCAGCATGTCGGAAACGTCCCAATACGCCGCATAGAGCTCCAGCATCGTGAACTCGGGGTTATGCGTGGTATCGATACCTTCGTTGCGAAAGATTCGGCCAATTTCGTAGACGCGCTCTAAGCCTCCGACGATGAGACGCTTGAGGTTGAGCTCGGTGGCGATCCGCATCTGCATCAGCTGATCGAGCGCGTTGCAATGCGTGACGAACGGGCGCGCGGCGGCGCCGCCGGCCACGTGCAGCAGCGTCGGCGTTTCGACTTCGTAAAAACCGCGGCCGTCGATGAAGCGGCGCATCTCGGCGATCAGCCGGCTGCGCATGATCATCGTGTCGCGCACGTCGGGATTCACGATCAGGTCCACGTAGCGCTGACGATAACGCTTCTCGACGTCTTGCAAGCCGTGCCATTTATCGGGCAGCGGCATGAGGGCTTTTCCGAGCGGCGCGAACGCCGAAACGTGCAGCGTGAGCTCGCCCATCTTCGAACGGAACATATACCCGCGCACGCCGATGAAATCGCCGCGGTCGAGCTCGTTCCAATCGGCGAACGCACCTTCACCGATCTCTTCCTTGCGCACGTAGATCTGCAGTTTTCCAGTCCGGTCGCCGAGATCGGCGAAGCTCGTCTTGCCCATCGTCCTCTTCGAGAGCAATCGCCCAGCGAGGCTCCAGCCTTCGGCGGCCGCGTCCTGACCGGGCACGAGGAATCCGTAGCGTTCGAGCAGCTCCGCCGCCGTTGCTTCCACTTCGAACCGGCGAGCCGCGAACGGGTCGTTTCCCCGCGAACGCAAAGCGGCCAGATTCTCACGTCTGGCCGCCACGAGCGCCGCTTCGCTTTTACCGAGTTCGTCCAATATCTACGATGCTTTCTTGGCGGCTTTCTTCGGCGAGCTGCTCTTGATCGATTCGATCTTATACTTGACCAGCCCGCGCGGCGTCGCGACGTCGACGGTGGTGCCTTTCTTATGCCCGATCAATGCGCTTCCGAGCGGCGACTCGTTGGAGATGCGCTGCTTCGGCGGGTCGGCCTCGGCCGAGCCGACGATCGAAAACTCGTACGTCTCGTTGTTTTTGAGGTCTTTGACCTTCACGATCGCGCCGAGATGCACTTCGTCGGCGGCGTACTCCGACTCGTCGATGATGCGCGCGTTGCGGATCATCGCCTCGAGCTTGAGAATGCGTCCTTCGATGAAGGCTTGCTCTTGCTTGGCGTCTTCGTACTCCGCATTTTCGCTCAGATCGCCGTACTCTTTGGCTTGGCGAATGCGGTCGTTGACCTCGCGGCGGTGGACGCTCTTGAGCTCGTCGAGCTCTTGCTCCAACTTCGTCAGGCCTTCGGCGGTGAGTACAATTTCTTTTTCGTTCAACTACTAGATCCTCACGGGGCGCTCATGGCGTGAGCCCCACAGCTTGACGGTCTCCGGACGCTGGCGCGGGCTATTCTCAGGGGGCCGCTCCAACGCCTCCTCGACCACTAAGATTCACGACGCGCGGCTCGAGATGCAGCTCGCGCAAAAGTCGCTCGTAGTCGGCCGGGACGACGTCTTCCCAGCGCTTCCCAAGCAGCGCCAGCAGCGCCGCTTCCAATACGTTGGTTCCGAAGGAACGCCCGGCGATCTCCGGGGTGGTGGTGATGAGAAGCCGCACGCCGCGCTCGGCCAACTCCTCCACGTTTCGCTGCGTCACCGTGTTCGTCAGCACGATCTTGCCGTCGAGCCGCGCCGGCATGAACTGGCGCATGAAGTGAAAATCCCCGGCGAGGATCTCGGCCTGCTCGTAATACTGTGGATATTTTGGCTCGGGCGGCTTCTCTTGCTTCTTTCCCGTAGGGTAGAAAAACTGAAACGGAAGTTTGCAAGCGTCGGGCAGATAGCTTTCCGCCATCGTCTCGAACTCGTGGAGATCGCGCACCGGCATGTCCTTGTCGAGCGCGAAGATAAAGTCGCCGAAGAGCACGTCGGCGCCGGCATCCACGAACGCCTGCGCCATGCCGAAGCGATCGAGCGCGCTGACCATCAGCACGCGGCTTCCGCGCAAGGTCAATGCCGAGCGGATCCTGCATGAACGCGACGGCCTTGCGCTCCAGAGTGTTCTTCAGACCGCTGCCGTCGACCACCGGAGTGATTTTTGCGGCTTCGAGCAACCGCAGGCCGTCGCGCAGTGCGTACCGGTGGCGCCCTGCATAGAGGTAGACGTCGATGCCGCCCAAGCCGATGGCGTCGACCTTGCCGTCCAGCTCTCGCACCATCGCGATCGCCGCATCGAGCTTACCGTCCGTGCCGACGCGCGAGATATCGAAATCCTCGCCCATGAGATTGACGGTCGCACGGTGATCGCGGCTGCTCGACCCGAGCGAGACGGAGACGACGCGCTTCATGACCGCGCCGCCATCGCCGCCGCTTCGCGTGCCGCTTCGATCTTCTCCGGCGTGATCGCCGCATCGAACGCACGCATCCCGGCGAGCGTGAAGCCGCAGCGCGCGGCCATCGTTTCGATCTCGATCACTTTTTTGAGCTCGATCCCGCGCCCGAGCGTGTACGGCTCGAGGCGCCCTTCGAACGCAAGCACCATCGTCTCGCCCATGCAGGCCAGCGCCGTGCGCGGCGGCAGATTCAAATCGAAGTCGCTTCCCGGCTCGCGGACGCGTTCGAAGCGCGGGGTTCCCGGGACGACCACGTTGCCTCCCTCGATCACGAGCACGTCGGGGCGCCCGAGCGCGACGCGCCGGCTCACGTCGTGCGGGAGCGACAGCTCGCAGATCACCGTTCCCGGCCTCAAATCTTCGGGCTCGATCACATCTTGCGTCGAGGTCGTCGCGGTGAGGATCAATCCGCGCTTCACGCACCGCCTTCGAAACGTCGGTCGTGTATTCGACGGCGCACGGCAGCTCGCCGGCGACTTGTTCGTGAAACTTACGCAAACGCGTTTCGTTGCGTGCGACCAGAACGACTCGCGCGACCTTCGGACGCGATGAGCCGCACGCACGCGCTGCCGATCGATCCCGTCGCGCCGATCACCGCCGCGGTCGAGGACGCAGCGTCAACTCCCATCTCGTCCGCGCCCCGAAAGAGGCTCTGCACGCCGGCCGCAATGGTGAGCGAGTTTCCGGTGGTCACCGGAATCGGCGAGCGCTCGTTGATCGTGACGCCGGCGTCGCCGACGACGGCGGTGAACGCGCCGAGCCCCGCCACCTGCGCGCCGAGCTGCGCACCGATTTCGATCGCCCGCACGACCCGATTGTAAACCTCCTCGCGCGGAAACTCGACGATCTGCTGCGGCAAGAGCGGCGCGGCGACGAACCATCCTTCAGTTTCGCGCCCGTCGGGCGTGCGAACGCCGGTCACGTGCACCGCCGCGTACGGCGGCATCCACTCCATGATCTTCCGCAGAATCGCTTCGCCCTTGCCCTTCGCCCCAGGCTCGTATCGAGCGATGTCTTCGAACGAAAGCGGATGGATCACGAAACAGAACTTGTTCATGGCTGCGCCTCGTCTTCGGCTTGCGCCTTGAGCGCCGCGAGCATCATCTCGCTGTTCTCGCGCACCTTCTTCTCTAATGTCGGACCGATGAGCTCCGCGAGCGTCGGCACGCCGAAATCGTACTCGACGCCGAGCACGACGTGCGTCGCGCCGTCGCGATGCTCGAACGTCCACGCGCCTTCGAACTTATCGAGGTCTCCCTCGAGCAGCTTGTAATCGATCCGCAGCGCCTCATCGTCGAAGCGGTCTTCTTCCGTCCATTCGATCGGCGCCTCTTCGACCAGCGTCTTCCAGCGCGAGATCGCGCTGCCCGGCCTGCGCTCCAAGACGGTCACCGTCTCCACGTCGGGCATGAACTGCGGAAAGCGCTCCTGATCCTTCGCCAGTTCGTAGACTCGTCGCGCGGGAGCATCGATCGCAATGTGACTCTCGACATATGGCATGCCGTCGTTAGAGCCGGCCGAGCTTTTCGAACGCCGTCGCGACGCCGGCGCGCAGCGCCGCCAAGCGCTCGAGCGACTTCGTCTTCGGTAACGATCAGCGGCGGCTCCAGCCGAATCACGCGCTGCGGCGTTCAGCGTCCACGCCGCAGTAACGCCGTGCTTGAGCATTTCGGGGATGATCCAGCCGCCATACCCTTCGTTGGCGAGCTCGACGCCGACGAGCAGCCCGAGCCCGCGCACCTCGCGCACCACTTCCGGGAATTCGCGCGCGATCGCTTGCGCACCGGCGAGCAACTGTTCGCCGCGAGCACGCGCCTTGGCGGCGAGGTCGTCCTCCTCGAGCACGTCCATCGCGGCCAGCGCAGCCGTACAGGCAATCTCGCTGCCGCCGAAGGTGGACGTGTGGAGCAGCGGCGCTTTGCCGAAGGCGCGATTCCACGCGTCGCGCCGCGCGACGAACGCGCCGACCGGAACGACGCCGCCCGAGAGTCCTTTGGCAAGGGTCATGACGTCGGGCACGACGCCGTCGCGTTCGCAGGCGAACCGGAAGCCGCAGCGGCCGAGCCCGGTTTGAATTTCGTCCGCGATGAAAAGCGCGCCGGTGCGGTCGCAGATCTCGCGCACGTCGCGCAAATAGCCCAGCGGTGGAACGTTGCACGCCGCCCTCGCCTTGAACCGGTTCCACGACGAACGCCGCAGCATCGCGCAATGCAAGTTCGAGCGTGTCGGTCTTGCCGTACTGCACGTTCGCCGAGTCGGCGAGCAGCGGGCGGAACGGCGTCTGGAACGTCTCGCGTCCGCTGACGGAGAGCGCGCCGAGCGTCTTGCCGTGAAACGCGTTCACCGTTCCGACGATCTTCGCGCGACCCGTTGCCGCGCGCGCGAGCTTGATCGCGCCTTCGATCGCCTCGGTTCCGCTGTTGCACCAAAAGGATATCTGCAGGTCGCCCGGCGCCAACTCCGCCAGCCGGCGCGCTGCGCGTCCCAGCAGCACGTTGAACATCGTCTTGCCGGAGAGCGACGATCCGCTCGATCTGCGCACGTACGGCTTCGACGACGCGCGGATGCGAGTGGCCGAGCGTGAACACGCCATAGCCGCCCGCGAAATCGAGATATGCTTTCCCCGTGTGATCCCAGATCGTGCAGCCCTGCGCCCGAACCTCAACCGGCGAGCCCGAGAGCTTCATCACGCGCGCGAGCGGCGGATTGACGAAACTCTTTGTAGTTCTCGTACACCTCGGCGGCGAGCGCTTGCGGCGTCTCGGCTCCGTAGAGATCCAGCCGCTGCTCGATCATCGCTGCGGCCTTGTGAATTGTGTTCTCACGCCGCGACCAGCGGGATGGACTCCAGGCGTGCGATCGTCTCTTCGATGACGCCGATGGTTCCGGCGCGCATCGTCGATGCGCATGATGCGCTCGCGCAAGGCGGCGGAGCCGGGAATTCCCTTGAGATAGAGGGCGACGTGCTTGCGCATCTGCGGCACGGCGCGCGCTTCGCCGAGTTCGTCGACCATCGCTCCGGTAGTGGACGATCGCAAAGCGCAGGCGATCTGCGGGCGCAGGCGACGGCCGGGCGCGGGCGCCCCTCCATCAGGTCGCAGATCTGCGAGATGAGCCACGGATTGCCGAGCGTCGCGCGACCGAGCATGATCGCGTCGACGCCGCTTTCACGCATGCGCTCCATCGCGACGTGCGCGTCGTCGAGATCGCCGTTGCCGATGACGGGAATGTCGATGGCACGTTTGAGCGCGGCGATGTGCTCCCAATCGGCATTCGCCGCGATAGAACTGCTGGGCGGTGCGCGCGTGCAGCGTTACCGCCGCAACTGCCCGCTTCCTGCGCGCGGCTGCGCAACGTCGAGATAGACGAGCGCATCTTCGCTCCAGCCCAAGCCGCATCTTCATCGTCACGGGACAGTCGACGGCGTCGACGACTGCGCGCATGATCGCCTCACAGCGGTCCGGGTCGCGCAGGCAGGCCGAGCCGCCGTTGGTCTTCGTCACTTTTGGCGCCGGGCAGCCGAAGTTGATGTCGACGACGTCGGCGCCGCATTCGCGCACGACCTTCGCAGCGAGCGCCATCGTCGCCGGGTCGTCGCCCCACAGCTGGGTCGCAACGGGCTTCTCGAGGCCGTGCTGATCGATCATCTCCATCGTGCGGCGACTGCCGTACTTGAGGGCGTTCGACGACACGAACTCGGTGACGGTGAGGCCCAGACCGAACGGCTTATAGAGCGCGCGCATGGTGCGGTTCGTCACACCGGACATCGGCGCGAGCACCAGCGGCGGCCAAACCTCGATCGAACCGATCCTCAACGGGCCAATGGGCATCGGGCTACACTTTCCGGTGAAAGAGTTCCAATCCCACCAGGCTCAGGTGCGGGTCGACGGCGTCCACGACGGGCGTCTGCTTGGCGACGACTGCGCCAGGCCGCCGGTCGCGACGACTTTGGCGCGCCGCCCATCTCGGCGCGCATTCGCGCGACCAGCGCTTCCGTCTGACCCGCGAAGCCGTACACGATGCCGCTCTGAAGCGCCTCGTTGGTATTGCGTCCGATGGCGTGCGCCGGCGACTCGAGCGCGATCTGCGGCAGCTTTGCGGTCTTGCCGATCAGCGCCTCGATCGAAACGACGATGCCGGGCGCGATGGCCACGCCGAGATATTCTCCTGCGGCCGAGATGGCGATAAAGACCGTCGCGGTTCCGAAGCTAACCACGATCAGCGGCGCGCCGAAGCGCTCCCGGCCGCCGATGGCGGCTGCAACGAGATCGGCACCGACTTCGGCCGGATGTCTCGGTCACGACGCGAATCAGGCGCTGCGACTCCGGTTTGAGAAATCGCGGCCGCACGTTGAAGAAACGTTCGCAGGCCGCCTCGAGCACCGGGTCGAGCTGTGGAACGACGCTCGCAATCGCTACCGCGTCGATCTCCTCGACGCCGATGTTGCTCGTCGCAAAGAGCTGCGTAAAAAAGACGCCGTACTCGTCGGGTGTACGCCGCAGTTCGGTCGTCACGCGCCACGTGCGCTTCAACTCACCGTTCTCGAAACAGCCGAGCTTCGTTTCGGTGTTGCCCGACGTCGATCGTCAGGAGCATGCCATCAACTCCTCGATCGCATCGAGCAGGCGCGCGGCGAGATCTTCTTTGCCGGCGGTTCCCAAATCGCGGCGCGCGTCGTCGCCCCACAACAGGGCCAGCGTGTTCTCTCCGGTGCCGAAGCCGCGCTCGCCGCGCACGTCGTTGACCGCGATCGCATCGAGATGCTTTCGCCGAAGCTTCTGCGCGTGCTCGCTCCTCGTGCTCGTCGGTCTCGGCCGCGAACCCGACCAAAAAGGTCGAGCCCTTGCGCTCGCCGAGCGCGGCGAGCACGTCGGGATTGCGGCACAAACTCCACGCTCATGCCTTCGCCGGTCTTGTGCAGTTTCGATGCGGAGTGCTCGGCCGGGCGCCAATCCGCGACCGCAGCAGCCGCGATGACGAGATCCGCGCCGACGGCCCGCGCGAGCGCCGCATCGTGTAGCTCCTGCGCGGTCGTCACGCGGACGATCTCGACGCCGGCAGGCGGCTCGAGCAGCGTCGGGCCCGAGCAGCAGCGTGACGCTGCGCGCCGCGCATAGCGGCCTCGCGCGCCAACGCGATGGCCGTCGCGCCGGTCGAGGCGTTGCTGACGAAACCGTACCGGGTCGAACGCTCTCGCGCGTCGGACCGGCGGTGATCGCGACGCGTTTCCCGCGAAGCGACGCGCGACGCGCCAAGCGCGCGCTCCAATGCCTCGAGCAGACGCTCTTCGCGATGCGAGCCGGCCGACGCCGCTCTCGCGTTCGGCAAGAAACCCTCGCTCCGGGTCGACGAACTCGTACCCTCGCGCCGCGCAGCGTCGCGAGGTTCGCTTGCGTCGCGGGATCGCGGTACATCGCCTCGTTCATCGCCGGCGCCAAAATGCGCGGAATGCGCGCGGCTAACAGCGCGGTCGTCAGAAGGTCGTCGGCGATCCCATGGGCGAGTTTGGCGATGACGTTCGCCGTCGCGGGCGCTACCAGCGCGATATCGGCTTCGCGCACGAGCCGAATGTGCGGAATGCGCTCGGGCGCGTCCCAGAGCGACGTGTAGACCGGCCGCGCCGTCAGCGACGCGAACGTCAGCGCGGTTACGAAACGCTCGGCCCCGGCGGTCATCACCACGTCGACGGTCGCGCCGCGCTGTACGAGCGTGCTCGCGAGCGCGGCGGCTTTATAAGCGGCGATACCGCCGCATACGCCGAGCAGAACGCGAGCGTCTCGTTCATCGGCCGGCACCCACAAGTTGTCGATCAAGCGCGTCGTTCCGAATCGCGCCGCGCCGATGACGAACGCCGGCCGGCGGAGCCGCTCGAGCGGCTCGAAATCGTCGGCATCCACGACGTCGAGATAATCCAGCTGCGCCGCCGCGTCGAGTTGCGCGGCGCCGGCAGCGAGGGCGTCGCGCTTGTCGGCCCCGCGTTCGAGCAGCATCGAGGATGGCGCCGAGCGCGCGATAGAGCGATGGCGCCGCCGCGCGTTGCGCAGGATCGAGAAACGCATTGCGGCTCGACATCGCCAGGCCGTCGGACTCGCGCACGGTGGGCACGATCTCGAGATTGACGCCGGCGTCCAGTTCGCGCAACACTTTTCGCAGCATGACGGCTTGCTGAGCATCCTTCTGCCCGAACACGAGCGTATCGGGCCGCACGACGTTGAGCAGCTTCACGATCACGGTCGCGACGCCGCGAAAGTGGCCCGGACGAACCGCACCTTCGAAGATGGTCGCCAGCGGCCCGGGGTCGACGGACGTGGAGAAGCCAGGCGCGTACATCTCCGCCGCGTCCGGAGCGAAGAGCACGTCGACGCCTTCGGCAGCGAGTTTAGCGGCGTCGCGCTCGAGGTCGCGCGGGTAGCGAGCGAGATCCTCTTTCGCGCCGAACTGCAGCGGGTTAACGAAGATCGAGGCACCGACGGTCGCCGCACGCGACCGCACTTGACGCACCAGTTCGAGATGACCGGGATGCAGCGCGCCCATGGTCGGCACGAAAGCCGAGCGGGCGCGGCGACGCGCCGAAGAGCGCGCGAGCGCGCGCGATGCCGGCAGCCTGCTCCATGCAATGCTTACGCGCGGGTCACCCGAAGAATGGTGCGCCCCACGATAAACGGCGCGCCCACGGGGAGCGGCACCTCGCCGACGACCGGCTTTCCGCCCAAGCGGGTGCCATTGCGGCTCTGCAAATCCACGAGGCGAATCGATTCGGAGTCGATCTGCAGCCGCGCGTGCTGGCGCGACACGTAGCGATCGAGCGCAAGACAGGCTTGCGCGACCGCGTCGTCTCGGCCGATAATGATCTCTTGCTCGAAAGACCAGGTCTTGCCGTCGAGCGGGCCGCTCAGCACTTCGAGCAGGTACATGGCTGCCAGGCCTTCTCTGGGCAGTCGTCCCGCTTCCTACTCCAGCGCCCGCGCCGCAAAAATCGCCCCAAGGTAGGCGTGAGCCGCGCTCACGCCGCCCTGCACGTAGACTTCGAACGGTTCGCGAAGGGGCGCGTCGCACGAGAGCTCGATCGTCGCGCCGCTCACGAAGGCGCCCGACGACATGATGACCGGTTGGGCATACCCCGGCACCGGACCCGGCTCCGGGCGGAAGCGGGCGTTGAGCGGCATGGCAGCCTGCAATCCTGCAGCGAAGCGGCGCAGCCGGTCGACGGAACCCAGACGAATCGCTTGGACGATGTCGGTCCGCCGCGCCCCGCACGCCGGCTCGACGTCGTAGCCGAGCCGGTCGAAGAGTCCGGCGATGAAATCGAGCCCGCGCAGCGTCTGTTCGACGACGAGCGGCGCGAGAAAGAGTCCCTGCACGAGCGCGCGTCCGAACCCTAACGTCGGGCCAAGCGCGTCGCTCAAGCCGGGCGCGTAGAGCCGCGCCGCAACCCGCTCGACGACGTCCGCACGTCCCGCAACGTAGCCGCCGGCGGGGGCGATCGAGCCGCCGAGATTCTTGATCAGCGACCCCATCACGAGGTCCGCACCGGCGTGACTTGGCTCGCGCTCTTCGACCAGCTCGCCGTAGCAGTTGTCCACGAGCACGAGCGCATCGGAATGCACCCGCTTCACGCATGCAATCGCCGCCGCGCACTCGTCTACCGAGAGCGAGCGCCGCGGCGCATAGCCGCGCGAACGTTGAATGAAAACCGTTGCGGCGCCGGTTTGTGCGAGCGCACGCTCGACCGCGTCGAGGTCGATGCCGCCGCCGGCTGGCAGCGGGACTTCGCGATACTCGATGCCGTCGCGGGTCAACGCGTGCGGCGCGTCGCAGATGGCGTTGCGAAGCGTGTCGTACGGTGTGCCCGAGACCGAGAGCAGCGTGCCGCCGCGCGGCGTGCATGCTGCCAGCGACGCTACGATGGCGTGCGTTCCGCTGACGATCGAAAGGCGCGCGAGCGCGCGCTGCGCTCCAAAGACGCGCGCCAGCAGCGACTCGTATCGCGCCCGTGCCGCGTCGTCGTAGCCATAGCCGGTCGAACCCGCGAGATCGCTCTCGGAGATCCCCTCGTCGAGAAAGGCCTGGAGTACGTTAAGCGAGACGCGTTGCTGCGCATCGTACGATAGGCGCGACGCACGCTCGAATGCCGCGAGCGCGGCCTCGCGCACGCGTCCCTCGATGCCGAAACGCTCGCACATCGCAGTTATCATTTCACCACGCTGTCATCCTGAGCGGAGTGAGCGGAGCGAGCGGAGTCGAAGGGCTGAGCGGAGTGAGCCACGTCGACGGAGAGATGCCGTTCGTAGGCTCGTACGAACGGATACCAAATGATCGTCGCGACCGCAATGTTGACGGCGGCCAGGGCGATCGCGCGAAGGTCCTGCGTGGCAAGATAGGTGGAAACGAACGTCGGCACCGACGACGGCACGTAAAATGCCGCGCGGGCGACGAGTCCCGTTGCAACCGCGGCATAGGTAATGGTTGCCAGCACCAGCGGTGCGGCCACGAACGGCAGCACGAGGTGCGGATTGAAGACGACGGGCGCCGCAAAAAGCAGCGGCTCGTTCAGGTTGAACAACGCCGGAATCAGCGTGGCCCGCCCAACGCGCCGCAAGCGCGCGACCTTAGAGATTGCCAGTAACCCGGCCAGCGGGAGCGTCGCGCCCGCGCCGCCCGGAAAGACGAAGAGAAAGAGCGAGACGACCACGACGTACGGCAACGGCGCATGCACCGTGAAGGCGTGCGTATTTTGCATTTGCATCGTGAGGTAGACGGGGGTTACGATCGCCGCGAGCATCGCCGGTCCGTGCACGCCCGCCGTCCAGAGGATGGTTTCGATCGCGACGATCGCAACGAGCGCGAGATACGAATCGCCCAACCGCGCGATCGGATGCATCGCCGTCGCGATTGCGCCGGAGAGCGAGACGTGCATGGCGGCAAGCGCCGCAAAGAGGCCTATCGTTGCGATCGCACCGGCATATTGCGCGGCCGGCAAGCCGGCGCGGCGTGCACATGCGATGGCGCCCGCCGTGACCCCGCAGGTAAGGATCGCGATGAAAAGCCCCGAGGCTCCGAGCGCGCGCAGATAGGTGATCGGATCCGGCGCCGTACGGCCGCGGCAGGGCGAGGACGAACGAGACGACACTGCCGAGCAGCAGCGGCGCGACGCCGTAGCGCGCGGCGCGCGCGAGGCGAATGGGCAAGAGCACGACGAGCGCGGCGGCCATGACGCCGAAGGCGGGGAGGAGCGCCGATGCGACGCGCAGACCGAGCGGCAGGGCCTGCCCCGAGCCGGAACGCAGTTGCACGACGAGTACGATGGCAAACGCGGCCGCGAGACCGATGAAGCTCCACGGCAGCGCGTCGCGCACGGCGGCAACGAACGGCAGCTCGCCGAGCGCGCCGCATGACCGGTACGGCCCGAGCCTCGAAAGCGAGGAAGGCCTTAGAGGCGGCGGACGACGGCCTCGACGCGACCGACGATCTCGACATCGCTCGCGTAGATTGGCGCCATTGCCTGATTCTCCGGCTGCAAGCGGACGCGTCCGGCCTCTCGATAGAAGCGCTTGACGGTCGCCTCGCCGTCGATCATCGCGACGACGATCTCGCCGTTGTCGGCCGCTGGGCTGCGGCCGAACGAGGATCAAGTCGCCGTCGAGGATCGCCGCATCAACCATCGAGTCGCCCTGCACCCGGAGCATAAACCCGTCCGAGGCGCGCGGCACGAAGGCCGTCGGAAGGACGAAACTCGCCCTCGACGTCTTCTTGCGCGGTGATCGGGATGCCGGCCGCGACGCGGCCGAGTATAGGAAGAACGACGGCGTCGGCCGCCGGCGACGGGGTGCCGGAACGAAGCGCCCGCGGCTTGGTTGGGTCGCGCGAGATGAGGCCCCGCTTCTCGAGGGCCTTGAGGTGGGCATGAATGGTTGACGACGAGGACAAGCCGACGCGCTCGCCGATCTCACGGACCGACGGCGGGTAGCCGTGCTCGGCGGTGAAGGCTCGAATGACGTCCAGAATGCGCCGCTGCCGTTCCGTGGCGGGCTTCTCCGTTTGCTCTTTGCGCATGATCCTCCAGCGAGAGTGCCAGCCATATGGCATTCTCGGCCGGTACAACCCTACCATAAACGCCCGAGAAAGGCAAACATACGTTCGAGACTCCTTGACAGCGCCGGAGGCACGCATGCTAAAATGTTGGGGACGAACAGGCGTTTGGCACTACATATAGACATAAGGACGCGAGAATGGGGGTAAGAGGGAGCATGATCGTTCGACGCAAGAAGTTCACACTGATGCCGGCCATCGCGCTGGCTGCCCTCGCGCTGATGATCGCCCTTCCGACGCTCTCGAGCATGCGGCTTTACGCCGCTTCAGCCCAGCGCTATGTGACCGTGACGGTCCAGCCTGGCGACACCCTCTGGGGGATCGCGGCGTCCCACGCTCGGCCGAGCGCCGACGTTCAAGAAGTGGTTGACCGCATCAGCGACGCCAACCATCTCGACTCGGGCACGATTCAGCCCGGCGAGCGGCTTCGCATACCGATCTAATCGTTCGCCCCGCTTTCTCGCTGGTTCTTTCAATAGGCGTCCTCGGGGGGCGCCTATTTTGTCGCTCAAATCGCGAACGCGGTGGCGGCATCATCATTCCTGGGCTGACGTCCTCAGCGCTATCGTCCTGAGCGAGGAACTCCCTCAGCCCTGTCATCCTGGGCGAAGGACCCGCGAGGGCTGTCATCCTGAGCGAAGGACCCGCGAGGGCTGTCATCCTGAGCGAAGGCGCGGAGCGCCGAAGTCGAAGGACCGGAAATGTTCCGGCTCTCTTTCGTAGGGGCGATTTGGCTCGGCGCGCTCTGCGCGTGCTCGCCGCTCTCCCCCGCGACGGTGCCCCCGCCGCAGAACGCAGCCGCCGCTTTGCCTGCCGCCTCCGGTGCGGGCAAAATTAAACACGTCATCTTCATCATTCAAGAGAACCGCAGTTTCGACGATCTCTTCAAGGGATATCCCGGCGCCGACACGGTCGATCGCGGTAAAGACTCGAGCGGAGAGACGATTGCGTTGGTGCCGGTCAGCCTATCGACGGCGTATACGCTCGATCATTCGGCCAAGGCGATGTTCGTCGGTTGCGACGGCAGTGGAAAACTGCCGGGAACTCGCTGCCGGATGGACGGCTTCGATCGCGAGCTCCACCTCGGCGCGCCGCCGAGTTTGAAGTATCCGATGTACGTCTACGTGCCGCACGAGGAGAGCAAGCCGTACTTCGATATGGCGCATCAATGGGTGCTCGCCGATCGAACGTTCGCATCGCAGCTCGACGGGAGCTTCGTCGCGCACCAGTACGCGATCGCGGGCCAAGCGGCGTCGAGCGTAAACTTCCCGACGGGAGCGTGGGGCTGCAACGGTGGACCGTCCGATGTCGTGCGTACGATCACCAAGCAGCGTAGCGTCGACGGACGATGGGAACGCGCATGCTTTAGCTATCGTACGCTCGGCGACGAACTCGATGATGCGCACCTCGGCTGGCGTTTCTACACGAGCAGATACTACGCGCCCTCCAGTGACGGCGGTGCGATCTGGTCGGGATACCAAGCCGTCGCACATATTTATCACGGGCCCGATTGGCATAAGGTCGTCACGCCGCAGAAGCAGTTTCTGGCCGACGTCGCGCACGGCCGGCTCGCCGCGTTCACCTGGATAACGCCCACTTGCGCCAACTCGGACCATCCAAGCTGCGGCGGTGGAACCGGCCCATCGTGGGTGACGTCGCTGGTCAACGCGGTCGGCACGAGCAAGTTTTGGAGTTCGAGCGCCGTCTTCATCGTCTGGGACGATTGGGGCGGACTCTACGATCACGTTGCGCCGCCGTATGCCGACGACGACAGCCTCGGCATGCGCGTGCCGCTGCTAATCGTTTCGCCCTACGCAAAATCAGGCTACGTTTCACACGTGCAGTACGAGACCGCAAGCGTGCTTCGCTTCGCCGAAGACCTCTTCGGCCTTGCGGCGCTCGGAGCCGCAGACCGGCGCGCGGCTTCGCCCGCCGCCGACTGCTTCGACTTCTCGCGCGGGCCGCGCAAGTTCGTCTCCATTCGCGCCCCGCAGGGGCGCGAATTTTCCTCAACCAGCCGCCGGACGAACGTCCGCCGGACGATCGCTAACGCGCTACCGCCGCGAGACGAGCACGATGCTGTGGCCTTGGTGCTCGTCGAGAAACGCAAGCCCTTCCATCATCCAGGAATCGAGGCCGCCGCCGGAGTGGCGCGCGACCTCGCGCACGACGTGTACGCGGTCGCGCAGCCATGCCAACTCGTTACGGGTGGTCGTAGGAAAGACTGCGCGCTCGCAATCCTCACATTGGTAGCCGTACTGCGCTACGTTTTTGCCATCGTATCGGTGAGGAGCTGCAAGGTCGTCTGAAAGTTGGTTCGCTGCGAGCCGCCGATGCCCGAATCGGTGTACTGCGTCGCGTACTCATCGACCGACGTCGGAACGATCGTGTTGAGATTGTACCCGATCTTCGTTTGAATGTCGGTTTCCAGATGTCCCGAGCCCACCTCTTTGATGCTGCGAACCTCGCCGATCTGCATGATGCCCGAATTATTGCTATTGATCGTATAGCTGGCCTTGATCGTTTGATCGGGCTTGTTCTGCGCGAACGACCAGGAGCGGTTCGCGTCGAGCTGGCTGGGATCGACGAAGTTCACGCCCAGGAAGCGCAGCAGCGTGTACTCCTCGGTATAGACGGTCTTGTTCGGATCGCAGATGACGTTGGTATTGCCGTAGACGACGCACTCGGCCGGCGGCGCCCGCCGAATGCTCTCACCGGCTTCGCTGATGCTGACGATGAGGCCGCCGTCGGGCTGCTTTCCGAGCACGTTGACGGTCATCGTCCCTTTGTCGGTGAGGGATCCGCCGTAATGGCTCATTCCGTTGGCATTGGTCGCTTGCAGCGTGTCGGCCGCGGCGTTCGGGCTTCCCGAATTGATCCTGCTTCGATGCCCGAGCTGGAGTCCCGCGCCGTAATGTTCTGCGCCGAGCTATAGGTAAAGTGATACACCAACGTGCGCTGCGGCGCCGTGTCGGCCTGCACCGCAAGCGGCGACGCTGCAAACGCTGCCGCCAGTCCAAGCACGCCGATCCGTAACTCTCTAGTCATTTAAACACCTCGCATTACTTGCCGCACATCGGCCGAGAAGATGAGCGATGGAGTGCGGCGTGCCGGGCTCATATCGGCCGCCGTATTGCTATCTTTTTTGGCCTCGTATCGGTGACGGGCTGAAGCGTTATTTGCCGCATTGGCTGAGAACTTGATCGATGGTCGCGCCGGCCACGTCTTCCCGCTTCTGCGTTTCGGCCTGCAGCCAACCCAGCCCGTTCATAACGTTCGTGAGCGGATTGTATCCGAGGGCGAGACCCGGAATTTGCGTGACGTCGAGCGCGTATGGATTCGGAGGAAGCCCCGGCGTGTTGGGATCCTGCCACGGATTGGGCGTCTCGTGCGGCAGCGTGCCCATATCCGTGCCTTGGATCGAGCCGAGATACTCCTCACCGGCGTGCTGCAGTTCGCCCATCTGCTGGGTCTGGACGAAGCCGTTAATGATGTCGAGCGATGCGCTTTGAAAGGCGATCGTTTCGAGGAGCTGCTTCTTGATTTGCGCCAACTTAGCGTCGTCGGCCGCATTTCCGGTCGATTCGACGAGCTTGGCATCGTCGAGCATCGTCTGCGCCGCGATCAGGTTACGCGCGATGGGGATGACCAAGTACGACATCTGCTGCAGCGCCATCGAAGTTTCCGGCGACGAGTTATTCATGGAATCGCCGTTCATTCCAAGCCCCGTGCCATCCGCCGTCAGGGTACCCCGTTGGTACTTCTTGAAGAGCGGCGGGCTCTTGGCGATCTTTTGATCGTTTTGCAGCAGCATCGCCACGGCGGGCCTGACGCGCTCGTGGAGACGAGCGCAAATTGCGGTTGTGACGACGTGATAGATCTGAGGCGGAGGCGTACCGGCGGGAGTTGTGGGCGCGGTTCCATCGGAACGGGCCGCTAGAGGAAGAAAGCCGGCGCACGTCAGCACGCACGCCGCCAGCAGAATGCGTTTCTGCATTGCGCTCTTCGTGTTCTCGCACGGTGCGGAGCGCGCCTGCCGTAATGCAACAAGCGGGACCCCGAAGGGCCCCGCTTGCCTTTTCTCTACGTCAGGCCGGTCGAATCGTTAGATTCGAACCTGCGCGTTGAAGTAGACGTTGATCGGCTGAACTGAAGCGCCGATTGCGCCGTTGTTCCCGCCGGTCGGGAGGTAGCTCTGGGTCCACGGCGTGCGCGCACCATTGGCCTTGTAGTCGTTGATGCCCGTGCCGTTGTAGAAGTTGCTCGGGTAGAGCGTACTGTTGAGCGAACCGCCGGCCGGGCCGTAGCCGCAGACGGCATAGCTCGGTGCATTGGCGCTCGTCCATGGAGCCGACGTTCCACCGAAGCACGCGTGGAAGAGGTTCGCTCCCGAGAACCATCAGCTTGATCCGCGGGCTCACGTCGTACGACAACTGGAGGTTGCCGACGATTGAGCTCGGTTGCTGGTAGTTATCGAAGAGGAACGATCCGGTCTGCGGGTTCGGCACGTACAGATAGCCGAACGTTCCGAGGCCCGGGCCCGTCATGTAGAGGTAGTTGCACTGCAGAGGATTCGTCTTCGGCGAGACCTTGGTAATGCCGGTCGTCGCCGAGTTCAGCTGGCACGTCCGCGGGTCTAGGCCTTGGTATCCAGCGGGCTACCGTAGTAGCCGCCGGTCTGGAAGGAGAAGCTGGGCGTGATCGCCAGCTTGTCGTGGCGCCAGTTGAGGATCAGCGACGAGACGCACGGCGAGATGTAGCTTGACACCGCACCGTTGAGGTTCGGCGCGATCGCCGTCGAGTACGGGTTGTACCAGCCGCTCTCGTTGAGTTGGCCCTGCGGCGGCAGATTGTAGTACGGGTTGAGGACCGTGTCGTAGCCGCTGGCAATCTTGCCGTTGGGCGTAGAACACGCAACGCCTTGACCCGCCTGGTAGCACGGGCTGCCGCCGCCGGACCGGGTGAGCGCGTTATACGCGACGATGGCCTGGTTGAGCTGACCCAGCTCGTTGGGGACGATGCCGCCGGTGCTCAGTCCGACGTTCTGGAACATGACCTTCGAGTTGGTGTAGGTGAAGGCCAACAGACCCGAGAGCCCGTTGCGCGAGAAGTCGCCCTTGTTGAACTGGAACTCGACGCCTTCGTTACGATTGACGCCGACCGGGACTTGCGTCACGAAGCCCGCGCCGATGAACGTCTGCTGCTGCCAGTTCGAGACCCACGTGTAGAACGGCGTGAGCTTAAAGCTCATATCCGTTCCCTTGAAGTGCTGTTCGCACGAGAGATCGTACTGACCCGACGAGATACCCGGAATCGGGTGGAACGGCGAGTAGAAGCCCAGGTTCATCGTGTTGTTCCACACCGAGCGATCGTCGCCGGCGAGAGCAAGGTACTGAACCGAGGCCGAGATCGGCGGCTGCGTGTAGCGGCCGGCAGAGGCGCGAATCAGACGATATCCGGCGATTCGCCGTGTAGGTCGCCGAGAAACGCGGCTCCCAGTAGTTGAGCGAATACGAGAAGGCGACTGCGCCGTGAAGTTCGGAGCGGCGACGCCGTTCTTGGGTCGTGCCGTTGGGATGGACCCAGCCGGTCTGCGGACCGACGCCGTGCGTGAGCGCGGCGACGCCCTTGTTGCAGTCACCGTTGATGTACTGAGCCGCTGCCGGCGGAACTTGGCCCGGCGCCAACGGCGCGTGAACACTTGGCTCGTCGACGCGAGGACGCACGTATAGTTCGCCGTCATGTTGGCATAGAACTCGTTGGCTGCGTTGGCCGAATCCGGCAGATTGTACGTGAAGTTGTCGTACCGGAGCGCGGCGTTGATCAGGAACTTGTCGCTGGGACGGAACTGGTCTTGTAAGGATGCATTGGTGAATACCGGCTTAACGGTGTTGTACGAACCGTTGGCCTGCGAGTTCCACAAAGTATCCCAGGTGGCGCCCGCCGAGCCGCCGGCGTTCCGGCAGCGCCGAAGCCGGTCGGTCCGCCCGTTGCGACGCCCGTCCACGTGGGGCTCAGCGTCGTGCCGGCGCGCAACGTCGTAGTAGCTGCTGCTCAGGCAGGGTACGGCGTAGCCGAAGGTTCCGGTCGAGAGATTACCCTGATTGCCGTAGCAGGTGAAGCCGCCCGAACCGTTCTTCGACCATGTAGCCGATCGGCGAGGTACCGCCGTCGGCCGAGGGTTGTTCAAGCGGGTCACGGTGGCCGTCGAGTAGTTGCCGTCAAGCGTGATCAGGTTTTGGTCGTTGAGCTGGTCCTGGAAGTCGAGCGCGCCGCCCGACGTGTGCGTCAGCAGCAGATACTGTGCCGCTTCGGGGAAGCTGGGGATCTCTTCACCTGAGGCGCCCCACGTTGGGTCGTTGAGCATCCAGTCGGAGTAGAAGGTGTAGCCGTACGCGCGCAGATACGCCGATTGACTCAGCGCGTACGTGTACTGCAGCTTCGTGATGCCGGTGTCGTTCTGGTTGACGTTGACGGAGTTATCGTACAACGGCACCGGACCGTTGAACTGGTGCGGAGGCGTGTTCGGTGCGTAGTACGGCGTCGGCGGCGTGATGTTCGTCGGGCTGGTCGCAATGACCGAGCCGAACGTTTTGTTGTACGTCACGGCATCGGCGTATCCGAGATACGTCGGGCCGCAAGCGAAGCCGTACGTCGGGCACGGGAACGGGCCCGAGAGAACCGTAGAGACGCTGGAAATAGAGCTGATTGGGCTGCAGGAACGAGGCGATCTGCCCGAGCTCGAACAGCCGTTGACCGTTAGTCCCGGCCCGACCGTTTCCGGTCCGCAGGTCGGAGCGGCATACTTCGTGCCGTAGAACGAGGAGATGAACTGGTTGATGCCCGGGCCGATATCGCTCGGGCTCGTGTAGCCGTAGTTGTTGAGTGCCGAACCGCTCCACATGAGCTGAACGTCGTCGCGAAGGCCGTTGGCCTTCGGGATGCCCATGTGCAGGTTGATGACGTTCTCGCGATCGGAGACCATCGACGGCTCGCCGCCGGTTCCGCTATAGAACTGCCAGCAGCCTTGGTCCGGGAACTGAACTTCGCACCGGCGAGCGGGCAGATCGGCTTCACGCCCTGGCACGTCGAGAAGAGACAGTATAACCGACGTTGAGCACCTGGTTGCTGCCGAAGCCGTAACCGATGGCAAAGCCGTCGGGGTTGCCCGAGAAGATACCGCCCGGCGTGTTGTAGCCGCCGCCGTTGCTGTTGTCGACGAAGCGGTAATCTTGGTTGTAGCCGAGCAGGCCGATGTAGTAGCTGAAGGTGCGATCCGGCGTCGATCCGCCGATCTCGACCTGCGCTTGATGGTAATAGTGCGGGGTCGCAATGCCGAGATTGGCCATTCGCGAAGCCCGGGAAGGTACCGGTCTTGATGACCTGGTTGATGAAACCGGCCGTACCGGCAGCATGCAACCGAGGACGGACCGCCGCCGGTATAGACCTGCAGCTCGTGCAGACCCAGCGTCGATTCCGTCGACGAGTTGTAGTTGTCGAAGGCGCGGTTGACCGGGATGCCGTCGTACTCGATATCCGGTGTAGTACGAGTTTTGGCCGCGAATGTACGTCGCGTTGAAATCCCAGCCGATGCCGCCCTGCGACGTTTGCACGCCGGGGACAGAGGCCATCGCCGAGTAGGCGCTGTTCAAGTTGCCGCCGCCGCCAAGCGCCGCCGCTGCGGCCGCTTGGTTGGCGTTAACGCTATAAAGGTCGCCGCCGACGCCCGATTTGACAAGCGACGAACCCGCCTGCGACGTCACGTGTGCGATGTCATGAGCGCCTTTTCAGCGTATAAGCGAACTTCTTGCGTTTGGTCGGCAAAGACCGACACGCCGGGGAACGAGATGTTTTGATACCCCGATTTGCTCAAGCTGAGCGTATAGGTATCCGGAGAGAGCGAGAGGATGATAAAGTGACCTCCCGCGTCCGTCGTTGCGGTACGAGTTGTCGAGGGCGCAACTGCAGTGAT
The DNA here is from genome assembly GCA_963699435.1 of Vulcanimicrobiota bacterium. Taxonomy (GTDB): domain Bacteria; phylum Vulcanimicrobiota; class Vulcanimicrobiia; order Vulcanimicrobiales; family Vulcanimicrobiaceae; genus Cybelea. The sequence continues at coordinate 197,436 of CAVOTV010000005.1, forward strand.
CGATACGCCGGCTACCGGCGCGCCGTTTGCGTCCTTGATGGTTCCCGCGATGTTACCGGTGGTTGCTGCCAGTGCCCATGTTCCCTGGAACAGAAACGCTACGATTAACGTCGCGGCTACGACCGCGTGACGGAGGGTCCGTTGTGAACTCATAGTTCCTTTACCCTCAATCGATGATTTTAGTTGTCAAAAGGCGAGCCGCACTGCTGCCCGTTGCCTTTGATAGGCTCAGGAGCTTCACAGAGTGACTCACTGGGGCCGACGTTTTACTCAGGAATGGGTCGGTTCCTTTAGATAGCCTTAAAGGGAAGCGCCAGGAGCGGCGCCCGAAACCTTAGGCCCGGATTGCCAGGCGCTCCGCGAGCAGCGCGGGATCTCGGAGGGCCGGTCGGCGACCGGTACCCCGGCGGCCCGAAAGGCCGCAATCTTGCTCTGCGGCGGTCCCGAAGTTGCCGGAGATGATCGCCCCGGCGTGGCCCAGCGACTTCCCGGCGGCGCGTTCCGGCCGCCGATGAAGGCCGACGACGGCATCCCGGGCAGATGCTCTGGCGATGAACCCGGCGGCGTCTTCTTCATCCGAGCCGCCGATCTCGCCGCAGATCACGATCGCCTTGGTCTGCGGGTCGTTCTTGAACTCGCGCAGGCAGTCGACGAAGGTGGTGCCGATGATCGGGTCGCCGCCGATCCCGACGCAGGTCGATTGGCCCAGGCCCTGCCCGGCGTCAACCCGTCGACCACCTCATAGGTCAGCGTGCCGGACCGGGAGATCAGGCCGACGTTGCCCTCTTTAAAGACGTGGCCCGGCATGATGCCGACGAGGGCTTTCCCGGGCGAAATCAAGCCCGGGCAGTTCGGGCCGATGATCCGCATGCCGCGGTCGTCCCGACCACTTTGAGCGTGTCGTTGACCGGCACGCCCTCGGTGATGCAGACCGCAAGCGTGATGCCGGCGTCATAGGCCTCGAAGAGCGCGTCGGCGGCAAACGGGGGCGGGACGAAAATGCAAGTGTGGGTCGCGCCGGTCGCGTCGACGGCTTCCTTGAACCGTATTGAAGACCGGCAGTCCTGCGAGCTCTTCTGGCCGCCTTTGCCGGGCGTCACGCCGCCGACGAGGTTGGTGCCGTACTTGAACATCCGGTCGGTGTGGTACGAGCCCTCGGCCCCGGTGATGCCCTGCACGATCACCTTGCTGTTCTTATCGAGAAAGATCGACACGTCTTATTGCCCTCCGCAGCGATGCGCACGGCTTGCGCGCGCGCCTTCGTCCATCGTTTCGACCGGCGTCATGCCGGCTTCGGCCAGGATGCGCGCGGCCTTCTTTTTCGTTCGTGCCCGTCAACCGGATCACGAGCGGAATTTTTCGCGACGTCGTTCGTTCCATCGCTTGCACGATGCCGCGCGCGACTTCGTCACCGCGCGTGATGCCGCCGAAGATATTGACGAAAAAGACCTTGGCGCCGGTGTGTTCACGACGAGCTCGTAACAGTTGCGCACGCGCTCGGCGTTCGCGCCGCCGCCGACATCGAGGAAGTTGGCGATTTGACCGCCGGCGTTGCTGACGGCATCCATCGTCGCCATCGCGAGGCCGGCGCCGTTGGCCATCGTCCCGACCTTCCGGGAAAGCGGCGGAAGTTGCGAATGCCGACGCCCGCCTGCGCGCCGAGCGATTCGTCTTCGTCCAGCGGCAGCGCCTTGTGCCACTCGTTGAACTCCGGCTTGCGGAAGAGGGCGTCGTCGTCGAGTTCGACCTTCGCATCGGACGCAACGACGCGGCCCTCCGGCGGTGAACGCGAGCGGATTGATCTCGACCAGCTTCGCGCCGTAGCGGAAGAACACTCGTAAAGCGAGCCGAGGATCCGGGAAACTGCGGTGGTAACCCGGGATCGAGTGCGCGGCGAACGCAAGCTCCCGGCCGATGAACGGCGAGTAGCCGATCGCCGTATCGACGTAAAACTTGGCGATCGACTCGGGATGTTTCTCGGAGACTTCTTCGATATCCATCCCGCCGAATCGGCTCACCATGATGACCGGCTTGCTGCGCCGCCCGATCGATCGTGATCGCACAGTAGGCTTCCTTCGCGATCGCGAGCTTCTCTTCGACGAGCAGCGATTTGATCGGCTCGCCGTTCGGGGTTTTGCCGGTTCGGCGGCATCGGCGTCGCCAGGATCTCCGTCGGCAACCCTGCGGCCTTGCGTCGCGCGGTCGACGCCAACTTGATCTTACCGGCTTTGCCGCGGCCGCCCATCAGCACTTGCGCTTTGATCGACCCAATCGCCTGGCATCTGCTCGAGGAACGCTTGTGACGTCTTCGGCGTCATCGCGTGATGCCCGCGCGGAACGGCAATCCCGGAACGTTTAAAAAGCTCTTTGCCCTGATACTCCATCAGATTCATCGTCGGCTCGCCGCAGCAGGTTGTCGCGTGCGACGGCCCGCGCTGGGGCGTTTTGTCGCACCCGACGCTTGACCTAGTCCGCCGCGGTTCGATCCGACGCTCCAGCACCCGCCTTGGCGAGAGCCGTGCGATAAGTGAGTGGAGCGTCATCCGTCACATGGTGAGGCGTCGGGCGCCTCTCATGTACTCAGTTTCGAGCCCGCGCGATGATGAGCTGCTGGATTTCCGACGTTCCTTCGTAGATCTCGGTGATCTTTGCGTCGCGGTAGTGGCGCTCCACCGGGAACTCCGTCGTGTATCCGTAGCCGCCGTGAATCTGCAGCGCTTCGGCGGCATGCTTGCGCGCTGCGGTAGATGCAAAGAGTTTCGCTTTGCTCGCCGCCAATCGCAAAGGTCTCGCCGGCATCGGCCAGCGCGGCCGCGCGATAGATCAGCAGACGCGCGGCATCGAGATCCATCGCCATCTGCGCGATCTTGAACGATACGCCTTCGAACGCGCCGATCGGTTTGCCGAACGCGATCCGCTCTTTGGCGAACTTCACCGATTCGTCGAGGCATGCGGCGAGGATGCCGATCGCCTGCGCGGCGATGCCGATGCGCCCGCCGGTCAGTGCCGTCATCGCGTTGCCGAAACCGGTCGCCCTCTTCGCCGAGCAGCGCATCGGCGGGCAACCGCACGTCGTCGAATGCGAGATCGCACGGTGTTGCTGGTGTGGATGCCGAGTTTTTCGGTCACGCGCTCGATCGACGATTCCCGGCAGACTCGGCTCGATCAAGAAAGCGCTCACGCCGCGCGCGCCCGGTCCGCCGGTGCGGAACATTCCCATGACGACTCCGGCGTAACTGCCGCTGGTGCACCATTGCTTTCGGCCGTCGAGCGAGTAGCCGCCGCCGGACGTCTTTGCAGTCGCGCGCATCGCCGTCGCATCGGAACCGGCGTCGGACTCGGTCAGCGCGAATCCGGCGATCACGTCGCCGGTCGCAAGCGCGGGCAGCCAGCGCTCTTTCTGCGCCTCGCGTGCCGAGTTGCCCGATCGCCGAAGCAGATCATCGAATGAACCGAGACGGTGCACGGCGGTTCCCGCATCGACCCGCGCGAGCTCCTCGATCGCGAGCGCGTACGAAACGTAGTCCGCCGCCGGCGCCGCCGTAGCTTCGGGCACCAGGATGCCCATGATGCCCGCGTCGGTCAACTTCCCGTAAAGCGTCGCGCGGAAAGACGTGATCGCGATCCCACTGCGCGACGTGCGGCGCGATCTCGCGCTGCGCGATCTCGGCCGCCAGCGCGCCGATCTGCGCGCTGCTCGTCGGTGAGATCGAACTGTGTCAAGAAGGCGCTAATCCACGCGAATGAGCAGCGCATCGCCTTGGCCGCCGCCCGAGCAAATCGCCGCGACGCCCAAGCCGCCGCCGCGCTTGCGCAGTTGGTTGACGACCGTGGCCGCGATGCGCGCGCCAGAGGCGCCGATGGGATGTCCCATCGCGACCGCGCCGCCCCACTATTGACCAGTCCTCGGGAAGACCGAGCCGCCGCGCCGCGGTGATCGCAACGGCCGCGAAGGCTTCGTTGATCTCCCAAACGGCGACGTCGCCGGGCTGCAGCCCGACGCGATCGAGCAGCTTACGCGCCGCCATTGCCGGCGTCAACGCAATGTACGGTGAATCCCACGCGATCGTCGCGTGCTCGACGATCGTCGCGAGCGGTTCGTACCCATGCTGCGCGGCGTAACCCGCATCGGCGAGCACCATCGCCGCAGCTCCATCGTTAACGCCCGGAGCGTTGCCGGCCGTCACCGTGCCGTTGCGCTCGAGCGGACGCAGCTTCGCCATCGCTTCGAGGCTGGCGTCGCCGCGCACGGCTTCGTCGCGATCGACGACGACGTGCGGATGTTCGCCGGTGACGAACGGCGCGTACGCCGGATAGTCGAGCGTGAACTCTTGCGACGGCTCGTGCTCCCATACGTTTTGCGAGGCGCCGACCGCAGCGGGAACGCGAACGCGCCCCTGCCGCGGCAGCCGGTCCACGACGACCTTATCTTTTGCCTTGCTCGCGACGTTGACGGCGACGATCTCGTCGCCGAAATGGCCGGCGGCGTGGGCCACGCCCGCGCGCCGATGGCTTTCGTACGCGAAATGGTCTTGTTCGTCGCGCGTCAGCCCGAGCTCGGAGGCGACTTTGCTGCCTTGCGTCGCCATCGTCATCGGGAAATATTGATCCCAGAGACCATCGTAGATCATCGCGTCGACGAGCGTGCCGTCGCCAAAACGATATCCCCAGCGCGCGTCGCGCAGCAAATACGGGGCATTCGACATCGATTCCATGCCGCCGGCGCCGACGACTGCGCTCGCGCCCGCGTTGATCGCGCGCATCCCGTTGACGATCGCGAGCAATCCCGACGCGCAGACTTTGTTCACGGTGTCGGCCGTCACCGTCTTGGCGAGGCCCGATTTAAAGAGCACCTGACGTGCGGGATTCTGCCCGACGCCGGCTTGCAGCACTTCGCCGAAGGTAACGTGGTCGATCTCTGACGGATCGATCTTCGAACGCTCGATGGCCGCGGTCAGCGCGACGGCGCCGAGCGTGGTGGCGGAAAGCGGAGCAAGCGCTCCCCCTAGCTTACCGAACGGCGTGCGCGCCATGCCGATGACGACGGTTTTGGATTGGATGTCACTCATGGCGCGTCCAATTTCTCGCCGGGACGGCAAACGCCTAGGGCCGGGCCACGGCCGTTAGTGGCGCACGGTCACCGGGCAGTCTGGCACTCGAACTGGATCGTAAGGTGCGCTATTCCGAAGTGGGATTTTACGCACTCGTCGATCTCTCGCAGAACCGCCGTGGCTTCGCTCAAGCGGCGATCGTCGAGGAGCACGTGCGCGGAAAGCGAGTGCGAGCCGCTGGCGATCGACCAGACATGCAGGTCGTGAACGCCGGCGACGCCGGGAATGCGCGCGATGTGCTCGGTGAGATCGGCGGCGTTCACATCGCTCGGGACGCTTTCGAGCAGCACGTCGGTGGCGTCCCGCATCACGCGGACGACGCCGACGACGATGATTGCCGCTACGAAGAGCGAGAGCACCGGATCGATCCAGGCGCGATGCGTGAACGCGATCGACGATGCCGCCGATGATGACTGCGGCGCCCCCGAGCGCGTCGCCGAATACGTGAAAGAGCGCGGCTCGGACGTTGAGATCGCGCTTGCCGCTCTCGCGCAGCATCAATCCGACCGCGCCGTTGACCGCGAGGCCGATCGCCGCGACGAGCGTCATCAGTCCGGCCGACGGCTCGACCGGCGCCGCAAAACGGCGCGCCGCTTCGTACACGATCGCAACGGTCGCCACGAGCAGAATCGTGCCGTTGACGAGCGCGCCGAGCACTTCGATGCGCCCGTAACCGAAGGTGCGCCGCGGATCGGCGGGCCGCGACGCGCCGATCGCCGCGACGAGCGCGAGCGCGAGCGCGAGGACGTCCATGCAGACGTGCACGGCGTCCGTCGTCAGCGCCAAGCTCTGCGATCGGAGTCCGCCCCAGAACTCGAGCAGCGCGACCAAAGCGCTGGCGATCAGCGCGAAGGTCAGCCGCCGGCGCACCGACATCGCGCGGATTACGAGCGGCGCGCGCGTATCGCGAGCGCCGCCAGCATCGCGCCGAAGAACGCGAACGTTTTACTCTCGCGCGGTCAACAGCGTCTGCGCGTTCCATTCTCCCTCGCCGTCGCGCATCGGCTCGACCTGCGGAACGACGCGCGGAACGCGTTCGCAATACCGATCGAATGCTTCGCCGAACTGCGAACGCAAAAAGCGCTCCTCGTGCGGGACGATCGTCGCATAGACGGCCGCCATCGCGGCCAGCGACCCGCCGACGAGCGCGAGCCGTTGCGCGGGCGAGTTTTTTCCGGTAAATGCGATCGCGAAACCGGCCGCCGTGAGGAAGTTGCCGATATAGAGCGGATTGCGTACGTGCGCGTACGGTCCGCGCGGTGACGAGCGCGGGTGCGGTAACGGTGTCGTTGCGCGTTGTGGCACCGGAATACCCGACGGCCCAGCAGCGAATCAGCTCGCCGGCCACCGCGAGCGGCAGGCCGAGCCGCGATGCCGGCAGCGCTCGGTTTGCCGAAGGCCGCCAAAATGCCGGCCGGAAGGCTCAGCAAGAGGCCGCGGTTTTTGAAAACGAACGCTTGGATCACGACACCGCCGCGAGTTTGTCGCGCGCGGCATCGTATGCGTCGCGCAGGGAGCGGACGAGCGGAATCTGCGGCATCCAGCCGGTGCGGTCGCGCAGCTTCGCCGGATCGCCGACTGAGAGCGGGATCTCGACCCCGCGCATCCGCGCGGGATCCTCGCGCACTTCGACCGGGACGCGCGCGATGATAATCAGCTCGCGCAGCACGTCGCGGATCGTTACCGCGTGCCCGCTGCAGACGTTGTAGATTTGGCCGCGTTCGCCGTCGCGCGCGAGCGCGAGATACGCCTCGACGACGTCGCGCACGTCGAGAAAGTCGCGCGCGGCCGTAAGGTTGCCGACGAAGAGCTGCGGCGAACCGCCGCCGGCGATCCGCGCGAGCTGCGCGGCGAGCGACGCGACCACAAAATGTTCTCGCTGCCCGGGGCCGATGTGGTTGAACGCCCGCGCGATGACGACGTCGGTGCCGAAACCGCCGGCCTCACCGAGCAGAATCGCCTCGGCGGCGGCCTTGCTCGCGCCGTAGGGATTTGCGGGCCGCAAACCGAGCGTCTCGCGCAACGGGTACTCGCCGGCGTGGCGCACCCCGTACACCTCGGCCGAACTCGCGAACACGATGCGGGGCGGCGGCGCGCCGGTATGCTCGCGGACGGCCTGTGCGAGCCGCGCGGTGCCGAGCACGTTGGCATCGTAGGTTTCGAGCGGCGTGCGCAGCGCGTCTGGAACGAACGTCTGGGCCGCCAAATGGAAGATGACGGTCGGGCGCAAACGCTTCGAGTGCGCGCGCGAGATCGCGTCGAGGTCGCCGAGCGAGCCGTCGTCATAGTCGCCGACGCACAGCTCCGTCGCGCGGCGCAGCGCCGCGACGAGATGCGGTCCGACGAAGCCGCGTCGCGCCCGGTAACGCAGCGCTCGCATCGCGGCGATATCCGACTCGACCATCATCGTAACGAACTCGCTCGAAACTCACTTCGGGCTCCCAGCCGAGCTCGCGCCGCGCCTTCGATCGCATCGCCGATGAGCAGGTCGACCTCGGCGGGACGAACGAAACGCGGATCGATCACGACGTAAGGCTCGAACGAACCGAGCCCCGCCGCTTCGAAGGCGATGCGCACGAAGTCCCGCACGCTATGCGTGCTCCCCGGTCGCGATCACATAATCGTCGGCGAGCGGCTTGCTGCAGCATCAGCCACATCGCGCGCACGAAATCCCCGGCAAAGCCCCAGTCGCGATGCGCGTCGAGATTTCCCAGGCGGAGCTCTTTGGCTAGGCCGAGCTTGATGCGCGCGACGCCGTCGGAGATCTTGCGCGTAACGAACTCCTTGCCGCGGCGCGGGCTCTCGTGATTAAAGCAGATGCCGCTGGTCGCGAAGAGTCCGTACGATTCGCGGTAGTTCACCGTAATCCAGTGCCCGTAGACCTTCGCCACACCGTACGGGCTGCGAGGATAGAACGGGGTGCGTCTCGCGCTGCGGCGTCTCGACGGCGTGTTGCCGAACATCTCGGAGCTCGACGCCTGATAGAAGCGAATCGCAGGATTCACTTGCCGAACCGCCTCGAGCACGCGCGTCACGCCGAGTGCCGTGAACTCGCCGGTGAGCACGGGCTGACGCCACGACGCCGGAACGAACGACTGCGCCGCGAGATTGTAGATTTCGTCGGGCGCGACGTCGTTGACGATCGCGGTGATCGAGCTCTGGTCGAGCAGATCGCCCGAAACGATCTCGACGTCGTCGACGATGTGCTCGATGCGCTCGTGAACCTCGGTGCTCGTGCGCCGCGTCATGCCGACGACGCGATAGCCTTTGCGCAGCAGCAGTTCGGCGAGATACGAGCCGTCTTGACCCGTGATGCCCGTAACGAGCGCGGTTTTAGGCACGTATGCGCGGTTCTACCGCGTAGCCAGCCGGAGGCGCTGCGCCAACGTTACGGCGATGAAGGCGGCGACTTCGCTCGGCAGCGTTCCGCGGCCGAAACCTGGCGTCGTAGCCGAGTTCGCTTGCCAAGCGATTCGTCACGCGCGGTCCGCCGCAGATCAAGCACGATGCGGTCGCGGATACCTTGCGCCTCGAGCAGTTCGCCGAGCGCCGTGAAGTTCTTGACGTCGCTGCCCTTCTGCGTGACCACTTGCGATGCGAGCAGCGCGTCGAGCTCCTTCTCCTTCGCGAACCGTACGAGTTCTTCGACGGCGACCTGGCTGCCCAGATTGTACGTCTCGAACGTCGTGGTAGCGTTCGAGGCCGTAATCGCCTTTATAGCCTTTCATGTTCAAGATTGCGTCGATGCCGACGGTGTGCGCGTCGGTTCCAATGCAGGCGCCGGCGATGCGAATTTTGCGGCCGAGGTGCTGGCTGTACGTAGCGCGTCGATCTCTTCCATGGACATCGCGTGCGCGCGCGCCGACGGCGCCGATATATCCTCGACGTCGATGCCCTGCGGCGTCGTCGCATAGATCACGAAGAACGAAAAGCCCGACGCGATCCGGCGACCATCTACGACCTGCACGTCGGTAAAACCCATCTTGCCCGCGAGCTGGCGAGCGGCTTCGTCGGCAGCCTCGCTCCATTCGACGGGCAGGGTGAACGAAAGCTGCACCTTTCCGTCGTTCTGCGTATCGCCGTAGGGTTTCACGATGTGAGTCATCGATATTCTACGGTCCCTCGAATGCGCTCGCTAACGCTCGCTTCGCTCGGAATGACGCGATCCGTCACGATGGCGCGCTCACGAGGTTGGGTTTGAGCGCCTCTTCGAACGGGTTCCAGTAGTCGGCGGCACGCTCGAAGACGCCCTCGAAGCCGCGGCCCCCTTCGGGCGTGCGCGAGACGTCGGCGAAGAGTGGCCGCCTCGATGGCCTTCATCAGCCCTAACGCCGCGACGCGCTCGAGCAGCTTCTCGCAATCGGAGAGCACGACGTGCGCGCGGCGCTCGACGATGCCGCCGGGACGCAGCACGATTTCGTCGCCGAAATGCCGGGCAGTATTCATGATATAGCGCGCGTTCTCGAGCGACAGCGCGCGGTCGCCGAGGAACGGCGTATGAATCGCTTCGGTGGGCATCCCGCACAGGTGAATGTTCTGGCCCGTCATCACGGACGTGAGGTTGAACATCGCGTCGATCAGATGTCCCTTGAAGATGTCGCCGGTCATGTGCTTGGTCGGCGGCATATACTTCAGCGGCGCTTCGGGGAAGATCTCGCGCGCCAGCTGCGCTTGCGCGACTTGATAGAGAAAGCCGTCCTCGACGATCCGGGTCGATCTCATAGGCGTCGCCCAAGCCGATCTGCCGCGTCCGGCAGTCCCGGCGCGATGCGCGAACTCCTCGTTGATGAACTGCGATGCGAGCACCGCCGGCGCTTGGTCGACGGCGTCGGCGGTAGTGAGATAGTTGTCTTCGCCGGTGTTGATGATGATGCCCGAGTAGGCATTGAGCATGCGGCTGAAGTGCTGGTCCACGAACGTGCGCTTCATGTTGATGTCGCGAAAGAGAATTCCGTACATCGAGTCGTTGAGCAGCATGTCGAGGCGCTCGAGCGCCGCCATCACCGCAATCTCGGGCATGCAGAGGCCGCTGGCGTAGTTGGTCAGCATCACGTAGCGGCCGAGCTTCTCTCCAACGTCGTCGAGAGCGGCGCGCATGATCGCGAAGTTCGCCTGCGTCGCATAGGTGCCGCCGAAGCCTTCGGTCGTCGGACCGAACGGAACGAAGTCGAGCAGCGATTGCCCGGTCGAGCGAATGACGGCAATCACTTGCGCTCCGGCTTCGGCTGCGGCAACGGCCGCGGTCCGGTCTTCGTAAATGTTGCCGCTCGCGACGATCACGTAGAGCAGCGGCGGCGGCAAGCTGCGGCAAGCGCGCCATAGACGCCGCCCGCTCCTCGCGCCGCCCGGCGATGCGAGCGAGGGCGGCGTCGACGAACGGCCGCAGCGCGCCGCGCGCCGCGCCCTCCGGCGTGGCTTCGAAATCGTCCAGAGCGTGGCGGCCGGCCGCGATCGCATCTGCCAACGCCTGCGGCGCAAGCCCCGTCTCCGCGAGGCCCTTGCCGAACGCCGTCGCCGCGCCGCCTCGCAGGCGGACGCGCGGAAAGCGAATCCACGATCGCATTGGGCAGCGGAACCTCATCGGCGGTTACGCCGTCGACCCCAATGCAGCCGCAGCACGGCGCGCTCGACCGCAACGGTCGAATGCGCCGCGATGAACTCCTCGACGGGATCGGCAATGGCGGCAGCCAGCGTTCGGCAACGCTCGACACGGCCGCGATCGATGCGCAACTCCATGGTCGCTCTATCTTACTTGATGCGCGAGATACGCCGCAATTCCGTCGCGCCAGGAGGGCATCGAGATACCGGCCGCATCGAGTTTTGCGTTTGCCAGGGCCGAGAAGCGCGGCCGAACGGCCGGCGCCTTCCATTGTGAGGCGGGGATCGGCTCGACGCGCACGGCAACGCCCGAGAGCTCGACGGCGGCACGCGCGAACTCGTACCAGCTGACCGGGCCGGCGTTCGCCGCGTGATAGAGGCCATGCGCCTGCGTCGCGAGCAGCCCGTGCAGCGACCGCGCGAGATCTCCGGCAAAAGTCGGAGAGACGAACACGTCGTCCACGACCCGCAGCGGCTCGCGCGCGCCCGCGTGCGCGAGGACGCGGCCGATCAGCGGGCTGCGCGACGACGAATCGGCGGTGCCGTAGACGCCGCACGTTCGAACCACCAAAACCCGCGCATCGGCACGCAACGCGAGGTGCTCGCCGGCGAGCTTCGACATGCCGTAGATCGAAAGCGGGCGCGCCGGCGCATCTTCACTATACGGCCTGCCCGTCATGCCGTCGAAAACATAATCGGTGCTGATCGTTACGAAGACGAAACCGAGTTCGGCCGCGAGCTGCGCCGCGCGTCCGACGGCGACGGCGTTGACGGCAAACGCGCGCTCCGGTTCCTCCTCGCAGCGATCCACGTCGTGAAATGCGGCGGCGTTGACGACCACGTCGGGACGCACGCGCGCGATCTCACGGCGCAAATCGCCGATCTGCTCGAGTGCGAGCCGCGCGTGCGGCGGCGCGACGATCTCGTAGCCGGTCCAGCTGCGGCGAATCGCCGTTCCCAGCTGACCGGCGCCGCCGATCAGCAGTACGCGGGTCACACCGTCGACCGGCGCGCGCTCGTGTTTCGCTGTGCGATCAGCGCGATCGCGACGACGACCGCAGCGATGGCATCTCCGACGACCAGCACGTTAACGACCGTCGCGAGCGTCGTATGATACGCGACGATCGTTCCGAGCGTTCCCAGCGTGCAGACGAAGAGCGGCACGGTGAAGGCCAGCCGGTGCGTCGCGATGCCGTAATAGGTTAGCGCGTTGGTCAGCGCGAGCAGCACCATCGCAAGGCCGTACCGGTCGAGCAGGGGCGCCGCGGCGTCGAAGGCATGACCGACGAGCGCGTGGAGCACCTGCACGCCGAAATACCGAAAGACGAAGAGACCGCAGAGCGCAACGAAGCCGAACATCAGCAGGCTGCCCATCAAGACCTCTCGCGTCTGCGCGCCGCGCGCGTGACGGTCCGCCGCTTGCGGCAGCAAGACGGTCGGGATGAAGCCGACCAAATAGAGCAGCATCTTCCCGCCGAGCGCCGCTGCGGCATAGAGGCCGGCCGCGTGCGGATCGAAGTAGTGCTTGACGAGCACGACGTCGGCCGAGCCGATGAGCGCGAGCGAGATCGACGCCGAGGCGGCCCCGGCGCCCGCATTGCGAATCCGCCGCCAGTCGTACCGCACGCCGCGCGATTCGACGCGCGCGTATCGCCGCCGCAGCCGAATGCCCAGATAGGCGAGCGCGCAGGACGGGCCGATGAAGAATCCGATGATGCCGCCGCCGAGCTTCAGGCCGATCGCGAGCAGCGCCACGATGCCCACGACCTTCGCGATGCCTTCGATCGAGTTCGAAAGGGCGTACCCGACGAAGTCCTGGGTGCCTTGCGCGACCGAGCGTAGGGCGCTCAAATAGAGCGCGACGCCCGCTATGAGCCCGACGAACTGCGCCGACCATACCGGCACGTGCAAGAACTGTGCGAACGGAATCGCAGCGAAGGCCGCGATCACGAGATAGAGCAATCCGAGCCGGGCGAAGCCGTCGGCGACCTCTTCGGTTAATCCGCGCAGGTGACGGTCGTCGTGCAGCGCGCGAAACTCGGCCGAAAGCTGCGCGACGACGGGTGCCACAAACGCCGCCGGCAGCGCCGCTATAAGCGCCGCGTTGATGAGGGCGTAGAGACCGCCGTAGACCGTGACGCCGAGCTCGCGGCTGGCGACCGCATGCGTGACGAAGTTGCAGACGTTGAGCACCATGCTCGCGGAGAAAACGAGAAGGCTCTGCTTGAGCATCGCGCTCGTGCGCAGACGCTCGAGACCGCGCCGAAGCACGAACGTGCCGGGCGGACTCACGCTGCCGTTCATAGTACCCTCGTTCTCATGCAGATCGAGCAATTACCTCTCGCGGGTGCGCTGCTCCTAACGCCGCGCATCTTCGACGATGCGCGCGGCTTTTTTGAAGAGACGTATTCCCTCGATCGCTACCGTGCGGCTGGGATCGATGAAACGTTCGTTCAGGACAACCTCTCGCTTTCGCATCGTGGCGTACTGCGCGGACTGCACGGCGATGCGCGGATGGCGAAGCTCGTGACGGTCGTGCGCGGCCGCGCGTACGACGTGATCGTCGATCTTCGCAGCGAAAGTCCCACGTACCGCCAATGGTGTGCGAACGTCCTCACTGCCGCGGATGGACGCCAAGTCTACGTTCCGCGCGGATTTCTCCATGGCTTCCTGGCTTTAGAAGATGAAACGGTGCTGGCCTACAAGCAGAGCGCTCCCTACGACCCAGCCGCCGAGTTCTCGGTCGCCTGGGACGACCCAGAGCTGGCCGTCGACTGGCCCCTCGAGGGACGCAGGCCGATACTCTCCCGGCGAGACGCCGCGAATCCGACGCTCGCGTCGTTTGTAACAAACGGCGCGCGCCCTAGGTAAGAGCGGGCAAAGGAACCGAAACGAGGGAGGAATGGCATTCCATGATCAGAGCGACGAGGCTCTGGTGCATCGAGTGCGCTCCGGGGAAAGGGAGGTCTTCGGCGTGCTCGTGGATCGCTACAAGCGCGGCATCGCAAACTTCATCGGTGCGACGGTGAGAAACTCGTCGGAAACGGCGGACCTGTCGCAGGAAACGTTTTTGCGCGCGTACGCGCATCTCGGAACGTTCAATCCCCAGCTCGGCAAGTTTTCGACCTGGATCTACCAGATCGCCCGCAACGTCGTGCGAACCCACCTCGCCAAATCGCTGCGCGCTCCGCAACTCGCCGAGCTCCCGCAAGAACAGACGCTGGAGAGCGCGCTCCGCGATTCGTCGCCCGCGGCCGACCCGGCCGGCGGCGTTTTACGCGAGGAAGCCGAGCGCGAGCTGCGCGCGGCGCTGGCGGAGCTTCCCGAGCGCACGCGCGCGGTGCTCGCCCTGCGCTACTTCGACAATATGGAGTACCAGACGATCGCGAGCACTCTCGGGCTATCGCTCGGGAACGTTAAAACGCTCATTCACCGCGGGAAGATCGCATTGACCAAAAGCATTCGCGAACGCGAACGGTTAGCCGTCGAAGCTCTCGCGCGCGCTCCGCAGAGAGGGGGATCGCGTGCGTTGCTCCTCGTGTGAGCCCCTGCTCGACGCCTACCTCGAAGGCACGCTCCCAGCGCGCCGCGCCCGCGCCGTTGCCTCGCACGTCGAACGCTGCGCCGGCTGTGCCGCGCTGCTCGGCGAGCTGCGAGTGATCGATGCGCTGCTGACGACGGCCCGCCCGCCGGGCATCGGCGCCGACTTTACGGCCTCGGTCGTCTCGGCGGCATCCGCGACGCCGCAGCGCGCTCCCCGGCGCATTCCGCTGGGCCCGGCGCTGCTTGCGTACGTCGCTGCGGCCTGGGCGTTGGCGATCGCCGCCGCCGTTCGCGTGCCAGGCTTGATCGGCGCCGCAGTCGCGGCCGCAGCGGGCGCCGCTCATGCAGCCGAAGTCCTCGGCGAAGCGCTTCGCACGTTTGCGCCGGCGGCGCCGCATCGCGGCCGCAGCCGTCACTTTCATCTTACTGCTCGACGTTCTGCTGTTCGCGGGACTCTTCTACGGATATCGCGCGTTCGGTCCGCGCGTCGGGCTCTTCCTGACACGAGGATCGCGAACGTGATCGCGCGCATCGTGGCCACGGTCGCATTCTGCGCGGCCGATCCTTGCGACGCCGTCGGCGGCGCTCGCCGATGCCCAAGCGATCGATCACGGCGGAACGTATTTCGGTTCGGTCGTCGTGGAGCCGGGACAGGTCGTGGATGGCGACTTGACCGTGATCTTCGGCGACGCAACGATTGCCGGCATCGTCGAAGGCGACGTGAACGTGATCGGCGGATCGCTCGATCCGCGCCCCGGCGGCGTCGTCACCGGACACATCAATCAAATCGGCGGCGCCGTGACGCAAGCGGTCGTCCCGTGGGCGCCCTCGGAGACGCCGTACAACCCGCTGATGCCCGATCATCGACTGCTTTGGCGTCTGTCGTGGAATCTGCTCGCGCTGCTCGTCTTCTTGATCTTCCCCTTACGGACGCGCATGGTCCTCGACCGGCTCGAAGGCCATCCCGGTTTGAGCTCCGTAGTCGGCGTCCTCGGATGCGTCGCGATCATTCCGCTTGCGGTGCTGCTCGCGATCACGATCTTGCTCATCCCGGTCATCCTTCTCGAGCTGGTCTTCGTCTTGGCGGGGGTTTTTCTCGGCACGGCGGCGCTCGCGCTTTTGATCGGACGGCGGCTCTGCGAGTTGGTCAGTCCGGCCACTACCCCTTCGCCGCTGGTCGCGCTCGTCGCAGGCCTCATCCTGATCAGCGCTGCGGAGCTGGTGCCGGTCATCGGGACGCTCGTGCTGATCTTCGTCGGCCTCATCGGGTTGGGCGCAACGATGCTTTCCTTCGCGGGCGACCACTACGCCGGCCAGATAAGCGGACCCCCGATGACCTCCGCCTAAAGAGCGTCGGATGACCGCCATCTCGCGAGCCGCGAAGTTCGCCGAACGGACGGCGCACCTGCGGGCCTCGACGATCCGCGAGATGCTCAAAGTCACCCAACAGCCCGACGTCATTTCCTTCGGCGGCGGCCTTCCGGCGCCCGAACTCTTCCCGACGCTCGCCATCGCCAACGCAACGCGCGCGGTCATGGAACGCGTCGGTGCGGCCGCGCTGCAGTACTCCGTCACCGAAGGCATTCCGGAGATGCGCGCGTGGGTTGCGAACCGGCTCGCAAGCCGCTTCGGCCGCCCGTTCGACGCCGAGAGCGTCACCATCGTCAACGGCTCGCAGCAGGGCCTCGATCTCGTCGGCAAGATTTTGCTCGATCCCGGCGATCACGTCGTGCTCGAAGATCCGTCATATCTCGGCGCGATTCAGGCGTTCGACGCCTATCAAGCGCGATATCTCACGGCAGCGACCGACGAAGATGGGCTGCTTCCCGAGTCGCTCGAGCGCGTGCTCGAGCGCGCCGATCCGTTTCCGAAGTTTCTCTATCTCGTTCCCAACTTTCAGAATCCGACCGGCCGGACGCTCTCGGCGCAACGCCGCGAGACCGTGGTTCGGATCTGCGAACGCTTCGGTTTGCCGATCGTCGAAGACGATCCGTACGGCGAACTGCGATTCGAAGGTCACGATCTGCCGTCGCTCGTTTCCTACAAGAGCGAAGCGCCGATCGTGTACTCGGGCACCGGAAGCAAGATCATGGCGCCGGGCATGCGGATCGCCTGGCTCGTTACCGACGACGAAGAGATTCGGGAAAAGATCGTGCTCGCAAAGCAAGGCGCCGATCTCCACAGCGGAAGTTTCGCGCAATACGTCTTTTACGAATATGCCAGCGACCACGACGCCTTCGACGGCCACGTGCGGCGCATCGCGGAGACGTACGCGCGCCGCCGAGGCGTCATGGCCGACGCGCTCACGCGGCATATGCCCGAAGGCGTACGCTTCACGCGTCCGGCGGGCGGAATGTTTCTCTGGGCGACCGTTCCAAACGTCGATACGACGGAGCTGCTGCGCATCTCCGCCGAGTCGAAAGTCGTTTTCGTTCCGGGCGTCAACTTCTATCCCGGACGAAACGTACACGACGGCATGCGCCTCAACTTTTCCAACGCCTCAGAGAAGAATATCGAGGTTGGCGTCGAACGGCTTGGCCACGCCATCAGGCTATATAATGCCGCACGTTAAACGTTCAAAGGAGCCCGGATCGTGACAACAGGATTGGTCGTCGGCATCTTTCCGGAATCGGATCCGCAGGCGCTCGAGCGCGCACTCTCTGCGCAGCAGATCGATCCGAGCAAAGTAAAGGTAGTCAGCGCGGTCGTCGACCGCACCGACGCCGCGTCTTCACAACTGGAGTTCGTCGACGTGATCGCCGACATGGAGTCCAACTCGTTCTCCGACGAGATGATGCACGGCATGGGCGTCCTCGACGACGCGGGGGGGACGGGCGTTCCGGGCCTCACGAGCGGCGGCCACCAAGCGAACCTGAGCGATTTCAATCACCACGAGAGCGCGACGAGGCAGTTTCTCGGCGGCTTCGACATCCCGGGCGACGAAGTCGACAACTTCGGCGATGCCGTCGTCGAGGGACGCGCCGTCGTGCTCTATCCGGACGCCGGTGCAGACGCCGCCAAGATTGCCGACGCGTTCAAAGCCGCCGGATTGCGAAACGTTCGCTCGTACTAAAGCCGCAGCGCTGCTCGTCCTGCTGTGCGCCGCGACGGCGGCGTGCCAGTCCTCGAATGACTTCAGCTACACCAACTTGCCGAAAGGGTATCATTGGCGCGCCGTCTACGACCGCTCGACCAACGCGATCGTCTTCTACGGTCGCGATCCCTACACGCTCGACACGGTCTACGTGGGGCCCGACAATCGCTTTTTCGTCTTTCATCATCCCGGCGCGATCGGTCCTAACGATTTGAAGCATCCGTGGCAGCCGCACGATGCCCGATAGCGGATTGACTCCGCCGGTTCGGCGCGTCATGGTCACCGCAGCGGGGACCGTAACCGCGCAATCGGTGATCAAAGCGCTGCGCGAAGACGGTCGCACCCTCTTCATTGCGGGCGGCGACATGAGCCCGCTCAACGCGACGCGCGCGTTCGTCGACGAGTTCGTCACGCTTCCCCTGCCGGCGGACCCGACTTTGCCCGGGCCTGTCTCGAAGCCGCCGCGCGCATGCAGATCGACCTGCTCGTACCGATCATCGTGGAGAGCGAGTTCCTTCCGCTCGACGAATCGCGCGCCGGCTTCGCATCCATCGGCTGCCGCCTCGCACTGCCCTCGCGCGAGATCGTGGAGCGCACCGGCGACAAGCTCGCGTTCGCAGAGTTTCTGAGCGCGATCGGCGTACCCGGGCCGGCGACGAGCCATACGCCGAAGACATTCCCGTCGATCGCTTTCCAGTTTATCTCAAGCCGCGACGAGGTTCGGGGTCCGTCGGAACGTCGCGCGTCGAGAGCCTAAGTTCGCTGCATGAAACGGCGCGCGGACGCCGCGACCTCATCGTTCAAGATGCGGTCGAAGGAACGGAGTTCACCGTCGACTGCTTTGCCGCCGAACCGGGGCGCGTCGTCGCCGCGGTTCCGCGCGAGCGCATTGCGATCAAAGCCGGCGTTTCGGTCAAGGGCCGCACGTACCGGCACCCGCTCATCGAGAGCGTCGCCGCGGAAGTCGTCGAGAAGAGCGGTCTGCGCGGACCCGCCAACGTTCAAGGCATGCTGCGCGACGACGGCGGCTTTTCGATCATCGAAATGAATCCGCGTTTTTCGGGAACGCTCGCGCTCACCACGGCTGCCGGAATAAACTTTGCTTCGCTGCTCATCGACACGATCGAAGGCACGGCGATCCCGGACCTGCGCGGACGGCACGCCGACGGACTGACGATGGTGCGCTACTGGAGCGAAGTCTTCGAAGATCGCGACGGCACGATTCGATTAGGCACGCCGCTTGAGGCGTTGCGCCGCGACGATACTCGCTTGGCGCCAAAACTCTAATCCGAACGCCGCGCTGACGAAGGGATGGTAGAGCCACTCCGGACGCCGGTCGCGAACGAGGCCGACCGCCGCAGCAAATGCCGGCAACGCGAAGCTCACTGCATAAAACGGCCACACGTAGGCGCGCAAGCGCGATGCGCTGCGCGAGTTTTTTAGACGGTTCCACACCGGATATTCCGAGTCGGTCATGCGCGCGCGCAAAACGCGGGCCAAACTTCGCCAGCGCGTCTCCGATGCCGTTGACGGTGTGGTGTTCCATCGCGGCGCCCTCGACGTAGGCGATCTCGCAACCGCGCGCGAGCAGCATCTGGACGGGCGCGACGTCGTCTTCGTCGGTTCCCGCCGGCTTGCGATACGGGAGCCGGATCGTGAAGCCTTGCGCGAGCGCGATCAGCGGAAGCGGCCCTGAGGCAAAATCGTAAACGACGTATCCGGGTTCGCGCCGCTTTACGCGATACGTGCGGTGATACGACGCCGGCGACGTTCCGCCGCCGTAGATGAAGTGATTGAACGGATCGCTGAATGCGTTGAAATACCGGGTCGTGCCGCCGTCCGCGGCCGTGCTGACGAGGCTCGGAAACGCCGCGGTGATCCGCGGGTCCTCGAACGGCCGCGCCATCTTCTCTAAGAAGTCTTCGCCGGCGAACGCATTATCGGCCGCGAGCCACATGGCGACCTCCCCCGTCGCCTGCGCGAGCAGCAATCCCGCGCCGGGTTCGGCACGCCCGATGGGATTAGGCACGACGCGCGCGCCGAACGAGCGCGCGATCGCGGCGGTATCGTCGGTCGATCCACCGTCGGCGACCAGCAACTCGACTTTTTCGGCGGGATAACGCTGGCGTCGAATCGATTCGAGAATCGCCGGAAGCCGCGCCGCCTCGTTGAGCACCGGCAGCATCAGCGTGAATCGAACCGGCACCGGGCTGCCGGTCATAACTCTACTTTGGCGCCGTCGAGCTCCGCGGAGCGGAGCGCCGCCTCGATCACGCGTACGACGCCCGCGCCGAACTCGCCGTCGGAGCGCGTCGGCGCGCCGGTATCGATCGAAGCCGCGAAATCCGCAACGAGCTTCCCCAGCGCCTCACGATTATCGATCAGCGGCACGTGGAGATCGCCCAACCGGTACGAAACCATCTGCTGCTGGAGCGTCGAGCTCGACGGGTCGAGCACGACGCCTTTGTCGTAGATATAGATTTTTTCCGTCGGCTCGACGTCGTCCCAAACCGCCATCTTCCGGCTACCGGAGATCGTCGTGCGCCGTACCTTCACCGGCGAAAGCCAGCTGAGATGGACGTGCGCGAGCGAGTCGGGGTACCACATCGTCAAGAACGCAACGTCCGGAACCTTGGCGTGGACGCAAGCGCCCAACTGCAGCGCGACCGAGTTCGGAAGCTCCCCGAGCACGTAGTTGATGATCGAAACGTCGTGAGGCGCCAAATCCCAGACGACGTTGCTTTGCTGAAAGAGACCGAGATTCACGCGCACCGAATCGATGTAGTAGATCTTGCCGAGCTCGCCGCTCGTTCGCAACTCGCGAAGCTTCTCCACCGAGCCCGTATACAAAAAGGTATGGTCCGTCATGAGCCGGACGTTCGCGCGGCGCGCCCGCTCGCAGAGGTCCTGAGCTTCGCGATACGATTCGGCCAGCGGTTTCTCGACGAGAACGTGTTTGCCGGCCTCGATAACCGCCATCGCGAGCTCGTAGTGCGTATGCGGCGGAGTCGCGAGCGCCACGGCGTCTACCGCGGGGTCTGCGAGCGCGGCGTCGATCTCGGCGTATCCCCGGATCGTCGGATAGAGCCGCAGGAGCCGTTCGCGCCGCGCATCGTCGCGCTCGACGACGCATCGCACCGCCCATCGCTCGGACGCGTGCAAGTTCCGCACGAGGTTCGGGCCCCAGTAGCCCGCGCCGACGACCGCTATTCCGAGCGGTTGTTGTGCCGCCACGCGTGACCCGATGCGGGACTACGCGACGGCGAGCGGCTGCAGGCTCGCGAGCGCGCCGGTGACGAGCTCGATCTGCTCGTCCGTCAACTCGGGGAACATCGGCAGCGAGAGGATCCTGTCGGCGCTGCCCTCGGTGCGCGGATATGTCCCGCGCGCGATCTCCAGGTCGGCATAGGCGGGCTGCAGATGGATCGGAATGGGATAGTGGATGCCCGTCGCGATGCCGCGCTCGTGCAAGGCCGAAGCGACCCGGTCCCGCTGCTCCACCTCGATCACGTAGAGATGGTAGACGTGGCCCTCGCCGGTGTGCAGGGCGGGCGGCTTGATGCCGACCTTCTCCAAACGCGCGTCGTACGCGGCCGCATGGCGGCGGCGTGCCTCGTTCCACGCATCGAGGTGGCGGAGTTTGACGTCGAGCACCGCCGCCTGGATGGAATCGAGACGGCAGTTTCCGCCTTTGATCAAGTGTTCGTATTTCTTTCGCTGCCCGAAATCGCGCATCAACCGCAGCCGGTCGGCGAGCTCTGCGTCGTTGGTAACGATCGCGCCGCCGTCGCCGTACGCGCCGAGATTCTTTCCCGGATAAAAGCTGAAAGCCGCGACGTCGCCAAAACTGCCGGCACCTTTCCCGGCGTGGCGCGCGCCGTGGGCTTGTGCGGCGTCTTCGATCACGTAAAGTCCGTGACGGCGTGCAAAGTCGAGAATCGGCTCCATCGGTACGGCTTGACCGTAGAGGTGGACCGGCATGATCGCTTTGGTCTTCGGCGTGAGCGCACGTTCGAGCAATGCCGGATCGATAGATAATACTCGTCGACGTCCACGAGCACCGGCCGGGCTCCCGCGGCCGAAACCGCGAGCGCCGATGCTATATACGTGTTCGCCGGCACGATGACGTCGTCGCCCGCGCCGATGCCCAGACCCTCGAGCGCGAACTGCAGCGCCGCCGTGCCGGATTCGACGCCGACGCAATGCTCGGCGCCGACGTAGGCGGCGAAGTTCTCTTCAAACCGCGTTACGTCCGGTCCGAGAATGAACGTCGCATCCTCCATCACGGCGTTGATGCGCGGAACGATCTCATCGCGCAGCGAGCGAAACTGCGCCTTTAAATCTACGAAAGGTACCAGCGTGGTCATTACCGGGCGCGCTTCGTCGGCTCGTCCGCGAGCGCCTCCAGCATGGCGACCGCGCAAATGATGCCGAAAATCTCCGCGAGGAACTGCAGCATCGCAATGACGTGCAGCAGTACGACGGGGTGCGACGACGGCGTAAGCAGCCAGCCGTTCACCGCGGCATCGAGCCGGACGTGCGGCAGCGTATGACCGGCCGCGAATGCAGTCCATCCAGCATCGTACCGCTCGTTGAATCGCAGCAGGCGCGCGCCATCGGAGGGGCGGTCGACGACGTAGAGCCACGGTGCGACGCGGCGAAAATCCAACGACCGGGCGTGCGGCGGAGGCGGCACGATCAAGACCGGCGGCTGCGACGTTTGTACCACGATTTCGCAGAGCCCCGGCGCAGCGCACGGCGCGAACTCCGAACGGAACGCGAACCCACTCGAACACGCCCCGGTTTCGCACGAGCGGCGCTCCGCCGTCGGCGAGCAGTTCGCCGCGCACGTACGTCAGCAGCCACGCTCCTGCCTCGACGGAGTAGGCACGCCGCGACTGCGTCAGCGTGCCGCCGAATGGATTCGCGAGATCCGGCGCTTCGGCGAAGGCCAAGCGCGCGTCGATCCAATCGGTGCGTGGGTCGATCGACTCGGCCGGAGCTACGATGGGCGAGACCGCCGGATACCCGGGTTCGTCGCCGAAAAAAATATCGCAAGCGCCGAAGCTTCGATCGAACGAGACGGTGCGAGGCTCGTCGCACTCGCTGATCAGCGGCGCTGCCCCGCCGATGGCGCGCCGCACCGCGGCGGCGCGGCGCGGCGCCGGTGCGAGCGACCTCGCGGCCCAGCCGATCCCTCCGCCCGACTTCGATACCAGCCACGGCCGTACGACGATCTGCGTCACGCCGAGTGCGCGCAGCATATCGGCGTTCCCCGATTGCTCGTAGCGCGCGAGCGCCAAATCCGCCGGATAGGTTGGAAAGTACTCGTTAAGCGGCACGACGCGCGCGGGATAGAGATGCACGTCGGGATCCGCGCCGTCGCCGCTGCCGCCGCGCAAGCCGACGGGCTGGAACGCGGCAGCAGCGCGATGCGCGAAAACGGCGGGGCCGCGACAGAGGGATGCGGATACGCGCGCGCGCCCACCCACAGATCGCCGGGCGGACGCACGAGCCACGCAATCGGCAGCGCGATGCCGGCGGCGAGCGCGACGTACGCAAGCGCTCGAACGCGCGACGCGGCGGCACACGCGAGGATGACGGTCAGCGCCGCGAGGACGCCGGCCAAATCGTACAACTCGCGGAAGACTCCGCTCTCCGGGACGTTGCGCACCATCCACGCGTACGGTGCCGCAAGCGGTCCGTGGACGCCGAGCACCGCGACGTACACGACGACCGCCGCGACGAGCGCGGCGATTGCCGGTCGCGAGCGGCGCATCGCAACGGCGCCGGCGATTGCGAGCGCAAACACGACGCCGACGGCTATAGATGCCGCCGGCCCGAGACGATCGGCGTAGCCCGGGAAGTAGCCGCCGAGCCCGAGCAGCGGGACCGGCGCTACGGATTGATTGATTTGCCACTCGACGGTATACGGAATCCGCAGCAGGGTCGCGCGATCGGCGACGAGACCGACGATCGACGGCAGCGCCACCGCGAGACCGATCAGCGGCGGAAGCCACTTCTTCGTCGCAATCGCCAAGACGGAGAGCGCGAGCAGCGCGACGATAAAGAACTGCAGCTGCGCTTCGATCAGCGCGATCCAGAGCGCGAGACGAACCGCGGAGGCGTCCCGGCCGCGCAGCATCTCCGCAAAACAGCCGATGAGACCGACATAGGCGAGCACCATGATGAGGTGCCCCGCCACCACCTCGTTATAGACCCACGGATTGAAGAGCGCGAAGAGCCCGATGCCCAGCGCCGCCGGCGCTTGCGCTCCCCAGTGCGCGGAGGCGGCGGCGGCGCATCGCATTGCGGCGTAACCGATCGTGACGCAGAGCATCGCGAGTGCCGCGAGCGGGCCGAAGACCCACATTGCCGCTCCGACCGGCAACGCGATCAAATACGTGGTCGGGTGGGCGTTTGCCATCCGAACCCGGCCGAGACCCAACCGTTGACAGATTCGCTTACGAACGAGGGGATCGCCGTGCGATCGATTGGCCACGTCCAATCGTGGCGCAGCGTAGGGACGCCCTTGAACGAAACGAACGCCGCGAAAGCCAGCGCCGCCGCAAGATAGAGCGCGTTGGATGCGGCAGCGAAAAACCGCGTCACGCCTGCAATCGGCGACACTCCACGATCAAACCGAACGCGGCGGCGATGAACGCCGCATATGCAATGACGGCAAACGGTTCGGAATACGGATGCGGCAGAAGGCTCGCCACGAGCATCGAGACGACGCCGCATCCGGCAGTATTGCGAACCGATTTTGCGAACGCCAACTCGCGCGCGAGGTGCGTGACGGCGGCGTTAAGCGCGGCAGACACGCGCATTCCTGCCTCGGTCCGACCCACCATCACGATGAGGAGCAGCGCTCCGACCACGACCATAAGCTGAAATGCGAGCGCCGCAAGACGATCGTCGCCGTTCCCGCCGGCAATCGCGGCGACGGCGAACGCCGCAAGGCATGCAAATACGGAAAACCGCACGAGTGCGGCGAGTGCTCCGCCGCTCAGCGTCGCGGATCCGAACGCCGCGACGACGCCACAGCGAACGAGCACGGCGAAGACGACCAAACCAACGCATGCGACGAGCGCGGCGGCTTCGGCGGACGGTTCGGAAACGAGCGCGGCGATCGCGCTTAGGATCGCGATAACGCCGGCCCGAATAGCCCAAAAATGCGGGGAGCGGCGCTTGCGAGCGCGGCATCCCGTCAACGGGTGCGGGGAGGAAGCGCGATGCAACGAGCGCGATGGCCGCGCGCAATTGCCGCGCCAGGTATGCGACGGTCGCAAAGCGCTCCGCGTCGATGCCGGACATCGTCGTTGCCAAGAGCAGCGCCACGACGCCGATGCCGAGCGGCGAACCGAAGCGCGCGCGAGACGGCCCATGCAAACGCCGCGCGGCTCATCGGTTCGACGAGCCGACGGGCCAGAGCTCGGGAGCCCAGGCGAGAACGATCATAACGATCAGCGCGAGCACCGAAACCGCATCGGCGATCACGTAGTACTCCTGACCGACGAACGTCAGGGTGATGTGCGATCCCGCAGCAAGACCCGGCACGAGCCAACCGTTGGAGACGCCGTTCACGATCACGTGCGGGAGCACCGAGCCGTCGAGCGTCGCTCGCCACTCGGATGGTACGCTTCGCCGAAGACGAGCAAGAAAGGATCCGCCGTCGCACTCGGCGTGACGTCGATCGCCGTCGGCGAGCGGCGCTGCCAGACGACGTTGAGGTCGCGCGTGCGCGGCAAGTCGACGGGCGCGACCGATAAGAGACCGATCCGCACCTGCCGGTCGGCCGTTGCAATCCGATGCAAACCGCGGTTCAGGAGCATCGGCTTCGCTCCGGCGGGCTTGCCGTCGACGAGTACGGGCACGGTGGCGAGCGAGAGCGGCCGGTTCAAGTTCTCACCCGGGACGGCGTGACATTATAATACAGCGAGGTGAACTTCGCGCGCGGGTCGCGCGCGACGAGCCAGAGCCCGACGACGCGCTGCGACGCGTCGTTCCATTCGTTTGGAAACGCGTGCATAAAGCTGATGTCGAACGAGCCGTCGCGAGCGATCGGAAAGAGACGATACGTGACGGCACCGCGATGCGCCAGCGCGACGGCGAGCGCAGCGGGGCGGTCGTGCGTGTCGCTGACGTTGCCGAGCAGCTCCGGGTCGCCGGAGAGCGTCGACGGATTCTGCACCGCATAGACCCGCAGCGTGCGGTCCGGACCGGCGCCGCTGGGCCGGCGCACGCGGCCGGCGCGAAGGTAAGATCCGGCGCGATCGCAGCAGAGATGACGCCGGGGCCGAGATCGCCGGTTTCGCCGCCATTCGGCGCAAAGTTGAAGACGACGTCGTTCCAACCCGGCTGAAGATCGAGAGTAAAATGCACGAGCTGTGGAGTGGGACCGTCGATTTGATCGATCGTGTCGTACTGCTGATCGGTACCGGCGAGACCGGGCAGCGTGGACGGTGAGCGGTGAGGAACCCTTCACACGGACCGTCATCGCGTCACCCACCTGGAGGCGGCTGACGCGCATCGAAACGTTCGTGCGCATCGCGCGCGTGCCGGGAACGAAGACGCGCACGTGCGCGTTGCGCGCGAAGAGCGACCACTGAATCGGATCGCCGCGCTGCCACTGATAAACCGTCGGATCGTCGCTGTACCACTGCGGCGGCATCATCAGCGCGGACGTCGTTATCACGCCGGTATCGTACAGATACGGCAGCGCGTCCGAGAAGCGCGCCGGAAATCCCCCTCCGGCCGAAACCGGAAGGGCCGTTGCGCGGACGAGTCCGTCGGGACCGAACGGACCGATTCCGGTGGCTCGCAAGCGATAGCGTCCCGTCACCGGTACGGTCACTTGAGTTTGGGCTCCGTAGACCAGCGCCGTCGTGGAGCGGTTCGCCGGCAACGCGCGTTCGAGCGAACCGATGCGGTCTTCCCACGAGCGCAGATCGTCGGCGTTGACGATGGCGACGACTAGATCCGGATCGAGAAAGCCGTCGGAGACGGAATGCTCGCCCGGGTGCGAGCCGTACGTTGCCGTACTGCGTCCAGGCGCCCGCCGACGACTCGGGCGTAGATATTTGCCGTCGATGATGATCGACTGCGGCGGCGGCCGGTCGAAGAGCAGCGACTGTTCGAGTGCAAAAACCGAATAGACGCCGCCGTCTTGGCATCGAAAGTCGTAATCCACGCAGCGTCGGCCGATGGCGGATGGATGCGAATCCCATGCGGCAGCGCTTGATTGACCGCGAGATCGCGCACTTGATCGGGCGATGCGGGAAGAATCGGCGAGAGCGATTGCATCGTCGTCGAGAACTCGTCGGCGGACCGGGCTGGGCGGGCTCGAAGCTGCGCCTGACCGTTCGCCATCGCATTGACGTCGCCAAGATAACCGTCCGTGAACGTCGGATCCGTACTCATCGACCGGATGCGTGACGCCGTAAAAGAGCGGCAGCGCGCCGCCGAGATGGTAGACGTGCAACGGACCGTCGGAGCGCACCGGCGACGCGCCGACGACGCGGTGGAGCAAGTCGTGCGTGAGCGTCGTCGCTGTTGTATCGCCATTCTCCCGGCGAGCTGAAGTCGATGGCGGGAATGAAATCGTCGCGCTGGAGGATCGTGTCGACGCCCATGACGCGAAACATGTCGGCGGCAAACGGCAGCCCTTCGCGCGTCGCGCGATAGGCGCGCCGGACCCACATATCGGTCCCTTCCGACGGTTCGCTGCCGAGCAACCCATAAATGATCGGCCGCCCGATCAGCGAGTCTTCGATGTAAAACTCGGGCGCGCCCCAATCGAACTGCTCGAGAAACTGCGTCGGGAAGAGCGCGACGCGACGTCCTTGGTCGGCACCGACGAGCGAACGTTCGCGATACTCCCAGCTCGGAAGCGTTCGCCCCGGGTAGTTCATCTTGTTGATGACGACCGGTGCGAAGATGAGAATCGGCAACGCGATCGCCGCGGTTCTTACAGCCGGCAGCACCCATCCCCAACTGCGGCGCTCGATCGTTCCGAGCTTGGCGACGTGCTCGCGCAAAGCCGACACGATCGCGAAGACCGCAAGCGCGTAGAGCCCGCTCAAACCGAACTCGACGCCTGCGACCCATTTATACGAGAACCGGAACATCTGAAATCCGGGAAAGTTTCGATAGAACTGATCGTAGATCGGCGTCGTGATCGCATTCCCGAGATCGTCGTGATAGTAGCCCACCACGATCGGGACCGAAACGATCGTCACCAGCAGAAAGAACAGCGTCACCGGGCGCTGGTTGCGGCGAAGCGCGATCCCGGCGAGCGCTACGATGGGCACGAACCAAAGCAGCGCGCCAAACAGGCCCGATTCGTACGAGGACGCCCACGGGAAGTACGCGCGACCGGCAAACGAAACGAACGTCGCCCAGTGGCCGAGACCGCGCAGGACGTTGGAGAACGAGGTCGCCGCATTGTGCATCGACGGCGCTTCGCTCAAGACGCCGTTGAGCCAGACGCCGCGGAAGTAGTCGCCGAAGGGAACGATCCAGTAGAGATTGATCGCCAGCGTGGCGACGGCGGCCGCGGCGATCACGGGAACGGCGCGCGCTAGTGCCGCCGTCGGCTTCGGATCGAAAGCGATCGTCACGACGATGAAGATCGCGAGGATGGCGACGTTGATCGCGACCAGCGGCGGATTGACGCCGGCGCCGACGAGCACCAGCAGTGCGATCGCGAGGCTCGCGCGCCAGATGTTTATCTCGCCGCGGATCGCGCGCGCCAGGACGCCGACCATCGCGGGAAGCGTTCCGTAGGTGAGCAGCCAGACGATCTGCGCTTGTGAGTTCAGCGCTACGTACATATTGAAGAGATAGGCGCACGACCCGGCGATGCGTCCGACCTCGTCGAGCCACGGCGCGACGCTGCGCAGACAGTAATACATCGACCACAAACAGCCGAGGTAGACCAGAAAGACGGCCGCGTGTTGCGCGAAGTCCTGGGGGACGTGCAGCACTTGCGCGATGCCGTAGACCCACGAGTACGGCATTTGATACGGCACCCAGAAGCCGGTGTGCGTTCCGAGCGCCAGCAACGGATTCCACGCATGGAGCAGCCGTCCGAGGAACTGCAGAGGATCGATGTGGAGCCCGGCCTGCCCATCGTTGAGCTGGACTCCGCTCCCGTAGCCGGTCGTCACCAGCAGCGCGAGCGCGATGAAGAATGTCGGCACGAGAAGGCGGGGCATCGCTTCCGGCAATGGACGGTCCAACGCGAGGGATCGACTCCGAGCGGTCTCCTCCTTCACGAGTAGGCCTTCCCATAGAGTCGATACGGACCTTCCAAGGCGAGATGCTGCTCGACCGAGCTCACGCGGAAGAGATCCTCGACCTGACGGCGGACCGCATCGGCATCAATGTCGCGCAGAATGCAGCGATAGTCAATGCGGCGCACACACTCGAAGCCGCGCAAGCCTTCGTCGTGGCATGCGGGACAGAGCGACGGGCGCAACGCGACGGCCGGTCCAATTGGAGCACCTCGTACTTCGCTGGTCATTCCGTAGAGAGCGAGCGTCTTGACACCGAGGCCCGACGCGAGATGGCTGAAATCCCGCATCGTTGCCGACGAAGACCTCACACTCCGAGAGCCGGCGCGCGGCGTCCGCGAGCGGCTCGCAGACGATGCTGATTCCCGCGACCCCCGCAAAGTCTTGCCGGGCTCGCCGCATCTCAGTCTCCTCGTGCGGCCCTAAGAAGAAACGCACGGCCCGTCCCGCCGCCGCCTGCGAACGCGCCAGCTCGGCAAACCGCTCGTACGGCCAGCGCTTGACCTCATTGCCCTTCCAGGCCATCGAGCCGGGATGAAGGCCCAGCGTCCCCGGAACCCGCGCGGAGCGCCACCTGTCGGGGACCCAGTATTGGAGGTCGCCGTCGCCGGCGGAAAGCCCAACCGCTCGCGCTAATCGCAAGTTCTCCGCGATGCGATGGCCGCCCCGAAGCGGCACCCGCTCGTTGCGCGCGGTGCGCGCGATCGCGCTCGCGGTCCCGCCGTACTCGTGCATCCACAAATTTGCGGCGCCCGCGCCGCGCGCGATGAGGGCATATTGCCAGCGCGTAGCGGGGAAGGGCAGGATGCAGGCGTCGTAGGACCGGCGACGCAGACCGCCGACCGCACGCAGCGCGTCGAGCGCGGTTGGGCGAATCGGCAGCTCCAGAATATCGCGGACGTTGCCGAGCTCGCGCAGATACTCGCTGACCGGCGCGTGCATCGTGAGCGCATCCATCGTCCACCCATCTCGGGCGAGACCGCGCAGGATTGGTCCGGCGGCCAGGGCATCGCCGAGCCCTGGTAGCAAGAGCACCAGCGCGGTAGCGGAGGGCACGGAAGAGCCTACTCTCGGACGCTAACCGGGACGACGATCTCGTGAGAACCCGCCGCGCGGTCGCGCTTGAACTCGATCCGGTGCGGCCGGTCGTAATAATGCAGGATTCGCATTCGGTAGAAAATCGCGAGCGTATCCAGGAAGACGTTCCACACCGCGGCGAGGCGCAGGCGGCTGCAGACGCGCTGAAAGTTGAGGGTCACCGGCGCTTCGGCGATACGGTAGCCGAAATGGTGCACGTTGGCGAGCAGCTCGAGATCGAACGCGAAACGTTTCACCAAAATCCTGGGCAGGACGTGGTCGAGCACGGGACGTTTGAAGAGCTTGATGCCGGTCTGCGTGTCGCGCACGGGCAGACCGAAGAGCGTCCTGACGAACATGTAGTAGAAAAAACTGTAGACGCGCCGCTGGGGCGGATAGTCGACCCGCGAATCCGGGTGGAACTTCGATCCGATGACGACGTCCGCATCGCGCGCGTTCATAATCTCGAAGAAGCTCGCGAGCTGCTCGGGGTGCAGGTCCATATCGGCGTCGAGGAACGCGACGTAGTCGCCCTTCGCGTACGACGCGCCGCAGATCAGTGCGTTGCCCTTTCCTTCGTTTTGCGTGCAGCGCACGACGCGAACGTGATCGGGCCACGCGCGCAACGCGTTGCTCGCCGCGGTATGCGTGCCGTCCATGCTGCCGTCGTCGATAACGACGATCTCGAAGTCGATGCCGAGCTCGTGCATCGTTTCGACCGTTTCACAGACGTTTTCTGCGATCGAATGGGCTTCGTTGTAAGCGGGCATTAGGATGGAGAGCATCGGACTGGAAGGTTCTCCGTTACGCAATCGGAGCCTCGCGGTTTTCCGGCGGGCTCACGAGGTTGCGTTCGAACTTGGCCACGATCGTCCGCCACGCGAGATCCAGCTCCTCAACGCCGATCATCCGAGCGACCGCGATAAAGACCGTGGCGCCGATGGCGATCTGACCGAATAAGAACCAGCCGCGAGAAGCAAGCGTCGCCTCGGGCGTCACTCCGAGCCGTAAAATCCACTCGAGCGCCGCGAGCATCGCGAGCGAACTCACGATGACCTTCCCGGTGGAGATCAGCAGGGCGCCCCAATCGATTCCCGAGACGAGCCGCGCAACGACTATTAACAAGAGAATCGCCTGCATGCTTTGACTGACCGAGTTCGCGAGCAGCAAGCCGCGCGCACCTAAGCTGGGAAGCCAGACGAGCGACAAGAGAACGTTCGCGATCACCGTGACCACCGAGATCGTGACCGGCCAGATCGTCTCGCGGCAGGCAAAACAGCAACGCGTCAATACGACATTTGCCGCAAGCGCGATCAATCCGGCGGCGGCATAGGGCAGCAGCGAGGCGGTTAAATCGGTCGCACCGGCTTGAAACGTCCCACGCTCGAAGAGCGCCTGCACCATCGGGTGCGCGAGGATTACGAGCGCGCATGCGGCCGGAATGGTGATGAAGTTCACGAGCCGCAACCCGGTAACGACGCTGCGCGCCACGCCGCGCCGGTTCTCGCGCGCGAACTGTGCCGCCAAGAGCGGAAAGATCACCGTCGCGATGGCCGCGGCGAAGATCTGCTGCGGAAAGTTCACGAGCTTGGTGGCGTAGTTCATACCGGCGATGTAGCCCGGAGCGAGCGTCGAGGCGAAGAAACGGTCGAAAAAGAGCGCGAGCTGACCGGCCGCCGATCCGACGATGATCGGCCCCAGCAGCGTCCAGATCTTCCGCAGCCCGGGATGGTGAAGATCGATGATGGGCCGGTACTTCCCGATCGAGAGAAACGACGGCAGCTGCACGAGCATCTGCGCGATCAAACCCAAGACGGTCCCGAGCACGAGCGCGTAGATGCCCATGCTGTGGGTGAGCAGCGTCACGCAGGCAATCGTCACGACGTTGACCGCAACACCGACCAGCGCTGCGGCGCGGAAGCGGTGGTAGGCGTTGAGCATCGCGGAGAGCACGCCGCTCAGGCTCACCGCGACGATGCTCGGCATGAGCCAGCGCGTCATGCGAATCGCGACGCCCATCTGCGGCGCCGGGAATCCGTGGGCAATCACCGGCACGTACCAGCGGGCCGTAAAGAACCCGATCACCGCGCACGTCGTCACCACGATCGCCAGGATATTGAGGACCGTGCTCGCCAAGCGCCACGCCTCGTCTTCCTTGCGATGCGCGAGATACTCCGAGAACGTCGGCACGAGCGCGCTGATGAGCGCGCCGTTGAATACGCCGAAAAGGATGGTCGGAATCGTCGCGGCTGCGAGAAAGGTATCCATCTCCCAGCGCGTGCCGTAATAGCGCGCGCTCACGACCTCGCGTAAGAAACCGAGCAGCGTCGACGCGAAGGTCGCGCCCATGATGAAGAACGTCGACCCGGCGATCGATACGCGATGGCGAGGTCGAAGCTCCGAAACGACGCGGAGGTGGGCGTTGGGCCTAATGCGCTCCATCTTTCCGTAATACCGCGGGGATCGTCTTCGCCACGATCGCGAGGTCGCCCCATGGCGTCCACTCGTCCACGTAGCGGTTATCGAGCTCCATCCAGTGCTCGAACGAGACGTCGCTTCGGCCGTTGATCTGCCAGAGGCAGGTCACCCCCTGCGGTACCGTGAGGCGACGGTGCGCGAACGCATCGTAATGCTCGACTTCGCTCGGGATCGGCGGCCGCGGGCCGACGAGCGACATCTCGCCCAGGACGACGTTGAGCAGGTTCGGCAGCTCGTCGATGCTGGTGCGCCGAAGGAAGGGTCCGAGCGGATGCAGCCGCGGATCGTTGCGAATTTTAAAAACGGGTCCGTCGACTTCGTTCAGATGCATGTAGCTCTGGCGCATCGCGTCCGCGCCGTTGACCATCGTGCGCAGCTTGAACATCTTGAAACGGCGGCCGTGCATTCCAACCCGCTCTTGTGCGAAGAACGGCGTTCCGCCGGTGACGCACGCGATCGCGACGCATGCGATGGCGACGATCGGCGCCGCGAGAATCAGCAGCAGCGTACCCAGCGCGATGTCGATCGCTCGCTTAGCGACGTGCCACCACTGCGGCACGCTGCGCGCGGCCGGCGCACTCAGCGCGATGCGGACGGCACTCGACCTCACGGCAGGAGCGCCGCCTTGACGCTTGCCCCGACGAGATCGAGGCCCTCGACGTCGCCGAGGACGCCGCCGGGCTCGCTGCGGCGCAGATGCACAAACGGCACGTACTCGCGCGTGTGATCCGTACCGGGGGCGGTCGGATCGCAGCCGTGGTCGGCGGTGAGAATCAGCTCGTCCTCAGCGCGAAGGCGCGCCTCAAGCGCCGGAAGCAACGCATCGAGCTCTTGCAGGGAGTTGCCGTATCCGCGGACGTCGCGGCGATGACCGTACTTCGAATCGAAATCGTTGAGATTCGTGAAAATGAAACCGTGATCGATCCTATCCAACAACTCGAACGTTCTCTCCATAGCGTCGCGGTTGTCGGCAACCCGCACCGACGACGTTACGCTTCGCCCGCAATAGATATCGCAAATCTTTCCTACCGCATGCACCTCGATAAACCCGCTCCGCAGTTCGTCGAGCAGGTTCGAGGGCGGCTCGATTGCATAGTCACGTCGATTCGGCGTCCGCCGAAAAGACCCCGGTTTTCCCAGAAACGGCCGGGCGATGACCCGGTTCACGTTATGCGGCGCCTGGAGCATCTCGCGGGCCCGTCCGCACCAATCGTAGAGGGTCGCCAACGGCACGACCTCCTCGTGAGCGGCGACCTGGAAGACCGAATCCGCCGATGTATAAAGGATAGGGCGCCCGCTCGAGAGGTGCGCCGGACCGAGTTCTTCGATGATCTCGGTTCCCGACGCAGGTTTATTTCCGAGCGGCACCTTGCCGGCGATGCGCGCGAACTCCTCGACGACCTCGGGGGGAAAGCCGTTGGGATAGGTTGGGAACGGCACGCTGGTGAGGATTCCCATCATTTCCCAGTGCCCGGTGATCGTGTCTTTGCCGCGACTGCGCTCGCGCAGGCGCGCGACGCGCGCTAGCGGTTGCGCGGATGCGGCGACGCCGGCGATGCCGGCGATCGATCCGAGTCCCAAGCGCTCTAAATTTGGAAGGCGCAACGTACCGAGGCTGCGCGCGACGTTGCCGAGCGTATTCGCGCCCGCGGCATCGCCGTAGCGATCGGCGTCCGGGAGTGCGCCGATGCCGCCGGAATCGATCACGATTGCGACCACGCGCTTCATCGCTGCTTCTTTCCTCAAGGAGTCGGTTTGTACTCTCCAAAAACGTGGCGAACGTGCCTCGAATCGTCTTTGCGACGGCGCTGGCAACGCTGATGTACGCGCTGGCCGGCGCCGCAGCTGTCGCCGCATCGCCCGCCCCGGCACCAACCGCGTCGGCCCCGCCGCCGACGACGCTCCTCTATCTCAGCGCGAAGCGTCTCGACTTTTTCTACAATCGCTTTCTCATCGAGGGCGACGGAAACGTACGCGTGCGTACGAGCGACGGCTTCACGGTTACCGGCGACTCGTTCTCCATGGATCTCAAACTGAATCGCTTCCTCGTGGCGGGGCACGTGACGCTGCACGACGCGACCGGAACCGTGAGCGGCGCGGCGATCTCGGACTTCCTCGATTTTCGGCGCATCTATTTCGTCCCGATCACGACCGAGCCCGACCGCTGGACGTTTCTCAACGGCGACCTCGCCCATCCGGTAAAAGGCCGCGTCATGCCCGACGATGCCTTCTATTTTCCCAGCGTCGGCGAACATCCGAGCATCACGGCGACGGGAGCCATCATCGGCACGAAGACCTACGTGCGCTTCGTCAACGCGCACACCTACTTTCTCGGCGCGGGCGCTCCGCTCGGCTCGTACGTGGTGAATTTCTCGCCAAGTCAATATTTCGCGCAGAACACGCTCTCGGGCGCGAGCGTCGATCTTACATGGAATCTGGCCGGGAACACCAACTCGCTCACCGCGGTCCACCTGCGCTACGACCCAACATACAAGACCTATCTCTCGGTCGAGCAGCACTTCGTCGGCGACCACGAATACGCGATCCTCTCGGTCAACCCGGCGACCCGCGCCGAGAAATGGTGGAACCTAGCCCTCTACGAAAAGCTCGGGAGCCGCTTTCAGATTCAAACGTTCTCCCAATACTACACGCAGCAAAACTGGCTGAACATGCCGAGGGCGGCCCAGCAGACGACCTATATCAATGCGACGTATGCCTTCCCGCATTCGTACATCCAGGCAACGTCGCAGCTGACGAACTACAACGTGCTGGGGCCCGGCTCTCTCAATCCCGGCACGATTGCCGGCAACCTCTCGCACCCGTCGCAGGTGCAGCTGACGGCCACGAGCTTCCAGAACAAGATCGCGAGCCTGCCGCTCTACGAGCAGATTTACGAAGGCTACGGCTTCAACCACGATAGCGTGGGCGCGCTGCAGTACAATCAGGGCAGCAACGGCACCCCTCCGATCCCGGTCCCAGGCCTGCAAGCCTACGGCGCGCCTTGCGTCAACCAGCACAACGCCAAGAATCCGCCGGTCTACTACTGTCCCGTCTACACCACGATTTGGAACACCGTCTTCGGCTTCAACCTGTACACGCCGTCGATCAAACTCAACGATCCGCCAAGTCCCTATCAAACGTACTATTTCAACGCCAGCTTCAACAAACAGTACCAGTGGAACTCGTTGCCGCACTGGATCAGCACCGCCTCGGAGAACTTCTCGATCAACCGGCAGTTCTCGCGCTCGGTCAACACCTATCTCGGCTATCAAATCCTCAACGTCGGCGACCATTATATCAACGGCGGCTACGTGCCGTGCGAACCCGCCGGCACCTCGTACTGCCCACTGAGCTTTACCTCATTCCGCGGCGTCTCGACGTTGCGCACCGCGAGCTTCGGCATGAACTTTGTGCCGACGCCGGAGTTCAACTTCTCGCTCCTCGTACGACATCACGACGATTATCCGGTCCCCGTGCCCGGGCTCTTCGGATTGCCTCCCAATAACATTCTCGGACAGCCGCTCTACTCGTCGTATCTCGGACAAGCGCCGTACGATGCGACCGGCGACGTCCGGTTCAAGGTTTGGGCGCACGGATTGCTCGACGTCTCGCGCACGTTCTACTGGTACGGTAATCCTTATCGCACCCAGTTCTGGCAACCCAGCTTCGTGGTACAGCTGCTGCCGATATGAAACGTACCGCGTTCTCGCTGCTCGTTGCCGCCTTCGCGATCGTGCTCGTCGCGGCCGGCTCGACCGTCGTCGTTACGGGACAGTTATTGGCCTATGAGAGCGGCTACGTCTTCTTCACCACTGGGGACGGTTTTCGGGTCGCGCCGGGCGTAACGATTCACGATGCGAAGACCGGCGGCCCGACGGCAATCGCTCCGGCGCCGCGCGTCTGGGCTCGAGCGACGTTCGATGCATCGGGCACCGTCACCGAGCTCGATCTCTCGCGCGACCCGCTTCCGCCGCAAGGCAGCTTCGCCGACGTCGCGCACTACGCAGTCGCGCTGTCGTCGCCCGTGCCGAATCCCGATCTGCTCAACGCAGTCGAGACGCCCGCGCCGGGGCAGACGATGGTCGCGGTGCAGAGTTTCAGCGGGAGGCCCGTGCTCGTCACCTTCATCGTGCAAGTTCCGCCGTATACGCCATTTACCGCATCGGTCTACATCAGCACCGATCAAAGCGGCTGGAACGCGCAGGCGATCCCGATGGATCGCGTCGACGCACTGCACTACGAAATCACGCGTCGTTTCAACTCGGGTACGCAGTTCCGGTATCTCTACGATCGCGGTTCGCTGCAATCGCAGGAAGTCGCGCAGAACGGCCTCGCACGGACTCCGCGTCAGCTCCTCGTCACCGACGCCGACGTGCGCGTGATCCGCGACACGGTGACGGCATGGCAAGACTCGTCGCCGGGCGCCGTCAATCAGCCGCAGCCGCAGATCATGCCGACGCCGTACAATCCGGCGCCGTTCCCGAACTTGCCGACCTGCTTGCCCGCGCCGCAACCGCCGTCGGCCCACGGCAAGCCGCCGCCGCCGCCGGGGTGCCCCGGCGGACCACCGCCGCGCTAGCGGACGGTCAGCGGGATCGCGCGGACCGCCGCGTCGCCGCGCGTATTTCGGGCGATGACCTGCATCGTAAAGTTGCCGCGGACAAACCACGGCAGCGGGCCGACCGTGTAATGGAGAGCGAACCGGCCGACTCCGACCTTCTGAAGCGTCACCGCGTAGCCGCCGATTCGGGCTTCGACGCTGGCGACGTTCGAGGTGGTAAGGACGCTTCCGGAGACGCTGTCGCCCGGTTGAACCCGCGTCTCGCTGACTGCCACATCCAGGATCTGCGGTGCGGCATTGGGCGCGACCCGCGGCACTCGCTTCTGCGAGGGAGCGATCGAGGCCGCGACCCGCTTGGCGGGCGGCGTGGTGGGACCGGGCGTGGCGCTCGGGGCCGGAGTGGCGGGCGAGGGGCTTGCCGCCGGCGCCGGCCTGCCGGCGCTCGGGCTGGGAACCGCGAACCGTCGCGAGGCGGAGGGATGCGCCGTTCGGGCCTCATGGCTGCAGCCGCCGAGCGCGATCAAGCAAGCCGCGATCGATACGGCCGGACCCGTCATCCGCATCCGGCTTGGTTCTGCCCCCGTCAGGTTGAAAGTCCTCCAGCGAGATGGGCAATTCAGCCCGTCCGCTCCCGCTCCTAAGCATCGTCGTGCCGCTCTACAACGAGGCGGAGAACGTCGCGCCGCTCCTCGATACGAATCGAGGCGGTGGTCGCGCCCCTGCGCGACGAGTACGAGTGGGAGATCCTGCTCGTCAACGACGGCAGCACGGACGGAACCGCCGCGGCGATCCGGCGCGAGATGACGCACCGGCACCGGATCGTGCTCGTCAATCTCTCGCGCAACTTCGGACATCAGCTCGCCGCGACCGCGGGCATGGAAATGGCGGCGGGCGAGGCGGTGGTGCTGATGGACGGCGACCTGCAAGATCCTCCCGAGCTCATCGCGGCGTTCTTACGCAAGTGGCGTGAGGGGTACGACGTTGTGTACGCCGTTCGCCGCACGCGCCAAGGCGAGAGCCGCTTCAAGCTGTTGACGGCGCGTGCATTCTATCGCATCATCAAACGCTTGACGAAAATCTCGATTCCGCTCGACACGGGCGACTTTCGATTGATGAGCCGGCGCGTCGTCGACGCGCTGCGACGCTCGCCGGAGCGCAACCGGTTTCTTCGCGGCATGGTCAGCTGGGTCGGCTTCAATCAAACCGCAGTCGAATACGACCGCGACGTGCGCCATTCGGGCGGCACGAAGTATCCGCTGACGAAGATGCTCCGATTCGCGATGGACGGCATCACGTCGTTTTCCGATATCCCGCTGCGGTTTGCATCGTACTTCGGATTCACGGTGAGTGCGATCGCATTCGTCTACGCCCTGATCGTGATCGGCTTCAAGTTGTTCAGCCTGAATCCGCCGGCGTATACGCCCGGCTGGGCATCGACCATCGTCGCCGTGCTCTTTCTCGGCGGCGTGCAGCTCATCAGCCTCGGAATTCTCGGCGAGTACATCGGCCGCATTTACGACGAGGTCAAAGGCCGTCCGCTCTATCTGATCAGCGACATCGAGCGCTCTTGACGTACCTGCCGGTCGTCGATCGCTTCGCGACTCCGGTCGCGCTCGATCCGCTCTCGGCCGCACTCTTTACCGCCGCCTTCGTCGCAAGCGCGCTGCTGACGGCGCGCCGGCCGGCGTACGGATTGGCCGCGCTCGTGCTCGTAACGCCGGTTGCGTTCGCGCACGACGTTGCCGGCACGACGCTCACGCTTCCCAAAACGGTGCTGCTCGGCGCGCTGCTGGGGCTGCTGACGCATCGAGGCTGCTTGCGACTGCTGATGAGACGCCCCGCGCCGCTCTTGCTCGGCGCCTTCGCGCTGCTGTTCGCCGCGACGGCGCTCACCATCGTGGACGCCGTGCATCGCGGCCCCGTCGTGCGCGAGGCGTTCAAGGTGATCGAGTACGCGGCGTTCTTTGCCGCTGCATTCCTCTGCCGGGCGCTCGACCGCGACGATCGGCCGCTCGTCGGCGCCGTCTGCATCGCCGCGATCGTCGTGGCCGTCAGCGCGTTGCTGCAAGAGCTCGTCGGCGCGCCGTCGGGGCTCTATATCGGCGCGGCGATCGTGCCTCGTATCGCCGGCTTGCTCGAGGGACCAAATCAGCTCGCAGGCTATTGCGAGATCGCGGCCGCGACGCTCGGCGCGTGGGCACTATCGCGGCGCTTTGCGCTGCTCGACGTCGCGCTCGCGCTCACGGTCTTCGCGGCCGTGCTCACGTTCTCGCGTGCGGGATGGTTCTCGCTCGCGATCGTGCTCGTCATCATCGCTGCCGCAGGCGGTAAGCGCGCGTGGCCGGCGCTGGCGCCGGCAGCGCTTGGGCTGGCTGCCGGCGTGCTCGGCGCCGCCGGTTGGGCGATCGCCGCGCACAATCCGAACGTGCTTCGCGCGTCGCTCGAAGGCAGCGCGTATGCCGGCGGCGTCGGCAATCGAGGCGAGCTTTGGCGCGCGGCGTGGCGGATGTGGCTGGCGAAGCCGCTTTTGGGCGTGGGCGCCGGCAACTTCGAGCGGCTCTTGCCCGCCTACGGTCTCGCCGGCGTGCGGACGCACGCGAACAGTTGGTATCTCCAGAGCCTCGCCGAAGGCGGCATCGTGCTCTTTGCGGCGACGCTCGCGCTGCTCGCCGCGATCGTCGCGGCGTTGAGTCGCGGGCTCTCGCCGGCACGGCTGCGCACGGGGTCGCCGTGGGTGCTCGCCGCGCTCGCGGCAACCGTCGCGCTCGCGCTGCATCAAACCGTCGATTATCTCGTCTTTTATCCGAAGGTCGGCGGCGCGTGGTGGCTGCTGATCGGAATCGCTGCCGCCTCGGTGGCGTGAGCGAAGTTCCCCAGCCGCTCCTGGTCGCTACCGAGTGGGGCGCCGCCGCCGCGGTGCCGCTCGGATCGCTCGTTGCGATCGTCGCGTTTGCCGCGTTCTTCTATCGCCGCGCCCTCGATCGCGCAGCGGCCCCGCCGCTCGCACTGGTCGTTGCGCTGACCCTCTGCGGCTTGACGGCCGCCTGGCTCTCGCCGGTGCTCTTCTCGAGCGACGTGTATGCGTATGCGGCATATGGCGAACTGGCTCGCATCGGGCTCAACCCATACGCGCTCGCCCCGACGACTACCCACGACTCGATCGTTCGCGCGGCGCAGCTGCAATGGGGAACCGCGTTTCCAATCTGCGTCTACGGCCCCGCTTTCGTTGCGTTCGCGCGTTTCGTCGTTACGTCGTTCGCACCGCTGGGACCGCTCGCGCAGCTCGACGCGTTTCGCGTCGCCTCGTCCGCGGCGCTGCTCCTCTGCATCCCGCTGGCATTCCAGGCGTTCGCCGGCGAGCGCGCGCGACGCTTACGCTCCGCGGCGACGATCGCGTTGAATCCCGCGGCCATTTGGTGCGCGGCCGAGGGACACAACGATGCGATCGCACTCGCGGTCGTGCTGACGGGCTTCGCGCTCGTCGCGCATCGGCGCATCGCGGCAGGGGCCGCCATCGCCGCCCTTTCCGCGCTCGTCAAGCCGCCCGGCATCGCCGCGGCTCTCGCGCTGGCCTTCGTGGATCGTCGCGCGCGCGTCGGCGCGCTGCTCGGCGTCGCCGGCGCCGCAGCGCTTTGCGTTCCGCTCCTGCGCGCCATCGCAACCGGTTTGGCACCGCACGGCATCTACGCGCCGCAAGCGTCGCTGCAAGCCGTCGTCGCGCCGGTTTCGCCCCTGCTCGCCTGGATTCTCGCGTTTGCGGTCGCCGCGGCAATCGCGTTGCGCGGCGCGACCATGATCGGAAACGCAAGGATGGAGGGTTGGATCTATTTCGCAATCGCCGTATGGGTGCTCGTTCCCAATCCATATCCGTGGTACGGCGTGTGGCTGATTGCCGTCGCGGCCATGGACCCGCACTCGCGCGCCGGCAAAACCGCAATCCTGCTTTCACTCACGGCGATGCTCCGTTACGTCCCAGATGCGGTCGCGGTACCTCCCCCGGCGCTGGCCTCGCTGCTCGGACTCCTCGCCGCATTGCCGCTGCTGCAACTCTTGCCGTTCCCAAGCCGGTATAACGTGCGACCCTCATGACCGCTCAGATACTCGATGCGCTCGCGCAGAGCCGCCCGTTGCGCGGCGCGATCGAACGAGTCCGCGCGCTGCGGCAGCTGCCGGGACGAAAGCCCGGCGCATGCGCGCTTCACGAAACGATCGCGGCGGCGCGCCCGGCAGTCGTCGGCGTTTTGGCGCGTTCGCTCGGCGGAACGCTGCTCGTGATCGTTCCCACGCCCGATGCCGCGGAGCGAGCCTTTGCCGACCTGCAATACTATCTGGGCGAAGGCGATCTCGTCGCACTCTTGCGTTCGCGCGACGAAGCTGCCGGCGCGCTCGAGAGCCCATCCGAGCGAAGCGCGCGCGCAACGCTTCTCGCCGACCTGGCGGCCGGGCGGCCGCGCATCGTGCTCGCGCCGATCGCCGCCGCGCGGCAGTACGTTACCGGACGAGCGAGGTTCGACGAGCGCCGCTTTACGCTGCGGGCCGGCGACGAGACCGGTTTCGAGCGGTTGCAAGAGCGGCTCTTCGCGCTTGGCTACGAGCGCTGCGACGTCGTAAGCGCGGTCGGCGAGTATGCGGTGCGCGGCGGCATCGTCGATCTCTTTGCGGCGACCGCCGACGCACCGGCGCGCATCGAGTTTTTTGGAGATCGGATCGAAACGATGCGAACGTTCGCCATCGAATCGCAGCGAAGCAGCAGTATCATCGAGGAACTCGAGGTCGAGCCGTGGGACGACCGCGCCGACGGCGACGCGACGATCTTCGACTACCTTCCGAGCGATGCGACGGTCGTTCTCGAGGAGCCGGCGACGCTTGCGGCCATTGCCGACGCCCTCGACGACGAACGCGCGCGCGAGCGCCACACGCTGCTCGAGAGCGATCCCGCCGACGGCGAGTTGCTTGCCGACGTGGCGGCGCACGCATCGCTCGCAGACGTCGGCCGCGCGATCGCGCCGTACGCCGCGCTGTTGCTGCCCGGCGCGATCGAAGGCGGCGCGGCATCGCTCGATTGGGTGCCGCCGGTATTGGAATCGTTGGTTCTCGAGTTTCGCCCCGTCGAGCATTTCAATCGTCAGATAGGGCTCTTTGCCGAGGCCATGCGCGAGTGGAGCGCCGCCGGAGAAAGCGTCTACATCGCGAGCGCCGCGGTGTCGCGCACGATCGACGTGCTGCGCGCGGCAGGCATCGAAGTCGGGGCGCGCGAGCGCGGCGGGGTATTCGTCGATCACGGCTCGATCGAAGCCGGCTTCTCGATTCCGAGTCTCCGCACGCGCGTGCTCGGCGACCGCGAAATCTTCGGCGCCCC
Source organism: Vulcanimicrobiota bacterium (assembly GCA_963699435.1). Classification (GTDB taxonomy): domain Bacteria; phylum Vulcanimicrobiota; class Vulcanimicrobiia; order Vulcanimicrobiales; family Vulcanimicrobiaceae; genus Cybelea. The sequence goes on from CAVOTV010000005.1 coordinate 239,554, forward strand.
GCCCAAACGCGTGAAGATCCGCGCGGTCAAAGAGGGCGTTCCGGTCACGCTGGCCGACCTGCGAGTCGGCGATTACGTCGTGCACGCGGTGCACGGGATCGGGCAATACCTCGGCCTGCGCGCCGAAACGATCCTCGGCGCGACCCAGGACTACCTCGACCTGCGCTACGCCGGCAGCGACCGGATGCTGGTGCCGGTCACGCAGATGCATCAGGTCGCGAAGTACGCCGCGGCCGAAGGGCAGGCGCCGCGCCTCTCCAAGATGGGCGGCGCCGACTGGGCGCGCACGAAATCGCGCGTCTCCGAATCGCTGGCAAAGATCGCCGACGAGCTCGTCGCGCTCTATGCCGAGCGCGAGTTGTCGCGCGGCTTTGCGTTCGGCCCCGACACCACGTGGCAAGCCGAGATGGAAGAGGCCTTCCCTTACGATCCGACGCCCGATCAGCAGAAAGCCATCGACGCGACGAAGAGCCGACATGGAGGCGGCACGCCCGATGGACCGGCTCGTCTGCGGCGACGTCGGGTACGGCAAAACCGAAGTCGCGATGCGCGCCGCGTTCAAAGCCATTGCCGACAAGAAACAGGTTGCGGTGCTCGTCCCGACGACGCTGCTGGCCGATCAGCACTATCGCACGTTCAGCGCGCGCTTCGGCGCGTTTCCGGTGCGCGTCGAAGAGCTATCGCGGTTCACGCCAAAGGCCGACCAAAAGCGCATCCTTCGCGATCTCGCGCGAAGGCAAAGTCGACATCGTCATCGGCACGCATCGGCTTCTGCAGAAAGACGTCGCGTTTGCCGATCTGGGCTTGATCGTCGTCGACGAAGAGCAGCGCTTCGGCGTGATGCACAAGGAGCGCCTCAAGGAGTACCGCGCGAGCGTGGACGTGCTCACGCTCTCGGCGACGCCGATTCCGCGCACCTTGCACATGTCGTTGTTGGGCGTGCGCGATCTTTCGCTGATCCAAACCGCGCCGAAAAACCGCATGTCGATCAAGACGATCGTCGTGCCGGCGAGCGACGCGATCGTGCAGCGCGCGATCACCGCCGAACTCGATCGCGGCGGCCAGGTCTACTACCTGCACAACCGAATCGAATCGATCTATGCCGTGCGCAACGCGCTCGAGCAGCTCGTGCCGCGCGCGCGCATCGGCGTCGGCCACGGGCAGATGCGCGAGGCCGAGCTCGAGCCCGTCATGCAGCGTTTCATCGACGGCGAGACTCGACGTGCTGTCGCGACGACGATCATCGAGAACGGGATCGACATTCCCAACGTGAACACGATGATCGTCAACGATGCCGACCGCTTCGGGCTCGCGCAGCTCTATCAACTGCGCGGCCGCGTCGGGCGCTCGAACCATCAGGCGTATTGTTACCTGCTCTATCAAGGGCACAAGGCGCTTACCGAAGAGGCCAAGGCGCGGCTGGAGGCGATTCGCGAGTTCGCACACTTGGGTTCGGGCTTGCAGATCGCGATGCGCGATCTCGAGATTCGCGGCGCCGGCAACTTGCTGGGCGCCGCGCAATCGGGATTCATCGCTTCGGTCGGTTTCGACACCTACTGCGAGATGCTGGCCGAGGCGATTGCCCAGCGGCGCGGCGACCCGGCCGCGCTCGAAGACCGGCGCGAAGCGGTGATCGACGTCAAGATCGACGCCTTCATTCCGAACGACTACATCGCGCAGGTCTCGCAGAAGATCGCCGTCTACCAGCAACTGGCAAAGGCGCGCACGCGAGGACGAAGTCGAGGAGGTCGCCGCCGGCGTGCGCGACCGTTTCGGTGCGTTTCCCAGCGCCGCTCGCCAACCTCGTCGAGCTGACCAAGCTGCGCGCGATCGCCTTACGCAAGCGCGTGACGCGCGTCGTCGTCGACGAGCGCCGCCTTACTCTCGGCGTCGGGCCGGGCTTCCAGCTCGACCCCGCGGCGGTGCCGAAGTTCCAATCGCTAACCAAGAATCGCTTCCGCTTCGCGGAGGGACGGATTCTGGTCGATCTGCCCGCCGTCGGGCGCCTGGATGCCGCTTCTAAGGAAGCTCCTGGAAGCAATCTAGCGACTCCACTGCTTTGGAGGAGCTCTTCCATTCCGCGCGAACCTCGGCGCGTTGATGCGGGGCCTCTGGGCCCCGTCTACTACGCACTCCAACCTTCCTAATACGGAGCTATGATGTCGAACGCCCTACGAATCACCGTGGGCCTCGCCAGCCTTCTTTTGGGCACGACCCTCGCGGCGTGCTCGGGCGGCGCAGTCGCGACGGTGAACGGTCAGCCGATCAGCCGGTCCGATCTCGATACGCGCATCGAGAACAGCCAAATGGCGACCACAAGTTCTTCAGGAAATGGTGCAAGAAAAGCTGATCGCCCAATACGCCAAGAGCAACAATATCACGGTCAGCGACGCACAGATCGACGCGAAAGAGAACCAGATCAAGGCGAACTTTCCGACCGGTTCCTGGGACGAAATGCTCAAGGCGCGCGGCCTCACCGAGGCCGAGGTTCGCGAGGCACTTCGGGAGCAGCTGATCATCGATCAAGCGCTCGCGAACGACGTCAAAGTCACTCCGGCTCAGATCAAAGATTACTTCGACAAGAATCACGCCTCGTTCGATAAGCCGGAGGAAGTGACGGCGCGTCACATTCTCGTGCAGAGCCCGGTGCTCGCGGCCCAAATCGAGGCCGATCTCAAGGCCGGTCAGAGCTTCACGGATTTGGCGAAGAAGTACTCGACGGATCCCGGCACCAAGGATAAGGGCGGCGAGCTCGGCGCGTTCCGTCAGGGACAGATGGTTCCGGCGTTCGACAAGTACGCGTTCTCGGCGCCGATCGGCCAGATCAGTCCGCCGATCAAGTCGCCGTTCGGCTACCACATCATCCAAGTCGAGTCGCGCACGCCCGGCCAGAAGGCCACGCTCGCAAGCGCGACGCCGCAGATTACCGAGACGCTGCGCCAGCAGCAAGAGGCGCCGCTGACGCAGCCCTTCCTGCAAGGCCTTCAGCAAAAGGCCGACATCAAGGTCAACGATCCCAAGCTTGCCGCCGCCTATGCAACGCCCGGCGCGGCGCCGAAATAGCCGCGAAGAATAACGGAGCAACGAGAAACGATTATGTCGAGATCACGACGCACCGCCATCGGAATCAGTGCCCCGCTGCTGGCCTTTGCCGTTTCCGCCTGTTCGGGCGGCGGCACCGTCGCAACGGTCAACGGCGAGCCGATCACGCGAGCCGATTATAACGCGCGTCTCGAGTCGAGCCCCTCGTCTCGGGCAATGCTGCAGCAGCTCGTTCAGCAAACGCTCATCGAGCAGTACGCGAAGACCAACAACATCACGGTTACCGACGAAGACATCACCGCTCGCGAGAACCAGATCAAGTTGAACTTCCCCGGCGACGCATGGAACCAAATGCTGGCCTCGCGCGGGCTCTCGGAGTCCGACGTCCGCAGCGCGCTGCGGGATCAGATCATCCTCGACAAGGCGCTCTCGAAAGACGTCAAGATTACGCCCGCGCAGATCAAGGACTACTACGAGAAGAATCACGCTCAGTTCGATAAGCCCGCGAACGCGACCGCACGTCAAATCCTCGTTTCGAATCTGGCGCTCGCGAATCAAATCGAAGGCTACCTGAAGGCCGGCCAAAACTTCGGCGATTTGGCGAAGAAGTATTCCATCGACCCGGTCAGCAAGGACAAGGGCGGCGACCTCGGCACCTTCCGCCAGGGCCAGATGGTGCCGGCCTTCGACAAATACGCGTTCTCGGCGCCGATCGGTCAGATCAGCCCGCCGATCAAGTCGACCTTCGGTTATCACATCATCCAAGTCGAATCGCGTACGCCGGCGCAAAAGGCGACGCTCGCGAGCGCGACGCCGCTAGTCATCGATCAGTTGCGCCAGCAGCAGGAAGCCCCGCTCGCGGCGCCGTTCCAGCAAAGCCTGCTTCAGAAGGCCGACATCAAAGTGAACGACCCGCAGTACGCGATGATGTTCGCGACGCCCGCGCCGCCGCCGAGCGCTCCGCCGACGGTCACGCCGAGCGCCGCGCCGACGAAGTAGCCGGGAGTCTAATCTCTCTATGCGCGAGCAGCGGCGCTTCGGCGCGATCGGAGTCGCCGCTGCCCTCGCGTGCGCGCTGCTTGCGGCGTGCGCGAGCAATGAGGCGGTCGCGACGGTCAACGGCGAGCCGATAACACGCGCCGAGTACAACGAGCACCTGGAGAATAAGACCGGCGTTTCGCGCTTCATTCTCGCCCATCTGGTCAACGACGTGCTCCTCGACCAGTACGCGAAAAGCGCGGGCATCACGGTTACCGACGCCGAGGTGCAGTCCCGCATCGACGCGATCAAAGCTCAGATGTCCGGTGACGCATGGGAGCAACTGCTCCAAAGCCGCAGCCTCACCGAAGCCGACGCCTCCTCGCTCATTCTCCACCAAATAATTATCGAAAGGGCGTTGGCGAAAGAAGCCACCGTCACGCCGGAGCAAATACGGGCCTACTACGAAAAGCATCGCGCGCAGTTCGATCAGCAGCACGTCACCTTCGCGAGCGCGGCGCCGCAAATTGCCGAGGCATTACGCCAACAACAGATCGGGCCGCTTAGCGTCGATTTCTTACGCAACTTGCAGAGCGGTGCGAAGATCGTCTACCTCGACCCGCGCTACGACAATCTGTTCGTCGCGCAGCCTCCGCTGCCGTCGGGCGGTCCGCCGATCCCCTCGCTTTTGACGAAGTAGTCCGCGCGCGGTTTTGCGAACCACCCAACCATGCTGGTTCGCATTGCGGGGCTCGGTCCGGGCGATCCGCAGCTGCTGACGATCGGCGGCCTCGACTCGCTGCGCGAAATCGGCAGGGCCGTCGCACTCCTCGCCCCACCCGATCTCACGGGTTATCTCGAACGCAACGGCGTCGCAATCCTACGGGGCTTGGTCGACGATCCGCAACTCTTCGTGCGCGGCAGCAGCGATGAGATCGCCCGATTCGTTGACCGGCTCGACGGCGCCGGAGAGGCGCTCGGCCTTGGCGTGCTCGGCAATCCGCTCTCCGATTTTCCCGGCCTGCCGCAGCTCCTTCGCGCTCTGGAGGCGCGTGGGGTCGCTACCGAGATCGTTCCCGGCGTTCCGCGCGCGACGCTCTCCGCCTCAATCGCAATGCCGCTCGTGCCGCTTCCGCCCCAATCCTCGCATTATTCGTGGGACGACGTGGTGGAAGTGATGGCGCGTCTGCGCATGGGTTGTCCCTGGGATCGCGAGCAAACGCATCGCACGCTCGTTCCGTATCTGATCGAGGAAACGTTCGAGGTCGTCGAAGCCATCGAGATCTCGCATCTCGAGGGGCTGTGCGAGGAGCTCGGCGATCTTCTGCTGCAGGTGCTCTTTCACGCTCAACTCGCGATGGAAACCGGTAAGTTCAGCATCGCCGACGTCGTTGATGCACTCGCCAATAAAATGGTGCGGCGCCATCCGCACGTCTTCGGGGACGCGGTCGATCGAAGACGTCGACGCTCAATGGCGGAATTGGGAACGGCTCAAAGCGCTGGAGAAGACCGGACGAGCGCGGCGAACTCGGCTCGACGGGATTCCCAAACATCTCGGCGCGCTCCAACGCGGCCAGCGCATGCAGGAAAAGGCCGCGCGCGTCGGATTCGATTGGCCCAATATCGACGGCGTGCTCGATAAGCTCGAGGAAGAGCTGCGCGAGCTCGCCGATGCGCGCCGGGAACGGCAAGACGATCCGCGCGTGCGCGAAGAGCTCGGCGACGTCTTCTTCACGCTCGTCAACCTGTCGCGTGCCCTCGGCATCGATGCCGAGACTGCGATGCGCGAGGCAAACGAGAAGTTTTACCGCCGGTTTTCGTTCATGGAAGAACGCGCCGCCGCCGGCGGGAAGAACCTTTCCGATCTCTCGCTTGAGGAACTCGAGGAACTATGGCAACTGGCGAAGGTTTGAGCGTGACGCTGCGCGTTCGCATGAGCGACAACGACGCCCACTATGGGGGCGGACTCGTCGACGGCGCGCGCATTCTCGGACTCTTCGGCGACGTCGCGACCGAACTGCTCGTGCGGCTGGACGGCGACGAGGGCCTCTTTGCCGCCTATAGCGAGGTACGATTCCTCGCCCCGACCTACGCCGGCGATTTCATCGAAGCCGAGGGCCGAATCGTCGCGGTCGGTAGAAGCTCCCGCCGGATGGAGTTCGAGGCGCGCAAATATATCGCCGCGCGCCCCGAGATCGGCGATAGCGCGGCCGACCTGCTCGACCCGCCGGTCGTGGTCTGCCGCGCAACCGGGACGTGCGTGACCCCGAAAGAGAAAAAAAGACTCTAAATTCGCTCGAAAATGGTACGAACGTACCAAGGACCGGCAAAGCGAATTCGGCAAGGCGAATGGGGGCTCCGCGGCGTTGCGTCTCTGAGGGTAAGACTTCGCGGAGCCTTCTCTTTGGCTAAACCAGCCGCTCGTGCGTCTTTCGCTTCCAGACGAACTCGTAGTAGCAGAACTGCATGACGAGACCCGCGCAATACGCGATCGGATAGCCGAGCCAAACGCCGTCGAGTCCGATCCGGTGCATCAGGATGAAAGCCGCTGGAACCTCGACGCCCCAAATCGCAAAGATTCCGATGGCCGTCGGCCAAATCACGTCGCCGCTTCCGCGCATGATACCGCTGAGCACCGCCATGTTGCCGAAAATCACGTAGCTCCACAGCGTGATCATCAGCAGCTCGTGCGCGATGCGCAGCGTCTGTGAATCGGTGATGAACCAGCCTAGAATCGCCCAGGCAAAAACGTAACAGAGGCCGATGATGACCGCGCCGATTGCGTAGTTGAGCCCCACCGCCGAACGGATGACCGTGCCGAGTTTATCTTCGCGCCGCGCACCGATACACTGCGCGCCGAAGATCGATGCGGAGATTCCAATCGAGATTGCGGGGAACTGCACGTATCCGATGACCTGGTTGACCGCACCGTAGGCGGCGGTCGCGCGCGAGCCAAAGTGGTTGACGAACGTGATGACCGCGAGCTCGGCCAGCGAGACCATCATTACTTGAATGCCCGTAGGCAGGCCGATGCGTACGACCGACTTGAGAATCTGCCAGTCGATGCCCATGTCGGCAAGCGTCTCGCGGTCGAACTTCAGCGGATGGTCGCGACGGTTGAGATAGTAGAGCAGCCAGATCAGCGCCGCGGCGTTGGCGATGAGCGCGGAGACGGCCGCGCTGACGATCCCCAGCTTGGGCAGGCCGAAAGTCCCTAGGATGAACAGCGGCGTTATCGCGATGGTCAAAACGGCCGAAACGATCAGCGCGTAAAACGGCGTCGTCGAGTCGCCGGTTCCGCGCAGGATCGTCGCGTAGACGAAATAGACGAAGAACACCGGCATCGTCAAAAAGATCACGCGGGCGTACGCGTCGGACTGGCCGATGATATCCGGCGGCGTCGCAAGCCACTGCAGGACCGTCGTCGAGCAGAGCGCCCCGACGATCGCGACGATGATGCCGAGATATAGCGCGGCACCGAGCACCGTACCCGCAATTTTCTTGACCTTATGATGGTCGTCGTGCGCCGAACGCCTGTCCGATCAAGACGCTGCTGCCGCTCGAGACGCCGAACACGAACGAAAAGAGCAGAAAGACGATCGGAAAGACCGCCGAGATCGCCCCGAGCGCTTGCGTGGAAATGAGACGGCCGATCCAGATGCTGGCCATCGTCTGCGAAGCCGACTGCAGCACGTTACTGAGCATCAGCGGCACGAGAAAGACGAGGAGGATCCGCCACATCGGCTTCCCCTCCTCGAAAACGTTGATCCCGTGGCGCCTCGGCGCCGCTCGCGGCTGAGCCTGAGCCATTACGGCAAGTTACTCCTGCTGCCAGCAGTTGATAGATCTCTTTGCGCGCTTCGTCAAGCAACTCGCGCGCGCGCTCGATGGTTTCGGGCTTGGATGAGGGTCCGAGCTGCGAGACCGCCTGCATGAGGCGACCCGCGGAGTCGCGCAGTTGTGAAGCCATCTCGCCAATCCCCTCTCCACGGCCGTCTTCGTTGAGAAGCCGCTCGAGCTCCGCCGCGTGCTCGCCGAGAAGCCGCCGCCCCTCTTCGGTAATCTCGTAGATGCGGCGGTCGCCCTCGTCGCGTCCGGCGATCAGGCCGGCGGCTTCCAGCGCGGAGAGCAGCGGGTAGACCGAGCCGGCACCGCCGCCCCAGCCCTTCTCGCGGACCGTGCGGATCAGGTCGTAGCCGTGGCGCGGAACCTCCTCGAGGAGCTTGAGCAGGGCGAACTTCAAAATGCCGCGACGCAACCGGCGCACTCCGCGGCGATGATGGCGCCCCTCGTGCCAACCTTCTTGCCACCAGCCTCCCGCGCGGGGATCGGTCCAAAATCCTGTATTCATAACGGAATAGTATTCGATATATCGTGATACTGTCAATGAGGTCGCCACTCTTCCGCCGAAGCTGGCCGCGTGCGGCTCGATAAGTTCATGAAGGTCTCGCGGCTGGCGAAGCGCCGCAGCGAGGCGCACGAGGCCCTGGAGCACGGCCGAATCACGAAGGACGGCAGAGCCCTCAAGCCCGGCTATCAGGTCAAGCCCGGCGACGTGTTCGAGATTCACTACGCAACGAGGTTCGTGACCGTGCGCGTGCTCGAGGTTCCGTTACGCGTGACGCCCAGCGCTCAAGGCCCGCCGACCTCTACGAGATCCTGGATACGCGAAAGGACGAAGCCGGCCGGCTGGCTATGATCTCGGCGGATACGAAAGACGCGCTCGCGCGCGAGCTGCCCGACGCCGATCACTGCCGCGAAGCGCTGCTCGCCGGGCTCGCGCTGTACGGCAACGTGCGCGGCCGAGTTCGTGACGCATCGCAACGCGGTGGCGCGGCTTTTTTGGTCGCTGCTCGACGAACGCAAATCGCATCCGATCGAGACGCGCGCGCCGACGCGGCTTCACCGGCTGCCGACGTTCGCGATCGCTATCCCGCCACGGCTGCGCGACGCAGCCGCCCAAGCCCGTGCACAAGTGCGACCGGCTTATCGAGCTGCGCGCCGCGTTTTTGGCCTGCGGATCGCTTGCCGCGGGCGCGCACGGCTACCATCTCGAGTTCGTCGCACGCGAAGCGGAACGGCTCGCGACGCGCCTTGCGTGGATGCTGCGCAGCACCGGCCGTCGCGCCCAAAGAGATGCGGCGAAAGGCGCGCCACGTTCTCTACTACAAGGATTTCGACGCGATCGCGGAGGTGCTGACGCACGATCGGCGCGTTCGCCGCCGTGCTGCAGCTCGAAGACGTTCGCGCGCTGCGCGAGACCAAGAACCGCATTCATCGGCTTGGTCAACACCGAGGCGGCGAACCTCGAGCGGAGCGCCGCGGCAGCCGCGATCGCAGCGTCGCGTCATCGAGTATCTGCGCAACGCCTACGGGCTCACGCGCCTCACGCCGGCGCTGCGCGAAGTCGCCGAGCTGCGTCTGCGGCATCCGGACGAGTCGCTCGCGGAGCTCGGCCGGCGCTGCAATCCGCCGATTGTCAAAGCCGACCGTCAGCGGCCGCCTCGGCGCGCTCGCCCGCCTGGCCGACAAGTCTGCGCCGTGCAGGGGACGACGAAAGCCGGCCCGGTAAACGAGCCGACTCCATGCGCATCGGAATCAACGGCTTCGGCCGCATCGGACGAAACTTCACCAAAGCGATCGTGGAGCGTCATCCGCGAGATCGAGATCGCCGCGGTCAACGACCTCACGAGCGCCGCAACGAATGCGCGCACCTTTTCAAATACGACAGCAACTACGGCATCGTATCCGGGCGACGTGACCGCGAAGGCGACACGATCACGATCGACCGACAGAACATCACGCGTCCTCGCGCGAGCGCGATCCCGGCAAAGTTCCGTGGAAGCGAGCTGGGCGTCGACGTCGTCATCGAGTCCACCGGATTCTTCACCGATGCCGCCAAAGCGCGCGCGCACATCGACGGCGGCGGCGCGAAGAAAGTGCTCATCTCGGCGCCGGCTAAAGGCGAGGACATCACCGATCGTGCTCGGCGTCAACGACGACCGGTACGATCCCGCCAAACACAACGTAATCTCCAATGCGTCGTGCACGACCAACTGTCTTGCGACGGCCGTAAAGCCGGTCGTCGACACGCTCGGCTGGGTCAAAGGATTCATGACGACGATCCACTCGTACACCAACGACCAGAACATGCTCGACGCGCCGCACTAAAGACCCGCGCCGCGCACGCAACGCCGCGACCAACATCATTCCGACGTCGACCGGTGCTGCGAAAGCGCTTTATCTGACGATTCCCGAGATGGAGGGCACGTTCGACGGCTTCGCCCTGCGCGTTCCGACGCCGACCGTCTCGATGATGTATCTCGTGGCACAGACGCAAGTAAGCCGACGACGCAAAGCCGAGCTCAACGAGATCTTGCGCCGCGCCGCCGAGGGGCGCGATTGAACAAGTACGTTGCAATACACGGAAAACGAGCTCGTCTCGAGCGATTTCAAAAAAAATCCCCACAGTTCGATCATCGACTGCGAAGCTGAACAACGCGAACGGCGATCTCGATGCAGATCGCCGCGTGGTACGACAACGAGTGGGGTTATTCGTGCCGGCTCGCCGAGCTGACCGCGAAAGTCCTGGCGACGCTCCCCGCCACCGCCGACCGCAGCAGGCACCCGGTGATCTTTCCGCGGTTCAAGATCTCGACGTTCGCGGAAAACGCGTATTGGTTCGTGAGGATCTCAACGTACCGATCGACGGCGGCGCGATCACCGACTACGCTCGCGTCGACGCCGCTATTGCCGACGTTGCGCTGGCTGCACGATCGTGGCGCGCGGACGATCGTGCTCTCGCACCTCGGGCGTCCCGACGGCAAAGTGGATCCGCGAAGTATTCGCTGGCCCCGGTCGCGCCGGCGCTCTCCGAGCGGCTCGGCATTCCGGTGGCGTTCGCGGACGACTGCGTCGGTGCGGATCCCGAACGCGCAATCGCGCAGATGCGCGACGGCGACGTGCTGCTGCTCGAAAACGTCCGCTTCCATCCCGGCGAAGAGCGCAACGATCCCGCGTTCGCCCGGGCGCTGGCGGCGCTCGGCGACCTCTACGTGAACGACGCATTTGCAACCGCGCATCGAGCGCACGCTTCGACCGAAGGCGTCGCGCATGTACTGCCCAAGCGCCGCCGGCCTCTTCATGGAAGCCGAACTCTCCGCGCTAGCGCGGCTTAGTCGAACGGCCGGCGAAGCCGTTCGTTTGCGTGATCGGCGGCGCAAAGATCAAGGACAAGATCGGCGTGTTCGAGCGGCTGATGGAGACTCGTCGACGCATTCTGCATCGGCGGTGGGATGGCGAACACGTTCCTCGCCGCGTCCGGAACGAACGTCGGCAAGTCGCTGCGCGACGACGACCTCGAACCGGCGAAGAGGATACTCGAACGGTCGTCCAAGATCAAAGGCATCGATCTGCACCTGCCCGTCGATGCGGTCGTGGCGCCCGCGTTCGATGCGGACGAGCTCGCGCACGAACCGTCCCGATCGACGACGTCGGCGACGAGATGATCCTGGATATCGGTCCGGCAACCGCCGCGCGTACGCGGCGGATCGTCGAACGCGCGAAGACGATCGTCTTCAACGGCCCGATGGGCGTTTACGAAAAGTCCGGCCTATCAAGCCGGCACGCAGGCCGTCGGCGAAGCGATCGCGCGCGCGACGAAAGGCGGCGCGTCTAGCGTTGTCGGCGGCGGCGACGCTGCGGCGGCCGCTCACGTGCTCGGCTTCGCGCGACGCGATGACCTACGTCTCGACCGGCGGCGGCGCGACGCTCGAGTTTCTTGAGGGGAAAACGCTGCCGGGCGTCGCCGCACTCGAAGTGCTAGACGGATCGTCGCTAGGCAAACTGGAAGATGCATAAGACCGCCGCCGAGACGGCCGCGTTTTTCGACGCCTTTCTCCGCTGGCCGCGACGCTTCCCGCCGAAACGTCCAGATCTGCGTCGCGCCGCCATTCACCGTCGCTCGCGGTCGGCCGCGGACACGATGAAAGGGACGCGCGTCGCACTCGGCGCGCAAACGATGCATTGGGAGCTCAAGGGCGCCTACACCGGCGAAGATCAGCGCACCGATGCTGCTGGAGTTCGGCGTACGCACGTGATTCTTGGACATTCGGAACGCCGCGCGTACTGCGACGAGACCGATCGCACCGTCAACCTGAAGGTGAAGACGGCGCTCGAGCATGGTCTGACGCCCATCGTCGCAGTCGGCGAGACGCTCGAAGAACGCGACGCGGTACGAACCAACGAGCGCGTCGTCGCGCAGATGCGCGCCGCATTCGCGGGCGTCGCGCTCCGGCGATTTGCGCCGCGCGATCGTCGCATACGAGCCGATTTGGGCGATCGGCACCGGCAAGAACTGCCCGCCCGATGAAGCGGATCGCGTCATGGCCGACGATCCGCGCGTCGCTCGACGGTCTCGCGAACGGTGCCGATTCTTTACGGCGGAAGCATGACACCGGCCAATGTGGCGGAGTATGCGGCGCGTGCCGAACATCAACGGCGGCCTCGTCGGCGGGGCGTCGCTCGATCCTGACGGCTTTGCAGCGCTGATCGCCAACGCCGCCGCGCGATGACGTATCGTCCGATCGTTCTCGCCGTACTCGACGGCTGGGGATGCCGCGACGAAGTGTACGGCAACGCCATCGCGGCGGCAAAGCTGCCCTTTTGGCACGCGCTTTTGAACGCTATCCGCATACGATGCTGCAGGCATCGGGTGAAGCCGTCGGCTTGCCGAAGGGTGTGATGGGCAACAGCGAGGTCGGCCACATGAACCTCGGCAGCGGACGAGTCGTCCCGCAAGGCGTGACGATCATCGACGCGGCCGTTGCGGCCGGCGATTTTGCCACCAATGAAACGCTGCTGCGAGCGTTCGAGCACGTGGGCGCAGCGGCGGAACGCTGCACCTGATGGGATTGCTCTCCGACGGCTGCGTGCACAGCTCGATCGCGCATCTTTTTGCTTTGATCGACGCCGCGGTCGCCGCCGAACGTCCCGATCCTCATTCACTGCTTTCTCGACGGGCGCGATACGCCGCCGCGCTCGGCCCTCGATTACGTCGGACGCCTCGAAGCGAAGCTCGCCGAGGTCGGACCGCTCGGGGTCGATCGCCAGCGTTACCGGACGATTTTACGCGATGGATCGCGATCGGCGTTGGGAGCGCACGCAGGCGCGCCTACGATCTGCTTGCGCGAGGGCGCGCCGGCCTAAGCGCGCCGAACGCCGCGCCGCCGTATCCGACGGGTACGCCCGCGACGAGGACGACGAGTTCGTCGCACCCACGGTCGTCGGGCCGCCGCGTCCGATCGCCGACGGCGACGCATTCGTCTTCTTCAACTTCCGGCCCGACCGCGCGCGCCAGCTCATGATGGCATTCAATGCCGGCACCGCCTGCGTATTTTCCCGATGGGTTCGACGCCTTCGCGTCCAAAGCGTACGCGAATCCCTTCTTCGCGACGATGACGAAATACGACGAGACTTATACTAATCCGGTTCTGTTCGGACCGCGCCCGCAGTACGATACGTTCGGCGAGATTCTCGCACGCGACCATCTCCGTCAGCTGAGGCTCGCCGAAACCGAGAAGTACGCCCATGTAACGTACTTCTTTAACGGCGGGCGCGAAGAGCAGTTCGAGGGTGAGGAGCGGATCCTCATTCCATCGGACCGCACGGTTCCAACCTACGATCTCGCGCCGGCGATGCGCGCGCGCGAGATCACCGAGGCTGCGATCGCGGCGATCGGGAGCGGAACCTACGATGCGATCGTAATGAACTATGCCAATGCCGACATGGTCGGGCACACCGGAACCTGGCAGCCGACGATCGAGGCGGTAGAGGTGATCGACGAATGCCTCGGGCGCTTATCGCGTGCCGCCTTGGCGGCCGGCGCACTGCTCGCCATTACCGCCGATCACGGCAATGCTGAGGAACAGCTCGACGCGCAGGATCGCCCGGTAACCGCGCACACGACCAATCTCGTTCCGTTCGTCTTGATCGCCGACGACCTCCACGGAACGCTCGCAGACGGCGGTAAGCTCGGCGACGTCGCGCCCACGCTGCTTTCCATCATGGGGCTGACGATCCCCGAACGCATGACGGGAAAGAACCTCTTCACGCCGGCGTAGCTCGCTCGCTCGAAAATTCAGAGGAATCACAGGCTCCTCTACGTTGCGTACCAGCATTCCGTGAGATGGTAGGCGTGTGAATGACGTACACGACGTACTCCTCGTTACGCGAGCCCTGATCTATTTCGTCTTCGCCGGTACGGCAACGGTAGCCGTCGCGGTTCTCGCACACTTGGTCCCGATCGGTGGTTAGAAGTCGCAACGATAGCAGCCGCTGGGATCCACCTGCACTCGCCGATCGCCGACACCAACGGCGCGGATGCGGTGATCCCAGAAGCAGAGAACGCGCACCGCCGCGGGGCGGAGCCTTGCGATGATCTCCCGGGCGCGTTGCGAAACGGCGACGGCATCTTTCGCCCAACGGGGCTGATCCCGAGGGAGCAGCGCCGTTTCGAGCTCGGCCTCGGCGACGACCGGAACGACCGCTTCGGAGCGATTGACTCCGATCTGCAGCGGGGCGGCAGCTGAGGCGTCCTCGAGCTCAATGCGGCGCAGCATGAGCGTAACGCTTGAGCTTTGCGAGCGCGCTCGTGTGCAGCTGCGAGGCACGCTGCGGTGAAATGGCAAGACGCCGACCGACCGACCGCAGCGACGTTTCGTTGAAATAGTGCATCAGTACGACCCTGCGGTGGCGTTCGGGCAACGCGGCGATCATCTCGGCCAGCCGCGCGCGCTGCAGACGGCGCAGGACGATCCTCGCCGGATCGTCGGCCCAATCGTACGCGAGCGCTTCGCCGCGCGGCAGGGGCGCGTCGAGCGAGAGCGGCTGACCGCGATATGCGGCGGCTATGGCGCGGCCGTATCCGGGACAGCGGCGCTCCATCTCCTGGGTACTCGGCACGTCGCCGCGTTCGGCAGCAAGCTCGTATCGCCGATTCTCGGCCTCGCGTACGAGCCGGCGCGCGCGCTCCGAGACCGGATCCATGCGGCGCACGCCGTTGAGCATCGCTCCGACTACGAGCCGCCGCGCGTACTCCGCGAGCTGCGGACCGCGCTGCGGATCGAACGAATCGACGGCCCGGATGAGTCCAACGCTTCCGTCGCCGACGAGATCGTCGATATCGAGATTCGGTACCAGGCGCTTGAGCCGTCGCGCACAGGTGCGCACCAGCGGCAGCAGCGTCCGCACGGCTTGCTCGCGCTCGTCGTCGCTCACGGCCCGCGTTCCAGCCGCGTACCGAGCAACGCGGCGAAGCCACGCCCATCGTGGCGCGCGACCTCGCCGGCGAGCAGATCGAGCTCATAGTCGCCCAGCATTCCCGTTCCGGCAATCATCGGCCGCAGGATCGGGACGAGCAGCATCGTCTCGATCATCTCGCCCGCGCGCCGCGCGGTGACGCCATCCATGGCGCGATGGTAGCAGCCGATTGTTACGAAAGCGTCATCGCGGCGTTACGCCGAAGAGCCATGCGTGATCGATCACATTATCTACGCCGCGCCGGATCTGAACGATGCCATCCAGACCTTCGCGCAGACGTACGGCGTTGAGGCGACGCCCGGCGGACCGCATCTTGGATTCGGCACGCGCAACGCGCTGGTCGGGCTCGACCGCGGCGCTTATCTCGAGCTCATGGCGATCGACCCCGCCCAGGACGTGCCGCCGGAACGCCGGTTCTTCGGGCTCGATCGCGACTCGCCGCCGCGATACCTCGCGTGGTGTGCGCGCTCGTCGCGAACGCTCGAAGAGACGGCCGCGATCGCGCGCGAAGCCGGGTTCGACCTCGGCGAGATCTTTGGGATGTCGCGCCGTCACCCCAGCGGCGAGCTCCTGTCGTGGCAACTCACCTCGCCGTTCGCCGATCGTTCCACCGTCTTGCCGTTCTACATCGACCGCGGCGAGGTACCGAGTCCCGCGCTGTCGCTTCCGCCATCGCTCACGCTCGACTCGCTCACCCTCGTTCATCCCGAAGCTGGGCGCGTCCGCGCGATCCTCGATGCGCTCGGCGAGAACGGCGTGAGGGTTGTGCCCGGCCCCGCGCCGGCCTTCGAAGTACGATTACGCAGGCACTCGTAGCGGCCGTCAGAAACGCGACAGTGCCGCTGAAAGGAGCTCTTCATGAGTGACGCCATAACTCAAGGTATTGCGGAGACGTTCGAAAGGTTAAGCGATGCCTGGAAAAACGGCGACGGCGAAGCCTTCGCCCAGTGCTGCACCGAAGACGTCGACTTTATCAACTTGCTCGGGATGCACGTCAAAGGACGCCGCGCCGTCGCGGAGCTGCACGACAAGATCTTTCGCGGGCCGTACAAAGACAGCACGGTCGCCTTTACGATCGCGAGCGTTCGCGCTATCTCGCCGAACGCCGTGCTCGCGATCGCGCCCTCCCAAATTGACATTCCATCCGGACCGGTGAAGGGCATCGTGCTGGCCGTCGCCAGCGTACTGCTCGTGCGTAACGGCGACGGATGGAAGCTAGCGAACTTTCACAACACGCGGCGTGAGGCGACCGAAGCCGATCACCTCGGCATCATGCGCGAGGCCGTGCGTTAGGCTCGTCAGCCGCGCTGCAGGTTGTTGGCAATACGCAGCATCTCGTCGGCCGCCTGAACGCCTTTAGAGGTCCATACCAAAAGCAGACTATGCACCATGTGGAAATCCTACAGAGCGACTGTTACCGTGCCGCGATCCCGGCGCTGCCGGCAAGCCAACGCTGTCGGCGGTTGCCCTTGCCGAAATCTTTGTGACGGCCATTCTCCGCTTGATTTGGGTGCTAAGATAAACTTGGAGATCCACAAAAGGGAGGATTTCGTGAGGAATACAGCTGTCTTCGCCGCCGTAGCGGCATCGCTGACGCTGGCCGCTACTCTTCCCGCACGATCGGCAACGGGAATGGAAGCTATGCAGTACTACGTCGGAACGTGGTCATGCACCGGCGGCTTAATCGGTAAACAACCCTTTCATTTTACGGTGACTTACGCCATGAACGGCGCCATTTTGCGAAGCTGGCTCTCTGCGAAGGGGTACGTCCAAAGCGGCTCCCTAGCGTATGATTCCAAGAACCATCGTTACATAAATGCCGCCGTGGCCAACGATGGCACGTGGTTTGTCGCTTACGCGACCGTCAGCGGAACGACGGAAAGTTCCATTGATCATGTTACAAGCGACGGAAAGCTGGGGCGCCTTATGATCATGCGTACCAGCAATACGAGCTTCACTTCCACCGGTTATTCGGCCATATCGGGTGGAAAAGTTTTTTTAGAGGCGACGTGCCGGAAGTCGTAATGCTACGTCCGCTGCAGGTTATTCGCGATGCGCAGCATTTCGTCAGCCGCTTGGACGCCTTTCGCATTTGCCTCATACGCGCGCTGCGCGGTGAGGATTTGCATCATCGCGTCGACGATCGTCACGTTCGATTCTTCGAGCATGCCGAAATGCAGTTGCGGACCATCGTCGCCGCCGGGAACGATTTCGCGCGCTCTGCCGGCTGCCGCGGTCGGCGCGAAGAGCGCTCCATCCACGGCGCGGAGCCGCTCGGGAGCAGCGAACTCGGCGAGGCGGATATGGCCGATGGTGCGCGTGCCGCCGGCGAACGTCGCCGCCACCGTACCATCGGCTGCGACGGTCGCAGTCAGCGCATCGGACGGAATGCGAAGTCCGGCGAGCCGCAGGTTGCGATCGTTGCGAAGCGTGCCGTCGGCGGCGCGGGTGAACTGGCCGTCGCGCGTGTAAAAGCGCCGGCCGTGTGCATCGAGCAGCGTGAAGAACCCCGGACCGTCAATCGCCAGATTGAACGGTCCGGGACTCCGCGCCAGCTTCCCCTGCGCGAAGAATATGCGAGCCCCTAACGCAACGGTGCCGACGCCGCCCGATCCAGGGGCGACGAGCTCCGCGAATCGCTGGGCCGAACCTTTGAAGCCAACGACGCCGGCGTTCGATAAGTTGTCGGCAATCGTATCGAGATTGCGCTGTTGTGCCGTCATGCCGCTGGCGGCGGCGAAGAGCGCACGATCCATCGTCGTTCCTCCTCAGGCGATCCGAGCGGCATCGGCAGCCTTCTGGCGCGTCGTGTCGATTGCGGCGACGGTCTTTTCCGCGCTCTCGAACGATCGCTCGGCCGCGAGAACGTCGACCATTTCGTGGATGGCATCGACCGCGCTGCCCAGCCGCGGTCCGGGAGTGCTCTGCACCCGCTCGCGTGCGATGGCGACGCCCATCGCGGTCAAAAAGCCGCGCGCGGTAACGGGACGAAAACCTTCGCTCGAGACGTTCGCGAGATTCTCGGTTGCGATCTCCAGCCGAGTCCGTGCCGCCACCATTGCGCTCGATGCCCATGCCGTCCCATCCACAACGGCTATTGTGCTCGACGATTCTTACCGGATCGTTGCCGCGATGCATACGCGATAAAAAGGCGCGCGGCCAAAGCCGCGCGCCGAAGGCACCAGGAGACGAAGGCTATTTCTTGATGAGCGGTGACGAGGCGATGCCGAGCGCCTCCGATGCGCCGCTGAGCGTAGAGAACGGACTGGTCTGACCCGACTTATAGCCGACGACGTCGTCGTCTTGGTTCGTCTGAAAGAAGAGCCCCTTGCTGGTGAGGCCGTTGAGTGTCGGACCGCTGAGGCCGTCGGTAATCGTGGTGGAAGCGGTCGTCGATCCGTAGGCGTATATTTTTACGTTGTTCCCGCTAAAGTTCGAAACGTAGACGGCATCGCTCTTGCCGAACGAAACCCCGATCGGACCGACGAGGCCGCCGAGGTTCGCATTCTGCGGCGTGGTCGTGCCGGCCGGAATCTCGTATACGGCGTTACTGGAATCGCAGGCAACCCAGACGTTGTCTTTGCCGTCCACGCCGACGCCGACCGCCTGGCCTTCGCTATTGAAACTGATCGTCGCGTACGGCGTCGTGGAACCGGCGGCGTAGGCGGTGATGTCGTTCGTTCCAAGGTTACTGACGAATACGTTGCCCTTGGAGTCGACGCCGATGCCGTACGGTGAGGAGATGCCGGTGCTGATCGTTAGGCTCGGCGACGACTGCCCGTGAGGATAGACGGTCACCGTACTGTTGCCTTCATCGGCGACGTAGAGCGCGCCGCTCTTGTCGACGGCAACGCCGGCCGGAAGGTCCACTCCCGTAGTGATCGAGCCGGTCGGCGATCCGTTGGGGGTCGCCGGGTTGTATATGAGGACGCCGTTTGAGCCGTCGGCCACAAACAGCAGCGATTTCTTCTTTTTCTTTTTCTCGGGCCAACCCGCCGGAGCGTTAGAATCTCTGGAAATGAGCGGGACCAGCCGTGGTCCTGCGACCGCCGGGCCGAGCAGGACGCGCATGCCGTTGACGACGCGCGCCGAGTTCGGCACGACCGACGACGGCTGACCGGAGTTCAGCGAGTTGCCGGAACAACCAGCAACGATTGACAGCGCCGCACCGGCGACGAGCGCGCGGCGAGTGAAAGTCTGCAACATGTGAAATCTCCTCTAGCGATGGTGGGGTAAGAGAGGGAAATCGTGCCGCACCGTTCGACGCTGCGTGGGCCATCCATCCCAGCGGATGGATGCTTATAAACGTTCGATGACCGCGTCGGCGAACGCGCCGGTCGAAAGCGCCGGTGACGCTCCGCGCGCAAGCTCGGCCGTTCGCAGCCCGTCGGCGTAGGCGCGCTCGACAGCGCGCTCGATGCGCGCCGCCCCGCGATCGTCATCGAGCGAATGGCGCAGCAGCATCGCGGCGGAGAGAATCGACGCCGTCGGATTAGCAACGCCCTTACCGGCGATCGTCGGCGCCGTTCCGCCGATCGGCTCGTAGAGACCGAACTGGCGTCCAGCCAAGCCAAGCGCCCCCAAGCTCGCACTTGGCAGCGTACCAATCGAGCCGGTGAGAATGGCGGCTTCGTCGGAGAGAATGTCGCCGAACATATTCTCCGTGACGATCACGTCGAAATCGCCGGGCCGCTGAACGAGCTGCATTGCCGCGTTGTCGACCAGCAAATGCTCGACGCGAACGTCGGGATATTCGCGCGCGACGCTTTCGACGACGCGCCTCCAGAGGCGCGACGTCTCAAGAATGTTTTGCTTGTCCACCGACGTCAAGTGCTTGCGGCGCGCTCGCGCGAGATCGAAGGCGACGTGGGCGATGCGCTCGATTTCCGGCGCCCGATAGATCATCGTATCGACCGCTTCATCCACGCCGTCTACGGTTCGCTGCTCTTTGGGTTTGCCGTAATAGATGCCGCCGGTCAGCTCGCGCACGACGATGAGATCGAGTCCCCGCACGATCTCCGGCCGCAACGATGAGGCTTCTTCGAGCCCCGGAAAGACGCGCACGGGCCGCAGGTTTGCAAACAGTTCGTAATCGCGCCGCAAGAGAAACAGCGCGTACTCGGGACGCTCCGGCAACGGCTTGCCTTCGTATTGCGGAAGACCGACGCTGCCGAATAAAATCGCGGCGCTCGCGTCGCAGAGCGCTCGCGTTTGATCGGGACAGCGCGGGAAGCCCACGAGCGAGCGCCATCGCCGCCGACGGCCGCCTCGATGCATTCGAGATCGGCCCGGACGTGCTGCACGACGCGGACGGCGGCACGCGTAACCTCGGGGCCGATGCCGTCCCCGGGAAGTACACGCGATCAGTACACGGTGATTCGCGTCGTATCGTCCTTCTTCGGCGCGGGTTCTTTCGGCGGTTCGGGCGGCGGCGCGGCGGTTTGTACCTCGCCGTTCGCCGTCGGGCCGTCGGCGCGCTCGAGCAGCGCCAGATGCGTCATCAGCAGGCTGCGCAGCTCACTGCGTACTTTCTCGATCGCTTCGACCGCGCGCTGGTGTTCGCGGCGAACCTCAGAGATCGAATCGTTATAGCCCGCGATCTCGCGCTCGCCGGCCAAGCGCGCCTGCTCCCGAATGAGGTCGGCCTCTTTGTGCGCCGAAGCTTTGACTTCGTCCGCCGTGCGCTGCGCGAGGACCAGCGTGTTCTGCAGCGATTCTTCCATCGCTTTAAAGTGGCTCACGCGCTCCTTGAGGTCGGCGATCTCCGCCTCGAGCGCGGCGCGCTGCTGCGCTTCGTCTTCGAGCGTCTCGATGACCTCGTCCAGAAATCTGTCGACGTCGGCGCGGTCGTAACCCTGCAGCGCCTTCTTAAAGCTCTTGTGCTGAATGTCGATCGGTGTAATCTTTTCCATCGCTTCGTGTCCTACGTTCGGTTCGTCAAGAAGTCGAAAGTTCCGTCGGCCATCATCGAATCGCGCAGTCCGGCGGCGTTGACGGTGATCGCCCGCCGGAACGACGAGGTAGATCGACTCGGCGAGCTTTTGGATCTTCCCGTCGATCGTGTAGGCGACGCCGGAAGTAAAATCCACCACGCGCTGCAGCAGCGTTCGATCCGCGTTTTGCAGGTTCACGATGACGACTTGCCTGTTCCGCAGCGCATCGGCGATCTCGACGACGTCTTGATAACTGCGCGGCGAGAAGACGCTCACCTGCGTTCCGGCTCGCCGCCCGGCTGCAGAGAACGGAACGACGCGCGCCGACGAGCCGTCGTCGTCGTAAAACTCTTCTTCGTCTTCGCGGATCGAAAAGAACGATCCGATCTTGCTGAACACGCTCACTGCGCAACCTCCTTCGGCCGTCGCGCGCCAAAAAGCGCTTCGCCGATGCGCACCATCGTCGAGCCCATCCGCACCGCCTCTCGCCAATCTCCCGACATACCGATTGAGAGCGTACTTCCACCTACACGGCTCAACGTCTTGGCTGCAAGCTCAAAGGCGCGCAAGATCGCGTCGCGGTCGGCGCCGAGCGGTCCGATCGCCATAATGCCCTCGAAGCGCAGGCCGGCGTTGCCCGCGCAGCGATTCGGCAAGCCGGTCGGCCTCGGCGGGCGCACATCCAAAGCGCTCGGCGGGCGAGACGTTGAGCTGCAGCAGCACCGGAAGCTGCTTTCCGGCCTCCAGCGCCGCGCTCGAAAGCGCCGCTCCGGCACGCTTGCGATCCACGCTCTGCACCACGTCGAACGCTGCGGCAATCGCCTTGGCTTTGTTGGTCTGCACGTGCCCGATGAAGTGCTTGCGGACGGGCGGCAGGCCGGCGAAATTTGACTGCGCCTCTTGCAGGTAGTTTTCGCCGATGTCGGCAAGCCCGGCCCCGATCGCCTCGGCTACGATCTCGGCGGACTGGCGCTTGCTGACGCCGACGAGCGTTACTGCCAGCGGGGTCGCGTCCCCAACGGCGCGCAGCTCATCGTCGATCGCGCTGCCGGAGCGCGCTGATAGCGTCTCGGCGGCGGCGTCATCCGCGCGCGGTTTGAATCGAAGCCGGGCCGACTTCCGTTCGGCGGCCCGGGCGCGTCGCGCAGTAGGCGATGCCGACGATGCCGATGACGATCATCGGCATGGCGTAGAGTTGGCCGCCGGTCAAGCCCATCCAGCTGAAGTCCGGCGTGGCGCCAAAGTTCGGCGATCGTGCGCGTGATGCCGTACATCGTGAACCACGTCCACGCGACGACCCCGTCTTTCGGTTTGAGCCGGTATAGGATCAACAGCATCGGCAGCGTCGAGAATATCGAGAATGGCTTCGTAGATCTGCGATGGGTGACGGTAGACGGCGCTTCCGTTGACCAGGGGTGCGGTGGGAAAGACCAGGCACCACGCGCGGTCGGGAATGCATTGATCGCCCCACAACTCGTCGTTGATGAAGTTGACGATGCGGACGAGCGTGATGCCGACCGGCAGCATCATCACGACCTCGTCGCCGAGCACGATGTACTTCAAGCCGGGATGCTTGCGAACGAAGAGCCAGATGGCGATCACGACGCCGATAAGGCCGCCGTGAAACGCCATTCCGCCATTCCAAACCGCGATGAAGTTGAACGGCGCCGAGAGGTAAAAGGACGCATCGTGCTTGCTGATGATATCGTTGATGACGAAAAACGTGCGTCCGCCCACGAGCACGCCGATCAGCGCGTAGAACAGAAAGTCCTGAATCTGCTCCTTGGTGAGACCCAGTCGCCGGCGTCCCGGCCGGACGGCTCATCCACAGATAGACGCAGATGAACGCGACCAGATAGGCGATGCCGTACCAATGCACGCCGACCGGTCCGATGCGGAACGCTACGGGGTCGATATATGTCGGATAGGTAAACCAGTGCTGCATTCCTAACCATGTTCGGCGCATGACCGCGACGACGCATATTACCGCCGGGATCGCCTTCCTTGCGGGCCTCGTTTCCTTCGTATCCCCGTGCGTCCTCCCGCTCGTGCCAGCCTATCTTTCATTGCTGACGGGCGAGAGCGTCGAGGATCTCGCGGCGGAGATGGGCACTTCGGCGCGCTTGCGAACGCTCGGTCACGCCGTCGCGTTCGTCCTGGGCTTCAGCGCGATCTTCATCGCGCTGGGTTTGAGCGCCAGCGCAATCGGCGGGGTGCTCGATGCGAACCGCAGCTTGATCGCGCAAATCGGCGGCGTGCTCGTCGTCATCCTGGGGCTGCAGATGATGGGGATGCTGCAGATCCCGTGGCTCATGATGGATGCACGTTTCCACCTGCGCCAGGATCGGGCGACGTTTTGGACCTCGGGGCTCGTGGGGATGGCATTTGCCGCCGGATGGTCGCCCTGCATCGGTCCGATTCTTGCCGGCATTTTGGCGATCGCGTCGCAGCAGCACAGCACCCAAGCCGCGGTGCTGCTTGCCTTCTACTGCCTCGGGCTCGCGGTCCCGTTCCTCGCGGCTGCCGGCGCCGTGGGCGCCGTGCTCCCGCTGCTGCGCCGCATCCGTCCGGCGCTGCGCGCGATCGAATTCGGGGCAGGCGCATTTCTCATCGTCGTCGGATTGGTGCTAGTCAACGATGCGTTCCTCAACGTCGCAGGATGGTTCTATCAATTTGTCCCGCAACCGACTCTCTAGCCTAAGCGGCACGCTGCTGATCGCGGCGGTCGCGGTCTTCGTCCTTTGGGCCGACCAGTATTCGAAGCGGCTCATCGTTTCGTCGTTCTTGCCCGGCGAGAGCCGGTTCGTCATTCCTCACTTTTTGAAGTGGACGTACGAGCGTAACGTTCACGGAGCGTTCGGCCTCTTCGGAAACAACGCCGTGCTCCTCATCGCGATGGCGATCGTCGTGCTCGTGCTGTTCTGGTTCAGCTTTCGCGAGGCCGCGGCGCACTCAACGATCGTGCGCGTCGCATTCGGGATGATCGTCGGCGGCGCGATCGGCAACATCGTCGATCGCCTGCACTACGGTTACGTCGTCGATTTCATCGATTTCTATCGAATCTGGCCGAACATCTTCAACGTCGGGGATTCCTGTATCACGGTCGGAGTAGGATTACTCCTGCTCTCGAGTCTTGTTACACGTCGTCACCGCTGAACAAGCGGGCACGCGCGCCGACGTCCTCGTCGCCTCTCTATCGGGCGCTTCACGAACTCGAGCCGCGCAGAGCGCCAAGCGCGGACAGGTCACGATTAACGGCGAGCCCGCGAAGCCGAGCACGCCCCTCGAGGCGGGCGACGTGCTCGAGTTCGACGTCCCGGAGCGCGCCGCGCTCGTCGCGCATCCCGAGCCGATCGCGCTTTCGATCGTGTACGAAGACGACGACCTGCTCGTCATCGACAAGGCTGCCGGCATGGTGACGCATCCCGCGCACGGAGCGACGAGCGGAACGCTCGTCAATGCCGTCCTCTCGCACGTTGATGCAACGATGCCCGGCGACGCGCTACGGCCGGGCCTCGTGCACCGGCTCGATCGCGACACCTCGGGCCTGCTGGTCGTCGCGAAGCGCGAGGAGAGTCTGAAGCGACTCGGTGCCGCGATGAAAGCACGGCGGATCGAGCGCGAGTATCTCGGCATCGTGCGCGGCGTGCCGCAGCACGCGCGAGGAACGATCGAAGGGGCGATCGGCCGCGATCCGCGCAACCGGCTAAGGTTCGCGATCGTTCAGGACGGAAAACCCGCCGTGACGCACTATACGCTGCGCGAGGCATTTACCGACCACGCGGAGCTCGTCTTCCGATTAGAAACCGGGCGCACGCACCAAATTCGCGTCCACCTCGCTGCCGCCGGACATCCCGTGCTCAACGATCCGCTCTACGGTAACAAAGAGGCGCGATTCGAGTTGCCCGGACAAGCGCTGCATGCATGGCGGCTCGCCTTTCGCCATCCGAGCACCGGCGAAAGCATGGAGTTCGAATCGCCACCGCCGCCGGCATATATGCAAGCACGCCGCACCGTGTCATGAGCGCCTTTGCGCGGCTCGCGAGCAGCGGCGGCGCGCGGCGCGGGCGCCTCGATCTCGCCCACGGCGTCGTCGAGACGCCCTGCTTCATGCCGGTCGGCACGGCGGCGAGCGTCAAGGGGCTTACGCCGGCGGAGCTGCGCGAATCGCAGACGCAAATCGTGCTCTCGAACACGTATCACCTTTGGCTGCGTCCCGGCGTCGAAACGATCGAACGCGCCGGCGGCCTCCATCGTTTCATGGCGTGGGATCGCCCGATCCTCACCGACTCGGGCGGCTTCCAAGTCTTCAGCCTCGAGAGCCGCCGGCGGCTCGACGACGACGGCGTCACCTTCGCATCGCATCTCGACGGCAGCGAGCACCGCTTTACGCCCGAAAACGTGATCGACTTTCAGCAGCGCATCGGCAGCGACGTGGCCATGGTGCTCGACGTCTGCGTGAAGCTGCCGGCACCGCGTGAAGAGCTCGAGGAGGCGGTGCGGTTGACCACCGGGTGGGCGCGCCGGTCGGCGACCGCACGCTCGCGCGACGGAACGCTGGTCTTTGCCATCGTTCAGGGCGGCCTCGATGCCGCGCTGCGCGAGCGCAGCGCGCGCGAACTCGTCACGCTCGATTTTCCTGGCTATGCAATCGGCGGGCTCTCCGTCGGTGAGACGCGCGACGAGATGTACGCAACGGCACGTGCGACGGCGGCGTTGCTTCCGGCCGGCAAGCCTCGCTACCTCATGGGCGTCGGCACCGTCCGCGATCTCATCGCCGCCGTAGATGCCGGCATCGATCTCTTCGATTCCGTCTATCCGACGCGCTGCGGGCGCAATGGCAGGGCGATGACGCATGGCGGGGAGCTCAACATCCTCAACGCCGCATTCGTTCGCGACGGCGCCCCGCTCGACGGCGCCTGCGATTGCTCGACGTGCGCGACGTATACTCGTGCTTATCTCGCGCATCTCTTTCGCGCCAAGGAGATGCTCGGACCGCGGCTGCTCGCATACCATAACGTTTATATGCTCAACGCCCTCATGCGCCGCGCGCGCGCCGCGATCGAGTCGGGCACCTGGGAGGCGTTCCGCGACGAACACTTACCGGTGTCGCGATTGGTCGAATAGTTAGAGCGCGCGGACCACGGCGGCGCAGTCGGCGCAAATCTCCGGATGCTGCGGATCGGCGCCGAGTGCCCGATACTTCCAGCAGCGCACGCACTTGGCGCCATCGGCAGGCGAAAGTTTGAAGCTCACCACGCCATCGTCGGCCGCGCCGTCGGCGCGGTCGCTCTGATGCAGGGAAAGCTGCGATACGACGAGCGCTTCGCGCAGATTATCGCCGAGCGGCGCCAAACGCTTATACGCCTGCGGAGTAACGGTCAGCGCGAGTTGTGCTTCAAAATCGCGCGGGCTCGCCACCGCGGCGACGCGCCCGCGCAGCGCGCGTAGGCTCTCCCAGAGCCGGAGGTCGCTCTCGCCGGCGCCGCGGTTGCGCGCCACGTCGAAGGTCGTGTCGAAGATACTCTCCGCATCGCCGCGCACCGCGGCCGGCACCGCTTGCCAGGCTTCTTCGGCGGTGAACGAGAGCACCGGCGCGAGTGCGGTGCAGAACCGGCGGAGCACGTAGAGCAAGGCCGACTGCGCGCTGCGGCGGCGCGGATCGCCGGCCGCGCGCGAATAGAGCGGGTCTTTCAGCGCGTCGAAATAGAGGCTCGAGATCGCGCTCTCGAAGTCGACGATCTGCAGGTACGCATCGTGGATCTCGCATCGGTCGTACGAAGACTTGACGCTTGCGACGAAGGCATCGGCCACTCCGCACGCGAGCCGGTCGATCGGTTCCATCGCCTCGCGCGCGACGACGGCACCGGGCTCGAGATCGTAGAGATTGGAGACCATGAAGCGCAGGCGATTGCGTAAGTTGCGATAGACGCGCCCGACCTGCTCGACCAGATTCGGACCGAACCGCACGTCGTCGATCGGTTCGACGGATGCCGCCCAGAGCCGCAGCAGGTCGGCTCCCCACTTCTCCATCGCGTCCTTCACGTCGAAGCCGGTGCCGCGCGACTTCGACATCGGACGCCCTTGCTCGTCGTTCACCCATCCGTTCTTGGTAACGCGGCGGTACGGCGCGCGCCCTTTGAGCGCCACTCCGGTAATGAGCGAACTGCGAAACCAGCCGCGAAACTGATCGCCACCTTCGAGCACGAGATCGGACGGCCACGGCATGCCGTCGCGACCGAGCACGGCGAGGTGCGTGACGCCCGATTCGAACCAGATGTCGACGATGTTCTTCTCTTTTTCGAAGCGCGTGCCGCGGCACTTCGGACAAGCGAAATCGTGCGGAAGGTACGTCTCGACCGGATCGCTCCACCACGCACCCGCGCCCGCTTGCGCGAAGCGCTTGGCCGCGAGCCGCGCGACGCGTGCATCGAGCACCGCCTCGTCACAATCCAGACAACGCAGCGACGGAATCGGCGTCCCCCACGTGCGCTGGCGGGAGAGACACCACTCGGGATGCGTCTCGATCATCTGGCGCTGGCGCGCCCGTCCCCACTCGGGCGTATACTCGACGCCCTCGATCGCATCGATCGCACGCTGCCGCAGCAGGTTTTGATCCATCGCGAGAAACCACTGCGCGGTCGCGCGGAAGATGACCGGGTTCTGGCAGCGCCAGCAGTGCGGATACGAATGCTCGTAGTTTGCCACGCTCCAGAGGGCTCCGCTGCGCTCGAGGTCTTCGACGATTTGCGGATTGGCCTTGAAGATGTGCATCCCGGCGTACGGTCCGGCCTCGGCGGTGAAGCGCCCCGCGGCATCGACCGGATTGAGGATCGGAAGACCGTACTTCATCCCGGTATCGAAGTCGTCGGCACCGTGGCCGGGCGCGGTGTGCACCGCACCGGTCCCGGTCTCGAGATCCACGTAGTCGGCCAGCACGATGACCGAGTCGCGATCCATGAAGGGGTGGCGCACGGCGAGGTCGTCGAGATCCGCGCCGCGGGCGCGCGCCAGCAGCGTCGCTTGCGCGAAGCGTTCGCCCAGCGCTTGCGGAGCGAGCGCCTCGGCGAGGATCAGCAGCTCGTCGCCGACGCGATAGAGTCCATAGGTTGCATTGCCGCGCAGCGCGATCGCGGCGTTGGCCGGCAGCGTCCACGGCGTCGTCGTCCAGATGAGGAACGAAACCGCTGTGTCATCCTGAGCGAAGGCGTCGAAGCGCCTCAGTCGAAGGCCCGAACGCCGCCAAGATCGGGACGGCTTGCTCGCGGCGTTGCTGTGAATCGCACGTAGACCGACGGCGAGACTGCGCTGCTCGTATTCGATCTCCGCCTCAGCCAGCGCGGTTTCGTCGTGAATGCACCACAGCGTCGAGCGCAAGCCCTTGTAGATCTGCTGCCTCTCGGCGAGGTCGGCGAGCGCGTTGACGATCGTCGCTTCGAACGACGGGTCGATCGTGCGATAGGGATGGTCGAAGAGACCGAAGTTACCCATGCGCTCGCGCTGTTCGCGCTGCCGGTCGAGCCAGAAGAGCGCGCGTTCCTTGCAGCTGCTCGCGCAACTCGAGCGGATCGATCGTATGAAAATCTTTGATGCCGAGAAACTTGAGCGTTTCGTATTCGATCGGAAGGCCGTGCATGTCCCAGCCGGGGACGAACTTCGCGTACTTGCCGTCGAGCAGCGCGATCTTCACGAACATGTCCTTGAGGACCATGTTGAGGAAGTGTCCCATGTGCAGCTCGCCGTTGGCATACGGCGGTCCGTCGTGCAGGATCCAGGGCCGGTCGACGGCGTTACGCTCGAGCCGGCGCTCGTACGTACGTGCTCGCTCCACCACGCGACCCGGCCGGCTCGCGCTTGGGAAGTTCCGCCTTCATCGGAAAGTCGGTCTTGGGCAGGTTCGAGCGTCGCGCGGTAATCCATCACTCGTCGCTCTAAAAGTTCGCCGAGAACGTCGAAGTTGCGCTCCGCCGCCGCCCGAACGGCCGCATGCGTTGCGCGAGATGCGCGGCGAGTGCGTCGCGCTCGACGACGAGCCGATCGACGAGCGCGTCGATCGCGTCGTCGGCTGGCCGCCGCTCGCCGGCGTTCCAGAGCGGCGCGAGCGGATAGGCGAGATCGTCGCAGAGCGCGGAGACCTTGGGATCGTAGGCGAGCGCCAGAAACGGCACCGCATAGCGCGCCGCAAGCACGAGCGAATGCAGGCGCATGCCGATCACGACGTGCGCGCCGCGCAGAATCGAGGCCGCGCTTTGTCGAGCCTGCATTCAGGCAGCAGCACGGGCGCTCGACGCGCAGGCGCGGATGACCTCGGTCGATACCGCGGCGTCGCCGGCGCCTCCCAGCGGGAGAAAGGCGGCGCGCACGCCGTGCCGCTGCGCTAGACGGTCGACGGCACGGGCGAGCACGGCCGGCGCCATCGCGCAAGGCTGCCGCTTTGCGAACGCTGATGACCGCGTACGCGTCCGCTCTCGGGCCCGAGCCCCTCGCCCGAGAGGTCGATGCGTTCGTCGGGAGCGTCGTACAGAAAGACCGGATCGGCAGTGCGTTCACAGGGGCGTCTGCGGCACGAGCTCGCGCATGAGCGTCGAGCGAGCGCTCGTCGCGAACGGTCGCACGATCGAGGCCGCTGCAGAATTCGACGAACGAGCAGCGCCCCCAAAAATCCAGCGGTCCGATGGATTGCGCGAAGATCATCGTTTTACGACTTCGCGCGGATCGCTTCGCGTAAGATGCCCGCATAGTAGAGCAGGCTGCGAAGGCTGGTTGCGTTCTGCAGCAGGCCGCCGCCGCCGGAGAGCACGACGTCGGCACGCGCGATCGCCGCGCGGATCGCCGCGCCAATCCCAACGCGCCGTCGACGTCGACGCCTAGGCGCGCCGACGTACGCCGCCGGCGTCGCCGAGAGCACGTCGAGATTGATGCCGACGGAAAACGCCGGCGCATGCGCTCGACGATGACCTCGAGCAGCGCTTCGTCGCCGAGGTTGCCAAACCCGTAGTAACCCGAGAGCAGCACTCGCGCCATCACACGGAGGCCGAGGAGCGACGCGCCGATAGAGCCAGATCGCGGCCGCGCCGATGACCGCCGCCGACGACGGCCCGATGACGATGCGCAGGACCGAGATCTCGATCGGCGTATGCAGGTGCGAAAACGTGTCGATGACGTCGCCGATCCCAACGCCGATGCCGCAGCGCCAGCAGCCACCCGACCGCGCGGCGATGCGCGCGGCAAGCAGAGCCGGCAGCAGCATCATGCACGGAACGCCGACCAGAAACTACTTAAAGCGCGGGCGCACGCTCGAGCACGTGCGTCAGCACGTGGCGCAGCGAGAGCTCGAATGCGAAGGCGAAACGTCGCTGTCG
The DNA here is from genome assembly GCA_963699435.1 of Vulcanimicrobiota bacterium. Classification (GTDB taxonomy): domain Bacteria; phylum Vulcanimicrobiota; class Vulcanimicrobiia; order Vulcanimicrobiales; family Vulcanimicrobiaceae; genus Cybelea. The sequence goes on from CAVOTV010000005.1 coordinate 270,188, forward strand.
TTGCCGCTGCGCACGATCATCAGCGCGCCGGCGCCGACGACGACGATGCCGGCGAGCAGCTGGTAGACCAGCACCGGCGAGAGAAAGACGTCGCGCGGCCGTTCGACCCCGAGCCGAAGCGCCGGTCGAAGAGGTAGAGCAGCAGCGCGATCAGCGGCGGCAGCGCGAGCACGAGCCGCACCCCGCGGAAGCGCTCGATCTCCTCCATCGCGAGCGGCGAACTCATGCATGCCGACGACGACCAGCGCGCCGAGCGAGCGCGACGCCGATCGCGACCAGCGTCCAGCCCAGGCTGCGCAGGAGCTGCGTGCCCGTCGTCGGCGCCGGCGATTCGTTCCAAGCCGGAATCAGAGACAAGCAATGCGCCGCCGTCGCGAAGAGCAGAGCGCCGGCGAGCGCGATCGCGGAGCGCGCGAACGCATCGTGGTGCGAGCGCACGCCCGCGACATAGAGCAGCACGTCGAGCGCATACGCCGCGATGGCGAGCCGCGGCCGATACCAGCCGAAGAGCTCGAGCAGAACACGAAGATCGACGGCACGCGCGAGCGCTGCGACGCCCGACGAGAACGCGATTGTTTCCGCGATACTGCGGGATCGGCGTCGCGCGCCCAAGCCGGAATGCCGGCGGCGCGCAATGCTGGGTCGTCGATCTCGTGCACCATCTCGACGTTCGTCGCTTCGATCGACAGATCGCCGTCCTGGTGGCCCCAGGGCGCGGAGATAGACAACGCGCACGTTGCGCTCGCGGACGCCTAAAACGTAACGCGCGACGACCTCGTCGAGACTTGATCTTGTCGAGCTCGGTCTTGGCGATCGCCTGAACGCGGACGGTGCGGCCGGGGATCAGTTTGGCGAGCGTGTCGTTGCCCTTCTGCACTTGGCTCTGGTCGTACGTCTCGATCGATCCGAAGTTGAAGACGTGCCGCTTGAAGGCGTCGGCGGCCTCGGGTAAATGATCGGGATAGCCAAGAACCTGATTGCTCAAACCGAAGAAGATAACGGTCGAAACCTTGGGGTCGTAGCGCAGCACGTCGGTGAACGTCGCAGCGATCTGCGGCAAGCCGAACCGCTCGTCGTTCTGGAAGCGCGGCACGACCAGCAGCCCGAGCCTCCGCGCCAGCAGAATCTGCTCGGTCGGAATGCCGAAGCGCGATGGCGTTAAAGTAATCGATTTGTGTGCGTACTTCGATCAGCCACGGCTTCGTGGCTCGCAAGACGTGCACGCTGCGCGGCATAAAGTGCAGCGCAAGCTCGCGCCGGTAGCGATGGTACGTGGACGGGTCCGAAACGAGCAGATAGACCGCGCCGTTGATCGACGCGGCGCGTGCGCACGAGATCGGCCAGCAGCGGATCCCCGATCGGCGAAACGCGCGCCTGGTTGACCAGCGCCGCGCCGGTGGTGACGTACGCTTTGCCGTCGAGGCCGACGTTGGCGCCGAGCTCCTCCGTGAGCGCGAGCGACGTGAGGCCCGCCCGGCCGCAGCGCGATCAGAAATGCGGCGGGGTTATAGTCGTACGAGCGCGCGAGCGCGTCGAAATCGGTGAAATCCATCGCAAGCTCGACGCGGTTGGCGTGCGCTTCGGTGCGCACGCGAAAGAACGCGACTGCGAGCGAAGCGAGAAGGGCAACGAGCAAGACGATGGCGGCATAGCGCGTCCGCGGAGAAAAGAGCGTCACGAAGGCGAGTTATTCGCCGTAGTGCCGAATGGGTCCTCGACGTAAAAATCACAGAAGGGCCCGCCATAGGCGAGCCCTCCTGCCGTCGCGTATGCGCGGTTCCCTTTTTGTCGGGTCGCGCATACCGGGTGTGGGCGACGTTTTGATCTTCCGCCGACGCCGCTGCCCACCGTCGAGCGCCGCGGGCCGTCCCGGCTTCAACGGTGCCCAGCCCAACCCCTCCAGCGAGCCTTACGCCCGCCACTTCGGCGGACGGCGCTTCCAAAAATGCGGAGATGCCTTCGCGTTGCATCCGGCTCGAGCGCATTGCGGTACATTACGGCTTTCGCGTACTCGTAGGCGCTCGCGCTGATCGAGATCGATCTGCTTGTAGAACGCCGCCTTGCCCAAACCAACCACGCTCGCGGCTCGACTGCACGATCTTGCTCGCGAGCGCGAGCGTTTCGTCGTGCAGCCGCTCCGGCGCGACGACGCGATTGACCAGTCCCCACGCAAGCGCCGTCGGCGCGTCGATCGAATCGCCGGTGAGCAGCATCTCCATCGCACGCTTGCGTCCGATCGCGCGAGAGAGCGCGACCATCGGCGTGCTGCAGAAGAGTCCGATGCGGACGCCCGGCGTCGGCAAAGGTCGCTTCGGTCGAAGCGACCGCAAGATCGCAGGCTGCGACGAGCTGGCAACCGGCCGCGGTCGCGATCTTGGCTACTTCGGCGATCACGGGCTGCGGCGTGGCGACGATCCGCGCCATCAGGTCGACGCAGGCATCGAAGATCGCCGCGTAGGTCTGCGACGTCGCGGTCCAACCAGCTCGCGCAAATCGTGCCCCGCGCAAAAGACCGGGCCTTCCCCGCGCAGGATGATGGCCCGGACTTCACGCTCCTCCGCGACGGCGAGCGAGCGCGGCGTCGAGCTCGCGCATCATCTCGAGCGAGAGCGCATTGCGCTTCTCGGGACGGTTCATAGTGACGATGGCGACCTCGCCGTCGCGCTCGATCGCGATGCCGGTGGTCGATGGTGAAACGCTCATAGTTAGGGTAGACTTAAGCGGTGCACCGTGCCTACCTGTCGGCGCTCTGCGGCGCCGCGATACTCGCCGGCTGCGGCGGCTCGCACTCGACGCCTGCGGGAGCGAGCATCGTGCCGGCCTCACGCGATAGCTTCGGCAACATCTACTGGAATAAGCGGCGGCTGAATCTGCGCTACCCGCCTGCATCGCATGCCAAAGCCGTCCTCACCTACTGGGCGCCGAACGGCTACTACACCGTCGGACCGGCATGCAAGCACGGCGGGATGGTTTCGGCAACGGCGCATGGTTCGTGGGGAGACCCTTCGGGTTACATGCACGTCAACTATTGGTTCAAGGCGAGGAGTGCCGGCCCCGACAAGTGCGGCTTTAGCGCAATCCTCGAGAACACCGGCAGTCCGCCGATTGCGCCGATCGAGCTTCACATTGAGGCGCCCTTCCCAGGCTAGTTTCAGGACTGGTCCGATGACCGGGTGGTACCTTTGACCCGTCTGGAACGAAGGGAGTCAAGGTGGCGCATCGGATCGTGCTCGGCGGCGAATACGACCTCAGTCGCGAGGAGGAAGTCTCCTCGCTCTTCGAGTCGCTTTCGACCGACGCGGCAGTGGTTGTGGACATGTCCGCCGTCACGTATGTCGACTCGACGTTCCTGCGCGCGCTGGCCAATCTGCACTATCGTTTTAAAGGCTCTCCCGTGACGCTCATGGGCGCAAACGAGCGGATCAGGCGCATTCTGCACATCGTGCGGTTCGACCAACTCTTTCGCCTGGCGTAAAGCGGTCGCGCAAAAGACCCCGGTCGACCGTCGTATCCCCCATTTATCCGGTCGCCGGGGCTGCCCAACGTAACGTTGCGAGCGCCGATCCGGATTTGGGTCCGATTTCTTTGTCTATCCGTGAATCCAGAGCGCCGCGGCGCTCGCATACATCACCACGCACAGCCCGATCTGCAACGTTTGCTCCCGGAGCTTGTGCGCGAGCACGACGCCGAAGCCGACGGTGCAGATGCTTCCGAGTCCCAGCGCCAAGCCGGCCGGCCAGTTCGCACTTCCGGCGACGGTGTAGGCTGGGACGGCGACGAGGATCGCCGGCAAAACTACCGCAAGACCCATACCCTGCGCCGCCGTCGGTGACAAGCCGAAGAGCAGCGCGAAGAATGGAATCGTGAAGACGGCTCCGCCCACACCGAAGAGGCCGGAGCAGCATCCGCCCACAGCCCCGATCAGCACCGCAAACTGCCATGGCGCGCGATAGTGGGCGAGACGAGCCCGCAGCGCGTTCCAGATCGTAAAGGTCGCGACCACAATCAAAAAGATCGCGAAACCGCGTCGCAGCGACGAGGCCGGCAATTGGCCGGCGATCCGCGTGCCAAGGTATGCCGCCAAACCCGACGAGATCGCAACCGCCGCGACGACGCGAGCGCTGAGGACGTTGCGCCGCGCATACTGCCATAACGCAACAAATCCGGTCGGCAACTGCATGACCAAGCTCGTCCCTTGTGCTAGATGCTGGCCGAATCCGAGCAGCCCCAGGACGGGGACCGCAATCACGCCGCCGGTGATGCCGAAGAGACCCGACACAAATCCGATCGCGAGTCCGAGCGGAAACTCGAGCAGCGCCTTCATGCGAGACGTTTTCGCCGGTCGATTATGCACTCACCCTGCGCACCGCGCGCCCGAATCTCCGGGGATCGATGGATGCGGTTTGGCAGCGGGTACAAGCGGACATGAGAGTTGCGATGCTACCGCTCCTGTTGGCGATTACGTGCGCCATAGCAGGCAACGCGCCGGCGGATCGATATTTTGGAAAACTCAAGATGAGCGCGGTGCGGATCCGCTACGAGGTTATGCAGCTCCGGCCCCGCTACGAAACGCACAAACTGTTGCCGGAAGAGACGTTGCATCTTGCCATTCTCGATGAGGATGCGTTCTATGCCTGGGCCGAAACGTATCCAAACGATACGTGGCTTGCATCGTCGGGCTACCTTTTGGCGCAGCTGTTCGAGGAGCTTCCGGGTTCCGATGCACGCAGCCGCGCCATCCGCGCGCTGACGTACGTTAAAACGCGGTTCCCTCATACGACGTATGGCAAGAAGGCGGCAGCGACGCTGAGTCGGGGTGTTCCCGTGCGTCAGGATCCGGCTTGGGCGGCGGCCATGCGCGCGAGCCGAGCATCGCCAAGTCCGAATCCCTCGCTCGAATCGTCGGCACCGCCGTCGCCGTGCGTTGCCGAAAACGCCTGTGGAATACGGCCGAATCGTGGTGGGCGATGACGGGCTCGAACCGCCGACATCCTCCTTGTAAGGGAGGCGCTCTCCCAGCTGAGCTAATCGCCCCCGTGCGAACGCCGCGGCAAGTGCGGCCGGTTGGCTAGTTTGAACGTGACGTACGCAACGGCCTTGCTGGCGAGCTCGAAGACGAACGGATCGTTGTTGTCGAGATTGTCGCACCAGCGGTGGGGAAAGTCGACGCAGCCGCCGTTGAAGCTTGGGATCTTGCCTTCGTAGTTTCCAAGCTCGCCGCCCCAAAGATTCGTCTCCCACGCGTGCTTGCAGCAATCTTGCTCCGTTAGAATGCCGGTATTCGGCACGCCGACCAGGCTGAACGAAAACGAATCGGTTCCGTCGTTTCCAAATTTGGCGAACCGCGAGATCACGCCGCCGGTTTTGAAGAACTCGGTGAAATACGCGTTGCCGATCTGCGACTGCGGCACGACGTTCTTGGGAAAGCGCTTGACCTTCGTCGCGTGCCCCGGGTCCGCGACGAGGATGTCGAAGTTCGGCGTTGCCGTCACGTCGGCGTCGATGTCGTAGGCAATCTGCTTGAGCTCGTCGGGCGTCAGATGCGTCGTATAGTACCGCGAGCCGAGCAGGCCGAGCTCCTCGCCGCCGAACCAGACGTATCGCAACCGGTTTCGCGTCGGCGTTTTTGCGAGGTCGAGCGCCACCTCGAGAATCGTCGTCGAGCCGGACGCATTGTCGAGCATTCCTTCGCCGTAGATCGCATCGAGGTGACCCTCCACGACCACCGTGCGGTCGGGATCGCCGTACGGCGAATCGGCGATGACGTTATAGTCCACGCCGCGCTTGCGGCGCGTCGCGACGTGAACGCGCACCATCGGTGCGTGCCCCGCGCGAAATGCTTGCAGCAGGTTCGAGGCGACTTCGTTCGATGCAAGGCCGATCACCGGAATCGAAGCCGCGTCGACGAGACGGGCTTCGGACGGCCCGTCGTTCTCGGGATCGTAGAGAACGACGGCCGCTGCGCCGGCGGCTTCGGCGTTTTCGACCTGCGTATCGTAATCGCAGCCGGAGCTGCGTTCCACGATCGCGATATGCCCGGATGGAAAACCGGAAAAATCCGACGGTGCGCAGCCTTCGAGAGCGCCCCGCAACGGCTCGGCCGGCGCGGTAACGTTTCCGGCACCCGAGCGACGCGCGACGAACCAATCGCGCTCGAAGGCGTATCGCCGGCCGCCTGCCGCCAATTCGGGCGTCCCGATCACGGCGTCTTTCGTATAGATGTACTCTTGGATCGTCACGTGATAGCCGGCGTTCTTCATGAGGCCGGCAACGTAGGCGACCGACGCCAAGTACCCGGGCGTGCCGGTGTCGCGGTTCGGATGGCCTTGACTCCCCGGATGTGCCTGCGCGATCTGCTGAAAGACCGCAAGGTGACGCCACAACCAGGGACGCTTGATGCACGCTTCGAGCTTGGCGATGGTATCGTTATCGCGGCGCTCGCAGGTCCGCGGATCGGCTTGCGCCGTGCTTTGCGTGTCTACCGGCACGAATGCGCCGCGCGGCGCCGCCGCCGGCTGACACGCGGCCAGCAGGAAGAGCATGGCGACCACGAGGGGTCTCAATCTACGATTTGGTCGTCGTCGCGATCTTTTTCTCGAGCAGCGCGATCGCCGCTTGGAGCTGCGCGTCTTTGCTCACGTCGCCGAAACGGGCGTCGCGATTCTCGATCACGGTCACGTCGGGGTCGATGCCGCGCAGATTGATGTCGCGCTGGCTCGGCGTGAGGTAGTGCGCCGTCGTGATCTTGATCGCCGCACCGTCGGGCAGCGGGGTGAGCGTCTGCATCACGCCCTTGCCGAAGGTTCGCGCGCCGACCAACATGCCGATGCCGTCATCCTGCAGCGCTCCTGCAGTGATCTCGGAGGCCGAAGCCGTGTATTGGTTCACGAGCACGGTCACGGGGAGATTGATCGAGGGATCGGCGCCGGAGTCGATCGTCTCGGGGCGCTTGCCGCGTTCCTTGACCGTGAGCAGCGCCTTATTGGCGATGAAACGCGAGCTGATATCGAGCGCGGAGTTTACGTATCCGCCGCCGTCGTTGCGCAGGTCGAGCACGACGGCCTTCGCGCCCAACTCCATCAAACGCGAGATCGCCGTATCGAACTCATTGGGCGTACTGCGCCCGAACTCCATCACCCACACGTAGCCGATGCCGTTCGGAAGCAACTTGAACACCACCGTCGGCGGCTGCACGTCGGCGCGCGTAATCGTCATCGTTGCCGGAGCGGCCGGACGCTGCACCGTCACGGCGACGTTCGTACCCGCTTTTCCGCGAAGATGCCCGCTCACGACGTCAACGGTCATGCCTTTCGTCGAGGTTCCGTCCACGGCGGTGATCACGTCGCCGGTTTGGAGGCCGGCGCGTTCGGCAGGCGTGGTCGGGAGCACGTACGTGATGCGAACGCAACCGGATGCCGTGTCGGGCTCGATCATGACGCCGATCCCGCCGATGCGTTGCGGGTCGAGCGCCTCGTTGAACGCCTTGAACTCGTCGGGAGTAAAGAACTGCGTGTAGCGATCGTTCGTCGCCTTCGCCATCGCCTCGATGGCGACGTAGGCGAAGTCGCTGGCCGGGGCGTGCGCGGAATGCGCGGCACTCGCGATGGCTCCGTCGAGCTCGGCGAGCGTTGCGTCGCGATCGCCTTCAACGTGCAGCGCCGGCGTCGCGATGGTAACGCCGCGCTTGTGCGCCGCTTCGACCAGCGCGTCGCTCGCAGCCGCGAGCAGCGTTTGCGGATCGACGGTGTCGTAATACGTGCTCGTCAGCAGTTGAAAGCTTTCGGTGACGTCGCCGGCAACCTGATACGGCAACGACGACTCGGCGGAGGTTGCGCCGAAGCAGAGCAACGCGATTGCCGCGGTCAGCGCGGCAATACGAGAAACGGTCGGAGAAAACGGCATCATGGCACCCTTTCTTCTCTATTCACCGGCATAACGCATGGCAAGCGTCACCCGTTTCGGGCGGCGGCGCGCCGGAGGCGATCCATGATTGCCAGTCCCAGCCCGTTCTCAGGAAAGGGCTCCGCATCGATCCTCGCCACGCCCGTCGCGTCGAGCTCGTGCAGCGTTTCGAAGAAACGCGCCGCCGCGACGCGCAGGTCGCCATCGTTTGAGAGCGCGCGCGAAATATCGTAGCCCCCGAAGGTGTCGCGCAGCGCAAGCGATGCGGCGCCTCGGCGGTCGGACGGCGCCACCAGTGCCGGGTCGATCAGCCGCAACGGCGTGGCCGGCGAATAATGCTGCGGAAGACGCCCCGGGACGATCGCGGCCGCTTCGGGCGCGCGGTCGAGCGCTCCGGCGATCGCCTCGATTTCCTCAACCGGAATAGCGCCGGGCCGCAGCAACATCGGCCAAGGCTCGAGCGCCACGATCGTCGACTCGATGCCGTGCTCGGCCGGGCCGCCGTCCAGAATCAGGTCGACGCGGTCCCCCAAGCGCGCCGCGACGTGCTCGGCCCGGGTAGGGCTCAAGGCTCCGAAGGGGTTGGCGCTCGGCGCCGCCAGCGGTGCTCCGACCCGCTCCAGCAGGGCCCGGGCGACCCAATGCGAGGGCATTCGCACCGCCACCTTGCTCGAGCCCGCCGTGACCAGATCGCCGATCGCGAGACTCTTGGCCAGCACGAGCGTCAGAGGGCCGGGCCAAAATGCCTCGATGAGCGCCTCAGCCACGGGCGGGACGCCGCTGACTACCTCCTCGAGCATCGCCCTCCCGGCAACGTGGACGATCAGGGGGTCGAAGCTCGGGCGCCGCTTGATTTCGAAGATGCGCGCGACGGCGGCCGGATCGAAGGCAATGGCACCGAGGCCATAGACCGTCTCGGTTGGGAAGGCCACCGTGCCGCCCGCGCGCATCACCTCGGCGGCGCGCGCTAGATTCGCCTCATTTACGGGCAAGAGCGCCACATGGAAGGGATGGCGCCCGGGCTGGGGCGATACCTTTAATACTATGCCCGGTGGCTTGCGCCGGCCGCGGTTCTTCCCGCTCGCCGCTCTCTTTTTGACCGGACTCCTTCTGCCGCTGCTCGACGCTTGCGGCGGAGGAGGCGGGTCGTCCACGCCCGGCGGCCCCTTACCGCCGCCGCCGCCCGCGACCAAGGGTAAGTACTTCACCCACATCGTGATCGTGGTTCAAGAGAATCGAACGTTCGATAATCTGTTTGCAACGTATCCGGGCGCCGACGGCGCGACGCGCGGCAAGACGCATGGCGGCGGCTCGATTCCGCTGCGCAAGGCGGATCTGGAGAGCCCGATTTCACCGAACAACGGGTATCGCTATTGGAAAAGCGATTGGAACGGCGGCGCGATGAACGGCTTCTCCATCACGCCGATCGGCAAAACTCCCGGCACGTACGTCTACCAATACGTGGACCCGTCGCAGATCCGCCCGTACTGGGATCTCGCGCAGCAATACGTGCTCTCGGATCACATGTTCCAAACGCAAGGCAGCGGAAGCTTTACCGCGCACCAAGATCTGATCCGGGGCGGAACCGAAGTGCGGCCCTCTCAAAGCCTCATAGACTTTCCGAACGATTCGGGATACCCATGGGGCTGCGACGCGCCGCCCGATACGAAGACCGCGCTGATCACGCAAAATAATCACTACCTCGGATTGCAAGGTCCCTACCCTTGCCTCACGTACGCGACGCTGCGCGATTTGCTCGATTCGGCCGGGATTTCGTGGCGCTACTATACGCCGGCGAGCGGAAATTTTGCGGGAAATCTCTGGAACGCGTTCGATTCCATCAAAGCCGTGCGCACGGGATCCGAGTGGACGACCAACGTGATCTCGCCCGAAACGCAGATCTTCACCGATATCTCGCGCGATACGCTGCCGAGCCTCGCGTGGGTGATTCCGGATTATAAGAACTCCGATCATCCCGGCGACAACTCCGATACCGGACCCTCGTGGGTCGGACAAGTCGTGAATGCAATCGGCGAGAGCAAAGCCTGGAAGACGACCGCGATTCTCGTTGTGTGGGACGATTGGGGCGGCTGGTACGATCACGTGCCGCCGCCGGGTTCGCGCAAATACGGCGGCCTCGGCTTCCGGGTGCCGTTCATGGCCGTCGCGCCGTACTCCAAAGCATCGTACGTCTCGCACGATCAATACGAGTTCGGCAGCATCATTCGCTTCGTCGAGGACAACTGGGATTTGGGAAGGCTGGGCACGACCGATGGGACGTCACCGGATTTCGTGAGCGACTTTTTCGACTTCACGCAGAAGCCGCGCGCGTTCATGCCGATCCAGACCGAATACTCGCGATCGCACTTTGCAAACGAGCGTCCCTCGAACCATTCGGTTGACGACGAATAATAGTGACCTGGATTACCGATGTTTATCAACGATTCCGACGCATGAAACGGAGGAGCTGACGGCGAAAGATCGCCTCGAACCCCTTATGCCAATCTTAGAGAAAACTCTGGGCAAAATTACGGTCGAGCCGCGCATCGCGTCGGTTCCCGTCGTGCTGTCCGACTTCGAGCGCATCGAGGTCACTCCGCCCGTCCAGCAGGACGAGCTCAAAGCGATTCAAGCTCACTTTATGACGCTCGCTCAGTGTGCGGCCGGCCAAGTCGAAGACGCGGCCGAGCGCGAGCAGATCTCGAAGAACGTGCACGACCGCATGGCGCGGTACGGCACCTCGTCGGAATATATCGCGCAGCGGCAAGTGAGCGTGTTAACGTCGCGCTTCGTGAAACCCGATCCGACGAATGCCTCAGAGTCGATTCGGCGGTACGGCGATCTCCGTCTTCCCACCGGCGAACTGCTCGACGCTCGAATGAGACTTTTTGAAGAGGTCGCGTGTGACGTCTTCGAGCGCGTTTATCGCGACTCGAGCGCGGCGGCGCCCGACGACATCGTCCACGTGAGCTGCTCGGGCTATCTCTCGCCGAGCCCCGTACAGAGCTTTCTCTCGCGGCGCGGCTGGCTCAACGTAGGGGTGACGCACTCGTATCACATGGGATGCTATGGCGCGTTTCCCGCGATTCGCACGGCCGTCGGTCTGGTCGGATCGTCGTACGCCTCGCTGCCCAAACGCAAGCAGCGCGTGGATCTCGTGCATACCGAGTTTCTCTCGCTGCACTTCGATCTGCTCGGCGACGAGCCCGACAACTTCGTCACGTCGACGCTCTTCGCCGACGGCTTCATCAAGTACGCGGCCTACCCGCAGGCGGAGTTCGCCAAGCAGCGCCGCAGCGGTCTCAAGGTGCTGGCGATCGACGAGCACATTCTTCCCGACTCGCTGCCCGAAATGACGCTGCGCCCGGGTCCGCTGCAGTTCGACATGTCGCTCTCGAAGCGCGTGCCGTTCATGATCCGCGATTCGATCGCCGGCTTCGTCGGCTCGATCTGCGCGCAGGTCGGTCTGGATTTCGAACGCGAGAAGTCGCAGATGGTCTTCGCGATTCACCCCGGCGGCCCGGCGATTCTCAATCAAATCCGCAGCAAGCTGGGCATCGAGGAGTCGCAGATCGCATTCAGCCGCCGCGTTCTCCACGATCACGGCAATATGGCTTCCGCCACGGCCCCGCACATCTGGCAGCACATCGTGGATTCGCCCGAGATCCCCGCCGGCACGAGAATTTTGAGCATGGCGTTCGGCCCGGGCCTGACGGTTATCGGCGCACTCTTCGAGAAAGTATAGGGCCGCTATGGCATCAACGACCGAGAAGACACCGCAGAAGTTCTCAGTGCCGGGCCCCTTCTATTGGAGCGTCCGCGGCGTCCACGCCGCGGCGCCACTCTTTGTGGGACTCGGCAACCTCGAATCGGCCTTCCTCGCGCGACAGTTGGCCGGCCAGCGAGTCGACCGTCCCGTCTATATTTGCGGGCTTCCTCGAGCGGGAACCACGATCACGCTTCAGATGCTCAGCGAGCATCCCGACGTCGCCACGCACAAGTATGCCGACTTCTTGATGCCGTACATGCCGTTCGTCTGGAACAAAGTCTTTCCGAGAATTCCGGTCGACGCCATGCGCAAGCCGGTCCCGCGCATCCACCGCGACCGGATCGAAGTGACGCGGGACAGCGCGGAAATGGGCGAAGAAATCCTGTGGGAGCACTTCTTCCCGCACATCCATGAAGAGTCGCATTACAGCGTGCTCGATGGGTCCACGTCGAACCCCGCCTTCGAGCGTTTTTACCGCGAGCATCTCATCAAACTCGAGCTCGTGCGCGGCCGCAGCCGTTACGTCAGCAAAGCGATTCTCTGCGTGCTGCGGATGCAGTATCTGCGCAAGATGTTCCCCGACGCGCGCTTCCTGCTCTACGTTCGTAACCCCGTCGATCACGTCGCCTCACTGATCAAGCAAGATCGCATTTGGGCAGAACTAGAGCGCTCCGATCCGCGGCAGATCGAGATCATCGAGCTGACCGGGCATCACGAGTTCGGGCCGAACCAGGTGATGGCGAACGTCGGCAATCCCGAACGCCTGCGCGAGATCCGCAAGATGTTCGACGATGGGCGCTGGGCCGAATCGCGAGCGCGCTATTGGGCGTACGTCTACGGCTTCGTCGCCAATCAGCTCGACAGCGATCCCGAGCTCGCGCGCAGCGTATGCATCGTCCGCTACGAAGATCTCTGCGGCGATTCGCTCACCACGATCGATCGGATCCTCGCGCACACGGAGCTGGACGCCCCGAGCTTCGCGCAGTCGCGCGCGAAGTACGGCGAGAAGCTCTCGTTCCCCGATTATTACAAGCCCTCGTTCGACGCCGACACCCTTTCGGCGATTGTGGCGAGCACCGGCGACGTCGCGAAGCGATTCAATTACGACGTTGCCGCCATCGCCCAAAAGGTCGCCGCAGCAGCAACAACGTGAGCCGGCGTACGCTGCGCGCCTGCGCATCCGCCGTCGTCGCAAGCGTCGCGTTGTCCGCGTGCGCCGTTCGACAGGCTCCGGGCGGAACGGAGACGATCCCGGTGTCCGCGGGAGCGGAGCTTCCGCTCGGGCACCGGCATTCGGGCTCCGGCAGCTCGCCGATTCAGCACGTGGTGCTCATCATTCAGGAGAACCGCACGTTCAACAACCTCTTCGCCGGTTTCAAAGGCGCCGTTTCGAGCAAAACCGGTAACGAGCTGGTGAAGCAAGGCACCGGGTACGTCGAAGAGCCGATCACGCTCAAAGCGATTCCGCTCAGCGACGTTAAAGATATAACGCACCGCTATACCGCTTTCCTCACCGCATGGCAGAACGGCGCGATGGACGGCTTCAGCCTCATCAAAGCCCCGATCAACGGTAAGCTCGAGGGAACCGCGCCGTACGTCTACGTCGAGAAGAAAGATATCAAGCCCTACTGGGCGATGGCGGAGCAATGGGGGCTCGCCGACGAGATGTTCCAGACGCAAGGCAGCGATAGTTTTACCGCGCACCAGGATCTGGTCCGCGGGGGAACGTTCATCGATGCGAACGACAGTCTCATCGATCCGCCGACGACCAGCGGCGCGTGGGGCTGCGATTCCCCGCCGGGGTCGAAGACGTCCACCATCAATACGCAGCTCCAGCCGTCGTACGGGACGGGGCCCTTCCCGTGCACGAGCCAATTCCCGGATTATCCCTCAAACGGCTATCCGACGCTCCGCGACGTGCTCGACGCAAAGGGCGTCTCGTGGAAGTATTACACGCCCGTCTGGAAAGCAGATACGACGGCCGCGCTCTGGAACGCGTTCGACGTGATCGCGCCGGTGCGTTACGGATCCGAATGGACTACCAACGTCTCGTCGCCTGAGAAGAATATTTTGACCGACATCTCCAGCGGGCAACTGCCGGCGATGTCGTGGGTGATCCCCGATTCCCAAGATTCCGATCACCCCGGTTACCCGCAAAAAGACAAGGGGCCATCGTGGGTGGCGAGCGTGGTGAACGCGATCGGGACGAGCCAATATTGGAACTCGACTGCGATCATCGTCGTGTGGGACGACTGGGGCGGATTCTACGATCCGGTTGCGCCGCCGATGCCGCGCGATAATCAAGGCGGTCCCGGTTTCCGCGTCCCGATGATCGTCATCTCGCCCTACACCCAGCTTGGGACGGATAAGAAAGGCGGCTATGTCTCGCATACCGTCTATAGTTTCGGCAGCATCCTTCGTTTCACCGAGGATACGTTTGGCCTCGCGCGCTTGGGCACGACCGACGGAACGTGCACGAGCATTGCCGATATGTTCAACTTCACCCAGTCGCCGCGTTCGTTCAAGCTGATCCCCGCCGAACATGGCAAGGAATACTTCCTCCATCAAAAACCTTCGAACCTACCCGTCGATACCGAATAGGGCGCTCGCGGCATTTGCCGCCGCGGGTTTTCTAAGTGCGTGCGCCGCGCCGCAAACGCCCGGCGGCCACGCGCTCGGATTACAAGCGCCGCCGATGTCGCGCTCGACGCCGATCTCTCACATCGTGGTGATCGTGCAGGAGAACCGCACGTTCAACGACCTGTTCGCGACGTTCCCCGGCGCGACCGGAACGACGACCGGCGAGATGCGCAGCGGACCTGGATCCAGCGCAAAAACGGAGCCGATCGCGCTAAAGGAAGTCCCGCTCTACGACAAGTCGGACCTGCGCCACACCTATCCCGGCTACAAGACCGCGTATCGCGACGGCCACATGGATGCGTTCAACCTCATTCGCTCGAGCTCGAGCGGACATTACGAAGGCAAAGCGCCGTACGAGTACGTGAATCCGAATCAAGTCAAGCCCTACTGGGCGATGGCGCAGCAATACGCGCTGGCCAACATGATGTTCCAAACGCAGGGCAGTGGCAGCTTTACCGCCCATCAAGACCTCATCCGCGGCGGCACCGAGCTCGGACCGAATCGCAGCGTCATCGACGATCCGACGAAGCTGCCGTGGGGCTGCGCGGCGCCACCGGGCACGCTTACGTCGGTGATCACGACGAGCGGTCAGTACGAAGCGAATCGCGGACCGTTCCCGTGCTTCAAGTACGACACGCTGCAGGTTCTCCTCGATGCCAAGAGCATCTCGTGGAAGTACTACGCGCCCGGCTATCACAACGGCGCCGGCCGCTATTGGAATGCCTTCCTCGCGATATCGTCGTTTTATAACGACGCCTCCGAATGGAACCAGCACATCTCGACGCCGCAAACCAACGTCCTGACCGACATCGCGCAAAACCAACTCCCGGAGATGTCTTGGGTGATTCCCGACGGACAGGATTCCGACCATCCGGCGTACGGCGGCGACAGCGGACCTTCTTGGGTGACGAGCGTCGTTAATGCAGTCGGCGAGAGCCCGTATTGGAACTCAACCGCAATCGTCGTGCTGTGGGATGATTGGGGCGGCTTCTACGATCCGGTCGCGCCGCCGAAGCTCGACGATCAGGGCGGTCCGGGCTTCCGCGTTCCCATGATCGTCATCTCCCCGTACGTGCCCCAAGGCGAAATTTCAAACACCGTGTACGGGTTCGGCAGCGTGGTGCGCTTCATCGAAGATACTTGGAACCTCGGTCGTCTCGGCACGACCGACTCAACGACCAAGAGCATCGGCGGGATGTTCGATTTCTCGCAATCGCCGCGCGCGTTTCAAAAATTGGGTCGAAGTATTCGGCGCAGTACTTCCTCAACCGTCCGCCTTCCGGGCTGCCGGTCGATACGGAGTAGCCCTACTCGGCGTCGGGGATCCGCGGGTCGACCGGCTGCGCGAGGAAGAAGTTCTCGTCGAGGGGTGCCTTGATCGGGACGAACTTGCGCGGGCTCTGCGAGAAGTCGAAGCAGTCCCCGGCGGGTGAGGCGGCGCGCTTATCCGCGGCCGCCAGTTGCGGGAGCCCGAAGAGATCCTCGGCAAAGCGGAGCACGCTCGCGGTTTC
The DNA here is from genome assembly GCA_963699435.1 of Vulcanimicrobiota bacterium. Classification (GTDB taxonomy): domain Bacteria; phylum Vulcanimicrobiota; class Vulcanimicrobiia; order Vulcanimicrobiales; family Vulcanimicrobiaceae; genus Cybelea. The sequence continues at coordinate 286,010 of CAVOTV010000005.1, forward strand.
GTACTGCACGTGCGAAACGTGGTGTTGCTTGGCGTAGGCCGAGATCACGATCAGCGGCACGCGAAAGCCGACGCCGTCGTAATCTTTGAACGGCGGGGCCACCGGATCGTAGAGACCGCCCCAATCGTCCCACTGCACGAAGATCGCGGTCGAATCCCAGAACTTGCTCTTGCCCACGGCGTTGACGACCGAGGCCACCCACGACGGACCGAACCCCCCGCCGCACTCGGTGTGATCGGAGTCCGGACAGGTGGGCGTGATCCAGGTGAATGCCGCGAGCTCTCCATGTGCGACGTCGTGCAGGAAGCGTTTCTGCGGCGTGATGACGTCTTTCTTCCAGTCGGGCCCGTTGAAGATGTGGTTCACGGCCTGATAGCCCGACCAATAGCCGCTGTACGGCGCGTTGTAGTTGCTGGTGTAGAAGCGCCAGGGCAGCTTCGCCTTGTCGAACTCGTCGCCGAGGGTCGTGTAGTCGAAGCACGGCGCCTCGTCGCCGCCGTACTTACGTTCCTTCGTAATCGTGCGCACGGGGTCGCCGCTGCCGCCCTCGCATCCCCACGGGCCGTAAGGGACGTTGACGCTCGAATCGGCCTGCGCCGCGATCACGTACTGATGGGCGACGAAGCTCTCGTCGAGCTGCGACTGAAACATGTGGTCGGCGAGCACCCACTCGTTGGCCATCGCCCAGTACGGCTTCGACTCTTCGTGCGGCACGTAGACGTACTCGGGATACTTTACGCCCCGAGGACCGCCGCTCGAGCCCTCTTTATCGAATGCGTCCATGCGGCAATCGGTGCCGGGAAGTTTCCCGGTGCCGTGGCAAGCGGCAAACATATCGGAGGCACCGTGATTGAGCCAGTACGGCGTCTTGAGGCTGACCGGCTTGAGCGCGACGGTGTCCCCGTTTGAGACCGTGCCGCTGCTCACCGTCTTCGCGCCGGGATATCCCATGAAGATGTCGTTGAAGCTCCGGTTCTCTTGCACCACGTAGACGACGTGCGAAATCTTGCCTGCGCCGGTACCGGCAAGGTCCCGCAGTTCGACATCACTGCGCAGATATGGCAGCTGGTCATCCTGAGCGGAGCGTCCGAAGGGCGCGGAGCCGAAGGAGGAACAACCCGCGAGCGCGAGCGCGAGCAGCGTGCGAATGGTTGCCTTCATTGAAAAGATGCCTCGCTTCTGGGGGTCGCACGCATTTCGCCGCGCGGAGCGCCTTTGCATGCGAGGTTCACTGCTCGTCGGGAATGCGTGGATCGACCGGCTGCCGAGAGAAGAACTCATCGGTTTGCGGCGCATGGATCGGCTCGAACTTTCGGGGCTTCTGCGAGAAGTCGAAGCAGTCGGCGGCGGGAGAGTTCGCGCGCGCGTCGGCGGCGGTGAGATGCTTGAGCCCAAACAGATCCTCGGCAAATCGCAGCACGCTCGCGGTTTCGTACTGCACGTGCGACACGTAGTTTTGCTTTGCATACGGCGAAGCGACGAGCAGCGGCACGCGGAAACCCAACCCATCGTATCCTTCAAACGGCGGCGCGACGGGATCGTACGTCCCGCCCCAATCGTCCCACTGCACGAAGATCGCCGTCGAATCCCAGAACTTGCTCTTACCGACCGCGTTGACGATCGACGCGACCCACGACGGACCGAACCCGCCGCCGCAATCGAGATGATCCGAGTCGGGACAGGTGGGCGTGATCCACGTGAACGCCGCGAGATGTCCGCGACCCACGTCGTGTAAGAAGCGCTTCTGCGGCGCGATGACGTCCTTCTTCCAATCGGGACCGTCGAGGATATGCTTGACCGCTTGATACCCCGACCAATAGCCGCTAAACGGCTGCGTATAGGCGCTGGTATAGAAGCGCCACGGCAGATGGGCGGCATCGAGCTCGTCGCCGAGCGTCTGATAATCGAAACACGCCTGTTGGAAGCCGCCGTACTGGCGCGCTTGCGTGATCTTCTCCACCTTATCGGTCGCGCCGCCCTCGCATCCCCAGGGCCCGTCGGGAATATCGACGCTCGATTTTGCCTGCGCCGCAATGATGTACTGATGCGCGACGAAGCTCTCGTCGAGCTGCGATTGGAACATATCGTCGGCGAGCACCCATTCGTGCGCGATATCCCAGTACGGTTTCGACTCCGCGCGCGGAACGTAGACGTACTGCGGATTTTTGGGGCCGCCGACGGAAGTCTCTCGATCGAAGCCGTCCATGCGGCATTTCGTTCCGGGCAGCGATCCCGTGCCGTCGCATGCGGCGAACATCGCTTTGGCTCCGTGCTCGATCTCGTAGGTCGTCGCCAGGCTCACCGGCGCGAGCGCAATCGTCTTGCCCTTGGAGTTCTTTCCGCTTTTGGCCGTGGTCGCGCCGGGATAGCCCATGAACAGATCGTTGAAGCTGCGATTCTCTTGAACCACGTAGACGACGTGCTTGATCTTACCGGCCCCCGTCTGAGTCAACTCGCGCAGCATCGGAGCGCTCCGCATATACGGCAACGCTCCCATGTTGTCGCCCTGAGCGAGGGACGCAGCCGCGGGTCGAAGCGCGAACGACGCGCAGCCGCTCAAGGCCAGCGCGAGCACCGCAGCGACGAACCTATTCATAATCGGGGACCTGATATTCGCCGTACTGCTGCATGAAAAACTTGGGACCGAGCGGTGCCTGAATCTTCACGAACGCGCGCGGCGGCTTCGAGAAGTCGAAGCAGTCGGCCGGCGACGCGGCGCGCTTGTCGGCCGGCGCCATCTGCGGGAGGCCGAAGAGATCTTCGGCGAAGCGCAGCACGCTCGCCGTTTCGTAGTGCGTGTGCGAGACGTAACCTTGCTTGGCGTACGGCGAAATCGCCAGCAGGGGGACGCGAAAGCCCAGGCTGTCGCGGTCGAGATAGGCGGGGGGTACGTGATCGTACATCCCGCCCCAATCGTCCCAGATGACGAAGATTGCCGTGGAATCCCAGAACTTGCTCTTGCCGACCGTGTTGACCAGCGCCGCAACCCATGAGGGGCCGTCACCGCCGCCGCAGTTGGCATGGTCGGAATCGTCGCAGACCGGCGTGATCCAGGTGAAGTTCGCCAACGTGCCGGCGCGGACGTCGGCGATAAAGCGCCAGTTCGGCGAGATCACGTCCTTTTTCCAATCCGGCCCATATCGAATGTGCTGTACGGCTTGATAGCTCGACCAAAAGCTGCCGTCGCCCGACGCGTTGCTGCCGTACCGGCTGGTATAGAAGCGCCAGGAGAGCTTGGCAGCGTCGAGCTCGTCGCCGAGCGTCGTGTAATCGAAGCAGGGCGGAATCTTCGGACCGTACCCGGTTCGATTTTTCCCGATCGTGTCGATCGTGTCGTGCTTGCCGCCGCCGCAGCCCCACGCGCCGCTGGGAAGATTCACCGACCACTTCGCCTGCGCCGCGATCGCATATTGATGCGCGACGAAACTCTCGTCGAGCTGCGACTGGAAGGTTTTGTCGGCCAATGCCCACTCGTGCGCCATCGCAAAGTACGGCGCGGACTCCTTTGCGGGCACGTAAACGAACTGGCCGTGACTCGGACCGCCGAACAGACTCTCCTTGTCGAAGCCGTCCATCCGGCAATCCGTTCCCGGAATCTTCCCCGCTCCATCGCACGCCTCGATCATCGCAGCCTGGGAATGGTCGACGTCGTACTTCAATTTCAGGCTCACGGCTTTGAGTTTGATCGTCTTCCCGTCGGAGGTCTTGCCTTCGGAAACCGTGTCGGCGCCCGGATAACCCTGGAAGAGATCGTCGAAGCTGCGATTCTCTTGAATGATGAAGACCACGTGCTCGATCTTGCCTGCCCCGGTGCCATCGAGCGCCCGCAACGCGACCCCGCTGCGCATATACGGCAATACCTTGTCATCCTGAGCGAAGGCGCGCGCCGTAGTCGAAGGAGTAAGGTCGAAGGACGCGCATCCCGAAAGCAGCAGCACCGTGCCCGCTACGGCGAGGGCTTTATTCATAATCCGGCGCCATCTCGTCGCCTCCGCCGTAATGCATGAAGAAACCCGGACCGTGCGGCGCCTTGATTTTCACGAACGGGCGCGGCGACTGGGAGAAGTCAAAACAATCTCCCGCGGGCGACGCCGCGCGCTTGTCCGCATCGGCGAGCTGCCCCAAACCCCACAAATCCTCGGCGAAGCGCAGCACGCTCGCGGTTTCGTACTGCACGTGCGAAACGTGGCCGTGCTTGGCGTACGGCGAGATTACGAGCAGCGGCACGCGGAAGCCGAGACTGTCGCGCCCGAGATAGGGCGGAGGAACGTGGTCGTAGGTGCCGCCCCAATCGTCCCAAATCACGAAGATCGCGGTCGAATCCCAAAACCTGCTCCGCCCGACCGTATTGACCAACGCCGCAACCCACGACGGTCCATACCCGCCCGGACAGTTGACGTGATCGGAATCCTCGCAGATCGGCGTGATCCAAGTGAAGTTCGCTAGCTTGCCGGCGCGGACGTCGGTGATGAACGTCCAGTTCGGAGAGACGACCTTCTTCCAATCGGCCCCATAGCGGATATGCTTGACCGCCTCATAACTCGACCATTCCGCGCCTTCCCCGCTCGAGATGCTGCCGTAGGCACTTGCGTAGAAGCGCCACGAGAGATTGGCTTTGTCGAGCTCGTCGCCGAGCGTTTGATAATCGTAACAGGGCGCGATACGCGGACCTTTGGGATCGCGGTTCTCGGTGATCGTATTGACCCGATCCTCGTGGCCGCCGCCGCATCCCCACCGCCCCGACGGCAAGTTCACGCTCCATGCGGCCTGAGCGGCGACGACGTATTGGTGCGCGACGAAGCTCTCGTCGAGTTGCGATTGAAACATCCGGTCGCCCAGTACCCACTCGTGCGCCATCGCAAAGTACGGCGCGGAATCGTCGTGCGGAACGTAAATGTATTGCGGATTTCCCGGGCCGCCGTAGGCAGGTTCGTTGTTGAACCCGTTCATCCGGCAGTCGGTGCCGGGAAGCTTGCCAGTTCCGTTACAGGCCGTGAAAGCCGACTGCGCCGAGTGATCGATATCGAACGGCGGCCCCGCGAGCGGGAAAGGATGGAGCTTTACCATCTGGCCGCGCGAGTTCTTTCCCATCGAGACCGTATCGGCGCCGGGATATCCCTGAAACATGCTGTCGAAGCTGCGGTTCTCTTGCACGATGAAAACCACGTGCTGAATCTTGCCGGCCCCCGTCCCCGCGAGCTCTCGAAGCGCGACCCCGCTGCGCATGTAAGGCAGCGCGTCATCAAGACCGGAGCGTCCGAAGGAGGCGTTGCCGGCGGACGCACACCCTGCCAGCGCCAGCGCAGCGACGAATCGCGCGCTACTCGTAATCCGGCGCAAAATAATCCGGCGGAAGGTTCCGCATGAAGAAATCGGCTCCATGGGGGGCTCTGATATGTTCGAAGCGGCGGGGTTTCTGCGAGAAGTCGAAGCAGTCGGCGGCCGGCGAGGTCGCGCGTTTGTCGGCAGCGGCGAGCTGGGCCAAGCCAAAGAGGTCCTCGGCGAAGCGCAGCACGCTCGCCGTTTCGTACTGCACGTGCGAAACGTGGTCTTTCTTGGCGTACGGCGAGATCACGAGCAGCGGCACGCGAAAGCCGAGACCGTCGTAGACCCATATACGGCGGCGGCACGTGATCGTAGAGTCCGCCCCAATCGTCCCACTGCACGAAGATCGCCGTCGAATCCCAGAACTTGCTCTGGCCGACGGTGTTGACGAGCGACGCAACCCACGACGGCCCGTAGCCGCCACCGCAGTTCACATGATCGGAGTCGTCGCAAACCGGCGTGATCCAGGTAAAGTTCGCGAGTTTCCCGGCGCGGACGTCGGTGATGAACTTCCAATTCGGCGAGATGATGTCTTTCTTCCAATCGGGCCCGTAGTGGATGTGCTTGACGGCCTGATAACTCGACCACATCCGCGCCTGCCGCTCGACGCGCTGCCGTATGCGCTTGCATAGAAGCGCCACGACAGCTTCGCCTTGTCGAGTTCGTCGCCGAGCGTTTGATAGTCGAAGCAAGGGTGTATGTTCGGACCGTTCGGATTGCGGTCTGCCGTGATGGTGGGGACGTCGTCGACTTTGCCGCCGCCGCAGCCCCAGTCTCCGGTCGGCAGGTCGACGCTCGAGTCGGCCTGTGCGGCGATAATGTACTGATGCGCGACGAAGCTCTCGTCGAGCTGCGACTGAAACATCCGGTCGGCGAGCACCCACTCGTGCGCCATGTCGAAGTACGGCTTCGAGTCGCTGTGCGGTACGTAGACGTACTGCAGGATGCTTCCCGAGGCCATCCGTCTGTTCGTTGTTGAAGCCGTTCATCCGGCAATCGGTCCCGGGCAGCGTTCCCGTGCCGTTGCACGCAGCGAACATCGCATGCGGCCGAATGGTCGATCTCGTACGAAACGGTGAGCGGGGCCGCCGTGAGTTTCACCGTCGTCCCATCCGAAGTTTTGCCGCTGCGAAACCGTATCGGCGCCCGGATAACCCTGAAAGAGATTATCGAAGCTGCGGTTCTCTTGAACGATGTAGACGATGTGCTGGATCTTCCCTGCGCCGGTACCGGCAAGCTCGCGCATCGCCACGTCGCTGCGCATGTAGGGCAGCCCGTCATCCTGAGCGGAGCGTCCGAAGGACGAAGAGTCGAAGGACGCACACCCCGCCAGGGCCAGTGCCGCGATGAAGCGGGCGCTATTCATAATCCGGAGCAAAGTAGTTCGCTTCCGCGTCGTTGTGCATGAAAAATTTCGGCCCGAGCGGCGCTTTGATCTTCACGAACGCCCGCGGCTTCTGCGAGAAATCGAAGCAATCCGAGGCCGGGGAGGCGGCACGCTTATCGGCGGCGGCGAGCTGACCGAGCCCATAGAGATCCTCGGCAAAGCGCAGGACGCTGGCGGTTTCGTACTGCACGTGCGAAACATAGTCGTGCTTAGCGTACGGCGAGATCACCAGCAGCGGAACCCGGAAGCCGAGGCTGTCGCGATCGAGATGCTGCGGCGGGACGTGGTCGTAAAGGCCGCCCCAATCGTCCCAAATCACGAAGATCGCGGTCGAATCCCAAAACTTGCTGGCACCGACCGTGTTGACGAGCGCTGCGACCCACGAAGGGCCGTAGCCGCCATAGCATGCCACGTGATCCGAATCGTCGCAGACCGGCGTAATCCACGTGAAGCTCGCGAGGTTGCCGGCGCGCACGTCGGTGATGAACTTCCAGTTCGGCGAGACGACGTATTGCCAATCGGAGCCTTCGCGAATGTGTTTGACGGCCTCGAAGCTCGACCAGGCTGCGCCCTGGCCGCTCGACGTACTGCCGTAGGTGGACGCGTAGAACCGCCATGAAAGCTTGGCCGCGTCGAGCTCGTCGGCGAGCGTTTGATAGTCGAAACACGGCGCGATCTTCGGCCCATTCGTATTGCGGCCGCTGGTGATGGTGTGGATCGTATCGCGCTTGCCGCCGCCGCAGCCCCACTTATAGGTGGGGAGATCGACGCTCAACGCCGCCTGCGCCGCGACGATATATTGGTGAGCGACGAAGCTTTCGTCGAGTTGCGACTGGAACGTCTTATCGGAAAGCACCCATTCGTGGGCCATATCGAAGTACGGCTTGGAATCCGAGTGCGGCACGTAGACGTACTGCGGATTGGCCGGGCCGCCGGTATCCTGTTCTTTGTCGAAGCCATCCATTCGACACTTCGTTCCGGGCAGCGTGCCCGTGCCGTTGCACGCCGCAAACATCGCCTCGGCCGAATGATCGATGTCGTACGGATAGCCTTTGAGCGGATAGGGCTGCAGCGTAACGGTCTCACCCTTGGAGTTCTTTCCGCTGGGGACCGTGTCGGCTCCGGGATATCCCTGAAACATGTTGTCGAAGCTGCGGTTCTCTTGCACGATAAACACGACGTGCTTGATCTTGCCGGCGCCCGTCGCATCGAGTGCCTGAAGTGCCGTACCGCTCTTCATGTAGGGCAACGAGCCGCCCGAGGAGCAACCGGCCAGCACGAGCGATGCGGCGATCGCAAGCAGCTTACTCATAATCGGGGATTTGATACTCCGACCGCTGCTTCATGAAGAACGGTGCGCCAAGCGGCGCGTCTATTCTCTCAAACGGACGCGGCGGCTTGGCGAAGTCGAAGCAATCCGCTGCGGGCGACGTGGCGCGTTTGTCCGCGCCGGAAAGCTGACCGAGTCCGAAGAGATCTTCCGCGAAGCGAAGCACGCTCGCCGTCTCATATTGCACGTGCGAGACGTAGTTTTGTTTCGCGTAGGGAGAGATCACTAGTAGCGGGGTGCGAAAGCCCAAGCCGTCGCGGCCCTTATAGGGCGGCGGGACGTGGTCGTACATTCCGCCCCAGTCGTCCCAGATCACGAAGATTGCGGTTGAATTCGGAAAATTTGCTCCTGCCTACCGTATTGACTAAGGTTGCGACCCATGACGGGCCGTAACCGCCGCCACAGTTCACGTGGTCGGAGTCGCTGCAGAGCGGAGTGATCCAGGTGAAGTTGGCGAGCTTCCCGGCCCGAACGTCGGTGATGAAATGCCAGCTCGGAGAGATGACCTTTTTCCAATCGGGCCCGTACCGAATGTGGCGCACGGCTCGATATGCCGACCAGTTCGCACCAGCGCCGCTTCCACCCTTACCGAACTCCGCCGCATAAAAGCGCCACGAAAGGTTTGCTTTGTCCAACTCGTCGCCGAGCGTTAGATAATCGTAACAGGGATGGATCGGCGGTCCGTCGATGGCGCGCGTCTTCGTAATCGTGGCGACGGTGTTGGTCTTGCCGGCCCCGCAGCCCCACTCGACCGTCGGAAGGTTGACGCTCCAGTCAGCCTGCGCGGCGATCACGTACTGATGGGCTACGAAACTCTCGTCGAGTTGCGACGCAAAGTTTTTATCGGCCACCACCCACTCGTGTGCCATCGCAAAATACGGCGCGCTGTCTCGGTGCGGAACGTAGACGTAGGCTTGGGGATTCTCCGGGCCGATCAACGGCGGCCCGTTTTCCAAGTTAAAACCGTCCATTTTGCAATCAGTGCCGGGAAGCGTTCCCGTTCCGTCGCACGCGGCGAACATCGCCTGCGCGTCGTGTTCGATATTATATCTAGGGCCTTTAAGCGGATATGGCTTGAGTTTGAGCGTTTGTCCGAGCGAGTTCTTCCCGCTCGGCACCGTGTCGGCGCCCGGATAGCCCTGAAAAAGATTGTCGAAACTGCGGTTTTCTTGGATGATGAAAACTACGTGGCTGATCTTTCCGGCGCCGGAGCCGGCCAGCTGGTGAAGCGCGACGGCTTCGCGCATATAGGGCAACATCGGCGTGCCGCCCTCGGCTTGATGCATGGCGGCGGAACAGCCGGCGAGCGCTGTCGCTGCGACGGCGGCTACGATCGGTTTACTCATAATCGGGCACCTCGTACTCCCCGTCCCCGCGCGTAAAAAAGCGCGGCGGGAGCGGCGCCTTGATCTTCACGAAGGGGAGCGGCTTCTGGTTGAAATCGAAGCAATCGCGGGCCGGCGAGGTTGCGCGCTTATCGGCGTCGGCGAGCTGCGGCAGCCCGAAGAGATCTTCGGCGAAGCGCAGCACGCTGGCGGTTTCGTATTGCACGTGCGAAACGTGCCCGCGCTTTGCGAATGGCGATATCACGACGAGCGGAACGCGAAAGCCCAGACTGTCACGCCCGAGATAGGGCGGGGGCACGTGATCGTAGAGGCCGCCCCAGTCGTCCCAAATCACGAAGATCGCGGTCGAATCCCAGAACTTGCTCTGGCCCACCGCGTTCACGAGCGCCGAAACCCACGACGGGCCGAATCCGCCGCCGCAGTTGGTGTGATCGGAGTCGCGGCAGTGCGGCGTGATCCATGTGAAGCTTGCGAGCTGCCCGGCACGAACGTCGGTGATGAACTTCCAGTTCGGCGAGATCACGTCTTTGGTCCAATCGGGGCCGTATCGGATATGGCGCACGGCGCGATAGGCCGACCACTCGGCGCCCGGGCTAGTAGCGTCCTTACCGAATGGACTGGCATAAAACCGCCAACTGAGCTTGGCCTTGTCAAACTCGTCGCCAAGCGTTTCGTAATCGAAGCATGGCTTCATGGCGGGGCCGTTCGGATTACGATCCTTCGTGATCGTCGGAATCGTATCGACCTTCGACGCACCGCAACCCCACGTCGTCACCGGAAGGTCGACCGCCCAGTCCGCCTGCGCGGCGATGATGTACTGATGCGCCACGAAACTCTCGTCGAGTTGCGATGCAAACGTCTTATCGGCGAGCACCCCCTCGTGCGCCATGGCAAAGTAAGGTGCGCTTTCGGACTGGGGCACGTAGACGTATTGCGGATTCTGTTGGAACGGCGGCCACGCTTTCTCAAGGTCGAACCCATCCATACGGCAATCGGTGCCGGGGAGTTTGCCGGTGCCGTTGCAGGCTTCGAACATTGCCTGTGCCGAGTGATCGATTGACAGCTCGTAGCCGAGGCTCTGGGGCTGTAGTTGAACGGTCTCGCCCTTCGAGTTCTTTCCCTTCGAAACGGTATCCGCACCGGGGTAACCCTGGAACATGTTGTCGAAGCTGCGGTTTTCCTGGACGATGAAGACGACGTGCGAGATCTTCCCCGCACCGGTCGTGTTGAGCCTCTGCAGCGCGGCTTCGCCGCGCATGTATGGAAGCGCACCAACGGGGGAGGACGAACATCCGGCCAGCAACAACGCACCGGCCAATGCGAAACGCCGACTATTCATAGTCGGGTGCCTGGTACTCGCGGTCTTCTTGCATGAAGAACTTTGGCCCCAGCGGCGCTTTGATCTTCACGAACGCGCGCGGCGACTGCGAGAAATCGAAGCAATCCTTTGCCGGAGAGTTGGCGCGTCGGTCCGCCGCAGCCAACTGACCGAGGCCATAGAGGTCCTCGGCGAACCGCAGCACGCTGGCCGTTTCGTACTGTACGTGCGTGACCTTGCCTTCCTTTGCATAGGGCGATAGCATAATCAGCGGAACGCGAAAGCCCAGACCATCGTAATCTTCAAACGGCGGCGGGACGTGATCGTAAGTGCCGCCCCAATCGTCCCACTGCACGAAGATTACGGTCGAATCCCAAAACTTGCTCTTCCCTACTGCATTGACCAATGCCGCGACCCACGACGGACCGTCACCGCCGCCGCAGTTCACGTGATCCGACCAGTGGCATAGCGGCGTGATCCACGTGAAGTTCGAGAGGTTGCCGGCGCGCACGTCGGTGATAAACTTCCAGTTCGGCGAGACCACATCGGCCTTCCAATCGGGTCCCTTGAAGATGTGCTTGATGGCCTGATAGGACGACCACGTATAGCCATCTTGACGCGAACCGTAGCCGGCGGCATAAAAGCGCCACGAGAGCTTCGCACCGTCGAGCTCGTCCCCGAGCGTCTGATAATCGAAACACGGCGAGATGGTCGGGCCGTATTCGCGCTGCGTCGTGAGGGTTGCTACTACGTTTTCCTTCCCACCTCCGCAGCCCCAGTTCGTCGCGGGAAGATCGACCGCGGAGCCGGCCTGTGCCGCGATGATGTATTGATGCCCCACGAAGCTCTCGTCGACTTGCGACTGAAACATCCGGTCTGCCAGCACACCTTCGTGCGCCATATCGAAATACGGCTTCGTCTCCTTGTGCGGGATGTAGACGTATTGCGGATATTGCAGGTTTTTGGGAGCGTCGAAGGTCATCTCCTTATCGAACGCATCCATGCGGCAGTCCGTTCCGGGAAGTGACCCTGTCCCGTCGCAGGCAGTGAACATTCCGCGGGCCGAGTGATCGATCGAGTATTGCGTGGCCAGGCTCACCGGCTGAAGCGGCACCGTCTCTCCCGTGGAGATCGTTCCGCTCGAGACCGTATCCGCACCAGGGTAGCCGTGAAAGACGTTATCGAAGCTGCGGTTCTCTTGAACGATATAGACCACGTGCGTGATTTTGCCGGCGCCCGTTTCGCCAAGCGCGTGAAGCACCGAGGCTGCTCGCAGGTTCGGCAGAAGCGCGCCGCCGCCGGCTTGCGGCGATGCGGACGAGCAGGCCGCCAGAGCGAGCACGGTCGCGGCGAGGGCGAAGCGTTTATTCATAGTCGGGGGCCTCATATTCTCGGGGTTGTTGCATGAAGAACTTCGGCCCGTGCGGTGCCTTAATCTTCGCGAACGCCCGGGGGTTCTGTGAAAAATCAAAGCAATCGGCCGCCGGAGAAGTGGCTCGCCGATCGGCGGCCGCCAAGTGGTCGAGGCCCCAGAGGTCTTCGGCGAATCGCAGAACGCTGGCCGTCTCGTACTGCACGTGCGAGACGTAGTTCCGCTTGGCATACGGAGAAATGACGAGCAGCGGCACCCGAAAGCCGAGACCGTCGTAGTCTTCGTACGGGGGAGGCACGTGGTCGTAGGTTCCTCCCCAGTCGTCCCACTGTACGAAGATCGCGGTCGAATCCCAGAACTTGCTCTTGCCGACCGTATTGACGAGCGCGGAGACCCATGAGGGGCCGTAGCCGCCGCCGCAGTTGCCATGGTCGGAATCGCTGCAGACCGGAGTGATCCACGTGAAGTTTGCGAGCTTGCCGGCGCGGACGTCGAGAATGAACTGCCAGTTCGGCGTGATGATATTGCTCCAGTCGGGCCCATGGCGGATGTGCCGGACCGCCTGATACCCCGACCATTCGCCGCCGGCGAAGTTGTCGCCGTAGGTGCTTGCGTAGAAACGCCAAGATAAGTGCGCGCGATCAAGCTCGTCGCCGAGCGTCGTGTAGTTAAAGCACGGCGAGATCGGCGGTCCCGTCGTGCGCTTCATCGAGATCGTTGAGACGAAATGACTGGTACCGCCGTCCTCGCAACCCCATTTGAGGTTCGGTAGATTGACCGCCGATTTCGCCTGCGCGGCGATGATGTATTGGTGTGCGACGAAGCTTTCATCGAGCTGGGATTGAAACATCCGATCGGCCAGCACCCACTCGTGCGCCATGTCGAAATACGGCTTCGACTCCGAGTGCGGTACGTAGACATACTCCGGGTAAGCGATCTTCTTCGGGCCGCCCTCCGTGTACTCATGATTGAAGCCGTCCATCCGGCAATCGGTTCCCGGCAGCGAACCGGTGCCGTCGCACGCCGAGATCATGCCCACGAGCGAATGGTCGATGACGTATTTGTCGGCCAGCGAATCCGGCTGCAACTTAATCGTCCTGCCGGTCGAGATCTTGCCGCTCGAAACGGTATCGGCGCCCGGATAGCCCTGGAACAAGTTGTCGAAGCTTCGGTTCTCCTGCACGATATAGACGACGTGCTTGATCTTCCCGGCTCCCGTTTGCCCGAGACGCTGCAGCATCGTTTCACTCCGCATGTATGGAAGCATCCCTACGGCGTCGCCACGCACGTTGTCATCCTGAGCGAAGGCGCGCAGCGCCGAAGTCGAAGGACCGAGCGCAGACGAGCAACCGGCGAGCATCGCGCAAAGCACGGCGGCGATCGTCCGATTACTCATAATCGGGCACCCGGTATTCGCCGCCGTTGTGCATGAAGAAACTCGGCGGTTCGGGCGCGGCTATTTTCACGAACGGGCGCGGCCTTTGATTGAAGTCGAAGCAATCTTTAGCAGGGCTGGCGGCACGCTGGTCGGCCGCGGCTAACTGACCCAAACCGAAAAGATCTTCGGCAAACCGCAGCACGCTCGCCGTTTCGTATTGCACGTGCGAGACGTGATCTTTTTTGGCGTATGGCGAGATCACGAGCAGCGGAACTCGGAATCCGAGGCCATCGTAATCCTCGTAAGGCGGAGGGACGTGATCGTACATGCCGCCCCAATCGTCCCAAATCACGAAGATGGCGGTCGAGTTCCAGAACTTGCTCTTGCCGACGGTGTTGACCAGCGCCGCCACCCACGACGGCCCATAGCCGCCGCCGCAGTTGCTGTGATCGGAGTCGTCGCAGACGGGCGTAATCCACGTGAAGTTTGCGAGCGTACCAGCCCGAACGTCGGTGATGAAGCGCCAGTTCGGCGAGATGACGTCCTTCTTCCAATCGGGACCGTAGCGAATGTGGCGCACGGCTTGATAACTCGACCAGACCGCGCCGTCGTCGTCGGAGGCGCTGCCGTAGCGACTGGCATAGAAGCGCCACGAGAGCTTCGCCTTGTCGAGCTCGTCGCCGAGCGTCGCGTAGTCGTAGCACGGATGGATGTAATGCCCGAAGATCATGCGGTTGCGCGTGATCGTGTTGACGACATCGATCTTGCCGCCGCCGCAACCCCAGTTGGTAAACGGCAGATTCACGCTCGACGCCGCCTGCGCCGCGATCACATACTGGTGGGCTACGAAACTCTCGTCCAGCTGCGATTGAAACGTATTATCGCCGACGACCCACTCATGGGCCATGTCCCAATACGGCTGCGCGTCGGATTGCGGGACGTAGTTATATTGGTCGTTTTTGGGTCCTCCATATGAGGCCTCTTTATCGAATCCGTCCATCCGGCAATCGGTTCCCGGAAAATTTGCCGTCCATCGCACGCCACGAACATGGCGGTCGCATCGTGCGCGACCTGAAACTGCAGCGAAAGCTTTACCGGGCGCAGGCGAATCCTCTTACCGATCGAGTCCTTTCCGGCGTCGACCGTATTCGCTCCGGGATAACCGCGAAACAAGTTGTCGAAGCTGCGGTTCTCCTGAACGATAAAGACGACGTGTGCGATCTTCCCCGCCCCCGTCCCGTCGAGCGCGCGCTGCGCCGTTGCGTCGCGCATATACGGCAGCGTCTGCTGGACCGTCGTACAGCCGGCGAGCGCGAGAACGAATCCTAGCGCAGCCCGGCCGTTCATTGCGCGTCCGGAATTCGCGGGTCGACGGGCTGGCGCAAGAAGAACGCTGCGTCCTTCGGCGCCTTGATCGGCACGAACTTACGCGGCGGCTTGGTGAAATCGAAGCAGTCGTTGGCCGGCGAGACGGCGCGCTTATCGGATGCGGAGAGCTGGTTGAGCCCGAAGAGATCCTCGGCAAAGCGCAGTACGCTCGCCGTCTCATACTGCACGTGCGATACGTAGTTCTTCTTCGCGTACGGACCGATGGCGATTAGACCGACGCGAAAACCGAGCCCGTCATAATCTTTGAACGGCGGCGGAACGGGATCGTACATGCCGCCCCAATCGTCCCACTGCACGAAGATTGCCGTCGAGTCCCAAAACTTGCTTTCGCCGACCGCGTTCACGACCGAAGCGACCCACGACGGACCGAACCCGCCGCCACAGGCGATGTGATCGGAGTTTTCGCAGGTCGGTGTGATCCACGTGAAGCTTGCGAGCTTCCCCGCCTTGACGTCGGAGAGAAACTTTTTTTGCGGCCAGATCACGTTCTTCCAATCGGGTCCGTGATAAATGTGCTTGACCGCTTGGTAGGACGACCAGAACCCGCCGTACGGGATCGTGAACTTCGACGTGTAGAAGCGCCACGGGAGTTTCGCGGCGTCGAGCTCGTCGCCCAGCGTCCGATAATTGAAGCACGGCACCTGCGAGTTGCCGTAGGTTCGCTGTTTGGTGAGCGTCGGCACGGAATCGGCCGGCCCGCCGTAACAGCCCCAGTACGAGTCGGGCACGTCGACGCTTTCCTTCGCCTGCGCCGCGATGATGTATTGATGCGCGACGAAGCTCTCGTCGAGCTGCGACGCGAACATCCGGTCGGCCAGAACGAACTCATGCGCCATATCCCAGTACGGCTTGCTCTCGACGTGCGGCACGTAGCCATACTGCCCGAGCTCCGGACCGCCGTAGAGATGTTCGCGATTGAAGCCGTCCATGCGGCAGTCGGTTCCGGGGAGCTTTCCGCGGCCATGGCACGCTGAGAACATTCCATCGGCCGAGTGATCGATCTCGTAAACTACCTTGAGCGAGATCGGCTGCAGCGCCACGTCGTTACCGTACGAGTCCTTGCCGGAGGTTACCGTGTCGGCACCGGGGTAACCCTCGAACATATCGTTGAAGCTGCGGTTCTCTTGCACGATGTACACGACGTGCGAGATCTTGCCCGCGCCCGTCGCGAGCACCGTATGCATCATCGCGTCGCTGCGATACGGCAACGGCGTGCCGACGGTGCCCGAACAGGCCGCCAAAGCAAAAAGGGCGGCCGATACCACCGCGGCGCTACGAAGCAGCTTCACTATGGCTTGAAAATGCGCGAGGCTCGGGCTAGGCCCCTCTCGGGAACTTTCGGGCTTCTCGTACGTTCCTTAACTGGGGGCCGGGGCAGGTAGGCAGTTCAACCAGACGTAACTGAACCAACCCCCATATCAGGCCCACACGAGTAAGGAGCTTTTGTGAACGGATCCATCAAACTTGTGGTGCCGCTGGTTGCGGTGCTTGCGGTCGCGGCATGTAATGCCGGCGGCACGTCGAGCGTACCCGGCGCACCCGTACAGACCTCTCAGAGCCACTCGATTCCGGATTGGCAAGCAACCGGCAAAGCGAAGCGAGTTTGCGAAGACACTCGGCTCGGATACGCCCAGTGCGACGCGCTGCTGATTAACGGCGGCAAGATATCGCCCGACGTTGCCGGATGGCAGCCGGCGGATTTCCAAGCGCGCTACAACCTCCCGTCATCGACCAAGGGCGCGAATCAAATCGTCGCGATCGTTGACGCGTACGACAATCCGAACGCCGCGTCGGATATTGCGACGTACCGCACCGAGTTCGGCCTCGGAACGGCCAACTTCACCAAATATAACCAGACCGGGCAGACCAGCAACTATCCCAGCCCCAACAAGGGCTGGGCCCTCGAGGAAGATCTCGACATCGAAATGGTCTCCGCCGTCTGTCCGAAGTGTACGATTTATCTGATCGAAGCGAACAGCAACGGAACCAACGATCTCGATACCGCCGAAGCCGAAGCGGTAACGCTCGGCGCACACATCGTCAGCAACAGCTGGGGTGGCGGCTCCGTCGACTCGTCGTATTTCGATACCCCCGGCGTCGTCTATCTCGCGTCGGCGGGTGACGGCGGCTACGGAACGCAGGAGCCGGCGGCGCTCGGCAGCGTCGTCTCGGTCGGTGGAACCACGCTCACCAAGAGCGGCTCGCCGCCAACCTACGCGGAACGCGTTTGGTCGGGAACCGGCTCGGGTTGCGCGAACGGAATAACCAAGCCCTCGTGGCAGCACGACAGCGGCTGCACGTCGCGCACGATGAACGACATCTCGGCGGTCGCCTTCGGCGTGGCCGAATACGATTCGTACGAGTACAGCGGCTGGATCACCATCGGCGGCACGAGCGTGTCGTCACCGATGATGGGCGGCGTCTTCGGCCTCGCGGGCAACGCATCGAAACTCGATGCCGCTAAGGGCTTCTGGACGCTCAAGAAAAAGAAGTATGCCAAGGAGCTTCACGATATCACCTCGGGCAGCAACGGCTCGTGCGGCGGTACCTACCTCTGCACCGCCGGCGTCGGCTACGACGGCCCGACCGGCTGGGGAACCCCCAACGGCGTAAAAGCGTTCTAGTTCTTCGCTAGAGCAAACGGTAGAGGCGGCGCTCAGGCGCCGCCTCTTGCTTTTTCTACTGGTCGTCGGGAATGCGAAAATCGGCGGGCTGTTCGCGCAGGAAGAAGTTTGCATCTTTCGGCGCGTGGATCGGCACGAACGCGCGCGGCTTGCGCGTAAAATCGAAGCAATCGCCGGCCGGCGATGCAGCGCGCTTATCGGCTGCGGCGAGTTGTCCGAGGCCGAAGAGATCCTCGGCAAAGCGCAGCACGCTTGCGGTTTCATACTGCACGTGCGAAACATAGTTCTTCTTGGCATACGGCGAGATCACGAGCAGCGGCACGCGGAATCCAAGCCCATCGTAATCCTCATACGGCGGAGCCACCGGGTCGTAGAGGCCGCCCCAATCGTCCCACTGCACGAAGATCGCCGTTGAGTCCCAGAACTTGCTTTCACCGATCGCATTGACGATCGAGGCCACCCACGACGGGCCGAACCCGCCGCCGCAATTCACGTGATCGGAGTTCGGACAGATCGGCGTGATCCACGTGAAGGCCGCGAGCTTGCCCGCAGGTACGTCTTGGAGAAAACGCTTCTGCGGCGTGATGACGTCGTTTTTCCAATCCGGCCCCTCGTAGATGTGCTTGACGGCTTGATACGCCGACCACACCGCCGAGTCGCCTTGATGGCTGCCGTATCGGCTGGAATAAAAGCGCCACGAGAGGCCGGCCGCATCGAGCTCGTCGCCGAGCGTTTGATAGTCGAAGCACGGAAGCTGCGGCTGACCGTACGCGCGGTCTTTGGTGAGCGTGTTGACCGTGTCGCTTGGGCCCGGCTCGCACCCCCACGGTCCGTTCGGAAGATTGACGCTGGCGTGATCCTGCGCGGCGATCACATATTGGTGGCCTTCGAAGCTCTCGTCGACCTGTGACTGAAACATGTGATCTGCGAGCGCCCACTCGTGCGCCATCGCGAAGTACGGCGCTGACTCCTTATGCGGCACGTAGGCGTACTGTCCGTCGGGCGGTGCGTCGTAAAGCACCTCCTTATCAAACCCGTTCATGCGGCAGTGTGTGCCCGGCAGTTTACCGGTGCCGTTGCACGCAGCGAACATCGCGCGCGCCGAATGGTCGATGTCGTATTTATACTTCAGGCTGACCGGTTCGAGCGCGATCGTCTTTCCGTGCGAGTTCTTGCCCGACGGCACGGTATACGCGCCGGGATAGCCTTGAAAGAGATCGTTGAAGCTGCGGTTCTCTTGCACGACGTAGACGACGTGCGTGATCTTGCCCGCACCGGTGCGAGAGAGCGCTTGCATGGCATCCTCCCCGAGCGGAGGCAGCGGCGCGCGGGTACTGAGCGAACAGCCGCTCAAGACGAGCGCCGCGAGCGGCAGTGTGGCGAAGAACCGCAGGCTCACAGGCTTTGCTGCTAATACCCCGCCGGCGGCCGGCCCCCTCTGCCTGGGGAGGAGCCCTCTCATGGAAACCTAACCTTCCCAATCCCCAGATCACCACTAAAAGGAGCAATGAGTGAACGGACCCATTAAACTCATGGTTCCGCTCGTTGCAGCACTGGCAATTGCTGCATGTAGTTCGAGCGGTTCCGCGGTTCCGGGAGCGCCCGGTTCCACAACTTCGCAAGTCCCCATGAGCCACATGATTCCGACGTCGCGGATGCCGCAGTGGATGGCGAGAGGCCTCGCTCAACCGGCATGTCCGCAAGTCACCGGCATTCCCACGTGCTTGGCGCTCATCGAATCCAAGAGCGGAATCAGCCCGACCGTCGCAGGCTGGGCGCCGACCGATTTCCAGACGCGTTACGCGCTTCCGTCGTCGACGAAGGGCTCGGGCCAAGTCGTCGCGATCGTTGATGCGTACGACAACCCGAACGTTGCCTCCGATCTCGCGGAGTATCGCACCGAGTTCGGTCTCGGAACGGCCAACTTCACCAAGTACAACCAAGAAGGACAGACCAGCGGCTACCCGTCGGGCAGCGTAGGCTGGGGCGTTGAGATCGACCTCGACGTCGACATGGTTTCCGCCGTGTGCCCGAAGTGCACGATCGATCTCATCGAAGCGAACAGCTCCAGCAGCAGCGATCTCGATGCTGCCAACGAAGAAGCTGTGAAGCTCGGCGCGCACATCGTCAGCAACAGCTGGATCTGCTATGACTCGAACTCCTGCGTCGATCCGTCGGCCTTCTCGTCCAAGGGCGTCACGTTCTTGGCGGCCTCGGGCGATGCCGGATACAACAACAACGGTAACCCGGAATCGCTCGCGGGCGTTGTCTCCGTAGGGGGTACCGTTCTTTCGAAGAGCGGCTCGAAGTATAGCGAAGCCGTCTGGGATGGCGCCGGCGGCGGCTGCTCCTCCAACGGCGGTTCGTCCGGCGTGACCAAGCCTTCGTGGCAAAAGGATCCGGATTGCACCTACCGCACCGACTCCGACGTTTCGGCAGTCGCGTGGGATGTCGCCGAGTACGACACCTACGGTTACAGCGGCTGGTTCACCGTCGGCGGCACGAGCGTAGCCTCGCCGATGACGGCCGGCGTGATCGCGCTTGCGGGCAATGCCTCCAAGCTCAACGCTGGTGAGGGCTTCTGGAAGCTCAAGAAGAAGAAGAAAAAGAAGGACTTCAACGACATCACCACCGGCAGCGACGGTTCTTGCAGCGGTGAGTACCTCTGCGAGGCCGGCACCGGTCAGTTCGGAACCTATGCTGGTCCGACTGGTTGGGGAACCCCGCACGGAACCAAGGCGTACTAATCGCTTAGGATCCGTAAGCAACTGCGAGGCGGCGCGACTGCGCCGCCTCGCTTCTTTTTGCGCCAAGTCATCCTGAGCGAAGCGTCAAAGCTGTGTCATCCTGAGCGAAGGCGCGAAGCGCCGCAGTCGAAGGACGCGATCCAACGTGTCATCCTGAGCGAAGGCGCAGAAGCGCCGCAGTCGAAGGACGCGATCCAACGTGTCATCCTGAGCGAAGGCGCGAAGCGCCCCAACGGTGTCATCCTGAGCGAAGCGCGAAGCGCCGCAGTCGAAGGACCTCCTCACTTTGCTTTACCGCATGACAAGAGATGAATACGGTGCCAGTCGTTCGCGATCAGCGCAGTCTTCTTAGCGCGCGACCAGCCTTTGAGATGCTTCTCCCACTGGATGGCATCGATAACATCGCCGAACTCCGACAAGTAGACTAACTCGACCGGGCGGCGCGTGAACGTATAACTTTCGGGATCGTGGCCGAAGTTGTGCTGGCCGAGGCGGTATTCGATATTGTTCGTGATGCCGACGTAGAACGACCCGTCCGAACAGCGCACCATGTAAACAAAATAGCGCTTCATGAAACGCTACTGCGCCGCAGAGGGTGTGCATCTAGGCACCGGTCCTTCGACTGCGCGGCCTGCGGCCGCGAAGCCTGCCCTGAGCGAAGTCGAAGGGCTCAGGATGACACGTTAGGTCGCGTCCTTCGACTGCGCGGCCTGCGGCCGCTCCGCTCGAAGGGGATGACACGGTAGGTCGCGTCCTTCGACTGCGCGGCCTGCGGCCGCTCCGCTCAGGATGACACGGCGGTTTATTCGATCCGCTCAGCGGAACGCTTAGATGCTGATTGCGACGCCGTAGAGTGACTGGCCGCGGATTTTCTCGCCTCTAAAGAGCTTGAGCACTCTGCCGCCGGCCGGATAACTCCATCGCCCGATGCGATTGCCTTGCTGACCGCCGCTGGTCACGACGTCGCCGCCGGCGATCCAAAAAGTAGCGCCGCGATTCGCGAGACCGCGCAGATGCGTGATTCCGACGATGGTGCCGCGCGCACCGGCAATATGCACGCGGTCGATCGAAGCATCTTTACGATGAAAGCCGCTGTCCTCAATCGCAAGGTTGGCACCGTCCCACTGGACGCCGGCGGGACGCACGAGCGCCGCACTCAACGTAATGGTGCGAAACTTGCCCGCGCCTTTGGGCAACTCCGCGACTTGGCGTTTACCGTTGCCGTCCACGAACAAGTTTCCTTGGCTGTCGTAGGCGCAGTACTGCGCCGTGAGCCCTGCCGCCGAAAAGCGGGCCGGCTTGCCGCGCGCCTTGCGATAAATCGCCACGTTGCTCGTAGCGCTCGTCGCATCGTAGCTCGTTACCGCGAGATCGCCGCTCGAAGGATCGCTCGCGCAATCGGCCGCAACGTAACCGTCGTCACGCAACGACGCAATCGGTGTGGTACCGCCGTGCGCGTATTCGTCGATGCGCGACGACGTCGCGCTCTCCTCGATCGTGAAGTAGACGTTGCCGGAGCCATCGGCACACGCGCCCCACACGTCGGCGGCGGATTGAATCTGAAACGTGCTCGCGATCCCGCCGGTCGGATAGGCGAACGCAAAGACGCGCCCTTGGATCGTGGAAGCGTAGAGCAAGTCCCCGCTTTTGGCTTCGGCGAGCGGTTCGCCGGCCGCGGCCGGCAGGTTGCGCGGCTCGCCCGCACAGGCGGCAAGAGCCAGCGCGATAAGGCATGCCGCAAGCGTGCGTGGTGGACCAATCACGTCCAGGTTATTAGCCCTCGAACCTGGAACCCATCGCAACCCCGGAGTCCTTTACAAAAGGAGCATTTGTGAACATGTCCTACAAGCTCGCGACGCCGCTTCTGCTGGCACTCGCGATGGCGGCTTGTAACGCCGGCGGCACGCCGAGCGTTCCTTCCGCCGGTAACACCTCGGCCGATTCAGGCCGCACTATTCCTCAGTGGCAAGCGACCCATTCGGCCGTTCGCGCCTGTCCCGGCAGCCGCGTCGGCGGCTTGATGCAGTGCGACGCATTGATCGAAAGCAGTGGCATCAGTCATGCGGTTCCCGGCTGGGGACCGCCGGATTTCCAGAAGCGATACAATCTGCCGTCCTCGACCAAGGGCACGGGCCAGATCGTCGCGATCGTAGACGCATTCGATAATCCGAACGTCGCGTCCGATATGGCGACGTACCGTACGGAGTACGGACTGCCGACGGGCACCTTCACGAAATACAATCAAGAGGGCAAGGCCAGCGGCTATCCCAAAGGAAACGTGGGCTGGGGCGTCGAGATCGATCTCGACGTGCGAAATGGTTTCGGCAACCTGCCCGAACTGCACGATCTATCTGATCGAAGCCAAGACGAACAGCAGCAAGAATCTCTACGCTGCGGAACGCGAAGCCGTAAAGCTCGGCGCACACGTGATCACCAATAGTTGGGGCGGCGGCGGCGGTAATCCGTCGAAGTCAAGCTTCAATACGCCCGGCGTCGCCTATATGGCGAGTGCCGGCGACAGCGGCTACGGCACGCAAGATCCCGCCGATTTCCCGACCGTGGTCTCGGTCGGCGGAACGCTGCTTTCCAAGAACAGCAGCTCGCAGTATAGCGAGCACGTGTGGCCGGATAGCGGCGGCGGCTGCTCCGTCGAGAGCAAACCCTCGTGGCAAACCGATCCGACGTGTTCGAACCGTACGGAAAACGACGTGGCGGCGGTTGCCGACGGCGTCTCCGAATACGACTCATACGGCTATGGCGGTTGGATAACCATCGGCGGCACGAGCGTCTCCTCGCCGCTCATCGCCGGCGTCTTCGGACTAGCCGGGAATGCAAGCAAAGTGCTCAAGACCGACGGCGGCAAGATCTTCTGGACGCTGAAAGGCAAGAAGCAGAACGATCTGAACTACATCAGCAGCGGTCAAGTGATGCACTGCCCGTCACAGTACGCGGGGACCTATCTCTGCGTCGCGGGCACCGGTCAGTTCGGCAACTACTCGGGCCCGACCGGATGGGGAACGCCGAACGGCATCGGCGCCTTCTAGCACGCACCTGGCAACGATCGTGAAAAAGGCGATGGTGATTGCGCTCGCAGTCACCGTCGCCGCTTGTTCGAGTAGCAACCCCGCCAATAACTCGCTCCCTGTTTCCAGCCGCGCGGCGAGACGCGCGACGGCCTCTCCCATTCAGCACGTCGTCTTCATCATTCAAGAGAATCGCTCGTTCAACAATCTCTTCATGGGGTATCCCGGGGCGACGACGCAAAACTACGGATACGATCAGCAAGGCGACAAGATTTCGCTGCAGCCGATCGATCTGTCGACCGGCTGGGATATCGCGCACAACTCACAATCGTTCGTCGAGGATTGCGACGGAACCGGAAGCCTTCCGGGCACCAACTGCACGAACGAGGGGTGGAACAACGAGCAAGCCGGTCTCGGCCATCCGCCCAACTTCGCCTACGCCTACGTGCCGCGCAAAGAGATCGATCCGTATTGGAAGATCGCCGGCCAGTACGTGCTGGCCGACAACACCTTTGCATCGAATCTCGACGGAAGCTTCAGCGCGCATCAGTACGCAATCTCGGCCTACGCCGACCGCGCCGTGGACTGCTGCCTCGATAATTGGGGATGCGAAGGGGGCAAGGCCGACACGACCCCAACGCTCACCAACGAGCGCGTCTACGGCTCGTACATCCGCGTCTGCTTCGACATTCCGAGCCTCGGCATCAATGCCGATAAGAAAGACGTGACCTGGCGGTTCTACGCCGGCAGTCTCTACGGCGACGGAGGATTGTGGTCGGCCTATCAAGCCAATAAAACCGTCTATTACGGCGCCGACTGGGGCGCCGATGTGATCAGCCCGCCCGCGCAGTTCCTCACCGACGTCGCGGCGGGAACCCTGGCGAACGTCACGTGGATCACGCCCACGTACGTTACCTCCGATCACGCCGGGCTTGAGCGCGACGAAGGGCCCCGCCTGGGTGGCGAGCGTCGTCAATGCGATCGGCAAGAGCAAGTATTGGAGTTCGACGGCAGTCTTCATTCTGTGGGACGATTGGGGCGGATGGTTCGATCCGGTTCCGCCGCCGTACGTTGATTACGACGGCTACGGCTTCCGCGTGCCTCTCATCGTGGTTTCGCCGTACGCAAAGCAAGGTTCGGTGACGCACACCCAATACGAAACGGCGAGCGTGCTGCGCTTCATGGAAGATACCTTCGACCTTCCGCAGATGGCAAAGGCCGACGCGCGCGCGAGCGATCCCGCCGACGACCCCGCCGTCTTCGACTTCTCGCAGCAACCGCGAACGTTCAAGAAGTTCAAGGGTGGAAAACCCACCTCGTATTGGCTGAAGCTCGAACAGCAAACGACGACGCGCGGCAAGCCCCCGGGCATGATCGGTGACGATTAAGCCCCTCGCGGCGCTCGTTGCACTGCTTGCGCTCGCGGCATGCGGCCAGAGCAGCGCCATCCTGAGCGAAACGCCCGCAGGGCGTGTAGTCGAAGGACGAAGCACGAGCAAGAGTCCAATCCAGCACGTCGTCTTCATCGTGCAGGAGAACCGCTCGTTCAACAACCTCTTCATGGGCTATCCCGGCGCGACGACGCAAAACTACGGCTACGACACCTACGGCGACAAGATCGCGCTGCAGCCCCAAGATCTTTCGTCGCAATGGGACATCGATCACTCGTCCACCGCCTTCTTCACCGCCTGCGACGGCACCGGCAGCCTTCCCGGCACGCAGTGCAAGATGGACGGCTGGAACGGCGAGCAGACGACGCTGCATGCGCCGAAGAACTATCAATATGGCTACGTGCCGCGCAGCGAGATCAAGCCGTATTGGTCGATGGCAAAACAGTACGTTCTCGCCGACCAAACCTTCGCTTCGAACCTCGACGCGAGCTTCGTCGCGCACCAATACATCGTCGCCGCGTACGCGGCGAAAACGGTGAACGGGCCGGACGGACCGTGGGGATGCGAAGGCGGCAAAAGCGACACCACCACGACGCTTACGGCGCAGCGCGCGATCGGCAAGCGGATCGTTACGTGCTTTAACTTCACGACGCTCGCCGGCGAAGCCGACGCCGCCGGCGTGAGTTGGCGGTTCTACGCCGAAGGCATTTACGACGAGGGCGGCATCTGGTCGTCGTATCAGGCCGACAAGGCCATCTATAACGGCCCCGATTGGACCGGCAACGTCATCAGCCCGGGTTCGCAGTTCATCACGGACGTCGGCAACGGAACGCTGTCGAACGTTACCTGGATCACGCCAACCTATGCCAACTCCGATCACTCCGGACTGCAATCGAGCGGCGGCCCGGCATGGGTTGCGAGCCTCGTCAACGCGGTCGGCAAAAGTAAGTTCTGGAAATCGACCGCGATCTTCGTGCTCTGGGACGATTGGGGCGGATGGTTCGATCCCGTAGCGCCGGTCTACGCGGATTACGACGGTTTAGGTTTCCGCGTTCCGATGATCGTGATCTCGCCGTACGCGAAGAAAGGCTCGGTGACGCACACGCAATACGAAACCGCGAGCGTGCTGCGCTTCATGGAAGACACCTTCAACCTCGCGCCGATGGCCGCAAGCGACACGCGCGCGAGCGATCCGGGCAACGATCCCGCCATCTTCGATTTCACGCAGACGCCCCGCAAGTTCAAGAAGATCGGCGGCGGTAAATCGCCGGCGTATTGGCGCCGGATGGAAAACTCGCCGGCGATGAAACCGGCGAGCATGATGGGCGACGATTAGGCGAGCCGTTAGTTTCCGGGAATGAGCCCTACTACGACCGTATAGCAGTCGCTCGGAGTGTCGTAGTAACAGGCCGTCGACGTTTCGGTAAACTTCGGATTGAGGCCCGCAGTAAATGACTTGTGCTCGGTGATGTAATTGTCGGTAGGGTTACCCGGGGCGGGCGCCCATGAGGACGGTAACTGCCGATCCATGTTCTTGCCGCTGCGCGTCATCGCGATCGTGTCGTTCGCGACGCATATCGTAACCCGAACCCGAGCAGCTCGCATTGCCGCACCAACGCCAGTAGGGTCCGGAGTTCGAAGGCGAGATCGTTACGCAAAAGCTGAACTTGGAGGTAGGGCACCGGTCTCGTACGGTCGGAACCATAGCGACGGCGTGCGCGCCGTGAAGATGCCTGCTCGTCGGAACCGCTCCTTGGGAGCCGGGGACCGTTTGGGCCATGCCCCCGCCCGAACAGGCGGCAAGCAGACCCGCCGCGAGCACTGCGCCCGCGAGAAAAACGCTCGAACGCACGTTAGACTCCTTTTTAGCCAGGTTGCAATGCAAGGGGAAGCATCCGAGGTGGCCCAGGCTGAATGCGGCCAAAGAATTCGGTCTCCTGCCGGATAAAGTTGCGCAACGATGATCCGAGCCGTCTTGATTCTGGCCGCCGCGTGCGTTGTATCGGGGTGCGCGCCGCGGGGCGCGTCCTTCGGCTTCGGTCCTTCGACTTCGGCGCTGCGCGCCTCCGCTCAGGGTGACACAAGTGTCATGCTGAGCCTGGGGGCGCAGCCCCGGAGTCGAAGCACGGGCGAATCTCCCATTAAACACGTGGTGTTCGTCGTGCAAGAGAACCGCTCGTTTAACAATCTCTTCATGGATTTCCCGGGGGCGAAGAGCAGCAAGTGGGGGCTCGGGGCCGATGGGAAAAAAATCAAGATTCGCGCGCGCGACCTAGCAACGAACTGGGATCTCGGCCACGCGTCGCAAGCGTTTTTTGCCGCGTGCGACGGCACCGGCTCGCTGCCCGGAACGCAGTGCCGGATGGACGGATGGAGCGGCGAAGGCGCGTCCGGGAAAGCCCCGCCGAACCCTCAGTACTCCTACGTCCCGCAGAGTCAAATCGCACCGTATTGGGCGATGGCGCGTCAGTACGTGCTAGCCGACGAAATGTTCTCGTCGAATCTCGACGGGAGCTTTACGGCGCATCAATACATCGTTGCGGCGTATGCCGACCACGCGCTCGATTTCCCCAACGGCGCCTGGGGCTGCGAGGGGGGCGCCGACGATACCGTCGCCACCATCACCAAAGAACGCAAAGCCAGTCACCGGATCGTTACGTGCTTCGATATTCCCACAATCGCCGCCGAAGCCGATGCTGCGAAACTGAGTTGGCGGTTTTACGCCGGCGCTTTGGTCGGCGACGGCGGCCTTTGGTCCTCGTATCAGGCCGACGAGCCGATCTATGAGGGCCCCGACTGGGATGCCGACGTGGTCAGTCCGCCGTCCCAGTTCCTCCGCGACGTTCGCAAAGGCAAGCTGGCCGCGATCACGTGGATCACGCCGACCTTCGCGGCCTCCGATCATCCCGGCACGTCGTCGAGCCAAGGCCCGAAGTGGGTAGCGAGCATCGTGGACACGATCGGCAAGAGCGAATTCTGGGATTCGACCGCGATCTTCGTGCAGTGGGACGATTGGGGAGGACTCTACGACCCGGTTGAGCCGGTCTTCGAGGATTACGACGGGCTCGGATTTCGCGTGCCGCTGATCGTGATCTCGCCGTACGCCAAAAAAGCATATGTGACGCACGTGCAATATGAAACCGCAAGCGTGCTGCGTTATATCGAAGACAACTTCGGACTGGCGCAGATGGCGCGCGCCGACGAGCGAGCGAACGATCCTGCGACCGACGCGTTCGACTACGCCCAAAAGCCGCGCAAGTTCGAACGAATTCCCGGCGACGAACCCGCAGCCTATTGGAGCGAACTCGAGCAGCGCGCTCGATGGAGCGCTCCGCCGACGATCTTGGGTGACGATTAAGTCTTTCGCCGCGCTCGCGGCGTGCTGCGCGCTCGTTTCGTGCTCGTCCTTCGACTACGCGCCCTCCGGACGCTTCGCTCAGGATGACACGGTGGTCGGGCGCTTCGCTCAGGATGACACGGTGATCGGACGCTTCGCTCAGGATGACACTGTGATCGGACGCTTCGCTCAGGATAGCGGGGCGCCAAGGAGTGTCATCCTGAGTGGAGCGCCGCGCAGTGTCATCCTGAGTGGAGCGCCGCAGGCGCGCAATCGAAGGACACCCATCAAGCACGTCGTTTTCGTCGTTCAAGAGAATCGCTCGTTCAACGATCTCTTCATGGGCTATCCCGGCGCCACGACGGCGCGCTACGGCTACGATCGCACGGGCAAGAAGATCGCACTGCAGCCGATCGGATTGGTCACCTCGTGGGATATCGAGCACTCGGCGGCGGCGTTCTTCGCCGCGTGCGACGGGCGCGGAAAACTTCGTGGAACCGATTGCGCGATGGACGGCTGGAACGGCGAGAAAGCCGGCCTCGGACATCCCGATAACTACGCCTATGCCTACGTGCCGCGCGACGAGATCGAGCCGTATTGGACACTCGCGCGGCAGTACGTGCTCGGCGACGAAACGTTCGCCTCGAATCTCGACGGCAGTTTCGTCGCGCATCAATACGTCGTCGCGGCTTACTCGAGCCGCGCGGTGGATTACCCGCTTTCGATCTGGGGCTGCGGCGGTGGAACCGGCGATAACGTCCCGACGCTCACGCCGCGGCGCGGACGCGGTCCGGAAGTTCGCGCGTGCTTCGAAAACCCCACCATTGCGTCGGAAGCCGACGCGGCAGGCGTGAGTTGGCGGTTCTATGCCGACTCCGTGTACGGCAGCGGCGGGCTCTGGTCGTCGTACCAGGCCGACAAGGCAATTTTCGACGGCCCGGATTGGAAGAACGATATCGTAGATCCGCCCGGACAGTTTCTGACCGACGTCGGGCACGGTAAACTCGCCGCGATCACTTGGATCGCGCCGACGTTCGACGAATCCGATCATCCCGGTGAATCGGCCGGCGACGGCCCTGCGTGGGTGGCGTCCGTGGTGAATGCGGTCGGCGAGAGCAAGTTCTGGGATTCGACCGCGATCTTCATTCTCTGGGACGATTGGGGCGGCTGGTTCGATCCGGTAAAGCCGCCCTATCTGGATTACGACGGGCTCGGCTTCCGCATCCCGCTCATCGTCGTCTCCGCCTATGCAAAAAAAGGCTCGGTAACCCACACTCGCTACGAAACCGCGAGCGTGCTCCGCTTTATCGAAGATGCATTCGGCCTCGCGCCGATGGCCGCGAGCGACGGGCGTGCCGCCGATCCA
This sequence comes from Vulcanimicrobiota bacterium, assembly GCA_963699435.1. Lineage (GTDB taxonomy): Bacteria > Vulcanimicrobiota > Vulcanimicrobiia > Vulcanimicrobiales > Vulcanimicrobiaceae > Cybelea. Next base: position 315,343 of record CAVOTV010000005.1, read on the forward strand.
GCCGGGGATCCAGCGGTCTTTGATTTCATGCAATCCCCCCGCGCGTTCCAAAAGATCGGCGGGGAACGGCCGGCTGCGTATTGGCACCGGCGGGAAACTTCGACCAGAGCTGCGCCGCCGGCGGTGCTCGGCGACGACTGAGCGAATAGGTGATGCTTCTGCCGCGCCTTCCATTGGAGTCACGTATGACGATCCGAGCCGTGTCCGTTCTCGTTGCTGCATGCGTTCTTTCGGCGTGCGCGGATCGTGGCGCATCATCATCCTTCATCGGCGGTAGCGCGGACGCGCGCGTCGCCGCGCTCGCCTTGCGCGGCACCCCGATCAAGCACGTCGTATTCATCGTGCAGGAGAACCGGTCGTTCAATAACCTCTTTCTCGGATTCCCCGGAGCGACGACTGCGAAATACGGTCTCGACAACGACGGCAAGAAAGTGAAGGTGCGCGCGCGCGCGCTTGCGACGTCGTGGGATCTCGGCCATTCCTCCGGCACGTTCTTCATCGACTGCGACGGGCAGAGCACGATACCGGGAACCCATTGCAAGATGGACGGTTGGAATCAGGGCGGCATTTTGGGCCAGGCGCCCCCGAACGCGCCCTACTCCTACGTACCGCAGAGTCAGATCCAGCCGTATTGGACGCTCGCGCAGCAATACGTGCTCGCCGATCGAATGTTTCCTTCGAATCTCGACGGCAGCTTCGTCTCCCATCAATACATCGTCGCCGCATTCGCGAGTTCGACGGTCAACATTCCCAACGGCTTATGGGGGTGCGGTCAGAGGCACGGCAACACCGTACCGACGATCACGCAGCAGCGCACGATTGGTCCCTCGGTCGTGCCGTGCTTCAAGAATCCGACGATTGCCTCGGAAGCCGATGCGGCGGGCCTAAGCTGGCGCTTTTACGCGAGCCCGATCGCGCAAAGCGGCGGCATCTGGTCGTCGTATCAAGCGGATAAACCGATTTACGACAGCCCCGACTGGAAGGCCGACGTCGTCAATCCCTCCGCGCAGTTTCTCACCGACGTCGGCAATGGCAAACTCGCGGCGATTACGTGGATTACGCCGACCTACGAAACGTCGGATCATCCCGGTACCAACCCGGCCGAGGGGCCGGCATGGGTCGCAAGCCTCGTCAATGCCGTGGGCCAGAGCAAGTTCTGGGATTCGACGGCGATCTTCATCTTCTGGGATGATTGGGGCGGATTTTTCGATCCGGTCAAACCGGTCTACGAGGATTATGACGGGCTCGGCTTCCGCGTACCGCTGATCATCGTATCGCCCTATGCAAAGCAAGGCTACGTCACCCACGTGCAGTACGAAACGGCAAGCGTCTTGCGATACATGGAAGATAACTTCGGCCTCGCGCCGCTTGCCAACGCGGATGCGCGCGCGAACGATCCCGCGGGCGATGCGTTGGACTATCAGCAAAAACCGCGCGCGTTTCAAAAGATCTCGGGAAGCCGGCCGGCTTCATATTGGCGAGAGCTCGAAATACGGCCGCACCCACCTGCCGTCATTCTCGGCGACGACTAAAAAAGAGCCCGGCATTTCTGCCGGGCTCTTCCATATTCCCGTGATTCTTGAAGTTAGTTTTGCTAACTCAGAACTACGAGAACATCACGCCGTAGGTGAACGTCGAGCTGCAGATCGACGGGTAGTAGTAGTAGCACGCGCTGACGTCTCGCCGACTACTTTGACTTTGCCATTGCTCGAGCCATAGCTGCACGTCGGTGATGTACTCATAGGTCGGGTTGCCCGGGCTCGGGTACCAGGTCGAGCTGAGCTTCTTGGCCTTATACCGTCTTGCCTGACTTGTGAAGAACGCGTTGCGCGCCACGAGGTCATAGGTCGGCGGGCAGCTGCTGCTGCTGATGCAGGCGGCCCACTGAACGTAGGGGCCTGACGACGACGGCGAAACGTCGGTGCAGAAGTAGTACTTCGAGCTGGGGCACGGGTTCTTCGACTTACGATCGGGGCTGACGGTCGTGAGATGCATCTGGGCTACATGATGACCCATCGCCGTCGCGCCGCCCGGGATCGCCGAGGAGCTTCCGCTACCACCGGAACACGCCGAGAGGACCAAGCTCGCCGCGAGCGCAGTGCTCGCACACAGAAGGGTAAAACGCACGTTTGAACTCCTTCGATAGCTAGGTTGAATTACGAGGGCAAGGCGCCGATCGGTATTCCGAGCGGACGCTGCTTGCGACAAATCCAACGCAAGGGGACGACCTCCTGCCCAAAAATGTACAACGGATTAACTTTTTTCAAAGATAATTGACATTAGTCAACTATTGCGGCCGGCTCAGGTAGACGGCGTAAAGCCGGCTGCCTCGACCTGTTCGCTGGGCGACATCCCCTGGTTGAACGAGTATTCGTATTTGATGCTGGTCGGGCGGTACTCATAGACGTCAACCTGGCCGAACTCCACGTCGCCGATCGCCAGTTGGTCGCCGGAGAGGTTTCCGTAGAGCGACTCGCCTTGCAGCGCGAACGGCCCGCCAGCTAAGTGGCAGACGGGATTGCAGCCCTTGTAAACCCAGACCGCGGAAGCCAGATAATCGATCGAAACCATGAAGCCTTTTTTGTCGAGAATCAAGCCGCCGTAGTACGCGTTCTTCCAGCCGCGCGCGACCGTACCGCCGCCCTTGCAGCCTTTGAAGTAGGTCAGCGTGGCCGAGCTGAGCGACGGGTTGTTCTCCGATGCCATCCAGCAATCGCCGGCCTTTGAAAGCGCGACGCCGCCGCCATAATACGTGATGTGCGGGCTCTTTATATCGCGCCAGCAGCCGCGATGGAGCGTGCAGATCGCAATGTTGCCGTCGAGGTCGCTGTTGAGGCCTTCGATGTTGCCGACGACGATCGTTCCGGTCGCGGCGTTTTCGCTCGCGGCATCGCTGGCCTGGCCGTACGGATCCTTTAACGTTCCCAGGCTCTTGCCGCACATATCGGGCCCACGAAAGACGCCGACGACGGAAGGATAGCCGTTGGGCACCACCAGATTGCCTGCGCCGTCTACGTTGAAGCCGTTGACGTAGCTTGCATTTACCTTGCAGATCGGCTTCCCGTTGCGGTGATTCGGCGCGTGATAGCCGAGCAGCGCCGGGCCATCGAACTCCGATGCGTAGACGCCGTACTTCGGCGTCACGTCGTAGCTCATGGGGTTGGGCGGAATCGTGCGCATCGTGAAACGCTGCCACGGCGCGACGTTGCTGGCGGGTGCGTACCCCGTGGGAGGTGCGACGTTTCCGGCCGAGCAGCCGGCAAGCAGAACGAAAACTGACGCTACATAGAGCGTCGAACGGACGGGCCGCATGAGTGGAGTCTCCTTAGCATATTGTAGTTCGTAGTGTAGAGGACTTACCTCTCGCTTATTCCGCCCTCGGAGGGGAGAAATCCCTTCAGGTGGAGACGGTTGCGCCGACGGGTTGGCCGAGCCCGGTGACGTGGTCCGTCGGGCTGCCCCCAGCCGGGAACTTCCATACCTCCGCCCCGCCGCGCTTGCCGCCGCAGGTCTCGTAGTCGCCGCCGGCAGCCTGGCTCGCCCCCACCCACGCCTCGGCCACGTCGCAGGCGTCGCCGAGCGGGGTCGTGCCCGTTATCTTTGCGGTCTTGCCGGCGACGCTCAGCTCGTAAAGGCACGACGCCGCCTTGTTCTTGCACTTCTGATCGCCGAGCACGAGCGACGAACCGCTCCACGCGACGGTGCCGGGGAAATAGATCGTGCCGCCGCTGACCGAAAGCAGCGAGAGCGCCTTGCCGGACTTCGGCAGCTCGGCGAGCGTGAACCCCTGCTCTTTCGTGATGCCGTCGACGTAGAGATTTCCCTTGCCGTCATAGCCGGTGAAGTAAAAATTCTCGATGCTGCCGCTTGCAAAAACCGACGGCGTTCCGGCCGCGCGTTTGAACACGAGCACGTCGCCCGCGCCGCTCACGTCGTAGAGATCGGTGACGGCGAGATTACCGGTCGTGGGATCCACCGCGCAGCCCAGCGGAAATCCGATCGGATCGGCGAGCGTGGCGATCGGGCTGGTTCCGCCGTGCGCGAACTCGACTATCGTATTGCTCTGCGTGTTGACCACCCACACGTCGCCCGCTTTATCGCCGCAGAGGCCTTGCGGCTGATAGAGCCCGGTGATTTTACCGACCGCCTTGAGCGCGGGGAAACTGTAAACGTGCACGTCCCAATCGCGCAGGTCAGAGACGTAGAGCAGCGAGCCCGATGCCGCGCCGCGCGCCATGAACGAAGGCCGGCGATCGGCTTGCGGCGCTACGCTTGCGGCCGGCTGCGGCAAGCCGCTGCAACCGGCGAGCGCAGCAAGCGCGGCGATCGACGCGGCGCGATGCATCAGAAGTCGGTGTCCGGCGGCAGATCCGATGGCTTCTGGCTCACGATGTAGGCCTTCGAGTATTTCGACTTGATCGGCTTGAACGTAATCGGCGTCTGCTGGTAGTCGAAGCTGTCGACGATGCTGTTGGCTTCCTGATCGGTGCGCTTGAGCGGCTTCAAACCAAAGTTCTGCTCGATATACTTCAGGATGCTGCCGAACTCGTACTGCGTGGTCGAAATGTAACCGGGCTTCGCGTAAGGCGAAATGATCAGCGCCGGCACGCGAAAACCGAGGCCGCCGAACGTATGCTGCGGCGGATTGAGATTATCGTAGAGACCGCCCCAATCGTCCCACACGATAATGATGGCCGTCGAGTTCCAGTACGAGCTCTCGCCGATCGCGTTGACGACGCTGGCCACCCACGACGGGCCGGTGTCGGAACTGGTGCCGGGATGGTCGGAGTGCGTTCTCGTCGGGAATCACCCACGAAACGGCTTGCAGCTGATTGTTCGTGATGTCGGTGAAGATGTTGGTCTGCGGGGTCGAGATATGGCCGTCACCCCATTCGGAGCCGTAGCGCACGGCTTTGATCGCGTCGAACGCGCTCAAGAGCTTGCCGAAGGCCGAACAGCACATCTGCGGCACGTAGTAGCGCCAGGTGACGCTCTTGGCGTCGAGCGAGTCCCGTATCGTCGGATAAGTCAGGCACGGGAACGGGCCTTTCCCGGCCTCGTACTGGTCGTCGCTCGTAATAAGCGAGGTATGGGTGCTCTTCGGCGCGTCGCAACCCCAGATGCACTTCCCGCCCGAACACGACGGTAAATCGACTAAGGCTTGATTAGCCGAGATCACGGTATCGCCGGCGATGAGGTCTTGGTGGGCGGTAAAACTGCTGCTGCCCTGCGTGGTGAACATGTGCTCGGCAAGCGTATACTGCTTGGCCATGTCCCAATAGGGCTTGATGTCCTTGGGGTTGGTGTATTGATACGGGAACGTGCACTCCGGCAAGCCCGCGCCGTTATCGAACTTGATCAGGTCGAAGCCGTCCATCGCGCCGTTGTCGCGGGCGATCCGATACCCGTTGTTGTACTCGTGGGTCAGATCGTGGGGCGCCGGAGGGCTGCCGTAGTTGGTGATGAGTCCGCTCTCTTTGAGCTTGATCGCCTGCTCGGAGGCAAAGCCGCAGTAGGAGTTCGGCGCTACTTCTCCCGTCGTGGAGCCGTCGGCGCCGGGATAGGTGGCGAAGAAATTGTTGAAGGTGCGGTTCTCTTGGATGACGAGCACCACGTGCTGAATCGGCGACGAAGCGGAATGCTTGCGAGCGTCCTTCGACTTCGGGCTGCGCCCTTCGCTCAGGATGACACTGCTGTTGCCCGTCGTGCCGTTGGGCGTCGTGCCGTTGGGCGTTGTGCCGATGGGCGTTGTGCCGATGGGTGCACGGCATTGCCGCCGCACGCCGCCAGACCCGCAGCGAGGGCTAACGCGAAGAACGAACCGGAGAATGCGCGCATCGTGAGTCCCTCTAGCCTTCGGCAATACTCGTGACCGCGGTCACGAGCGAATCCTTCCCTTTGGTCGCCGTCGTAAACGCCATTTTTGCGTAGTCGATCACCTCGGGCATGCGACGCGCGTAGCCGGAGACAAAACGCCACGAGAAGAGGTGCTTGGGCGACAGATACTCCGCTTCGTAGAGCAACAGAAGATTGGTGATGATGAAGTGACGCATTGCGCTGCCCTTGCGAATGCGGACGCGCCAACGCTTGGAGATATCGACGTTGGTGAAGATGCCGTTGCGCAGCGAGCCCGAAAGCACCGCAGCGCTCGCGGTGATGACGCTGTCGTATTGCTTGGGCATTTCCGGCGTCCGTTCGATCGTCGCCTTACCGAAATCGACGGTCCAGTACTCCGTCTGCGGCTTGTCGATGGTAAAGACCCACCGCATGTTGCGCAGGAAGGGACGCACCAGGCGCGTCGCGCCGAACACCTTGTTGAAGTAGGCAGAGAAATCGTCGAAGGAGACTTCTTTGGTGGACTCGGTGCGGTAGGTTTTCTCCAGCCGCTCGCTCTCGGTCTGCGCGCGCTCCTCGGCGTACGCGACGATGTCGTCAATGACGCCGCCGGCAAGCGTGAAGCCCGCATCGGTCGACCACCGGCTCCCCACCGGCATGATCGTTAACTGCGTGCCGGGATTACGCGAAGCCCTCGCTTCGAAATACTCCTTCATCTGCGGGGCCGATACGAGATAGCGGTTCTCGTCGCGGACCTCTTGGTGCAGATGGCAGATGCCGCTGGCAAACGGCACGGCGTAGCGCGGGTGCAGCTGCTGCGCTGCGGCGACGAACGCTTCCATATAGGTGCTCGCATCCACCGGAAGCCGATCGGCCGCATCTTCAAACGTATAGCGGGTGGGATACGACCATGCCGGCGAGTGGCTGCGCAGCATGAAATCTACTTTTGGGTACTTCGCGCGAAAGTGACGCCACGTTGAGGGCAGCGGCTTTGAATCGTTGAGATCGAAGATCGTCGCGCCGTCGCCTTCGATCACCGCGACGCTATCGTCTTGGAACGTGATCTGATAACTGGTGAGCGCGAAATCGTCGCCTAACTCGATCTTCTGGCCGTGATTGAGTTCGACGATGCGTTCGAAGCCGATATCTTTGAGCTGCGCCGGCAATCCCGAGATCGGAAACTTCGGAACGATTACGGTCGTCGCTTTGGAGAACTTTCGCAACGTCTTGGGATCGAAGTGATCGAAGTGCCAATGCGTGAGATACACGTAGTCGGCGCCGAAAATGTCGTCGGTAAACTGCGGCGGCGGCGCGTGCCACCAAGCCGACCAGTAGGTCGGTTCGTTGAGCCAAGGATCGATGACCAGCCGCTTGCCGCCTGCCGAAATTTCCAAACAGGCGTGACTGACGATGCGGAACTCCATGCCGGGCCCTTCTCTCTCTTTCTACTGCGCGCCTCGTGCTTCGACTGCGTGACACTGGTCGGGATGACACCGGTTGAGATGACGATGCTTAACTTTGCACGCGGGTCATGGTGACAATTGTCGTTATTCGGTGTCCACGGGCTCATACGACGGCGGCTCGCTCAGCAAAGAGCGCGTCGAGTACTTCGCGGGAATCGGCGTAAAGGCGCGGGGCGGCTGTGTAAAGTCGAAGCAGTCGACGATGCTGGCCGCGCGTTCGTCGGTGGTTCCCAAGCTTCCCAATCCCCACACGTTCTCGACGAACTTGAGGATGCTGCCGAACTCGTATTGCGTGTGCGAGATGTAGCCTGGCGTGCTCGGATACGCTTCGCGCGCGTACGCGGAAACGACGATCATCGGAACGCGGAAACCCAAACCGCCCCACCGATCGAAAAACGGCGGCGGCTCGTGGTCGTAGAGGCCGCCCCAGTCGTCCCACACGATCACGACCGCGGTGTTCTGCCAATAGGAGCTCTCGCCGACGGCGTTGACGATGCTCGCCACCCACGATGGCCCTTTATCCGAGTTCTGTCCCGGGTGGTCGGAGTTTTCGGCGTCGGGAACGATCCACGAAACCGCGGGGAGCTGACCCTTCGAAACGTCCTTGAGAAAATTGGTTGGTCTTCGCGACGTTCGTGTGCCATTCGGGGCCTTCGCGCACCGCCTTGATCGCGTCGAAAGCATCCCAGAGGGAGCCTGTGCCGTCGGGCTCGGGCGGCGAGTAGTATTTCCACGAGACCGAGTGCGCGTCGAGCAGATCGCGCATCGTGAGATACTTCAGGCACGGGAAGGGACCCTGATGATACTCGTCTTTTAGCGCCGAGCCTTTGACGACCAACAGCGAGGTGACGGTTCCGTGCGGTGCATCGCATCCCCACGGCGAGTGCGACGGAAAGTCCACGAGGCTCTTGGTATCCTTCGGCTGGTTGATGAGGGTCGCGCCGGCGATTAAATCCTGATGCGCGGTGAAGCTTCCGCTGCCTTGCGTCTGGAACATGTGATCGCCGAGCACGTACTGCGAGGCCATCGTCCAATACGGCGCTATTTGCGAAGGATTGACGTATTGATAGACGCGAGCGCCGGCCTTGCCGGTGCATTTCTTGCTCGCTCCCTCCTCGCCGAAACCATCCATCTTTCCGCCGTCGTAGTCGACCGGCACAATGTGATACGAGTGTCCCCAATCGCAAGGCTCGACGAGATCGACCTTTTGCAATGGCACGTAGATGTCGCCCGAACCGGACGGGTTCTGCATGTACCCTCCGGCCGTGCCGTCGGCACCCGGAAACGTCGCGAAGAGATCGTCGAAGCTGCGATTCTCTTGAACGACGATCACGACGTGCGCGATCGTCTGGGAGCCGGAAGCGCGGCGAGCGGTGTCACCCTGAGCGAAGCGTCCGGAGGACGCGTAGTCGAAGGGCCGCTCAGAACAGCCGATCAGCGCCAAGGCCAGAGCACAAGCGAACGCGCGCGCCCGCATCAGCGCTGGCGCAGGGTGATGGCGCCGGTGGTCGTCGAGAGCTTGATGCGAGCGGTGCCGGCGCCGATGGTTCCACCACCGCTGGCACCGACGAGGTTTTCGCGCTGCGACGAAACGCCGGCGATATTGCTCGAAAATTCGCCGACCGTGCTCGACGCATCGACGCGCGCGCTGCTGCCGGGCGCGACGTACAGCGTCACGGCGCCGGTGGTCGCGCGCAGATCGATCGAGCGGCTCCCGCCGACGCGGCCCGCGTCGGCCGTGACCTCTCCGGCTTCGGTTTCGATGCCGAGATTGCCGCCGACGCCGGCGACGTCCACCGCGCCCGCAGCATTCTCGACCTGCACCGAGGCTCCCGAGGGAACGCGAATGAGATAGCGCACGCCGCCGCCGTGGACGCCCCGGGCGTAGCGCGAGGTAATGGTCACGCCGCCCGGCGTGGAGGTAACGTCGATGGCGATGCTGTGCACGTCGGAGGCGTCGTAACCATATTTGGTCGCCTCGACGTCGATGCCGGAGCGCGGCCACCCTTCGACGCGCACGGTGCCCGCGATGTTGTCGATGCGAACGCTCGCCGTCGCGCTCGCCGCGATCGCTTGATGGAACTGCTCGTGATAGCGATCGTTGAAGTCGCCGTTGCAGGCGGCGAGTGAAAGCGATGCCGCCGCGAGTGCCGCTCGAACCATGGCGCTCACTCCGCCAGCGCGTGCACCCGAACCTGCGGAAGCAGCTGGTCGAAATCTTCGCGCCGGCAGAGATGCGCTGCGGCCGTCATCGCCGTTCCTGCTCCGGCTGCGCTGCCGAGGCGCAGTCCTTCGGCAAGGTCGTTTCCCTCGTTGAGCGCGATTGCAAGTCCGGCAACCATCGAATCGCCGGAGCCGACGGTGCTGCGCGCGACCACCGACGGCGCCACGGCTTTCCAAGCGCCCTCCGGGCCGGCGCCGATTGCTCCGTGCGCGCCCATCGAGATCACCACCCGCTCGGCACCCAAGCGACGCAGTTCGCGCGCGGCGGCGAGCGTCTCGGCATCGCCCGCGATCGAGCGTCCGAGTATCTGTTCGGCTTCTTCAACGTCGGGCTTGATCGCGCTCGGTCCCGAGGCGAGCACGTGTGCGAGCGCTGCGCCCGACGTATCCACGATGGCATGCACACCGCGGGCACGCAGTCCGCACACGAGATCGGCGTACGTCGTCTCGGGCAATCCCGGCGGCAGGCTTCCGCCGAGCACCGCCACACCGCCGGGCGGCACCGCCTCCAAACGCCGCTGGATATCCAACAAGCGCGCCGGGCCGACGCGCGCTCCCGGCAGATAGATACGGCTGCGGCGGTGCGCGTGCGCTTCGTACAGCATCACGTTGAGCCGCGTCACCTCGTCAACGTCGTCGAATGAATGAGGGACGCCCTCGGCATCGAGACAGGCGCGGATCAACGCGCCGGTCACGCCGCCGACGAAGCCGAGCGCCAGCGTCGCGCGCCCGAGCCGATGCATCACGCGGCTCGCGTTGAGCCCCTTGCCGCCGGCATCGAGCGAACCGAGCCCGCAACGATTGACCTCGCCGAGAACGAACTCATCGGTCTCGATCGTTTCGTCCACGGCGGGATTGAGCGTGACCGTGACGATCGGAGCCGGCTGCGTCGTCATCGCGATTAGTGAAAGAGGATGTTGAACGGATGGTTCAGCGTCGTGTACGGCCCTTCGATCGTTCGCATCGGTACCGCATCGCCGTGCGCGCCGCGCGCGTATTCGTCGATCGAGCTCGCGCCCGAATCCACCGCCCATATGTGGTTCTGCGCGTCGGATTCCACGCCGCACACCGACTTCAGCCCGGAAATCACCGATAGCGGCGCTGCGTTTCCGTTGGCGCCGCCGGCGAAGACGATCACCCGTCCGTCGCGGTCACCCACGATCAGCCTTCGACTGGGGTCGAGAGCGACGGCGCACGGCTTGTCGAGCGTCGTCCGATCGCCCGCGATCGCCACCGTCGGCGGGACGTTGCCGCTCGCCCCGGCTCCAAAGCCCAGCACCGACGATCCGCCCGCATTGGCGACGTAAAGCGTCAGGCTCTTGTCAAACGTCATTCCCACGGGTTGGTCGATGAGCGTAGCGGCGCCGCCGATGGTTGCGATTGGTGCGGCGTTCCCCTTTTGCGCCGGCCGCATACTCCGCGATCGTATTTGACGTATAGTTGGATACCCAGAGATTGCCCGCGCGATCGATGACGAGACCGTCGGTTGGGCCGAGATGCGAACTCGTACCCCCGAGAGTATATTGCGGCGCCGCGTTACCGCCGGCGTCTTCGGCGAATACGGCCACCTCCGTGGCGCCCGCGTTTGCAACGTAGAGCCGGCCGAGCACGTCGAATGCAATCGCGCGCGGCGCGGTCAGCGTCGTCTTAGCGCCTTTGAGCACGAAGACCGGCGGGACGTCGCCCGCCTCTTTGAACGGGATGCCGATGACGCCGGCGCCGTCGCGGTTCGCAACGTACATAACGCCGACAGGTCCGACCGGACGGCGCGCGGACGATGCAAGGCCCGGCGCGCTCTCCGCCGGATTCGCCGATCCGCACGCGGCAAGCGCGACGGTAAGCAAAGCGAGCATGAACCGGCTCACGACGGCCTGCTTCACGGGCGGTTACGCCGATACATGCAAAACTGCCGCCCCGCGCAGCTCGTCGTGCTTGAGCATCGCGAGCGCGCGATTCGCTTCCTCGAGCGGCATGGGCGTGGTCCAGGTGCGTATCGGAATCTCGCCTGCTACGCGAAGAAACTCTTCGCCGTCGGCGCGCGTGTTCGCAGTGACGCTGCACACTTCACGTTCGTTGAACAGCTCGCGTTCGTAATCGAGGGCGGGAATCGGCGATAGATAGATGCCTGCGATGGCGAGCACGCCGCCGCGATCGAGGGATCGCAGGATCGGCGGAACGAGATCGCCGGCGGGTGCGAAGAGAATCGCGGCATCGAGCGGCGCGGGCGGGGTTTGGGCGGCATCGCCGATCCAATCCGCGCCGAGTTCTTCGGCCAGCTCGCGGTGCACGCCGCCGCGGCTCATCACGAAGACGCGGCATCCCCAATGCTTGAGCACTTGAATCGCGAGATGCGCCGACCCGCCGAATCCGTAAAGCCCGACCGTCGCGCCGGGAACGACCTTGGCGCGCTTGATCGCGCGATAGCCGATAATCCCGGCGCAGAGCAGCGGCGCCGCGTGCTCGTCGTCGATCGACGGCGGAAGCGCATAGGCAAAATCTTCGCGCACGACCGCATACTCCGCATATCCCCCGTCGGCATCCCAACCGGTAAAGCGGGCGTTGGGGCATAGGTTTTCGCGACCGCTTCGACAGTACGCGCACGCGCCGCAGGTTTCGCGCAGCCACGCGCTCCCCACCCGATCGCCGAGCGCGAAGCGCCGGCAGCCCGGTCCGAGCGCCTCCACGACGCCGACGACTTCGTGACCCGGCACGATACTGGGATGTTTTGGCGGCAGGTCGCCTTCTGCGAGGTGCAGATCGGTCCGGCAAACGCCGCACGCGGTAACGCGAACGACGATCTCGCCGCTTCCGGCAACGGGTCGATCGCGTTCAACGAGTCGCAGCGGGCTGGTTTCAATCGGAGCCGGACGCTCGACAATGACCGCGCGCATCGGCGCTCCTTCGCGCTTTAGGAAAATGAACCGCTCCACACGATACGTGCGGCACGGCGCGGCGGAGCTTCGGGTTCTTCGTCGGCGATGCCGACGACGATCGGCACGATCGGAATCCAATCCGACGGTATCCCTAACTCGCGCTTCGTATCCGTCAAGGATAACCACGGCCGAGCCAATCCGATCGGGCAGGATCCGAGGCCGTTCGCAAACGCCGCGAGCATGAGGTTAGCGGCCGCGAGGCAGCAGTCTTCCGCCCCCTGAGGCTGCGGTGCGGTCGAACAAATGACGATCAGCGCCGGCGCGCCGTGAAAGACGTTGTCGCCGAAGGCGCGCGTGAGTTCGGGAACGCGGCTTTCCACCTGCAGGCCGTGCGCCTTGATTCGATCGGAGTATCTTTTTAAGCGCGCCGCTCCCGCGATCACGACGAAGCCCCAGGGCTGCTCGTTCATCGCGCTGGGTGCCTGGATCGCCGCGTGAATGAGCCGTTCCAGGGAGGGTTGGTCGATCGAATCCGGCGTGTAGCGGCGGATCGCCCGTCGCCCGTAGATGGCGTTGACGACCTCGATGCCTTGCAGCGTCGTCGTGGTTTTGGCGGCTTTCACGTCCCGATTGTAGGACGCCATTGAGAAGAAGCCGGGAATCGCCGTTCATGAGAAGTTCCGGCCGCCAGCATAGGCTCCAAGTATGTTTTTTCGCGATCGATCGGACGCGGGCCGGAAACTCGCCGAGTCCCTCGGGGAGTACGCCGGCCGGGAAGGCGTTATCGTCCTCGGCTTGCCGCGCGGCGGAGTTCCGGTTGCCTACGAAATCGCAACGGCGCTGCGCGCGCCGCTGGACGTCTATTTGGTTCGCAAACTGGGAATGCCGGCTCACGAGGAGGTCGCGATGGGAGCGGTAGCGTCGGACGGAAGCTACGTGATCGACGAGGCGGCGATCGAGGCGGGGGCGGTTTCGCCGCGAGAGTTTCGCAAGGAGCTCGTTCACGAGTTCGGCGAGTTAAAGCGGCGCGAGGTCGCCTATCGCGACGATCTTCCCGAGCCGATCGTTAAAGGCCGCACGGTCATCCTCGTGGACGACGGACTCGCAACGGGAGCGACGATGTATGCCGCGGTCAATGCGCTGCGTCAAGCCGGCCCCGCGCTCATCGTCGTTGCCGTCCCCGTCGCCTCGGCCGAGGCGTGCGCCGCGCTCCAGGTCGTCGCCGATCGGGTCGTCTGCCCCAATCAACTCGGCCCCTTCGGCGCCGTCGGCTACTATTACGTAGACTTCGCTCAAACCAGCGATGAAAACGTACGGCAACTGCTGCAGCGCGCAGCGCGAAATCAGAAGTCGTGGCAAGCCGCATAGCGGAGAGACTCGCGGGGGCGGTCGTTCCGCTGACGGGCGACCGTCGGGAGCACGATCGGCTCTTCGAGATCGTGGCGGACGCGCCGGTGGTGCTCATCGGCGAAGCGTCGCACGGCACGCACGAGTTTTACCGCACGCGCGCCGAGCTCACAAAACGTTTGATCGTCGAAAAAGGCTTCAATGCCGTCTGCATCGAGGGCGATTGGCCCGATGCCTATCGCGTCAACCGTTACGTGCGGGGCGCAAGCGACGATCTCGAAGCAACCGACGCTCTCGGCGGATTCAAACGTTTCCCCACCTGGATGTGGCGCAACGGCGACGTGCTCGACTTCGTCGGTTGGCTGCGCGAGCACAACCGCTCGTGCCGATCGTCTGCGCGGCCGAAAACCGGCTTCTACGGTCTCGACCTCTACAGCATGTACGCTTCGATCGAAGCCGTGCTCGCCTATCTGGATTCGATCGATCCCGCTGCCGCCGTAGCGGCTCGGCACCACTACGAGTGTCTCCAGACGTACTCCGGCGACCCCGAACGCTACGCCGTGGCCGCGGCACGGGGGCTCGAGCCCCGATGCAGCAACGAAGTCGTCACGGCGCTGCTCGACCTTCAGCGCAAAGCTTCGCGTTATGCGCGGCTCGACGGCCAGGTCGCCGAAGATCAATACTTCTATGCCGAGCAAAATGCGCGGATCGTCGCCAATGCCGAGCGTTATTATCGCGCGATGGTCGATTACTCGGCGTCCACGTGGAACCTGCGCGACGAACACATGGCCGATACGCTCGCGCGGCTTCTCGAACATTTGGGGCGTCACGCACCGGCGAAAGCAGTCATCTGGGCGCACAACACTCACGTCGGCAACGCGGAGGCAACCGCGATGACGCTGCGGGGCGAAACGAACGTGGGAGCGCTCCTGCGCCACCGCTACGGTGCGAAGTGCGTATCCATCGGTTTCTCCACTTATACCGGAAGCGTCACGGCCGCCTCGGGCTGGCACGAACCCGAAGAACGCAAACGCGTACTCCCCGCCCGGCACGATAGCTACGAATACGCGTTCCACCGGCTCGGCATCCCGCGGTTTTGGCTTCCGCTGCGCCCGCATCGTCCGGCGATTTCCGATTTGCCGATGGAGGCGCTCGAACGCGCGATCGGCGTGATTTACCGGCCCGAAACCGAGCTTCAGAGCCATTACTTCGCGGCGCGGCTGATCGAGCAGTTCGACGCGATCTATCATTTCGACGTGACCCGAGCGGTCGAACCGCTCGAGCGCGGTGCACTTTGGCGGGAAGGAGAGCTCCCGGAAGCATATCCAACGGGCGAATGAACGCTTTCGCCGGCGCCGGCGCGGAGCGCATGGCGCTGCTTCTCGGGCTTTCGCTCTTCTTCGGATTCGCGTTCGAAGAGTTCTACGCAGGCGAGCTTCCGCGGCGCCCCGGCGGCGTGCGCACATTTCCACTGCTGGCGCTCGCCGGCGGCAGTTTGTACCTCCTAGAACCACGATATGGCGCGGCCTTCATCGCAGGCCTGCTCGTATTGGGATCGTGGATCTATGCGTACGTTCGGCGCGAAAGCAAGAACGAGTCAGCCGTGGAGGGCGCGTTCGTCGTTCCGGCGTGCAACCTGCTCGCCTACGTGCTCGGCCCGCTCACGCTGACGCAGCCGCTCTGGCTCTGCGTCGCCGTCGCAGTCGCGGCCGTGCTGCTGCTCGGCGGGCGGCGCCGGCTGCACGATTGGGCCGCGCGCGTCTCCAGCGAAGAAGTCGTCACCGCGGGTCAGTTCCTGATCTTGGTCGGCGTCGTTTTACCGCTGCTCGCGGGCCGTCCGGCGATTCCGTATACGACCATAACGCCGTTCGGCGTTTGGCTCGCGGTCGTCGCGGTCTCGACGATTTCGTACGCAAGTTACCTGCTGCAGCGCTACGTTTTCCCTCGGGCCGGCACGCTGCTCACCTCGATTCTCGGCGGACTCTACTCATCCACGGCCACGACGGTCGTGCTCGCGCGGCGCGCGCACGAAGAAGGGGTGACGCCGGAGCTGCAGGCCGGCATTCTTGCAGCGACCGCGATGATGTACGTCCGGATACTCGTCGTCTCGTCGATCTTCAATCTCAGCCTCGGCCGCGCGCTCGCACCATGGCTGGTGCTGCTCGCCGCGGCGAGCGTCGTCGCGGCGTTCGTCTTGGCGCGCTCGGCGCAGCGATCCCCGCACACGACCGACATTCCGAATCCGCTTCAGCTCTCGACCGCGATCGTCTTCGCGCTGCTCTTCGTGGCCGTCTCGATCCTCGCGACGTTCGCCGCGCACTATCTTGGCCGAACGGGCATTTTCACGCTCGCCGGCATCGTCGGCGTGACCGATATCGACCCCTTCGTATTGAGCTTGGCGCAGGGCGGCGTCGCCGGCGTCGGCCTCGCAACTGCGGCGAGCGCAATCCTCATCGCGGCATCGTCGAACAACGTCCTCAAGGCAATCTACGCGCTCGCGTTCTCGCGGCAACGAGCCGCGCTCTTTCCGGCAGCCATGCTCGGATTGCTGGCGCTGGCCGGAATCGGCATCGCCTTGACCGCTATTCGCTAAGGCACCTCACGAGCCCGGCGAAAACGCCACGCCTTCGACGTCCGCGCTTCGCGATAGATCCTGATTGAAGCTGAACTCGTACGTCAGCGCGGCGGTGGAATACTTGTAGATGTCGATTTGCCCGTTCTGATAATCGGCGGCGGCGAACGTCGTTCCATGGCTATCGAGTTTGCCGTATAACGACGCTCCTTTGAGCGCGAACGGTCCGGAGGCGAGCTTACACGCCGGATTGCATCCGGTGTAAACAAAGAGACGCGAACCGGTAACGTCGAGCGAGAGCAGATGGCCCTTTTTATCGAACGTTAGTCCTCCGTAGCCGGTGTTCTGAAAGCCGGTCGCGGGGCGCCCTTTGCCCGAGCAATGGGCGAAGTACGTTAGTGTGGCCGCGCTGATGGAGTTGACCGCCGATGCCCAGCAGTTGCCGGCTTGGTCGAGCGCCACGCCGGCGACGCGATACATATGCGGGTTGGTCAGGTTGGCCGTGCAGCCTTGAGCAATCGTGCAAATCGTGATGCTTCCGGGCGGAGGATTCGATATCGGACCATCGTCCTCAAAGTTGGCGACGGCGATGGTTCCCGTGAGCGCGTCGGCGCTGGCGACGTCCACCGGAAGTCCGTAAGAGTCGCCGAGTTTCGCCGCAGTCGCTCCGCACATGCGGGGTCCGCGGTAGACGTAGATCAACTCACCTTGCTGGCTGGGCGTCATGAGGTCGCCCTTGGGGTCGGTGGCGACGTCGGCGACGAAGTCACCGCTGGTCTCGCCGCATATCGGCGGCGCGTTGCGCTGGTTCTCCCCGGCATATCCGTAGACCGATGAACCGTCGAACTCGCTAACGTAAATACCGCTCTTGGGCGTAGCGCGAGAGACTTTCTGCGAACTGGTGACGTTCGACGCCGCGGGGACCGTCGGCGATGCCGCGCTCGAACAGGCGGCGAGGCCCGCAGCGGCGAGCGCGATGGCGATGGCGCGCATGTTACTCCTTGGATCGCGGGCTGTACGCAACCCCGCCGACGGTGGCGCTGTACGAGAGTCCGTTATTGAAGCTGTATTGATACGTCAGCGAGGTCGGTGTGTAGTTGTAGATGTCCACTTGACCGTACTGTTCGTCGCCGGCGGCGAAGGCCGTCGATCGCTTGTTCAGATGCCCGAAGATCGTGCTTCCTTCCAGCGCGAACGGGCCGCCGATTTTTTTGCACTTCGGGTTGCAGCCGTGGTAGACGTAGAGCGAACTCGGGATGCTCACGACGACGAGATTGCCATGCTTGTCGATATCGACGCTGCCGTAACCATAGGTTTGCGCGGTGCCTGTGGCAAGGACGCCCGGTCCGGTGCAGCCGGCGAAGTAGACGATCACCGAGGCGTACGACTGATTGAGACCCGAGCCCCAACAGTTCCCTTGCGTATCCATCGCGACGCCCCCGACTTCGTACAGGCTGGGATTCGTGAGGTTCTGCCTGCAGCCCGCGCTCACCGTGCACAGAGAGATGCTGCCCGCGCCCGACGTATCGAAAATGTTCGCAACCGCGATCGTTCCGTTGACCGCATCGTTGGCCGCGGCGCCCGTCGGCTCTCCGTACGGGTCGGCAATCGTCGCCGCCCACGGTCCGCAGAGTTTCGTGCCCGAGTAGACCAGAATCTCGTCCGGCTGCTCGAGTGGAAGGACGAGGTTGCCACTTCCGTCGACGGCGATATCGTTGACGGATTGATTGGGATTGTAGACGTTGCAGACCGGCGGCCCGTTCGTGCTGTTGTCGGTGTGGTATCCGTATACGTACGAGCTGCTGAACTCGGCAACGTAAATTCCCGATCGCACCGCCGCAGGGGCGGCGCGTCCGTGCAGCGCGACGGCGCTTCCGCCGGAAGGCACGACCGGGCTCGACGAGAGCCCGCCGCCGCATCCGGCGAGCAGAACGAGCAACGATGCGGCTACGAGAGCGCGTGGCGAAGACGACATCACTCAAATCCCTCCGATAAGCGACACGGAGGATTATACAGAATCTCAATCGCAGTTTTTATGGGCATTGCCTACCGTTTATGGCGAACGGGCCGATTCGTCGCACTACGTCGGACGCGAGCAGGAACTGACCTACTTGCGCGGCGTGCTGCACGACGCAGCACTCGGAGCGGGCTCGGTGACGGTTCTCCTGGGGGCAAGCGGAAGCGGAAAGTCCCGCCTGCTTCACGAGTGCGCCAGGATCGACGCGCCCGTAGAGAAGATCCGTGCCTACTGCAGCGCGGCTCCGCTTGCAGGTCAGGATCTGCGCTCGCAGATCGGCGCCCTGCCGGGGTTCGTCAAGCACAAGGCCGTCGCGCTGCTCGTCGACGACGTTCATCTCGCGACGGCCGACGATCTCCTCACGCTCGAGTCGGTAGCCAGTCTCGCCGAGCTCCGGCGGCTCGCGGTCGTCGCGACGGCATGTGACGAAGGCACCGGCGCTCGCTGGTCTCCGCGAAACGCTCGTCAGCGCCGGATCGGCGCTCTCGACGAACAAGCGATCGAACTGCTTCTCCGCGGCCTGCTGAAACAACATCCGCCGATTGGCGGAGGTTTGCTGCGCGAGATCGTTAGCGCCGCGCAAGGAAATCCGCGATTCGCAATCGAGCTGGCCGAGTGCGCCGTTCGTTCCGGATCGGCCGAAGCGCTCGTTGCTCCAAGCGCACGCACGAAGGTGCGGGAGGCGCAGTGCATCCTCACCGCGCTGGCCTACGAGACGCTCTTGCTCTGCAGCGCTCTCGGAGAACGCTTCGAGGCGAGGCTCGTCGCCGAAGTCTCCTCGCGCTCGAGAGCGGCGGTCGTCGCGGCGGTGCAGGAGGCGTGTGACGCCGGCCTCCTCGCCGAGGATCCGGCGACGCCGGGCGCCTTCTTCTTTCGCCACGCGGCCGTGCGCAAAGCGGCGTACCTCTCGATGATCTCGCCCAAGCGTACGCTCTTGCACGAGCGAATCGTTTCCCGGCTGACCGCCGCCGGCGACGCAGCGGATACGGCGCTGCTCGGTTACCAACTCGACGCGCTGCAGGATCACCGGCGCGCCTCCGCGGTGCTCGCGGAGATGGCGCGCCGTCTCGCGGAACGTCGCGAGTTCGCGGCAGCGGCGGATGCCTACGAGCGGGCTGCCGGTCATCTCGATGCCGGCACTCCGGAGTGGTTCGACGTGGGTCACGCGCTCGTCAAGTGCTGGGAGAGAGCCGGCGCCTATGCGCCGATCGTCCCGCTCGTGGAAGCGATGCGGTCAAAAGACGGCTTCGCTGCGCATCCCAGCGCGGCGCGGACACTCGATCTTTTGTTCTTTTCTTATCTCAACGAGTGCGATTGGGATGCCGCGCGCAGCGTCGTCGAACAACTCGCGACGTTTGACGATTCGGAGGCGGTCGAGCTCTCCACTCGGGGATTACTCGTTCTCGCCTATGCCTACGCGCGCGCGGGCCATCGCTCCGAAGGCCTGCGCCTCATGCGAGGCATCAAGGCGCGGGCGCTTGCGCGCGACGAGTCGCGCTGGCGCTACCAGCAAGCGATGCTGGTGCTCGATGCGGCACGCAAGCCGCTTCGCGTTACGCTCGCACGAGCCGACCGCGCGGCCAAGCTCGGCCGTAAGGTCGGCGTCGCCGCCGTTACGTACTCTTTTACCGAGGCCGTCGAGATCGCGCTCGAACACGGTGACCTGGCGTCGGCGCGAACGTATGCCGAGTACGCCGTAGACTCGATCAAGCGAACCTCTCCCAACGCGGAAAAGCTTCGCAAGGCGCTCGTGAAGACCACGGCTCGAGTCTGCCTCTATGCGGGCCGGCTCGACGAAGCGCGCGCCTTGCTGATCGCCAACCTCGGCTGGCGCGACCTCGGCAGGTATAACGAGGCATTCCATGCGGGCATCGGCGTGTTCGTTGGGATGCGTACCGGCGATCTTCCGATGGTGGACGCGTTCTTCGACCCGCAGCTGCTCTCGATGGCCGCATCCCTGGGCGACGCCGAGCTTTGCGCGCTCCTATTGCCCGGATTCGCCGAGGTCATGTCCGTGCGGGGGATGACCGGTCCGTTGCGCGACGCGCTGCGGACGTGCGCGGAGCGAAATCTCGTCGACCCATACCTCTCGATCCAGCTCTGCGGCGCGCGCTACGCCCCAATCGAAGAGCTCGACGTGCTGGAACGCCAAGTCGCCGCATGGAGCCGCGAAACCGTCGCCCCCATCGCCGTCGCCCATGCGGCGCTCGTCAAGTCGGTGCTCGCGCGTCGTCGAGGCAACTCGGGAGCGGCGCAAGCGTTTGCGCGCAATGCCGCCGTCGAGTACGCCGCTCGCGGATGGCGGCTCTACGAGGCGACGGCGCTCGAACTCGGCGGCGATCTACGTAATTCCGCGCGCCTTTACGAAGCATGCGGCGCGAAGGCCGACGCGGCACGCATCCTCTCAGGCCAGCGGCGAAAACTCAGGCGCGCCGCGTTCGGCGCCCGCCTTACCGCGCGCGAGCGCGACGTAGCGCGGCTGGTTGCACGCACCCGCTCGGACCGGGAGATCGCGCAAGCCCTCTCGATCAGCGTGCGGACCGTCCATCATCACGTCGAAGCGCTCTTCTCCAAACTTGGCGTCGGGCGGCGGACGGCGGTCACGGAGCAGCTTCTGGACGGGGCTCCCTAGCCCGGACCACGAGCACCGGCACCGACGCCTCGCGGAGGACCGTTTCGGCGACGCTGCCCATCAAGAAGTGCTTGAGACCGCGACGTCCGTGCGTGCCCATCACGATGAGATCGGCATCGCGGCGCTTGGCCGCTTGCAGCAGCTCGAAAGCCGGCGCGCCGCAACGCGTCTCACCGTGCGCGCGAACGCCGGCGATCTGCGCGCGTTCGACCGCCTCGTCGACGAGACGCCGCGCGTCGGCCTCCAAATCGCGAAAGACCAGATCCGCGCCGGGGCTGGGCGGGGACGTTCCCGCCACGACGAGCGGATCGACGACAGAGCAAATACCGACTTCCGCGTGCGAGCTCTGCGCAAGCTGCAGCGCGATCGCCAGCGCTTCGTGCGCGGCATCGGAGCTGTCCAGAGCGACGAAGATGTGGTTGAACATCGGGCAAGCGTACCGCTCCGGCCGGAAACGCTTGGGAAGTTTGAGAACCGGTTTCTTCTCAATTGCTTCACGCCGCCGTAAACGGAAGCCGATATGCTACCCGCCGTGAACCGTATTGCTGCCACCCTCGTGTTGACCGCGCTGCTCGCGGCCGAAGGCTGTTCCTCGGGCGCCCCAGCGCTCGTTACGACCCCCGTCGAACGCGACGCCATCTCGCAGACCGTTTCCGCATCGGGAACGCTGGCCGCGCAAGATACCATCCTCGTCGGCTCGCAGGTTTCCGGGACGATCGAAACGCTGTACGTCGACTACAACAGCCCGGTCCACACGGGGCAGGTGCTGGCGCGGCTCGACCCCAGCCTCTTCGTCGCCGCGCTCGACCAGGCCCAAGCGACGCTCGGACAACTCCAAGCCCAGCGGGGTGTGGCGCAATCCGGCGTAACCAGCTCGCAGTACTCGAGTTCGGCCGCGGCCAAGACCGCAGCGTCGCAGGCCGAGCTGATCGCCGCCGCCGACGAAGACGTCCGCAAAGCCCGCAGCACGCTCGATCTCGCGCTTCTAACGCTGCGGCGAGACCACGCGCTGCTGCGTGATGGATACGTCGCTCAGAACGTCGTGGATAGCGACGTCACCGCTGCGGCCGCCGCGCACGATGCCTTCATCGCCGCCGAGACCGGTTCGCGCACCGCGCGGCTCACCAGCGCCGCCGGCGCGTATCAAGCCGGAAGCTCGGCGGCGCAAGCCTCGGGCGCAGCGGCATCGCAGCGGGCCAGCGAGGCGGCGGTGCGGGCGGCGGAAGCCGCGGTCCAACAGGCGCAGATCAACCTCGATCACGCCACGATCGTATCGCCGGTGAACGGCACCGTGATCGCGCGCAACGTTTCCGTCGGCCAGACCGTCGCCGCCGCCCTTCAAGCACCGACGCTCTTCACCATCGCAAAGGATCTCGGCAAGATGGAGCTCGATGCGGCCGTCGGCGAACCCGACGTCGGCGCGGTGCGCGCCGGCCAGCGCGTTACCTTCTCGGTGCTGGCCTATCCCGGTCGAAAGTTCGATACCGTCGTGAGTCAAGTGCGGCAAAATCCCACCATCGTCAACAACGTCACCACGTACGACACGGTCTCGTATCCGGAAAACCGCGACGGCGCCCTGCGCCCCGGCATGACCGCAAACGTGCAAGTCAACGTCGCGACATATAGGAACGCCATTATCGTTCCGCTGGCCGCGCTGCAATGGCGCCCCACCGCGGCGGTTGCAAAGCATTACAGCATCGTCGCGCCCGGCTCGCCCGACGGCGCTCCGGCGGATTCATCGTCGTCAATATGGGGCGCGACCGGGGCATCGAGCGATTTCTCGATCGCGGTCGGCGGCGCGAACCGCTGCTACACGCTCGACGGCCGCACGCTGCACGGCGTGAGCGTCACGGTGCTCGCGATCGACGGAACGCGCGTCGGCGTGAGCGTTCGTTCGGGATCGCTCTCGGCCGGCGATCGAGTCGTCGTCGATTCGCCGTGACAGCGCTGGTTCGCGCACGCGATCTCACCCGTCTCTTCCCCGCGGGCGATGCGATGTTTGCCGCGGTCGACCACGTCACGTTCGAGCTCGCGCCGGGTGAGTTCACCGCAATCATGGGGCCTTCGGGCTCGGGCAAGTCGACGTTCATGAACCTGATCGGCTGCCTCGACCGCGCGACGTCAGGCACCTATGTGCTCGACGGCACCGACGTTGCGACGCTCGATTCCGACGAGCTGGCGGCGCTGCGGCGGCATAAACTCGGCTTCGTCTTTCAGCAATACAATTTGCTGCCGCGCACGTCGGCGCTCGAGAACGTCGAGCTGCCGATGATGTATGCGGCCGTTCCGCCCGCGCAGCGGCGCGCGCGCGCACGCCAGGCGCTGCTCGACGTCGGCCTCGACGAAGCCCACCATCGTTCGAATCCCAACGAGCTCTCGGGCGGACAGCAGCAGCGCGTCGCCATCGCGCGCGCGCTCGTCAACGAGCCGCATCTCATCCTCGCCGACGAGCCGACCGGCGCGCTCGATTCCAAAACGTCGGAAGATATCATGCGGCTCTTCCTGCGGCTCAATGCCGATCGGAAGATGACGATCCTGATGGTAACGCACGAGCTCGACGTCGCCCGCTATTCCAATCGTATCGTCACGTTTCGCGACGGACGCATCGTCGCCGACGAGCCCGTGCCGCACGCCGCGGCCGCGTCGATCTCGTGAACCTTCGCAGCGCGGTAGCGATCGCACTGCGGGCGCTCGCGCTCAATCGCGAGCGGTCGCTGCTCACCGTGCTCGGCATCATCATCGGCGTCGCGGCGGTGATCGTGACCGTCGCGATCGGCACCGGAGCCCGCACCAGCATCGAGTCGTCCATTGCCGGCCTCGGAAGCAACGTCATCGTGGTGCTGCCGGGAAGTATGACGAGCAACGGCGCGAACATCGGGCTCGGAGCGGCTTCGACCCTCACGGTGGACGACGGCCTTGCGATCGTGCGCGAAGTGCGTCACGCCGTGGCGGTCACGCCGCTGGTCAGTCTACGCGATCAGGTCATCTCGCAATACAATAACTGGCAGACGAGTATCGTCGGCGTTTCGCCGTCGTGGCCGTTCGTGCGCGACTGGGCGCTGACCGAAGGTTCGTTCTTCACCGATACCGACGTCGCGAGCGGCGCGAAGGTCTGCGTGATCGGCACCACCGTCCAGCGCGAGCTCTTCGGCACCAACGAGGCGATCGGTGCGACCGTGACGATTCGCAGCGTACCCTTTCGCGTGATCGGCGTGCTGTCGTCGCGCGGCCATACTTTCGGCACCGATCAGGACGACACGCTCGTGATTCCCTATACGTCGCTCATCGAGCGCCTGCAAACGTCGGCGAACGGCCCGAACATCGTGAGCGCGCTGATGATTTCCGTGGATAGCTCCGAGCACATTTCCGGCACGATCGACGGTGTGACGCAGCTGCTGCGCGTCCGCCATCGCATCGTGCCCCCGCTGAGCGACGATTTTTCGATCCGCGATCTCGGCGACGTCGCGAAAGTGATGACCGCGGCCGGAGTAACGCTCCAGATTCTGCTCGCTTCGATCGCGACGGTTTCGCTGATCGTCGGCGGGATCGGGATCATGAACATCATGCTGGTTTCGGTCACCGAGCGCACGCGCGAGATCGGCTTGCGCATGGCCGTCGGCGCGACGGCGCGCGCCATCCTGCTGCAGTTTCTCGTCGAGGCGGTCGTGCTCTCGCTAGTCGGCGGCGGGATCGGGATCGTGGTCGGCGTGATGGCGTCGGCTTTGGCGGCCCGAATCGGGCACTTTGCCTTCAGCCTCTCGATTCCGACCATCGCGCTCTCGCTGATCTTTTCGGCCGCCATCGGGATCGGCTTCGGCTTCTATCCCGCGCGCAAGGCCGCGCATCTGGATCCGATCGCCGCGCTGCACGCGGAGTAGCCCCCACAAACTTTGAGAAGATTCTGGGAAGGCCGCCGCGACGGGCATTCGCGAGGAATTCCCAGCCGGTGGCTATTCTAGGCGCATGAGTGAGCAAATTGTCGTCGCCCTCGACGGTTCGGAATGCGCGGCCAACGCGCTCGACGTCGCCATTGCCATAAGCCAAACGAGAAAGTCGGACCTCTCGATCTGCTCGGTGGCTGACCCGCGCGACTTGGCGGGCAGCGAGGCGATACTCGCCGACCGCGCCGGAAAGGAAATACGCGATGAAGCCGCGCGCATTATCGACGCGGCGCTCGAGAAGGCTCGCGCCGCCGGGGTCGCCGCACAAGGACGCGTCCTCGAAGGCGACCCGCCCCGGGAGATCGTGAAGTTTGCGGAGGCATCGCACGCCTCGGAGATCGTGGTCGGAACGCACGGCCGTTCCGGCATCGCGCGACTGCTCATGGGCAGCGTTGCCGAGGGCGTCCTGCGGCACGCCGCGATACCCGTGTTGACGGTCCGCGAATCGGTGCGGGTCGGAGCGCCGACTCGCATTATGGTACCGATCGACGGCTCGAAGGCATCGCTGGCCGCAATCGACGTAGCGGTCGATCTTGCGTCGAGGCTCGGCGCACAGCTCGTGGTCTGCCACGTGGTAAATATGGGCGAGGTCGCGGCTCTCACCGGCGGCGAAGCGCAACTGCTGCCGCAATGTCTCGAGGAGGCTGAGGCCCAAGGACGGCAGATCGTCGACGAAGCGCTCGCGCGCGTCGGCGGGCGCGTCCCGGTATCGGCACGCATCGCCCGCGGAGAACCGCCCTACGAACTCGATGCCCTTGCTAAGGACGGTCACCCCGATCTCATCGTGATCGGCAGCCACGGGCGCACGGGTTTGAACCGCGCGCTGCTGGGCAGCGTTGCGGAAGGTCTCGTTCGCGGGGCGAAGTCGCCGGTGATGGTCGTTCCGGCGCGCATGCACGCCGCCGTCGCCTAAGGCCGGCGGAGTTTATATCCGACGCCGTACACCGTAATCACGTACGACGGATTGCGATTGTCGCGCTCGATCTTCTTTCGCAGATTGTTGATGTGACGGTCGAGCGTACGCTCGAAGATATTACCGGCGTCGTGCAGACGGTTGAGCAAGTCGGCCCGTGTGAAGACCTCACCGGGCGCGTTCGCAAGGATCGCGAGGATTCGAAACTCGGCGGCGGTGAGGTTTGCGGGCTTTCCCTCGACGCGCACGTCGTGCGAACCAAAATCAATCTCCAGCGCGCCGACGCGAAAGACGCGATCGTGCGCCGCGGCGGCCGGAGAATCGCCCACACGCCGCAGCAGCGCGCGGACGCGCGCCATCAGCTCCCGCGGCGAGAACGGCTTTGTGACGTAGTCGTCCGCGCCGAGCTCGAGCCCGACGATCCGCTCCGATTCATCGCTTCGCCCGGTCAGCACGATTGCGGGGATGCGCTCGCCGCCGGTCGCCGTGGCACGCAGCACGTCGAGCCCGTTGCCGTCAGGTAGACCGATATCGAGGATCATCACGCCCGGCTTAGCGTCTTTTACCGCAGCCAGCGCGGATTGCACGCTCGCGCAGAGCGTCGGTTCGAAGCCGTCGCGCCGAAGATAGTTTTCGAGCACCCGGGCAACGGCCGGCTCGTCTTCGAGCACCAGCACCCGCGTACCGTTCATTTGGGGGTTTCCGCCATACCGCTACGCTAGCGCACCCGGCGGAATGGTTAGTGAAGGTTAAGAACGCGGCTCTTCACAATTAGCGCCGGCGTGGCAATGCGAAGACATTTCACCACGTACGCATGCCGGGCGCGAGGAAGCCCGGGTGGCGGAGCAACTCGCCGAGCGGGCCGGCATAGGCGAGCAGCGCAAGGATGAGCGCGAGCGCGCCCCACCGATAGAGGTGCTGCAGCGCCCACGGCGTCGGACCGGCGCCTTCGGCCGCCGTTGCAAAAACGACCTTATCGTAGACCTCGGGCGTATTATTCACGAGCGTCCCGATGGCGACGGCGACGAATACGAGGATGCTCACGAAGAGAAAGAATCCGCCGGCAGCCGCTAGGAGCATAAGCGGCTGCCAAGCGTTTGCGGTCGCGGCACCGAGATAGCCGACTTCGGCCGTCCGTCGCGGCGCGCCCATCAGGCCCGCAAAGTGCATCGAGAGCGACATGATCAGCATGCCGAAAAACCAAAGGCGCGTTTGAAAGAGTGCCCACTGCGGCTTCCACAGCGCCCGACCGGTGAGCCGCGGAATCATCCAATACGCCGCGCCCAGGAACGTCAGCGCGACCGGGCCGCCGACGGTTACGTGAAAGTGCCCGACGATCCAGATCGTGTTGTGCACGACCGTGTCCATGCTGTACGACGCGTTTACTAGACCGCCGAAGCCGCCCAGAATGAAGAGCAGCATGCCGAGCGCCGCGCCGCTGAAGGTAGGATCGTCCCAGGGCAGCGAGGTGACGGTCGCGATGAAGCCCTTTTTGCCGCGCTTGATCGCGGCAAGCTCGAACGACGCGAAGATCGCAAACGCGGTGATGAAAGACGGGATCGCGACGCCATAGGTGGTGATCGTATGCAGCATCTTCCAGACCGACGAGATGCCCGGCTCCATGAACTCGTGATGGATCCCGACCGGAGTCGAGAGGAGAATCAGCATTACGAACGTCAGGCGCGTCAACGCGTCGCTGAAGACGTTACCCTTGTAGCGCGTTGGGATGATGTTATACCAGATGATGTACGCGCCCATGATCCAGAAGTAGACGAGCGGGTGCCCGAAATACCAGAAGAACATGCGCGTAAGCATGACGTTGATGCCCGACGTCCATCCGAACGCCCATGGAATCAGCAGCGCCATCTCGGCGACGATGCCGAGCGTCGCGACGATCCACATCACGAAGGTTGCACCGGCGCAGAAGACGACGAGCGGCACCGGCGCTCCGGGGTTCTCGCGCCGGAAATAGTTGATGTTCTCGAACAACTCGAACGCGACGACCCACGTGCCGAGCACCAGCAGCGTCGCGCCGATATAAAACCACGGGCTCGCCTTGAGCGGCGCGTAGAACGTATAGAGCACGGTCGCGTCGCCCTTGAGAATCGTGACCGCGGCCATAGCCGTGCCGACGAGCATCAGCGACCAGCCGAACCAGGCAACGCCGAACGAGCGCGTGCGCTCTATCGACTTGTACGTGACGAAGAGCGTTAGGCCCGTAATGAAAAACGTCGTGAACACGAGCGCCATCAATACGCCGTGCAGCGTCAGAACGCGATAATAATCGAACCATCCGGGTGCGCCGAAAACGCCGGTGCGCGCGAAGCCTTGAAAGACGCCGAAGATCGCGCCCAGCGCGATCGCCGCGGTCGCCGTGTAGAGATGGGCGATTACTACCCGGTTTGCGGCGCGCTCCGATAGCGACATCAGGACCGTACCTCGATCTTTCCAAACATGTTTTGATGCCCGATCCCGCAGTATTCGTGACAGATCAGGAGATATTCGCCGGGCCGCGTGAACGTGTGCGACTCGACGTTGACCCAGCCCGGAATCACCATCATGTTGATGTCCGTGTTCGGGATGAAAAACCCATGCACCACATCGGCGCTCGTAACGTAAAAGGTGACTTTAGCGCCGGTCGGCACCGTTAGAATCGCCGGAACGAAGTTGAACACCTCTGCAACGTAATACGCCTCGTACGATCCGTCGGGGAGCTTACGCAGCCCGGGCCTATCGAATGGCGGCGTCTGCGAAACTTTGGTCGGATCGATCTGCCGCATGCCCGTCGGCGGATTGATATTGTCGGCGAACGCGGCGAACCCGATGATGGCCAAGAATACCACGAGCATCACGATGCCGAAGGTCAGCCACCAGCGCTCGTATCGATGAATCTGCACTTACCACCGCACCTTCAGCAGCGCGTACATCGCGAACCAGGCGATCGCATACGTGACCCCCATCACGAAGACGAAGCGGAGCGTTCCGATCAGCGGAGTTTCGTTGTCGTCTTTCATTCGGCCGCTCCGGCGGTTTTGGCGGCTTCGTCGTGGGAATAGCGCGTTTCCATACCCCCGGCGATTCGCTCGAGGAGCGCCTGCGCGGTCGCGCGCGCGATGCGCGCTCCGACCGCCCAATCGAACACCTCGCCGAGCGCGCCGCCCGGCGGACGATACGCACCGCGCAGCTCAAGCTGCGACGTTGCATACGTTTCGTCGGCGCGCACCGTCAGCTCGCCCTCGAAATCGGGGTATGGGCCTCCCTGCGGCTTCCAGCGGATCTGCCAGGGCTGATCGAAATGCATCGGATCGACGGCGCGCCCGAAATTGACCACGACGTTTTTTACCAGCTCGCCGCCCGGCACCGCGATTGAGAGGGAGAGCGGTCCCGTCTTACCCGAGTCGGCGCGGCCCTCGACGATCTGCGCAAGATAGCCTTGCGCGAGGTGGTAGGGGCACTGCACGATGCGTCGTTCCAATAGTTCGGACATGCTCGCCATAGTAGCGCGCGAATGCGAAGAACTCGTGAAGGCTACGCCTTGCGAACTTTGTAACCGATGCCGTAGACGGTGACGACGTACTCCGGATTGTGCGGATCCTTTTCAATCTTCTTGCGCAGGTTGTTGACGTGGCGGTCGAGCGTACGCTCGAAGATCTCGCCGTCGTCGTGCAGTCGGTCGAGGAGGTGCGAGCGCGTGAACACTTCGCCGGCGTTCTCGGCGAGGATCGCCAGGATCTTAAACTCGGTCGGGGTGAGGTTTGCGGGCTCTCCGGCGATGCTGACCTCGTAGAAGGTGTGGTCTATTTCGAGTTCACCGATGCGCGTGCGCCGCGCCGGGGTGCCGTTCGCGCCGCGCGTCGCTTCGTGCGACATCCGTCGCAGCAGCGAACGCACGCGCGCGACGAGCTCCCGCGGCGAGAACGGTTTGGTAACGTAATCGTCGGCGCCCAACTCCAGACCCAAAACGCGATCGGACTCTTCGCCCCGCGCCGTCAGCATGATCGTCGGAACGCGTCCGTTCGCCGACGATGCCCGCAGGACGTCCAGCCCGTTACCGTCGGGGAGCGAGACGTCTAGAATGAGCACATCGGGTGCGAAGCGTTCGATCACCGCCAGCGCGTCGGCGACGTTGCCGCAGGTTTCGACGATCATGCCCTCGCGCTCGAGATACGCCCGCACGATGCCGGCAATCTCCGGCTCATCGTCGACGACGAGCACTCGCCGCCGCTCCGTCGTCAATCCGGCCCCTGCAGGATGTCGCGGGACCGGCGCAAGGCGTCGGCGACGCCCTCCAGACGCGAAGGCGTCGTCTCGACGAGCCCGTCGATCATTGCCTCGACGTTGGCCAACGCCACTGCCAGCAAATTGCCCAGTTCGTGGCGCACTTCATCCCCTCGCTGCATCGCTTCTCTACTAATCCGCGATTGGCGTGCGCAGCCCCTCGCGCCCGTGACGGCGAAGCGTTAGGAGTGGATGATGGGCTCTTTTCGCTTCGCGATATCGCCGGCAGCCGGTTTCCGCTGTTGGAGTACGCCCCCGACGCCACGGTGGTCGTCGACGGAGCGGGGACGATCCGGCTGGTCAACGCGCAGACCGAGCGGCTTTTCGGTTACTACCGCGAGGAGTTAGTCGGACACCCGATCGAGACGCTAGTGCCGTCGCGCTTCCGGCACCACCAGCGCGACCGCGCGGCCTATTCGGCGGATCCGCGCGTCCGCCCGATGGGCGTGGGCCTCGAACTCTTCGGCCTGCGTAAGGACGGCAGTGAGTTTCCCGTCGAGATCAGCTTGAGCCCGATCGTCACGCGCGAAGGCACCTTTATCGCAAGCTCGATCCGCGATGTCACCGAGCGCAAAGCCTTCGAGCAGCGACTGCGCGAGCTCAACGCCGAGCTGGAGCGGACGGCACGCGCGAAGGATCAGTTCCTCGCCTCGATGAGCCACGAACTGCGCACGCCGCTCAACGCGATCCTCGGCTTCACCGGAACGCTGTTGATGAAGCTGCCGGGCCCGCTTACGGAGGAGCAGGATCGCCAGTTACAGATCGTCCGCTCGAGCGCGCGGCATCTGCTCTCGCTCATCAACGATATCCTCGACCTCGCAAAGATCGAATCGGGAAAGCGCGATTTTATATTCGAGATCGTTTCGGTTGCCGAAATCGTCGGCGAGGTGACGACGGCGCTCGGCTCGCGGGCCGCGGAGAAAGGTCTCGCGCTCTCGAGCGACGTCGCGCCTGAATGCGCGACGATCGTCACCGATCGGCGAGCGCTCCATCAAATTCTCCTCAACCTTACGGATAATGCGATTAAGTATACGGAGCGCGGTTCGGTGCGGATCGACGCCCGGCCCGACGTTTACGATGATATGCCTGGCGTTGCGCTCGGCGTCACCGATACCGGAATCGGCATCAAAAACGACGATTTCGCGCGGCTCTTTCAAGCATTCGAGCAGCTCGACCCCACGAGCACGCGGCTTTTTGCGGGAACGGGGCTCGGCCTCTATCTCTCGCGCACGCTCGCGGTGCTGCTCGGCGGCAAACTGAGCGTTGCCAGCGTGCATGGAGCGGGCAGCACCTTCACGCTGCGGCTGCCGATCGCGCGATGAAGGAGCGCATTCTCGTCATCGACGACAACCCCGCGAATCTCGATCTCATGCTTTATCTGTTGCGCGCTTTCGGCCACACGGCACACGGCGCGAGCGATGGGCTCGCCGGATTCGAAGCCGCTCAGAGCGGCGACCTCGCCCTCGTGCTTACCGACGTGCTGATGCCGGGAATCGACGGCTACGAACTCGTGCGGCGCCTGAAAGCCGACACGCGCTTCCACGGAATCCCGGTCGTCGCGGTGACGGCGCTTGCGATGGCGGGCGACCGCGAGCGCATCGCCGCCGCGGGCTTCGACGGATACATCGGCAAGCCGATCGACCCCGAGCGCTTCGTCGCGCAGATCGAAGCCTATCTTCCCGCCAAGCGAACCGCCTAAATGGCGACCGTGCTTGTAGCGGACGACGACACTGCCGGACGACTGCTCGTACGCACCGTGCTGGAGCATTGGGGCCACGTCGTGGTTGAAGCGGCGAGCGGGCCCGGCGTGCTCGCGGCGGCGGCCGAATGCGCGCCCGATCTGCTGCTGCTCGATCTGGGGCTGCCGCTGATGAGCGGTCCGGAGGTGCTGCGCGCACTGCGCGCCGGCGAAGCGACGCGCGACGTTCGCGTGGCACTCTATACTGCGACGCCAACGAGCGCCGCGCTGCGCGACCTCATGGAAATCTACGGTGTGGTTGCAGCCATTCCGAAGCCGTCGGAACCGCAGGAGTTGATCGAAGCCGTCGAGCGCGCATTGAGAAAAACCTGAGAACGCCGCGATTCCTCGCAGGTTCACAATGCTTTGTTAAGCTCACCCGCATGCCGCAACTCCGCGACGTCGCCCCGGTCAAACGCTCCGCGGTTGAGACGCAAGCCGCCATCGAGCGGTTCTTCCTTTTACTCGAAGGCGCCGATGGCGTCGCGCGGCTGCGCTTACGGGTGCCGGCGGGGCGTTCGGGCCACGGCATATCGCTCGACCGCGAGGTGCGAGTCGAAGCGCGCAGCCTTCACGAGTCGAACGGAGTGCCCGGCGTTATCGCGATCGTCTGGGAACCGGAAGGACCCGGCGTTTTTCCGCGCTTCGACGGCACGTTGATCGTCACGGGATTCGGCAACGCCAATGCGAGCTACATCGAGCTCGACGGAGTCTACACTCCGCCGTTCGGCGCCGCCGGCCAGGTCTTCGATGCCGCGATCGGGCACCAGATCGCGCGCGCGACCGCGCGCGAGTTTCTCAAAGATCTCAAAGCCGCCGTAGAAAAGCGCACCGCGTTCTAAAAAGAGATACGCGCGCCGCTGTTGCGACGCGCGTACTCTTTGCTGCTACGAGGTTTGGTCTACTGGAGGCAAGCCGATTGCGCGTGCTTACCGGTGGTTCCGTTGAGGGCCGTGAGGATCGCTGTGTGGATCGATCCCGAGAGCGGAGCGTACTCGAGCTTCTTGACGATCGTGTTTGCCGCCGCCGAGGTGAGGTAGTTGATGAGCGTCTTCTTATCGGCGAGATGCACGCCTTGGTTGTTACCGTAGAAGAGCGCGTAGCTCACGCCGACGATCGGGTATGCGCCGGTCGGCGGGAGCGCCCAGAGGTTCGGATTGAGATAGAGTTGGCACCACGGCGTTGACGATTGCAGCGGATTTCCGTCGCTGCCGCCGCCGAACGTGATGTTCTTTTTGATGACCTTCTTGAGGGCATCGCCGACGGCCGTCTTATTCGTCGGGCTGACGAACGTCGTGTCGCCGGTGTCTTGCAGAAGAGCCTGGCCAACCTTCGGGTTACCCGAAGCCGCCCACGCGCCCTCGAGGTAGCCGGTGCCGAACGGGGTCGATTGCACGGCCGCGAGAACGCCCGGATTGCCGCTGGCGCCGACGAAGGTGCTGCCGCTGGGCTGCGTGCCCGTTGGGCCGGTCCACGACTGCGACACCGTGCCCGGCCACGTGGCCGTGCGGCTCGGCGAACCGTATGGAGCTGCGTTGTACGGCGCACCAAACGATTGGTCGCACGCCGTGTTCAGGTGGTTCTGGAAGAGATAGCTCGTGCCGCTCTTATCAGAGCGATAGTAGAAGGTAATCGGCTGCGAAATACCGCCGGTCACCGAGCCGCCGTTGTCGGCCGTGATCGCCGGGTCGTTCCAGTCGCCGATCGTGCCGTTCACGATCGCGCAGTAGGTCCAGGTCGAGAACTGGATGTTCGACGTCGTGAAGTCGTGCGGACGGTAGCCGAACACGATCGGACCGCCGATGGTCGGGAACTCGAACGGCTGGCCGTACGACGGCGAGGTCGCAACGCGGCCGTTGTAATACGTGGTGCCGGAAGCACAGCACTCGGTCGACGCCATCGCGACGTCGCTTCCGACGAAATCGAGAGGATCCTGACGTGCGCCGAAGCCTGCTGGCGTTGCGCCGAGCGGCTGGCAAGCCACCGTCGCGGTACCGTTATTCGCTTCGAACTCCGAACGGCCGAAGCCGCTGCCCGTCAGGCAGTAGTAGATCGTTCCGTTTCCGCCGTACGAGGCGAAGAGCGAACCCGTTCCGGGAGGAGTGCGCGGACCGGTGCCTTGTCCGGTCGGCTGATTACCGAGGTTGTACGCGTAGGCGGGGAACGTCGCGCCGCCTGCCTCGAGATCGGCGCCCGTATCTTCGTGATGGATACGCGAGCCGTGCGCGGCCGGCGCATTCGGTATCGCCGAAACGCCCGTGCCTGCGGCGTTGCCGTTGCAGGCGCTGAGAATCAGCGCCGGCGCGGCAGCCAAGGCCAGGGTGGCGAGGATGTTTTTCATTATGTTCGTGTCCTCTTTGGTGTAGTTGGCTAGGGAGTGCATCACCGGGGATAGCCCGGGCGGGCCTTGGCCTGCCCGGAATTCGATGTAACGACGACGGCGATCGGCGCGTTGAGTCCGGTGGCAGCGCCGACGATGCGCGTCGTCGGCTTGACGGTGTTACTGCCGTTGGCCGGAAACGCAAGCACCGCATTGTTGAAGTCGTCCGTCGCGAAGAGCGTCGATCCGAAGAGCGCGATCGACGGGAAGAATGGCGTCAAAGGATTGAAGGGCGAGATACAGCCCGAGTTCGTCGTCACGACGGTGTCGAGCGTGAGCACTCGCAGCGGCGTGGAACTTCCGCCGTCGACGCCGGCGCCATACACGTTGACGCGCGCTTGGCAGGGCGGATAGCCGCTCGTAGAGAGCTGCGTGTTGCCGATATAAATCTCGCCGTTGTCGCTCAGCGCATCGTTCGTGACGTACGGGGGCGTAAGCTCGGAGGTGGCGTTCCACAGAATCGTGCGCGACGGATTCACCGATGGATTTTCGTCGTCGCTCACGGGTGCGACGAACGTTCCATAGACCGCGCCCGATGGCGCATGCAGCGCGCCATTCACATAAAAGTTGCCGGCAGAGTCGAGCGCGAGACCGGTCGGACCCCCGTAGCGAATCTGCGGCGTTAGGAATGCCCACGCACTCGCGGGCGCGACCGCCCCCTGGCTGCCGGCCGAATAGGTGAGCACCGCATCGTTTCCGCCGTCGCCGTCTACCGACGTTGCGCCGTAGGTCACGACGTCGGCCGATGCGTCGAGCGCCATATAGAGTGGGAAGAGCAGCGTCTTGCTCGACGAGTCGGCGGTGATAACGCTCGTCGGCTGGTCGTTGCCGCTAGCGCCGGGCGCGTACACGGCGATTTCGTTGCCCTTATCGGGCGTGCCGCCTGAGATCGAGAAGCCCGTCGCGCTGTCGAGATAGCCGACGTAGAGATTGTTGGCGGCATCCACGGCGATGCTGCGTGCGTAGAGCTTCGAGCTGAGCTGCAGCGTCCGCTCCGGCGCCGCATTCCCATTCGCTGTGCCGGAGTACTCGGTGATCGTGGCGCCCTGGCCCTCGTTCGTGCCGAGGTTCAGCGCGTAGATCGTGCCGACCGGCGGCGGCGGCTGTTTGCCTTTCAATCTAAAGGCGCTTGAGGCCGAGATGCTCTTCGGCCCGTCGACGCTGGCCTGTATCGTTACCGACGACGCCTGCTTATTGCCGTCGTAGGTTAACGAGAGATTCGACGCAGGCTTGCGAACCGTCAATTCCGTGCCGGAGTTGGCGCCGGCATGCAACGTGAAGGCGTTGTTACTATCGCCCTGGATCGAAAGCACGATCGGCACCGCGTACTCGCTGCCGCCGACGATCTGGGCGCCGGT
Organism: Vulcanimicrobiota bacterium; assembly: GCA_963699435.1. GTDB lineage: Bacteria > Vulcanimicrobiota > Vulcanimicrobiia > Vulcanimicrobiales > Vulcanimicrobiaceae > Cybelea. Next base: position 350,913 of record CAVOTV010000005.1, read on the forward strand.
CGCGTCGTACGCCGCGAGCAAAACATTGGCTTTGACGGAAGTTCCGCGCTTGCCGGCGTTCGGCGAAAGCGAGAGTCTCAGCGATGCGATGATGCCGTCGAGCGAGAGCGTGAGTTGATCGATCTGCACGCCGCTGCCGCTCGAGGCGACCTTCTGCTCGACGTTGCCGACCGAGAGGACCGGCCCGGTTGCGTTAGCTCCCGCGTACGTCGTCACGCCGAAGACATCGTCGCCCGGCGAGCCTTTGACCGTTCCGGCGCAGACGGTTTCGTCGCCCTGCGACTTACAGCCGCGCGACTTCGGCAACGTGTTGATCGTCGTCGGACTGGCGCCGGTCACGCTCTTGCCGTCGACGGATGTGAGACCGATGACCAGCGATTGCGTGTTCGCCGAAACGTAATCCGGCCGCATGTCGCGCTGCTTGGAACGGGCGGGGATGGTGACGGTGACCTTCACGTTCACGAGTTGCGTTGGTGGGCCGCCGCTTCCGCCGGGTGAGTTGACGACCGAACCGCTGGGAAGCGTGCCGCCGCCGCCGCATCCCGCGAGCACGGCAACAAAAACGACGGTAAAGCGCGAAACCTTCGGCAATCTCAACTCCCAGCAGCAACAAAGAGGAACGGCCATGCGCCGTGCTCTTCATGCTCGATGCTAGAAGATTAGCCGTATCGCCGCATCCTGGATTTGCGCGAAACGTTAAGGCTTCGGCAAGCGGCCTTTACCTAGCCATAAGGTAACTCTATGAGTCTTAATCTCCGTTCGCGCGTTCGGAATCGCCGATCTGCCAACGCGAGCGCAATCCTAGGCGGCCGAGGATGGAACTGACGTGGCGTTCCACGGTGTGCTCGCTGATCTGCAGCGCTTCGGCAACCTCGCGATTGCGCGCGCCGCGGCGGATCAGGTGCGCGACCTGAATCTCGCGCTCGGTCAGGCCGGAGGAGCGACCGCGGCCGCGACGATCGAGTTGCGGCTCGTGCGCGACGAGCAGCCGCATCGCCTCGTTGGTCCAGCGGCGCAGGCCCATCGCGCTAAACGCGCGCGCCGCGTCGCCGGCGCTATCAACCCAGCTGCCGCGCTCGCCGGTCTTGAGCAGCGCGTGCGCCCGCGCTAAAAGTTGATGCGCGTGCAGATAGGGCCGGTTCGGCGCGATCGCCGACGCGAACGCCTCGACCGCGAACTCCGCGTGTCCCGCGTCACCATATCGCGCCGCACTCGCGAAGAGCTCGACGGCATCGACCGTGCTCTGCGAGAAGAGCGCGCGCCGCAACGCGGTCGCGATCGGCAGTCCCGGTGTCGCACCGCCGGCGGCTATCAGCACGGCAACCGTGGCGTTCGCGACGGAGACCCGGCTGTCGGATCGCAGTGCAACGTCGAGCGCGCCGGGCGACGTCCAACCTCTCAGCGCGTCGTCGTCGCCGAGCTCGACCGCGAGTTGCGCGCCGGCTGCCGCAAAAAGCGCGACTTCCTCGGACGAGCGCGAGGCCGCGCGCCCTTGCGCGAGCAAGAGTCCCGCGCGATCGAGATCACCCGTGTCGAGCGCGAGACCGGCCATCACGGCGACGCAGCGCAGCGCCCAGTTTGAGAGACGATGCGTCTGTGCGAGCGCGACGGCTTCACCGATCGCGCGAAGCGCCGGCTCGACGCTCCCGAAGAGCAGCGCATGGTGCGCCAGCCGCTCGCACGCGGCGACCGCGAGATGAAAGCGCCGTTGTGCGATCGCGAGATCGCGCGCGGCGTGCAGCGCGGCTTCGCAGCCGGCTTCATCCGAAGACCACGCCAACACGGCCGCGACAGCTAACTGCTCTTCCGCGCCCGGCAGCACGCCCAACGCGAGATGATGGGCTTCGACATCGGCGAGAGTGCGGCACGCGAGCAGTCCGGGGTCGGCACAGGTCGCGAGCGTACGATCGTCGCCCGCAATCGCGGCGACGGCCGCGCGAAGCGTACGCGGTGCGGACGATAACGCAAGCGATGCCGATGCTTCGTCGAGCCGGCATTGCGCAATAAGGTCGTCGATCTTCTGCTCATCGAAGATCATCAAACCTTATGCTAGCAACCGATTCTTAAGCGCCTATTATGACGTGAGGTGCCGCGCGGCACCGATCTACGGTAACAGTCTAAAAATCGTTCCGTAGTAGTCGTACTGGCCGCCCCAGAACGTCGTGCCGTACAAGACGCCGGCGGCGTCGACGAGTCCGGATTCCGGATTCGCGCCGTCGGGATCGCCCGCAAAGCGATAGACGATATGCTCGGCGCCGAACCGGTCGATACGGAAGATCGTCCCGCAACGATAGTAGCCGGCGTCGCGAACGACTCCGGACGAAATGCACTGATTCGAACGATGCGGACTATCGCCGCCGCCGGTCGTGGTGCCGTAGAGCTCGCCCTTCGCCTCAATCAAGTTCGCCGACGGGAACGCGCCGTCGGTTCCGGCACCGAAACTATGAATGACGATCTCGGAACCTGCGGTCGTCATCTCGAAGACGGTCCCGAGTCCGCGGCCGAAAGTACCGCCGTGCAGCGTGGTTCCGTAGAGCAGCCCGTTGTCATAGATGAGCGTGCCGGCCGGATTCTCGCCGTCGCCGCTTGCGACGCCAAACGAGTGCACCACCTTCGTTTCCCCGGTCGCGCTCATTTTGAAGACCGAGCCGCCGGATTTGAGCTTGCCGCCGGCACGCGTCGTGCCATAGAGCCAATCGCCTACGCGAATCAATCCCGCGCTCGGGTGGCCGCCGTCGTTGGGCGCACCGGCGAAGCTGTGCATGACGTGCTCTTGGCCCGACGCGGTTATTTCGAAGACGGTACCGCGACCGTGGGTGCCGCCGTTGATCGTCGTCCCGTACAGCAATCCGGCAATCTGCGCTAGCCGCGCTTCCGGCTCCGAGCCGTCGCCGGCCCCACCAAAGCTATGAATGATGCGCTCGGAACCGCCGGTCGTCACGGTGAAGACGGTGCCGCCGCCGTGCGCGCCGCCCGCCGACGTCGTACCGTAAAGAAGATTGTTATACCAGGTGAGACCCGCGGCGGGGTACGCACCGTCGCTTGCAGTGCCGCTGAACTCGTGCAGGATGCGCAGCTTGCCAAACGGACTGATCGCGAAGACCGTACCGTACCCGGATCCGTACGACGACGTCGTACCGTAGAGCGTGCCCTTCACGTTGATGAGGCCGTCTTGCGGCTCGCCCCCCGCGTCTTGGCCTTTAAAGCTGTAGAGCGTAATGTAGCCGGACGCATTGGGTGAATGCGCGGCCGGCGCACCAGCCGAAGAACCGGACGGCAATGCCGCGCCTCCGCCGATTCGGGAGCACCCGACCACCAGCACGCAGCAGACGAGAAGTGTAGCGACGCGCATGGTTGCACCTCCAAACGCCAGCGATGTGGCGGGTGCTTCCTCTTCGGTTTGTCTCGGTGCGGTCCTCGGTTACGGCGCCCAGCTCGAGCGCGCCGTGGGTGACGAGGTGGCCTGCGGAGGCGCGGTCGCCTGCGGGCCCGGCGCCGCGTGCTCGGCCACGACGATCACGTCGTGCATACCCGAACTATAGTGAAACGCGCATCCTATCAAGTACGTGCCGGCTTTGGCGAGCGTTACCGTCACCGACTTTCCCGGACCGATCGGACCGCTCGCGTAACCGACTTCGAGCTTGCCGTCGCCTTGCTTTTGGACCGGCAGATTGGGATCTTTTGGAAACACCGCCGGCGGCCCCGAGATCGTTTTGACCACGTCGAGGGTATGCGTGTTCGTTTTGGAGAGGTTGCGAATCGTGATCTTCGTTCCCGGCGGAAACCCGAGCGACTGCGAGTAGTGCTGCTGCGTATAGCCGCCGAGCATCGCTTGCCACTTCGCCGATTTGATCGTTCCCAGACCTTCGCCGGGAAGTTCCTCCCCGATCGTATCTTTCGGCAGCGTTGCAAATGCGACGAGATCGTTATTCATGGAGGGCAGCATGACGGTGCCGCTGCCTGCACCGCCGCCGCCGGCGCACGCGCTGACAGCCAAAGCGGCAAGCGCGATGCCGAACGCGATGAGTTTCTTGATCATGCCCGCACTGTAGTGCGGCGACGTGAAAAATCTCTGAAGGACGCCCTTCAGACGTTGAGTCGCAGACGAAGCGTCGTTTCGGTGGTTTGCGCGCTTGCCGGATCCGTGACGACGACCCGCACGGTGATCGTTTGCTGACCGAGGAGTGGTTTCAGCATCACCGCAATGCTGAAGTTTCCGCGCGGACCCGCAGTCGTATTCCCGCTGAACTGCCCGGTCGTGGACGGCGATACCCCAACCGTCACCTTCACGCGGCCGTTGGCGACCGTGTTGCCTTGCAGATTGAAGTTTCGCCCGACGGCCGCGTTAGGCGCCGGCTGCGTGATGGTGAGGTTGATCGTCTGCCCGCGCAATACCGTAAACGACCACGAACGATCGAACGGAGTGCCGCCGTAACCGCGGCCCGCCACCCGTACCGTGTGCGATCCGAAATCGAGCGGCGCCGGCGGCTTGTACGAAAATCCGCTCGGCGAAACGCCGCTCTGCATCGTAATATTGCCGCCGTCGAGCCAGACGCGAACGCTCCCGGCTTCGACGTTTCGCGTGAACTCCGCCGCGATGACGGCAAACCGATTGCGAATCTCGCTCTGCGGCGCCGGCTGTTCGGCGCGCAAACGCACCTGCTGCTGCGGCGGCGGCGGCGGTGGTGCCGGCGGTCGGGGCGGTCGGGCCGGAGGCGGCGGGGGATTCGGAATCTGTTGCGACGTGACGATCGAAACGACGCGCGTTCCGTTATCGTAACCGACGTTTGCGCCGAGCGATTGCGCGATAAAGCGGAGCGGTACGTACGTCGTCGAGCCGACGATAAACGGCGCGACGTCGAGAATCTGCGCCTGACCGTTGATCGTTGCTTGCGTAGATCCGATCCGCAAAGAAACCGTCGTGCTGCCCTTCGTCGCATTGATCGTGCCCGAAGCATAGACGACACCCGCTCCAAGCCGTTCGAAGATCCCGCGGAGCGGAACGAAAACGCGTCCTTCGCGCTCAATCGGCCCCGGGCTCAAGCCCAGCGCCTGGCCATTGACGGTGATCGAAACTTGCTGTGCGAGCGCCGGAACGGCGAGCAACGCGAGCGCGGCGGCGAAGGCTAGAATTCTCATCGCTCGAGGTTGTGCCCAACTATCGGCTTTCCTCCCCCATCAAACCAAGCGTATTGCTCACGCAAAGGTGCCGCTATTGTCGACCTCAAAAGGGGCCGCTTACCCCAGACTCTCTCTCTTCTTGGAGGTTCCGTGTTGCGCATTTGCTTCAAACCGGCGCTGATCGCAGCCGCCGCGGTCGTCGCTGTTGGGGCGGCGGGATGCTCGGGCAGCCATTCGTTGCTGCCTTCAACTACTACCGGTCAATCGCTTGACTCCTTACACGGGAGTCACGCGGGACGCATTCAGCGTCTGACGGCGCCGCCGACGGGCATGCAGCTCGAATGGCTGCTGACGGACGGCTCGATCCTCGCGCAGAGCGGTTCGAACTGGTCGCAATTCTACCGCTATACTCCCGATTCCAAAGGCAGCTACGCCGACGGAACTTGGCAGCAAGTTGCTTCGCTGCAGAGCGGCTACGCGCCGGACGCGGCAGCCTCTGATATGTTAGCCGACGGCCGCTTCGCGCTCATCGGCGGTGAATACAATCAGGGCGGCCCTTACGATCTTCAGCTCGTGAACTTAGGCGCCGTCTACGATCCGGTCGCGAATACGTGGACCCCGCTCGGCCATCCGAAGAAGTGGAAATGGATCGGCGACTCGCCCTCGACCGTGTTGCCGAACGGGAATTTGCTCGTCGGCGACAAGCTGCACACGTGGGATGCGTATCTCTCGCCCAAATCGTTGACATGGAAGTCGGTCAGCGATGCCGGCAAAGCAGATTTCAATGCCGAGGAAGGCTGGACGCTGCTCGCCGACGGCACGATTCTCACCGCAGACGTGAAAGATGCCCCGAACTCCGAGATCTACAATCCGTCGACCGGCCAGTGGAAGACTGCGGGTTCGACGATCGTCGATCTGCATTCGCCGTCCCCGTTCAAACAGTGCCTGCAGTACGGTCCGAAGGCGAAGGATTGCTATTTGCCTCCGGGTGAGATCGGACCGGCAATCTTGCGTCCCGACGGATCGGTCTTCGCGAGCGGTTCGGGATCCGGATCGAGCGGCTACGGACCCGGACACACCGCGATCTATTACTCAACCGGCAGCAAAGCCGGCACGTGGCAAGCCGGACCGAACTTCCCCAATGGGGATAACGCCGGCGACAACTTCGGCGTACTCGAGCCGAGCGGCAACGTGATCATTTTCGGCAATAGCGGTGCGGCGTATGAGTGGAACGGCTCTACCTTCTCAGAACTCAGCGGCCTCGAGGAAGTCGGCCCGCCGGTCTTGCTTCCGACCGGACAAGTCATGCTGATCGGTTACTCAAGCGTCGTGCTCTACACGCCGACGGGCTCGCCGAACGCGAGCTGGGCTCCGACGATTTCAAAGGTTGCGTCGACGATTCAGGCCGGCAAGACCTACAAGATCACCGGCACCCAGTTCAACGGCCTTGGCCAAGCGGTGGCCTTTGGCGACGAGTACCAGAACGCCACGAACTACCCGCTCGTGCGAATCACGAACACGTCGAGCGGCGATGTGGTGTACGCGCGCACGCACGATCACAGCACGATGGGCGTCGCAACCGGAAAGAAGAGCGTCTTCACGTACTTCGACGTTCCCTCGACGATCCAATCCGGAGCGAGCACGATTCAAGTGGTCGCCAACGGAATCTCCTCGAAAACGGTCAATGTGACCGTGAGCGGAGGCATCCGCCGGCGCCACTAGATCGTAGCGTACGCTACGGAGGCGGCGGTTGGCCGCCGGTAATGGTAGTCGCGTAGAAGTTGTTTCCGTTCCAGTAACCATGCGCGACGATTTGACGACCGACCGCAACGCGGCCGGTCGTCCCATTATTGAGAGCGGCCGAATCGTCGATGACGATCGTTCCGTTGGTCTGCTGCAGCGTCACGAGATGGCCTTTGACGATCGTGATCGTGCCGGCGACGACCGCGTGTTTGTAGTTCGTGGTGGCACAGGCGCCGTTCGACTGCCACTGGTCCCCCTGCCACGTGCCGCAGGCAGTGTCGTTGTACGCGCCCCCTGCATTGGGCGCCGCCATGGGCGGCGCATCTTGAGCGTTCGCGGCCGTCGCGAGTCCAAGCATGCCGGCGGCCGCCGCGAGGATCGAAACATACGTTTTCATAGGGTCTTTGATTCCCCATGCCGGCCGGCTCAATCAGAGAAAGAACGGAATCGCGGCAACCTGAAGCAAGCTTGAGAAGATTGCAAGCGCGAGCGGCGACCAATCGAGCAGGAAACCGCTCGCAACACTTCCGGCAAACCACGCCGCACCGAAGATCAAATCGAAGAGTCCAAAACTCGACGCGCGGCGACGGTGCGCCAGCACGCTAGCAACGAGCGCGAGCAGGAGCGCGTCCTGCACGGCGATTCCGACGCCCCACAAAGCAACGCCCGCTTGCGCGACCGCGCCGCTTCCTAAGAACGCCATCGGCGTCGCCGCGGCGCCGACCGCGAGCGCAATCGCGACGATCGCGCCTCCGAAGCGATCGAACAGCTTTCCCAGAATCGGCGCAGCGACGGCCGCAACCGCCATTGCGACGGCAAACCAAACCGAAATCGCCGGCGTCGAGACCACGTGATCGCGCTCGAAACGAAACGCAATCAACGCGAAATCTACGAAGCCTGCGGCGACGAGCGCGCCGCCGATCGCATAGCGGCGAAATGCCGGCCAGTCGCGCACCGGCGGTTCGGGCGGCCCGTCGTCGCGCGGCATGATATCGCGCCCCGCCATCGCCGCAAAACCGAGCATCGTCAGCGTCAAGAGCGCGGGCACGATGAGTATGCCGAAGCCAAACGTGAAGCCGCCGCGTACGATCGCCAACGCGACGACCAGCGGGCCGACGGTGGCGCCCGTCTGATCGAGCAACTCGTTGATGCCGAAGACACGTCCGCTTCCAAGCGAACGTCCGGCGTGTGAGAGCATCGCGGCCGTCACCGGCTTTCGGATGCCGCGACCGATGCGTTCGCCGATCATGAGTCCGGCCGCGGCCGGCCAACTCCCCGCGAGCGCGAGCGCGGGCACGCAGAGCATGTTGATCGCGTAGCCAACCCAGACGTCGAGCCAATAGAGGCCGGTGCGATCGGCAATGATGCCGGCGACCGAGCGAATCGCATAGCCGGCAAGTTCGCCGCCGCCCGCGACCGCGCCGACGATGGCGCCGCTCGCGCCGAGATGCGCGAGAAACGCGCCCCCAATGCCGCGCCCGCCTTCGTAGGTGAAATCGGCGAAGAGGTTGACGACGCCGATGAGCGCGACGAATCGCAGCGCCCGTTTGGCGTCGAGCGGCTTTTCCGTCACGCCGTTATAGGCCGAGGTAGTGGCGCTTGACCCAGCGCGACCACGAGTTGGCGGGGGTCCCGCTGTAATCCGAGATCAGCACGCCGCAGCCGCCCCATGTGTCCCACGTCCACGCTTCGTAACCGACGCCATATTGATCGGCCCAGTTCATGAAAGTAGGCACGTAGGTGCGGCCGCAGTCGGAGCCGCCGTACGTCTCGCCGGTCTCGCCGAAGATCATCGGCGCAACCTTCGTGATCGGACGCATGCTCGAGTTAAAGCACGCCGTGGTATCGCAGGCGTTCTTGCCGTAGACGTGGGCCTCCGCGATGAGTTGGTTCGCCGGGTCGTGCGGGCGCGACTCGAGCCACGTCGAGCCGCCGTATTTCGAGCCGTCGATCTTACCGCAGGCATTTGCGTAGTCGATGCACGGAATCGAGATCACGCCGTTGTAACCCGCGTGACGCATCAGCGTGACGGCCTGCCGCATCGCGGCCGTTTGATAGTACGCGTTGCTCGGGCCGTACGTCGCCTCGTTGTCGCAGCCTTTCTTCATAAAGCACTTCCAACCGACGGTCGTTTCGCCCCACGGCGCCAAGATCACGTTCGGGTCGTTCTTGAAGGTTGCGGCCATGCTCGACCACATCGCCGGCGAATGGTCTTCGTCGGGCGCGGCGGGCTGATACGTCGCTTGATACGAACCGGGCGCACCCCACATCAGCGAAAGTTCGGCATACATGCCGTATTGGTGGAGCAACTCAACGTAGTCGACGATCGCACTGATGTAGTTCTGGCCGGCGTACTGTTGGTTGATGCCGTTGACGCTCAACCAACAGTCCTCGTTGAGCGGTATGCGTACGACGTTGACGTTCCAAGTGGTCATGGCCGCAATCGACTGCGCGTCGTTTGGACCGTCGAAGATTCCCCAACCTTGCACGCAAGCGTATTCGGTTCCCGACCGGTTGATGCCGTGAAGATGAATGGTGTTGCCGTATCCGTCGACGAGCTTATTGCCCGAGACGCTGATTCCGTCGAGCGCCGAACGCTTCGCTGCAGCCGATGGCGCGCCGTCGCCGGCCGGCGTGGCGCCGGAGAAAGCGCTCGAGCACGCCGTCAACATCAAGACCGTCATAAGAATCGTCGCTCGCTGCTTCATGCGCGCGGTATTCTTGAGCGGCGAGGCACACTCTTTGCAGCGTTTGCCTCTAACGGCGCGAATAGCGCGGCATGACCAAGTATCGATACGGCGAGATGACGTGGCCGGAAGTCAAAGCCGCCGCGGCGCGGCCGTGCGTGGCGATCGTTCCCATCGCGACGCTCGAGGATCACGGACTGCATCTTCCGGTCGATACCGACTTGCTGCTCTGCGCGAGCGTCTGCGACCTGGCGGCGTCGCGTGCCGCCGATCGGGTCGTGCTGGTGCCGCCGATCAATCACGGCTACAGCCCCCATCACATGGACTTTCCCGGCGCGTTGACGATCGGCGCGCATACGCTCATCGAGTACGGGCTCGACATCTGCAAGAGCCTCGCGCATCACGGCTTCAACCGCATTCTGATCGTCAACGGCCACGGCAGCAACGCGCCGTTCATCGACGTCATCGCGCGACTCTGCGTGGTGCAGACCGGCGCGCTCGCGGCGGCGGTCAGTTACTGGGCGGCGCCAGGCGTCCGCGAGGCGGCGGAATCGCTGCGCGATTCCGAGGCGATCGGCGGCATGAACCATGCCTGCGAGTTCGAGACCTCCATCTACCTTGCGCTCCGGCCGGACCTCGTCGATATGACGCAGGCCGTCCACGAACTCTCGCACCGGCCGACGGAGAACTACTGGACCGATTTGATCGGCGGGGACGGCCCGCTGGCGATGATGGAGCACTGGAGCCAGCTCAGCGAGAGCGGCGTGATGGGCGATCCCACGAAAGCGACGCCGGAGAAGGGGCGCATCTTGCTCGACGGCGGCCGCGAACGGGATCGTCGACGCTCGTTGACGAGATGCTCGCCGCGCGAGCGCCGTCCGCGCGTCGACCACCACTAAACGCCCGTCAACCTCATCAAGGAGCTATCAAATTTCCGCAAACTGACGGCGGCGCTCGTCACGCAATGTTAGACTGCCGGTACGGACGCTCGATGCCCACATTACGCTACCTTTATCTGACGCTTACGATTGCGGCAGCGTTCGCGCTGCCGTGCGTGCCCGCGCGCGGCTCGGTCGGGGAGACGTTCTCGTTCACGGTCGCCCGCGCCGCACACCCGTTGCCGCTCGATCCGGCCCTTACCGACCCGGCGTGGGCGGCGGGAAAGGTACCCGAAGGCAACGGGCCGTGGGAGAACGTCACCACGCGTTCGCCATCGCGCTACGCGACCACGGCCTACATGCTCTACGACGACAAGAATCTCTACGTGGCGTTTCAGGCGGAGCAAGACGGCGTGCCGATCGTGGCGACCCAGTCGACGAACGACACCGGCTTCGGGATCGACGATTTCGTGGGCATCGGCGTCGACACCAGCGGGACCGGGAGCCAGGTCTACTACTTCGAGACGACGCCGCGCGGCGTCAAGTACGAGCAGGCCAACGAGAACACGCGCTTCCGGCCGCGGTGGAGCGCCGCGGCGACGACCGCTCAAGGCCGTTGGAGCGCGGTGCTCGTGATTCCGCTCGACGTGATACGCGTACCGCGTGGTGGAAAGCAGACCTGGCGCCTTCAGTTCGTTCGCGGCATCGCCGCGCGCGGCGAGCATCTCTCGTGGGTCTGGGATCCGATCATGCAGGACGCGCCAAGCGGCCAGTGGCCGCTCTTCTCACCCGATCCGCGCTTCTGGCCGGCGGCTTCGCTCGATCTTGCCGCATCGGCGGCCGCGCGGCCAAAGCCGCGCGCCGACATTTACGCGCTCGGCGCCGTCGGAGCCGATCGCAATCTGGTGCAGCAGGCCAACGGCACGTTCTTACCGATGAACGTGCGCTCGTACGGCGGAGACGTGAGCTATCCGCTCACGCCGACGACGCGCTTCGTCGGCACGCTCAATCCCGACTTTTCGAACGTAGAAATCGACCAGCAAACCATCGCGCCGCAAGAGTTCCAGCGGCAGTTAGTGGAGTATCGCCCGTTCTTCTCCCAGGGCGCTGCCTACATCAACGCGGATTCGTCCGTACGCGCGCCCGTCGGCACGAACGTTCAGGCGCCGTATCTCGTCTTCTACTCGCCCTCGGTCGGTCCGTTCGACAGCGGCGGCAAAGTGGAAGGCACGTTCGACGAGAGCAGCTTCGGGGCGCTCACGTTTCACGGCTACGATGCGACGACCAACAACACGTTCACCGATTCGGCATACGGCTTTCAACACGCGATCCCGGGCGGTGCGTTTACGTATTGGAGTGACGGCGTCTTCGCCAACCACAGCATCGCCGGTTGGGACAATACGATCGAGGACGGCTTCGAAGCGCGCAATCTGCAGAACGGAATGATCTATTTCGGCGATTATTCGTTCGAGGACGGCTCTTGGGTACCGCAAGGGCACGCCGACCTGGCCCAGTTCTTCGTGGACCGCCACAAGGGAAACTTCGAGTTCAACGCCGGGTATCTCGATGTCTCGCCTAACTACAATCCGATCGACGGCTACACGGCCAACTCCGATATCCGGGGCCCGCAGTTTTTTACCGACTACGCCGGCGCGACGCCGGCCATCAAAAACTACACGCTCTTCTTTACGGCCGACCGCTTCGTGGACGAGTCGGGCGCCGTGCATCAAGCCGACGTGCAATACTTCGTCAGCGCGGTCTTCAAGAATCAGTTCTCGCTCGACGGCGCAGGCGAAGCCGTGGGCCAGTTGCGCTCGTACTCGGTTCCGACGGGACCGGGCTGCACCGGCCCGATTCTCTATCAGTCGAGCTTTACCGGCTATCCGTGCTATCTCGACGGCGTCACGCAGCCATACAATCTGTATCAGGTTCCTGTAGGCTACCGCGACGGTACGCCGGCCCCGATCGACGTCAACTATTCGTGGGGCCCGTTCGGCGACGATTACGTGCATCTGTTCACGATCGTCACGAGCCGGCCGCTCGGGCGCGGGCTTTCGCTCGGGCTCGAATACGACGGTACGTACGAGCGCGCGTTCTCCGACGGCGTCCTCGACTCGCAGTGGCTACGCCGCATCACGCTCGGTTACAACATCAGCAGCGACAGTACGTTCAGCATCCAACTGCGCGATATCAATGGCTACGGCGGGTTCGCGACCCAGATCGGCAACAATCTCGCCGTCGCGTTCCACCAGCGGTTTGCGTCGGGCAACGAGCTCTACGTCAACTACGGCAGCCCGGCGGCGGGCGCGACCCTCGACCGTCTGATCGTGAAGTTCGTCTTCCACGCAGGCGCCGACGCCGGAACCTAGATCGCATTTCGAGAACGGCTGGCGCATGACGAAGCTTGCAGTCACGTTCGCATGTGCGCTCGCCCTGGCCGTTACGGCGGCGGCATCGGCCGCGACGCCCTCGCCGTCGCCCTCACCAAAACCGACGCCGAATCCCTATCGCACGCTCAAGTTTGGAACCGCGACGCTCGCTGCGGGCGCAACGGGGAACATCGAGCTGGTCGACGGGTGGGTAGCCGTCCGTCGCGACGGCCGCGGCTGGCACGCGTGCGTTTCGTTCAAGAATCACGACTCGCGCACCGCGTCGAGCGTGCTCTTCGAGTTTCCGCTCATGGACCGCAACGGCGAAGTGCTCGAGAAACTGCGCTTCGACCGGCGCGGAACGTTTTCGACCGGCGTGGACATTCGCGGCTGGTCGAGCCTCGAAAGCTGGCAGAGCGGCTCGAATCGCGGCTACGATGAGAACTGCGACGGAAAGAGCCTCGGGATGGCCGCCTTCTCGCTGCTCCAAGCGCGACTCGCGACCTATCGCGTCGTGCGGGTGGATTACTCCGACGGCACTTCTTGGACGGCTCCCGGCACGCCGTAGCACCAGGTGTCATCCTGAGCGAAGGCGCGCAGCGCTCAACGTGTCATCCTGAGCGAAGGCGCGCAGCGCCGCAGTCGAAGGACCGGCTCGTAATGCGCAGCGCTCAACGTGTCATCCTGAGCGAAGGCGCGCAGCGCCGCAGTCGAAGGACGCGGCTCGTAAGGCGCGGCGCTCAACGTGTCATCCTGAGCGAAGGCGCGCAGCGCCGCAGTCGAAGGACCGGCGCGCAAGGCGCGGCGCTCAACGTGTCATCCTGAGCGAAGGCGCGCAGCGCCGCAGTCGAAGGACCGGCTCGCAAGGCGCGGCGCTCAATGTGTCATCCTGAGCGAAGGCGCGCAGCGCCGCAGTCGAAGGACCGGCTCGCAAGGCGCAGCGCTCAATGTGTCATCCTGAGCGAAGGCGCGCAGCGCCGCAGTCGAAGGACCGGCTCGCAAGGCGCAGCGCTTCAACGCGCGCATCCTGAGCGCAAGGCGCGCATGACGCCGCTGTCGACGACGCGCGTCCTTCGACTGCGCGCTCTTCGAGCGCTCGCTCAGGATGACACCGTGTTGGCTACGTGCGTCCTTCGACTGCGCGCTCTTCGAGCGCTCCGCTCAGGATGACACCGTGTTGGCTACGTGCGTCCTTCGACTGCGCGCTCTTCGAGCGCTCCGCTCAGGATGACACCGTCGTTGGCTACGTGCGTCCTTCGACTGCGCGCTCTTCGAGCGCTCCGCTCAGGATGACACCGTTGTTGGCTACGTGCGTCCTTCGACTGCGCGCTCTTCGAGCGCTCCGCTCAGGATGACACCGTTGTTGGCTACGTGCGTCCTTCGACTGCGCGCTCTTCGAGCGCTCCGCTCAGGATGACACCGTCGTTGGCTACGTGCGTCCTTCGACTGCGCGCTCTTCGAGCGCTCCGCTCAGGATGACACCGTTGTTGGCTCACGTGCGTCCTTCGACTGCGCGCTCTTCGAGCGCTCCGCTCAGGATGACACCGTCGTTGGCTCCGTGCGTCCTTCGACTGCGCGCTCTTCGAGCGCTCCGCTCAGGATGACACCGTTGTTGGCTCCGTGCGTCCTTCGACTGCGCGCTCTTCGAGCGCTCCGCTCAGGATGACACCGTTGTCGTCACGCCGCAGCGCGCCGCGCTAGTCGACGATTCGGACGGCGCCGCTGCCGAGTTGATAGACGGCGCTGACGACGCGCAGATGTCCGGAGCTCACGGCCTGCGATAGAAACGGCGGCGTCGCGCGCAGATCGGCGGCGGCGGCGCGGGCGTTCGCTTCGATCGCCTCGCGCAGGCTGCCTCGCGCCTTCACCACGCTTTCAATCCCAGGCCGAATGTACTCCTCGATCGTGGAGAGGTGCCTCGGAAGCGGCGTCTTCGTTTCGATCGCCGAGTAGACGGCCTTCACGGCGCCGCAGTTTTGGTGTCCGAGCACCATGATCAGCCGCGTGCCGAGGTGTTCGATCGCATACTCCAGCGAGCCCGTCACCATATCGTCGGGGTAATTTCCCGCAACGCGCGTTACGAAAAGCTGACCGATCCCTTGAATGAAGATGAGCTCGGGAATCACGCGCGAGTCGGCGCAGCTCAGCACCGCCGCGAACGGAGCCTGCGTTTCCTTGAGCAGTTCGCGCTTCTCCGCGACGCGGTTCGATGTGGGAAACTCATTGGCGACGAACTTGGCGTTGCCGGCCATCATGTGCGCCAGCGCGTCGTCCGGAGCGACGCCCGGCGCGGCGGGTGCGGCGCTGCGCGCGGCATTCGGCAGCGCGACGCTTGCGGCGGCCAGCGTACCGGCCAAGAACGCGGCGCGGTTGAACCCGGTTCGATCGTTCTGCATGTCAGTTTTTGTTCGGCGTCATGAACATGCGCCCATGCGGATAATCGAACACATAATCGAAGTGCTTGAGGAAGTCGAATCCGACGAGCATGTCGCCGGCCGGGAGTCCCCACGCGCAAACGGCCTGGTCGGTATAGACGATCGGGCCGATCGAGAGGCTCTCGATATTGCCGCACCCCCGCGTCCAGAACGAGAGATGGTGCTTCTTGGCAAATTCGAGATCGACAAAAACGATGCCGGGGCTGCCGGTATCGAGCGCTGCGTTCACGGAGACCGTCTTATTCAGCGTCATCGGAATCTCGGGGATCTGGTCGGAGAGATCGACCAGCAGCGGCAAGCCGTGGATCGACGAAAGGTCGGTCGAAGGGTCGAGCAGGGTCATCTTTGCAGCATAGACGTCGAGCTTAACAATGGCTGCCGCAAAGAGATCGAAGCCGACGAGGCCGTCGTAGCCCTGGCGGTCGAGACCGCGGTAATCGCTATTGCGAAAATCCTCGGTGTAGACGGCCACGTTGTGCAGCGTCGAGTCGCCGAATGCCATTGAGGCGGCACGGCGTGCCCGCGTCTTCACCGACCCGTAAAGCGTCGAGGCATTGCCGCCCCCATGCAGGACCGGGACGTTCGCGCGGTCGGCGAACTGATCGTCCAGCACGATCGCGCTCGAGCCCGTATCGAGAATGAACCGGCCTTTGACGCCGTTGACGCTCGCATCGATCAGCATGCGGCTGCGGGTGAGCGCGATCGGAAACGGCGTTCCGCTCCCGAACGTCCACGACGCCGTCGCGGCCGGCGGGTGCAGATCTTCATTGCTGACCGGCACGTTCGGCTCGAACTTCTCGAAGGTCGCAATGGCTTTGCTCCGCCCGATGCGATAGGAGCTCATCATCCTTTTACCCGGAACCACTTCGCGATACGAGAGAATGTGGATCGTCCTCTCGTACGCTCCATCCGGATCGATCGTGGCCGCGACGTAGGCGCCGGTATCGGGATCGACGTCGCAGTCGATCGCGTCGCCGTTCTTGAGCGTGACGCGAACGACGGCGACCATCTTATCGTCTACCGTTGTGTTCTCGACGAACGTCGCCGGCAGTTCGGTCGTACCCTCCTGGAGCAGCAGCGTAAACGAGGCCAAGTACTTCGCGTAGTCGCCGTAGACCGGCGTCGTAAACCCGTTGACGTCGGAATGCCAGAAGAGATTGCCGGTAAAGCCGGTATGGGTGGTGAGATCGCCGAGCTTAGGAAGCGTGTACGTATTGTGATAGACGAGGCCCCCCGAGAGCAGCACGAAGGTCTGCTCCGTCTTCCCGTCGGCGTCGGCGAGGTGCCCCGAGATCCGCATGCTGGTGAACGATCCATCGCCGAACTGCCAGCCGACATAGGCGCGGTGCTTTGCGAGCAGAGCGGCCGCCTTTGCATCCTGGGCCGGAGTCTGCGCGCGCGCGATGCCGAGCGCCGTGGCCGTTACGGCGACGGCGGCGACGACGGCCGCGACTCCGCGCATGACTAGAGGTTCCACGGCCTCCTCGTTCAAAACCTCGTGCATCGGACCCTCAGATGCGATCGATACGACGAACGACTCCTGAACGGTACTCCGCGCCGATTGGCGAGGAGTTTCGAATGATCGCCGAGGCCATGCCGCAACTCGTCTGGACGGCGAAGGCCGACGGCACGATCGAATACCTCAACCAGCGCTGGATCGAGTACACCGGTGTAGACCTCGACGAGTTTACGCGTCGCGGTGATGACATCGGCGCGGTCCATCCCGACGATCTGGCCGAGACGTGGCGTCTCTGGCGCGCGGCGGTGAAAAGCGGTCGCCCGTACGAGCACGAGTACCGCCTGCGGCGGGCTTCCGACGGCAGCTTTCGCTGGTTTCTCGCACGCGGCGTCCCCATTCGCAGCGACGACGGCAAGATCGTGCGTTGGATCGGGACCGCGACCGATATCGACGAGCACCATCGCGCCGGGGAGCGTTTGCGCTTCAGCAGCCGCGTGAATCAGCTCTTACTCGAGACGACCGACCCGTGGCAGGCGATGGAACGCATCGCACAGATGGTGGCCTCCGAAATCGCCGACGCCTGCGCGATCCTGCGCCTCGACGGCGAAATGGTGCGCACCGAGACGATCGTTCACCGCGATCCCGCCGTCAATGCGGCAATCGCGCCCCTGCGTGGACGCCGGACTCTGCGGATCCAGCCCGAGACCGATCTCGCGGAACGAATCAAGCAGCACCAGACGATCGTGCTCTACGACGACGACGCGATGGAGATGAAGCAGAACGCATGGCCATATCTCACCGATGCGATTGAAGCGCTGGGAGCCAAAGCTACGTTCATCGCGCCATGGCACGCAGGGTCCTCGACCTTTGGCGCGCTCGTCGCACACTACTCGGACGATTTCGACCCCCGCGACATCGGGCTGCTCGAAGAGATCGCGCACCGCGCCTCGGTAGCACTCGAACGCGCGGAGACGCTCGAGCGAGAGCGGCGCATCGCCACGACGCTGCAGCAGGCGTCGCTTCCCTCGCTGATCCCGCGGGTTGCAGGCCTGCGCTTCGACGCCGTCTACGCACCCGCCGGCGAAGAGGCCGACGTCGGCGGCGATTGGTACGACGCGATCGAGCTCGACGACGGGTCGGTGGTGGTGAGCGTCGGCGACGTGACCGGACGCGGCATTCAGGCCGCGGCAATCATGAGCAAGGTCCGCCACGCGATGGGCATGGCGCCGCTCCACGAGCGCGACCCGTCGAAGATCCTCGACTCGGCAGGTTGGTTCTTGCGCAAGCGCTATCCCGACGCCATCGTGACCGCGTTTGTGGGGATCATCAGCCCGGACCGGCGCATGATCCGCTACGCGAACGCGGGTCATCCTCTGCCGATGCTGCGGCGCGACGGCGAACTCATCGAGCTTCATGCCATCGGCCTGCCGCTCGGCTTGCGCCAGCTCATTCCCGCGGACGGCAGCTCCGTAATCGATCTGCGCGACGGCGATATTCTACTGCTCTTCACCGACGGGTTGATCGAGGGGCTGCGCGAGTGGGAGATCGGCGAGGCCAAGCTGCGATCGGTGATGCAGACCGAGCTGTTCGCGGCCTCGGCAAACCCCGCAAAGCTCGTAGCGCGCTCCTGCATTGCCGCGCAGGTTCCCGACGACGTCGCGATCCTCGCAGTCTCCGTGGGAGCCCCGCCGGCGTGGACGCTCTATGTGGACGACGCGCGCGCGGCGGTGGATGCGCGCTCGCTCTTCGTCGAGTTCTTACGGTGCGAAAAGACGGCGAGCGATTTCGTCGACGCGGCGGAGTTGATCTTCGGCGAACTGCTGGGCAACGTCGTCCGGCACGCGCCGGGATCGGTCGAGATCGCCGTCGAGATGAGCGACGCGGCCCTCACGCTGCACGTCATAGACTCTGGCGCGCCGATTCCCGCAACCAACCACCACCTGCCCGACGACGTGCTGAGCGAGCGCGGACGCGGACTCTTCATCGTGTCGCAGCTCGCGTCGGATCTGCGCATCGACCACGTCGAGAACTGCGGCAACCATATCAGCGTGACGATCGAGCGCCCTGGGCGCGAACGCTAGAGCAGGCTCCTAGAGCGCGCGGCTGTCGTAGGCCCAGTGCAGCACCGCTTGGCGCTGGCGGGGGCGGCACCGTACATCGCCCGGCATACAGTTTTTCTTAATCGCCGCCACGTGACGCTCGATGGCGCGCCATCGGCGGATCTGCCGCGCGTCGTCGTCCGAGCGGCGTCCCATGTAGTATCGGCAGTACCACTGAAACCAGCCGCGGGGATCCTGAGGATGAATCCATCCTTTGCGCCGCCACTCGCTCAGCGGCTGCGAGGCGTTGACGCCGAAGCAGTTGAGCGAAGGATCGTGACGTTGCGCGCAGAGTTTTGCTCTCGCGAACCACGAGGCCGGAAACTCGCGCCGGCAATCGGTCATGTATTTTCCGCCGAAGACACCCAACCGGAGCATCTCTCTCGGCGTGAGCTGCGGCTTAAAATCGGGCGCAAAGTTCCGGCCGGCGGGCTCGGTCCGGTAGTAGACGTAGCCTCGCTGCATACGATCGTTGACGGCGACCCGGACGTTCATGGCGTCGCGGGTGCGATTCGCTGCGTTGAGGCTTCGTCCTTGACGCAATGCGATAGAATCGGTGCGTGACCTTGCAGCCGTTCGCATTGGAGCGCTTTTTTGCACGCTACGAGTTCAGTACTCGTTATCTGCTCTGTTCGAGCGATGCGGAAACGATGCCGATCGCCGATCTGCTGGCTTTGGAGCCCGGTGCCGAGCGGCGATTCTCGGACCTGCGCCTCGGCTATACCGAGTCGCGCGGCGGCGGCGCGTTGCGCGAGGCCATCGCCTCGCTCTACGACCACGCCGACCGTGAGGCGATTCTCGCGTTTAGCGGTTCGGAGGAGGCGATCTTCGTCTTCATGCACGTCGCGCTGACGCGCGGCGATCACATCGTGGTTCAGTTCCCGGCCTATCAATCGCAGTACTCGGTCGCGGAATCCCTCGGGGTGGAGGTGACGCGCTGGCACGCCGACCTCGCGCGCAGCGGCCGGCCCGATCTCGACGAGCTGGAGCGCCTCATCCGGCCGGCGACGCGAGCAATCGTGGTCACGTCGCCGAACAATCCGACCGGATACGCGCTCGACGACGCGGAAATGGATGCGCTCGTTGCGATCGCTCGTCGATACGGTCTGTGGCTCTTCAGCGACGAGGTGTATCGCGGAACCGAGCGCGAGGGCGAACGCGCCCGCTCGGCCAGCGATCTCTACGAGCGTGCCGTCACGCTCGGCGGCCTGTCAAAGGCCTACGGCCTCGCGGGCTTGCGGATCGGATGGATCGCGGCGCGCGACCGCGACCTCTGCGACCGCATGGCGACGTTTAAGGATTACCTCTCTATTTGCAACGGCGCGCCGAGCGAGTTTCTCGGCGAGATCGCGCTGCGGCACGGCGAGCATCTCCGCGAGCGCGTGCGCCGGATTGCCACGCGGAATCTCGCCGGCCTCGACGACTTTTTCGCGCGGCATGCAGCCCTCTTCGATTGGACGCGCCCGCGTGCGGGCACGACCGCTTTTCCGCGTTATCGCGGGGGGAGCAGTGAAGCTTTCTGCGCGCGCCTCGTCGAGCGCGCCGGCGTGCTGCTTCTGCCGAGCACCGTCTACGACGCCGGGGACGAGCACGTGCGCTTCGGTTACGGCCGTACGAACTTGCCCGAGGCGCTTGCAACCCTCGAGGCCTTCCTCGAATCAGAAAGGACGTCATGAAGATTTTGATCGTCGGTGCCAACGGAACGCTCGGGAAAGCCGTAACCTCCGAGCTCGGTCAACGCCACGACATCGTTACCGCCGGGCGCTCGAGCGGCGACCTTCGGGTGGATATCGCCGACCCGGCGAGCATCGCCGCAATGTATGCGAAGGCCGGAACGATCGGCGCAGTGGCGTGCGCGGCCGGCAACGTGCACTTCGGACCGCTCGAGAGCATGACGGCGGCCGAGTTCGACGTCGGATTGCGCGATAAGCTGATGGGGCAAGTTCATCTCGTGCTCGCGGGCCGCGCGTCGGTAACGCCCGGCGGCTCGTTTACGCTGATCTCAGGCATTCTCTCGAGCGATCCGATTCGTTTCGGCGCCTCGGCATCGATGGTGAACGGCGCGATCGAAAGCTTCGTGCGCGCGGCGGCAGTCGAGTTAAGCTTCTTCCGCATCAACGCGGTGAGCCCGACTCTCCTCGAGGAGTCGGTGGAAGCCTACGGCGCGTACTTCCGCGGATTCGATCCGGTCCCCGCGCGCCGTGCCGCACTGGCCTACGCCAAGAGCATCGAAGGCGCACAAACCGGTCAAATTTACCGCGTGGCGTAGGACGCCGGCCCGGGGCGGCGTACGCCCTGGCATGGAGCATTCATCACGCCGTTACGCGCTCGCCGCGTGCGCACTTCTTGCATCAGCCTGCGCGGGACCGAGCGTTCCCGCAACGACGCCGGCACTCCCTTCATCCTCAGCCGTTACGCATCACGCGCGCAGTTGGATTCTGCCCGAAGCGAAGACCGATAAAGATCTGCTCTACGTGGCCGACCCCACGCAGAGTCCGTCGGTGAACGGGCACATCGCCATCATCGCGATCCACGGGCTGAAGTACGAAGAGATCGGGCAGATCGAAGACGACAACGATCCGCAAGGCATGACGACCGATGCAGCCGGCAATCTCTACGTCACCGACATCGGCGTTGCGACCGAGGGACCGGCGACGGGCGAGATCAAGGTCTATCCGAAGGGATCCACGAGTTACTCGCGCCTGATCGTCCCAACAAAATGGGTGCCCTTCGATGTTGCCGTCGACCGCTACGGCACGATGTACGTGGCGAACATCGCGCCGTTCGCTTATTTCTCGCCGGGCTCGGTCTCGATCTACCCGCCCAGCTCGAGCGAGCCGTCACGCGTGCTGCGGCTAAAGAACTTTCAAGTGGACGGAATCACGCTGCACGACGGCGGGCCATCCATATACATTTCGTATCAGGCCCAAGGCGCGAGCGGAAATGGCGCGATCGCCGAGTTTAAGAACTCGCGCGGAAGGGCGATCCAGTTCGGCGTCACCTTTCCCGAACCGTGGGGGCTGCTCGAAGACGGGAACGACAATCTGCTGGCGGCCGACGGGAGCGGCACGATCGAAGTCTATTCGGAGGCGACCAAGCAGCTCGTGCAGCAGATCGCGGTTCCGACCGGCGCCATGTTCGAAGCGTTCAACACCAAGCGCACGCATCTGTTCGTGTCGAACTTCGACCAAGTCGAGGTGCTCAGTTATCCTGCCGGAAAAGTGATCGGGACGATCAACGAAAGCTGGAGTCAAGCGAACTACCCAACCGGCGTCGCCTATTGGCCGCCGCCCAAGTAGCCCGAAGCGCCTGGGCGGCGTGGATCGTCGCTGCCGTCGTTGCGGTGGTGCATTTTGCCGTCGCCGGACAGTACGACATCTTCCGCAACGAGCTCTACTTTATCGTCTGCGGGCGGCATCCGGCATTCGGCTATGTGGACCAGCCTCCGCTCGTTCCACTGCTCGCCGCGCTCACACAAGCGGCGGGCGTCAATGCGTGGCTGCTCCGCCTTCCGGCGGTGCTTTCGGCCGTTTTCTTAATCCCGTTGACGGTCGCGCTCGCGCAGCTGCTCGGCGCGACGACGCGCGGCGCGTGGCTTGCGGCGATCGCGGCGGCAAGCGCGACGCTCGTGACGGCAATGAGCGCAACGCTCTCTACCTCCACCTTCGAGCCGCTCGCGTTCACTGCGATCGTCTACCTCGTGGTCCGAAGCATCGTACTGGGCGACTCGCGCGCGTTGCTGTGGGCGGGCGTCGTAGCGGGTGTCGCCTTCGAAGCGAAGTACGGCGTGCTGTTCTGGGTGCTCGCGTTGGGCGCCGGCATCGCGATCGCGGGCCCGCGCAGGGTCTTCAGCTCACGCGACTTCGGCTTCGGGCTCGTCGTAGCGGCGCTGCTTGCGGTGCCGAACCTGCTCTGGCAGGCCGCGAACGGCTTTCCGTTTCTCGAACTCGTTCGCAACGATAACCCCGGCAACTTCACCGGCGGCCCGATTGGGTTCACGATCGGACAGATTTTCGCGATCAACGTCGTCCTTGCGCCGCTCTGGGTGACCGCCATCGTCGCTCCCTTCGTATCGCAGCGGCTCGCACAGTTTCGTTTCATCGCGATCGCGTTCGTGGCAATGGCAGCGATCGTCGTCGCGACGCACGGCAAAAGCTACTATTTGGCCGGGGCCTACCCCGCGATGTTCGCACTCGGCGCGGCGGCGTGCACGCGGTTGCCGCGGCTGCTCGTCGCAGGATGGGCGCTGCTCGTTGCGGTCAACGGCGCGTTCTCGCTGCCGCTCGTCCTGCCGGTCGTATCGCCGCAGCGTTTGCAGACGATGCTCGATCGCATGGCGTTCCGGCCGCCGCCGGTGGAAGCCGCCGGCATCGGCGCGCCGCTCATGCAGATGCTCTCCGATGAGTTCGGGTGGCGCGAGCTGGCGCGCGACGTGGAGGCGGAATACGCGGCGCTTCCCGCCGCGGATCGCGCAAAGGCGGCGATCTTTGCATCAAACTACGGCGAAGCGTCGGCGATCGACGTCTACGGGTCGGGGCTTCCCCCCGCGCTCAGCGGGAATAATCAGTTCTATCTCTGGGGTCCGCACGGCTACGACGGCTCGGTGGTGCTCGCGGTGAACGTGGATCTCGCGCAGTGGTCGGCGTTCTGTGACAGCGCGCGGATCGTCGCGCGCTTTGGAACGTCGCCATACGCCATGCCGTACGAGCGGAGCCGTCCGATCGTTCTGTGCCGGGGCATGCATCCGCCGCTTCCACAGATGTGGCCCGAGTTCAAGCACTATGGCATCGAGAATCTCGGAGGCCACATCCGCTAAGGGCGACGCGATGCTACATCTGCGCGAGCCCGATGGTGTGGCCTTGCGGATCCTTGAACAAACCGATGATCGGTCCATTGGGAACCTGCGATGGGCCCATCATGCGCGATCCGCCAAGCTTCTCGACCGCATCGAGCGTGGCCGCGACATCTTCGACGGCGATATAGAACGTGACGTGGCCGCCGTACTCGTCGGTCGCACCGCCGAATCCACCGTTGATGCCGGCTTTTGGCGGCATATCGCCGTCGGGCATCACCATATAATAATCGGGCACTTCGTTGGCTCCCGGGACGGGCTGCGCGGCAACGTTCCATCCGAACGCTTCGCGATAGAATGCGTTGAGCGTCTGCGGATCTTTGCTGACGATTTCAAAATGAACGACGGGATGTGGCATGGGCTATGAGTACCGGCCGGCGCGGGCCCTCTCCTTGGCGATGCGCGCGCGGCGCCAAGCCGGAGCCCAGATCGCGCGCCGGAAGCGCTCGGCTTGTTGCGGCGTACCGTCCCAAATGTGGTAGGAACGGTTCGCCTCTAGGTCGTCCTTTGGAATTTCGGCCAGCCGGTGATGGCGAATATCTACGCCCGCGGCATCGGCGAGCACCATCAGCTTCCGGCTCGGTTCCCACGCGGAGAAGAGATGAACGGCGGTTTGGTCCGAGCCGTCGGCGAGCGCGACGAAGACGTCTTCGAGGTGACGCTCCCCGCGACGCTTGCACTTTTCGCACTCGGGCTGCGGGCACATGCGCGCGTCGAGCAGCGGCTCGATGACGCCGGCGTGAAAGTCCTCCATCGGCATTCCCGTCGTTATAATCGCGAGATGCCGCCAGATGCGCGCGTTCTGTTCGTCAATTTCGAGCCGCCGGTGCACGGTGGCCGCCGTGCCGAACGGAAACTCCCAAGCGCCGTTCCAGCCGCCGGCGATCGAGATGTCGGCCTCTTCTTCGCTCGCCGACTCGAAATCCACGATCATGGCGTTGCGAAGCGTGACGTACGGCGGCTGGGCGTACCACCCGTGGCCCCAGGCGAGCGCGACCAGAGAATCGGCAAAACTCGTGAAGGAGT
This sequence comes from Vulcanimicrobiota bacterium, assembly GCA_963699435.1. Lineage (GTDB taxonomy): Bacteria > Vulcanimicrobiota > Vulcanimicrobiia > Vulcanimicrobiales > Vulcanimicrobiaceae > Cybelea. Next base: position 375,582 of record CAVOTV010000005.1, read on the forward strand.
AACACTCGTCGGGATAGCCGTGCCAGAGGTGCGCCGCCCCGTCGTCGGCGGAGGGACCGGCGAAGTAGAGCTCGGTGTCGTGCGAGAGTATTCGCATCGAGCTTAAAATCGCGTATCGTTGTGCCATATGGTTGGCACGATGCTCGCTTTGCTCTTAGGGGTCGCCGTACCGGTCCCGGTAACGACCACCCCGCAACCTGATAACGCCGGCCGGCTCGCCGACCGGCAGTTCCTCGTCGAGACGCCTCGGGGGAACGGTTTCGCGCGGTACTTCGGCAACGCGTCCCTCGACGGCGACCCGACCGCGACGCGGGCGCTCGTGATCGTCCACGGGGTGTTGCGCGACGCGGATTATTATTACGATACCGGCGTGATCGCGGCCGACGCGGCGCACGTGCTGCCGAACACGATCGTGATCGCGCCGCAGTTCGTCGAGCGCAGCGAGCTCGCCGGACACGGCGTTTCGCCGCAGACGCTCTATTGGAACGCCGGTTGGCCCGGCGGATCCGATGCCGTCGCGCCCGCGCCGATCAGCACGTACGACGTGTTCGATGCTATCGTCGCGCAGCTCTCCGACGCGCGACGTTTCCCTCGTCTGCGCGAGATCGTGATCGCCGGGCACTCCGCGGGCGGCCAGATCGTCCAACGGTATGCCGTCGTCGGCAACGCTCCGCAACTCGACGAAGGCGGCCGCGTCGTGGTTCGCTTGATCGTCTCGAATCCGTCGTCGTACTTTTACTTCACCGATTGGCGTCCGGTGCCGCAGGCGAACTGCGCCGACTTCGATCAATGGCGGTACGGACTCGCCGGAGCGCCACGCTACGTAACCGGGACTCCCGACGCGCTCGAAGCGCGTTACGTGGGAAGGCACGTCATCTACCTCATGGGCACCGCGGATACCAATCCGAATGAAGACGACTTGGATCGCAGTTGCGGAGGCGAAGCGCAAGGTGCATATCGCTTTGCTCGCGCGAAGTATTTCATCGCCTACCTCGGGCGGCGCCATCCCGACGGCACGAATCAGCGCTATGCGTTCGTGCGCGGCGTCCCGCACGATAACCGGCGGATGTTCGCCTCGCAATGCGGTCTCGCAGCAATCTTCGGCGGAAGCCTCGCCGATTGCGCCGCCAGCGGAGAGGTACGCGCCGGCGCGCCGTAGCGGCGCCGGCTACTGCTCGATCAGCGCCATCGTTTCGGGCGGGTAGCGTTCGCCCACGGTCTGCGCCGCAAGGCCTTCGAGCCGCGCGAACTGATCCGCGGTCAAGTGCAAGCCCAGCGCCCCGGCATTCTCCTCGACGTACTTCACGCGCTTGGTTCCCGGAATCGGTACCACGTCGTTGCCATGCGACAGCACCCAGGCAAGCGCGACTTGTGCGGGCGTTGCGCCGAGTTCGCCGGCAACGTCGCGCACGGCTTCGACGATGCGCTGGTTCTCGAGCGCATTCTCGCGCGAAAAGCGCGGATGGCGGCGCCGAGCGTCGTTCTCCTCGAGCGCGTCTACCACGATCGTGCCCGTGAGGAAGCCGCGTCCCAGGGGACTGTAAGGCACGAACCCGACGCCAAGCTCCCGCACCGCAGGCAAGACGTGCTTCTCGACGCGCCGCTCCCAGAGCGAGTACTCACTTTGCAGTGCCGCGATCGGATGCACGGCATTCGCGCGGCGAAGCGTCTCGGCCGAGACTTCGGAGAGCCCGAGATAGCGCACCTTGCCGGCCTCGACGAGCTCCTTCATCGCGCCGACCGTCTCTTCGATCGGCACCGCCGGGTCGCGGCGATGCTGATAGTAGAGGTCGATCGTATCGATGCCCAATCGCTCGAGCGATTCGTCGGCGACACGCTTGGCGTTTGCGGGCGTGCCGTCCACGCCGCTGCCGCCGATTCGAAAGCCGAACTTCGTCGCGATGACGACGCCCTCGCGCCGGCCGCGCAGGGCGCGCCCCACGAGCCGCTCGTTGGTGTACGGACCGTAGACCTCTGCGGTGTCAAAAAACGTAATGCCGAGGTCGAGCGCGCGGTGAATCGTCGCGATCGCTTCGTTTTCATCGGCGGTGCCGTACGCCATCGACATGCCCATGCAGCCGAGCCCGAGCGCCGAGACGCTAGGACCGTGCGTTCCGAGTTTGCGCTGTTCCATAGGATGAGAGTCTACCCGCCGGCGACGGCTTCCTCCGGCGCGCGCCGGTTGCCGAGCAGGATGAGCACGACCGAGACGACGACCGCGGCGCCGCCGGCCGCGATGCGCCACGTAATGGGCTCGTGCAGCACCAGCGCGCCAAGAATGACCGCGACGACGGGATTCACGTAGCCGTAGGTCGCGACGGTCGGCGTGGGCAGCGTGCGCACGGTGTACGCAAACGCGCTATAGCCGAGCATCGCGCCGCCGACGATGAGCCAAAGCATTCCCCAGAGCGAGGCCGGCGCGATCGCGTCGAGCCGCACGTGACCGAGTTCGCCGATGAGGGTGCCGACCAGAATCGAAAGCGCGCCGCCGATTAGCATCTCGAGCGAGGCCGTGAGCGGATGGTGCTCGCCTTTGCTGCTCGCAAAGACCGAACCGGCCGCCCACGAGAACGACGAGAAGAGAATGAGCGCCGCCATCAACGCGTCGGCGTGCCCGGGATTTTTTCCAACCAGCGCCGCGACCCCGAAGCTGCCGACCACGATCCCGGCAATCGCGACGGGCGTCGGCGCCTTGCGTACGCGCACCGCGTCGAGCAGCACCATGAAGATCGGCGAGCTGGCAATCAGCAGCGCCGCCGTCCCCGATTCGACCCGCGTTTCTGCCAAACAGAGCAGACCGTTACCGACGACGAGGAGCAGCACGGCGATGACGGCTATTCGCTTCAACTGCAACGGGCTGGGCATCGAAGGTTTCTTCTTCGAAAATATCCACTGCAGCGCGAGCAGCAAGACTCCGGCGACTGTGTAGCGGACGCCCGTCATAAGATATGGCGGAATCGTCGCAACCGCGACGCGGATTCCTAGGTAAGTGGAACCCCACAAAAAGTAGACCGCGACGAGCGCGATCCACGGCAGCGTGAGGTTGCGGGAGGTCACGCCGTATCAAACGGGACGCGGCTGCAGCACTCCTTCCGGCATTTGGCGAACGCTTCGGCATGGACAAGCGCGCGATGATGCGCCCAGCGCTGGCCGCGATGTTCGCCCTCGCCGCATCGGCTTGCTCGAACGGCGGCACGTTCCCGGCCGCAGGCACGGCAACGGCGCACCGCCTTCCGGCCGCGCAGAAGGCAAAGGGGGCATTGCTGTACGTTTCCGACTACCTGCGCAACGACATCGTCGTTTTTCCGGCAAGCGAGCGAGCCGGAAACGCGCAGGGTCCATCGCTCTTCGCGGTCACTCGTAACGGGGAACTCTACGCGCCGCAACAGTTCGATGCCCAAGGGAGCGTCGCGGAGTTCGCGCGCAACGGCAGCACTCCGATCAATACGCTATCGGGCGCGTATCTGGCCGAGCCGGAGGGCGCGGCGCTCGAATCCGAGACGCCGTAAGCAAATCGGCTAGGCGGGAACGCCTTCTTGTACGGCCGACCGCAACCACTCGCGCTCCGGTGAATCGGCGTGCTTGTGAACTGCCGCCTTCCACCAGGAGTTCGGCTCCCGCGTCGTAACGCACCCGCATGATTCTGGTGCTCGGCGGAACGCGCTTTCTCGGCCGCCACATCGTCGAAACGCTCGCCGGGCGCGGCCATCGCGTGACGTGCTTTCATCGCGGCACTTCGCGTTGCGCGCTTCCGGCCGGAACGCGGGAGATACTCGGCGACCGCAACGACGCGTTGCCCGATTTGCTGCGGCAACGATGGGATGCGATCGTGGACGTGAGCGGACAGCTTCCATCACAGGTCGAGCGCTCGCTCGTGCTCGACGCGCAGCGCTACGTCTTCATCTCGACGCTGAACGTCTACGCCGATCTCTCGCGGTCCGGCATGGACGAAGACTCGCCGACGATCGAAACGTTCGATGAAAGCGACGCTGCCGCAGCATACGGCGGCCGAAAGGCCGCATGCGAACGGCTCGTGCTCGAGCGGTACGGGCAGCGCGCGACGCTCCTGCGTCCCGGCATCATCGCGGGTCCTTGGGATTATACCGGCCGGCTGACGTACTGGCCGCGACGCGCGCTGCGCGGGGGGCGCTTCGCCGTTCCGGCCCCGCCCGAACGACCGATGCAGTTCATTGACGCGCGCGACATCGCTGCATTCGTCGCCGAGGCGATCGAACGGCAGATCGCCGGCACGTTCAACGTTGCCGGCTCGGCGAGCGCCTTTTCATTCGGCGAGCTCGTCCGCGCGTGCGCCGCGGCGGCGAACGAACGCGGCGTAGAGGCCGTGCCGGTCTACGTCTCGCCGCAGTCGCTTCACGCCCACGGCATCGAGCCATGGACCGATCTGCCGATGTGGATCGAGGATGCTTCGTTCACCGGGATCTTCTCGGTGCGCAACGCCAAGGCCATCTCGGCCGGAATGGGGTTGCGCGCGCCGATCGAGACGATTCGCTCGCTCATGGATTGGCTCGAAACTCCTGAAGCGAACGGGGCGGCGCAGCCGGGACTTTCCGCGCAGCGCGAAGCGGAGCTCTTGCGCTAGCCCGCGCTATGCGCTAAACGACGCGATCTCATTGGTGTCGCGCAGACACGTCCACCAGCGGCCGCCGTCGAAGGCAAGCGAACGCGCCTCATCGGGCAGCGGACGGATGGCCTCGAACTGCGGGGCGTCGCCGCTTGCGATATCGAGCGTTCCGAACTGCAGATGCTCGAGCTCGTCATCGCCGGAGATCATGTAGAAGCGCTCGTGATTGCCGAAGCCGAAGCCGGCACAGCGCGTCGGCAGGGCAATCTCGCGCCGTACGCCGACGTCGCCCTCGAGCTCCAGAATGCGCCGGAAAGTCATCTGTCCGAGGTACAGCGTCGACTCGTCGGCAGCCATGAACGAGCCGGTGAGATCGGGGCACGGCGTCTTGCTGTCGAGATCGAAACCGTTGCGCGGATCGAGTCGATAGAGATAGCGGTCGTCCTCCTCGCCGTGCGCGATGACGACGCGCAACACGTCACCTTCGGCAGCCAAGCCATAAGGACGGCCCGGCGCTTCGATTTCGTTGCGTACTTTCCACGAATCCGGATCGAGCGAATAAATTTTGCTCCGTTTCCCACGATCCGATCCAGAGAAGACCGTGGAGATGCGCGAGCGGATGGGGTCGCGGCACCGGCGACGGCCGGCGATGAATTTCTTGTGTCGTCTGCATGCCCGCAGTAAGGCGCTCAGAACGACGAGGGTTGCGGCAACAGTACCAGGGCCTCCGAGGCATGCGCGGCCACGGCGGCCGGCCCGAACCAAAGCGGCGTCAACTCGCCGCCGATCCAGCGCGCCGTAAGATCCCGGTAGTGCGGTGACCCAGGCTCGCCCGATTCGCCGCTCGGAATTGCGATGCCGCCGCGATCCCACGCGCCAACGTCCCATACGGCACGAAAGCCCTGCGCGAAGCCGGTCTCCTGCAGATGAATCGTATACTCGTCGCCCGCGCCCGGCAGCCAATCGCCGTTGAGAAAGCCGAAGTTCATCGCGGAGAGCGGATGCGCGATCCGCATTCCGCCGGCACCGCCCCATGTGTCGAGGCGATCGAGCGCGAGCGCCTCGAGCGTTCCGTTAATATCGTCGTCGAGCGTCGAGGGGGCACCGTCGGCGCGCAAAGCAGCAAATCGCGTGCGAAACGCCGGCCCGTCGTCGAAGACGGCCAAGCGCAGCGCGTGTTCGAGCGCTGCGGCGCGCGACGATGGCGTGAACCGGCCATCCCAGCCCGCAAGCAGCGGAATGCGCGCGACGCGCAGCACGCGGTGCGCGATCTCGAGATCGATCGGCGAGAGCGTGTCGAGCTGCATCGCCGAAAAATAAGCAGCGTCGTAGCGCCGGCGCGCGTGGAGCAGCGCGGCGATCCGGTAGGCGCGATACGGCGGCTCGAACTGCGCGGAAAGGCGATACGGATAGGCCGGCCCGTAACCTCGGTTGTTGGCCGAGACGAGGACCCCATCGCGCGACGGCTCGCACGACGGAAGTTGCGCGAAAGGCAGCGGCGCGAACTCGCGGTGGAGATCGCGCGCCGGATGGACGTACCGCCCCCACGCGGGATCGTTGGGAATCAACCCGGCGACGTGATATGCGACCCGCCCGTCGCGCTCCGCGACGATGAAGTTCTGCGGCGACCCGCGGTAGCCGGCGAGAACGCGCAGGGCGCCTGAGACCGAGCGCGCGGAATCGAGTTCGAGCGCCGTCTCGATCGTCGAACGCGTTGCCGAGTAGACCGGCCAGCGTACGAGCGCCACCGCTGACGGATCGTTCTCGTCGGGGACCGAGAACTCGCGCGCCGTTCGATAGTATGGCAGGCGCACGTCGCGCGAAAAACGCACGCGAAACCGCTCCGTCACCCAGCGCGCCGGATCGAGCCGGCCTGCCGCAAAGATGCTCGCGGTCGTCATCTGACCGTTCGTAGAGGCCCACGCAATGCGCTCGTTGTGACCCAATACGACGCCCGGCACGCCGGGGATCGTCGCGCCCGCCGCGTGCACGTGCGGCGATTCGATATCGACGAGATACCAAATGCCGGGAATCGTGAGATCGATGTGCGGATCGTTGGCGATAAGCGGGCGGCCGCCGCGGGTGCGCGCGCCTCCGGCTGCCCACGCATTGCTGCCGATCGCGCGCGCCGGCAAGTGCGCCGCGAGACTTTCACCGGCGCAGCCGCTGGGAGTATCGCCCGGCTTTCTCCAGGTGGGGTCACCGCGAACGGTGACGTCGTAGCGGGCATCCGAGAGCGGAAAGCGAGCAGCGAAACAACGTGCATCGCGCCGCCACGCTGCGTCGCGCGCAAAGACGTCGTGCCACGGGTCGGCGAGTTCGAGTGAGGCGACGATCGAGACCGCCAGCGAGTCGCGCGGCGTCCACGGCGCCGGACGGTAGAGCAGCATGCGAAACTCCACGGGCAACGGCTGCGTCGCCATCGCTGCATTGATGCCCGCGCTCAACGCGGCGAGCACCGCACGAATGCGCGGCGGGAGGGCGCGTTCCTGACGGCGCGCAATTCCGGCGATATCGGCCGCCCGCTGCAGTTCGTCGTAGCGCAACGCCTTGCGGCCGAGCACTTCGGCCAGCGTGCCGTAGGCATAGCGGCGCGTGAGGTCGAGTTGGAAGAGACGGTCCGAGCCCTGCGCGTAACCTTCGGCAAAGTAGAGATCGTGGTCGTCGGCGGCGCGAACGTGCGGCACGCCGCGCTCGTCGCGAAGAATCGCGACGCCCGCGTCCAGGCCGGGTACGGCCAGCGTTCCGCGGGTCGACGCCGCCTCGCGCGCTCCAATCGCAACGTTCAACCCATAGGCACCGGCGAGCGCGAGCAGACCCATCGTTACTGCGATCGAGTGGCGGCTCAACGCGCGCGCCAGGGCGACGAGCACCGGCGGATCGGCGCTCTCGACGAGCCGAGGATCGGGTCGCTCGAAGAAGCCCAATGGACGTACGTTCAGCGCCGGACTATACTACTCCGTGACATGTCCAAGCAACACGACGGCATCGATCCCAGCGTCCATCCATCCGGCACCGGGTGCGTCGAATGCACGGCCGCAAACGGCTGGTGGCTCCATCTGCGGCGGTGCGCCCAGTGCGGACACATCGGCTGCTGCGATAGTTCGCCGATGCAGCACGCAACCGCGCATTTCAACGCGACGGGCCACCCGATCATCGCGAGCTTCGAACCGGGCGAAACCTGGTTTTACGATTTCAGCTCTGGAAGTTTCGTGCACGGCCCCCACCTCGCCGACCCGCGTTGGCACCCCGAAGACCAGCCGGTGCCGGGACCGCGCGATCGCGTTCCGCCGGATTGGGAATCGAAGCTCAACTAGCCGGCTAGGCGATGCGCAGGTCTTTTGTTTCCGGAGCCCAGCGCAGCGAGATCGCGAGCCCAATGAGCGAGAGCGCGAACGCGGTCCACACCACGCTCGATACTCCGTAGCGCGCGATCGCCGACGGCAGCGCGAACGTTCCGACGAACGCGCCGACACGGCTGACCGCCGCCGCGAAACCGGTTGCAGCGGCGCGGATTGGGGTCGGAAAGAGTTCGACCGGATAGGTAAGCTCGAGCCCCGCCGCCGCGCCGATCCCGATCGCGTAGGTGACGAAACAGATCACCACCAGCGCCGGGCCGGCGTGCGCGAGCAGCGCGAATGCAATCGTTCCGGCGGCGAATCCCGCGATGCAAAGGGGACGGCGTCCCCAGCGTTCGACCAACGGCAGCGAGAGCAGCGATCCGATCAAGAAGGCGCCGACGATCGCGACGCTGCCGGCCGGCGAGTTCTCGCTGCGCAGGCCGAGTGCTCCGAGCACCGCCGGCGCGAAGGCGTAGATTGCAAACAGCGGGACGACCTGCAGCAACCACATCGCCGATACGAACGCGAGCGCTCCACGATGCTCGCGCGAAAAGATCGCCGCCCACGGCGTACGCGCGATCTCGCCGCGTTCGCGCGACTCGAGCCAAAGCGGCGATTCGGGCGCGCTCGCCCGCAAAGCCAACCCGATCGCCGCAAAGAGGGCCGGGCTTGCGAGAATCCAGCGCCAGCTCTCAGTGCCGGCGTGGCGCAGCAGCGCGTAGCCGGCAACATAGGCGACGGCCGCGCCTAAAAACCACGCGACCTGCATGCTGTTGAGCGCAGCGCCCCGGGCGCGCTGCGAAACCGATTCACCAATGAGTGCAGCGGCGATGGGATAATCCGCGCCGATCGCCACGCCGAGGACAAACCGCAGCGCGACGAGCTCGGCAACGTTCGTCACGAAGGCTTGCGCTACGCACGCCGCCACGAAAAAGCAGAGATCGAAGATCAGCAAGACCCGGCGCCCGACGCGATCGGTGTAACGGCCGAAAAGCGGCGCGCCGATGAGAATGCCGAGCAGGGTCGCCGCCCCGATCAGGCCGCTCGACGTTGCGTCGAGATGAAAACTCGACGGCATCGCGACGAGTGCGATGCCGATCGAGCTGAGGATGTAGCCGTCGCAAAAGAGGCCGGCGTTGGCGTAAACGAGCAGCCCCCGGCGGCCGCTCACGTGCCGCCGTTGCCGTTCTTCTGCCGGGCGATCTCGTAGTTGACGTGCTGTTCCAGCGTATCGAGGGTCATGGAGCCGCTGTCGATCACCCACGAGTGAAACTTGCGAATGTCGAATGCGTCGCCGAGCTGCTCGCGGGCGTGCTCGCGAAGACGCAGCATCGTGAGCTCGCCCGTTTTATAGGCCAGCGCTTGCCCCGGGAATGTCGGTGGAGTAGCGCAACGATTCGGTCTCGATCTGCGACTCGTTGAGCGTAAGATTCTCGCGCATGTACTGCATGGCGCGCTCTCGGCTCCATCCCATCGCATTCATGCCCGTGTCCACGACGAGCCGCACCGAGACCATGAGATCCTGCATGATGCGGCCGGCCTTGTCGTACGGGCTTTCGTAGACGCCCATATCCCAGCAGAGCTGCGAAGCGTACTCGCCCCAACCTTCGACGAAGCCCACCTCGCTGAAATCGTATCGCCGCAGGTCGGGGAGCGCCGTATTCTCCTGCTGCAGCGCGATCTGAAAGTGATGGCCCGGAATCAGCTCGTGGCAGATGAGGGCGCCGGCCGTAAGCACCGACGCGCGATCGGGATGCCAGGCATTATAGAGATAGGTGCCCTTCGGCTTCTGCGGCGTGGGCTGATCGTAATAGCCGAACGTCTGCGAACCCGCGAGCTCCTTGGGCAACGGCGCGACGCCGTACGGAGCCGACGGCGTGTGCAAAAAGTATTTCGGCACGGCGGCCGCCGAGCGCGCGACGTAGACGTCGAGGCGATCGCCGAACGCCTGCGTCGTTTTTACGTAGAAGCGAGAATCGTGCGCGAGATATGCCTTAAACGCGCGAACGTCGCCTTGAAATCCGACCTCGCGGCGAATGCCGTCGAGCTCGGCATTGAGCTTCGCCACCTGCTCCTCGCCCAGCGTATGCAGCTTCTCGGGCGCGATGGTGAGCGTCGTGTTGAGGACGACCAAATACCGGTAGTACTCGGCGCCGCCCGGATACTGCGAGAGCCCCACGCCGCCAGGCGCAGCCACGCGATACGGTCCGTCGAGATACGACGCGACCGATTGCAGTGCGGGAACGATCTCCTGCGCGACGAGCGTTTCGGCCCGCGCGCGAAATGCCGCTCGCTCGCCGGCAGAGAGCGCTTGCAAGCGGTCGTCGTCGGGAATCAGCACGCCGGTCTGCGCCGGCTGCGCGTATCCCGCGAAGACGGCGTGCGAGGCATCGATCTCGACCGGCGGGAGAATGATGCCGCGCTCGTGCTGCCCCTGCAGAAACTCTCGAATGGATGCGATCAGCGTCGCGTATTGGTGCATGAGCGAAAGGTAGCGCTGCGCATCGGCCGCCGAGGAGATTTGAAACGTCGTCAGCAGCGTGGAGGCACCGGACAACTGGTCGCCGCCGGCATACGGCGTCGCTCGTTGCGTAAGCCAAAAGTATTGAGACGTGGCGACGTCGTTGGTCGCCAGCCACGTCAGCGTTCGAGACGTCAGCCAACGATCGTGATCGAGCTTGGTCGCGTCGATCTCCCGCAGCCCATCGAGCACCCTCTGCGCGAACGCGGCGTCGCTCTCGGCGTTTGCAAACGAGATCGGCCGGATGGTCTCGACCGGCAGCCCGACCTGCGAACGCAAACGATAATCCGTCGCAAGCCAGTGCTGCCAGTAGCGATCGGCGAGTGCATCGAGTGCGGTTGACTCACTCGTCGCCGGCATCGCCGTCGCTCCCACGAGAAGCGCCGCGCAGATCGGCAGCGCTAAGCGTCGCACTAGGTTCGTCATCTTTCACCTCGACGGCTTTGCGTGATACCCATAGCAGCAGGCGGCGCGGTAAGAGACGTACGCCGGCCTCCACGAGCCAGTTCGTCGGCGGCCACGGAATATTGACCATGGTGCCGCGCTGCATGCCCCGTACCGCCGATGCCGCCATCGCCGCCGGGTCCGAACGAAGCATCCTAAAGAGCGGTGTCCGCTGCGTGTTCGCGCGCGCCGCGAACCCCGTCTCCATCGCTCCAGGACAAAAACAGCTCACGGTCACGCCGGTTCCGCGCATCTCTTCGGAAAGCGCTTGCGAGAACGAAATGACGTAACCTTTTGCAGCATAGTAGACCGCCATGAACGGTCCCGGCAGCAGCCCCGCCGTCGAAGCGACGTTCAGGATCTTGCCGTCGCGGCGTTCGATCATGCCAGGCAGATATTTTCGCGTCAGGCGGGTGAGCGTGAGGACGTCAAGCGTTATTTCCTCCGCAATGCGCGTTTCGTCAATCCGTTCGAAGTGGGCGTTGGTCGCGAAGCCGGCATTGTTGACCAGCACGTCGCAACGCGAAACTCGCGCCGCAAGTGCGTCGGCTGCCTCGGGCCTCGCCAGATCGAGGGCAACGACCTGCGCGTCAACACCGTGCTCGGCGTGGAGGCGCTGCGCCAAAGCGTTCAGCTTCGCTTCCGAACGCGCGACGAGCGCGAGGTCGTAACCCGCGGCTCCGAGCAGCCGCGCAATCTCGAACCCCAGACCGCCGGAGGCGCCGGTGACGATTGCAAGCTTACGCGGCGAGGGCGTCACGTCGCGCCGATGCCGCACGCGGCGCGGCGTCCCTCGTAAAAGCGCCGCTCCTCAGGGTTGCGCGCGGCGGCAATCGCGGCCGCAAAGTGACCTGATGCGCGTACGCCGTTGCTTAGCCGCAGCTCGAGCTCGCCGCGAGCGGCATGGTAGAACGGGTACGCTTCGAGGCGGTCGCGATCGGCAATGGCATCGAGCGCTTCCACGCCGCGCTGCGGTCCGTCGCGTTGCGCGATCGCGATCGCGCGATTGAGCGCGATGACTGGCGACGGCGCGGCGAGCATGAGTTTGTCGTACAGCGCGACGATCGACGCCCAGTCGGTCTTATCGATCGTCTTCGCGCGCGCGTGCACCGCGGCGATCGCGGCTTCAAAATGATAGCGCGTCACGTGCGAACCGGTGGCCGAGCGCTCGAGCCATGCGATGCCCTCGTCAATGAGCGCGGCGTTCCAGCGCGAGCGATCCTGATCGAAGAGCGAGGTGAGATTCCCCGCCGGATCGAGCCGTGCCGGCAAGCGCGCGGCATTCAGATACATCAGCGCGAGCAGCGCCTGCGTGGAGGGCGTTGCGGCGAGCGGGTGTTTGGCGAGCAGGCCCGTGAGCCGAATCGCCTCGTGGCACAGATCGGCGCGCACCGCCGCACGCGCCGACGCGCCGTGATACCCTTCGTTAAAGATCAGGTAGAGCGCGCGCTGGACCACCGGCAGGCGCTGCGCGAAATCGTCGGCATCGGCGATATCGAAGAGCGCGCCCGACGCCTTGAGCGTATGCTTGGCGCGATTGAGGCGCTTCTCCGCCGCCGCGTGCGAGCTCACGAACGCGGCCGCGATCTCGCGCACTCCGAATCCGCCGACCAGCGCGAGTACGAGCATCACGCGTGCCGCTTCGGGCAGCTCGCGATGACAGCACGAGAACATCATGCGCAGTCGATCGTCGCGAACGTCGGTGGTTTCGAAGACCTCCTGCACGGCGTTGGCGAGCGTCCATTCCGTCTCGAGCAGCCGCCCGTACTCGGGGGCGAACGTGCGCGCGGTTCGTTCGCGCCGCAGCACGTCGAGCGCGCGATTGCGCGCGGTCTTCATGAGCCAAGCTGATGGGTTCTCGGGAATGCCGCGCAGCTTCCAGACCTCCAGCGCTCGGCAAAAGGCGTCTTGGACGACGTCCTCCGCCAGCTCGAGATTGTGCAGTCCGAAGATGCGCGTGAGCGCGGCGACCATGCGTCCCGCCTCGTGGCGGAAGAGGTGGTCGCCGCTGTTCATACGCTACATATCCAAGTTCATGATGGGACGCACCTCGACGAGCCCCTGGCGCTCGAGGATCGGGCATCCCTTCGCGAGTTCCGCCGCCCGCGCGAGCGAGTCCGCCGAAATCAGCGTATAGCCGCCGACGAGATCCTTGGCTTCTGCGAACGGCCCGTCGGTGACGGTGCGACCGCCGTCCTTCACGACCTTGCCCCCGTCTTCGAGAGGCTGTCCGCCGTCCTTGAGATTGCCGCTCGCGGTGAGTTCCTTAAACCAGTTCATCCACTTTTGCATGATCTGCCCGGACTCTTCGGGCGTTTCGCCCCGCTGGCCGCCGCGATAGATGTAGAGAAAATCCGCCATGTTCTGCCTCCTCACTGGTGGTGTTGATGCCATGGAGACGTTTGAGGAGGCCGGGTCCGGACAATTCGGGCCCCGACGGTCAGGCGCTCGAACGGTCCTCCCCGCCGCGATGGCGGTAGACGATGCGTCCCTTGGTCAGGTCGTAGGGGGAGAGCTCGAGATCGACCCGATCGCCCGGCAGAATGCGGATACGATGGCGACGGAGGCGGCCCGCAATATGGGCCAGGACGACGTGCCCATTATCGAGCTCGACCGAGAAAGTCGCGCTGGGAAAAACCTGCTTGATGCTCCCCGCCACCTCGAGCGCGGACTCTTTGGTATCCTGCGAAACCTTGGGTTTCGGGGGCCGCTGAGCTTTTTTGGATCGTCTATTACGAATCGGTATTGGAAATTCTCCCTTCACGGACGGCTTCTAGGCCCATTTGCAACCCTTTTGCTCGTCCGAACGTTGCAGTTAGGTTATGAATGATGTCTCTTCGCCGGTTGCCGTGCTCTCCATCACCCAGTCGAACGGGCGTTCCTCTACGGAACGTACCGAACCCGTCTACGGGGGGTACTCGAACCCGCGTGGCGAGATCTTTCTGTTTGCCAAAGAACTGGTCTTCCGGGTCAATCTCAAGACTTCGGTGCTCCAGCAGCGGGCGCCCCTCAATCCAGGCGCACAAGCCCGCTACGACGCGACCCCGGCGGGCGACGACTTCGACTACGGCAATCGCACGTTCCGGCGGCTCAGCCACGAGATCATCGCCGATATCTGTGGTGCCCACCGTTTCCGCTTGAGCGCCGGCGGCCACTACTCGTAAGGCCGGCTTGGAAGCGCTGGATCTCCGAGCCAAGCCACCGCGCAGCTGTCATGCCGAGCTCGACGGCCTGATGCTGATGCCGCGCACGATCGACAAGCTGCGTTCGCAGCTTCCCGGCGGCGAGGCCGGCTGTTACTTTATCAACGGACGCATCAGGGGCATCTCGGGCTATCTGCTCGAGCGCCTTGGCATCGCCGAGCACGATCTTCGCGATGCAGTGGCCACGGCGACGACGGACGACGACGTCGCCGCGTGGTTGCGCGAACGCACCGACGCCTCGCAGTATGCCGCCATCAACGAGACGCTTCGGCACATTCGGCCGAAGCACGCGGAAGACGAAGCGTTCTTCCGCCAGGAATACGCGGAGACGTTACAGCAGCAACCAGAGCTTGAATACATTGTGGATATCGTCGAAGCCGACGACCGGCGCCGCTTCCACTAGGATGGCGCAGCGAGTATGAAACTCATCGCTCTCGCGCTTCTCTTCGCGGCCGGCGCGCCGCAAACCGCGTCGGCGGCGCCGCTCGACGAGCTCAATCGTTTCGTCGGCACGTGGCAGAGCCAGGGAACGTTCGTCGAGAGTCCTTATCACGCGGCCGGCGCCGCGACGGCGACGACGACCTGTGCGTGGTCCGTTGATGGCGCCTTCATGATCTGTCAGCAGAGCGTCACCATCAATGGCACGCACGACAACGAGCTCGGGATCTATACGTACGACCCGGCGACGAGCGCGTACCGCTTCTACGCCGTTCGCCCAAGTCAGACGACGTCTGAGACCATCGCGATCGCGGGCAATACGATCACGTATCCCTTCTCCTTCGACGATAACGGCAAAGCCGTGACTATTCGTACCGTCAACATCTGGCAGGGCTCGGATCTCTACAACTGGCGTACCGAATACTCGGCCGACGGCGGCGCCACGTGGACGCTCATGGCGTCCGGCACTTCGCAACGACGATAAACGGAGGAACCCACATGCGCTCGACGCTGACCGCATTGCTCCTCACGGCGACCCTCGGGGTTGCGAGTCCCGCGCCCGGAACGGCATCACTCGACCTCCTCGCCCGCGCGACCAACCCGAACCCGGCGCTCAACTCGTACACGGCGTCGGCGCAGCTCTCGGCGCTGCTGCGGGCGGTCATCCCGATTCATAAGACGTTCGTCGGCAAAGTCTACTACCTGCGGCCGAACCGCAAGATCGAGTTCTCCGGCGTACCGTCGTCGCTGAGTAAGTTTCGCGACCTCGTCTCTTCGACGCCGACCTACGAGCAGGCGGCGCAACAGTACACGATCACGCCAATGACCGACGACGGCACGTACTCGTCGTATACGCTGGTGCCGAAGAAGTCCGGCGCGCGGGTCAAGAACATCGTGGTGACCGTGACCGATCGAACCGCGTTGCTGAGCAACGCGCAGTGGAGCTACACCAACGGCGGCAGCCTCGGATGGCAACAGAGCTATCTGAAGGTAGGCACGTACCGGCTGCCCGCAAAAGCCACGATTTCAGCGCACTTCCCCGGCTACAGCGTGGACGGCGTGGTGACGTTCAGCAACTATCAACCGAACGCCGCCGTCTCGCCCTCGGTCTTCGCCTCACCGAGCAGTTCGTAATCCGCGTTACCGCGCTGTAACCGCGCCCCCGTACCGTGACCCTGCGGCCCGCCTCACCGGCGGCGCCAGAAAGCAGGGCACATCATGGAGAATTTCGTCGCAATCGTCGTCGAAAACGACGCGAAGGCCTTCGAGAGCCTGTACGACCTTTGGAATCTCGACGCTGCGGGCGACGTTACGGTGCACGGCGCGACGGTCATCCATCGCGACAAGTACGGTTACGTTGACGTCGCGAAGCGCACGGCCGGCGCGAGCGCGCGCACCGGGAGCGGAATCGGCAGCAGCGCGCTCCTCGGCGCGCTCGGCGGCGCAAACGGGGCCGGATCCTACGGTTTGGGCGCGGACGAAACCAGCGTCTTTTTGCCGCGTGGGCGATCAGCCGTTATCGCCGAGGTCACTGAGCGGCAGACGATCGCGATCGACGATCTCGCAAAGCGTGCCGGCGGAGCGATCTTTCGGCGCGCCAAGAGCGATCTGCGCGGCGACGCGCGCTACGATTTTGCGATGCGCAGCCTGCGCCGCTACGGTCTTGCCGTCGTGTTGGCACTGTGGAGCTGCACACAGAATCCATCGGGAGCGACCAGTGCTCTGCCGCTCGCGGCGGCGAATCGAACGGCAGCGCACCATCGCACGGCACATCGCGGCGACATGGCGTCTCAGATCCAGCACGTCGTGATCATCGTGCAGGAGAACCGGACCGTCGACGATCTCTTCCAATTCCTGCCCGGCGCGAACACGCAATCGTGGGGTTACAACTCGTCGTGGCAGCAGGTATCGCTGCAACCCCAGAATCTCTCGGCAGCGTACGACCTCAGCCACATACACTCGTACTTCTCGACCGAATACAATAATGGCAACATGAACGGCTTCGATCTCGAGCAGTGCAAAGGCAAGTGCGTCGCCGACGCCGCCTATGCGTACGTCCCTCAAAGCCAAGTGCAGCCGTACTACACGCTCGCCGAAACGTACGCGTTCGCCGACAATATGTTCGAGAGCGATCAAGGACCGAGTTTCGTCTCGCACCAGTATTTGATCAGCGGAACTTCGACGACGAGCACCGGCTCGGCAAACAAGGCATCGAGCAATCCCGAGGATCCCGAAGGCGACCTCGTCGGCGGGTGCGATTCGCCGCAAGGCTCGCTCGTGGGCGTGATCAACCCCAAAGGCGCGGAGCCGCAAAACCTCAAGATGTATCCATGCTTTTCGCGGCTGTCGATCATGAACGAAATGGACGCGGCCGGCGTGAGCTGGAAATACTATCAAGCCACCCAAGGAGCCGGGCTGTGGAACGCGCCCGACGCGATCCAATCGATATGGTCGAACCCGTCGGAAATGGCGGCCAACGTGATTAGCCCGTCGTCGCAAGTGCTTACCGACATCGCCAACGGCAACCTCGCAAGCGTCGTTTGGGTAACCCCGACGCAAGCCGCCTCGGATCACCCAAAGGACAATAACGGTTCGGGACCCTCGTGGGTCGCGTCGGTGGTCAATGCGATAGGAAGCAGTCAGTACTGGAACAACACCGCGATCTTCATCACCTGGGACGATTGGGGCGGCTTCTACGACCACGTTTCGCCGACGATCTACAACTCGTTCGAGCTGGGATTCCGGGTGCCGTTGATCGTGGTTTCGCCGTACGCGAAACCCGGATACGTCTCGCACGGGCAGCACGAGTTCGGCAGCATCCTCAAGTTCGTCGAAGAGACGTTCGACCTGCCCTCGCTCGGCACGACCGACGTGCGCGCCGACGACCTCTCCGACTGCTTCGACTTCACGCAGCCGACGATCCGGTACAAGCACGTCGCAACCAAGTATCCCCCGCGGTACTTCGCGACGCTGCCGGCCGCCGAGCCGAAGGATTAGACCAACGCACGTTGCAGCGTCATCTGGTGCATGACGTTGCCGTCTGCGGCGCCGGCCCTGCCGGCGCCGCACTCGCGTGCGAGCTGGCACGCAAAGGAATGCGCGTAGCGCTCTTTGAGGCGACGCATTACGACCGGCCTCGCTTCGGCGAGACGCTCGCACCGCAAGCGAATCCGCTCCTTCGGCAGCTAGGAGTCTGGGACGCGTTCCTCGCGCAGCGGCATCTGCCGTCGCCCGGCACGATCTCGCGTTGGGGCAGCGACACGCCCGTCGAAAGCGACTTCATCACGACCGGATACGGCGAGGGATGGCACGTCGACCGCAATCGCTTCGACGCCATGCTCGCCGAACGCGCGGCCGACTCCGGCGCCGAGCTTCACAGGAGCGTGCGGATCGAACGCTGCCGGCGCGACTCGGACGGCAGTTGGCTGCTCGAAAACTCGAACGGCGTTCGCGGGCGAGCGCGACTGCTCGTCGACGCATCGGGCCGCAACGGCATTCGGCTGGAGGCCGGCGACGGTCGCGACGTGTACGATCGTCTGATCGCGATCTTTCGCCGCTATTCGTATTCCCGGCGCGTGCCCGATCTCCGCACGGTCGTAGAGAGTGCGCCGAACGGCTGGTGGTATTACGCGCCGCTTCCCGGTGGCGATGGGCTCGCCGCGTTCCTTTGCGATCCTGAACACTATCGCGAAGGCTTGTCGCTCGACGACGAGCTACCCGGCGACGGCATCGTCGCGCGGCGCCTCGCGGGCGGCGCACTCACTTCACAGGACGTGGTGGCGGTGTCGTCGTCGCGACGGCGGAGGTTGATCGGCAGTGGCTGGTCGGCCGTGGGTGACGCCGCCATCTCCTTCGACCCGCTCTCGGGCTACGGTCTCACGAATGCGCTGAGTTCCGCGATCGCTCTGGCGGACGCGGTCGCCGGCGACTCGATGGCCGCCTATTCCGCCGCGCTGGAGCGGCGGTTTTCGGCGTATCTCGAGCAGCGCGCCGAGTTCTACGCTCTCGAGCCGCGCTGGCGCGAGCGGCCGTTCTGGGCGCGCCGGTAACAAGTGTGCGACTCAAGTGTCACAGTGTCGCTGTCGAGCGGAGACCCGCTGCGCGAGAATTGACGCATCGGAGGGTCGACGATGCAAACGATTACTGTAGACGTTCTCGGCGGTACCATTACCAAAGGCGAAGCCCCGGTTGCGGTGGGCGCACGGGAGCGCGCGATCGTGATGGCGCTCGCGGTTCACCGGAACGGACTCTCGCGCGAACGGCTCGCCGATCTGATCTATGCGGACTCGGCGTCTGCAAGCGCCGCCGACGGCATCAAAGTCTACGTTCATCGGCTGCGACGGCGCGTGGCGCCCGAGTTTGTGCTAAGCCGCGATCGCACCTACGCTCTCGGACCGTCCGTCTGCACTCCCATCGCGGACGGTTCGCAGGCGCCTGCCGGTCGCGACGATCTCACGCAATGCAGCGTGGCCGATCTCGAGCGCCTGCGCCTACACGCGCGAAACCTGCGTTCGCCGATTCCCAGCAGCATGGAAGATTACGAGTGGTATGTGGCCTTCGCCCTCAATCATCAGCGTGTCGGGCGCCAGTTGGCGCTGAACGTCGCGCACGAGTTCGCAAGCCGTCGTTCGTATCTCGAGGCGATCCAAGTTGCGACGGAGCTCACGTTTGAAGACCCGTGCGATGAGGAGGCGTGGGAAGAAATTATCCGCTGCCAGCTGGAGATCGGCCAGCGATCGGCCGCGCTTCACGGCTTCCGGTTTCTTCGCTCGGCGCTCGAAAAAGATCTCGGCATGCAACCGTCGGGCAGTCTGATCGCGCTGCTCTCCGGCTAGCGCTGCCAGCGGCCGTCCAGGGCGACGGCGCGCGCCACTCGAAAGTGCCCGCGGTGACGAGCGCGTCGAGTTTTGGCGCTTATCTCAAAGAACTCCGGGTCGCGCACGGGCTTTCGCAAGAAAGCCTGGCCGAGCGCGCGCGGATGAGCGCGGCCGCAATTACGCGCGCTCGAGCGAGGCAGCCGTCAGGCTCCCTACCGCAGCAGCGTAGATCTGCTCGCCGACGGTCTGGGCGTCGACGCGCCGGTCCGCAAGCGGCTCCACCAACTCGCGGCCGAGCGCCGGAAATCGCGCGCGCTGCCCGGCGACGACCGCGCCGAAACGACGCGTCAGAGCGGCGCGCTACCGGTGTGGCTCAACGGCTTCTTCGCGCGCGATGGTGAGATCGACGAGCTCTCGGCGCTGTTGCGCGAGCGCAGGCTCGTGACCGCAACGGGCCCCGGCGGGGTCGGCAAGACCCGCTTGGCGGCAGTAGTGGCCGATCGAATTCCCGGTGAGTTCGCCGACGACACGCTTTTCATCCAGTTTGCGCAGGTTTCCGAGCCACGACTCGTTCCGGCGCTGCTCGCCAACGTTTTCGAGCTCGCCGCACGGTCGCCGCGTTCCATCGTCGACGATCTGTGCATCGGCCTCAAGGACCGCGAGATGCTGATCGTTCTCGATAACTGCGAGCATCTCGCGGCCGCGATCGCGGAGCTCGCCGGAACGCTGCTGACGAGCTGTCCTTCGCTGCGCTTTTTAGCGACGAGCCGGCAGCCGCTGCACGTTCCGGGGGAAGCGGTTTTCGTGCTATCGCCGCTCGACGCCGAAGCCGCGGCGGAACTCTTTATCGCACGCGCCAAGGATGCCGGCGCGCAGATCGATGCCGGGCACCGGCGCGCGTCCATTAATGCGCTCTGCCGCGCCCTCGACGGCCTTCCGCTCGCCATCGAGCTAGCGGCCGCGCAAGCGCGCATGCTCTCGGTCGATCAGATCCTTGACGGGCTCAGCCGGCGCTTGGATTTCCTGCGCGACGTCGCGAGTTCGCCGGCACATCGCCATTACACGATCAAGGCGACGATCGAATGGAGTTATGCGCTCTTAACGCACGAGGAGAAAACGCTCTTTCGGATGCTGGGGGCCTTTCCGGCGAGTTGGACGCTCGACGCGCTCCCGCACTTCGCTCCGCACTTTGCATCCGGCACCGACGTAGCCGAGCTGCACGGCGCGCTGATCGATCGTTCCTTAATCAGCGTCGTTCCGCACGGCGCCGCATACCGATATGTCTATCTCGAGACGATCCGCGCCTTTACAGTGGATGCGCTTGCGGAGAGCACGGATTACACGCCGGCACACGACGCTTTGGTTGCGCACGCGCTGGAAGTCGTCTCGCGGTGCGCTCCTAAGCTGAGCGGTAAAGATGCGCTCTCCTGCCTCGACGAGCTAGACGCAGAATACGCGGCAATCCGCGCGGCGGTCGTACATGCCTGCGCCAAGCCTGAGCTCGCGGCGTCAAGCCATCGCCTCGTGCAGGGACTTGAAGAGTACTGGGCGATTCGGGGTGCGCTCGTCGACGGCATGGAGCTAACCTCGACCGTGCTTCGTGGCGCCCGCAACGGCGTTAGCGACGATACGGCCGACTATACGCAGCTCGTCCTTGCTCGAATATTGCGCCTGAGCGCCAGAACGCCGGAGTCTTTGGCCTTGGACAGCGTCGTGCTCGAGCGAGCGCGCCTTCGCGGCAATGAGAGCCTTTATGCGACAGCCTTGGCAAGTCGGGCGACGGACGAGTTCGCCCTTGGGAATCTCAACGACGCGTTGCGTCTACACAACGAGGCACTCGAGCTGTTGAGGCCGTTCGGCGATTCGCAGTTGCTGGCGAAGATGCTGCACGGTACAGCCGGCGTGGCCGTCATGTTCAGCCGATTCGGCGAAGCCAACGGCTATCTGAACGAAGCGAAGAAGGTGGCGGAGCGCCTAGCCGATCTTCGCGAGCTTGGGTGGATAGAGTTCCGGCAAGCCTACGTGGCGCTTTTACAGCGCGATCTGTCAAAAGCAGAGCAGCATACGGCGCAGAGCTTACGCGTGCGCGAGCAGGTCGGTGACCGGCCGGGTATCGCCTGTTGCCTCGAGCAAATTGGTATTGCCAAGACGATTGAAGGCGACTACGCAACTGCTGGAAAGTATTTCCGGGAGTGTCTTGAGTTCTCGCAGCGCCACGGTTTCATCGTACGGCTGATCGAGATGGCGGAGCGCGTTGCCTATATCGCCATGCTCAAAGGCCGCGACGAAGCGGCGCTCTCGCTATTCGCACGAGCGTGCTCGAAGCGCGTTCAAATAGCTCGGCCGATGGAAAACCTGGAAGCGACCGATATGGCCGAACTGATCTCCCTAGCGAAGAGATCGGCGCCTACAATAAGGGACAGCGATTCGGTGGAGAGGATGGTAGAAGAAACGCTCACTCTCATCGATGAGGTGTCTTAGTTGCTAATCGCCTAGCCGCCGCCAGGCTCGATATGTCCGGTAGCGATGACGTCAGCCTCTTCAAGATGCACGGTGGCCTCTCGGATGCCGTCGCGCGCAACCTTCAGGCTCAAACCCGCGCCACCGCCCGGCTCGATGTGCCCCAAGGTAATGGTGTCGGCCTCGTGAAGATGCCGCTTCGCGTGCTGGATGTGGTCGTGAATGGCTTTAAAATCGTTAACGATTTTAGGATCTTCAGCCACGAATAAATCCTCCGTCAAGGATCAGGGACGAAGCTCGTACCGCAGAGCAAGGCAATTATCCTCTCTATCGATTGCGAATGCCCTTGTGCCCGAACCGCTCCTCGAAGCTCACGTCGTAGCGTTCGCGTGAGTCGTCGCCCGAGAGCGAGGCAGGCTCATCGAATCCGTAGCCGGTTTCGACGTAGAGGGTCGCCGGCAGCGAACCCTCCGATCCAGCGTAGGGAAGGGCATCGATCACGGCTAGTTTATTGAACTCCGTAATCATGCGCTTGAGCTGATCGAGGTAGGGCTGCTTTTCGAAGGCTCTAAAAAATCGGGCGCGGGTACGAAACGCCGCATCGCGGTCGGTCTGGTTCCCGGAATTCAGGAGCTTGTCGTACGTCGCCTTTGTGATCGCATGGTTCGGGACGCGCGCGGGCCAAAACGTCGGAAGAAATGGGTCGACGTCGCGCTTGTATCCCGCCCGGCAGCTCGCGGTGTCGGCCTGCCATGGCACTGCCATCCACTTCGTAAGATCGCCGGGACCGCTTGCAGCGAGCGGACCGTCGTCGGCGAGGGCAACGGCCGGCGTCAGACTGGGACCATAGTCGTCGCTCGTCAATCCGCCATTGTAGCGCCTAATCCGAAATGGAGCGCGATAGAGGGTTGCACGGCGCACGATCCAGGTCAACTCGCAACCCGGATGAAACGGGCCGCCGATGCACCAATCCAGCGCGGCGCGGGTGAGCGCGTCCGGCTGATCCGGCGCTTCCAAATCCTCGAGACTCGACGGCGACTTTGCGCCTCGAACGTAGTCGCCTTCAAAGCTCCCCGCCTGCCAGTCGCTCAAATACTGCAAGATCGTTCCGGTGTACACGAAGTTCGACGCGATCTTGCCGCTAAAATCGTCCGAAGCAGATCCGTAAACTGGCGGCCATTGAAACGGCGGCTCGATCGACGGTTCCGTGCCGCTTTGGCGAAACAAATGGTAGATGTCGCGGCGCAGCTCCTCGTTTAGATCTGTCTTCTTGTCCTTCGGCGCCGGCTGCGAGATACGGTCGAGCATGTACTCGTCGTCGAAATCGTATGGTGACTTCCAACCGTATCGCTCGAAGAACCCGCGATTAACCCACTGATTGCACGTAAGGCGTCGAAAAATGGGCAAGATGTTTTTATTAAAGGACGTTTCCTTCGGCTTTGGTAGCCACAAATTGACATATGCGTCGACGATCACATCGTAGAGCGTCTGCGCGGCGACGACATGGGGGGCGAAGTTCGGCGGAGCGGTTACGATCCACGCCTCGTCGGCGTTCAACTCTAGATCACCGATCTTGACCGTCGCGCGGACCGGCCCGTCGGCGATGTCGTCGTACCATCCAGGGTTATTCGCAAACGTACTCGGCGTCGAGTTTTCGTAGATCGTGCCCGAGTTTCCGAGGCCGGCGAGAAACACGAGCCGACCCGTCTCTTCGCAAAGTATCTCTCCTAACAATACATCGATGCCAAAAAACTCACCCTTGAGTTTGACCCGATCTCGGGAGCCAGATTGAACCCGCTGCAAGCCGGCGTCGATGACGAGACTCGAGCGCTCCGCGCCGACGTACTGCGGGTTTCGGCGCGGCGAGAGTTGTGAGAGCCAATTCGCCGAGTTCGGATCGAAGAGGTCGAGCGGAAAACCGAAATCATACCACGCGGCTTTCTTGTTCGCGACGTGGACGCTCCAAGTGATCTCGATGCTGGGGCCAACCTCGATCTCGCCGACGACCTTACCTCGCTCGTCGTAGCCGTACACCCGAAAGCGTGCGGCTTGCCGCTTGAGCCGGCCTTCATTGTCTTTGAAGCGCCCGTACGCCCCGGATTCCCCGGGAGAACCAGCAACATCCGAGATTTCCGGCCCAATAAAATAGCAATCACTGCCTCCCACCCGGGCTATACCGATCGCCGGATGGATTCTTACGGTTTTCACCTGAGTGAGGTCCATCGTTTCCCCAATTCTGATGCCAAGGAACAGGCATCGTCAGCTTGAACGTCACGACGAAAGTAGCCTTAAAAAGGGGGCCTCTAGTGCCGCAAAGAGATACGCCGCGTGCTCCACGCCCTCCCTCGACGGATCAGATCAAGACCCTTAAAAAGGCTTTTATCACCCGCAATCAGGTCTATCTCGCCAGGGGCGGTTTGGCTCCGGTAATGCGTGCCGTCTTCCGGCGATTTCACGGCGGCGCGTACGGCACGTTCGAAGTTCGCAAGAATCTACGGCGAGGACTCAAACTCGGCGTCTTCGCCGGCGATTCATATCCGCTGTGGATGCGATTTTCGAGCGATACGATCCCGATCGGGCCAGACCTAGGCCAAATATGCGGCGTTGGAATCAAGCTCTTTGGCGTCCCCGGAAAGAAGGTCGAAGAAAAGAGCGCGTTAACGCAGGATTTTCTCTTACAGAACATCGACCGGTTTTTCGTTAAGAACGTTCAAGAGCTTTGTGAGGATTCCATCGACGACGAAAAATTTCGTCGCGAACATCCGGCGACCGACGAGATTTTAAAGAAGATGGATCATCGCGTTGGGAGCGTGCTCCACGTTCCATATTGGAGCTGCCTGCCCTCGCGATTCGGTTCCGATATGTATGCGAAATATAAACTCGAACCGCACGATGCTATCGATCGTCCGCCCAAAAAAGCCGCCTCGGGATATCTCAAGAATGACTTGACGCGTCGGCTGGCTGCCGGCGAGGCGCGGTTTGGCTTCTACCTGCAGCTCTTCAAAGATAATGCGCGCACGCCGCTCGACGATGGGACGGCGGTGTGGAGCGAACGCGTCTCTCCCCCCGTTGAGGTGGCCACGATCGTTCTTCCAGCTCAAGATATCGAAGCGCGCGGGCAGGCCGAGTACGTTGACAACTTGGCGTTCTCCCCGTGGCATACGCTTCCGGAGCACGAACCCTACGGCGACCTCCAAGAGGTACGCCGGAAGATCTATCCCATGTCGGCGACGGTACGCCATTGGATGAATGGGGTTCCGAACGAAGAGCCGAGCGCGCCGCGAGGCGAAACACCGCCGGACCTTCGCCCGTAGAGAGGCCATGAAGCTCTTAGCCGTTGGCGCGGCCGCCCTGGCCGCCGCCCTTCTTTATACAGCCGGACCCTCGCGCGCCGCGGAAGCCGACTCACAGGTCGCGCAGCTCATCGCCGCCTCGGGCAAAGCCCTCGGGGTGGCGTCGCTCGCATCGGTCAGCACGATGCGCATCGACTCCAAGGTCTCGGCAATCGGACTGCAGGGAACCTCCACGCAGTTCGTCGACCTGCGCGACGGCCGTCTCGCCGAGTCGACGACGCTATCGCCCTTCGTCCAGCTCGACGGATACGACGGACACGTTGCCTGGAGCGGCGACGGAACGCACCTCGTCTGGAACGACGGCGGCGATAGCGACCGCTCCTCCGAAATCAATCAGGCATACATCCTGAGCTACGGACTTTGGAAGCCCGATGCCGGAGGCGCCACCGTGGCGTGGGCGGGCACCAAGAGCGCGAACGGCCACACGTACGACGCCCTGACGATCGCGCCGCCTGGCACGAAGGTTCCGTTCGAGCTCTTGTTCGATCAAACGACGCATTTGCCGGCGCGCGCCAACTTCGTCAACAGCTTCACGACGGCAACGCTCGCGTTCTCCGATTATCGCCCGGTCAACGGGCTTTCGTTCCCGTACGCGATGCATACCGAATCGAGCGACGGCAACAACGGTGACGCCTTGGTTACGCAAGTCACGTTCGACCCGCCCGGCGCGGAAACGGCGCTCGCGCGCCCGAACACGCGCCCGACGGATTTCTCGATCTTGGGCGGCAAGAACTCGACAACTGTGCCGGTGACGCTGCACGAAAATCACGTCTACCTCGACGTGATGCTCAACGGCAAAGGTCCCTACCACTTTATCTTCGATACCGGCGGTTCCAACGTCGTGGATGGCACGGTCGCTAAGGAAATCGGAGCGATCGGCGCCGGCAACGCGCAGGGGAGCGGCGTCGGCGCGCAGACCGAATCGCTCAGCTTCGGCAACGTTGCCAAGTTACAAGTCGGCGACGCAGTGCTCACCAACCAGCTCTTCGCGGTCGCGCCGACGCGTCAAGGCTTCGGCGTCTCGGCCGGGCGTCCGGTCGATGGATTGATCGGTTGGGAAGTTCTCGCGCGTTACATCACGACGTTCGATTACGCAAACCGGCAAGTCACGCTCAGCATGCCCGGCACGACGCAACCGCCGGCTAACGGCCATGTGGTGCCGTTCGTCCTGTACGGCACACAGCCGCAGATCGCGTGCGTCCTCGACGGTATTCCCGCGGAATGCACGATCGATACGGGCGCGCGCGACACGATCTCGTTCATGTCGCCGTTCATCGCCGCGCATCCGCAGATCGTACCCTCGACGCTCACGGCTCCCGGAGTCACCGGCTTCGGTTTCGGTGGTGCCGCCATGGGCAAGCTCGGACGCGTGCAGAGTATCGGCATCGACGACTTCCAGCTCACCAACATGGTCGGCGACTTCACGACGCAGACCGCCGGCGCGCTCGCGGCGGCATTCGTCGGCGCGAACGTGGGCGGCAATATACTTCGGCGCTTTACCGTGACGTTCGATTACTACAACGGCACCATGACGCTGGTTCCCAACGCCGCGTTCGCCGAACCCGACGCCTACGAGCGCTCCGGACTCTTTCTGATCCGTCGTGCCGGCAGTGTAACGGTCATCGATTCGCGCCCGGGCACGCCGGCGGCTGAGGCCGGGATTGCCAAAGGCGACGTGATCGTTTCGGTTAACGGCGCGGCCGCAAGCGGCATGGAGCTCGGGGATATCCGCAGCGCGTTTGCGCAACCCGCGGGGACGCGCGTCACGCTCGTGGTGGCGGCCAAAGACGGCACGCAGCGGACCGTTACGCTGACGCTTCGGGACTACGTGTAGCGTAAACCCGTCACCGCTTTTTGCAGGCGGCGACGGGTTTACGAGCAACGGAGAGCGCGGAGGTTACGATATGAACGTTCGCGCTTCAACCACCTGGTGTTTAGCCGCCGCCTCACTTGCGCTGCTGCTGCACGCGCCGCCTGCCGCCGCCTGCACGCGTGTGCTTTACGTTGCCGACGACGGCACCGTGCTCACGGGCCGCAGCATGGATTGGGAGGAGGACATGATGTCGAACATCTGGGCCTTTCCCGCCGGCATCGCGCGCGACGGGGCCGCCGGCCCGAACTCGCTGCATTGGGTTTCGAAATACGGCAGCGTCGGCGTCTCGGGGTACGAAGCCGGCATTCCCGACGGCATGAACGAGCGCGGCCTCGTCGCCAACATTCTGTATCTCGCCGAGGCGCAGTATCCCAAGCCTGTTGCCGGCAAGCCCGATCTGTCGATCTCGCTCTGGGCGCAATACGCACTCGATAATTTTGCCACCGTCGACGAAGCCGTTACGGTGCTTCAAGCCGAGCCTTTCAATCTGCTGGCGCCGACGCTTCCCAATGGCGCGGCGGCTGCGTTTCATCTTTCGCTCTCCGACGCGACGGGCGATTCCGCGGTGCTGGAGTACGACAACGAAAAGCTCGTGATCCATCACGGCAAGCAGTATACCGTGATGACCAACTCGCCCACCTACGGCGAGCAGCTCGCTCTGAACGCCTACTGGCAGGGTATCGGCGGCCTCACGTTCTTGCCCGGCACGAATCGCGCCGCCGACCGCTTCGCGCGAGCGTCCTTCCTCCTGGGCGCAATTCCAAAGAAAGCCGACCCGAACTACATCAAAAGCGTACCCGGCGAATCGTTCACGAATCAGGCGATCGCGAGCGTGCTCGGCGTCGTTCGCGCGGTGAGCGTTCCGCTCGGGATCACCACACCGCAGGTGCCGAATATCTCGTCGACGCTCTGGCGCACCGTTTCGGATCAGACGCACCGCGTGTACTACTTCGACTCGGCGACCCGTCCGAACACGTTTTGGGTCTCACTCGACAAGCTCGATCTCAAGCCCGGGGCGCCGATCCGTAAACTCACCATTGCCAACGGAGAAGTCTTCTCGGGCGAAGTCGCGGACGAGATGAAAGAGTCGCCCTCGCTGCACTTTCTACCCGCCACGCCGCCGTAGCCCTAGGGCGAGGGCGCTTCCTCGAACGACGCGATCAAGTCGCGATACGCGCGGCTCGAGTCGGTCGGCACGCGTTTGAGGTCGGGATCGGTATCGAGATCGACGTGGTAAAGCCCGAAGTCGCTGCCGTCGTTGAAGTGCAATCCCCACTCGCGGTTCGACGTGATGCTCCAGCAGATGTAGGCTTCGACGGGCGCGCCGCGTTCGATGGCCTTGCGTATTTGGTTGACGTGCGCGGTGAGATAGTCGGCGCGGCTAAAACCCGGCACGCGCGTAACGCAGCCGTTCTCGATCACGATGATCGGTTTGCCGGGAAAATCGCGTTCCGCCTCCCGGATGATGAGGTCGAGGGCATCGGGCCAAACCGGCGCGTTGGAATATTCAAAATCCGACGCCGCGCTGAGCCGTTGGAGCTCCTGCGGCCAGAACGACGGCACGCCCCAATAATAATCCAGCCCCACGTAGTCGAGCGCGCCGACGCATTCGCGCGGACAGAGAAACTCGGGTAGCTTTCCCGCCAAGCCTAGGTTCCACCAGTTGGTGCCGAGCAGCGTGCTGAAAATCGCAAAGCCCTTTCGCAATGCGAAGAGGGCGTGCAGCCACGAGTGTGTCGCGCTCAGCCGCTGCTCGCCGCGCAACGGCACGAACTCCACCCGTTTGGAATCGCCGAAGATTCGCTGCGCGATGCGTCGCGCGATCGCAGGCTCGAGGCCGACGTAACCTTTCTCTTTCGCGACGCAGAGGCCGGGAGTACCGGGATGAATGCCGACCCGCAGTTTGCCGCGCTTTCGGATGCGCTCGATCGCGCTGTCCATCGAGGGCACCGTATCCTCGCCCTCGTCGGTACCGTCGTCGCGGCCGTAGTTTGCGATCGTTTTGCGATTGAAGGCGCTCGGAATCTCGGGGTGCTTCCCGCGTAGATCGCGGATCGCGCGATCGGCGATGTTCAGCAGCGTACGGCTGCCGAGCGCCATCGCGACGGCAAAATACTGGTCTGAGTTGGGGATGACGAAGAGTGTCAAGGTATCGTCCGCGTAGGGCTGCAGCGTCACTTCGTCGTCAAAGACGGCATCGGCCGCCCCGCTGCGAACCGCATCCACCGCTTCGGACAGCGACGAAGCATACGTGACGGTTGCGGCCGGAAGCCAGCCGCCGACGTCGCTCGCCGCGAGCGTCTGCGCGACCACGGCGACCCGGCCGCGCCAGGTTTCCAGCGAATCCGGCGGCGGCGACGCGGCCGTATGCAGCAGCGCGAGGCGCGTTCGATAGTAGGGCTCGGAGAAAAACGCATGCTCGCCGCGCTCGAGCGTCAAGGTGAGCTGTGCGATCGAACAGTCGACACGTCCGCCCTCGTCGATCGGTGACGATGCGAATCGAGCGGCTTTACGCTTCGCCGCTTCGGGCGATTGCAGGTGCGTCGCATTGCGATCGATGAGCCCTTGCAGCCAGCGCGGCAAGCCGAGCACTAGCGGATTGGTTCCGACGCGCGCGCCGGGATGAACGCGCCGGATCGCTTCGCGCGCTCGGGCGTGCGCGCGAAAGAGATTAGGAATGACGGTCAGCACGTCGTCCATCTGCGCATCGCTGGATGCATATGGCGGCTGACCGGGCGGCATCGCGTACGCGCGCATCCAAAAGCCCTTGATCCAGCCGTAGACGAGCTGATCCGGTTCGTTGAGCGTCACGTAGTCGCCGATCAGATCGCCGAGACGCCGCGCGACTTCTTCGGCAAATCTGGCGACGCGGTCCGGAAATCCGCGGTCGAGCAGCCCCGCACCCTTGCCCGCCGCCTGCACGTGGAGCGGCCATGTGTTATGCACGAGCGTCACCATCGGCGCCAGGCCGGCGTCGTGCATCGCCTGCAGCACGTCGCGATAGTGCGCGAACGCCTCGTCGTTCCAAACGCCGGGTTCGGGCTCGAGACGGGCCCACGAGAGCGAGAACCTGAAAATGGTGCAGCCGAGACCGCGGGCTAACTCGATGTCTTCGCGATACCGGTTCCAAAAATCGGTGGCCTTGCCGCGCGCCACGAGGCCGCGCACGCGTTCCCAGACGTCGCGTATGTCGTCGTGACCGTCGTAGGCTTCGCATTGATGGTCGGCCGTCGCGACCCCGAAGCGCAGCCGGTTCAACGGCGCATCCCGGAGACAGTCTCGGCAATCCCCTGGGCGAACGGCGTCTTCTCGTAGCCGCCCAAAAGTTGTTGCAGCGCGCCGTCGTCGAGTGAGAATCCACTTTCGAATAGGTAGTACATCTCGCCGACCTCGCGCATGAAGGGCATGCCGAGGCCGGCCGCTTTGAGAACGATCTTG
Organism: Vulcanimicrobiota bacterium; assembly: GCA_963699435.1. GTDB lineage: Bacteria > Vulcanimicrobiota > Vulcanimicrobiia > Vulcanimicrobiales > Vulcanimicrobiaceae > Cybelea. Next base: position 406,052 of record CAVOTV010000005.1, read on the forward strand.
GGAATCGAACGATACTTCGGCGGCGTTCCGATCGCGCCGAAAACCGCATCGATGAACGCGCGCGCCTCGATGCTGCGTCCGCCGAGGTTCCAGCAGCGCCCGTACGCGGCGTCGCACTCCGCGAGGCGGAGCAACGGATCGCCGGCATCGGGAACGTAGATGAACTCGCGCATCGCGCGCAGCGGTCCGATCCACGATGCGGTCTTGCCTGCGAGCGCCTCGCGCATGAACGCGTTGGCATAGCTCAAATCGGCGTGGGGGCCGTAAAAGTCGGGCAAGTGCACGACGAGGGTGGCAAAATCGCCGCCGTGCCGCTCGAGCACCGCGAGCTCCTGCTCGAGACGAAAGCGACCCTTGCGCGTATTCGGTACGTGCGGCTGGCTCTCGGGAACGAGGGGCGTCTGCGGCAGACCGTAGCTATAGACCGGAGCGACGTGCACGAACTTCCGAACGCCGGCCGCCCGCGCTGCATCGAGCGCGTTGCGAACCATAACCGGGTGCTTGGCAAACTCGGTATATGGCGCCCCAGCAAGGTAGAAGGCCGTTTCGGCGCCGCGCGCGGCCTCCGCAACGCCCTCACCGGTGAAAAAATCGGCGACGGCCGCCTCCGCGCGAGGAAACTCGCGCGACAAGCGCTCGCGATCGCGTCCGACGGTCCGGTATGGGATGTTGCGCGCGTCCAGCACCGCGGCGAGCGCGTGGCCGACCGCGCCGCCGGCACCAAAGAGTACGATCACGCAATCCGGTTCGACGGCTGCGGCGGCTTTCCGCCGCGCACGTCGAAGCGGCAGATCGTGCCTCTTTCGACGCGCGCGAAGGTCGTCTGCATGTACGCGCTGCTGCTCGGCGCAAACGCGCTGATATGGGCGCTCGCGTTTACGTTTTTTGCGCCGCCGCACGCACTGCTCTTAGGCACCGCGGTCCTCGCATACACCCTGGGGTTGCGCCATGCGGTGGACGCCGACCACATCTCAGCGATCGACAACGTCACGCGCAAGCTGATGCAGGAAGGCCAGCGGCCCGTGGCCGTCGGCTTCTACTTCTCGCTCGGTCACTCGACGTCGTCGTCGCGCTCACGCTCGCGATCGCACGTGGCCGCGGGCGCGTCGATGCGCGACTCGGCTCCCGAGCATCGAGGGTTCGGCAACGTTCTCGGCACCGGGATTTCGGCCGCGTTTCTCTTCGCGATCGCAGCGATCAATGCGTTCGTGCTGGCCGAGTCTTGCGCGCGCTTCCGCAAAATGCGCGAGGAAGGAAGCTATGTCGGAGCAGGACGCTCGACGATCTGCTCGGAACAGCGCGGAGTGCTTGGCCGCGTTTTCCGGCCCCTGATGCGGCTGGTTTCCCGCAGCTGCCACATGTATCCGCTCGGGCTGCTCTTCGGGCTTGGATTCGACACCGCGACGGAAGTTGGGCTGCTCGGCGATCGCGGCGATCGAAGCCGGTAAAGGCCTGCCCGTGTGGGCGATTCTGATCTTTCCCGCGCTCTTCGCCGCCGGTATGTCGCTGCTCGATACGACCGACGGCATCCTCATGCTCGGCGCGTATGGCTGGGCGTTTTTGAATCCGGCGCGCAAACTCTATTACAACATTGCGATTACCTCGGCGTCGGTGCTGGCAGCCGTCGTCATCGGAGGCATGGAACTCGGCCTTAGAATCTAACCGGCGTTAACCCGAGCCCACGCGCCGATCTGCAACGGCAGAAAGAGATGGCCGCCGGCGTCGACCGTTTCGCGCTCCAGGCGCTCGGCGAACGAATCGAACTCGACGGTGCGCACGGCGCCGCTGCGTTCGGCGCGCGGCAAGAGTCGCTGAATCGCCGATTCGAAAAACGCATAGCCAAGCGACCCGGCGCCTTGCACGACGCGGAGGTCGCTGCGGACCGACGGCAGCGGAAGTCCCGCCTCGGTGAAGAGATTCACGAGCCGCAAACCAATATCGGGGTGGAGGCCGGCGTCGCGCATGCGTTCGATGGACCAGCGCGCGAAGCGCCGATAGAGCGGCAGCGCCGGCCAATCCGACGTCGCGGACCAGAGGATCGATTCGTAATGCCATTCGTGGAAAACGATGCGGCCGCCGTCGTGCACCAAACCGGCGGCGCGATAGAGCGCGTCGATCGGGTCGGGTTCGTGCATCAGGAAGAACCGCCCGACGACGGCATCGACGCGCTCCTCGAGATAGAGATCGCGCAGGCGTCCGATGCGGAACTCGATGCGATCGAATCCCTCGTCCTCGGCACGCGCGCAGGCGCGCTCGACGTTGCGAATGTTCGCGTCCAGCGCGATCACCGTTCCGGAGGCACCCACCCGCTCGGCGACGAGCGGTGCCAGATCGGCGAGGTCGGGGCCAAGCACCAGGACGCGCATTCCGGGCGTGATGCCCGAGCATGCGAGCAGCTCCTCGGTTAGCGGCTGCGCAAAGGCGGCTTCGGCGGCGTGCGCGTGATGGAGTTTCATGCCACTATTCTCCGTCGCGCGGCCCCCAGTCGCCACGAAGATACTAACATTTTCGCCTCGAACTCAAGCGAGTACCGTGGCCGAGCCGCTCGGAGAGTTGCTGCGCTCGTTACGTTCCGCCGCCTTACTATCGCAAGAGACGCTAGCGGAACGGGCAGGCCTTTCCACGCGCACGGTCAGCGATATCGAGACCGGCTCCGCGCGCACGCCTCGACTGATTACCGTGATGCTGCTGGCCGAAGCGATGGGGCTCTCGGATGGCGATCGCGCGCGCCTACAGGACGCGGCCCGCAAACCTTCGGCGCGTACGGCCGCCGCATTCGCGCCGGTCGCGGCACTTCAGCCCGTTACGCTCGTCGGCCGGGACGCCGACGCCGAACGCATCGGCGCGCTGCTCGCGGGGCGCGACGTACGGCTCGTGACGCTCACCGGCCCGGCCGGCGTCGGCAAAACGAGTCTCGCCACGAAGGTCGCGATCGAGCGGGCCGGTGAGTTCGAGCACGGCGTTGCGATCGCCGAGCTGGCAGGGATCGCCGAGCCGACCGCGGTGCCGGGCGCGGTTGCGCGCGCGCTCGGGCTGCGTGAATCGGCCGGCACTGCGGTCGGAGACGACGTAACCGAGCATCTCCGCGATCGCAACGTGCTGCTCGTGCTCGATACGCTCGAGCATCTGACGCCGGCCGCGGCCTGGATCGGCGCGTTGCTCGCGCAGGCGCCGCGCCTCACCGTGCTCGCGACGAGCCGCGAGCCGCTCCATCTGCGGGCGGAGCGCGTCTATGCCGTCGGTCCGCTGGCAAGCGGCGCGGCCGCCGAACTCTTCGTGCAGCGCGCGCGTATGGTCAAACCCGACTTCGCGATCACCGAAGCAAACGCGCCGGCGATCGCGACGATCGTCGATCATCTCGAAGGCTTACCGCTCGCAATCGAGCTCGCCGCGCCGCGCCTGCTGCTGCTGCCGCCCAAAGCGCTCGCAGCGCGGCTCGAGCGGCGCCTGCCGCTGCTCGGCGACGGCGCAACCGACCGGCCTGAGCGGCAGCAGACGATGCACGCGGCGATCGCGTGGAGTTACGATCTGCTCTCCGATACGGAGCAGCGCTGCTTTCGCCGGCTCGGCGTGCTCCATCGCGGCGGCACGCTCGACGCGGCCGCAGCCGTGACGGCCGACGAGCGCGACGAGCGTCCGATCCTGTTCCGGCTCGCGCCGTTGGTCGAGAAGAACATGATTTGGCTCGGCGAGGATGCCGAAGCCGAACCGCGCGTCACGATGCTCGAAATGCTGCGCGAGTACGCGCAGGAGCGTTTGACCGACGCGAACGAGCTCGCCGAGACGCAGCGCCGCCATGCCGAACACGTTCTAAGCGCGACCGAAGGTGCGGAACGCTCCCTGACCTCGAGCGAGCAGCGCCGCTGGCTCGCGCGTTTCGAACGCGAGCACGACAACATCGCCGCAGCGCTGGAATGGTCGGCATCCAACGACCGCGTTGAGTTCGGCTTCCGTCTGCTCGGCGAACTCTGGCGCTTCTGGTGGCTGCACGGGTCGCTCAACGACGGCACCGGGTGGATTCGGCGCTTCCTCGCGCTGCGCGCGGCCGCACCGGAGCGAGTTCCGGACGCATTGTACGCAAAAGTGCTGCGAGGGCACGTGGTGCTGCTCTCGGCGCTGGGAAGTTTTGACGAAGCGATTCCGTGGTGCGAGGAGGCGATCGCGATGCAGCGCCGGCTCGGCGACGATGCTGGGCTCGCCGCATCGCTCACGTCGCTCGGCGTCATCGCGCAGTTTCGCGGGGATTTCAATCGCGCGGAGGAAGCGCACCGCGAGAGCCTCGAGATTCGGCGGCGCTTGGACGACGACGCCGGCGTCGCGACCTCGCTCTCAAATCTCTCGTCGGTTGCGTTCAGCGACAACGACCTCACACGCGCCGCCGAGTTGGCCGAGCAGAGCGTCGCGATTTATCGTCGCCTCGGACACGAATCGGGGCTCGCGCACGCGCTCACGAAACTCGGCCTCGTCGCCGCAGCCGAACGCGACTATGCGCGTGCGGAGGAACTTTTCAACGAATGCCTACGGATGCAGCGCGCCATCGGCAATACCGGAAGCACCTTCTATTCGCTGATCAATCTCGGCGCGGTCGCGCACAAGCGGGGCGACGACGCGGCGGCCCTGCAGCGCTATCACGATGCACTCGATCTGCTCGAAGCGGTTCCGAATAGGTCGGCCGTTGCAAAGACGCTCGAGGATCTCGCCGCGACGATCGCCGCGCTCGGCGACCCGGCGCGCGGCGCGCGGCTATTCGGTGCCGCCGATGCGATCCGCCGGACGCTGCGTTCGCCGCTTTTTCCGTCGGAGCGCGAGGATTATGAGGCGGAGGTTGCAGCCGTGCGCGCGATGCTGGGCGACGCGGCGTTCGACGTCCAGTGGCGCGTCGGGACGAGCGTCACGCTCGAGCGCGCGCTCGAGGAAGCGCGCCAAACGCGCGTGCCGGCTGCGCCAATCGACGGCAGCCGGCACGTGGGTGCGTCCCATCCGTGAGGAGTTTCTACAGGTAGTCACCCGAGGGGTAGGTGGCAACGCCGTAGAGTTCGGTTTTTCCGCTGACGCCGAACGTAACGGCGGCCTTATTCCGCGGGAACGTGTACTCTTCGACCTGTCCGTAGAAACGGTCGGCGACGAAGAGGCGCGTGCCCTTTGAGTTGAGCGTGATGAACTCGGGCGTACCGCCGGTGGTGAGGCGCTTGACCGACTGCGGATTCGGGATCGTTTCGTCGATGCCGGGCAGGTACTGGTCGACGGCGAGGAACTCGAACGGCATGTTCTCGCCGCTTTGATGCGCGATCGCAATGCCGCCGGTCTGTCCGTAGAGATAGTTGGTGAGCTGCGTGCAGATATAGTCGCCGTTGGTGCAGACCAGGAGGCTGCCCTGTGCGCCGCCGCTGCCGTTCTGCTGATACTCGAGCGCGTAGATCGAAGTCCCGCCCTTGACGTTCGGGTTGACGAGCGCGATACCCGAGATCTGCATGTTCGATTGCGGAACTTCCCAGGTGTTGACCGGCACGGCGGTGCCGGCGGCATACTCGACGATCTTGGCCGGAGAGCCGTTGCCGGTCATGGCGACGTAGACGTTGCCGAAGCCGTCAACCTTTACGTCGAACGGGCCGCTGACGCCGTTGCTGATCGTGAACTCGGGCGTGCTGGAGTTGCGGGCGTACTCGGTGACGGTGCTGGTGCTGAGGTTGGCAACCCAGAGATTCCCGGAAGAGTCTACCGTGATGCCGTTGGGATTCGCGATGCCGTCGACGATCGTGCGTTCGACCGGCGGATTCGACGTTTTGCTGGCCGCATTGAAAACGTAGACTTTGCTGTTGTAGGCGTCGGAGACGAAGAGTTGCTGGCCGCCGCCATCGGGCTGAGCCGAGCGCGACGCGGATCCCTTGGCGGTGACCGCCGCGGGTACGTCGGAATGCGCCGAACTCGGCGCGATGCCGGCCGACGGAAGCGACGGCGAGGCGCCGCTGCAGCCTGCGAGCGGCTGGGCGAGCACCGCGGCGATCGCGATGCCTTTGAGGGTGCGAAGCGAGAGGGTAAGACCGTGCATTGGAGTTGCGTCCTTTCAAGAGAAGTGAGGGTATCTCGACCCTATCGCTTGGGAGGCCGCTAAACCACGAACTTTCTAGACATTTGCCTCGCCACCGATTCCGAACGACGCGGGTTACAGCGTTCACGATGAGTGATAAAACGATGCGAGCCGCGGTCGTGCCGAGCGCCGGCGCCGGCCGCTTGGAGTTACGCGACGTGCCGGTTCCCGAGCCCGGCTTTGGCGAGGTGCGCATAAAGGTTGAAGCGTGCGGCGTCTGTCACAGCGACGCGCTCACGGTGCATAACGCGTGGCCGGGCATCGCCTACCCGCGCGTCCCGGGACACGAGATTGCCGGCACGATCGACGCGCTCGGTCCGCAAACGAGCGAGTGGAAGCTCGGCGAACGCGTCGGCGTCGGTTGGCACGGCGGCCACGACGGCACCTGCGATCGCTGCCGCCGCGGCGACTTCATCACGTGCGTCAACTTGAAGATTCCCGGCATCGCCTACGACGGCGGCTACGCGGAGTACGTCGTTGCACCGGCCGTCGCGCTGGCACGGATCCCCGAGGAACTCACTGCGGCCGAGGCCGCGCCGCTGGTCTGCGCCGGCATCACGACCTTCAACTCGATGCGCCATAGCGGCGCCGGTCCGGGCGATCTCGTCGCCATCCTCGGCATCGGCGGCCTCGGCCATCTCGGCGTCCAGTTTGCCGCGAAAATGGGGTTTCGAACCGTCGCCATCGCACGCGGACGCGATAAAGAGTCGCTCGCGCGTTCGCTGGGCGCAATGCACTACCTCGATAGCCAGACGAGCGACGTCGGCGCCGAGCTTCAAAAACTCGGCGGCGCGAGACTCGTTCTCTCGACGATCACCGCCGCCGCCGCGATGGAGCCGGCGATCGCCGGACTCGGCGCGGATGGCCAACTGCTCATCGTCGGAGCCTCGATGGAACCTCTACCGCTCGATACCGCCGCCATGATTCGTCAGCGCAACTCGGTCAAGTCGTGGCCGTCGGGCACCTGCACGGATTCGGAAGATACGATGCGTTTCAGCGTTCAAACCGGCGTTCGCGCGATGACCGAAATGATGCCGCTCGAGCGCGCACAGGAAGCCTTCGACAAAATGATGAGCGGCGCCGCGCGGTTCCGCATGGTGCTCGCGCCGTAGGGTTAACCGTCGCCGACGTCGATCGGCGCGTCGTCGAATGCCGTCGACAGCACGACGAGCGTGACGATGTGCACCGAGGCGGGCTCGAGATGGTTGAGCAGCTCCTCGAGATGCGCGACGTCGCGCACGATCGCTTGCGCGATGAACGAGAACTCGCCGGTAACGCGATGGCATGCGAGAATTTCGACGCGCTCGCGGACGATTTTCACGAAGCGTGCGTCGGGACCGTTGGGGCGCGCGAGGATGAACGCCGTAACGGGATTTCCGAGTTTCGCGGCCGAGAGCTTCACGCGATAGCCCTCGATGATGCCGGCTTCCTCGAGCCTGCGAATGCGCTCGGCGACGCTGGTGGCCGAGAGTCCAATGGCCTTGCCGATCTCGGCGAACGAATCGCGACCGTTGCGCTGCAGCGCGCGAACGATCGAACAATCGACGCGATCGAGAGCGTGAAAACGCGGGCGGTTTGCCAACGATCCCTCCAAGTGCGAGGCAGCGACCCGCTTTTTCGTTGCGTTTCGCCTTTTTTCCGGCAACGTTTCACGATACGATGCGGCTATGCGGTTGGACTGCATCTTTGCCACGTGCGAGATCGTGCCGGATCTCGATCCGGACGATCGCATGCCGCTCGAGGAGCTGCGCAAGCGAGGTTTGCGCGTCTCGGCGGCGGTCTGGAACGATCCGCGCGTCGAGTGGGGTGCGGCGCGGCTATGCATGGTGCGCTCGACGTGGGATTATCACCGCCGATACGACGAGTTCGTTGCGTGGATCGATCGCGTCGCGGCGCAAACAGAAGTACGCAACGACCCTCGGCTGCTGCACTGGAACGCACATAAGTCGTATTTGTACGCCCTGCAGCGCCTCGGCGTGCCGGTCGTCCCCACCGTCTGGGCGCGGCGCGGCGAACGTCACACGCTCGCCGAAATCCGGCACGAGCGCGGCTGGCACGAGGTGGTTCTCAAGCCGGCGCGGGGCGCGGCGAGCCACGACGTCGCGCACGTTCGCGCCGACGGCCACGCGCTCTCGGCCGGCCAAGCGCGGCTCGACGCGCTGCTCGCCGCCGAAGACGCGCTGATTCAACCCTACCTCGGCTCGGTGGCCTCCTATGGCGAGCGCGCGCTGATCTTCCTCGGCGGCCGCTATTCGCATACGGTCGTCAAGAAGCCGTTCGACCGCGCCTTCCTGGTTGGCGACGATCCATCCATGATGGTAGCGGCGACCAGCGACGAAGTCGCGGTCGCAAGTGCGGCCGTGGCCGCGGTTCCCGGCAAGCCGCTCTACGCGCGCGTCGACCTGCTCCAAGATGACGACGGCCGCGTTTGCGTGAGCGAGCTCGAACTGATCGAGCCGGGACTCTACTTCGCCGTACACGAACCGGCGAGCGCCGCGTTTGCCGATCTCGTCGAACGCGAGTTGGATGCGCTTAAATCCACGGCGTAACCGCGAAGTTCTCGCGCTTTCCTGCCGCGATGCACCGCAAAGCGCTGGCATGCATGCGCGACGGCAGGCTCGCTCGTGTTACCATCCTTAACGTGTCGCACAGAGTTATACGGATTCTCGCCGCGGCGTTCGCCGCAATGCTGTTGGCGGCTTGCGGCCAGCGCGGTACGAGCCCGCCCGCTATTCCGCTCGCCGGCGCCGGCGCCGGCGCGATAACGGCGGTTTACACGCGCGCGGTCTGTCCGCATCGCGACGATCCGAGCCGCGTCTACTGCGAATCCATCGCCCGAACCGATCTGCCGTCGCAGTCGCCGTCGGGCTACGCGCCGAGCGATCTGCAATCCGCCTATAATTTGCCGTCGACGACCGACGGCACCGGCCAGACCATCACGATCGTGGATGCGTTCGACGACCCCAATGCCGAATCGGATCTCTTCGTCTATCGCAACGAGTTCGGCTTGCCGGTCTGCTCGACGCTCAACGGCTGCTTCAAGAAACTCAATCAAGAGGGCAAGAAGAAACCGTTGCCGCCGCCCGATGCCGATTGGTCGATCGAAATTTCGCTCGATCTCGACATGGTCTCCGCAGGCTGCCCGAACTGCAAGATCACCTTGATCGAGGGAACGGCGAATACGTGGCGCGACGTCGGCCTCGCGGAGAACGAAGCCGTCAAGCTCGGCGCGCAGATCATCAGCAATAGTTACGGCGGTTCGGGGCGCGGCGCGAACCCGCACGATTGGGACCACCCCGGAGTGATGATCCTTGCGGCGGGCGGCGATAGCGGATACTACGGCCATCACGACCAGCAGCCGGCCGACTATCCGACGGTGGTCGCGGTCGGCGGAACCTCGCTCGTGCGCGGCGGCAGTAGCCGCGGCTGGACCGAAACGGTCTGGAGCGGGACCGGAAGCGGATGTACGAAGCTGAAAAAACCGTCGTGGCAAACAGATTCGGGCTGCAAATACCGCACGGCCAACGACATCGCTGCGGTCGCCGATCCCGATACCGGCGTCGCCGTTTACGATAGCTATCAGCAATCGGGCTGGATGCAGATCGGCGGCACGAGCGTCTCGACGCCGCTCAACGCCGCCGTTTTCGCGCTCGCCGGCAACGCGTCGAAACTCGACGCCGCGGAGTCGTTCTATCAGCCGGCAAATCAGCAGTATCTCTACGACATCACCAGCGGCGCGAACGGCGCCTGCAAACCTCTCTATCTCTGCACGGGCGAAGCCGGCTACGACGGCCCCACGGGTTGGGGTACCCCCAACGGCATCGGTGCGTATTAACGCGATGAGGAGATGATTCGATGACGATCGAGAACGCGCGTCTTTCCCTTCTGGGCGCCTGCGCGGCGCTCGTGCTCGGCGGCTGCGGCGGATCGACCGCTGGGACGGCCATTCCGAGCGGGGCGGAGGTCGCGGCCGCGCGCCACGGCTGGATGTCGCCGCTTGCAAAGAAGAAAAAAGAGAAGCTCCTCTACGTGACCGACTATACCTCGAGCGTCGTGCTGATTTACCAGCAGGGCGACACCGGCGCGGGCCCGATCGGCGAGATCGTGACCGGCGTCTCGACTCCCGAAGGCGAGGCGGTCGACAAATCGGGCACGCTCTACGTCGCCAACTACGGCAACAATACGGTCACCGAGTATCCAAAGGGTGCGTCGAGCCCGAGCGTCACGCTCTCCAACGGCATTTCAAAACCGCGCGACGTTTCGGTGGACTCCAGCGGCATTCTCTACGTCGCCGACGGCTCGGCGAGTGAGATTCTGGAGTTCAAACCGGGCAGCACGTCGCCCGACGCGACCGTGAGCATCACGCATCCGAGCGACCTCACCAACGCGAAGAACGGCGACCTCTACGTAACCTACAACGAATCGTCAACCGGCCGCGCGGCGACGTGCAAACCGCTCGCGACGACCTGCACCGATCTCGGCATCTCGGTCGGGCTCGCGCAAGGCATCGCGATCGACCTTCAAGGTAACCTGCTCGTCGGCGATTACTACGGCCAAGTGATCGATATTTATAAACCCGGGCAGACGGCGCCGTTCCGGCAGATCACCACGAAACTCGAAGAGCCGGCGAAGCTCGCCCTCGATACCAAGGACAAGACGCTCTATCAAGCCGATCCGGCGAACTTCTCCGTCGACATCTACAACTACAAGGCCGGTACGCAGGAGAGCACCTTTACGTTCGGCTCGGGCAACGAGCTCGAGGGCGTCGCGCTCGCGCCCGGTCAAAAGCCCGGAAAATAATCGATCGTATCCACGTCGAAGAACGCGCCTTCGTCGGTAACCTCGACGTGGCGCGACGTTAATCGCGCGTCGGCGCGCAGGAAGCGCAGCGTATCGCCGGCGGGCAGACCTTCGACGCACGCGCGGGCGCGCGGCGAGAGCAGTACCGGATGACCGGGCACGCCGTCGCGAGCGGGAAAGACGATATCGGCGCCGCTCGCTTCGACGATCGCGGCCACGAGCGCGTCGCTGACGTGCGGCTTATCGCCGAGCAGCACCACGATCGTCGCCTCGCTCGGTAGAAAACGATGCGCGAGCGCGAGCGAGTACGACATGCCGCGCTCCGGCTCGTCGTTGCGAACCAGCGCGACATCCGCGCGGTCGGCGAGATAAGCGGCGACTTCCGCGCCGCAGACCACGACCGGCTCCCATCGCTGCGCGGCCGCGATCGCATATTCGATCATCGGCCGTCCGCGATACGAGAGCAACAGCTTCTGCCTCCCGACGCGCGACGACGTACCCGCGGCGAGAATCACGGCGCGAACGCCGCGCTCGCTCATGCGTTTCCGGCGACGCCTTCGAGCCGGCGATGAATCGCGCCGCGCGCCGCGCGCAGCGGAGCCCCGGCACCGCCGTAACGCTCGGCAACGATCTCGGCCAGAATCGAAAGCGCGGTCTCCGCGACCGTGACGCCGCCCAAATCGAGGCCGACCGGACCGTGAATGCGGCGCAGCGCAGCGTCGTCAAACCCTTGTTGCCGCAGCGTCTCGCGACGCGCCGCCTGCGAGCGGCGGCTTCCGAGGAGTCCGATATACGGCGCGGGTGAGTTGAGCGCGCAGCGCAAGGCGGGAATATCGAACTTCGGATCGTGCGAGAGCACGACGATCGGCGTGCGCTCCGAGAGCATCGCCGGCAGCACCTCATCGGGCCACGCGCGTACGATTTCGGCCGCGTCGGGGATGCGCTCTTTGGTGGCATACGACGGACGCGGGTCGATCACGACGACGTTGAAATCGAGCCGGCGACCGAGCATCGCCAGCTCGGCGGCGACGGCGGTCGCGCCGATCAGAATGAGCCGCGTCTTCGGATTGAAGACGGTTTCGAACACCGCGGTCGTGCCGTTCCCCCGATCGTAGCGCAAATGCAAACGGACCTCGCGCTCGCCGGAAGCGATCGCGCGGGCCTCTTCTACAAACGCCGGATAGGGGCGCCATGTGACCAACTGCATCACCGCACCGCAGGCCGTGCCGCCCATGAGCTCGTCGTCGTTCTCGAGGTTGATATCGAGCCGGCGCATCTCCCCGTCGCCTGCGGTCTTCAAGCAGGCCTCGACGATATCGGACTCATAGCAGCCCGCGCCGATATTTCCGACGACGTTCGATTGTTGCGTCGACCGCGATCGTCGTTCCCAGCGGCGCGGTGGCGGCTTCGCGCAGATCCACCAACGTCGCGAGCGCGAAGTTTCGCCGCTCTTCGAGCCAGGTTGCTACGGTTGCGAAAACGTCACGCACTCGCGGGCATCCTCACGCGGCGGTTGAGATCGGTCAGCGCATCGAGCCGCTCGAACGAGCGAACATGGTCACGTACGGCAGCGCCGCCGCCATGCCGCGCGCGGCGGGCGTGTAGCCGGGACGCGACGCATGCGGGATTGAGCCATGCGACGGCCGCGCAGCGCCGCGCGAGTTCGTGCATCGCGCGCTCGCAGGCGCCCGATCTCGCCGACGTCGAGCCCATCGCTCACGACGATCGCGAACGTGTCGCTCGTGAGCCGCGCGCCGTACGCGCGGACAAACTCAGTCAGGCTCGCGCCGATGCGCGTGCCGCCGCCCCACGCCTCGCCGAGATCGTCCAGGCGATACGATTGCCGGGGGTCGGCATCGCGGAGATTGCGGGTGACGTCCTGAAGCTTCGTGCTGAAGAGAAAGACATCGGCGCGACGGCTTCGCTTGGCAAGCGCGTATGCGAACTGCAGCATCTTCGGCGCATGCTCGCTCATCGAGCGGCTGCCGTCGAGCAGCACCACGAAGCGCGGGTTGCGCAGCGGATGGCCGAGCGCGCGCGGCTCGAGCGCGTCGCCGCCGGTGCGCAAGCTCGCCCGCAGCGTGCGGCGCAAGTCGAATCGCTCGCCCGCGCGGCCGCGGTTTCCAGCGCCGCGAACGTCCCAGACGCAGACGCGCGATGAGGCGGTCGGCATCGCGCAATGCAGCGGCGAGACCTTCGCGCGGAATCGCAGGCGCCGTGCCGGCACCGGCGCTGGGACTGTAGCGCGCGAGCAATGCCTGCCACGCCGCGCCGGCGCTTTCGGACTCCGGCTGCCGTTCGACTGCGAAATCCTCACGCGCGCGTGGGCACGTCGTCGTGCCGACGGGACGCGTGCGCCGCTGGTGCTCGGCCTGAGTTTGCGGAGTGCCGGGCGCTTCGCTTGAAAAAAACGCCGCGAAGGCTCGATCGAAGATTTCGATCTCTTCCGGGCGGCTGCAGCAGATCGCCCGCAGCGCCGCCGCGACGCGCCCGCGTCGCTCGATGCCCACGAGATCGAGCGCTTCGGCAGCCTCGAGCGTTTCGCGCGGCCCGATGTTGAAGCCGTGGACGCCGCGCAGGCGCGCGCAGAACTCGGCGGTCTTCGCGGTGAGATTCGCACCGGGGCGTCAGGCATGGGCGAGCATCGGATTCGTATTGCGGTCGCAGCGTGCGAAGCAGCTCCCAATCCTCTTGCACTTTGAGAATGCAGCCGGCCGTCGGCTTCGAGCGTACGTTCGTCGAGCGCATCGCGATGCAGGCGCACGAGCGCGAGCGCCCAGTCGAGGCTCTCGGCGGTGCCGGGCACGCTTTGGAACGGCTGCGCGCGCAGAAACTCCATAAAGCGCGCGATCTGGCGCGCGAGCCGCTCGTCGAGATCGGGCAGCCGCGCGTGCGAGGATCTCGAGCTCGCGCTCGAACGAAGGATAGCCGATCCAGAGATAGAGGCAGCGGCGGCGCAGCGCGTCGGAGAGATCGCGGGTGCGATTCGACGTGACGACCACGGCCGGCCGCGCTTTCGCTCGCAGCGTGCCGATCTCGGGAATCGTCACCTGAAACTCACCCAGCAGCTCGAGCAGAAAGGCTTCGAAGGCTTCGTCGGCGCGATCGATTTCGTCGATGAGCAGCACCGGCGCGCGCTCCTGTGAGATCGCCTCGAGCAGCGGACGCGCGAGCAGGAAGTCGCGCCCGAAAATCTGCGCCTCGCGCTCACGCGCGCTCGTGCCGTCGCCGTCGGTCAGGCGGATGTGGAGCAGTTGCTTGGGATAGTTCCACTCGTAGAGCGCGTTGGCGGCGTCGAGTCCTTCGTAGCACTGCAGCCGGATCAGATTGGTCTCGAGGACGTCGGCGAGCACCTTCGCGCTCTCGGTTTTGCCGACGCCGGCCGGACCCTCGACGAGCAGCGGTTTTTCGAGCGCGAGCACGAGCTCGAGCGTGGTGGCAACGTCGGCGTCGGCGATGTAGCCCGCGCTGCGCGAAGCGCTCGGCGAGATCGCTTCCGCGTTCCAGCGATGCCGCCTCTGCCATGGCAGCACGAGATGCTCGTCCGGCTTGCGAGATCGCCGGCCGTCGCCGCTGCTTCGCTCGCGGCGAGCGTCGCGACGATTTCGGCAAGAATCGAGATCGCGACTTCGCCTGGACGCCGCGCGCCGATATCTAAGCCCGCGGGGTTATGCACGCGCGCGATGCGTTCGCGCGGTACGCCGCTGCTCTTCGACCGCCGCGAAGACGTCGGCCGCGCGCTTGCGGCTCGCGAGCAGGCCGACGTAGACGGGATCGCCGTCTTTGAGCAAAAGCGCGAGCGCCGCATCGTCGTAGTGGCCCTGCGTCGCCACAACCGCTACGACGCGCGCGCGATCCTCGGCATCGAGGCCGGCAAGGAAATCCGTCAGCGCGTCGAGGACGATCGTCGGCCGCTCACCATCGGCGAACATCGGCCAGCTCCGACTGCTCGATCACGCGCGTCACGCGGTAGCCGTCGAGCATGGCGGCAAGCCGCGCGAGCTCAACGGCGACCGGCGATCGCGCCGGCAACGATCACCACGCGGGCCGGCAGATGCGGCTCGACATATACGCCCCCTCCACGGCGCCTTCGGAGGCACAGGTCTTCTCGATCTGCACGAGCCGCGCGCTGCCGCTGCGCATTGCGTCGAGGGCCTGACGGCGGACGACATCGCGCGAGCACGCGCCGCCGACGAAGCCCTGCATACGCCCGTCGGCAAAGACGATCGCCCGGTCACCCAAATGCGAGCTGATCGGCCCGTCGCGTTTGACGACCGTTGCAAGGGCGAACGGCGTGCGCGCACGCTCGAGTTCGGCGGCGCGCTCGAAGAACTCGCGCGCGGTCATCGTGCTAGCCGCTGCCGCTCAACTGCTTCTTCACGTTTTCAAATGTGGTCTCGATCACTTTCTTGCGATTGCGCGTCCACGACGCGGCCGCCGATGGTCGCGATCGGTCCGCGCAGCGAAGCGGTGCCCTTCCAATCGAGGATCGTCGTCGATCGCCGTCGGTCGAGAGGTCGGCGCCGGCAACGAGATCCACGACGCTGCCGAGGCCTCCGCCGCTGATCTTCATATCCATATGACTGCTGGCGGCGTCGCGGCTCGAGTGCGATCTTGAACTGAAACTTGCCGCGCACCGGACCGAGCGCGACGCCGACCGTCGCGTTGAAGGTGTGCGCGTCGATCACCTGCGTCGACTGCACGTCGGGCAGACACGACGCGATCTTCGCCGGATCGTTGATGAACGCCCAAACCGCGTCTTTACTCGCGGCAATGCGTTCCTGCCCGTTCCACTGAAGGTCCATGCCTAGCCCCTTGTCCGGCGCGCAGCAATCGAGTGTGCCATCCTGAGCGTAGGAATCCCACGTGTCATCCTGAGCGTAGGAATCCCACGTGTCATCCTGAGCGGAGCGCCGTAGGCGCGCAGTCGAAGGACGAGGGACGTCACGACTGCGCCCCTTGCGCATCTTTGATCGCGCGCCAAACCTTTTCGCGCGTGAGCGGCATGTCGATGTGGGTGATGCCGAGCGGCGAGAGCGCATCGATCACCGCATTGACGAACGCCTGCGGTGAGCCGACGTTCGGGCTCTCGCCGACGCCCTTTGCGCCGATGGGATGGTGGGGGCTCGGCGTGACCGTGTTGTCGGTTTCCCAATGCGGCGTTTCGAGCGACGTCGGAATCAAATACTCGGTAAAGTTGGTGTTGAGGTTGTTGCCGTCGGCGTCGTATTTGATCTCCTGCATGAAAGCGATGGCGAAGCCTTCGGCGAGGCCGCCGTGGATCTGCCCCTCGACGATCATCGGGTTGATTACCACGCCGCAATCGTCGATGGCGAGGAAGCGGCGCACTTTGACCGCGCCGGTATCGCGATCCACGTCCACGACGGCGATGTACGTGCCGTACGGGAACGTGAGGTTGGGCGGATCGTAATAGTAGGTCGCTTCGAGACCGGGCTCGGTATCGGGCGGCGGATTGGTGTAGGCCGCGAACGCGACTTCCTTCATCGTCACCGTCTTGCCCGGCACGCCGATCACGCCGAACTTATAATCTTTCCACTCCACGTCGTCTTCCGACGCTTCCAAAAGATGCGCGGCGATTTTCTTGGCCTTCTCGCGCACGCGGCGCGCCGCCAGCGCGAGCGCACCGCCGGCAACCGGGGTGCTGCGGCTGGCGTACGTGCCGAGGCCGTAGGGCGCGGTGTCGGTGTCGCCTTCTTCCACGAGCAGTTCTTGCGGATCGAGGCCGAGCTCTTCGGCGACGATCTGCGCCCAGGTGGTTTCGTGGCCTTGTCCTTGATGGCGCGTGCCGGCGCGCACGATGCCCGAACCGGTCGGATGAATCCGAATCTCGGCGCTGTCGAACATCTTGATGCCGAGGATGTCGAAATGCTTGCCGGGACCGGCGCCGACGATCTCGGTGAAGGTCGAGATGCCGATGCCCATCAGCTCGCCGCGCTTGCGCTTCTCTGCCTGCTCCTTACGCAAATCGTCATAGCCGATTTTGTCGAGCGCCTTGCGCATCGTCGTGATGTAATCGCCGCTGTCGTAGGTGAAGCCGAGCGGCGACGGATACGGGAATTGCTCCTTCTTCACGAAGTTGCGCGCGCGCAGCTCGGCCGGATCGAGATCGAGCTTGCGCGCGAGGATATCCATGCCGCGCTCGATCGCAAACGACGCTTCGGTCACCCGGAACGAGCAGCGATAGGCGATGCCGCCCGGAGCTTTGTTGGTGAAGTACGCATCCACTTCGGCAAACGCGGCCGGGAAATCGTAGGACCCGGTGACGATGCCGAACAAGCCGGCCGGATACTTGCGCGGATCGGCGGCCGCATCGAACGCACCGTGGTCGGCCACGGTTGAAACTTTGAGCGCGGTGACCTTGCCCTCTTTGGTGGCGCCGATCTCGACGTCCATGTGATAGTCGCGCGCGAAACCGGTCGTGGTAAGATTTTCGGTGCGCGTCTCGACCCACTTCACCGGAATGCCGGTGAGCACCGACGCAACCGTCGCGACCACGTAGCCCGGATAGACCGGAACTTTGTTGCCGAAGCCGCCGCCGACGTCGGGCGAGATCACGTGAATCTTATCTTCGGGAATGCCGGTTACCAGCGAAAACGCGGTGCGGTGCACGTGCGGTGCTTGCGACGTCATATAGATGGTGAGCCGGCCGGTGGCTTTGTTCATGTCGGCCAGCACGCCGCACGGTTCGAGCGGCGCCGGATGACAGCGCGGCGAGAGAATGCGCTCTTTGATGCGAACTTCGGATCCGTCGAGCGCGCCGTCGGTTTTTGCTTTATCGCCGACTTCCCAGTGGTAGATGTGATTGGTCTTTTCGTCGCGATCGTCGCGCAGAATGATCTTGTCTTCGCGCGCTGCGAACGGATCGGCAACCGGATCGAGCGGCTCGTACTCAACCTCAACGAGCTCGGCGCCGTCGTGCGCGATCTCACGCGAGGTGGCGACCACGCCCGCGACTTCTTGATACTGATAGAGCGTTTTGCCGAACGCCAGCACCATCTGCTTGTCCAAGCCGTGGAAGGTCGGCAGCCATTCGAGCTTCGCCGCGTCGAGATCTTCGCCGGTGATGACGGCGGCAACGCCGGGCAGCGCGAGTGCCTTGCTCTTATCGATGCTCTTGATGCGGGCGTGCGGATACGGGCTGTGCACGAGCGCGAGATGGAGCATGCCGGGCAGCGTGATGTCGTCGAGGTAGCGCCCGCGTCCGCGGATAAAGCGCGGATCTTCCTTGCGCTTCATCGCAAGGCCGATGGCGTGGCGCTGCTCTCCGTTCTCGGTTGTGGTGGTCATGATGCGCTCCCCGCGGTTGCCGGCTCGGCAGCGAGCTCGTTTGCAGCTTGCTGCACGGCCTTGACGATATTTTGATACCCGGTGCAGCGGCAAAGGTTGCCGGCGAGCGATTCCCGGATCTGCGCTTCGCTTGGCTGCGGCATGTGCTTGAGCATTACGTAGGCCGTCATCATCATGCCGGGCGTGCAGTAGCCGCATTGCAGTCCGTGCTGATCCCAGAAGGCTTGCTGCAGCGGATGGAGCTTGCCGCCTTGCTCGAGCCCCTCGACCGTGGTGATCTCGTGGCCGTCGGCCTGCACGGCGAACATCGTGCACGATTTCACCGCGCGATCGCCGTCGAGCGCGATTACGCAGCAGCCGCAGCTCGACGAATCGCAGCCGACGTGCGTGCCGGTGAGGCCGAGTTCCTCGCGCAAGAAATACGCCAGCAGCATGCGCGGCTCGACATCGCGTTCGTACTGCGTGCCGTTGACCTTGACGCTGACCTTCATCTTATAAACCTCCCACGCCGAGGCGTTGCAGCGCTTGCGTGATGGCACGACCGACGAGCACGCCGGCCATGGCCTTTTTATATTCCACCGAGCCGCGATTGTCGGGGCTCGGGTCGGCGATCTTCTCGGCCTCGCGCATCGCTTGCGCGATCACGTCTTTGCTTGGCTTGGCGCCCTTGAGCAGCTTCTCGGCTTCGGCGACGCGCAGCGCCGTCGGACCGAGCGCGCCGATCGCAATGCCGGCATCGGCGATGGTGCCGTCGTCTGCGAGCGCGATCTGTGCCGCGGCCGAAGCGGTCGCGAAATCGCCGACCTTGCGTTCGATCTTGTGGAACGAGCCCGACGTGCGCGCACCCGGCGTCGGGAAGCGCACTTCGACCGCCATCTCGGCCGCCTTGACCGCCGTCGTATATGAGTCGATCAGAAACTCGTCGATCGAGAGCGTTCGTGCGCCATCCTTGCCGCGCACGACGATCTGCGCGCGCGATGCCAGCGCTGTGACCGGCCAGTCGCCCGCAGGATCGTTGTGACAGAGACTTCCGACGACGGTGCCCATCTGGCGCACGACCGGGTCGGCGACGACCGCCGACGTGTCGGCGATGAGTTGGTAGCGCTGCGCGATCGTCGGCGAGACCTCAAGCGCGAAGTCGCGCGCCGTGGCGCCGACCTGCAACGCGCCGTCGCCCTCGTTTAGGTACGCGAGCTCGGCAATCGGGTTAATGTCGACGAGAACAGCAGGGCGAGCAAGCCGGAATCGCATCGCGGGGATCAAGCTCTGGCCGCCGGCGAGCACGCGGGCATCGTCGCCATATTGGGCGAGTGCTGCGATCGCCTCGTCGACCGAACGGGCCGGCCGGTAATCGAATTGGGCTGGAAACATCGAGCCTCCAAACCGTAAAAGCGAACCTGTGATCTGGGACGCTGGGGGTTCGACGCCGCACCCCTGCCATCCTGACGACGGTAACCCGACTTTATCGCGAGGGGAGGGCCGTGTCCAACGCGTCATCCTAGCCCAAGCCAGCACAGCAAACGGAGTCGAAGGGCCCTGAAGGATGCGGCGACCACGTTTCAGTGATTTAGGGTAGTGACGCGATTTTCTGTAATGGGACGCCCGGGATTGGCGTCGACGAGCGAAGTAAGGTCCGCGAAGAGTGGGAAACTCTCTGAAGAATCGAGCCGACCTGCGAATAGGCGACATCGCGGCGCTGATGCGCCATGCCCGAAAGTCGGCGAGCTATAAGCCTGCGCTGCTCAAAGCGCTTGTGCGATGCTGCCGGCACTCGGACGATCTGCGTATCCCGCTCGACGCGATCGGCCGAGAGTTTACCAAATTGTATTGGAATCAGACGGTGGTTTATCACTTGCGCCAAGCTGCGTCGCTCAGCAAAGAGTCGACAGCGGTCAAGCTGATTCGGAAAACCGCTCAAAAATATAAGACGCGCGATCTATCGAGGTTGCCGGCGGTCGGCCGAACGAAGATCGACCGGCAGATGTCAAAGCTACTGACGATAAACGTCCTGAGCGCTTTTCACTCGAGCAGGCCGCCCGGGATGCCGCCGCTATATCGTTGGGAGCCAGGCCAAGACGACGTGTCGGTAACGCCACAGAATCACTCTTTTCTGAAAGCTCAGGCGGCGGCTCTCGAACTCATCGCTAACTTCTATTGGGCCGAGTTCTTGGAAGGCTGCAACCGGCTCGCGCCGCGCATCGTGCAAAAGGTTTCGAGAGAGGGCGCCTCCCGTAGGTCGCTGCAGAAATATTTGAGGATCCTGCGAGAGGAGTCGAAGTTGCAATGCTTCTACTGTGAAGCGCCTGTTGGCGAGAATTTTGCAGTGACCGTCGATCACGTCATCCCTTGGAGTTTCTTGCTTGAGGACGACCTCTGGGATCTCGTCCTCGCCTGTAACCGATGCAATTCGGCGAAATCCGATTGGTTGCCCGATCATGTTTTCATAGAAAAACTTCTCCTGCGCAACCGCAGCCTGTCCCGCGACGGAATATCGCTGGCGATCGGCGAGCCGGAAATCGAGCGGCTTTACGAGGCAGCGATCTCGGTCGAGTGGCCGCGCTCATGGTCGCCATGAAGAGTTACGGTAAGCTCGTCAGAGACCGGATTCCGGAGATCATGCAGCAGGCGGGGAAGTCAGCCACATGGCGAGAGCTCAGCGCCGACGAGTTCAGACTCGCGCTTCGGGCCAAGGTTCTCGAGGAAGCGAAGGAGCTCGTTGATGCTGCGGATGATGCGCTGCTCTCCGAACTCGCAGACCTCGCGGAGGTCATAGAAGCAATCCTTTGCGCTTACGATTTAACGCCCGATGACCTCGACGCGGCCCGGCAAAGGAAAAACAACGACCGAGGAGCTTTTACCAGACGACTGTTTCTGGAGTCGCCTAGCGAATGACTCCGCTCCGCCGACGCGCCCGTTGTCCTTCGACTTTGATGCTGCGCTTCATCGCTCAGCCCTTCGACTGCGCGCCTTCGGCGCTCCGCTCAGGGTGACACGTTGGTCTTTCGGTGCGAGCCTCGCTAGCGTGGCCAGTATTTTAGAGAACTTGCGGTGTTGAAGAGCACGATCGGTGCGGGAAGCTCGGCGCCTTCGGCGCGCAGCACGCGGAGCGCTGCGAGCGTCACGCCGCCTTCTTCCGTAGCGTCGACGCCTTCGCGCCGGTGCAGCTCCCGCATTGCGGCATCGGCCGCTGCATCGGACACCGCGACGGCATGGCCGCGCGATTCGCGCAGCGCGCGAAGCGTCAGACGGTCGCCGATTCCGCCGGGAACGCGCAGGCCCCACATCCTCGTGTTCGCGTGCTCGACGCGGGCCGCAGACTCGTCGCCGCGGCGAAACGCATGAACGATCGGCGCGCACCCTTCGGCCTGCACCGCAACCATCACCGGCCGCGCCGCACCGATCCAGCCGAGCCGCTCGAGCTCGTCAAACGCCTTCCACATCGCAACGATTCCGATGCCGCCGCCCGCCGGATAGACGATCGTTCCCGGAACTGAGCCGAGCTGCTCGATCAACTCATACGCCATCGTCTTCTTCCCCTCGACTCGATACGGCTCACGAAACGTAGCGACGCTGAACGCGCCCGTATCGCGCGCGTATTCAGCGGCCATGCGGCCGGCATCGTCGATCAAGCCATCCACGAGCATCACTTCAGCGCCGTAGCCTTGCATCTCGTCAACGAGAATTGCCGGCGTGTCGCGCGGCACGTAGACGCGCACCGGCAAACCGGCGCGCGCGCCGTAGGCCGAAAGCGCGCTCCCCGCGTTGCCCGCGCTCGGTGCCACCAGCGACGTCGCACCCAGCCGCTTTGCCGCCGTCACCGCCGCCGACATGCCGCGTGCTTTGAACGAGCCGGTCGGATTCTGCGACTCATCTTTCACGAGCACCACTCCGCCGAACTCGTCGCTCAAGCGCGTTAGCGCGACCAGCGGCGTGCCGCCTTCGCCAAGCGAGACCGGCTCTTCGTCCGCGGCAACCGGCAGCATCTCGCGATAGCGCCACATCGTCCACGGCCGCGCCGCGACTGCTTCGCGCGCGAGCGTCGTCACATCGTAACGCGCCAGCAGCGGCGCGCCCTCGTGCGGACAAACGCCGTGTAGTTCCGCAGCAGAGAAACGATGCGCGGCGTCGCGCGAACATTCGAGAGACGCCGGAGTCACGACGCTATCGCCTTCGGTCGGCGGCCGCTTCGCGCCCATAACGCATACGCCGGCACCGCGCTCAGCACGGCGGCCAGGCCCCACAATCCGTCGCGCGGATAGGCGACGCACGTCGCGAGCGCTACGCCCCACGAGGCGAGCATAAAAATAGCGGTCGAGAACGGATGAAGCGGCACGCGGAATCCTTCTTCGGCGCGGACGCCCGTATTCCGATCGCGCGCGCGAAAGACGAACACTGCGAGCGCAAGGAGCCCCGCGAATCCGTAGGAGATCACCACGACGACGTTGAGAATGTGCCCGTATCCCTGCGACACTGCGAAGGCGATCGCGACGATGGCTTGCAGGACGACGGCCACCACGGGAACGTGCGTCCGCGGATCGATCTTCGCAATCCAGCCAAAAAAGAGGCCGTCGGCGGCCATCGCGTGATAGAGGCGCGGCACGGTCAGCATGCGATTGCTCATGAATCCGAGCGTCGTCAACGCGATCGCGATCGAGGTGAGGCGCGCGCCCAGCGGGCCGGCTGCGTGGAACAACACCTCAGAGACGGGCACGTCGGTGCGGGCCAGGCCGTCGATCCCCAGCACTCGCACGCATACCGCATTGACCAGCACGTAGACGATTGCGACGCCGATCATTCCGAACGTGAGTCCTAGAGGTAGCGCACGAACGGCATTTGTGGTTTCGGCCGTCATGAAGTTGGCGACCTGCGCGCCGTTATAGGCAAAGAGCACGGGAATCATCGCGACGGCAAAGACACCGACGACCGACCCGTGCAGCGCCTCTGCGTGCTGCGGCGCGGCGGTGGTGCGCAAAAAGCCCTGCCGCCACCAGCGCCACCAGCGCGCCGAGTTTGAGTGCGGTCAGCACGTTCTGCGTTGTCGCCCCTTCCCGCACGCCTAACGCGTTGATCACGGCGAGGATCGCGAGCGTCGCGGCGGCAACGAGCCCCGGCGCGAGCGCGAGACCAGTGAGCGATGCGAAGTAGCCGGCGAACAGAATAGCTCCCGCCGCGAGACCTCCCGAGAGCGACGCGATCAGCGATGCCCACCCATACGCAAAGCCGACGACGGGATGGAACGCGTCGCGCAGATGCGCGTAGACGCCGCACTCGTCGGGGCGGCGCGCTGCGAGCTCGCCGAGCACGAAGGCGCCGAAGAGCGCGACGACTCCGCCGGTCGCCCACACTACGAGCACGATCGTTGCATCCGGGGCGCGCTGAGCGACCACCGACGGCGTGCGAAAAATGCCCGAACCGATGACGCTGCCGATCACGATCAGCGCCACGTCGAACGCGCCGAGGCGGCGGCGAAGTTTCAACGGGCTCTGCGTCAAACGGGCCGTTCGCCGAGAACCGTCGCGCGACGCACTAAACGATGGGCCGGAAAATAATCCGCCAGCGCGCAGTGCTGCGTCCAGCGATTATCCCACATGGCTACCGTCCCCGCGCTCCAGCGCCAGCGCACTTGAAACTCCGGCGCGCTCATGTGCTCGAAGAGCAAGCGCAACAGCGCGTCGCTCTCACGCGCGGAGACGCCTTCAATGTGCGACGTAAAATCCTGATTGACGAAGAGCGCCTTCCGTCCGGTCGCGGGATTGGTACGCGCGATCGGATGCGACACCGGCGGATGCTCTGCGTAGATCGCGTCGCGACGCTCCTCCATGCCAAGTGCTCGAAAACGCTCCGGCGTGAAGTTCTTTTGAAATGAGTGCACGGCGCGCAGCCCGTCGACGAGCCGCTGCAGCGGCGGCGAGAGCGCCTCGTATGCCGCGTACATACTCGCCCACAGCGTATCGCCGCCGATCTCCGGAATATCTTGCGCGTAGAGCACGGCGATCTTGGGCGGCGTCGCCAAATAGGTGACGTCGTTATGCCAGCGATCCGAGTTTGCCCGGCGCGCAGCATCGTGCTCCAAGATCATGACCTCGGGCGCGTCGGGGTCGCCGGGATAAAACGGATGCCGGTAGAGCGGGCCGAACCGCGCCGCAAAATCGCGCTGCTCGACCGTCGTCAGCGATTGGCCCTCGAAGAAGAGCACGAGCCGGTCATCGAGCGCAGCCGAAATGCCGGCGACGGCGTCGTCGGAGAGTGGGCCGCGAAGGTCAATGCCCGCGACGGTCGCACCGATCGTGGGAGTGAGCGGCGTTACGTTCATCTGCGATTTCCCTTTCACGACGGCGTCGGGCGATCCCGGGGGAAGTACGCTCTCGGGCGAAGTGACCGGCATGACCGAGACCGGCTTGCCGCTCGCTCCTGGGCTGCTTCTTGCCGCGCCGCCGCGCGATCTGCCGCCGCTCGATGCCGAGTTCGAAACAAAGATCCTCGCGCGCATTCCGCAATATTCCGATCTTTAGAAGCCTGGGTTTTCGCAACGTCCGTCTCGGCGTGGGCGCCATGGAGTGCACGGTCGCCCGGAATCCGGAGTTCGACGGGATCTTCGATTCGTTTCACGGCGGCCTGCTCATGACCGCCGCCGACTCCGCCGCGGCGATCGTGTGCCTGACGATCTGGGGCGGCGAGAGCCGCATCACCACGACGGATATGAGCATTCGGTTTCTGGCGCCGGCGCGCAGCGACGTGACGCTCTTCGCCCAGGCGATCAAAGGCGGCCGAACGCTGATTCCGGTCGTCGCCAATCTTTGGCGTGACGACGGCACGCTGGTGGCCATCGCGCAAGTCACCTACATGCGGCTGAACGCATCGTGATAACGCGGCGCAGTTTCATCGGCTCGTCGCTCGGCGCCGGCGCGGTTGCGGCCGCGGGCATGCCGATCCGCGCATTGCCTTCGTCGCCGGCGACGACGATCGTGCCGGTAAAGATCGATGCCGGCCGCGTGATTCGCACCATCGTCGGCTTGCGTCCGTTTCGCTCCAGCGGTTTCGTGCTGCGCGCGCAGCCGTTCGGCAGTAAGGTGCTCGTCCACAACTACGGTCACGGCGGCGGCGGCTTCAGCCTCTCGTGGGGTTGCGCAACGCTCGCGGCCAACCTTGTGGCGGACCGGTCGCCATCGCGAGCCGCCGTGCTCGGATGCGGCGTGATCGGCTTGACGACCGCGCGGATTCTGCAGAACCGCGGCTGGCAAGTGACGATCTACGCCGCGGATCTCCCGCCGGCAACCACTTCGAACGTCGCCGGTGCACAGTGGACGCCGACGACGGTTTTCGTACCAAGCGACGTGACGCCGGGATTTCTCGATACGTTTCGCAAGGCCGCACGTATCGCCAACCGCGCATTCCAACTGATGGCCGGCGACGCGTACGGCGTCCGCTGGCTCGACAACTATGCGCTGCGGCGCGACCCGCAATCGAATATCCCCGAGATCGACTACGCAACGCGCACCGGCATCGCCGATCTTTATGCCGGCATCGAAAAGGTCGACCCGGCCTCCGTGCCATTTACCGGCTTTGCCGAGGTTTGGCGCTTCGACACGATGATGATGGAGCCGAACACGTTTCTTCCCGCGGTCGAGCGCGACTTTTTGCTGCAGGGCGGACGGATCGTCGTGCGGTCGTTTCAATCGCCCTCGGAGGTGGCCGCGCTGCACGAGCCGGTCGTGTTCAATTGCACCGGTCTCGGTTCGCGCGAGCTTTTTGGCGATACGGTACTGGAGCCGGTTCGCGGACAGCTTTCGATTCTCGAACCGCAGCCCGCCATCGATTATACGTACCTCACCGGCGATCTCTATATGTTCCCGCGCAACGACGGCATCGTGCTCGGCGGAACGTTTCAGCGCGGCGATTGGTCGACAACCGTCGATCTCGCGACGCAGAGCCGTATCCTCGCCGGACACAAAGCCGTCTTCCGGACTTTGTGATAGAATCGCCCGACATCATGCCGATTTACGATATCGCGGTTCCCCAAACGACGTGGACGACAAGCTCGGCGTTTACGCCCGTGCCGGTTCAGACGATCGAACATCGAGCGCTGCCTGGGCTCGCATATCCCGTGCGCGAGCTCTTCAACGTTCTGCGCCGGGCGTAATCCCGGCCGCTGGTATTTCGCTCGGGCGTCCGGTGCAGCTCGCCGAACTCTTACGCCAATATCGTGCAGAGGCACACCTCTCGCAAGAGCAACTCGCGGAACGCGCGGGCATTAGCGCGCGAGCGATCGGCGATATCGAAACCGGCGTCTCGCGCTGGCCGCGCGCCATCACCGTCGCACTGATCGCCGAAGCGCTCGAGCTCGATGCGCGCTCGCGCGAAGCGCTGCGCACGGCATCGAGCCGGGCGAACGCGCGGCAGACGAACGCGTCGTTGCCAAAGGCCGCGCCGCTGGTGGGCCGCGATTCGGAGCGGGCCGCGCTGAATACGCTGCTGCGCGACCCGCTCGCACGAATCGTCACGGTCACCGGCGGACCCGGCGTCGGCAAGACCGCACTCGCCGCTGCGGCCGCCGGCGACGTCGCCGCCGAGTTCGCCGACGGCGCGTTCTTCATCGAGTTCGCCACGCTGCCCGATGCGGCGCTCGTACCGACGCGGATCGCGCTCGCGCTCGGCGTCCGGGAGATCCGTGCTGAATCGGTCTCGGCCTCGATTGCGAGCGCGATCGGCGAGCGCGCGATCTTGCTCGTGCTGGATAACTTCGAGCGCGCGAGCGCTGCGGCGCCGGTCGTGGCCGAGCTGGTTGCAGCAACGCCACATCTCAAGATCCTCGCGACGAGCCGCTCGCGGCTTCATCTCTCCAACGAACGCCTGATCAACCTGGAGCCGCTCTCGCCGGAGTCGAGCGCGCGGCTCCTCGGCACTCGAATCGGCGGCGCTAACGGCGCGGACCCCGACACAGCCGGAATGGCATCGCTCGCGCGCGCGCTCGGCGGCGTGCCGCTCGCGATCGAGCTGGCCGCGCCGCTGCTTCGCGAAACGACGCCGGCGGAACTCGCCGCACGTCTCGAACATCCGCTTGACGTGCTCGTCGCAATGCGCGACGCAATCGGTTATAGTTACGCATTGCTCGCGCCGAACGAACGGCGCGTCTTTCGCGCACTCGCGGTCTTCGACGGGCCGTTCACCGAAGAGGGCGCGCGCGCCGTCGCCGGCAGCGACGATGCCGGCGACCTCGATACGCTGCGAACGCTCGCGGCACTAGTCGATCGCAGCCTGATCGGTGCAAACGAAGATCCGTCGGGCGAGCCCGAGTTCGGGCTGCATCCGCTGGTTTCGGAGTTTGCGGCGACGTCGCTGGAAGGCGAGAACGAAAGCGAGAGCGCGTATCTGCGCATGACGGAGTATTGCGCCGCGCTCGCGCGCATGCCGCCGCAGCCGGAACCGTTTGCCGATCCCGCGACGCGTGCGCGGCTGCATCGTGAATCGGCGCACTTCGATGCCGCGCTCGGATGGCTGCGCTCGACCCATCGCATAGAACGCGCCATATTGCTCGCCTTCGAGCTGTGGCCGATCTGGTATCGCCGCGGCGCTAACGCCCACGGCTATGCTTGGGTGGATTCGCTGCTCGCCGATTCCAGCGCGGGAACGCTCGACGATGCGGTGCGCGGCGACGGCCATTGGGCGGCGATGGGATTGGCGGAAGCGTCGGGCCGGTTCGACGATGCCGAGCGCCACGGAACGATAGCGATCGAACTGCGACGCGCGGCCGGCGATCGATCCGCCGTGGCGCGAATGCTCGCCGGCTTGAGCGTTTGCGCGAGCGCGAAGGGCGAATATGCCGCGGCGCGGCGCTTCCTGGCCGAATCGCTCGCCATCCGGCGCGAGCTCGGTGACGGGCTGAACGTTGCTCGCGCTTTGCTCGATTTCGGCATGCTCGCCGCCGACGAAGGCAAGTTCGAGGAGGCGAACGCGCATCTCGACGAAGCGCTGGTGCTCTTTCGCGCCGCCGGGCGGCGGATGGGAGGAAGCCAAACGATCGGAGCGCTCGCGCTCGTCGCCGTGCGCTCCGGAGCGGCACGCGCGGCGGAATCGCTTGCGCGCGAAGCCTTGCGCACGGCCGACGAGATCGGCTTCAAAGAATCGGCACGCGCGGCGAAGATCGTCCTGGCCCGGGCGCTGCTCGAGCTGGGCGAACTGCCCGAGGCGGAACGCCTCGCGCGCGAAATTACGGCCGACGACGCAGCGGCGTCGGGCCCCGGCGCGGACGCGCTGCGTCTGCTCGTCGCCGTCGAGTTTCGCCTCGGACGCGCTGCCGAAGCGGCGCGACTGGCCGAAAGTGCGGCCGCCTTCGCGGCGCTGCCGGTCATTCCCCTGGCCGAGCGCGCGGCCTATGAATCGCTGCTCGCGGCAATTGCCGCGGCGCAATTCCGTGAGTAACTTCGTGGAGCGCCGACCCCCTCCGGACGTACGTTGGATTCACGATCTCCCGCATCAGAAAGGAATCCATCATGCGCAACTTCTCGATCACGCTCAATGCCCTCGCGAGCGCCTCGATGCTCCTCGCCGCGACGGCATGCTCATCGTCGCCGTCGCTTCCGACGACTACGGGGCCGGCCACTGCGGCGTCGGTACCCGGTGCCGCGACCATCAGCACCCAAGGGCGCGGCGGCGACTCCAAGACGGCCCGTAAAACCAAGCCGCTGCTTTACGTCGCGCTTACCTACGACAACGAAATCCTGGTCTTCGATCAGGCGCAAGGCGGCAGCAAGCCCAAGCTAACCATCACCAGCGGAATCAACGCGCCGCAAGGCATCACCACCGATACCGCCGGTAACTTATACGTCGCCAATCAGAACGCGGTGACGATCTACGCTCCTGGCGCAACCGCGCCGAGCAAGACGATCACCACCGGTGTGAATGAAGCCTCCGACGTTGCCGTGGACGCCGGCGGCGACATGTACGTCACCAACAACGGCGGCGACTCCGGGCAGCAGTGGATCAACTACTATCCCGCCGGTTCTTCGTCGCCCAGCACCACGTGGTATCCGCCGCAGTCGTCGGTGCTCACCGGCATCGCGCTGATCTACCCGAATCAAACGTCCCAATCGGAAGCCTACGTGAGCTACTTCACCACGACGCAGGGCGTGGCACAGGGCAGCGTGCTCTTCTGCGAGCCTGCGTACACCACGTGCTTGCCGACCGGCATCTCGATGGGACAGACCGGCGGCATCGCGGTCGAATCGTCGGGCTCGTCGTCCCCGTTCCAATATCTCGCGGTCGACGACAACATCCCCGGATACGACAGCGTGATTAGCGGCCAAATCACACCGGTGAAGACCGGCGGCCTGCCCGACTACCTCGCGCTGAACTCAACCCGCGACGAGCTCTTCGTGAGCAACGAGTCGAAGCCGAGCGTGCAGGTCTTTAGCTATCCCGCGATGACCTTGCTCAAAACATTCAGGATGACCAGGGTCAGGGGCGGCTACAACTTCAACATCCCCGCGGGCGTCGCCGTAAGCCCGGCCGGAACGTACTTCTAGCCCAGCGGATTGGGCGCACGGTACTGCGAAGCAGGCACCGTTATGATACGATGCCTCGCTTTGCTTCTCGCCGCCTTTCTCGCTGCCGCGCCGGCGAGCGCGAGCGAATCCGATGCCGCATTGCGCGCGGCGCTGCTTCAAGACCTCAACGCACAGCTGGGTGCGCGCGCCACGCCCGAGCACATCTCGGCGATCTCGCTCAGCATTAGTCTGCACGGCCAACCAAACATCAATCTCGCCGTGGGCCGCACGCAATACGGTGGCGGGGGAATTCCCGCGACGTCGCCGCAGCTCTGGCAGATCGGAAGCAACACGAAGGCGTTTACCGCGGCGACGATCCTGCAGCTCGAAGCCGAAGGCAAGCTGACGATCGCGCAGACCGTGGGACGTTGGCTGCCGCAGTATCCGGCCTGGAAGAACGTGACGATCCATCACCTGCTCGATATGACGAGCGGCATTCCAGGCTACGACACCGTGCCGCAGATGCTCTCGGATTACGCGAAGAATCCCACGCGCAACTTCACGATCCCGCAGCTGATCGCATACGTCTATCCCGGCAACCCGCACGCGCCCAAACCAACCACCGGCTACGATTACTCCAATACCAACTTTTTGCTCGCGGAACTCATTATCGAGCGCGTAACGCACGACTCGTACTCCAGCGAGATCGAACGGCGCTTCTTCCGCACGCTGGGGCTGACGTCGACGTATTACTCCGGCACCCAGTATCCGTCGAGCATTCTCGATCGCATGGTTTCGGGCTATTTCTTCAGCCACGACGCCGATAACGCGGGCCTCGCGCCGCTGCTCGGGCAGGACGTGCGCGACGACAGCGTCTCGTGGATGCAAGGCGCCGGTGCGATCGTTTCGACGCCCGAGGATCTCACGCACTGGTGCCGCGCGCTCTACAGTGGCCCGATCCTCGCCCCCAAGCAGCGTGCGGAGCTCTTCACGCTCGTCTCACTGCGGACCGGAAAGCCGATCGCGACGACGACCGCGAGCGAGCCGCGCGGCTTCGGCCTCGGGGTTGCGCAGATGACGATGCCGCAGCTCGGCACGGTGTGGTTTTATGAAGGCATGACGCTCGGATACAGGATGATTCATATTTACTTTCCGAAACAGGACGCGGTGATCGCCTTCGGCCTCAACAGCCAGCCGGATTCGAAGCAGAACGAGTCGCAAAAGCTCGGCCTCGCGATCTACAAGACGCTCCACGCTGCAGGACGACTGTAGATGTTCGATCTCACCCACTTCGCCGATTTCGGGCTCCTCTTCTTGCGATTCATGGCGGGCGCCGTGTATGCCAAGAGCGGTTACGACGATCTGCGGGATCCTGAGAACCGCGCCAAGAGCATCGGTTTGCCGGTGGGATTCACGAAGTTTCTCGGCGTCGCGGAGATCGCGGGCGGACTCGGCGTCATCGCGGGCGTGCTGCCGCAACTCGCGGCGATCGGGCTCATCCTCATCATGCTGGGCGCGATCCAAA
Organism: Vulcanimicrobiota bacterium; assembly: GCA_963699435.1. Classification (GTDB taxonomy): domain Bacteria; phylum Vulcanimicrobiota; class Vulcanimicrobiia; order Vulcanimicrobiales; family Vulcanimicrobiaceae; genus Cybelea. The sequence goes on from CAVOTV010000005.1 coordinate 437,256, forward strand.
AGAAGATCTTCGTCTGGAAGACCGGCTTCTGGGGCGCGGAGGGCTTCGGCTGGTCCTACGACCTCACGCTCGTCTCGATGCTGCTGGTCGTGATCTTCACCGGCGGCGGCCGGTTCGTTCTCTTCCGCTAATCGCCCGTTGCGCCGACCGCGACGCTCACGACGCCGTTACCGTAGGGAACGGCAAACGTACGCGCGGGTAAGCTTGCGCCGGATGGAAACGCAATCACGTTGCCCTCGTTCTCTTTGAACTCGTAGTTACCGGCGAAAAGCGTGCCGTCGGGACCGTACGCGAGCCCGTCGGCAACCAGAACGCCGCTGGTGAGCGAATGTGCCGGTTTGCCGCGCTCGCTTGGAAAGAAGTCGATCGCCGAGTTTACCGACACGACGAGATCGCCGCGCGGATCGAACGCGGCGGCTCCAACCCAGCGCTGCTTCGGGAGCTTGCGAAACGGCACGATGCTGCCCTGCGTGGCGCCCGCTTTAAACTCGATGACGTTCCATGCGATTCGGCCAGTGTTGTTCGGAACGAACACGTTGCCGGCGCCATCCACTGCAACGCCAATGGCGATGTTGATCGGCGCCTGGAGATACGACGCCGGCTGCGAGCTGCCCGGCGGATAGATCGCAACGTACCCCGACGTCGACCCGCTGTCGCCGCGCCGCTTCGCGAAGACGTCGCAACTGATCGACGGCGCCGTTCCGCACAGATTGGCGACGTACATGTTGCCGGCGGCGTCGAACGTGCCGCCCGCCGGTCCGTCGAGGCCGGTCGTGTAGGTCGTGACGAGCTTGCTCAAACCGGGCGTGTAGACGTTGACGTAGCCACGACCATTGTTTCCCGCATTGACGACAGCGACGTACACGTCGCCTTTGGCGTCGGTCCACAAGCCGTCGGGAAAACCGGGATCGATGCTCAGCGACCCGAGCGGCTTCGTTTTCTTGCCGTAGGCGTCGTAATAATAGACGGTGCCCGAACCGGTATCCCAATCCAGCGTCGCCGCGTAGAGATAATCGTGGGGAGGCGCTGGAACCGGGGTGCCGTGCCCGGCCGCCGTTGGCGCCGGAGGAATCGGCGCGTTACTCCCCGTTCCGCCGCAGGCCGTTGTGGCGAGCAGCATCGCGTACGCGCCGGCACAGAAAAGAAGTCGCTTACTCATCCCGATCATCCTCGCTCCTTCGACGCAGCCTCGGGAGGCCCCAACCAAAATGGCCTACGAGGGGTTATACCCGGCATGAAGGTCCGTCGGCTGAACCATGCGGTGCTTCGGGTGCGCGATCTCGAGCGCAGCCTTACGTTTTATCACGACGTCCTCGGCCTGGAGCCAATCGCGCGGATGGGGACGGTGATGGCGTTCATGCGCGTTCCGGGCTCGGAGAACCATCACGACCTCGGCCTCGCAACGGTTGGCCCGGATGCCCCGGCTCCGAACGAGCGCGGCGTCGGACTCTACCATCTCGCCTGGGAAGTCGATGCGATCGAGTCGCTGCGCGAGGCCCGCGATGCCCTGCAGCGCTACGGTGCGCTCAGCGGCGCGAGCGACCACGGCGCGACGAAATCCATCTATGGCTACGATCCCGATGGCAACGAGTTCGAGGTGATGTGGATGGTCCCGCGGGAGCAGTGGGGCGAGTTTGAAAATGCCGCGCCGACGCGCCGGCTCGATCTCGACTGGGAGATCGCGCGCTGGGGCAGCGGTTCGGCCGTCGGCTAAACAGAATGGCCTGCGCATGAAGCGCTTCGTTCTCGCCGCTCTGATCGCCGCGAGCGCAGCTGCCGCTGCGTTTGGACTGCATCGAGTGCAGGCACGTGCGGCCGACATTCCCACGACGTACAGCAAACATATGGAGATGACGCTCCCCGGCGCCGAGCAGCCCGGCGATCGCGCCCGAGCCGATGCCATCGTTGCCGCAGCTCGGCAAGTGATGGCGCAATATCCGACGGTCGAGGCTGCGCAGGCCGCTGGCTTTGCCAAGTTCCTGCCGCGCATTCCGCTGCCGATCGAGCATTACACCAACCGTCAGAACGCGGTAGACGCATGGCTCGGGCACTTCGATCCGATGCATCCGACGTCGCTCATCTTCAAACGCGACGGTAATACGCTTAAGATCGTCGGCGTAATGTACACGGCGTCAAACGGCGTCGATCTCGCCGACCTCGACGCGCGCGTGCCGCTGAGTTACGGCACGTGGCATCGCCACGTCGACTTCTGCAAGGCCCCGGTGGGAACGCCGATATCGGATCGCTTCGGCCCGAGCGCGCGCTTTGGCTTCGGCGGCTCGATTCATACGCGCGATGCCTGCGCCGCCGCCGGCGGCACGTTCATCCCGCGCGTCTTCGGGTGGATGGTCCACGTGTGGCCGCTAGAAACCACGCGCGCGAGGATTTGGGCAGTCGACGCCGGCGCTATGGGCGCGAATACGATGGAGACGATGTCGCAGTAAGCGACGGTGGCCGAAACGTATCGGGCTCGGGATACAAGCGACTCGGCCAGGCGTAGAGCTTAGCGTTCGGATAATCGTAGACGATATTAAAGCGTTTGAGCAGTCCCATGCCGACGCTGGCGTCTTCAGCCGCGCTCACGAAAGCGCCGCCCTTATCGCGCGACGCGCGCGTCACAACGTTTGGAATCGTCGAGCCGAAGAGCGAGACGGTGGTGCGAAGAACGTCGCTATAGATCGGTCCGCCGATGCCGACGCCCGTGACCACGTCGTGCAGCGTCGCCTTGCTGTAGAAATCGTGCGCTTGCGCGAAGTGGCGAATGAGCGTGAGCGAGGTGCGATCGCCGGTATCGACCATGAACGTGGCGGGCACGCCGTCGACGGCGCCGGATAACGCGATGATGTCGTCGCTGTCGATTTTGAATGGCACCGTCGATGCGTATTTTGGCGTCGGTAATGGCGCGTAGGAGAGGGTCATCCGCGAGCCGTCCATATCGATGCCGACGCGCAGCCGGCGCAGAATGCCGTACCCGATGATGCCGTCGAGGTGCGGGAACCCGAAGGCGCGCTGAATCCTCGAGAGATCGAGCACGTCGGAGCGGACGCGGTCGAAGCGCAGCGAGCCGATCGTAAGGCTCGTCAGACGGGTCGAGGAGACCTGCGCCGAGCCGCTGCCGGCTCCCGTCGCCGAACCGGCGGCCTTGGTGGCGAGCTTGAGTTGCGTCGCGACCGCCGGGGTAATAACGACGCCGTAGGTGCCCGTGTCGACGATCATCGCGAACGGCCCGCTCCCGTCGATCGTTGCCTGCACCACCATACGGTTGTCGACCAGCGTGAACGGCACCGTCGTTGAGGTGGCGCCGATCGACGCAGCGCTGACGGCGGCCGCGAGCATCAGGTTCAGCATTGAGGCGCTCTAGTTCAGGTGCAGGCCGCAGTCGGCGTGCTCTTCGTCGGCCCGCACGAGCAACGGTCGCCAGCAGTAGATGCACGACACAATCGCTGCCTCAATCTCGCCGCCGGCGTAGCGGTCCTGCGGACTTCCGGGCTGGACGTAGTCGTCTCGGTCAAAATGCATAAGGATACAGATTAGCATGGGTGTCAAGCGCGACGGATTTCAATCAAAGGGCCGTCAAAACGTCATCCGGCCTTTCGCTGATGTAGGGCGAAGCGGTTCCCTTCGGGATCCCGCGCGAAGCACGTCCAGCATGGGGGGAACTCGTACACCTCCGTCGCCTCGGCTCCGGCCTCGACAAGCCGCCGGCGTATCTCCGCGATATCGTCGACTTCAAACGCAGCACCGGCCGAGGTTCCGGGGGTAATGCCAAGCTCTTCGCCGGTTCCGTCGAGGGCGAAGGCTGCGTTGCCGAGGTCGAACTCGATCCACTGCTCGTTGAACCACTCGCCCGGCTTGAGACCGAGAACCTCGCCGTAAAACCGCCGCGCTCGCGCAACGTCGCGAACGTAGTAAGCGACGAATGAAAGCTCCTTAACCATGAGGTCTCCTTCGCAGCCCGCGCGTCTATTCTTGTTCGAAAAGCCGCCAATCGAGCTCTGCGTCCCTTAGCACGCGTACGGATGAACTTCGCGCCGCGAATGCAATATATACCGTATGAAGACTGCAGCTTCGTCCGCTTCGATCGTCGTACTTCTCGTGCTCGCCGGCTGTTCCGGCGGGACGCCGCAGAACGCTCTTCCGCAAACCGGATCGGAAGCGCCGTCCGGCGGCGCGACCGAACGTGCGGCCTCCGGCAGACTCATGGAGCTCTTCAACCTCGATTACTCTAACGGGTCGATTACCGTTTTTTCGATTCAGAACGGCAAGGCAAAACAGACTGCGCAGTTCAAGCCGGGCGGCGGAGTCGCGCAAGGTCTTGCCGCGGATGCTCACGGGAACATTTATACGACGATCACGAAGACGAACTCAAAGCCGTGCGCGGCCTGCGCGCAGATCTATAGCGATACCGGCAACCTCGTGCGCTCGCTCGATGCGCCGACGCTGCAAGGCGCGCCGAATCCGCCGCAGCTGACCGACGTTTCCGTTGACGCGCACGATAACGTCTACGTCAGCGATTACGGTCAGCAGGCGGTGTACTTCTTTCCCCACGGCAAGGCGACGAAGAAAGGCCCGACGATCGTCGTGCAAAACTCGCAGAACGCCGCATCGGTCCTGTCGACTCCCGACGGCAACAACGTTTTGATCTCAGGCGGCTGCGGGTTCGCGAGCGTGGCGCCCTTCACGCGCGTCTCGCGCGGAAAATATACGCAAGGCGCGTGCTTCGGAATCGGCACGATCGCGCTGCTCGGCGGAGCCGTGGACGATCAAGAGGACGTGATGACGCCGGTCGACGGCGTGCCTGGCCTCGTCTCGGTTTCGTCGCCGACCGGCGGCGAGACGTTCCAAGTGCCGGACCACCTCGGATCGATCAGCGGCGTCGCACTGAACGGCGATGCTTCGATCGCATACGTGGCGGACGCGCACAAGGAGGTCGTTTACGCCTTCGCCCGTCCAGGCAGCGGATGGCTCTCTGGAACTCAGCCCAAACTGCTGGCGACGTATAAGGGTTTCAAGAAGCTCGACGTTATCGCAGTTCCTCAGTAGGCGCGTTCCGGAACACTGCACGAGCGATAGTCGAAAATTAAATACCGCCGCGGTGTATCCCGCACTGACAAGCCGCTAAGGGTGCCGTGATTGCGAGCGCGAATCACAGAGCTATGCGCTTAGTCTCTCTTCGCAGCGATCCTGCTGTCGCTGGCCGCGACCACGCCCGCTCAGAGTCTTTCGGCGCAAAGGCTTCTTACCGATCACATTCGGTACGTCTTTGTTATTTATCAAGAAAATCGCTCGTTCGATCATTACTTCGGCACCTTCCCCGGCGCCGACGGGATATATAGCGACGCAGCGCGCGCCCACGGCTTCTCGCAATACAATCCGGTCGCCCAGCGTGAGACGCGGGCATTTCGCATTGTTGCGCCCGACGTCGGGCTGATCAATAACGCGCGCACGCTGGTCGATGCCGGCATCCACGGCGGCGCGATGGACGGCTTCGTGGCGGCGCAGACCGCGTGGGCAAAATCGCTCCCGCTCGCCGCCAAAGTCGTGCTCGGCATGACCGACCCGGCCGAAGCAGCATCGATCGGCGACGAAGCGATGGCGCACGTGGATTGCGACACGATCCCCTACCTTTGGCTTTACGCGAGCCGCTTCGCCCTCTACGACTCATTCTTCCAAGGCGCGCGCGCGCCGTCGGCGCCGAGCAACGTCGAGATCATCGCTGCGCAGAACGGCGAGACGGAATACAAGCGCTATGGCGCTGCCGGCCCGTCGTATACGCAAGACCCAGTCGGCACCGCAGGGCGCGGCGTACCAATGTTTGTGGATCTCGACCCGGCGTGGGGACCATACAATACCAAAGACTTCAGCAAGCAGCGCCAAGTCGATCAAACCTATGCCAACGTGCTGCTTAATCTCGAAGGTACGCAGGCCGGCGCCCTCACGCAAAACACGCAAGATATCGGCGACGACATCGCATTTCTACGAAATCAGGCCGACACGCCGGTGAACTGGGCGTGGTATCAGCAAGGCTTCGCCAACCCGCGCGATCCCGGGCGCGTGACGCTCGTCACACACCATCTCGCGCCGCATTACTTTGGCTACATCGCCAACAATCCGGTGATGGACCGCCACGTCGCCGATATATCGCAGTTCGCGTCCGACGTTGCGGAGGGAAAACTTGGCGACAGCGGTCTCTTCTATCTCAAAGGCGGTTTCGGGAGCAATCAAGGTCTCAAGCCCGCCGATGCCAAGCCGCACAGATTTACCGGCGACGACGATCACCCGGGCGAGTCGGATTCGCAAGTTGCCGAAGCCGACGTTGCGGCGCTCGTCAATACGATCGCGCGCAGCAAGTACTGGAATCAATCCGCCATTATCATTACGTGGGACGATCCTGGCGGCTTTTGGGATCACGTGCCGCCGCCATCGTGGCTGGTCTGTCCCGACGGCAATCCCTGCGGCAACGGGCAGCGCGTGCCGCTGCTGCTGATCTCGCCGTACGCGCGTAACGAAGTGGTGCACGAGTACGACGATCAAGCGTCGGTCGTGAAGTTCGTGGAACATCTCTTCGGGCGCACGCCGCTCGCGCAACTGCCCGACGAAGCACGTTACATGCCGTTCGGTCCGCGCGACGCAAGCGATCTCACCGGCGATTTATCGGCCGGTTTCGATCCGCAGCGCTTGAGCGGCGAGAAGCCGCCGATTCCAGCGGATCAAGCGATCGTTCCCGACGACGCCGTGCGCGCGATTCCGAGTCCGTGGTCGTGCGCGTCAATCGGCGTGAAGCCGGTTCCGCCGCCGCCCGGTACCTCCGACTCGCCGCCGCCCGGTTTCAATCCGCACGTGCTTATGGTGCCGCTGCCGCAGCCGTCCGGCGGCTATTTAGGCGCGACGCTCACCGACTGACATACGACGCCGGCGGGGCGCCCTTCGGGCGCTGCGCTCAGGATGACACACGCTGGACGCGAGGAAAGGCGGGGCATGGGTAGAGGCGGTCTTTCGCGGGCCGAGTTCGAGCAGGTCGTCGGCGAAGCGCTCGATTCATTGCCGGCGCGTTTTGCACAGATGATCGAGAACGTTGCGATCACCGTCGAGGAAGAACCGAACGACGAAGATCTCGAGAGTCTCGACGACGATGAGGGCGACGGCGACTCGGAGCTGCTCGGCATTTATCGCGGCTGCGCGCTCACCGAGCGTTTGCACGATGCGCCGTTGCTGCCCGACGAGATCGCCATCTTCCGCGGGCCGATCAATCGCGTCGCGCGCTCGCGCGCCGAAGCCGTCGACGAAGTGCGGGCGACCGTCATTCACGAGCTCGGGCATTACTTCGGCCTCGGCCACGACGACCTCGAGTAGCCCCGCTTGGCCGTAGGAACGCGGCCGAGCGCCTCCAAATAGTGACTAAAGTTAGCTTCTTGGAGGAGTCTTATTGGACCGGTCGACGTTTTTGCTGGCTACCGGCGGCGCGCTGGGGAGCCTCGTTACCCTCCCGTTTGGCAACGGAACGCGCCCGTTAGTCGCCTATCCGCAAAAGCGTCTGCTGATGCTGATGACGCCGCGGCCGCCGCAGCTCGAAACGCCGTTTTCGGTGTTTGACGACGGCGCGTTCACTCCGAACGACGCCTTCTTCGTGCGCTGGCACCTCGCCGGCATCCCAGAGTCGGTGGACGCGTCCACGCATCGCATCGCCGTCACTGGCGCCGTCGAACGCGAACTCTCGCTCTCGCTCGGCGATTTAGCCGCAATGCCGACGGTCGAGGTCGCGGCCGTGAACGAGTGCTCCGGCAATAGCCGCGGCTTCTTCCAACCGCGCGTTCCGGGTGGACAGTGGGGCAACGGCGCCATGGGCAACGCGCGCTGGACCGGCGTCCGGCTGCGCGACATTCTGGCGCGTGCGCGGCTAAAGCCAAGCGCCGTGCAGGTGCAGTTCCGCGGACTCGACGAGCCGGTGCTGCCGCAGACGCCGGCTTTCAAAAAATCGCTCGACGTTGACGTCGCGCGCGGCGACGACGTGATCGTCGCGTACCTCATGAACGGCGAGCCGATGCCGCTGCTCAACGGCTATCCGGTACGGTTAATCGTTCCCGGCTGGTTCGCGACGTATTGGGTGAAGATGCTTTCGGCGATCACCGTGCTCGACCACGTAGACGACAACTTTTGGATGAAGACGGCCTATCGCATTCCCGACACGCCCAACGCGAGCGTCGTTCCGGGCAGCACCGGATTCGCGACCGTTCCAATCAGCAAGCTCGACGTGCGGTCGTTCATTACGAACGTCGGCGATGGAGGCGTCGTGAACGCCGGATCCGCGACGCTGCGGGGGATCGCGTTCGACGGCGGCAGCGGCATTCGACGCGTCGAGGTCTCGACCGACGGCGGCACCACCTGGAGTCGGTCGGCACTCGAACAGGATTACGGCAAATACAGCTTCAGGCGATGGAATCTCCAGTGGGACGCCAAGCCCGGCGCGTACGTCGTAGCGGTGCGCGCGACGTCCAACGACGGCACCACGCAGACGTCGACGCCGATCTGGAATCCCGGCGGCTACATGCGCAACGCCATCGAGACCTATAAGGTGACGGTCTCCTGATGCGGACGTGGCTTGCCATTCTCGCGTTGGCGCTCGGCGCCGCGGGCCTCGCGCTGGCGGCCGGCGCCGCGCCGCCGCAGGGAACGACGACGATTTCGCTGCCCGTCGACGTCGGGCCGACGTTCAAGCCGGGCCCGGGCGTCGCAGCCACGCAGCAGTACTGCGTTACCTGCCACTCCTCGGCCTACGTCGCCATGCAGCCGCCATTGACGGCCGCCCAGTGGACCGCCGAGGTGACCAAGATGCAGCGCGCCTACGGGGCGCCGATCCCTCCCGATGCCGTCAGCACGATCGAGCAATATTTGACAAGCGAATACGGCAAGCCGTAGAACAGAAGCCCGCATGGCGATCGATCCGGCCGTCACGCGGGAACAGCGCTACGAGCAAGGCCGCGCGCTGCGGGCAACGTGCCCGCGCTCGAGCCACGAAACGTGCGCGAAGCGCGGCGACGGCTTCGATGCGTTGGCACTAATCGAGCAATCCAACGATGCACGCATTCCGGGTCTCATTCCGGTGCGTTACCAACGCATGGCGCAATCGCCGTTCACGTTCTTCCGCGGCTGCGCGATCGTGCAGGCGCGCGATCTCGCCGCGACGCCGGTCAGCGGCCCGGTCGTGCAACTTTGCGGCGATTGCCACATCGCCAACTTCGGCGGCTTCGCCACGCCCGAGCGCAACTTGGTCTTCGACATCAACGACTTCGACGAGACCTTTCCGGGACCGTGGGAATGGGACGTCAAGCGGCTGGCGACGAGCCTCGTGCTCGCGGCGCGCGACCTTGGGTTTTCCAAAAGCGTCGCGCGCGAAGCCGCGATTGAGGCGGCGGCAGCATACCGCATCCGCACGGCGGAATATGCGAGGCTCACGACGCTCGACGTGTGGTACCGGCAGATCGACTTTGAGGATATTGCCGATTTCTTCAAGCGGAACGCCGACGTGTCGGGCGATTTGGGCGCGGTCGAAAAGTATGCCCGCGAGCGAACGTCCGAAACGGTCTTTCCGAAACTCGCGACCATCCAGGACGGTCGACCGACCATCGTGGACGATCCGCCGCTGATCTATCACTTCCACGAGCACGTCGCGGAAGCCGAAGCAGTAATTACCCGAGCTTTTCCGGCGTTATCGCCATTCGCTCAGCGACGACCGGCGGCGCCTCTTCGATCGCTATCGTTTGGCGGACATCGCGATCAAGGTCGTCGGCATCGGCAGCGTCGGTACGCGCTGCGCCGTCGCGCTTTTTATGTCGGATTCGACGGATCCGCTCTTTTTGCAAATCAAGGAAGCGCGCCGATCGGTGCTGGACTCCCCGGCGGATCCCGAGCGCCGCTACAAGCATCAGGGCGAACGCGTCGTGAACGGCCAGCGGTTGATGCAGGCCGCGAGCGATATCTTTCTCGGCTGGACCGAGCTCCCCGACGCGCACGAATATTACGTGCGCCAACTGCGCGATATGAAGGTTTCGGTCGACTTCTCGCAGTTCGAGCGCTTGACGCTCGTCGATTACGGTACGATCTGCGGCTGGGCGCTCGCGCGCGCGCACGCCAAAGCCGGCGATCCGGCAACGATTGCGGGCTACCTCGGGCGCCGCGATAACTTCGATCTCGCGATCGCGCGGTACGCCGCGGCATACGCCGACCAGGTGGAGCGAGACTTTGCGGAGTTCACGGCGGCAATCCATGCCGGACGCATCTCGACCGATGCCGGCGATGAGCCGCTCGACTTTGTTCCGTAAGCTCGCGACGCTCGCGGCATGCGTGCTGGTCGGAGCAGCGCCGGCGGCCTATCGGATCGACCTCACGCGCTACTTTCCGTCGGTCGCGGCCGAGGCGGAGAGCCGAGTGCAGGTGCTCGCCGCCGCGAAGGCGTTCGAGGACTCCGCGACCCCCGAAACCGCCGGCGCGCTTTTGCGCTGGCTTGCGCGGTACGACACGCTGCTGCAAGGCCTCGAGCGCCACGACATTTACGTCTACCTGCGATCGGAGGAGAACCAGCAAGACGATGCCGACGCCAAGGCCGACGATACGCTCGGCGCCGCCGAGGACGCGATCGCAAATCGCGTCGTCGAGGCGGCTCGGACGTTAGGCGCCGCGCGGATCGAGGCGTGGACGCGGCTTCCATCGCTCGCTCCGTATCGCTATTTGCTCGCCTCGTCGCTCGCGCAGGCCGGACATCGCCTCAACCCGACGCAAGCCGACAGCGTCGCCGTTGCCGTGACACCGGTGCTCGACTCGGCTGCCGCAACCTACAAGGCGCTGCGCAAATCGAGCGCGACGGTCGAGAGCAACGCGAATGCCTATGCGGCGCTGCTCGTTGCGATCGCCGGCGCGCGAAACGGCGTCGGGCGGTTGCGCGGCTTCAGCGGCGCGGCACCGGCGGCGTATTTCGATCGCGATATCGAGCCCACGTCGGTAGAACGCACGCTGAGCGCGGTGCGCGCATCGAACGCCTACGCGCAGTATCTCGCGGTTGCGGCGCGTGCCCCGAAGCAGCGATTTACGCCCCCGCGTTACGCCATCGCGGATGCCCTCGCGCTCGTTCTCGCAGCCGAGCAGCCGATGGGGGCAGCGTATGCCGGCGCGTACGCGCAACTGCTCGATCCCGCCAACGAGCGGCTCGACATCTGCACCGCGCCCGAGTGCGACGACGACGGTTTCTCGGTCGGGTTCTCGGGGCTCGACTCGGGCGTGTATTACGGCGCGTTCGACGGGAACGTGCGCACGGTGCGCGCGATCGCGCACGAGTCGGGTCATGCGGTGCATCGCGAGTTCATGAGCCGCTACCAGCCGATCGCGGCATACAATCGCGGGCCGGCCTTCATGTTCGAGTCGTTCGCGATCTTCAACGAGCTGCTCTTTATCAACCATCTGTACGAGCGGGCGACGAGCGGCGCAGAACGGGCCTACTATCTCAACTATTTCCTCGACGACGCGACGTTTCAGGTCTTCGGCTCGGCGCAAGAGACCGAGCTCGAGAGCGCGATCTACCACGGGGTAGATAATGCGACCATCAAAACGGCGGCAGACTTCGAGGCTTTGAACGCGGCGGTGTTCGCGCGCTACGACGCGGCGGCGGCAACCGATCCGGCCACTCGGCTGTACTGGGCGCGCAACCGGCTCTTCTTTACCGACCCACTCTATGACGTGAACTATCTCTACGCGGGCTTATTGGCGCTCGAGTACTTCATGCGGTTCGAACGAGATCCGGCCGGCTTCGCGCCGCGCTACGTAGCGCTGCTCAAAAATGGGTTCGACGCATCGCCCGCGGCGCTCGAGCGCCGCTTTCTCGGCATCAATCTCGCCGACGAGCCGGCGCTCGTCGCCGATGCTTCGGCGCTGATCGGCGCGCGCACGGCGCTCCTCGCCAAACTCTATCCGAGCACCGCTCCGTAGTCGCCGGTCGGGACGATTCCGAGGGACTCGACCATCAGCACGGCCGAGCGTTGCGGCGAGCGCGGCCGGTGCATCACGTTCTTGGGCACGGTGAATCCTTCGTGCACGCCAAGCCGCACGGGCTCGCGCCCCTCGACGTCGAGCACGATCTCACCCTCGAGCACGAAGAAAAACTCGTCTTGCTCGACGTGCCTGTGCCATGGAAAGTCGCCTTCGAAAATCCCGAGCCTAATCACGGCATCGTCAACCGTCGTCAACGTTTGGTTGAACCACGGCACGTGCTCGCGCAGCTCGGTGGGCACGTCCACCAGCGTGAGCTGGCCGTACTTGACGTCTTCGTTATTGCGGAAGTTGGCGGGCAGCGCTTCATGCATGACTGGAGCGTTCGCCGCCTAGCACGGGAACGCTCCAGGCCGCGTGGCTACGCTACTTCAGGAGTACCATGATCGCGGCACAGACGCAGAACGCGCCGAACGCGATGGCGAGAAAGTCGGTTCCGGAGTTTTTAATCGAACTAATCATATCTATTTAGTAAAACGATTCGGCGGCGGAATTGGTTCCCGCCGAAGTCCGCACTCCGGTATAGGATGACATAGGTTAATTTGCGATGGAGCCGCCGCGGGACCTTACCCTCCGACGCGCAGACTCGTGATCGAATGCCATAAGCCGGCGACGCGCAGAATCCAAACGATCAAGGCGATGACGACGACGGCGTTGAGCAACGACTTGATTGCACTCGCCATCGGGATATAGGAATTCACCAGCCAGAGCAGCACGCCGACGACGATCAGGACGAGCACGATTTCGATTAACGGCATCGGCGCTTTCTTCCCCAGCCTTCGCGCCGGTAAAACACGTCGAGTGAAAAAATCACAAGGTTTCGCTCAATCCACCGCTGGGCAAGTAACGGCAACTCTTTTTGGTGGAGGGCGAATCGAATCGTGAATCGCGACGTCTATAACGGACCCGAAACGTGGAGACCATGGAGCGTCAACTGGAGCGCGATCTGGGTTGGAGCGCTGGCAGCACTGACCGCATCCTTACTTTTTGGCCTGCTGGAACCGCCGCCGGTGCGTCGGCAGAGAAACTCACATCGTGGCACACGGTGGCTCGACTCGACGTCGCGATGACCGTTTGTGCCGCGTTCTTTGCTTACGTCATCGGCGGTTGGGCGGCGGGGAAAATAACCGGCGCACGATACTCGGAACCGACGATCCTGCACGCTGCGATCGCGTGGCTGGTTACGACGCCGATGCTCGTGGGGATGCTCGCGTTGGGCGCCGGTAGCGCGTTCGGCGGCTGGTACGGCGGAATCGCGACGCCGCTCGGCGCGAGTGCTACCGCCGTGACGCCCGATGTGATTCGCATCACCGCAATGGCGGCGGTAACATCGCTCTTAGTCGGACTGATCGGAAGCGTAATCGGCGGCTGGATGGCATCCGGCGAGCCGATGACCTTCACCTACTACCGCAAACGCATACCTAATCCGCAACGACAGCAAGGAGGCTTGTAGATGCCGCTCATCATTCTTTGGTTGTTGGGAGCGCCGCTGACGCTCCTCATCATCCTCTATCTACTCGGCGTCGGCCGATAGACGGCAGGTTCGCCGTCAGCGCCGACGGGCCAACAACAACGCGCCCGGGGTAATGATCAGCGCGAGCACGCCGGTAACGAAGAATGCATCGGCGTACGCGAGCGCGGAGGCTTGATCGACGACCGCGGCGGCAAGTTGGACCGGAGTTCCGTGCTGCAAGAACTGGACGACCGGCAGGCGCGACAACGTTACTTCCCCGGCGAGGGCGGCTTGATGGAACTGCTCGCGGCGATCCAAGAACGCCACGATCGCGGCCGACGAGATGGAGCCGCCGAGTTGAAAAAAGAGCACGATAAAGGAACTGGCCTTGGCCGCGGCGTCCGGCGCAACCGCGCGCATCGTGGCAACCAGGAGCGGCGAGTATACGAACGCCGCGCCGGTACCGATGACGAGCAGCGGAATGACGAACGTCCACGTCGCTGCCGGTCGTCACCCCGCGGCCGAGCCAGAGCGAGCCCAGTCCCGCGACGGCGAGTCCGCCGCCGATCAGCCAGCGCAAATCGAAGTTCGGGATGCTCGTAAGCCGTCCGACCGGAATCGTCGAGCAGCAGCACCGGGAGCGCGCGCGCGCCGATCAGCAAGCCGGCGAGCGTGCTGGTGAAGCCGAGAGTGTCGACCGTAAACTGCGGCAGCAGGAGCAGGCTTGGAAAGATGATCGCTGCATAGGCGCCGGCGATCGAAAGCGCCGCGGCCACGGCCGGCGAACGCAGCACGCGCAAATCGACGATCGGCTCGCTCCGTGCGCAGCTCCCACCAGATGAAGAGCGCCGTCGCGACGACCGCCAGGAACGCGCAGATCACGATCGTCTGATCCGAAAACCAATCGTCGCGCTGCCCCTGATCGAGCACGTATTGCAGGCAACTAACGGCCACGATCAAGAGCGCAATTCCGGGAACGTCCACCGGCGCGCGTTGCGGCTTAGTGTTGTCGCGCATGCAGCGCCACAGAATCACGAATGCAAGGATGCCCGGAACGAGATTAACGTCGAAGATCCACGGCCACGAGTAATCGTCAACGAGCACGCCGCCGATGGTGGGGCCGATGGACGGTCCGAGAATCGTGCCGAGTGCAAAGATGGATTGGCTCAAGCCGATCTGTTTGACGGGGAACGTGTCGCGCAGCACCACTTGCGCCGTCGCGAGCAAGCCGCCGCCGAATGCGCCCTGGATCACGCGATACAGAATCAGCGCGTTCAGGGATGTCGCCATGCCGCAGAGTATTGAGGCGGCGGTGAATCCGGCGATCGAGGCGAGGAAGTAGTTCTTGCGCCCGAAGCGCACTTGCAGCCATGGCGTAAGCGGAATCACGACGACGTTGGCAACCACGTAGGCGGTAAGGACCCACGTCGCCTCGTCCACGGTGGCGCCGAGGTTGCCCTGAATCGTCGGCAGCGCGACGTTGACGATGGTGAGGTCGACGGTTTGCAGCAGCGCCGCGAGCATCACGCCGGCAACCACCAAAACGCGGCGCGAACCATACTCGACCAGCGACGACGGATCGGCCGGCTGGGGCGGGTCTGGCGCGGCTCGCGCGGCTGGATATGACGCCGGTACTGCGGACGGCCCGCTCGGCAACCGACACGTTCGACTCTCGTAGTTGTAGGTGTTGCTTGCCTTGAACATACCCAATATGCGATGCTATGACTAGCACATGTCTTATCCTAGTATTGGATTGAGGAGTTTGGGCGCGGGCATATGACGAGCGGCATCTACCAGCGGCGGCACGAGCTGAGCGACTTCCTTAGAACCAGCCGGGCGAAGATCGCCCCGTCGGACGTCGGCCTCGTGGACGGAGCCCGGCGGCGAACGCCCGGGCTGCGCCGCGAAGAGGTCGCGTTGCTCGCCAATATCGGCACCACGTGGTACACGCGGCTCGAACAGGGCTTGCCGATCAACGTATCGGCCGACGTGCTCGCCTCGATCTCGCGGGCCTTACGCCTCACTTCCGACGAACGCCGCCATCTCTATCTCCTCGCGGGACTTTCGCTCACCGTCACGCCGCAGGAAGAAGAGCACCTGAGCGACCTCGTCCGGCGCGTGCTCGACGCGCTCGATCCGTCGCCGGCTTACGTTCGCGGGCGCCGCTGGGACGTACTCGCGTGGAACGAGAGCGCCGATGCCCTCTACGATTTCTCGAGCGCAGACCGGTCCGGCGCGCAATATCTTCTGGCGGCTCTTCCGCGACGAAACGCTTCCGTGCCGGCTCGGCGATCCGGAGTGCACGCGCCGGCGCGCGGTCGCACAGTTTCGCGCGGTCGCGGCAAAGTATCCCAACGATCCGGGCTTCATCGAGTTGATCGACGACTTGCGCAGCAACTCGCGCGAGTTCGCGCAGCTGTGGGCCGAACACGACGTGCTCGGCTCGACCGAGGGGCTCAAACAGTTTATCCATCCAACGCTCGGCGAGCTGATCCTCGATCACACAACGCTCGAGATTCCCGGCGACGGCGATATCCGCATGGTCGCGCTCACGGCGGCGCCCGGTTCGGAGAGCGCACGAAAACTGCCGCTGCTCGTCGCAGAGCGCGTCGTTTCGGTTTGATGCGCCGCGCGGCGAGGCCGTTACTATGACGGCCATCGGCGCGACCTTCCTTGGTCTTTGGCTTCTGTTCTTCGTCGTTTGGCTCGCCGGTGCGGCGCGAGTCAAGCCGAGCGCTCGCGGCGTGACGGGACGCGTTGTTTTCCGCGTGCTGCTTCTCGTTGCGACCGTCTTGTTGGTACGCGAGTGGTTCGTTGGTTCCGGTCGTCACGCGCCGCATATTGCTATCGGGGTTTCCCCCATCGCCATCGGCGGCGCCGCCGCCTGCGCGATCGGCATCGGCATTGCGATTTGGGCTCGCATCTATCTCGGCCGAAACTGGGGAACGCCCATGTCGCTTCGCGTCGAGCACGAACTCGTCACGACGGGTCCGTATGCGTTCGTACGGCATCCAATCTATTTCGGGATTCTTTTGGCGCTGGCGGGCACGGCGCTGGCCGTCGGCAACTGGTGGGGCGTGCTGCTGGCGCTGCTCTTCGCGTACTTCGTCTATGCGGCGCGGGCGGAGGAACGGCTGATGGCCGCGCACTTCCCGGCGGAATACTCGGCGTACGCCCGGCGAACCAAGATGCTGATCCCGTTCGTCTTCTAACATTTCTTTCGGCTCGCCGAGACCAAGACGATGCGGTCGCGCCGTCGAAATCGTCGAACGTGGCCTTCTTCGATCGCGCCCATTCGATCGCCAAGCCGGGCTTCAATCGCTGGCTCGTGCCGCCCGCCGCGCTCTGCATTCACCTCTGCATCGGGGAGGTCTACGCGTTCAGCGTCTTCACCAAGCCGATGGCTCAAGCGCTCGGAGTCACCGATCCTAAGCCCGGCGTCGACTGGAAGCGTTCCCGAGCTCGGCTGGATCTTTAGCCTGGCGATCCTGATCCTCGGGCTTCTCAGCGGCGTTCGGCGGTAAGTGGGTCGAGCGCGCCGGCCCCCGCGCCGCCATGTTCTTCGCCGCCTCGTGCTTTTGCAGCGGGCTTTTCGTAGCGGCGATCGGGGTGAACGCGCATCGGCTGTGGCTGGTTTATCTCGGCTACGGCGTGATCGGCGGATGCGGTCTGGGCATCGGCTACATCTCGCCGGTCTCGACGCTGATCAAGTGGTTTCCCGACCGGCCGGGCATGGCGACCGGGACCGCGATCATGGGCTTCGGCGGCGGAGCGCTGATCGGTGCTCCGCTCTCGGTGTTGCTGATGAAGCACTTCGCGAACGCGACGGGCAACCGGCGTCGCGCAGACGATGGCCGTCCTGGGCGTGCTCTATTTCATCTGGATGTTGGTCGGTGCGCTGATCGTGCGATTGCCGCGCGAGGGATGGCAAGCCGGCCGGTTACGTGCCGCCCGCGAGCGCAGGCCGGATGATCACGCACGAAAAACGTGCTGCTCGGTTACGGCACTGCGCACGCCCCAGTTCTGATCTGCTCTGGGCGGTGCTCTGCCTGAACGTCACCGCCGGAATCGGCGTGCTCGGACAAGCTTCGCTGATGATCCAAGAGATGTTCGGCGTAACGGCGATCGCGGCGGCGGGCTTCGTCGGTCTCCTCAGCATCTTCAACATGGGCGGCCGAATATTCTGGGCGTCGCTCTCCGACTACATCGGACGCAAGACGACGTACGCGATCTTCTTCATCTTGGGCGCCGCGCTTTATTCCTTGGTTCCGACCTGCGGACCACATGCACGCGCTCGCGCTCTTCATCGTGTGCGTTTCTCGTCATCCTCAGCATGTACGGCGGCGGCTTCGCGACGATTCCCGGCGTATCTGCGCGACCTCTACGGCACCGTGAACGTCGGCGCGATCCACGGCGCGCTGCTCACCGCGTGGTCGGTCGCGGGCGTGGCGGGGCCGGTGCTGATCAACTATATCCGGCAGTACCAGATCAATCACGGGGTCGCCAAGGCCGACGCATACTCGATCACGATGTACGTCATGGCGGGACTCTTGATCGTCGGGCTGCTCTGCAATCTCGCCGTCCGGCCTGTCGACGAGCGCCACTTTCTCGAAGCCGGGCGAAATGCGAGTTAGGAAGCGATCGTGGATCGTCTAGAAGAGCAGATGCGACCCTCCGACAGCAACACCACGATGCTCGTGCTCGCGTGGCTGTGGGTCGGGATTCCGCTGGCATGGGGTGTTGCGGTTACGATTCAGAACGCGTTGAAGCTGTTCGAATAGCGCCCGAGCTCGAAGGAGACGCTCGTGCCCTCGACGAGCGGCCGATAGATCTGGGCGATCGCCGCTGCGTCGTCGAGCGCGGCAGGTCGAACGAGCATGTGGAAAGCGTGACAGGCCGAAAGGTGAAAAGGTATGGCCGCGCGTTGAATCTCGCTTATACAAATGGGGGACTGGTGAATGACGAATCTACGGTACGGCGATCGCGTCACGATCGAAAATCTCGGAATCGAAGGCGAGGTGATCGAGGTGGATACGCGATCGGTCGTCGTCCGTTATAAGAAAGACGACGGCGAACTCGTCGAGCATCGTTGCCGGCCGGACGAGCTCACCTATATTCCGAAGCCGCACCAGACTTAGGCGGCGTCGATTAACGCAGTTCGCGCCATGCGCTGGGCATCGGTCTTCGCCGGGACGGCGGCCTACATTGGGTTATCCATTTGGGGCGAAGGCGGCATCGGTCCCTACGTCGCACAGCCGGCGCTCGTGGCGCTCACGATCGTGTTCTTCATCGTCGCGATCGTCGCGGTGTTTGCCGGGGGCGACTTGAGTCCCGGCATCCGCGAGGACCGCGCGAATCGCTGGGTGCTGATTCCGTTCGCCGTCATCGGTCTCGCGCTCGGATATCTTCCGGCATACACCGATCGCATCGGCTGGCTTACGATCGACGGCAATACGACGCGCTGGATCGGTGTTGTCTTGGCCGCGGTGGGAAGCGCGCTGCGGATTTGGCCGGTCTTCGTGCTCGGCAACCGCTTCAGCGGACTCGTTGCGATTCAGCCAAACCATCGGCTGCAAACGACCGGCATCTACAGCGTGATCCGTCATCCAAGCTATGCCGGATTACTGATCTTGACCGCCGGCTGGAGCCTCGCATTTCGCTCCGGCGTGGGGCTGATTCTCATCGCGATGTTCGTTCCGCCGCTTCTCGCGCGCATCCGATCGGAAGAGGCGCTCCTGCAGTCGCAATTCGGAGCCGAGTACGACGCTTACCGGGCACGCACGTCGCGCCTCATTCCCGGCCTCTTCTAAGACTGCGGCTTCGCCATCGAGTCGGAGACGAGATTGAACGTCGTCTGATAGGTCGTTGAGGAGACGCCGATCACCCCGCTGTGCTGCTCCTCGGTCGCGTATTCGTCGATCTCCAGCGGCAAGAGCCTTTTAAAGCTGTAGATTAACTTGGTCTGCGTATCCACCGTGATGGAGCCGGTCGACGTGTCTTCGACGTGGCGCGTCTCCTGGATCGTCATCGGATCGGTGCCGCTGGAGATCACGTAGTCGGCATTCATTTTGAGACGGTCCTTTTGCTGCCCGACCGACCAGTGCTGCTTCGTATCGAGCAGCGTCGGATCGAAAAAGTTTACTCCCAAAAACCGCAACAGCGTAAACTCCTCGGAGTTCATCGGCTTGCTCTTGTCGCAGATGACCGTCGTATTGCCGTAGACCGCGCAGGTTGCTGCGGCGGACCGCCGCGCCCCTTCGCCTTGCTCCGAGACGACGAGCACGAGGCCGCGGTCGGGTGCTTCGCGCAGAACGTCGACGGTCATGGTGCCGCGATCGTCCAGCTTTCCGGTGTAGCTGCTCGCGCCCGACGTACCCGGATCGTTCGAGACCGCGCCGTGCTGGCGCGATTCGTAGGTGAACGAATAGACGAGATGACGCAACGGCGGCGCGTCGGCCACCATCGCAGCGGCGAGTGCGGCGGCGAGTATCATTTCTTAACCTCCGGCGAAGCGGCGATGCCGAGTGGATCGGAGTTACCGACGATCGTCGAAAACGGCGTCTTTTGACCCTTCTTGTAGCCGACGACGTTCGTCAACTGATTCGATTGAAAGAAATCGTTGCCGGCCGTCACGCCGTTAAGCGTCGGACCCGAGATTCCGTTGCTGATGGTCAGCGACGGCTTCTTCGAGCCGGCGGAATACACGAGGACGTTAGCGATATGGCCGTAGTTGGCGACGTAGAGCGTATCGCCGCTTCCAAATGCGATGCCGGTCGGGCCGTCCAGACCCGCGAGCGCCACGGTTTTGACTTCTTTGGTGCCGGCCGGAATCATATAGATCTTGTTCGCGTTGTCGTCGGCGACCCACACGTTGTCCTTGCTATCGATGGCGATCCCAGTGGGATTGTCGAAGCCGCCGATCGTTTCGAACGGTTTCTTCGTGTTCGGCTTATAGCCCGCCACCGAACCGCCCACATACGTTGCGAAGATATCGCCTTTAGAGTCGACGGCGATCCCGTAATAGCCGGGACCGGGGATCGTTAATCGCGGCTTGCTCGCGCCGGGCGAATAGACGGCAATTCGTATCTATGGAAAGCCCGGCGTTGGAGACATAGAGCGAGCCCTTTGAATCGACCGCGATGCCTTCGGGGCCGGAGATGCCGTCGGTGATTTGGCCTTCGGGCGACGGATTGGGCGTGTTGGGATCGTACATGCGAATCACGCTGCCTTGCAGGTCGGCCACGAAGAGAATGGGCTTCGCGCCTTTGCCTTTCGGCCATCCGATCGGACCGCTCAGCGGTGGCGGAACGAGCGGAACGACGATGGGTCCGGAAATGGCCGGTCCGGCAACGATGCGCGACATCGGCGGCCGCATCGGTACGAGCGACGACGAATTTCCGGCACACGCGGTGAGTAGCAGCGACGCCGCGATGGCGATCGGCGCAAGGCGCATATGGGAACCTCCGGTTGCGGCGCTTCGCCTAGGTAGCGTGGTCCGTCCTTTGACTGCGCGCCCTGTGGGCGCTCCGCTCAGGATGACACCCTCTGGGCGCCACGATTCAGGATGACACGATGAGGCGCGCGATGAAAGAGCCCGCGGTTGATCCAGCGATGATCTCTACACGCATCGTCTGCCGGCCGTTTATCGGCCGTACCGACGAACTCGAGCATCTCGTGCAGCGCCGGCGCCAAGCCGCCGAAGGGCATGGCGGCCTCGTGCTGATCGGCGGGGAGCCCGGAATCGGCAAGTCCCGGCTCGTTCGGGAGTTCCGCGAACGCACGAATCGCCACACCTCGGTCGTTGCCGCCAGCGCCTGCCGCGAGTTCGCGCAGAAGCCGCTGGGACCGCTGCTGGATGCTCTCGAGCAGATCGCGCACGTGCGGCCGAACGATCTCGTCGCGCCGTCAAAAGACGAACGGCTCGACATCATTGCAAACGCGTTCGAGGGCGTCGCCGCCAAGCGCACCACGATCGTTTTGCTCGAGGATTTGCATTGGGCCGATCTCGATTTGATTCAAACCCTGCTCGTGCTCGTGCGGCGCGCGGCAAACAAACGGCTGCTCTTCATTGGAACGTATCGCGACAACGAGATACTCTCGGCGCATCCGCTCTTTCGATGGTTCGGACGCATCGTGCGCGAGCCGGCCGTTTCGGTGGTGGCACTGCCGCGTTTCGACGACCGCGAACTCGATCGCCTGATCGCGTACGCAATCGATGGCACGGCCAAGCTCGCGCCGCCGACGCTCCACGCGGTGCGCGATCGCGCCGACGGTAATCCGCTCTTTGCCGAGGAGCTGCTGCGCAGTGCCGTCGATGCCAAACGCGCCGGCGCTGGCGGAGCGCCGCGAACGCTGCCGATCTCGCTGCACGCGATCGTCGCCGAGCGTTTGCAGGAGTGCAGTCCCGACGAACGCGACTTGCTGCAGCGCGCCTCCCTCTTTGGCCGCAATTTCAACGTCGCGGACGTGCGCGCGATCTTCGACGCGCAGCGTTCGACCGCGCCGCCGGTCCTCGACCGGCTCTGTGAACTGCAACTCGTCGACGCCGTCGATGCGCCGGGCGGCATCTATCGCTTTCGGCATGCGCTGACCCGCGACGTCATCTACGGTGAGATCTCGGGCGACGCCGTGCGGCCCCTGCATCGCGCGATCGCCGAACATCTCGAGCGAACGTCGGAGCACGACGCCCCCGAGATCCTCGGCCATCATTATTGGGAAGGCGGCGACTGCGAGCGCGCCGCCGCCTTTTACGAGCGCGCCGGCGATGCCGCGATGAGCGTCTTTGCCTACGACGATGCCGCGTCGTTTTACCAGCGCGCGGCCGAAGGCTTCGAGCGCGATGGCGCGGCGCGGGGGCGGACGTACGCGCGGTCGGCCCGGGCGCAAATATTCGCCGGCGATCTCGACGCCGGACTCGCGCTCTACGAGCGCTCGATCGAACTGGGAGTCGCACTCGGCGACGTGGCGGGGGTGGTTCGGAGCCGCGCGCTCATGGCGGGACATCTCTTTGACGGCGAGCGGCGCGACGAAGCGATCGCCTTGCTGCGGGCGACGCTTCCAATCGCCGCGCGGGATGCGTCGCTCGACGCGCGCTTGCGGACGCGTCTTGCAATGACGCTGGCTCGCGACGGACAGCTCGACGAAGCGTGGAGCGTGCTTCAGGCGATCGAACCCAGCGGACTCGACCGGCACGCCGAATGGACCGGCGAGTATTATCTCGGCGCGAGCGAACTGCACGCGCTGCGCGGCGACCCCGATGCCTGGCGCTCGTCGTTCGCGCGGGGCATCGCAATCTACGACGCGCTCGAACATCCCGGTCCACGGCAGATCGCACATTCGAACTTCGCCGTTCAGTCGCTCTGTCTCGGCGAAACCGAACTCGCCCGCACGCACCGTGGCATCGCCGCCGATTTGGCAGCTCGCCTGAACTTCGACGATCAAGCGGCGCTGGCGGCGCAGGTCGAACTCTATGCCGGCAATCTCCATGAAGCGCGCCGCATCGTCGAGACGATGCCGTCCCCGCGTAGTTTTTTAATGCGCGCGATACTGCTGCAAGTCGCCGTGCCGCTCGCGATCGCGCTTGGCGACGATCGAATGCTGGAGCGGTATTTCGACGAGAGCCTCGTCGCCGATTCCGGTTCGCGGCCCTTTACCTCAACCATGACGCGCGTCGCCGCCGCTCATGCGACCGCGCTTGCGGCGACGAACCGGCGTGGCGAAGCGCGCATGCTGCTCGCGCGCGTTCTGGCCTCACTCAACACCGCGTTCGGAATGACGCTGCCGATCGTGACGGTCAAAACGCTTCTGGCCGAACGCGCGACCGAGTTGCGCCCGCTGCTGGAAGCGGCGGCTGCGCCGGCCGCCGATCGGCTCGGCAAAGCCCTGTTGGCGTTCGTCGACGGCAACCCACTCGATGCGGCAACGCGCTTTGCGGAGATTGGATGGCCGCTCCACGAGGGCCGCGCGTGGGAACTTGCGGGAGAGATCGATCGCGCTCGGACGATCTACGAGCGATGCGCCGCAGCGGGGGAACTGCGGCGCATTGAGTTCGGTCCGCCGGATCGTCGCGACGGACCGACCCTCGGCGTGTTGACCCCGCGCGAGCGCGAGCTCGCGTATGAGGTCGCCGCCGGGAAGGCCAACCGGGCGATTGCGTCGTCGCTTTCCATCGGTGAGAAGACCGTCGAGAAATATCTCACGTCGATCTATGCCAAACTCGGCCTCACCTCACGCGCGCAGCTCGCCGCCCTCGTGGCTGCTTCCCAGCAGCGCCCACGCTAGTTACGGCGTGAACTCGTCGATGCCGTTGCCCGTGTAGTCGGTAATCCAGAGTTTTCCGTTGGGACTCGCCGCAATATCGGCACCGAGCAGCACCGAGATCGGATCCTCGGTGATGTGCCCGGTCGTGGTTATCCGGCCGACGTTTGCGTAGCCTTCTTCGGTAAACCAGACCGAGCCGCGCGCTTGCGCAATCGATCCCGGACCGGCGTTTGCAGAGAGTCCCCGCGAGAACTCGGCGACGTTGCCGCCGGTAGTGATGCGGCCGATCTTGTTCGCAGAGTTTTCGGTGAACCACAGATTGCCGTCGGGTCCGGTGGTGATGTCGACCAGCCCTGCTCCCGAGGTGATGCCGTTGGAATGTTCGACGATCGTACCCGACGGCGTGCACGAGCCGATACGATTGCCGAACTCCTCCGTGAACCACACGTTCCCGTCCGGGCCTTCGGTGATGTCGTGCACGGCGACGTCGCCCGGCGAAAGACCGCTGGTGAACAACGTTACGACGCCGGCGGTCGTGATGCGCCCGATCGCGTTGGTCGTGTTGTTGTCGCGATAGGTAAACCATAGATTTCCGTCGGAGCCGACGACGATATCCCACGGACCGTAGGACTGCGATCCAACCGGAAACTGGGTAACGCGTCCGCTCGGCGTCATGCGGCCGATCGCGTCGGCCGCCGTCATCGTGAACCACAGATTGCCGTCCGGCCCTTCGACGATGTTGTTCACGCCCGAGCCGCCGGTGTTCGAACTCGGTCACCGCGCCCTGCGCCGTGATGCGCGCGATCTGATTCGTTCCGCTCTGCGTGAACCACATGCTGTTGCGCGGACCGAATGCGATGCCGTGCGGATTGCTGTTCGGCGTGATACCGGTGTAGAACTCGGTGTTTTGCGGCACGGGCTTGCGGACCGCCGCGCTCGCCGAAGTTGCCGGCAGCGACGCGTTCGAGCCGCCGGAACACGCGGCGACCACGCTCGCAAGTGCGAAGCCGGCGGCCGCGACGATCAAAGGACGCTGCGAATGAATCATCATTGATGAAAATCCCCCTTCTCTCCAAGCATCGTAGGGGGTGGAGCGGAGGCTGCGTAGTGGGGGAATCCCCACAATTCCGTCATCAAGGATGCGCGCCGCTCCTAGTCTAATTCACTCGAACACCAAGCGGCTGCATAGGCACGGAGGCGAGGAATGCGATATGCGACGGTGCTTTGGATAGGCGCCATCCTGTTCGCGCTCGGGGCGTCGCTTTGCGATGCAACGCCGTCATGCCCGTCGTCGGGCGCGCAGCCGACGGCGAGTCCGACGCCCTCCGATCCATGCGGCGGGGATGCGCGCCTGCTGGCAACGGCAAATCGCCCGACGATCGGATTCAGCCCGTGCGCCGTCAAGCGCGACACCGCAGTCTTCGAGCTCGGCTATCAAAATGAGGTTGACGGCACGCCGCAACGCGGCTCGGTGGAGAGTCAGGTTCCGCAGAACTTTCTACGGCTCGGGGTCGCGACGCGCTTCGAGCTCGACGTGATCGGCCCGAACTACGAAAGCCTTCGCAGCTACGCGCCGGGCACGGCCGGCTCGACCATTTCGGGAGTCGCCGATTCGGGCGCGGGCTTTAAGTTCGAACTGCCGCCGACGCAGCACTGGACGGTGGGATTCGACGGACTCTACACCGGACCCAACGGTTCGCCGGGCTTGACGGCCGGAAGCGCGACATTTACCGGAAACCTCGATGCCTCCTATGCACTCAGCAGCGCGATGGCCGTGGGAACGACGGTTGCCGTCTCGTCAACCGGCGACGTGCTGGACGGCGCGCGTTATAAGTACGGTACTGCGACGCCTTCGTTCGTCGTAACGGCACAGATTCCGAATCTTTATCAGTTTTATGCCGAGTACGTGTACGTATCGAAGATCGCCGCGAACGCCGGCGGTCGCGCATTTACCGACTTCGGCGTGCAGAAACTGCTCGGCACGCGGACCGAGATCGACGTCGAGTACGGCCATGCGTTTACCGGAATTGCCCAAGAGCGATTCAACTACATCGGCTCCGGGCTCGTCCTTCAGTTCTGGTAGCGTAACCCAAAAGGTCGGATGCGACGGCGGGCGAAGCGTTCTCGATGAAGTTCCGCCGTACGATAGCGGTCGCTGCCGGCTCGGTTGTGTTGCTCGCCGGCTGCGGCGCATCGAACGTTGCCGCAGTGCCGGCCGGTGCGACCGAAAGCGGCGCGCCCGGCATCGTTACCGATTCGCCGAGCCGCATCTATCTCACCAACTACAACGCCAACGAGGTGCGGACGTTCCGTTCGAGCGGCAAAACGGTGAAGCCGATCTTTACAAAAGGTATCTCGGGCCCGCACTTCATCGCGATTGGGCTCACCAAACTCTACGTGGCGAACAGCAACGGCGCAGAAGTGACCTCCTACGACCCAAAGAGCGGAAAGCAGACCAAGCCGACGATCTCGCAGAATCTGCAATACGCGATGGGGCTCGCGGTCGGCGCCAAAGGCGTTGTTTACGTGGGCGACTACACGAACGGCACCGTCACGACCTATAACGGAAAGAACGGCAAGCAGTTGGCGCTGACGATCTCCGGGCTCGCTAATCCGCTCGGAATCGCGGTGGACAAGCAGAACAAAGTCTACGTCGCGCAGACCGGCGCCGTGAGCGTCTTCAACGCCGACGGTTCGGCCGCGTTCACCATCACGAATGGCATCGACGCTCCCCAAGCGGTTGCCGTGGATCTCAACGGTAAGATCTACGTGTCGAACTGCCCGGCATCGGGCAGCGGATCCGTCACCACGTACTTCCCCACCGGCAAGCGCGCATCGCCCACGATCGACGGCATCAACTGTCCGGAGGGCCTCGCGGTCGATTCGGGCGGAACGATTTACGTTGCGATCGCCGGGACGGGATCGACCGGCGGCATGATGACGTTCTCTGCCAACGGCACCCAGCGGTCGCCCACTATCAAGCAGAACGGCCAGGCGTTCGGAATCGCTCTCTAGCAAGCATCGCATGTTTCAAGGTGGGCTGGGCGGGCATGTGTACAGCATGTGCCGGCTAGGCGTGGTGTGGAAGGTCGAGGCTCCCGATGCGGCCATCGCATTTTCGCAACGCGGCGCGTTCATCGATGCGATCCGCAATCACGATGGCCAACGAACCGACGAGGATGCCGCGCGCAGCATTTATGCCGAGCTTCTCGGCAACGTGATGCGTCACGGAAAGAGTCCCGTTTCCGTCTGGCTCGAGTGCTGCGGGCCCCGGTTACAGTTCCACCTGGTTGAATCCGGTCAAGGTTTCACGCGGAAGCCGGCACTGCCGAACGCCCACCAGGAGGGCGGCCGCGGTCTTTTTTTGGTCTCCACTCTCGCTTCGGAACTGACCATCGAAGGAGAGCCGCCCGGCACGCACATCGTTGCAACGTTGCCGGCACAAGATGAGAATCCCTAACCGGTTTTAAGGAGTTCTTTACGATGTAAAATACGGCCGGGTGCTTCCATCCCGGCCGTATCCTTTTGAGGGTAAGCTTTTCCTACGTACTATGCGACGCTCTCGCCGGTATCCTCGTCGTCGGTATCGTCGTCGTCATCGTCGTCGGCATCTTGCACGGGATCGGTCGCCTGGTCGTCGATGGTCATGCGAATCCTTTCGATAAGTTCGGTAGAATGAACGGTGTTTTGTTCTTCCCACAAGCGTGCGTCGTGTAAACGCGAGCGAGAATCCAAACCCGGTGTTTGGGCGATGCAAAAGCGCGGTAAAACGATTCTGCCAGAAAGGAGTCGCCGGCCAATGAGTTTCAAGGAACAGGTAGAGAAGGGGCTAGACGCAGTCAAGGAGGCATCGCACCGATCGGCTGCAGACGGAGAGCGCATCAAGCGCGAGGTTGCCGGCGACGAAATGACGCCCGGCGAAAAGGTCGGCTCAGCGCTGAACCAGGCAAAAGAGACGGTTCTCGCCGAGGTCGACAAAGCAAAACGACAGACGCGATAGCAAGGCAGCCGCCGGTCGAAAGGCCGGCGGCTTTTTCTTACACCGACGCAATCCAAGCCGCGCGTTCGTCCGTTATCTGCGAACATCGCACTCTCATTCGCAGTAAAGGAGCATCGGATGAAGCTTGGAGTTCTTGCGCTCACCCTCGCCTTATTGGCCGGGTGCGCGTCGCAGCAGGCGGATCCGCTCGGCAACATTCCAGCCGCAAGCACCGCCTCAAGCTCGGCATATCAATCGTCCTACAACTATAATCCGGCGTTGGCTGGATACGGCCCGCTTGGCGTGCCGCTCGGCGGCGACCCCCTTGCGGCGGGACTACACGATAACCAAACGGCCGGCTTCGGCGCCGATCGTCGCCTCGTATTCGATTACAACCAACAGTTCGATTGCGTGGTGCAGCCCAACGACGATCGCAACTACAACGGCAAACCCGCCGACCTCGATCCGGCGGAGTTTTACACGCCCGAATGCCAGGTCGGCGCACCGTCGACGATCGATCCGACCGGCGTGCCGGTCACCAAAACCGATCCGCTCTTCGTGCTGGTTCCGTTCTTCGAAACCGACAAGAAGACGCCGGCTTTCAGCAAAGCGCTCGGCAAGGCGCTCAAGAAGCTCTTCGGGTTCGTGCCCGACGCGTTCAAACCCGATCCCGGCGTGGCCGTGCAATGTCCCTCGCCGAAGGACCAACCCGGAACGTGCACGATGCACCCGCTTCAGACCGATCTTGGGCCATTGCTTACCGAACTCGGCAAGCTGCCGCCAAAGACGAATCTGTACGTGCCGCTGGTTAACCACGACCATCTCCTCACCGACAACACGATCAATCAGGGGAGCGAGTGGTGGCAAGTCATCATCGTGCTCGTCGAAGATCCGACGGCCTGGCCGAACGCAAAGGGTACGACCGGCATCACGTCGATCACCAAGCTGCGCGCCGCGCAGAAGAACAAAAAAGCGAGCGGCGACGTCGCAACCAACTTCTTTCTCTTCTTCAGCTCGAAAACGATGGGGAAAGGCATGGAGCACATGCCGGGTATGTCACGTTAGGCGTCAGGAGTTGCGGGCAACGACCTTCGCGTAGAGCGGCACCAACAACGCGCCGGCGATAACGTAGACTAGCACCACCGGCAACACCCGTTTCAGCTCGCCGTTCGCCTGTGCCAGCACCATCGCGGGCACCGGAAATCGGGCGGCGAGCATCGCCGCGAGCGTCACGCGCGTGTCGCGGCCGGGACCGCCGAGCAGATGGCCGACGACGATCGCGATTGCGACGAACGCGGCAGTCACCGCGATCGAGACGATACCGAAACGCCACAACACCGGAACTGCGACGATCAACACCAGCACGACGAGCACCAGGAGACCGATGTTCGCGGCGATTCCGACCGGCTTGGAGAGCGCGTCGGCGCCTTTCGGCCAGTAACGGCGCACGAGCAGCCCGATCAGCATCGGCGCGCCGAAAAAGAGCACGCTGCGCACGAGCACCGGTTGCCAGGAGAGATTGATCTCGCGCCCCACCAAACCGAGATGTGCGACGATACTAACGGTGAGCGGCATCGTGACGATCGAAAGCACGAAGGCTTCCGCTTGCCACGCGAGACCGACGTCGAAATTGCCCATCTTGCGCAGGCGGCGCGTGGAGGGCGGGGCGGGCGGCGCGATCGACATGAGCGCGAGACCGGGCCAGAACGCCGCCGAAAGCCAGCCGAAGGCGCCGAGAAGAATCGCGAGCGCGGGCATAACGACGAACGTTGCGAGAAAGTACCGGAGCGTCAACCCCGGTCGCGTGAAGAGCGCGCGTAACTGAGGACCGCCGGTTTCGGCGCCGATCGAGAAGGTCACCAGTGGTTGAACGATCAGGACCGCGATCCCGATCGCGGTGGTTAACGCGTGCTGCATATCGCCGCCCGGAGGTTCACTATACGGCGGCCGTCGCCTTCAGCGCAAACATGAAGGCTCTACGACGATGCAGAAGTCTCGTCGTCCGCTCACACGAAACAGACCGGGACGAAGGGGAGAACGGCAATGCAGCTCGGCATGATTGGCCTGGGCCGAATGGGGTCCAATATGGTGCGGCGCCTAATGCGCGCGGGACATACCTGCGTGGTCTACGACCAAAGCGCCGAGGCCGTTGCCGCGCTCTCGGGCGAAGGCGCGACCGGCGCTTCATCGCTCGACGATTTCGTACGGAAGCTCGAGAAGCCGCGTGCAGTTTGGCTCATGGTGCCGGCGGCGGTGGTGGATGCGGCGATCGGAGAGCTTGCGCCGCTGTTGGAAAAGGGCGACGCAATCGTTGACGGCGGCAACTCCTACTACATCGACGATTTGCGCCACGCCGCGATGCTGTCGGGCGCCGGCATCGACTTTCTGGATGTCGGCACGAGCGGAGGCGTGTGGGGACTCGAGCGCGGCTATTGCATGATGATCGGCGGCCCAGATGCCCCCGTCAAACGGCTCGACCCGATTTTTGCGGCGCTGGCGCCCGGACGCGGCGATATTCCGCGCACGCCGGGGCGCGACGCCGCGGAGGGCACCGCGGAGCTGGGATATCTGCACTGTGGCCCGAGCGGCGCCGGTCACTTCGTCAAGATGGTGCACAACGGCATCGAGTACGGCCTGATGGCCTCGTATGCCGAGGGGTTGAATATTCTCCGCTACGCCAACGTCGGCAAAGAGAAGCAGGTTGCGTCGGCCGAGTCCACGCCGCTGCGCGATCCGCAAAACTATCAATACGATCTCAATCTCGCCGACGTCGCCGAGGTTTGGCGGCGCGGGAGCGTGATCGCGTCGTGGCTGCTCGATCTCACGGCGGCAGCGCTCGTCAACGATCCGCAACTGCTGAAGTTCGCGGGCCGCGTCTCCGACTCGGGCGAGGGCCGCTGGACGATCAAGGCCGCAATCGACGAGGCCGTTCCCGCGCCCGTGCTCACGAGCGCGCTCTACGAACGATTTGCCTCGCGTGGCGACGCCGACTTTGCCGACAAAATCCTCTCGGCGATGCGGTTCGAGTTCGGCGGCCACTTGGAGCAGCACTAAATGGCGCTGCCGTCCGATGCGCTGGTCTTCTTCGGCGCGACCGGCGATCTCGCATACAAGCAGATCTTCCCGGCACTTCAGGCAATGGTCAGGCGCGGAAAGCTCGACGTGCCCGTGATCGGCGTCGCGAAGGCCGGATGGAGCTTGGATCAGCTCAAGGCACGCGCGCGCGCCAGCGTTACCGAACACGGAGGCCTCGATCGGACGGCCTTCGACCATCTCATGTCGCTGTTGCGCTACGTGGACGGCGATTATGCCGATCAGGCGACGTTCGCGACGCTGCGCACGGAACTCGGCGACGCGCAGCGTCCGGCGCATTACCTGGCCATCCCGCCGGTGCTATTCGAGACGGTCGTGAAGAACCTCGGCTCCTCGGGATGCGCGAAGAACGCGCGCGTGATCGTAGAGAAGCCGTTCGGACACGATCTCGCTTCCGCGCAAGAGCTCAACCGCGTGCTGCACTCGATCTTTGAGGAGACGGCGATCTTTCGCATCGACCACTATCTCGGAAAACGGCCGGTGCACAACATGCTGTTCTTTCGGTTCGCGAATCCGCTGCTCGAATCGTTTTGGACCCACGAATACGTGGAGAGCGTGCAGCTCACGATGGCGGAGAACTTCGGCGTGCAGGGCCGCGGCGCTTTTTACGATGCGACCGGCGCGATCCGCGACGTGATCGAGAACCACATGTTTCAGGTGCTCTCGAATCTGGCGATGGATCCTCCCGCGCGTACCGATAGCGAACCGATTCGCAACGAGAAAGTGAAAGTGCTCGAAGCGGTGCCGGCAATCGAAGTCACCGACGTCGTCCGCGGTCAGTTCGCCGGCTATCTCAACGAGCAAGGCGTCGCACCGAACTCGACCACGGAGACCTTCGCCGCGGTGCGCCTCTGGATCAACTCGTGGCGCTGGAAGGGCGTACCATTTTATATCCGCGCCGGGAAGAATCTCGCGGTCACGGGCTGCGAAATTGTGGTGCGGCTGCGAAAGCCTCCGCGCATCTTCCAAATCGATCCGGTAACGCCGAATTACGTTCGGATCGAAGTCAGTCCCGACGTGGCGCTGGCGATCGGCGTGACGGTGATATCGCCAAAGAGCGACAATGCGGCCATGCCGACCGAGCTGACCGTCAGTCGGCACCCGAATGCACTCGACGAAGAGAGCGCGTACGAGCGGCTCCTCTTCGACGCGATGGAAGGCGACTCGACGCTCTTTGCCCGCGAGGACTACGTCGAGGAGGCGTGGCGCATCGTGGACCCGATGCTCAAAGCTCCGACGCCGGTCTATCAATATCGGCCGGGAACTTGGGGCCCGGCCGAAGTCGACGAACGCGTCTGCCCTCCCGGGGGCTGGGTGAATCCGTCGACCAGTTAGGGCTGAAAGAACATCAGCACGAGCGCGAAGACGCCGAGCACCGCAATAATGCCGGCAAACCACACCGACGTCGACCGTGGCGACTGACCGTACTCCGCCCGGATCCAGCGGATATTGTGACTATATTCGACCGTCGCGATCACCAGCGCCAGAAAGCCGATCACGACGAGTGCCGTTCCGAACTCATGCGGTCCGATTCGCTCCTGGTTGCCCTTCGCCGTAACGATGTCGGTGAGCTTGTAGACGCTGAACCCGAACGTGATCAGCGAGATCGCCGTTCGCACCCACGCTTGCAGCGTGCGCTCGTAGGAGAGCCAGGTACGGTCGTAAGCTAATCGCGTCGACTTATCCATGCCGTATCTCACCGTTCACCGTGTTATGATTCTACAGACGATCTCCAGGCTTCTTTTCTCGGTTATTTTTTAGAATAGGCGGGTAAAACCAGGCACTATGAACGCCATTACGACGAAATCCTACGTCCCTCGGCAGTGGAAACTCTCCGGCCTCCAGGGCATCTCCGATCAAACGCTCGAGATTCACTTCGGGCTCTACGAAGGCTACGTTAAGAATGCCAACGGCCTCATCGAACGCATCGACGCATTACGCGCCGACGGCAAGAACTCAGGTGCGCGACCCGGCGTATGCCGAGCTCGTCCGGCGCCTGGGGTGGGAGTTCGACGGCATGCGCCTGCACGAGTACTACTTCGATAACCTCACCGCATCTCCGATCGAGCTTTCGAGGGGACGCCTTCACGAGGCGATCGGCAGCACCTTCGGCGGGGTCGAGGAGTGGAAGCGCGATTTTTCCGCGGTCGGCGGAATGCGCGGCATCGGCTGGGCCGTGCTCTATTACGATCCCATCGCCGAGCGGTTGCTCAACGTATGGATCGGCGACCACGATCTCCATCATCTAACCGGCTGCGAACCGGTCGTCGTGATGGACCTCTGGGAGCACGCCTGGTTCCGCGACTACAAGCCCGCGGAGAAGGCGAAGTACGTCGAAGCGTTCGTCGCCAACATCAACTGGGCGGCGTGCGAGGCGCGCCTACCGTAGCGGCGCGCCGCTACGTTTTTCCGCTCCCCGGCGTTCCTTGCTGAGCCTCGAAGGTGTAGATGGAGCCGCGAATGGTCGCGCTCCCGCTCATCTTATTGCCGCTCATCGTTCCGCGAAACGTGACCTGCCGGATGATCAACGTGACGTGCGATTCGCTCACGTTGCCCGAGACCGGAAGGTTCTGCGCGTTGGCAAACGGACTACCCGGCCGAATCGATAAGTCGGTATAGGTGCCGCTCACGACGCCGTTATTGAACGTGAGGTGCAACTGCCCCAGGTAGGGCGTTTGCGACGAGTGCATCGGGTGAAATCCGATCACATAGGGCACGCTGCGAGCATTTTGAGTCGTCACCGCTCGCGCCTCGGTGACGAGCACCAGTAGAGCCGCTACGGCAAGCGCCGCGGCAAGAAGCCATCGAACCATCTCTCTCCCTCCCGCCGCGGGTCTTGGCGGCTCGCGAAGGGCCATCCTCGTTGCGCGGAGGAACCGTGCTCATGTTCGCTCAGACCGCTCTCGCCGCGATCCTGTTCGCGGCCGCTCCGGCTCCGCAGACCGCGACCGGCATCCCGCTTGACGCGCCGTGGAAGGTGACGATCTACGAGCTCGCGCGCGCGAAGTTCCACCATCCGGCGTGGGGCTGGCAGCACTCGGAACGCAACTATCGCATCGCGCTCGAGCTCGCCCAGGGGGACGGGTTGACCGTGGATACCGACGTGCTCTTCGCCGCCGCGTTCCTGCACGACATGGCGGCGTTCATGCCGTGCCAAGATGCCAAACTCGAACACGGCGAATGCGCGGCCCGGGAGAGCGAGGCCATTTTGCGCGCTGCCGGCTTTCCGATGGCGAAGTATCCGGCCGTGCAAGCGGCCGAGCGTGGGCACATGTACTACAGCGATCCGGGAACCCAGCCCGAGGCGATCGTGCTCCACGATGCCGACTCGCTCGACTTTCTGGGCGACATCGGCGCGGCGCGCATGATTTCGCTTACGGGTGAAGGCGCCGAGAGCTTTGCGCGCGCCGTCAAGACGCTCCGCACCTTTCTTCACGACATTCCACCGCGGCTAATAACGAAGACGGCACAGCGCATCGGCGCCGAACGCGCGGGCGAACTTCAGCGCTTTCTCGACGCGCTCCAGCAAGAGACGTTCGACGGTAAAGCGCTATAGTGCGACGTACGAGTTAATCCAGAAGCCGGCCGTTTCACAGCGTTAATGCGAACACGGTACCACAGCACGTGCCCTGGCCACCACCGCCGCCGTAATACGTTCGTGCCGTAGAGCGTGCCGTGGGAGTAAATCAAGGTGCCCAGCGGATAGAGTCCGTCGGCAGAGCCGCCGGCGAAGTTGTGCAGAGATCTTTACCGCGCCGGCCGGGCTTATGCTGTAAACGGTGCCCGCGTTATCAGAACCCCCGGCTGTCGTGGTGCCGTAGAGCATTCCATCTACGTGGACCAACCCGGTTTCGGGATCTATCGGGCCGGAATGCAAGCCGCGAAAGCGGTGCACGACGCTTTCCGCACCGCCCGTGCTTATGCGGTAGACCGTGCCGCCGCCTGCGTCACCGCCGGCACTCGTCGTACCGTAGAGCGCGCCGTTGACGTCTATGAGACCTGCCTCCGGATACGACCCATTGGAGCCGCCGGTAAAGCTGTGCAGCCAGTTCTCTTTGCCGGTCGTCGTTATGCTGAAGACGGTCCCGCAGCCGTGATGGTAATAGCATCCCGTGCCACCGCCCAAGTTCGTACTGCCGTACACAACACCGTTCAAATAGAGCAGCCTCCCCTCGGGGAGGTAGGCCCGGCGGAGCCGCCTTTGAAGCGGTACATCGTTTTCTCTGAGCCTGTTGTGCTTATCTGATACACGACCCCACAGCCGGTGCTACCGCATCCGTGCCCACCCCACGAGGTCGTGCCGTAGAGTGCGCCATTTGCATCGACGAGCTGGCTAGACGGGGCCCAGCCATTGCTTCCCAGTTGAAAACTGTACAATGCCTTCTCCGCGCCCATCGTGCTCATGCTGAAAACGGTGCCTCGCCCGAAGGTGCCGCCACCGCCGGTCGCACCGTACAGCGTGCCATGCACGTCGATCAAACCCACGGGCCCGCCGCCATCCGCGCCATGCCCAAAGCTATGCAGCACTCGCTCCTCGCCGGTCCGGCTCACGCGGTAGACGGTTCCTTTTCCGGCCGAGCCGCCACCGGCAGTGGTGCCGTAGAGCGCGTCGTTCACGTCGATCACGCCAGCTGATGGATGCATCCCGTCGGAGCGCGATCGAAAGCTGTAGAGCGCCCTGTAGGCCGGCCCGCGCGCGCGATGCATGAATGAGAGAGCGGGCTCGCCCTGAAGATGCTGCGGCATCTCGCCCGGCGCACCGATCGGCAGCTGCGATCCGCCGAGCCCGCGAGCAACGCCGCCGCCGCACTCAGGCTTAGCGTATGGCACCGCAATGCTGACTTCATCTCATGAGCTCCAGTCGAAGCAACGAAGGCGCGAGCTTACGCTCCGGGGCGCGAAAATGCGCGTGGTGCTCGACCGCGCGATCGATCTCCTCGACGCCAAAGAGCGGGGTGGCCGTGCTCTGCACCATGCCCGACGCTCGCACCGCGAACGCTATCGAGAGCACGGCTTCGGTTTTCGGCAGATCGATGATGATGATCGCGTCGTCGCTTCCCAACGAGAAGTAAAACGCCTCGAGGTTTCCGCCGAGCGACGCCATCAGATCCTCGACGGCCTTCTTTCTGGCCGAGCCGCTGCTCTTTAGCAAGCCCTGGGTGCCCTCGGCGGTATATTTTGCTTGAACCAAAAACTTCGGCATCGCGTTAGGGTCCTTTCTTCGGCTTTGTCTGCGGCTTGAGTATGATTACGAACTTCGCGCCGACGTCTTCGCCCTCGTGCAGTCCGGTTCGGCATCCTGGCGGTACTCTTCGAACGGCGTCGGCTCCACTGCAGGTTGCTGAGTGTTGACGGACAGGCACACCTCGTCTGGTTGACACGTAGGGAGCGTACGGGGCGTAGCTTTTGCAGGGTAGCAGAATTGCGGGTTCGTTACGTCATCCGGGCACTGGGGCGCCGGGTCTTGCAAAAAATGAAGCTCGGCGGTGAGATTGCTGCACATTTGTTCCCCATGGTGAGACAGGGCATCGTCGTCTTAATATCGCCCTGCAGGGTCGCGGTCACCGTTTGCTTTGGATTGATCACATCGAGACCGCTGGGATTGCCGTCGTGTCCGCCTCCTCCGGTCGATATCCTCCAGACCGTACCTCCGAGTACGAGGACTGCTATCGAGAGAACTGCGGTGGAAAGCCGATATGCGGACAGACTGTTCATGTAGTGAATCCTCCCTTTCGCTTCGGTGCAGTATCAGAGTATCACGTTTTCGGCGCAGCGGCGGCCGTACGCACTTGCGCGACGGCATCGGCAACGTTCATGCGCGCGCCTTCATCGAGGAGTGCGGCGCGGCGATCCTTGGGAATCGATTCGAGCGAGGCTTCGGCAACATCGTAGGCAAGGCTGTCGCGCAGCTCCCGGCCGCTCTCTTCAAAGAGGCGGTCGGCCAAGCCCAACAGCCGCTGCGCGAGATCGAATTCGCCCGACATCGCTTCGACCGCCGCGATCCCGTGGAACGCGCGCGCGATATAATCCTTGAGCTGGAGATCCATCGCGGCGTCGAGGGTCGCCAGAAACTCATCGAGCGCATCCGATAGGCGCTCCTCTTTGAGCGCAACCGTCGCCAGGCCATGGCGTGCGCAGCATACGCCGTAGCGGTCGCGGTCGTCGCTCTTATCCGAAAACGCCCGCTCGAAGAGTCCGCGCGATTGCGCGATCTGGTTCAACCCGATGCGCACCCATCCCATCTGCATCGTGAACTCGCCGAGCAGACGGCGCTCGCCTAACCGCTGCGCGCGCAGCATCGCATCCTCGAGCAGCGTAACGGCATCGTTCAGCGCGCCGCGCTGGCGCGCAATCATTCCGAGGTTGCCGAGGCAGAGCATCTCTTCGCGCGCGGCGCCTGACGAGCGGAACTCCGGAAGCGCCTCCCGATAGAGCTCCTCCGCGTCATCGAGGCGCCCTTGCCGATGGCGCGCCTCCGCGATTCGAAACAGCGCCTGCGCCGTTGCCGACGGGTCGCCGGCGGCGCGGGCGACGTCGAGTGCCTCTCCGGCGAGCCGCAGCGACGCGACCAGATCGTCTTGCAACGTCGCAAAGCTCGCGGCAAGCGACAGCAGTAAGGCACGGCTGCCGTCGCGCGGCGCGGCGTCGAGCGCGCGCGCAATCCATCCCCGCGCTTCGACGATCGTGCCGCGCAGCCGCCAATATGGCGCGAGCGATGAAACGAGACGGATCGCGTTCGCAGCGTCGTTTGCGAAGAGCCACTCGAGCGCCGCGCGTACGTTGGGCGTGTCGGCATCGAGCAGTTCGTACCCCGAGAGATCGCCCTTCGCCGCGTCGGCCCGCACCGACTCGACGAGTCCGGCATAATAGGCCGCGTGCGCTCGCTCGACCGTTGCGGCCGACGAGCCCGCGCGGAGCCGTTCGTAAGCGAACTCGCGGACGGCGTCGAGCAACCGGTACCGCTCGTCGCCTTCGGCGTCGTCGAGCGCGAGCAGCGATTTATCCACGAGCGAGTCGAGCACGTCGTCGATATCCGGTACGCCGGGTGCGACCGCGGCGACGGCAGCGACGTTGCAGCCGCCGTGAAAGACCGCGAGCGCCCCCAGAGCGGCGCGTTCGTCGCCGTCCAGGAGTTCGTAACTCCAAGCGATCGTCTCGCGCAACGCGCGGTGACGCGAGCGTTCGGTGACGTCTTTGCTCGAGAGCGTCAGCACCGATTGCAAGCGGCGCGAGAGCTGCTTGAGCGACATCGAGGAGAGCCGCGCGCACGCGAGCTCGATCGCCAGCGGTAAGCCCTCGAGCTTCTCGCACAGCGCACGCACCTCGGCATTTTCCTCGCCTCCAAACGAGATCGCGGGCGCGGCGCGCTGCGCCCGCTCGACGAAGAGCCGCGTGCTTTCCACGAGCGGACCGAGCCGGTAGACTTGTTCGCCCGCCACGTGCAGCGGCTGGCGGCTCGTCGCGACGATGGTCACCGCGGGGCACTGCTGGAGCACGTTCTTTACGAGAGCGGCGACGGCGCCGAGCAAGTGCTCTGAGTTATCGATCACGAGTAAGAGCCGGCGTTCGCGCAAATACGCTTGCAGCGTCGCGTCGATCGGCTCGTTCGGAAGCTCGCGCACGTCGAGGGCCGCCGCTACGGCCTGCGCCACCAGATCGGGACGGCGAAGCGCGGTAAGATCGACGAGCCACGCGCCGTCGGGATATTGGTCGACGGCGGCGGCCGCCAGCTGCAACGCTAGCCGCGTCTTTCCGACCCCGCCCGTCCCGACGATGGTCAGCAGCCGAGTCGACGCGACGAGCGTTCCGAGTTCTTCGAGCTCGCGTTTCCGGCCGACGAAACTCGATATTTGCGACGGTAAATTATTCGGCCGAACGTCGAGCGAGCGCGGCGCCGGAAAGCTCGAGCGCAACCCGGGAGCGAGCACTTGAAACGCGGCTTCGGGACGGCTGAGATCCTTGAGGCGGATCACGCCGAGATCGCGCAGCGCAACGTCGCCGTCGAGCGAATCTCCGAGCAACGCGTACGCCGCAGCGGAGACGAGGATCTGCTCGCCATGCGCTACGGACATGAGCCGCGCCACGCGATTGAGCGCTGGACCGAAGTAATCACCGTCGCGCGGCGTAGACTCGCCGCAATGGATGGCCATACGCACGCGAATATCGCCGACGTCGCTGGGCCACTGCCGATCGTGCAGCGCCCGCTGGCCTTCGATCGCTGCGTCAAGCGCCGCCTGCGGACGCTCGAATGCCGCGCAGAATGCATCGCCGACCGTCTTGAAGACGACGCCGCGATGGTTCGTAATGGCCGCTTCCAGAATCGCGTTGTGCTCGGGCAACGCGGTGCGCATACTATCGGGGCATCGCTCCCAGAGTTTGGTGCTGCCCTCGATGTCGGTGAAGAGAAACGCGACGACGCCGGTCGGAAGCGCCCCAGCCATCCTGGCCCCCTTCGATTCCAGCCGAACCTGTGCCGTCGCGAGTTCGCCGACAGGGCAAACGACGCCTCGCTCGTAAAGGGCTGGTACCAGAGCGCCTCTTTTCAACAAGGAGAGAACGCATGCAAATACGCCGAGGCTCCGGGGCCGCAACGACCGTCTGCACGGCCTTACTCGCGGCGGTGTTTTTCTTTTTTGGTTACGCGTTGAAAGCGTCACCCGTCGCGAGCGCGGCGGCCGCATCACCCGCCGGCTTCGCCGACGGAAACCCCTCGGGCCACTATCTGTCGCCGCCAAAATCTTTCGTGCCGCCTGGAAATGCCGCGGCCGTTCTCAAGTGTCTCAAGGCGGTCGCGAAGTGGCCCATCGCAATTCGGTACGTCACCGCGCAGCCGGGAAAACCACCGGCCCTGCCCAAGCCGACCTGCAATTCCAGCAAGACGTGCGTGACGTTTTCCTGGCCGAAGATGACGCTTAGCACGAAGGGCCCTGGGCCGGGCTATCAACAGGGCGGCCCGGAAGTGCTCGACATCTACGGCACGTTGTCGTTCGATTAGGGCGTCGCGCTGATCAAAACGCTGCTCGCGCTCGTCGCGGCCGCCGCGGCGGTGCCCGCGTGGTTGATCGCTGCGCCGGGCGCAGTGGTGTTTACGAGCACGGGTGAAGAGGACTCACCGACCACGCCGGTCTGCGCGACGGTCGCCTCGTATCGCGACTACCTAAAAGAAAATGGAAACAAAGGCTGCGTCGAGCGGCCGGCGGGCGTGAAGGTCGTGATCGACGCGATCGTTCCGGCGACCGCGGAGGCCGGCGCGATCGTGAAGGTGCACGCGCAGAGCGGCGCGTTTGCCGGCTACACGGCCGTCACCGAGTTGCTGCCGCCGATCCCAAGCGGCACCGTGGTGGCGCTCGTGCCGGCGCCGAACGAAACGCTGACCATCTCGTCGAGCCGGCGTGCCGAACTCGATGACGGCATCAACCTTGGTGCACGCGCGTCGGCGGTCGTGCTCCAGTTCGACCCTGCGAGCGACGGCCGCGATCTGTTCGTGCGCGTGACGAACGGGAAATACGCTGGAAAGACCGGTTGGCTCTATTCGCGGCAGGCGTTCGCCGGCGATCGGCCCGTCAACTTGCTCGTGGTGCGAACCGCGCCTTAGAGCGCTCGCGGGCCTTCGTCGCTTCGACGGCGCGGTCGCGCGGCGGCGCGTGCGTCACGAGGGAGGCAAGCAGATCCCGGGTTGCAGCGCTCACTCGCTCGATCGCCAGATCGAATGCCTTCTCGTTGCTTTTCGAGGGCCGCGCGGATCCGCTCACTTTCCGAACGAACTGCAGCGCCGAGGCGCGAATCTCTTCCTCCGTCGCCGGGGGAGCGAAGTTATGCAAAGTTCTGATATTACGACACATGATGCGTTACGGGTTCTCCTCCGTTGGTAAGCCGGCGTCGAGCCAGGCTCGATAGCCGCCGTCGAGTGCGATCGCGCGGTAGCCTCGCTCGCGCAGCGTTTTCGCGATCCGGCGGCACGAGTTGCCGCTGCCGCAGTAGAGCACGACTTCTTCACTCTCGCCGAACGGCAACGCCGCCCCCGTTTCTAGCGCCGCGGCGTCGGCGCGGATCGAGCCGGGAATCTTACGCTCGTCGGGATTCTTGCGAATATCGAAGACCTTGATGCGTTCGCCGCGTTCGCGCAGTTCCCGCGCGCCGATCGTTTCGCTCCCGCGCCGGGCGAGGTGCCGCACGTACGCCGGAACTGCGATCTCAGGCGGCAGCTTTGGATCCGCAACCGGGTCGCCGTATTCGGAGCGTACCGGCACCAGGCCGGCCCAATACGGGAGCGCGAGATCTTCTTGCGGATCCTTCGGCGGTCCGCTGCGAATTTTTGCCGACGCCTGCTCGATCGGCATCTTCACCACGATCGTCGCCGATAATTCTCCATCGTTGGGCAAGCGCGCGTCTTTCCACCGGCCCGGGCAAACGTGCTCGCTGATCGCCTCGAACGCCGCCTGCCGCTCCTGCGGTGAGCGAACGATCTGCGCCGTGCCGAGCGCGACCACCGAGCGATAGTTCATCGACGATTGAAAGACGGAGCGCGCGAGGACGATGTCGTCAACGAGCGTCGCCGTAACGCAAAGACGCCTCCCTTCGGCATCTTTGAGCCAGCGCGCAAGCACCGAGCCATGAAGATAGAGCGCCCGATCGATCCGGGCGTGGATCGTCGGCAACACGATCGGCTGTCCGTCGTCGGCAACAAAGCCGACGTGGCAAATCAGGGCGGCATCGAGGATCGCGGCGATGGTCGGGAAGTCGTAAGCGCCGCGCTCGGCCAAGCGCCCGACGGTGGTGCGATCGCCGTGCATGGGCTTTCAGTGATTCCCGAAAAGCGCGTCGATTACCGGCTGCTCGAACCGAGCGTTTGCCGTTGCATCGTTACGCGCGAGCTGGAGCATCGTGGAATCGGCCTGCGACGGCGTCGGCGCGACGCAGTTCCGATGCGACGGCGTCAAGCACCGCACGTACCTGAGAATCGCGTCGTAGCCGGGCGGCGACACGACGGAGTACGCGGACGAGCCGCGATCGTCGACCTTCTTATAGGTCCAGGAGTTCCATCCGATATCGTTGCGCCGCAGCAGCCGCACCATCGCCCGCAGCCAGGACGGCGTGTTCTCCCCGGTCTCGCCGTTCCAAAGCGGCACGCCATACTGCTTGCGGATATCGAGATATCCCTGGATCGAAGCGAGATCGTTCTTATCCCAGTACTTGTGAAAGACGAGCACCATATCGTCGTCCCACGGCGGGAGCATCGCCCGCATGCCCGCCGCGTCGCCCGCGAAATGCAGACCTTCCACGAAGATGATGTGATGCCGGTCGACCGAACGGATCGCCTGCGTCACACGCACGTAGAAGGGGCGCACCGCGTTTTCGTCGCCTTTGGGTGGAATGGGTTCGTCGAGCAAATCGTAGCCGATCACGAAGGGTTCGCCTGCGTAGCGCTTGGCAATGGCCTTCCAGAGTTCGATCGTCCACGGCTGGTAGATCGTCGGCTGCGTCCAGAGATGCGCGACGACGTCGGACGTGTCCGCTTGAAGATACGGGCTCTGAGCCCCCGGCGCCGCGTGCAGACACAAAATGATGCGGATGCCGTGTGCCCGCCCCCAGCGCACGACGTCGTCGATCCAGGCCCATCCGGCGCTCGAGTACGTTCCGCGGGCCGGCGATAGCCAATGATAGTTGATGGAGAGGCGCAGCGAGTTCGCGCCCCAAGATTGCATGCGCGCGAAGTC
Organism: Vulcanimicrobiota bacterium; assembly: GCA_963699435.1. Lineage (GTDB taxonomy): Bacteria > Vulcanimicrobiota > Vulcanimicrobiia > Vulcanimicrobiales > Vulcanimicrobiaceae > Cybelea. The sequence continues at coordinate 479,794 of CAVOTV010000005.1, forward strand.
GCTTTCGTTGACGTCGTTGGCTCGCCATAGATGCCAGAAGCGTTCGTAGGAGCCGGCGTGCATGATGCCGGCGAGCGTCGAATGGATGGCCGTGTAGCCGTATTGCGATTGGTGTTTTCCCTTGCCGGGATCCTGATCCGGCCACAAGATCATGTAGGCTTCGGTGTTCGTCCACTCGCCGGGGCCGAACCCTCGGAGAATGACGTTCGCGCCGCGAGCGTCGACGATGCGCGTGCCGGAGACACGCAAGCCCGTCCAGGCGGCATCCGCGTGCGCCGGCTGCTCGAGGAGTGGAACGACGCGCGTCCCGCCGCATGCCGCAAGCGCCGCGCCGATGATTACGGCCAGGCACGCGAGCCGGCGCGCGCCTACGGCGGCAGGAGCGACCATTGGATTTTGTCCCAACTGCGCAGCCACGGGCGCTCGCCGGTGCGGCTGCGATAGTAGCCGCCGTTGTTGCACCCGCCGCCGGCCCCCATCGCGCGCGCGCAGAGATAGACGCGCACCTCGCCGTTGCGATAGGCGAGCGTTTCGTCCATGCAGCCGGTCAAGAACGCCGGATAGATGCCGCCCCAATCCGCGCCGAGTGCGGCCTTCCAGCCCGAGATCCGGTCGCCATCGTACTGCGCCTTATACACGATGCAGTTCGCGACGCCCTCGATGAGCGGCGCCTTGCCGGCGCGGTTGACGGTGATGAGGCCGGCGGCGAAGCGATGCCGATCGGCCTGGGAGATTTCGTACGGCGCGTGCGCGCACGCGGCAAGCGCCGCCGCGCATCCGAGCGAGAGTCCCGCGCGATGCAGAGCGTTCCTCGTCAAAAAGCGCCGATGCCGTTGGGCGTACCCCAACCGGTCGGTCCCGAATAGGTTGCGAACTGACCGGTTCCCGCCACGCACAGATACGTGCCGTCCAGGCTCGGCGGGCAGTCGTCGATCGCGCCGCTGCCGATCGTGTGGAACGATTTTTTGCGCTGCGATTTCGAGAGCGTCCAGAAGGCTTTGGCGCCGTCCTGCTTGGTGGAGTTGCCCGCAAGCGCGATCGTGCTCGCGATGATCGGCGTGGCCAAGCTCGTGCCGTAGGCGATAAACCAGCCCGCGTAGCTGTTGTATTCGTAACTATCGTACACGGCGACGTTGCGGGCCACCGCAGCGATATCGTTGGCGGTGCGGCTCGTGCAGGCAGGGTCGGTCTGCCACGACGGCTTCTCGATACCGGCCGCGCATCCGCCGCTCGTATCGGGCCACACGACCTCGCTATACGTCGAGCCGCTCTTAGAAAGCTCTGTGCCGCCGACGGAGATCACGCTTTCGAACTGCGCGGGTGGGAACGAGCCGTAGCCGATGTCGCCGGCGGCGGCAAGAAACGTCACGTCTTGCGCATCGAAATCGGTCGTGTGCCAGGTGCAGCCCGACTGATAGCAGCCCCAACTATTGCTGACGATCGTCGCGCCGAGCTTAACGGCCTCCCGGTCGGCGTCGCCTAAATTGTCGAGGCTGTTGTTTTTCGCCTCGATCAAATAGATCGTGCAGTTCGGACAGGCGGCGGAGACCATGTCGACGTCGAGATCGATCTCGAAGCCCCAGCCGCTGTCGCCCTTAGGGTAGTTTCCTTGCGCTCCTTTTTGGTTGTATTTGAAAAACTTCGCAACGGGCAATCCGAAGTAGGAGCGATAGGTAGAGAGATCGGATGCGACGTTCGGATTGTCGTACGCATCGACGAGCGCGACGATTTGTCCCTTGCCCTTGCTCGAGGACGGAAGGTGATACGCCGCCTGAATGTCGGCCGGCTTCCATCCGGTTACGTTGCGCCCAATCCGTTGGTAACCGATCAGCGCCGCGCACTCTGCCTCTCCCGCGCGAGCCTGTGGACACGCCGCGCGAGCGAGGTGCCGCGCTTGCCACTGCGGCACGTATCGTGCGGGCGCAATCGCTTGGACGTTCGTCGGGGGCGCGCTGGAGCCGCAGCCCGCAACGGCGAACGCGACGGCGATGGGAATGACGGCATAAGCCAATTTCATCGGCCCGACCTTCGGTATCGGGCGCGGCGGCCACTCCAGCCGAAACAAAGGCGCGGCCGGTCCGTACCTGCGGTGATGGAAATTCAGATCGAGGCGGTAAGCAAGAACTATCGCCAGGTGCGTGCCGTCAGCGATTTCACGCTGCGGCTCGAGCCCGGCATCCTCGGCTTACTCGGCCCTAACGGCGCCGGTAAATCCACCCTGATGCGAATGCTCGCGACGGTAACGAGACCCAGCAGCGGGACGATCCGCTTCGACGGGGTGGACGTCGTCGCCAACCCCGATTCGCTTCGGCGAACCCTAGGCTATTTGCCGCAGGATTTCGGCATCTACCCGCACCTCAGCGCGATTGAGTTCCTCGAATACATCGGTGCGCTCAAAGGTATCTCGCGGCGCGTCCTACGCGCGAGAATCGCGACACTGCTCGAAGTATTGAATCTCACGTATGCGGCGTCGCGTCCGCTCGGCGGTTTCTCGGGAGGCATGCGCCAGCGCGTCGGCATCGCGCAAGCGTTGCTCAACGAACCGCGCGTCCTGATCGTCGACGAGCCTACGGCCGGACTCGACCCGGAGGAACGCGTGCGGCTGCGGACGCTGCTGAGCGAGATGTCGAACGATCGCATCATTATATTTTCCACGCACATCTGCTCCGACGTCGAGAGCGTCGCCAAACGCATCGCGATCGTGGATCGCGGAAGGCTCCTCGCGCACGACGTTCCCGCGCGCCTGCTCGACGCATCGGAATCGCTCGAGCACGGCTACCTGCGCGTTATTGCTGGAGCGAAGGCGGCGGCGTGAAGCGGCTTTGGGCGATCTTTGCGCTCGTTCGCGCCGACGTCTTCGAACGCACGCGCCGGTATCAATACCTCGCAACGGTAGCCGGCACGCTGCTGGTCGGCACGCTCCTCCTTCCCGCGCGCAACGCCAACTACGAAACCTTTCTCATCGACGGCTATCGCGGCGTATATAACTCAGCTTGGGTCGGCGCGAGCTGCGCGCTGCTCGCGACGATGCTGCTCTCCCTCTTCGGCTTCTATTTCGTGAAGAGCGCGGTAGAGCGCGACCGCACGACGCGGGTAGGAGAGATCATCGCAACCACGTCGATTAATCGTTTCGACTACGCGCTCGGGAAAGTGTTGAGCAACTTTCTCGTGCTCCTCTCGATGACCGCCATTTTGTTCCTCACGGCGGTCGCGATGCAGTTCGTGCGCGGCGAAAATACGTCGCTCGATTTGGGAGCGATCGCCGCTCCGTTCGCGCTCGCGGTGCTGCCGACGATCGCGATGGTCGGCGCGATTGCGGTGTTCTTCGAGATGGTTCCGTGGCTGCGCGGCGGCTTCGGCAACGCGGTGTATTTTTTTGCGTGGACGTTCTATTTGGCCTGGAGTTTTCAGGCGAACATGCGCGCCGCATGGTGGCGGGACATGCTCGGGGGCAACCTCATCATGAGACAAGTCTGGTCGGCGATCGTGCGGATCGATCCGCGCGCGCGGCCGGATTCGGTGGAGATCGGCGCGACGGCCGGGGCGACGGTGCGGCATTCGTTCACTTTCGACGGATTCCATTGGACGGGCGGTGAGGTCGCCGACCGCTTGATGTGGTTCGCCGTTGCGGCGTGCGTCACGGCCGCAGCGGCGCTGCTCTTCGATCGCTTCGCTCGTCCCGCGCGCGCGGCGGAGCGGCGGCAAAGCAACGCGTTCGTCGCACGCTGGCAATCGGCGCTGGAACGCGCGACGACGCCGTTGCTCGACGTCGTGTTCGGGAGCGCGTTCGGGGCGATCGTGCTCGCGGAGCTGCGGCTGCTCGTGCGCGGTTTGGGTTTCTGGTGGTATATCGTTGCCGTGGGCTTTTGGATCTTTCAACTTGCCGGCGACGCAAAGAGTCAGAGTCTTGCGGTGGGACTCGCATGGATTTGGCCGATGCTCGTCTGGTCGCAGCTTGGCACGCGCGAGCACGTCAATGCGACCGAACAGTTCATTTATCCGACGCTGCACCCAATTCGGCGCCAGTTTGCGGCACAGTGGCTGGCCGGCGTGCTGCTCGCGCTCGCGACGGCCGGCGGCTCGCTCATCCATTGGACCGCGAGCGGAAATCTCGGCGGCATCGAGGGGATCGTTACGGGCGCGATCTTCGTGCCGACGCTGGCGCTTGCATGCGGCGCGCTCTCGGGCACCACGCGGCTCTTCGAGATCGTCTATCTCCTCCTCTGGTATCTCGGGCCGCTAAACCGCACGATCTTCGACTTTACGCAAGCCGCGAGCGCCCCGGGGTTTGCAGTCGCGTCGCTGGTGCTGCTGACGGTCGCGATCGGGGCGCGAAAAATGCGGCTGCAATACGCGTAGAGGGGTCGGCCGCAGCGCGGCACAACTACGACTCTCATGCAACAGCGCCCATCTTACGTCGTGCCGGTCGTTCTCGTTGGCATCGTTCTCGTTCTGGGCATTTGGGTCGCGTCGGCGTACAACTCGCTGGTGACGCTCGGTCAGGCCGTGGACGCGCAGTGGGGGCAGGTCCAAAACGTCTATCAGCGCCGAGCCGATCTGATTCCGAACCTCGTGGCGACGGTCAAAGGCGCCGCGAACTTCGAATCCAGCACGTACGAAGCCGTCGCCAAGGCGCGCGCGAGCGTCGGACAGATCTCGCCCGAGGCCGTGCAGAACGCGGTCAACAACCCGCAAGATTTTGCGAAGTATGCCGCCGCGCAAGACCAACTCGGTTCGGCGCTCTCGCGCCTGCTCGCGGTGGTGGAGAACTATCCGCAGCTGCGCGCCACGGAGAACTTTCAAACGCTTCAATCGCAACTCGAGGGCACGGAGAACCGCATCGCGTTCGAGCGCCGCAAGTATAACGAAGCGGCGCGAGCGTTCAATACCAAGCGCGATACGATCCCAACCGTCTTCATCGCCGGGATGTTCGGCAGCCGCTTCAACGAAAAGCCGTACTTCCAATCGCAGCCCGGCGCCGAGAAGCCGCCCGTGGTGAACTTCAGCCCGTGACGCGCGAGCAACACGCCGCGATCGCGCAAGCGATCGCCGAAGCTGAAAGCGGTACGACCGGCCGGATTGCGGTCTGGGAAATCCCCGACGCATCGGTCGACGCGCTCGAGCGCGCGCGACGGGAGTTCACGAATATCGGCTTGCACCGGCACGCGCCGCGCAATGCCGCGCTCATCGTCGTCGCGCCGAAGGCGCGGCAGTACGCGGTGGTCGGCGACCGCGGCCTGCACGAGCGCGTCGGCGAGCAGTTTTGGAGCGACGTGGTGCGCGAGAGCCACCAGTATTTTTCCGAAGGCGACGTCTTTGAGGGCGTCCGTGCGGCGGTACGCCGCATCGGGTCGGCACTCCACACGCACTTTCCGCAAAACCAGCGCTCGACATGAAGTTCCGCCTCGCGCTCGCCGGGCTGCTCCTGCTCGCCGGCCTGAGCACGCCGCCGGCCTTTGGCGACGATTTCACGATACCTCCGACACCCGATCACTTCGTTACCGATGACGCCGGCGCGCTCTCGAGCGCTACGCGCGGCTCGCTCGAGAACGAACTTCAATCCTACGAACGCGCGACCGGGCATCAGATCGTCGTGTGGATCGGCCAAACCACCGGCGACGTTCCGCTCGAAACGTGGACGGGCGACACGGCGCACAAGTGGCGCGTCGGGCGCAAGGGCCACGACGATGGCGCGATCTTGTTCCTCTTCATGCAGGATCATAAGATCCGGATCGAGGTCGGCTATGGGCTCGAGAGCTCGCTGACCGACGCTGCGTCGTCGCGCATCATTCAAGACGACATCCGGCCGCGGATGCGCTCGGGCGACGTTGACGGCGCGGTCTCGAGCGGCGTCGCGGCGATGCTCACGACGATCACGCCCTCCTATAGCGCGGTTTCACCGCCGCCGGAGGAGAGTACCGCGCCGCCGGTGGTGACCGGCGGGTTGGCGCTGTCGCTCATCATCTTTGCCCTCCTCGCGCTGCTGGCGGCGATTGCGATCATCTTGCGCATCGTCTACGCCGCTCGCTACGGCTACCTCATGATGCGCGAAGGCTCCAAGAAAGCCAAGGCCGACATGAAGAACTCGGCCTTTTGGACGGGTGCCGCGGCCGGGTTCGTTGCGAGCTCTTCGGGCGGCGGCGACAGCGACGATTTCGACAGCGGTGGATTCTCGGCGGGCGGAGGCGATTTTGGAGGCGGCGGCGCCTCCGGCAGTTGGTGAGACGCGACGAGTTCTTCAGGTGAAACGCGCGCGATGAGAACGACGGATTCTACGCGCACTGACGAACGATGCTGGATCCCGCGGTGACGAGCATTTCGATCGAAGGCACCGAACGCGCCGTTTGGCCGGGCGCGAGCCCCGTCGGCGAGGTCCTCGACGGCACGATTTGGCTCACGGCATGGCTGCGCCCGCGGCAAGAGGGCGCGCTCGACGTCGCACGGGCACAAGCGCTCGGCGCGACGCCTCCGGCGAAGCGCACGTACGTCGACCGCGCGACGTTGATCGCGCAGACCGACGCCGATCCCGCCGACGTGGACGTGCTGCGACGGTACTGCGCGGCTCACGGCATCGAGATCGTCGCGCAGCACTGGCGCTCGGTCGTCATGAGCGCGCCGGTACAAAAGTTCGTTGACGCATTCGGGGCAACCGCCGGGATCTACGCGCTCGCCGACAAGCGCCGCTTCCGGCATCGCTCGGGCGCGCTGCATGCGCCGCCCGAGCTCGCGCCGAATTCTGCGCGGGCCGTTCGGCATCCATCAGTGGCCGCGTTCGCACGCCGTCGGTCCGGTGCACAGCAACGCCACGCCGCTGCGCGCCGGCGACATCGTCGCGCGGTATCGCCTGCCAGACGCTGATGGATCGGGCCAAACGGTCGGCGTGCTGCAGATGCGCGGCGCGTTTAACCTCGACGACTTCAGCAAGTGCATGCGGGCGCAAGGCATAGCGGCGAAGACGCCGGCGGTCAAGCGCGTAGATAATGCCGAGCTCACTCACGAGATCGAGACGGCGAAGGATCTAGAATCCGCGATCGACACCCAGGTGATCGGTGCGCTCGCGCCGGGCGCGCAAATCGTTGTGTATGCGACCCCCGATGACGAGCGCGGCGTGCTCGACGGCATTCGCTGCGCGCTCTTCGACGAAGAGCACTCCCCGTCGGTGCTCTCGATCAGCTTCGGTTACGCCGAGCAACTCTGGACGCCGGTCGCGCTCAAGGTTCTCGACGAGCTCTTCACCGTTGCGGCGCTTCTCGGCGTGACGATCTTCTGCGCGTCGGGCGATCACGGCGCCCAAGTCGACGCCGCCGGTCAACCGCACGTGTTGGCACCGGCATCCAGCCCGTTCGCGCACGCCTGCGGGGGGACGATTCTTTCCGGTCCCGGCAACGCGATCGAGAGTGGTTGGGCGAATAGCGGCGGCGGATATAGTGCGGCGTTTTCCGCTCCGCCGTGGCAGAAGGCGGGGCTGTTGGGACGCGGAGTTCCCGACGTCGCCGCGCAAGTGAACCCTGGCTATACCGTGTTTGTGGAAGGCGCGCCGGTCGCACTCGGCGGCACGAGCGCGGCGGCGCCGATGTGGGCGGCACTGACCGCGCGGATCAATCAGCGCATCGGAAAGCCGGCTGGATTTTTCGCGCCGCTACTGTACGGCGCGCCGGAAGTTCTCGCGTTCGTGCTCGCGGGTGGAAACGATCGGTATCAGTGCGGACCGGGATGGAATCCCTGTACGGGCCTCGGCGTACCGATCGGCGATGCGATCGAACGCGTCCTAGGGGGCTAGGCTAGTGGACGACGCACTCCAGGGCGTCGTCTTCAAACGTCTGACCCGCAGCCTTGTATTTCGCGACCGCAACCGCGAGGCGCGCGGTATCGCATCCGGGAAGCGCTGCAAGCTTTTGATGGAGCGCGTCGACCGCGGCGGCGTGCGCTTGGAGCGCAGCGGCTGCTTCAGTTTTACTCTCTGACATGCTCTCCGTATATCGCCAGCGCACGGGCGAGCGCCTCCTGTTTGGTTAGGCGAGCGCCGAGTTCGAGCCGGCTCGCGATCTCATCCGCCGAGAGCGCCTCCGCGAGCGCCGCCATGAGGCGCTCGTGTCCGCGGCGCTCGGTAAATTGGCGCGCCTCGCCGCGCGCGGCGTAGAGCGCTTCGGAGAAGCCGGCCAGCGGGACGGCCCGTTCGTGGTCGGCGACGAGCGCCCCGAGCAGCGCATGATGCTGAATTAAGCTAGCGAGCCATCGGTCGCCTGTTGTCTTTTGCTGCAGCTCGAGCGCGTCGCGCAGATTCGCGCGCGCTTCGTCGAGGTCGCCCGCTTCCATGGCATAGGCCGCAAGATTCGAGAGCACGAGCGCGGTGTAGACGGAGTTGAGGCTCGCATACGACGCGCGCGCGCGGCGCGCGGCGTCGCGTGCCGCCTCGACGTTGCCGGCGGCATACTCGAGCTCGCCGAGATTGAGCAAGGCGCTGGCATGAGCTTCACTCCCGGGACGCTCCAAACTCGCCACTTCGGAGAACCGCCGACGTGCATTTTCGAGATCGCCGCCTTGAAGATTGCTGACGGCCCACATTCGAAGCACGGCGTTGGTCGCAAGACGCGAGAGCCGCTCCGAGGTTTGCGACGCTTGCGCGAAGCGACGCTCGGCGTCATCGAACCGCCCGGCGGTGCCATAGATCGCGCCGAGGTTTCCGAGCGCTCGCGCGATCTCATCGGCATCGCCGCTTCGGCGCGCGACGTCAACGGCGCGAAGCGCGTGGCGCTCGCGGTCCGCGGTGGCGCGTCCGGTCAACCAACCCAAAATCACGCCGTGCCGCAGCAATCGCGCGTGAACCAGATCGCTCGGCATCGCATCCTCGCGTGCGAGCGCCGCATCGTACCATCGCACGGCCTCGTGCGGCGGGACGATCCGTTCCGGCCACTCAATGTCGGCGAGGAGCTGCAACCCGACCGCGGGATCGTGGCCTTGTACGACGGTCCAATCGATCGCAGCCCGGACGTTATCGAGTTCGCTCGCGAGCAGCGTTCGCCATTGCGCATCTTCGAGCTCGGCGACCAACGGCGCGAGCGCCTGCACGAAGTCCGCGTAAAAGCGCGCGTGCTGCGTAGCCGTGGCCTCGACTTCGCCCCTTTCGGCGAGTCGTTCGCGGCCGTATTCGCGAATTGAAACGAGCAGATCGTAGCGGCGCTCTTCGCCGGCCGGCTCTACGGCGACCAGCGATTTGTCCACGAGCGACGCGAGCAGTTCGAGCGACTCCCACTCGTCGGCTTCGCCGGCGCAGACGGATGCGGCCGCTTCGAGCGTCCACCCGCCGGCGAAGATCGAGAGTTTGCGCAGCATCGCGCGCGCGCGCTCCTCGAGCAGATCGAAGCTCCAGTCGATCGTCGCGCGCAGGGTTTGCTGACGCGGCAGCACGCTCTTGTCGCCCCCGGTCAGCAGACGAAACCGCGCGTCGAGCCGCTGCGTGAGCTGGCGCGGCGAGAGCAGCTTGATCCGCGCGGCCGCGAGTTCGACCGCAAGCGGAATGCCGTCGAGGCGGCGGCAGATCTCGGTAACGAACGGCGCGTTTTCGTCGCTGAGCTCGAACTGCGCCTCGATCGCCCGCGCGCGATCCACGAACAGGTCGACCGCATCCTGAAGGTCGAGCGACGGGATGCGGAAGATGCGCTCGCCGGCGATTCCGAGCGCCTCACGGCTCGTCGCAAGAAGGCGGACGCCGGGGCACGCGCGCAGCATCGCGGCCACGACACGGCGCGCCTCGTCGATGACGTGCTCGCGAATTATCGAAGATCAGCAGCAACTGCCGCTGCTCGAGGTGCGTCACGAGCGTCGCGAGCAGATCCTCGCTGCCTACGTCGCGCACGCCGAGAACTTGCGCGATTGCCGTCGCAACGAGCGCCGGATCCGAGATCGGCGCGAGCTCGACCATCCAGACGCCGTCGGCGAACCGTTCGAGCAGGTCGGCTCCGGCTTGGATCGCGCAGCGCGTCTTGCCGGCGCCGCCCGTGCCCGCGATCGTGACCAGACGATGATCCTGCAGCAGCGCTTCGATTTCGGCGACGGCGCCGGCGCGGCCGACGAACGACGTGAGCTGTTGGGGAAGATTGTTCGGGAAATAGTCGAGCGATCGCAGCGGGGGAAACTTATCGAGCAGGTCGGGAGCCGCGAGCGCAAAGACGTGCTCCGGCCGCGCGAGATCCTTGAGCCGGTGTGCGCCGAGATCGCGAAGGACGCTGTCGGCGGGAACCTCATCCTGCAGCAGCTTCGCAGTGACGCCCGAGATCAGAATCTGTCCGCCGTGCCCGATTGCGACCAGCCGCGCGATGCGATTGAGCGTCGGCCCGAGGTAATCGCCGTCGCGCTCGTGCGCGTGTCCGGTGTGGAGCGCGATGCGGACGCGAAGTCCGCCGACCGCGGAGAAATCTTCGGCCGCGAGCGCACGCTGCGCGCCTAGTGCGGCCGCTACGGCATCGGGCGCTCCCGCAAATGCGGCGCAAAAGGCGTCGCCGACGACCTTGAAAACGTAGCCGGCATGCGTCTCGATGGCGCTGCGGAGCAGCTCGTTATGGCGCGCGAGCGCTGCGGCCATCGCGGCTGGATCGCGCTCCCAGCGCTCGGTGCTGCCTTCGATGTCGGAGAAGAGAAACGTTACCGGACCGCTCGGCCCCGAATCCCGCATCGAACCCGTAGTTGCCCTCCGGGCGCGACGACTACCTCTTTGATCGGCATGCCGTGAAGGACTCGCCGCCATGCGGCGAAACCCGCGCCGAATACCTTGCCGCTCGAGTATTGGAGACCGCGTGAAACTACGAACGATTGCCGCTTTCCTCGCCCTCGGGTTTACACCCGCGCTCGTGCTCGCCGCGCCGAACGTGCCGCCCCAACCGATTCTCAAACTCGCCAACGCAGTTCTCCATGCCGCCGATACCGGCGATGCGTCGGGACTCGCCGGCATCTATACGAGCGACGCCGTCGTGGTTGACGAGAACGCGCCGTTCACCTGGCGCGGCGCCAATGCCGGTGCGGCGTGGTGGAGCGTTGTTTCCAACGTAACGAAGCGCATGAAGCTGACGGGCCTCAAAGCGATCAACATTCGCATCAGCGAGTTCCGCCAGTCGGCGAGCGACGCTTATCTGATCGAGCCGATGACGATCGTCGGAACGCTCAACGGCAAACCGTTCGCCGAGTCGGGAACGATGACGTATACGTTTCATAACGGAGCTGCAAAATGGATGATCTCGAGTCAGGTCTGGACGACCAAACCTTAACGCCGTGAGCTTCGCCGAGGTTCCGCTCGTCGCACCGCGCGAGCAGGTCTTCCCAACGCTTTCCGACGCGCAGATCGAGCGCGTGCGAGCCCGCGGTAAATCGCGCAGCGTGACCGAGGGCGAGGTCCTCATCGAGCAGGGCGACGCGACGGTGCCGTTCTTCGTGATCCTAACGGCCGAGCTGACGATTTCGCGGCCGACGGAGCGCGGGCGACGGCTGGTGACGCTCTCGGGGCGGGGACAGTTCTCCGGAGAGATCAATACGCTCACCGGACGGCGAGCGCTCTTTCGCACGACGGCGTCGAAACCGGGCGAAATCATCGAGGTCGATCATCAACAGTTGACGGCGCTCGTGCAAGGCGACACGGAGATCGGCGATATCGCGATGCGCGCCTTTATATTGCGGCGCGTCAGCTTCGTACGCGGAAACATCGGCGACGTGGTGCTCATAGGTTCCACGCACTCCGCCGATACGTTGCGCATCAAAGAGTTTTTGATGCGCAACAGCCACCCATATTCGTATGTAGATCTCGAGCGCGACCCGGACGTGGAGCACGTCATGACGACGTTTGGGATCGGCGCGGGGGAGATTCCCGTCGTCATCTGCCGCGGCACGCACGTCTTGCGCAATCCGTCGAATCGCGAGGTCGCCGGCTGTTTGGGATTCAACGAGTCGATCGACCAGACGCACGTGCGGGACGTCGTGGTCGTCGGCGCGGGGCCGGGCGGCCTGGCGGCGGCAGTTTACGGCGCGTCGGAAGGCTTGGACGTGCTCGTGATCGAGACGAACGCGCCCGGCGGCCAAGCCGGTTCGAGTTCTCGTATCGAGAACTACCTGGGATTCCCGACCGGCGTATCGGGACAAGAACTCGCCGCGCGAGCGTACGCGCAAGCCGAGAAATTCGGCGCGGAGCTGCTCTTCGACCGTGCCGTGCGATTGGAATGCGATGGCCGGCCCTACCGCGTGCACCTAGAAAGCGGCGGCTCGGTGCGCACCCGAACGATCGTCATCGCCAGCGGCGCTCAGTATCGGCGCCCGGACTTGGAACGACTCGATCGCTTTGAGGGAAACGGCGTGTATTATGCGGCCACCTTTGTCGAGGCGCAGCTCTGCGACGGTGAAGACGTCGTCGTCGTGGGCGGGGGAAACTCGGCGGGTCAAGCCGCGGTCTTTCTTTCGGGGACCGCTTCGCGCGTGTACGTTTTGGTGCGATCCGGAGGTTTGGCGGAGAGCATGTCGCGCTATCTTACCCGCCGGATCGAGGAAACGGCGAACATTACGCTGCTCACGCACACGGAGATCGTCGAGCTGCTGGGCGACGAACAGCTGAGCGGGGTTCGCTGGAGGAATAGTGCAACGGGCGCGACGGAAGAATACGCCATTCGTCATCTCTTCATGATGACGGGGGCGGAACCGAACACGGACTGGCTCGCCGGGTGCCTGCAGCGCGACGAGCGTGGTTTCGTGAGTACCGGCCCTACGCTGAGCGTTGACGAGTTAGCGGCGGCGGGGTGGCCGCCGGCACGGTCGCCTTACCTGCTCGAAACGAGCTTACCCGGCGTGTTCGCGGTCGGCGACGCGCGAGGCGGCAGCGTCAAACGCGTGGCATCGGCGGTCGGCGAAGGATCGATCGCCATCTCGTTCGTGCACCAGGTATTAACCCAATGATCGCGCGAGCCACGCCTCCATGCCGCCCTCGAGATTGATCGCGCGTTCGTAGCCAAGCGCGTTCAGCCGTCGCGTGACGAGCTCGCTACGCCCGCCAAGATGACAGATCACGACGATGTCGCGGTCGGTGGGAAGATCGCTCAATCGATTCCCCACTTCGCGCATCGGAATATTCACCGAGCCGGCGATTCGACCGTCGGCCATCTCCTCGTGCTCGCGCACGTCGAGCATGAACGGCGCGGCGCCGCTTTCGAGACGCCGCTGCAGTTCGTCGGCCGAGATAGCTAGCGGTCGGGGAGCCAAGTCGATTCCGAGGGCTTTGCCCGCACGATCGCGACCGCGTGCAGAACGCGCGCCGCGTCGTACTTTCCTCGTACGTTGAACGGTTCGCCCACGACCAAATCGCCGCTGCGCTCCTGACGCAAGGCGCCCGACGCATCGACCCGGACGATCGTCCCGGTACGCGTTCGCAACGTCAGTGAAGAGCCGCTGGCGGCCAACAGCGTTCCCGTGACCTCGTTTGGCGCGGCGCTCGTCGGATGGAAGGCCGGCGCGTGCGGAGTTCCGGCTTTCGCTAGAGTGCCGCCCAACCCAAAGATGTCGAGCTGCTTATAGCTCGCAACGAACACCTTTCCGTTCGCAACGACCGGAACCAGGTTCGCATTTCCGTTGGATGTAGCCCAAGATCCGGCCGTTCCCTGCCAGAGTGTCGGAAGCGATCCGCTTGCGGGTTCGGACGAAATCGCGAAGAGCGTGATGTTTCCGGGAACGTACTGCGGCCGCGCCAGTGCCCAAATGATCGCACCGCGCTTGGTTCCGTTCGAAGAAACGGTCGTGAAGAAGCCGGGATCTTGCGCGCCGGGTAATCTGGCCGAGGATCCCTTGAGAACCAGCTTGACCGTGGGCGACGTCTTAACTCGCCATAGAGTCACGGTGTTGCCGCCGCTGGCAACGATATGCGGGTTGGAGTTCTTCGAGACACCGAAATACGACTGGCCGCACCAGCAGCCGCCGATCGGTTTGGCATCGAGATCGTTGTTTGGACCGCTCGGATTGTAACCGCCCAGATTGCTTTGATTGAGCAAGAACATGGTGCCGTTCTTGCCGGCCGCGGCGGCGAGCGACGGGACCGACGAGCCCAGTGTGGGCAGCAGCATCACGCCGCCCGATCCGAAGTCGACGTCGCCTTGGTCGAGCCGTTCTTGATTCGACGGCGTAAAGACGCTCAGCAGCTGCGTGAGGTCGGCGCTCACCTTTACGACGCTCTCCTGAATGTTCGTATCGCCGGTATACGTTCCCGGATCCGAGTTGCCGGTGACAAAGTAAAGGTTGCCGGTCGGATCGGCCGCAACGCCGTATCCCGACATCCAAATTGACGACAAGAAGAAGTCGTCGGGTGAGGTCGCGAGGCTGTCATTGAGTTGGTTCGCCGCCAACGGCGCGAGCGAACCCGTCTGCCAACCGAGGAGCCAGCCGCGCGAGACCGACGCGCTGAAGTCGCAGAAGCTGCCGAATCCGGCGTAAACATTTCCGTTGGCTTCCAGCAGGCCGGGACGTTGGCGCTGGTACGTCGCGTTGAAGGTATAGGTCGTGCCATTGGTCAGTTTGTGCGATGCCGCGACCACGACCGACGGCACCACGTCGGAAAGATCGGCGAGACTGAGCTCGTGGATCCGGTAGGTCGGAACGCTGCTTTCGGTGTCGTAGGCGATGACGTACATCACGTTGGCCGCAAGGTCGATGACCGGCGTCCCATCGATGCCGACGTTCGGTCCGTTGTTGTTGCAACCCAATGGCGTCTGGACCGGCGTGCCCAAACTCTGACTGAAGAGCACCGTTCCGGTCGACGCGTCGATCGCGTACACGGTATCGTTCTCGGTCTCGACGTACGCGACGTCGTGCTTGCCCGGCGACGTACCGCGAGTGGTCGTTTCCCCGGGTACGACCAGCGGTTGGACGTCGACTTGGTCGTCGAGCGTCACGGTGTGCAGAAGGCCAAAGGATCCACTCTTGACGTTCTTCGCCGAGAGCGTCGACTCGTTATCGTTCCAGCCGGTGCGCAGATTGTCGTAGTGATAGGTTGTGATCGCGAACTTGGCTTGCGGCGCGAGGCTCACGGTTACGGCCGCGGGCTCGCGAGTGTCCTTGATCGCGTTCGACGGCGCGCCGCCGGCGGGATAGGCAAAGAGCTGCACGCCTCCCGCGTTGGGCACGACGATCTGCCCCCCGTGTATCCAAAGCTGCGCCGGATTCCCGGCGCCCTGGAGCGCAGTCTCGTCAACGAACGCGGCGCGCCCGGAACTTACGGCATAGCGGTAGACCATTGCCGACCCGGCCGTGCTGCTCGGCGTTTCCACCGCGAGGTGCGCGCCGTCCCATTGGATGGAGCCGAGCCGTGACGGGCGCGTACCAGTCCACGCCACGCCGGCAAATTGCACTCCGCCCTTCGGGAGTTCGAGCAGATCGATCGCAAGATGCTTGCCTCGCTCGCGAGTAAAGCGCTCGACGAAGAGGTTCCCATCGCTATCGTAGGCTGACGACCAATAGCCGCTCTTGGGACTCGACGGTTTATAGAGCTGCGGAGCACCCTTAGCAGCGGCGTAGATCGCCACGCCCAAATGCGGATACTCGCCTCCCGAAACGGCGAGGTTGCCGGTTTTAGGATCGACCGAGCAGAATTGGAACGCGCCGCCGAGCGAGCCGCGCAACGTCGCCATCGGTCGCATACCGTTGTGCGCGTACTCGAGCACTTGGTTCCCTTCCGGAATGAAGACGTCACCGTTGGTGTCGGAGCACAGGCCGTCGGCTCGCACGCTGTCCAGGCGCCCTTCCAGTTTGCCCTCAGGATACGAATAGACGGAGACGCTGCCATCGGCGGCGTGCGCGACGTAGAGCAGATCCCTCGTCGCGGCGTCGGGAGCCATCGCTGAGACTTGAGCGCCGAGCCTGCCAACTGAGGCGTTTTGGTTCGGCACGAGCGAGCTCGTTTGGTTCTGCGATCCGCCGCAGCCGGCAACGATTGAAAGCGCGATACCCGCGCAGACGAAAGCGCGCAGCGACCCCGAGAAAGCGTTCATAGCGGTGCTCCTTCTTGGCGTCGGAGGGTTCCGCGCGGCACCGATGCTGCCCTCGCTCGGTTGAAGCTCCGTTCAGGTGCCGCTCGGCGGAGCGGCCCGGCGCTGCGAGACGTTACCCTCCGGCCAACAGGCCGAGCATGGCTTTGTTGAACGCAGGGAGATCTTTGGGGCCTCGGCTCGTAACCAGATTTCGATCGACGACGACCTCGCGATCGACCCACTCGGCGCCGGCGTTGCGTATGTCGTCGGCAATCGTCGGCCAACTCGTCAGCGTCCGTCCCTTCGCGAGACCGGCCGAAACCAACAGCCACGGAGCATGACAAATCACTGCCATCGGTTTGCCTCGCCGATCCATATCGCGCACGAACTCCTGCGCCATCGGCTCGGTTCGCATGGCATCGGCGTTCAACGCGCCGCCCGGAAGCAGCACGGCATCGTACTCGTCGGGAGAGGTGCGATCGAACGTGGTATCGACGGCGACTTTGATCGAGGGCTGCTGGTGTTGAAACGCCTGGATCGGCTCGCCTTTGGTGGATACGATCACGACCAGGGCGCCCGCATCGCGCAGCGCTTTCACCGGCTCCGTCAGCTCGCGTTCTTCAAAACCATCCGTCGCGATTGCGGCGACTCGCTTTTTTTTCAGATCGTACATGATGGGCTTTGGTACCCCCGCGGAAATAGCCTCAAACGAAGGCGCCCAGGAGCGGGCGACTCGTTGGCAGCCGATCGGCCAGCTCCAAACCCATGGGTATATCTCGTAGGGCCGACGATTGGGGCGTCCTTGCCGTTCCGGCGCACGCCGCGGTGTGCGGTCGCCCGTCGAGCGGCGAACGAAAGTCGGCGAGAGGCAAGCGAAGCCCCGTGCCGTAGCGCCTCAGCGATGCGAATTCTAGCGCTCAATCTTCGCGCCGGCGGCAACGCCACGACAATCCCGCCGATCGCGCGCCGAATCGCACACCTCGACGCCGAGGTTGCGGTGTTTTCCGAGTATCGAGATACGCGGGCCGGGGGGATGCTGCGCGACGAACTGCGGCGCATCGGTCTGGATCATCAGGCGTTCACGGGCGCGGGACGCGGCAATGGCGTTCTGATCGCGTCGGCCGAGCCGTTCACGGCGCTGCAAAATCCTTTTGGGCTTTCTGCCGACGAGTATCCGAACGCCGTGTTGCAGGCGCAAATGGATTCATTAAGTCTCTATGGAGTCTATCTGCCTGGACAGGACCGAAAGCGGCCGCATCTGCGATGCCTAATCGCGGCGGCGAAGCATCATAACGACGCCGGCCAAGCGGCGATCTGCATCGGCGACTTTAACTCCGGCCGCAACGAGACCGACATCGAAATAAACGTCCGAGCCGGAAGACTGCGCGACGAGTTCAGTACCGCGGATCTTTACCAAGAGCTCGAACTGGAATGGACCGAAGCGTGGGCGTACCTCCATCCCGGCCGATATGAGTTTAGCTGGTATCCGTTCCGGCGAGATCCGGAGTATCGCAGCCAAGCGGGGTGGCGAATCGACAAGGCCTTTCTCTCGCCGGCGCTTCTGCCGAAACTCGAGTCGGCCGAGTACGACCATCTCTTTCGCTTGGACCGCCTCTCCGATCATTCGGCGTTGCTCGTGGATTTGGAGAATGCCGCTCGTTAGGATCGAGCGATGAGCGTGAGCCGGCGAAGGCGCGCGGGATCGACGCCGTCTACTTCGTCGAGCGAGTTACGAACCACGAACGACTCGTCGAGCTTACAGATCGCAAAGAGCCGCCGGAGCGCCGGAGAAGGCCCGACGACGAACAGGCGCGCGCGGCGCAGCCTCGTCGCGGTATCCAGCACGATCAAATGCTTGAGGAAGATCGAATCGACGTACGTTGCTCGGCTTAAATCGAGAACGACGATCGGCGCCGAACTCGGCACCGCAAAAGCGTCGGCCAGACGATGCCGCTCGGATAGATCGAACTCACCTTCGAGCCGTATGACGTACGATTCCATGACAAATATTCACCGCACCTTGCGAACGACTGAACCGCGACCGGCTTACCCGCCACTCCCTTGGAGCAGCAGGTTTTTACGCGTCTAATGCTTCCCGCTTAGCGCGGAGACAAAACGTACGGGCTCGCGGCGATTCTGGGTAAGCGCTCCACGTGCTCAAGGCGGTATTGTTGGACATCGACGGCACGCTCGTGCGCAGCAACGACGAACACGCGCAAGCCTGGTCCGAGGCGTTGGAACGCTTCGGTTACCACGTACCCTGGGCCGACATTCGAGGCTGGATCGGTATGGGTGGGGATAAGATCTTGCCGCGAGTCGACAAGCGTCTCGACGACAAAACAAAGCCGGGATCGTCCATCGCGCGTTTGAGCCGGCAAATATTTCTCTCGATCTATCTCCCACGGGTGAAGCCTCAACCTGGAGCCCGGGCCTTGCTCGCCTTTTTTAAGTCGCGATCGCTTTTGCGGGTTGCCGCCACCTCGGCGAAGCGTCGCGAGCTCGACGCGATTCTTCAAGCCGGTGAGATCGCTGACGGGATCGATCTGGCGGCGACGTCAGACGATGCGGAACGCTCGAAGCCCGACGCCGATATTATCGAACGGGGGCTGTCGAAGGCTGGGCTTCGGCGCGACGAAGCATCTACATCGGCGACACCCCCTACGACATCCAAGGTTCGCGCCGGGCTGGGGTCGCCGTCATCGCTCTGCGCTGCGGGGGGTGGAGCGATGCTGACCTTTGCGATGCCGATGCCATCTACGATTCGCCGCTCGATTTGCTGCGAAGCCTTGAAGCATCCCCGATGTTGGGTATGATGCCTCCATGAGAAGCACTTGGAAGCCTCACGAGAAGCACGGGCGCCTGACGCGGCAGAGCGATCTGCCCGACAGCGTCTACGCCTTTCCAAAGGAGCGCAAAGAGCCGCTCACCGACGCGCGCCACGTTCGCAATGCCATCGCTCGGTTGGATCAGGTGACCGGCGTTTCGGACACCGCTCGCACGCTTGCGTTTGCGAACATTAAGAAAGCCGCTGCATACTACGGGGTGGATATCTCCGAATCGTCGTGGGAAGACGTCGGGGTACATCCGCAACCCAACCGAAAGGCAACCGCTCGAAAGGCGGCGGCAACCCGCAAGCGGACGGGCGCCGCGAAGAGCGGAGCAAGCAAAGCGGCCGCGACTCGAAAGCGGCGCCGCGCGACTTGACGCCAGTGAGCGCAGCGAAGAAGAAACGGACGACCATCGAACGCTGGTCGCAGCGGGTGACTAAAACGAGCAATGCCCTCGACCTCGAGCCTGACGTCTTTGCCGGTACGGATCCGAAGGCGATCGCACGTTCGCTCAAGCGCTCGGCCGAGCATAGCACGCGGCGCAAAAGCGACCCCTATCGATCCGCAATGTCGATGCTGACCTTCTACATCAACCGCGCAGGCAAGAACCTCTCGCAGACGCGTCGCGACGTCCTGTCACGAGCCAAGGACGAGTTGCGCGCCCAGTTCGGTCGCCAAGGTTAGCCGCAGGGGCCGCAACGCGCAGGTCCGCAATGAAGCGGGCCAGTTCGTCATGGCGCGAGGCGCCCGAAGATAACGATCGGCAGACGCCGCATTGGACATGGGTATTCGCGACGCCGTGCGCTCGCCCGCTGACCGATGCCGATTTCGGGAAGATCTATCGTGTGTTGAGTCGCCGCCGATTTTTCTTCCATGCCGCAATTTCCACGCTCGCGGCAGAGGTCGGCGTGCATTTTAGAGCTGCAGCGCGAAGGTTACCGGTCATGCATCCAAACGATCCCACCGAGGCGACGGCTGCCGCGCGCGTCGTCACGCTGAACGTTAACGGCATCGAACGAACGCTGACGCTCGAGCCGCGCGTCACGCTGCTCGACGCGCTCCGGGACCACCTCGGCCTTACCGGCACCAAGAAGGGCTGCGATCAGGGAGCTTGCGGTGCGTGCACCGTTATGGTGAATGGACGGCGAATCGATTCGTGCTTGACGCTCGCGGTGATGCACGCCGGCGACCGCATCGTCACCATCGAGGGAATCGCGCAGAACGGCGCGCTTCACCCCGTCCAGCGCGCTTTCATCACCCACGACGGATTTCAATGCGGCTTCTGCACGCCGGGACAGATCGTCTCCGCCGTCGCGCTTCTCAACGAAGGTAAGAAGCTCGAACGCGAGAGCATTCGCACCGAGATGAGCGGTAACATCTGCCGGTGCGGCTGTTATCCGCACATTGTGGACGCACTGCTCGAGGCGGCGAAAGCGTCGTGACGCCGTTCCGATACTCCAAGGCGGCCAGTCCTTCGGGCGCATTGACGGATTTTGCGGGCGACCGACGCGCGCGCTACATCGCCGGCGGGACCAACATCCTCGATCTGATGAGGATCGAGGTCGAGACGCCGCCTCTCCTCATCGACATTAACGCACTTCCGCTCGCCACCATCGACCTGACCGGCGATGCCATTAGGATCGGCGCGCTCGCGCGTTTGAGCGACGTTGCGGCGAACGAGCACGTGCGCGCGCGGCTCCCCATGGTCGCAATCGCGCTGGAACAGAGCGCCTCGCCGCAACTGCGCAACATGGCGACGATCGGCGGCAATCTGCTGCAACGGACGCGCTGCCCGTACTTTCGCGACGTCGCAACGCCGTGCAACAAACGCGCGCCCAAGAGCGGTTGCGGCGCCTTGGAAGGGGAGAATCGCCGCGAAGCGGTGCTCGGGACGAGCGAGCATTGCATTGCGACGCACGCCTCGGATCTCGCCGTGGCGCTCGCGGCACTCGACGCAACGATTTACGTTGCCGGACTCTCCGGCAATCGGCAGATCGCGCTGCGCGATTTCTATCGCTTACCAGGCGACACGCCGCAGGTCGAAACCTCGCTCGAACCCGGAGAACTCATCGTGGCGGTATCGTTGCCGCTGCTAAGTTACGGAAGCAGTTCGACGTATCTCAAAGTGCGCGACCGCGCGCAATACGATTTCGCGCTCGCTTCGGCCGCCGTCGCGCTCGACCTAAGCGGGAAGACGATACGGCAAGCGCGCGTGGCGTTGGGCGGCGTCGCGACGATTCCGTGGCGTTCGAGCGAGGCCGAGCGGCTTCTGAGCGGTGCGCCGGCAACGCGCGCGGGCTTCGGACTCGCGGCGGACGCGGCGTTGGCCGGAGCGCGCGGCCGAGGCGCCAACGATTACAAGATTGCGCTAGCGAAGCGCACGCTCGTGCGGGCGCTGGAGATCGCGGCGACGTGAGCCAGCCGCTGATCGGCGCGCCGCGCGATCGCGTCGAAGGTCCCGCGAAGGTGACGGGCCGGGCGCTGTACACGCCGGACGTCTCCATGCCGGATATGCTTCATGCCGTCGTCGTACCGAGCACGATCGCCCGCGGCAGAATCGTGGATCTCGACGAGACGCAGGCCGGCGCGGCGGCCGGTGTGGTCGCGATCATGACGCATCGCAACGCACCGCGCGTAAACCAGGGAAAGACCTCGGCAAACGACTCGCTGCTCTTTTTGCTTCAAGACGACCGCATCGAGTTCGACCGGCAGCCCGTCGCCGTGGTGATCGCCCAAACCTCCGAAGAGGCGATGCACGGCGCCCAACTGATTCGCGTGCACTATGAGACCGAGCAGCCGCAAACCAACTTCGATGCAGCGCCGCGCTACGTTCCCAGCGATATCTTCGGCGAACCGGCGACCCACCGGCGCGGGGATCCCGAGAGCGCGTTCGCGGCGGCACCCGCGCAAATCTCGCAGACGTACCGAACGCCGACCGAGCATCACAATCCGATAGAAACGCACGGAACCGTCGCGCAGTGGAACGGGGATCGCTTGACGCTGCACGACTCGAGTCAATGGGCCTTTGGCGTGCAGCGCCGCGTCGCGAAAGTCTTCGGAATCGGCGCCGAGCAAATCCGAGTGATCGTTCCGTACGTCGGAGGAGCGTTCGGCTCAAAAGGGCAGCCGTGGTCGCACGTCGCCCTGGCCGCAATGGCTGCCAAGCTCGTGCAGAAGCCGGTCAAGCTTCTCGTCACGCGCCCCCAGATGTTCGGATGGGTAGGCCATCGCCCACAAACCGAGCAACGCGTCGCGCTTGGAGCGCGGCGCGACGGGACCCTCTTGAGCGTTCGGCACGACGTGCTGAGCGAGACCAGCGTATCCGACGAGTTCGTCGAGCCGTGCGGCGTTTTTAGCCGCGATCTCTATGCGGTCGAAAACTACGGCATGTCGCACGCGCTGCCGCGACTGAACATCAGCAAGCCCACCTACCAGCGCGGCCCCGGCGAATCCACGGGCTCGTTCGCGATGGAATCGGCAATGGACGAGCTCGCCTACGAGCTCGGCATGGATCCCTTGGAGCTGCGGCTGCGCAACTATTCGGAACGTCAGCCCGACTCCGGCAAGCCCTACAGCAGCAAGCACTTGCGGCAATGCTACGCGCGCGCCGCCGAACGATTCGATTGGAGGCGCCGCATCGCGCGCCCGCGCTCGATGACCGATGGCCGCATGCTGGTCGGACTCGGCATGGCGACCGCTTCGCGCAACACTCATCGCACGGGGGCGAAAGCGCGCATTCACGCCAATCCCGACGGAAGCGTGGTCGTTGCCTGCGGAACGATCGAGCAGGGCTGCGGCTCGCCGACCGTGTACGCGCAGCTCGCCGCCGAGATTCTCGAAGTGCCGTTCGAGCGGGTTCGTTTTGAGTTCGGCGACACGAATTTGCCCGAGGCTCCACTAGCCGCGGGATCGCAGACATCGGGAAGCGTCGGTTCGGTGGTGGTCAAGGCGGCAACCTCGCTGCGAGACGAGCTCGCCGCGCGCGGCGGCACGATACCGCCCGGCGGCATTGCCCTTGAAGTCGCCGAAGAACCCGACGACGACGACGAGACCTATGCGACGCAAGCCTTCGGCGCGCAGTTCGCGCAAATCACCGTCGATCCCGATACGCTCGAAGTGCGCGTGACGCGTTTCGTCGGCGCCTTCGACGGCGGGCGAATTCTCAACGCGAAGACCGCGAATAGTCAGTTCGTCGGCGGAATCGTCTGGGGCATCAGCATGGCGCTCTTTGAGAGGACGCGATTCGACGCGCGTACCGCCCGCATTATGAATGCGAACCTCAGCGACTATCTCGTCCCGACCAACGCCGACATTCCCAATCCCGAGGTTATCGTGCTCGAAGAGGACGATCCGCATATCAACCCGGCGCATGTAAAAGGCATCGGCGAAGTCGGCATCACCGGTGCGGCGGCCGCGGTCGCCAACGCCGTTTACCACGCGACTGGAGTGCGCGTTCGCGATCTGCCGATCACGCCCGACACGCTGCTTCGCGGCGCATAGCGAGGCGCGCGATTCGCGCATTGCGGCCGCCAGGACGAGGTTTCCTTAAGCGCGGGGCTCCCTACACGCGCGAGCAGGTATCGACCCAGTGCTGGCTCTTGCCCTTTATAACGAAGTCGAAGGTCAGCGTGTAGCGATCGCTGGAGACCTTGTCGTACCGAACGCGCTGGCTTGCATCGGGATAAACCGACGCGGTGGCGATGTGATCGGAATCCGAGGATTCGCCCTCGAGCACTGACATGCTCCCGTCCGGCTCCATGTCGACGATCCGCCACAGGTGACCCGCCGCATCGTAGGTCTGCATGTCCTCGCTCTGGGAGCTTACGCCGTGCGCGCTCGACCGATTCGTTCCGCGCAGCCACTGCGTGCCGGCGACCGTGCTCCAATCGGTAGTGTACGTCTGCGATCCCGACGTGCAGCTCCAATGGCCGCTGAGATACGCGGCGAGCGCGAGTATCATCGAATCCATCGCGCTTCTTTCGAGGCGACGACGCCTTCGTCTTGCGACGGGATAAGATGATGCGCGGCGGAATGCGCGCCGGATGAAAATCCTCGGCCGGCGTTCGTTGGTCGTTTTCGGCGTGGCGCTTCTGACTGCATGCTCGGGCGGGGCTTCGGCGCCGGAACCGGCGTCGCAGTATGCGACCCGCAACGCCACGCAGTATCGTGCCGGTTCTCTCGCCGGCGATCGGACCGAGCCGTCGTGGATGCGCTCTCCTAAGAAGGGGAGCATCGCCCACGTGGCCGTCGCGCAGTTCGGCGCAACGAGCATCCTTTGGTTCAAGGAGAAAGACAAAGCGAATAAGCCGCCAAGCGTTTGCGAGCCGGCGGCATCGACCAACGGCATCCGAATCGATCGACGAGGCAATCTCTGGATTCCCAACGGCAAAGCCTTCAACACGACCGAATACGCGCCGAACTGCGGCGTCGCGGAGCTCACGATTCCCGACCCCGACGGCGAGCCGGCCGACGTCGGCTTCGATCGCTCAGGAAACATTTACATCCTGAACATCAACAACATGAGCGGCCCCCCGGTGGTACACGTCTACGACGCTTCCGGAAACGAGCTTCGCACGCTCACCGATCCCAGCTTCGCGGAGCTCTTCGGAGTCAACAGCGACAACAAGGGCAACGTCTTCGTCTCTAACCTTACGAGCGGGAACGTGGGGAACGTCGTCGAGTTCCCGCACGGAAAGATGCCCGGCACGCAGCTCACGGGCGTGAGTTTGCGCTTGCCCGGCGTTCCCGTCTTCGATGCCGCCGACAACTTGATCATCAGCGACTGGGGGAACAGGACGCTCGACGTCTTTGCGCCCCCTTATACGAGCGCTCCGACAACCTCTCACCTGATGGGCGAGGCGATTTGGTGTCCCCTCGACGGTCCGCAGCAGCATATTTACTGCGGCGATGCCGGCCACGGCTCGATCGACGTGTATGCGTACCCGGGCGGCGCGTATCTCTACAGCTACACCGCAGATCTTTCGGCAAGCGCGCTCGTGACCGGCGTAGCGCCGGATCCCCCGGCATCGTACTGGGGCCGTTAACGAAGATCGTCGAGCGCCTCGCGCGTGGCTATCGTCTGAGGATGCTGCGGTTCTTGCAAGGTCGCCTCGATCCCGGATGATCGGGGCCGAGCGCCTTCTCCGCGATTTTCGGGGCGTTCGAACGCGCTGCAGAAAGTGTCGCCGATCGTTTTGAAGACTTTGCCGCCGTGTTCGGCGATAGCCCGCCGAATATCGGTGAAGGCAAACGTCCGCGCGTTCAAAGGCAAAGCCGTCTACGCCTGGAAGCCGTGCTTCGCATGGCCATCGTCGTATTCGTGCGTGGGGCCAACGTCGGCGGCCACCGCCGATTTCGGCCGTCCCTCGTCGCGCAAAAGCTTGCACGATACGACGTCGTCAACGTCGGCGCGACCGGCCTATTCGTCGTTTTCAATCCCGGGCTTCCGCAGCAGTTCCGGAGCGAACTTCTGCGTCACCTTCCGTTCGAAACGCACGTCGTCGCATGCGATGCGCGCGACGTACTCGCACTCGAAAACGCCTCCTTTGGCGACGCCGGCGATACCCCGGACGTCGTGCGATTCGTAAGCGTGCTTACGGCGCCGGTTCGCCGGCCGTTACCAAAAATGCCATTTGGGATTCCGTCGAATGACGAATGGTACGTCAAAATCCTCGGCCACAAAAAGCCATTCGTTTTGGGAGCCTATCGGCGGCACGTGAAAACCATCTCGTACCTCGGTCAAATCGACAGAGCGTTGGGCGTGGCGGTTACGACGCGAAACTGGAATACGATAGTTGCCGTTTTAAAAATCCTGCGCCGGCGGCCAGACGATAGCGTTTAAGCGGTCGACGCGTCGGGTATTGAACCGGCGAGTAGGGCGACCGAAAACGTTATATGAATTCAGAAGCTAGCGCGCGCGAAGCGGGGCTGCGATATGTCGACGACCGGTACCCGGGCATCAGCCGCCGGCGCCGCGGATCTCACTTTGCCTACTACTATTCGGACGGAAGCCTCGTGCGCGATCGTCGCGACGTTTTGCGTATCAAAGCGTTGGCGATTCCGCCCGCCTACACGCACGTTTGGATCTCACCGCTCGCGAACGGACACATCCAGGCGACCGGGCGCGACGTCCGCGACGAAGCCAAGTATCAACGGCTCGTCGCGTTCGGACGCGCTCTGCCCAAAATCCGTAAGGCCGTGGCGAAAGACCTCCGTAATGCGGGGCTCTCGCGGCGGAAAGTACTGGCCGCGATCGTCGCCATCATGGATTCGACCGGCGTGCGCGTAGGAAATGAAGAGTACGCCCGCGCGAACGGTTCGTTCGGCTTGACGACGCTGCGCACGCGGCACGCGTCGGTCAACGGCTCGACGGTTCGTCTTCGTTTTCGAGGCAAGACGGGACGCGAGCACAAGATCGCGCTCGACGATCGGCGGTTGGCCGGCATCGTTAGACGTTGCCGCGATTTGCCCGGTGAGGAGCTCTTTAGCTATATCGACGAGTCCGGCGCGGTAAGCTCCGTGGCGTCGGACGAGGTCAATGCGTATCTCCACGAGGTCGCCGGCGACGATTTTTCGGCTAAGGATTTTCGCACGTGGATTGGAACGGTGCAGTGCATCGCGGCGCTCGCGGAGGCTGCCCGCGATTCCGGGGAGGCAAAACGTCGAATTACCGAGGCGCTCGGGTGCGTCGCGGCGCGCTTGGGGAACACGCCGGCGATCTGCCGTAAAGCCTACGTTCACCCGGCGGTTATCGAAACGTATACGCGCCTGCGGCGCCTTCCAGGCCGGCGCGGCGCCGCGACGAGCGCGACGCGCTCGGGTTCACTCTCACGCGAGGAGCGCTTCGCCTTGCGTTTTGTGCAACGTTGGGAAGCTCTTCCCTAAAGAGACGTCGCTGCGAATCCGGCTCGCAGGCGGATTCCTTCCCGCTTCCTCGAAAGCGAGCGTAAACTCGCTTGAAGGATCTGCGCTATGAAGACCGTCCTGTTATTCGTCGCTTTTTCTTGCATGCCGGTTGCGGCGATCTCTCAATCGAACGCAGCCGGCGAATCACGGCCGGCGCCGATCGTCCATCACGCCGTCTCTGCAAATGGCGCGGCACAGGCCGCGTTCGATCGGGGGCTGCTGGATTATTATGCGTACAATCCCGAGGCCGCCAATCACGAGTTCTATACGGCCGCGGACCTCGATCCGAAAATGGCGATGGCGTGGTGGGGCATCGCGCTGAGCGACGCGCCAAACCTGAACGTTCCGGCGACCGACGATCGAAACGATCAGGCGCGCTATGCCATCGTGCGGGCAAAAGCGCTCGAGGCCAACGCGTCTGCGGAAGATCGGTTGTTTATCGACGCGGCGGTGGCGCGGTTCGACGACGAGACGAAAGCCTCGCCCGCAGCACTGCTCGCCGCCTACCGCGATGCATTGAAACACATCGCCGATGCCTACCCCGACGATCCCGATGCGGCCGCGTTGTATGCCGAGGCTGCGCTGTACGTGGCCGTCGGCGATCTCAGTGAGAATCGTCAGGGCTGGTCGGTCGCGCGGCGGACCGCCTACACCAAGACCGTCGCCGAACTGTTGCCGTACTTTCAGTCTAGCCTCGGAAAGTTCCCGAAGCACGTCGGGCTGCTGCACTTCTACATTCATGCGGCGCAGATGGCGGACCAGTCGAAGGCAGCGGTAACCGCTGCCACCCAGCTCGCCGCCTTTGATTTTCCGCCTGAAGATTCGCACCTAACGCACATGCCCGGCCACACGTTTTTTGACGTGGGCATGTACCAAGAAGCGCTCGACGTTGGGCAGCGCTCCGTCGCTATGGATTACGCCGCGATCGACTGCTGCCATCCGGGATTCTATAGCGCACCGCGCTATTATCACGGCCACAACGTCGCATTCTTGCTTTACGCAATGGTCCAAACGGGGCAGGCGCGCGACGCCGTTGCCGTCGCTCGGCGCGCCGATATTCCGGCGCTGCTCGCGCGGGCGTTGGTCGCCGCGGGCGAGTGGACGGCCGTCCTCGACATACCAAACGTGAAGGGCGCCGACCCAACGGTTGCGTTCGCGCGAGCGCTCGCATTTGCAAAGCTCGGCGACGCAGCAAAGTCGCAAGCAGCCATCGGCACGATTCCGGTCGCGGCGGCGGCGTTTCCCGCGCGAGCTGCGATTGAAGACGCGATGCGCCTAACGGTGCAGGCGCAGATCGCGCTCGACCAGCACGACGACGCACGGGCGCTGCGGCTATTGACGACGGCATCGGCGGACGCTACCCGCGGCGATTGGCTCGCGGGCGGCGTTGAGATGCCGACGGTCTACTATTATTCGCCGCATATGGCGTTGGCCGAGCTGGCGATGAAAATGGGGAATGCCGGCGTTGCCCGAGCCGCCCTGGAGGCAGAGCTCGCGGCGAGTCCTCGCTCGAACGCTGCCATGCAAGCGATGGCGCGCCTCGGCGGCTCGAAGTAGCCGAGAATAACGCTTGCATCGGGGAGCAGGTTTATGAGAAACTCTTTTCGACGCTAGGCGCGATCCTTTCGAGCGATCGATCCGACAGCGCATCACATCAAGATTTTTCCGGGCGACCACGTAGACGTCGAACTTTCGCTAGACGAATAGACGAGGGGAAGGCATCGTTTTACAGGCTATCGCGCCGGCGAGGAGGCTCAAATGTACAGTGACGAAACCCTAACCTGCGTCGATTGCGGACAAACGTTCCAATTCACAGCGAACGAACAAGACTTCTTTGCAAGCAAGGGGTTCACGAATAAACCTAGCCGGTGCGGCGATTGCCGCGCTGCTCGCAAAGCAGCGGGCGGCGGCCGGAGCGCCCCGAGAGGCGGCGGCGGCTATGGTCAGCAACGGGAGATGTTCAAAGCCACTTGCAGTCAATGTGGTGGCGTGGCAGAGGTTCCGTTTCAGCCACGCGGCGATAAGCCGGTCTACTGCCGCGACTGTTTCGCATCCCGACCAAGTTACCGCTAAGTTCTCCAGTGCCGAGCGGAACGTCTAACGTACTTTGAGGATGAAATCCTTGCGCTTAGACGTTCCGAAAATACTGTAGTCGCACGCGGGGCGCTCGACCCCGCCGCCCTGCGCGACATCTGTGTCGTCTAGTTCGTCGGGGGCTCGTGCGTGCGAAGCGACCGCGATTGCGGGCCTCTTCGCCATAATTGTAAATGTCATACTCAATCTTTCACCTTTGAGATTCTTGTTTTGTTGCCGTGCTTGTGACCCTACAACACGATAAGAAGGTTTCAAGCGCAGCACGAGTACGAGGCGTAATCGCCGACGTAAGTAGCACGTAGCAAACTATTGCAAGCGTGCTGCGGTTTCTAAAATCTCGACCCGACTCTAAAATCGCTGCCTTTGCAAATCTCCTCGATCTGCTGCAGGCTTAGCCGATGGAAGGGCTTATTGGCGTACACAAAATCCTCGCCGGCTTCAGTCGCATCGTAACGCGCCTGGGCACCGGAATTGAGCGGCGGCCGTTGCTTTAAGATGTTGTGCTTGAAGTTGACGCGGTAGGCGAGTTCCTTCGCGAACAGTACGATCTCACCGCGTTCGTTCACATATCCCCCGTAAACCGGTTCGGAACGCGCCGGACAGTTGAGTCCCCTTACGGCGCCCGTAATAGCCAGCGCGGCGATCGGCGAAGGATTACAAATCACAATTGTTACGACCGTGCAAAGGCTCGAAAGGTTGCATTCAACAGGGACGACATCGATGCTATGCAGCAAAGCGCGGATCGGTGAAGCAGCCGGTTTGTATCGCACGCCGCAGACCAGATACCAGTAGCGGCTCGCGCGACTCCTTCGAAAGTACGCAACTGGCGCCGGCAAAATGACAATCGCGGCCCCAAGCGCTTCCCACGGCTCCCGTGTAGACGACGATGACGCACTCCGGTAAAACGAAACGCAAGCGGCGAAGCGTTTCGAGCTGGTCTACTCTTTGTCGATCGACGTCGACGACGAGAACGTCGGGGGCCAGTCTGCCTAATGCGGCGACATCGAGCTGGGCGACGATCGTGAGATCGCGCTCGCCGGCGCCTTTGAGAGCGGCGCTAAGCAACGGGAAATCTTCGGGGGCGACGGCGGCCAGGCAACATACGCGGGCCATATTTCATTACGCTTTCAGGTGGACGAGGCAGTACGCCGTCCGACACAAGGAGAACGCTCCAAGCATACCATTGGCGCGAGAAAGCAACCATCGTGAAAAGCTCCGAAACTCCCGGGCGGCCTAACGTGGAGCTCCTGACGGAAATTTTCCGGAGTCGGATCCGGCGTATCCGATCATCAAAGCGATTCTTAGGGTCGTGCCGGCGTCGCGCTGGTCGTTTGCGCGCTTAGTTCCTAGCGGCGAACTAACCGGTCTCTTGCTGGACACTCGGCACAACGGCGGCGAGCTTTCGACGCTCGCGGACGAGTTCAAGCGCCAGCGTAAGAAAGCGGCGAAGGGGCCGCGCATCGCCGCAACGCTCGGTCCGCTCGGTGACTTCGAAAGCGGCGTCACGCTCTTATTTGCCGACGCCCAGGCCAGCTTCGGGATTCTCACACTCCTGCGCACGAGCGAGCTGGGACCCTTCACCTCGAGCGAAATCAGCGTTTTGGCAATGTCGCTCGACGCGACGTCGGAACGCCTCTCGGCACTGCGGTTAGATAATCCCGACGCAAGACGGGGCGCTGCTCGCGACGTTGGCGAGTGGCCGCCCGATGCGACCAGAGTTGCCGAAGCCGAGAACTCGGGCGACTCGTTCTACCTGCTGGACCGCGACTTTCAAATCGTCCTCGCGTGGACGTCCGAGCAGCAACGCCGCATCGCGCTCACCGGCCTGCGAACGCGAATCGCCGATCGTCTCCCTCGCGTGCTGGAAGAAGCGGTTCGAGGGTTGATCGCCGGTTGGCGCAGCGACTCGAGCTCGCAAAAGACGGGCGTGGCGCATCCGGCCCCGTTCTTAGTGGTGCGGACGCAACCGATGTCGGGCCCGGCGGGACTCTTTATCGGCGTACGCATCGACCGTTTCAAACCGCCTCGGTCGCTGCGAGGACCGGCGGCACGTTTTCATATCTCTACGCGCGAGCTGCAAGTGCTAGCGATGTTGCTCGATGGGGAGAAGCTCGAAGAGATCGCCCGAAGGCTGCACATCGCCCCTTCGACCGTGCAGCATCACGTGCGGAGCATGGTCGATAAAACCGAAAGCCGGAACCGCACCGAGCTGATCGCTCGGATCCTTGGTTGGGAGACCACCGCCGAGATAGGGCGCTTTTCACGATAGCGCGGCCCAACGGCGCCACGCTATCGTAAGAGGTCCCAACAAGCCCAGAACCGGGAACGGTCGCTCGGACCGGTTCGACAATGGAGAGCCTTTGACGTCGCCAAGCGAAACGCGTTGGTCCAGCTCGATGAGCAAGCATATCGAGTGGCCTTACAGCACTCTTAAGGGTCTCGGGCTACTCGGAATTCACGTCGGCGCGCTTGCGGTATTCGTGCCGGGCGTCTTTGCGTGGCCCGCCCTGGCTGCCGCAGCCGTCGTATTCTATGCCACCGTCGCTTTAGGAATCTCACTCTGTTTCCACCGCGCCCTCACGCACCGCAGCTTGCGACTCCTGAAGCCGCTCGAGTACGTGTTGGCGATTTTCGGAACGCTCGCTCTCCAGGGCGATCCGATTCGATGGGTAGCGGTTCATCGCAAGCACCACGCACATGCCGATGGCGAAGGCGATCCCCACAGTATCCACGGCGGTTTCAAGTGGGCGCACCTGGAATGGGTTTACCGTCACAATATCGCGCTGCCGACGGAAGCCGAGATGCGTCACTTTGCGCCCGATCTTTACGCGCAGCGGTTTTATCGAGCGCTCCAATACCTCAGTATTCCGCTTCAGGTCGCGCTAGGAGCCGGACTCTTTGCGCTCGGCGGATGGTCTTGGATGATTTTGGGTATCTTCGGGCGGTTGGTGATCAGCTATCATTCGACGTGGTTGGTCAACAGCGCATCTCACATGTTGGGCTATCGCACCTATCAAACCGGCGACCGGTCTACCAACTGCTGGTGGGTTGCCCTCATCTCGTGGGGCGAAGGGTGGCACAACAATCACCACGCCTTTCCGTTCTCGGCGCGACACGGGTTACGCTGGTTCGAGATCGATATGACGTGGTGGCACGTCCAGCTTCTCGCGCTGCTTCGGCTCGCCGACCGAGTGAGGATTCCGACCAAATCCATGCAGCAGCGCCTTCGCTCCAACCTTTAAACTTCGACCGAATACGTTAAGAGGGTGGGCTCATAGGGCTCGGGCAATTATCGAGGTATGACGCGAATATCTCGAACGGCCCGAATCCCGAAGCCTCAGCAGGACGTCATCGCGCGCCTGGAAGCGTTCTTCTCGCGCCGGCCCAAACTCCACGTCAGGGCGCTGGGTTTCCTCAGAGCCGAAGTCGACGTGCGATACTCTCTGCTCTACGATTGGACCAGCGTCGGTCCGCCGCGCGGCGGTATCGCGTTTGCGTGGAAACCGGCTTGGCGCGGTTTCCCGTCCTTCGGTGCGACGCTCACGGTCCGGCCGGACGGCGAAGATACCGATCTCGTGCTCGATGGTTCGTACGAGCCGCCCGCTGGAGTCGTTGGCCAACTATTCGACCGACTCGCCGGCCGAAGGCTGGCAAATCGCACGATGGATTCCTTGCTCGATCGGCTAGCGAGTATCGCGCAGCAATAACTGGGTTCGGCTTTTCACTTCGGCATCGCGATTGCGGCACAGGCCACGTATCTTTTAATGTCGGCGCTGCTCTCGTGAACGTCTATGACGTACTTGCCTTTGAGCAGATCGCCGAGGGTGATGCCCGATATGGTCGTCGTGCTGCTCCCGTGAGCGATGTTCGTCAGAGTATATTTGGCGATTGGGTTGGGTTGCGCGCAGGTGCCCGTGTGGATGTGGACGGGCTGCGAGCCGTTTTGGCCGCCGGACATTTTGACGACGATCCTGACGCCGCCGGCAATCTGGTCGAACGTCGCCTCGCCGGTTTCGCCCGGCCGATTCTGAGCGTACAGTTTTAAAGTCAGAGACGATGGATAGGCGCCGGCCGTCGTCGTACAGGCGATCGCGCCCAGCGTCGCGGCGGCGATGACCGTCCGTAGATCAAGCATTGCTTCACGTCTTTCTGCAGGCCGCTTGGTTCCTCCGCTGCAGAGCCCGTGTCTTGTTTGAAACCGTACAGATTTTTGCACCGAGCCATTGCTAGGCTAGCCCCGAGGGGATTTTTTATACGTGAGAAGCGACGTTATCCGCCGTATTGCCGGACCTGACGAATCGGATACGAGGTTCGCGTTGCACGGCGAGTTCGACGTTTTCAACGAGCGACAACTCTCTGCGACTCTGGAGCCCTACATCGATTCGCATCGTCTTACGGTCGACCTAGCGAAGGCAACGTTTATAGACGCGAGCACCGTCGGTATTTTTGCCCACATTGCGCGCCGGCGGCGGGAGACCGCGGCGACGCGATTTCGAATTCTCAATGCCGCCGCGCGTTTTCGACGAATCTTCTCGCTCTGCAAGTTGGATGACGTTTTCGATATGGACGAGGCACCGCGCGCGCGCGGTCTCGCTACACGATGCAGGTCCACCAAACCCAGGCGATCAGTACGAGTTGGAGTGGAAGCCGAACGTAAAAAGCCTGCGCGCTACCGACGTCCGAATAAAGCGCCGGGTGCATCGCCATCTGCAGGTTTGCCGGAAAGACCGCGACCAGCAACGCAATAAGGCCGATACCGGCGAATCTTCGAGTCTTGAGAACCAACGCGCCGATCCCGCCAAGAACCTCGCAGATGCCGCTGATCTGAACCAGAAGGTCGTGCGCCGGAAGCCACGGCGGAACAATCCTGGAGTAAAAGCCCGGATGTACGAAATGATTGGCGCCCGCCGCGATAAAGAGGAGCGCTAGCAAGATGAGCGCGATGCGCCGCACGAGATTCGCCGGCATCATCTAGCTATCGTTCGATGCGAGACGCCGCGACCGCGAGCAGGAAGGCGTCCGTGGTTGTGACGATATCCGCGCAATGCCGTTCGCGCTGGCATGGTTCGCATGTTCGGTTTCGATTTGGATCGTGATTCCGGGCCCGGTCATCCCGTTGTTTGTTTTGACGGTCGGCGGCACCGAGCTCTGGCCGATGCTGACGGTTTTCGACGCGATCGTCCTCGTCGTCACGCTTCGTTCGCGTGGTTCCATGCGACCGGCAGCCGTCATCCTTGCGCTCCTGGCGCTGTCGTGCACGCTGGTTCCACCTATCGCTTATGCGATACGCGGCCCGCACGTCCCGCTGCCGGCGTTCCTGATGCCGCTTACAAAACCCGTCGAGACGATCGCCGCTCGACCGTCTGCGCCGATCGTCCTCACGATTTATGGCGGTGCATGGGAGCACGGCTCGCCGAGAAACGACGCGCAATTCAACGCAATCCTCGCGTCCTGGGGCTATCGGGTTATCGGGCTAAACTATCCGCACGCGCCCTCCTCGCGCTGGCCAAAGCAACTTGACGTCATCCTTCGTCAGATCGATTCGCTGCCGGCAGGCCGGATCGCCGTTCTCGGACATTCGTCGGGCGCACAGTTGGCAATCATCGCGGCAGCCATGCGGCCGCGCCGTATTAGCGCCGTGATCACCTACGAGAGCCCGGTGGATCTTCGGCTCGCTTATGAGTATCCGCCCCGACCCGACCTGATCGACGTGCGTCGCGTCATGCTCAACCTCTGCGACGGCACTCCGGAGCAGCGACCTCTATGCTATCGAAGCGCATCCCCGCGGTACGTCGTCCACGCCGGCATGCCGCCGGTCCTCATGATCGCGGCCGGCCGAGATCACGTCGTGGACGTTCGGCTCGAGCATTACTTGCGCGACGAGCTGCGGGGCTATGGCGTCGGCGTTACCTACGTTGAACTGCCTTGGGCCGATCACGCCTTCGAGGACGTCGCGGTTGGCTTTCATAATCGCATCGCCCTCTGGTACGTTCGGCAGTTTCTGAACCTCCATTTGACGAGCGGTCACGAAAGCACGCCTTAGGTAGTTAGGAACGAGTATCGTTGCCCGGAGGTACGCTCTATTGGACTCCAAACGGCGCCGCACGCTGCTCGCAATAATGCCGGCCCTTCTAACGGCGATCGCTTTGCCTGCCGCGGTCAGGACGACGACCGTCGGCTACGAACGAATGGCCCCGCTCGACCGATATCTGATGGCCGACCGTCAAGCGGAGATCGCGCTTGCGCGAAGCGCGGCACCCACGGCGATATCGCTGCACGCAACCTTCCTGGTGCTCGGCCCTCACGGCTACGAAACGGCAGAAAAGGGGACCAACGGCTTTACCTGCCTCGTAGAACGATCGTGGATGTCGCCGTTCGATGCCCCGCAGTTTTGGAACCCAAACATGCGCGGGCCGATCTGCTACAATCCGGCGGCATCGCGCACCGTTTTGCTCTACACGCTCCAACGGACGAATCTGGCGCTCTCCGGGTTGAGCAGACCACAAATACTCGATCGCACTAAGGCCGCCGTTGCGGATAACCGGCTGCCTACGCCGGAACCGGGATCCATGTCGTATATGATGTCGAAGCACGGCGATCTTGGCGATGACGTCGGCCCGTGGTTGTCGCACCTGATGTTCTACGCTCCCAAAACAGACGGCGCGAGAGAAGGGGCGAGCTGGGGCGCGAATCTGCCGGGATCACCAGTCGTCCTCGACACGTCACACCACGTCGTCCCGGAGCCGGAAACGATCTTCATGGTTCCCGTCGCGCGTTGGTCCGACGGCACCTCCGCACCGTCCATGTAGGCCGCGAGCGTTAGGCGGAGGCTTAGGCGGGGATAAGCCCGTGCATGAACGCCTCGAACCTTTTCCCCGGGAAGCCCTTCGGTCTCGGGGGCGTACCCTTCGGCAATGAGTTCGCGTACGTCACCGACGATGTAGCGCGCGCGACAATCGAAGCGGCCTGGACCGCCGGCGTGCGCTATTACGATACCTCTCCATGGTACGGTCTGGGGCTCGCAGAGCGGCGTCTTGGCGCTTTTCTGCACAACCAAAGGCGCGACGAATACGCGCTATCGTCGAAGGTCGGCAAACTACTCACGGCGTCGCGCGACAATCGCGCGAAGGATTACTTTCCGTTCACCCCTTCACCGAACAATCTCCATTACGATTACACCGCCGACGGCGTCAAACGCTCGATCGAAGACAGCCTGCAGCGCTTAGGTGTCGACGCACTCGACGTCGTCTTCGTTCACGACCTCTCACCCGATAATCCCTGGCTACCGGCGCCGTGGGAAGAGCAGTTTGAGATCGCGCGCAAGGGCGCGTTTCCTGCCCTCAGCAAGATGCGCGACGAAGGCATGATTAAAGGCTGGGGCCTTGGCGTGAACTCACCCGAACCGATTCTCAAACTGATGGACGTCGCCGACGCGAACGTCTGCCTCCTGGCGCGTCAATATTCGTTGATCGACCATGAGAATGCGGTGCGTCAGGTCTTTCCGAAGGCTCGCGAGCGCGGAATGGCTTTTGTCGTCGGTTCGTCGCTCAACGCCGGCTTCATCAGCGGCAGCGCGCGTTTCAATTATGGCAAAGACAACTATAAGATTCCGCGCGGCGTTATCGAGAAACGCGCTCGGCTGCGTGAAGTTGCGGCGCGCTACGGGGTGGACCTTCGCACGGCCGCCCTGAAATTTTCGATTGCGCCGGACGTCGCGGTCGCGCTCGTCGTCGGTTGCTCGAATCCGCAGCA
Source organism: Vulcanimicrobiota bacterium (assembly GCA_963699435.1). GTDB lineage: Bacteria > Vulcanimicrobiota > Vulcanimicrobiia > Vulcanimicrobiales > Vulcanimicrobiaceae > Cybelea. The sequence continues at coordinate 516,359 of CAVOTV010000005.1, forward strand.
GGTGCTCGCGGACTACACGTCGCTCAAGACGAACATCCCTCATGCGTTCTGGTCGGATCTTCGGTCTGAGAATTTGATCGAATTCGACGCTACCGTACCGTCGGACACCTGAGGCCTCTGCTAGAATATTGGATGACCCAGTAGCGCCCCTCTTTGAACAGGTGAGGCCGCCCGATGAGTTTTCCGCTTACCTCCACATCTGCGCGCATCTCGATCGTTGCGATTTCGATCGTGCTGCTAGCTGGATGCGCCGTTGGGGGCCGCTCCGGCGGCTTTGGCGCCGTGCCGGCCATGTCGTCGCGGACGAACTCCAATTTCGATACGAATGCACCCGTGCTGCAAACGCTCGACGTTCCGCTCCGGCAGTTCCCGAATGCGGTCGCGACCCTTCTGACGGGAATCCGCGGTAACCTCATTACAGGCTTCATCGGCAATCGGAACGGGTCGAATCTCGGCGTCGTATACGATCGAAAAACGGGGATTTGGACCCCGATTAAGTATCCCCGCTCGGCGAAAACCAGCGTGTACGGCCCGGCGATCACTCAGACGGGCTATCGCGTCGTCGGCAGTTACGAGAAGAAGGGCCAAACGAACGCCGATGGTTTCGTCTACGATTCGACGACTGAAAAGTATGTCACGCTCGACGCTCCGCCAAAGCTGTGCGCACCCAAATCGTGCAACTATACGATCGTTCACAGTAACTATGGCGACGCAACGTACAAAGCCGTAGGGAACTACGATGCGGTAGACTCGGGTTCGGCTCCGGCCCCGGCAGATACGTATCCGGCTTCCGGACACGCCTTTATCTACGACTCGGCCACGGCGAAGTTTGCGACCCTCGAGTTTCCCGGCTCGGTCAGTTCGACGGCCTACGGCATTTGGATGAATGGTAGTACGGTCGCGATCGCCGGAGGCTACACCGACAAGAAAGGCACGCACGCGTACGTTCGCAACCTGGCAGGGACCAAAATGCTGGTCTACGACTGGCCAAAGTCGATTCTCACCCATTTCGAAGGGATCACCGGGGCGGGCGGATCCGGCAACTACAATGTGATCGGCGACTACTTTGACCTCAAGAACAAAACCCTCGAGTACGGTTTTTTCCTGCCGATCCGTAACTGGATCCCCGGCACCGCCACCGTGATCGGCCCCGTCAGCGCGAACTCGGTCTACCGCCGCACCGTCATCGGCGTCTACGTCGGCGCCGGCCAACAGAACGGCTATATAACGAAGATACCGTAGGTTCCGAACGCGGCGGCCTCCTCGACCGTGCTCTCGAGGCCCTAAGCGAAAAGTCGCAGCTGCGCGGCATTCCAAAGACCGGCGGCGCAACCTTCTTCAGTTCTTGGGGGTACAAGCGTCTATATCGGGCGGACTCTGTGAGACGCTCCTGCCCGTCCTCAAGCGCGATCTTTCGAGTGGTCGATAAGTTAGCGCCCACCGAAAGATAGGTTCAACATTTCCGCTTTTTCAGAATTCACCGTTGATGCTGCCATTCGCCGCGGCATCGAAGACTTTCACTATAAAGAAGCCACGCCGATCCAGCGAATGGCCATCCCCGTGGCCCTGGAGGGTCGCGACATCTTTGCCAGCGCGCCCACCGGCAGCGGCAAAACCGCGGCCTTCGGCATTCCGCTGCTCCAAAAACTGCTCGAGCGACGGCCCGACCGCCGGGCCGCGCTGATCCTGACGCCGACTCGCGAGTTGGCACAGCAGATTGCCGAGCATCTTCGGCAGTTGGCGAAGCACACCAATCTGCAGATCACGGCGATCTACGGCGGCATGGCCATGAAACCGCAAATCAACGCCATGCGTCGCGGCGCCGACGTGATCGTCGCAACGCCCGGGCGGCTCATCGATTTGATGCAGCAAGGCGAAGCTCGTCTCGACAACGTCGCGGTGTTCGTGCTCGACGAAGCAGACCGCATGCTCGATATGGGATTCTTGCCGGCCGTAAAGCGCATCATCGCGAAACTTCCGTCGCAGCGCCAAACTCTCTGCTTTTCGGCGACGCTCGGCAGTGCCGTGGTTGCGCTCGCGCGCGAGTTTCTCCACGATCCCGTGCGCATCAATCTAGCGTCGTCGACGCCGGTGGCAACCGTAACGCAGTGGGTCTACGAAGTAGAACCGCACAAAAAAACCGATCTCCTCGTGGATCTGCTCAAAGATGGACGCATCTTCAATGCAATCGTCTTTACGCGAACCAAGTCTCGGGCCGAGCGCGTCGCCGGCGCGCTGATGCGAAACCGCGTCGACGTGGAGCGGATTCACGGCGATCGCTCGCAGGCGCAGCGATCGCGCGCCCTCGAGGCCTTTAAAAAGGGACGCACCCGCGTCTTGGTCGCGACCGACGTCGCCGCGCGGGGCATCGACATCGACCAGCTCGGACACGTCATTAACTACGACGTGCCCGCCGAGCCCACCGATTACATCCATCGCATCGGGCGCACGGCGCGCGCTCAAAGAACCGGCGACGCGATTACGTTCGTTTCTCACGAAGAGGCGCGCTCGTTCGCGCGCATCGAAGGCGCAATCGGCACGCCTCTCCAGCGCAGCGAGCACGGCTTCATGGAGCCGGCATCTTCTCGCGCGGTTGCAGTCGAGCCGCAGGTGCGGCGCCGATCGTTTTCGCGGCGTCGTCGCCGCTAACGTACGAGAACCCGGCTCTCTATCGGGGCTCGACCAGGCCTCCTCATTCGTGGAGAGAATCCCTTCGCGCAACCCACACATTGCGACTGAACGGAGGGCCTCCAGACATGATGAAACGCTTGGCGACCACTAGTTGCGGCCTTTTCACACTCATGATGACGCTGGCAGCCTGTAGCGGCTTTAACCAAACCTCCGCGCTGCCGTCGTCCGTTGCCCCGATGCATTCCGCGCAGAGGCAGTCGTGGATGAGTCCTCTGGCCGCCAAGAAGACAAAGCTGCTGTACGTTTCGGCGTTTAACGGAAGCGACGTTACCGTCTACGATTATCCGAGTGGAAAACAAGTCGGAACCCTTACCGGGTTTACGTCACCGGCCGGACAGTGCGTGGACGCCAAGGGCGACGTTTATATTGCGGATTCCGGGAGCGGTGCCGTTGACGAGTACGCACACGGCGGGACGAAGGTCATCAACACATATCAGACCAGCGGCGACGCCTTCGGCTGTTCCGTCGACAAAGATAACGATCTCGCGGTTACTGATTTTCTCGGCAAGAGCTATAGCGCCGGAAGCGTCACGGTTTTCCCGAAAGGCTCGAGTAAAGGGACCGTTTACGCCGACCCCGCCGATTGCCACTACATATGGACCGCAGGTTACGACGCCAAGGGCAATCTCGTGATGGTCGCCGAGAACCAAGCATCGGAAACCGTCACGTATTGCGCGCTCCTAAAGGGCTCGAAGTCGCTAACGACGCTGGCCGCGAACGGTTTTGCGATTTACTCGCCGGACACCACTATGTGGGACGGCAAATACATCGCCCTTGGCGATCAGCAGCTCGGCGGAGGCTTGCAGTCGGGCATCATAGAGGCGTCGCTCTCGGGTTCGACGCTAACGTTTCACGCCCAAGTCACACTGAGCGACGGGTGCGACGCCGGCTACACGCACGTCGTTGGGCCCTTCATCATCGGTCGCAAGAATACGCCGGTCAACGATAAGCAAGCAGACGCCATCGCGGGTGCAAATGAGTTTTGCAGCGCAGACTTTCGTTTGTGGCACTACCCGAAAGGCGGCAACCCCTATAAGACGTTCACGTTCCAATCGGGCGGTCAGTCCGTCAGCATCGGTACGTAAGAACCGCCGGGAATGCGAAAAAGGCGAGTGCGCGTGCACTCGCCTTTTCGTTTCTAGTAGCCGGCGGAATTAATACGCGGAGATTCCGTTCGGAGATCCCCATCCGGCCGGCCCGCTATACTTCTTATAGCCGCCGTCGTTCTTCGATAGACCGGCCTCGCAGAGATAGTCACCGCAGTTGCCGTCGCTTCCGGACGTGATCGCGTACAGGTCCTTCTGGCGCTTTCGTTTACTCAGATCCCAGAAGGTTCTACCGCCGTGGGTGAGTTTATCCGTGTGGCCGGCGAGCGCGGCGATGCCGGCCGTGAGCGGTGCTGCGACGCTCGTTCCACAAACATCGATCCAACCGCCGTATAAGCCGATATACTCGGCGACGCCGGGAGTACAGCCGGCCTCGGCAGAGATGTCGGCGATCGTCTTGCCGTTGCAGAGCGGATCGTGCTGCCATTTCGGCTTGGGAGTGGTGGTCGCGCAGCCCGCTCCGGCGCCATCCCACGCGCTTTCGCTATAGGTCGACCCGGACTGCGCTAACTGCGTCCCGCCGACGGCGAGCACGTTTGCAAGCGCCGCGGGCCACTCGATCTCTGGATAGCCGGAGTCGCCGGACGATGCCAAATAATCGATGCCGGGGCTGCTGAAGTAGCTCGGGAAGTTCGGGTCGCCACAGTTCTCGCCGTAGTTGAAACTGCTGCATCCCCAACTGTTGCTGAGGATCTTGGCACCCAATTTCACCGCCGTCGCTTCGGCGTTCTCTAAGCCGCAGACGGTGCCGCCGCAGTTGCCGCCTTCGATGAGATAGATCGTGCACAGGGGACAGCTGACGGAGACCATTTGGATATCGAGGTCGGTTTCAACGCACCACCCGAAATCTTGGCAACTCTCGGGGTAGTTGGATTGTTGCCCCTCCTCATTGAACTTTTCGATGGACGCCGTGCCCAACCCGAAAGTGCTGCGATAGGTCGCGAGGTCCGAGACGGCGTTGGGCAAGTCGCCGAGTTCGATGAGCGCGACGATCGTTCCCGATCCCTTGCCCAAGGATCCCGAAAGATTATAGCGAGTCTCCAAATCGATCGGACGCCAGCCGCAGTTGCCGCTAGACGGCGAACAATCGCGCTTCACGCCCTTGGTAACGACTAACACGTGGCACTGCACGCCGCCCGCAAGTTCTTTGCACGCGCGGCGCGCTTCGTGCTTGGCTTGCCACTCGGGCACAAAGTGCCCGGAGGCAGACGAACCGCTTTGCGATGCGCTGCTCGATGTTGGGACATTCGAAGAGCCCGCCGCGTTACAGCCCGCAAACGCTAGCGCCACGGCCAGCGCAGAAAGCCTCAAAGATCCGTTCACAGTTGCTCCTTTTGCTCGAACAGGTCTGGGAGGTGGCGTACTTTTAAGGCGACGTTAGGCTTGCCTTCAGTCGCGGACCGGAAAATCGGCGTCAGGCGCCTATTGCGGCGATCCATGCAATCTGTCGCCCTCGGCCCCGGGGGAGGGGCGCTTTGAAAAAGCGAACGAGCTAGCCCTTGGCTGGACTTTGGCCGCAGCCGTAAGGGGAGAGTGTGTTCGCTTTGAGAATGGCCGCGTGGGCATTAGTCATGACAGCCGTTATTTGGATGCCGGGAAGGGCAATTGCGTCCGATTCCAGCGGCGTTATGACGACGATTAATACTGCCATCGCATCCTTTAACAAGGGCGACGGTAAGACGTGGTTGACGACGTGCACTTCGTCAGCGACGGTCATTTCTAATATTCCACCATACCAATACCAATCGTGCGGCGATTGGTGGACTTCGCATGCCGCGGCCGACAAAAAGGCCGAGATCTCGGGCGAGAAAGTAACGCTTGGGAAAGCATGGAATCTCACCGTTACCGGCGATCGCGCTTATGGCGCGTTTCCCGCCGGCCTCGCGTACAAGCAAAAGGGCAAAGCCGTAAGCACGTCGGGCGTGCTAACGATTGCGCTGAAGAAAACATCGGGCGGCTGGCTTATGAGCGGCTGGTCGTGGTCGGCCCACTCGTAACCTGCCGCGCCAAGAGCGGGCGGCGATAGACTGGCCGCCACCGTGATCGTCCATCTCGTCGACGGAACCTACGAGCTCTTCCGCCATTTTTTTGGACTTCGTCGCTTCAACGATGGGAAGGAGCGACGATTCGGGGCGGTGGCCGGCGTACTCAACACCGTACTGCAAATGATCGGTGAGGGCGCCACGCACGTAGGCGTCGCCACCGATCACGTTATCGAGTCCTTCCGAAACGCGCTGTGGAGCGGCTATAAAAGGGGAGATGGAATCGATCCTGCGCTCCTCGCGCAGTTCGAGCCGCTCGAGGACGCGCTGCGAGCCATGGGGATTCCGGTTTGGGCGATGACCGAGCTCGAGGCCGATGACGCGCTGGCCTCGGCGGCGGCGATCGCCTCGCGCGATGCTCGGGTGGCAGAAAATCTGCATTTGGACGCCGGATAAAGACCTCGCTCAGTGCGTGCGCGAGGATCGCATCGTCCAAATCGACCGAAGGAGCAAGGTTATCCGTGATGCCGACGGCGTCCGCGCTAAATTTGGAGTAGATCCCGAGCTGATACCCGACTATCTTGCGCTCGTTGGCGATGCCGCCGATGGCTATCCCGGGATCGCGGGCATCGGGCCGAAGGGCGCCGCCGCTCTCCTCACACGTTACGGCGCGATCGACCAATTTCCGCCGGAGGTGCTTGGGGAGCGGCAGCGCTCTCGCGCTGTCATTCAAGGTGCTGGCAACCCTTCGAACCGATGCAAAACTCTTCGCGGACGTCAACGAACTAAGGTGGCGCGGGCCTACGGCCGAATTTCCCGGAGTCTGCGAGCGGCTCGGCGCCCCCGATCTTCTTGCGCGCGTTACGAGAGCCGCGCCATAGGGAGGCTTCCGCAGGCAGCGAAGCACGTCGGCGTGTTTTGATTGCGGAGGGCCCTGAACCATGGCTTTACCACGCTCCTTTTCTATCGCGCTTTCGGCCGCGGGTGCAGCACTAGCGTTTTTCTCTGGAACGCCGGTCATGGCGGCGTATTGCGGCTCAAACGCCGATGCGACTTCGCTTGAAAACTTAGCCCTTTCGCACGGAGCTTCGGATGCCTCGAGGATCATGGACATCGTCGTAGTGCAAGACTACGCTCGCGTCGACATCCAGTCAAAGGGCGTTCTAACGGAGTACTATGTGAAAGATTGCGGTAAGTGGCGATTTAGCGGATCGGGAGTTCCCGACGGGGCACCGAGTGCCGTAGCCGCGCAACTGCGCGACTTCGTTACGCGCGACAGAGGCGGGACGCAATGCCTGAATCCAAACTTCGTGAACCACCCGAGCGGGCCCTAATCGAATCGCACATTCGAGCTAGCGGGGCTATTAGGTCAGCGGCGCGACCCCGATCGTGTCCAGTTGAGAATTGATCGATTTCACGGCCGCCTCAATTGACGCTCCGTTGCCGGAGTCAGCAGCGGCGGCTTTGTTGAGCTGGTCTAGCCAATCGAGCAGCGCCGGCTTACCACCCTCTGTGGCTCGCTCCATCCACGTGTCGCTGGTCCTCACCTTGCGGCAATCGTCCTGTTTGGCCCATTCTCCACCGATTCGACGCCCGAGCGACGTAAGCTGGGCCGTCACCGCGGCGTTTGTGCTTATGTCGGTAACGTGAACGAGGATCTTTTGACTATCCGAGAACCAGCCGGCGTAGCCCCGCGCGCCGAAATAAAACTCGTGCACCTGCCCCCAATATTTATTCCAACTCTGCCACTCCGACTCACAATGGTCTGCCTGCCAAACGCCATGGAACGAATCTTTCCATGAATCGAGGGTAGCAGCATCGTCGGCAAGACAGCAGGTTCGTGCGATGAGAAAGATCGCGAATGCAACCGGTACTGCGCGCAGTCGTGCTCTGTAGCGTGAGATGGACATCGAGCGCTTGGTTCTGCACCCGCGTCCACTTTCCCGGGAGCCCAGCGATTGACGATGTGGCTGCGCTCGGCACGTGTGGCCCGAGGTAAGCGAATTATAAGTTTCCGGGCAGCGTGATGGACGACATCTCAGCGAGCTTGCCCTCCGCGACGGTGTAAGTCGTTACGCTGTGGTGCGTCGCGCAGCAGTCGCCTTCTCCCGCCGCATAAACGGGTTGCTTCACTATGAGGTGGCCTTTCTCGATGCGTGCGACGCACTTGTAGACGCTCAGGGTCGCAAGGCGATGCGCGCCGTTGTGACGCCAAACATAGAGTACGATCGCCATAATGCCGCCGGTGCCCATACCGTCGATCGGAATCACTGCGAGCCAAGTTCCGTTAACCTTGCCCGAAAAGCCCCCGCCGGTGTAGCACCCGGAAGCGACGTTGGGAGCGTCGATGCACGTGTACCGCGCAGAGACGGCGTCGCCCAGTTTCACGACGGTAAGGCTGCCGTCGTGACGAAGAATCGCGTCCCAGTCGGCGTGCGCGAACGGGCCCGAGTCCGCTTCGGCTGGAACTCGCGCAACGGATGCGAAGAATGCTAGCAAGACGCAAGCGAAAGCATGCCAACGATTCACCTCATCGCCTCCTAATGACCTGCTCTCTCGAGGCCCGATGCGTTCGACGACTTGCCTAACGACGCTTTCTGAACGCCGGTTTTTGCGGTACATCGGTCGCACGATCCGTACAGCCTGCGCCTCAACCCTTGCCGAGCGCCGGCCCGCTTCTTTGGGTCGCGAGCAAAGCAAGATCGCGAGGCAAAGCAATATTTGGTAGGTTGCGGAAGTATTCGAAGTGACCATTAGCCTAGGGCGGATCAAGGTGCGCTTACCGGCTGCTCGGTATGTTGAAACTCCGCGCGGTTATCGCTTCGAGTTCGGCTCTCTCTCGATGTCACAGAGCACATTTCTGCTGCTCGCCGCAATCGTCGTGGGGCTCGGCGGCGGCTTCGGAGCGGTGGCATTTCGCTACTTAATCTTCGGCGAGTCACGCCTTGCGATGGGTGTGTTTGCGTCTGCCCTCTCGTTCCTCGGCCGCGCGAACGTCGTGCCGGTCCTCATCATCGGCGGTATCATTACGAGCTTGATCGTGGAGCGATTCGCGAGGGAAGCCAAGGGCCACGGCGTTCCAGAGGTGATGGCAGCGGTTGCGCTGCGCGCCGGTATCATCCGACCTCGCGTGATCGCCGTAAAGAGTTTGGCTTCGGCCACCTGTATCGGTTTTGGCGGAAGCTGCGGCCGCGAGGGACCGATCGTTCAGATCGGCTCGGCGATCGGCTCGATCCTCGGGCAAGTTTGCCGCGCACCTTCGCCGATCGTTCGAACACTCGTAGCGTGCGGCGCGGCGAGCGGCATCTCCGCAACGTTCAACGCGCCGATCGGCGGGGTCTTCTTCGCCTCCGAAATCATTCTCGGACAGTTCGAGCCGCGTTCGTTTGCGTCGATCGTCGTCGCCAGCGTCGTGGCTGCCGTTATCGGTCGCTCGTTTTTTGGCAATCACCCCTCGTTCACCGCGTCCGCGTTTTATCTCGTCTCGCCGGCCGAGCTCGCACTGTACGCGTTGCTCGGCGTCGTTGCCGCTTGCTGGGCTGCCGGCTTCGTGCGGCTGCTCTATTACGTCGAAGACCGCTTCGATGCTTGGCGGATCGGCGGCTGGAAGAAGGCGGCACTAGGCTTCGGTCTGGTAGGCATCATCGGCATCAGGTATCCGCAGGTCTTCGGAGTTGGCTACGACAGTGTGGACGCGGTACTTTCGCAACACGTTCCGGCGCTGCACGCATTCGCGCTTGCGGCGCTGAAGCCGATTGCCACATCCTTAACGCTAGGCTCCGGCGGCAGCGGCGGCATCTTCGCGCCGTCGCTGTTTACAGGCGCGATGCTCGGCGACGCCTTCGGGGCTATCGCTCATGCGGTGTTTCCGAGCTGGACTGCCAGTGCCGCCGCCTACGGCCTCGTCGCGATGTCCGCAGTCTTCGCGGCCGCCGCAGAGGCGCCGATCACTTCAATTATGATCGTGTTCGAGATGTCGAGCGATTACACGATCATTCTGCCGCTAATGGTTTGCACCGTGATCGCGACCCTTCTAGGCCGTAGGCTACTCGGATACACCATCTATGAGATGAAACTCGTTCGCCAAGGTATCGACTGGATGCGCGCGCGGAATCCCGGCTTTTTCTCGCGCGTTCGCGTGAGCGCCGTCGAACGCCGGGCGCCGGTGATAGCGGAAGTCGGCGAAACGGTGCGAGAAGTTGCGGCACGGCTTCGAGACACCGACGAACTCGCCGTGCCTCTGGTCGACGGTAAGCATTTCGTCGGCCTCATCGCGGTTTCTGAAATCGCGGTGAGCCTGGCTCACGGTTCGGAGGGCGACCTTCGGATCGACGCTCTTAGCCGCGCGCCCGTTATGACGCTCTCCTCTTCGGACAGCTTGGAGAAGGCTGCAATCTCCATGGCTGACCCGCGGACGCCTTTGCTGCCGGTCATCGATCCTAAAAACGGGAACTTCACGGGAATCGTAACGCGGCGCGACGTTCTCGACGCCTATCGCAGCGCGGCAGATGCTTCTATGTTAGGGGTTTAAGTTTTGCCGGTTGACGTCGCAAGAAAGAAGCATGTGAGCCGGCGTCATGTTGCGTGCAAAGCGAGCCGGGCGATCGCCATTCCGCCGGCGGCAGCCGATATGCCGAGGATTACCGTCCCGAGACTGTAGGCGACCGCCAGCCAGTTCGCGCCATCAGACAGCAGCGTGAGCGTATCGTAGCTAAAGGTCGAGAACGTGGTGAACCCTCCCAAGATCCCCACCATCGCAAACGCGCTCATCAGCGAGGAGAGGCCCGCGCTCGACTGAGTGTATGCCGCAACAACGCCGATCAGGAAGGAGCCTACGACGTTTATCAGCACCGTGTGCCAAGGGAACCCGGGACCGATCCGCTCGACCATCCAAAGCGCTACGCCATACCGCAGCATCGACCCAATCGCACCACCAATACCAACTGCAAGAAATGCGAGCAGAGCCTTCATTTAGGGACACCGGCTTTATAGGCGATCACACGAATGTTTTCTATAGTTACCAGCCCCTCCGAAACCATGACGTCGAGGGTTGGAAGGAATGCATCGACGTTTTCCTCGGAATCGACAAGCTCGATCATAATGGGGAGATCGGACGACAGATCGACGATGCGCGCGGCGTGCATAACCGAGTGGGCGCCGAAACCAAGGACTCCTTTAAATGCCGTCGCTCCCGCCAGGCCGGCTTTCCGCATCTCTTCCACGATGGCAATATACAGCGGTTGGCCTTTCCAGCGATCCGACTCGCCGAGGAATATCCGAACGAGCTTCGCGCTGCCCTCGATCTTCATGCTGGTCGAAACTTTCTGCGCGGCGGCGCTAAGAAGTGAGTTTGTCCCTAACGAGAACCGTTGTTCGTGCAGTCGGGCAATTCCCTGAGGGCGGCTCCAAAGTCCTCGCCGTAAGGGCCACCCGAACAAGCCGCGTCCGTGCGCTCCTATTGGTGCGTAACGACAGCCAGCCAGTCGCTAGCAGCTACAAATTGCGATGATTGGGGCACGTGGCCGGCGTCGGCTCGATCACACGAGCGACGCGCTTTTGAGGGCTTGAGCGGAAGGTTCACTACAGCGTCGCGACCCACATTGCGGGCGCGGGGCGCCTACGGGGCACATCGAGCAACACGGCATCACGGACTATCCCGTGAAAACGAAGGGAACATTTTGGGTGACCGTCGCGAGAGCATTGAGGGCCGCTTGTTAGACGCGTAGGCATTTGGCATGAAGGCGATGGGTCGCTTCGTTTCCTCCGCCGCATTCTTGGGCAACCTCGTACGGTGAGTACGTGGCACGTCTGGGGCGACTATTTGCACACGAGGCCGAATCGGATTGGGCGATACGCGCTCGTATCCGGCAACGAGCGCGCAGCGTTGGCAACGGCAAAGCGCAGCGGTTTTGATTTTGACAGACGGATGCGAAACGGTTTCGAGCCTTGGGCCGAAACGTTTACCAGTGACGAACCAGACGACGAGTTTGCGTTTGCGAGTTGTCCGACGGTACGAGGCTGGTGCAAGCTATGATCAAGGTTGTCGATCCAGGCACGTCAGTTCAAAGCGTCGATTCCATTCACCCTATCGACGTTGCTATCGATCGCAACTTACTCGAGCGCGACCTCCGTGAGCGCGTTCGCGGCGAAGTTCATTGCAGCGACGCGTATCGCGCGATGTACTCGACCGATGCGGCGAACTACCGGCAGATTCCCATCGCAGTCGTTCTTCCGCTCGATGCTAATGACGCGCAGAACGCAATGAGCGTATGCCACAACCACGGCGCACCAGTCACGCCCCGCGGCGGCGGTACCAGCCTCACCGGCGCGAGTTGTAACGCTTCGGTGATCTTTGATTACAGCAAATACATGCATCGCATCCTCGAGCTCGATCCAATCAACGCTACCGCTCGAGTCGAGCCCGGCGTCGTGCTGGACGATCTTCGCGTCAAGGCCGAAAGGCACGGCTTAACGTTCGGTCCCGCTCCGTCGACGCATAACCGCTGCGCGATCGGCGGAATGTTCGGCAACAACTCGTGCGGCATACCAGCACAGTTTGCCGGCCGAATGGAGGAAAATGTCCTAGAAGTTGAGGTGTTGCTCCACGACGGCACGCGCATGCGTGTCGGCTCGACTAGCGAAGAGGAATATGAAGAGATCGTTCGAGCCGGCGGACGCAAGGGTGCGATTTATCGGCGTCTGCGCGAGATTCACGAGCGATACGGTGCATTGGTCGCCGAGCGATTCCCACAGATCCCGCGCAGGGTTTCCGGGTACAATCTTAACGAACTAGATCCCGCGCGCGGATTCAACGTCGCCCGAGCCCTCATCGGGAGCGAAGGCACGATCGTTCACGTGCTGGAGCTCGTGCTGCGGCTTGTTCCCAACGCGAAGCATACTGCGCTCACCCTCATATCATTCGACGACATCGCGGCCGCCGGCGACTACGTTTCCTTCTGCAACGGCTACGTGCCTCACGCGATGGAAGGTATGGATGAGACGCTCTTCGAGCATATGGAACTCAAGGGAAAGAGCCCGCATGCTCGACACGAGCTTTTCCCTAAGGGACAAGCGTGGCTCATTGCTCAGTTCGGTGCCGACACAAAGGAGGAAGCCGAGGAAAAGGCTCGCCGGTTGAGCGAAGACGTGAAAAAGCAGGGCGACGCGATCCGCGATACCCGAGTCACGTCGGATCCCCACATGATGGACGAGATTTTTAGAATTCGCGAAGCCGGGTTGGGTGTCAACGCCAAGTTACCGAACGAACCCGACTACTATCCCGGTTGGGAAGATGCCGCGGTTGCGCCGGAGCACCTAGGCGCATACCTCCGCGAATTCCAGCAGAAAATGCGCGACTACGATTACCACGCGTCGATCTATGGCCACTTCGGCCAGGGATGCGTGCACTGCCGCATCGACTTCGACTTGTTCACGAAAGGCGGCATAGAAAAGTATCGCCGCTTCGTACACGAAATGGCCCATATCGTCGTCAAATACGAAGGCTCGATCTCGGGCGAGCACGGCGACGGGCAGATTCGCGGCGAGTTACTGCCGATTATGTTCGGCGAAGACTTGGTACGAGCGTTCTGGGAATTCAAAACGGCTTTCGACCCAGATAACAAGATGAATCCCGGCAAGGTCGTTCGTCCCCTCAAAATCGATGAAAATCTGCGGTGGGGCGTTGACTACGAGCCAAAGGACCCCGAGACGATCTTCAATCTCAAGCAGGATCACGGGAGCTTTGCCTATGCGGCTAATCGTTGCGTTGGGGCCGGCGTCTGCCGAAAGCACGACAAAGGAACGATGTGCCCGAGTTACATGGCATCCAAGGAGGAACGCTACTCTACGCGCGGGCGTGCGCGGCTGCTATTCGAGATGCTGCAGGGTCGCCCGATCCGTGACGGATGGAAGGACGAGACGGTTCGCGAGTCGCTCGATTTCTGCCTAGCATGCAAGGGATGCAAGCATGAGTGTCCCGTTAACGTCGATATGGCCACCTATAAAGCTGAGTTCTTGCATCATTACTACCAAGGGCGGCTACGGCCGCTGCATATGTGGCTCTTCGGCTTCATGTTCCGGTGGGCCAAGCTCGCTTCGCTCGCTCCCAATGTTGCAAACTTTTTCACGCAAGCCCCGCCATTTTCGATGCTTGCAAAGAAATTCGCGTCGATCGCTCCGCAGCGCGAGATCCCTATGTTCGCCGATTCCACGTTTCGCCACTGGTTCGCACGGCGCGGTGCGCGCAACGCCGGCAACGAGCGCGTGATCCTTTGGGTCGATACGTGGAACAACTACTTTCACCCGCATACGGCAAAGGCTGCTGTCGCCGTGCTCGAAGACGCCGGGTATCAGGTGATCTTACCGCCGCACCAAATCTGTTGCGGGCGACCGCTCTATGACTTTGGGCTACTCGCGCAAGCAAAGCGCCAGATCCAGGGAATCATTGACGACTTGCGACCGCTCGTGCGCGAAGGGGTGCCGATCGTGGGGCTCGAGCCGAGCTGTCTTTCGGTTTTTAAAGACGAGATGCAGGACCTGCTCGGCGATGACATCGATGCCCAGCGACTAGCGCGGCAGACCTTTACTTTCGAAACCTTTCTGAACGAGCGCGCCGAAAAGACCGGGTACGTTCCACCCAAGATGGAGCGTCGGGCGATAGTGCACGAGCACTGTCATAAGAAATCAGTGCTCGACCCGCTGGCCGAAACCCACGTTTTCGAGCAAATGCACTTGGATCACGATCGCCTAGACAGCGGTTGCTGCGGCATGGCGGGTGCGTTCGGTTTTCAATCCAACCACTACGGCATGTCGTTGGCGTGTGGCGAACGGTTGCTTTTGCCGAAGGTACGCGATGCAACGCCGGAAACGATCGTCGTAGCCGACGGCTTCAGTTGCCGGGAACAGATCATGCAAACCACGTCAAGACGCGCGCTGCATCCTGCGGAGGTCATGAAGATGGCACTGGACGACCGCGGATACGCTCGTGAGGACGCATACCCGGAGTCTCGATTCATGACCGATCCCGCCGCGCGTAAGCGGCAGATCGTTCTGCGAGGGTATACCGCTTTAGGTATGCTTGGGATCGCCGCCATCACAGGTACGCTGACGTTGAGGCGCCGTGGAAATGGGGGACGCGACAAATGAAAGCCCAACCGAAGTTTGGCTTTAGCGAGTTCACGACCTGGCCGTGGTCGTTTGGCAAGGACCTTGCGGAGTATCCGAAACATGGAGCGACGCATATAGAAATCTGCGAATTCAAGCTTGCCCACAACGACTACCGCCAGCTCGAGACGTTGCACGATCGCGGCTTGACGCCGTCTTCGGTGCAGATGAAGGTGCACTCGGTTTTTGTCGACTCAATGGCGAACACACCCGAAGATCCTGCCGACCGCATTTCGGCGATGAAAGACGCCATTACGGGAAGCGCTTCGTATCTGCCGTCCGGAACGCCCTTCATCATCATTACGGGTATCGCGCCGAATAGCAATTTCCGCCACGCCAACGAACGCACGATCGAAGCGCTCAAGGAGCTCGGCGAGCACGCGGCTCGGCACGAAATGCGCATCGCGTTCGAGCCACTCAGTCCGGTCAACATTCATACCGACACGTCGCTCTGGTACCTCGATCAAGGCATCGAGTTGGTTGACCGCGTGAGCCATCCAGCGGTTGGGATTTGCATCGATACCTGGAACGTCTGGCAAACACCGAAGCTCGACGACGTCATCCGCCAGTGCGGCAACCGCATCTTTCTCGTGCAGCTCAGCGATTGGAAGACCCCGCGCTCGACCGCCGACCGCTACAGCCTCGGCGACGGCGAAATTCCACTTAACCGTATCGTGACGTCGATTCGTGAAACGGGCTTTGAGGGAGCCTGGGTGGTGGAGATTCTCTCGTCCTATCATTTGCCCGGATCGCTCTGGAAAGAGAATCTCGACGATCTGCTGGAGCGGAACTATCGGCGCTTCACGAACCTGTTCGACGATCGCTCGCCGTAGCGATTACTGCGACGGCGTCAGCTCGATGACGCAAAAGCCGCCCCCATCGATCTCCAGGGCTAAGCCGTTACGGAGCTGCCGTTCGGTGACGTCACCGGCGGTCCATTCGCCGCGCAAGCTGTTGTACGAGCGAGTTGCGTACTTAGCTCCGAGTCCTTTGACAAACCGAACGGAGGTCGTCATCGTCCGCTCGGCCGTGTTTCCAACGAAGATGACCAGTTGCTGCTCGCGTTCCAACGCGATGGCCGCGATGTCGCCGTCAGGCGATATTAGATACTCGTCGGTCACGTCGCGGTCGTAAACCTGGCATTGAAGAGGGTTGCCGAAGCGAAAGCTGCCGTAGAGGCGCAGCGTGTCCGCGCGCACGACGAACCATGAGATCAACTCGCCCCGAAAGCACAAGCGGCGCACGCCCAGCCAACGCCAATTCGGCGCCAGACACGGATTACAGATGGGCTCATCACCGGAAAGATCGAGGCCGGCCGCGCCTTCGATAGCCGCCCATAAAAATCGTGGTGGGAACCAGGGCGAGAGCATCATACCGCGGTTGGCCAAGGTTTCGCCGTGCAACCATTCGGAGAACTGGCCGGGTACCGTGTTATTGCCCAGCGGGTCGCGCGAATAGTGTACGAAGCTTTCCCTCAACGCCGAGGCCATGAAATCCGGGTTGAATCGCGCGGCCGCAAAAGCATACCAAAACGTTACGCCAACCCACACGCCCCCAAGCAGCCCGTACCCGTGCGTCGGACCGTAATCGATGTCGTCGCCGGGGATCGTGCGAATGCCGGCCGCCGTCCAGAACGATTCGGCGCTGAGCCGGCTAACGATCCGGGCAGCGCGATCGCGGTCGGCGACGCCGAACATCACTGGGAAGACGAGGTCGCACGTAATGTTGGTCCGCTTAGCGCCGTCCACGTCGATGCAGAGATAATAATAACCCGTCTCGGGATCGATTAAGTGCTCGTTGATCGCGTCGCGTAAATCTTCGGCGGCTCGGGCGTACGACGCGCGATCTACATCCTTTCGCAGGACGCGTGCCATCTTGCTCACGGCGCGCAGCGCTGCGTAGCATTCGGAGTTGAGCTCGGTGGTCGCGCCGCTGATTCGGTAGCCCGCGATGACGTTGCGCCATCCCACGATCCCCCAATCGGCGGTCCCGGTGGCGGTGCACCACACCAGCCCTTGCTCGTTGCGCTGAGAAAGGATGTATTCTGCCGCGCGCTTGGAAGCGCGGTAAACGCGCCTCAGAAACGCGACATCTCCGGTCGCATTGTAGTGGTGCCAGAGCGCGAGGACGATCAGCGGCGTGTTGTCGTTAATATTTAGCTTGTAATCTGCCGTCTTGGCCGTTCGAATGTCGTAATATTCGACCACCATTCCACGGCGTTCCATCAACTCCACGTACTTGAGCAGTGACTCACGGACAAAATCGGGAGTCATAAAATCTGCGCCAAATGCAAACCACGCCGTATCGCGCGCCACGCTGTTGTTCGTCTTCGCCGGATCGTTGACGAAGCACCACCCCGTCGGCGCGAGCGACTCGACGCGCAGCATATTTGCCTTTGCCCACAGCGCTCCGCGATTTACTTCCGGGTCTGGCGTCATGAGAACTGCGCGACTAAGCAGCCGCTGGAAGCGCGCGCGGGTTTGGCGCGCCGCCGAGCGTGCGTCCGGCGAGGCGTCCACGATACCGCGCAGCTCGCGAATGCCCCGAGCCGCGCCAACCAGCTCGTACCAGAATTCGAGCTTTTCTCCGGGCTTGAGACGCAGGCGGTGTTCGAATAACGCTATCGCCTCGTGTCCGCCATCGAGCAGCGTGCGATCGGCCAGTGGACCTGGCGATCGCGTTCGGCTGGGCTTTCCATGATCGTCAGTAACTTCCCAATGGGTCGGCGGCCGCGAGCAGACGAAGGCTCGCGCGTAGGCTGGCGCCTCGTCGCTGACGGCAAAAAATGAGGAGCGGCGCGCGTCGTATCGTACGTTCGTGGGCCCAAATCCGCCGCGCATCTGCGCGCTTGCCATAACGGCGATACCGATCTCCTCGTCACCGGCGCATTCGAGAGCAACCGCCAAATACGCGATTGCAGGGTCGGCCGAATCCATTTCTGGCTCGCCGCTAAGGACGAAGGCACTTTCTCGAACACTTACGCCATTAGTCAGCTGGTAGACGTGCTCCTGACGGTCTGGATGGATCACGAAATCTCCGGGCAGCTTGGCGAGACGTGCGCCGCTGGCACCGTCCCAAAACGCGATCTGAACGCCCCCGATCATCACCTTGCCGGCATCGATCGAGTAGAAGCGTTCGATCGCGCCGTTTGCTTTGAGAACGACCACGGCCTTAGGAGATCCTAACGTGCTCCCGACGGCCATCTGCGTGTCTGGGACTACGTACGTCGAGATGCGCTCGCCGGCACCGACCCGAGCGATCATAGGCTACCGGACTGCTTCGTCATTCCCCCGTCGATCAAAAACGACGCGCCGGTAACGTACGAAGCTTCGTCTGAAGCGAGGAATACGCACATCGATGCGACTTCTTGCGGCCTGCCCATGCGACGCAGCGGGATCTCGTCGAGCAGCTTAGCGTATTTTTTTGGGTCGCGCTTGATGTCGGCGTCCATCCTCGTGTCGATTGCGCCGGGGCAGACGTTGTTCACGGTGATCTTGTGTGGCGCCAGCTCGATCGCTATTGTACGCATCAACATGCGTAAGCCGCCCTTGGCTGCGCAGTACGGCGCGTTGGAGGGCATCGTGAGCTCTTCATGTACCGAACTGATGTTAATGATACGACCACCGCGCTTCTGACGCACCATCTGCTTGGCTGCGCGCTGCGAGCAGAGCCACGGGCCGGTGAGATCAATGTCGATGACCTTACGCCACGCCTCGAATGGCATCTCGAGAAAGGGGCGCTGTTCTTCGACACCGGCGTTGTTGACCAGGATGTCAATCTTCCCAAAGTGCTTAACAGCCCCGGCGACGAGCCGCTCGACGTCGTCCGCCTTGGAAATATCGCAATCGACGGCCCATGCACGGCCGCCGAAGTTCTCTATTTGATCGACCAACTCGGAAGCCGGCGCTGCATTCCCGTGGTAGTCGATAACGACGCGAGCGCCTTCTTGCGCCATGACCGTCGATATCGCTTTTCCAATACCGGTGTCTCCACCGGTGACGATAGCTACTTTATCGTGAAGCCGCATTGCTTTCCTCAAATGGCAGTTCGCCCCGTTCGACCATCGGAAGACGCGCAAGCGCCGGACCGAAGGCAACTCCCAGGGCCCAATCCAGCGCGACGCGCGTTTTGCGTCCCAATCCTGGTAGGCGTCCTAAATAGTAGCTTCGCCAGAGCAACCATGCCGGAACCCCGGTCAACATGCGTTTGCCCGGCAGCTCAGCGAGCGCGTGGCGATCGCCAAGCGATGCCATTTGGCCGAGTTCCTGATAATTGAACGATTTCGTTTGCTTGCCGCGAAGCCGCGCCAAGGCGTTGCGAGCGGCGAGCGGCCCTTCCCGCATCGCGTTCTGCGCGAGCGGGGCGTAAGTTTCCCGCTCTTCCTCGGAATTGCGGCGCAGTCGCCGATTGCCATGAGATGCGGATGATCCGGGACGCCAAAGTCGCGGTCGGTAAGGATTGCCCCGTGCTGTGAGAGCTTCAGACCGAGACGCTTAACGAACGGCGCGGGCTCCTCGCCCGCCGACCATATTACTGTGCGCGACTCGAAGCGCTTGCCGTCTTTGAGCGTTATGCCGCCCGGATCGACGCTTTCGACATCTTGGCAAGTGCGGATGTCGATGCCACGATCGAAGAGCACACGTGCCGCGTGCTTTCCAAAGCGCTCAGGCAGCTGGTCTAGTAGACGATTCTGGGACTGCACCAGTACCAGGTTGACTTGCTGTGGATCGATGTTTGGGTAGTATCCTAAGATGGCGTCTAGGAACGCCGAAAGCTCGCCCGCTACCTCCACACCGGTGAAACCGCCGCCAACGATAACGAACCGCAAGAGCCGGTCGCGTTCGGCGGCGTCGCTGCGCGAAGCCACCTCGACGGCACCGATGACTGCATTGCGCAAACGTTCGGCGTCGGAAATCGTGCGCAGGAAATACGCGCTGCGCTCGACACCGGGTACATCCTTGGTTTTAGGGGTCGAGCCTAATGCCAGTATCAACTGATCGTACGAAATGGATCGCGTCTCGTGCGTCAAGGGATGGCGTACGTCAATCGTACGGCGCCCTTCGTCCACGCCGAGTATCTCTCCCAGTTCGAAGCGCACGCTCCGCAGCTGCGCGCGGAACGGCTGCGTGATGTGTCGCATTTCTATTGAGCCCGTAACTGCTTCCGGCAACATGGGCGTGAACAGCATGTAGTTGTTGCGATCGATGAGCAAGATTTCCAGGGACCGATTCTGACCGCGTCGTTTCTCCAGTTCTCTTGCGGCCGACAATCCGGCGAATCCGCCTCCGGCAATAACGATATGTGGCATCAGGGAACGTTTCAGAGACGGTATGGTTCTGCGTCGGCCCGCCGAAGCTGCAAACCGATGCCTGGACGTGTGAGGTCCGGTTCCAGCGCACCGTCGATCGGATCGCTCGCTCCCTCGAAGAACATGCGCTCGATTCGGACGTGATCGTGGAAGTACTCCATGTGCCGCAACGTCTTGCATGCCAGTGCTCCGTGCAGCGCTACATGCGGTGCACAATGGATCGAGAGCGGCATCGTCGCGGCTTGGCACAAGCCGTCGACGGCCAGCAGTCCGCTGAATCCGCCGCATCGCGTGGCATCGGCTTGAAGGCAGTCCACGGCGTTCGCATTCAGCATCTCCCAGAAGTCATACCCCGCGTAACAGTACTCTCCGGCAGCAATCTCCATACCCGCCGGCGCGCGATCGCGCACCTGACAAAGACCCTCTAGATCGTGATGATATACGGGCTCCTCAAACCATTTCACACGAAGCGCCGCGAATTCGTGAGCGAACTGCAAGGCCTGCTTTCGCGAATAGGCGCCGTTGGCATCCACGAAGAGCTCGGCATCGCCGATTGCATCGCGCGCCTGAGCGACGCGCTCTAGGTCGACCGAGGGATCGCGTCCAAATTTTCATCTTGACGCGCGGGATACCACCCTGCACCCAACCGGCAAGCTGATCGCGCAGTCTTTTCACGGAATAGGACGTGAAACCACCGCTTCCGTAGATGGGCGCTCTCTCTCGCGCGGCGCCAAACAACGTACAAAGCGGTACGTCAAGCAGCTTTGCCTTGAGATCCCAAAGCGCAATATCGACGGCGGAAAGCGCCATAGCCGTAATGCCCTCGCGCCCGAGGTTGCGAATCCTCGACTCCATTTCCGCAAAGCGCTCGCCGGTTTCGAGGGCGTCGCTGCCTTCGAGCAGTTCGCTCAACTCTTCCCGCACGACTCTCGCCGTCGCCGTGTCGGCATACGTGTACCCGATTCCCGTTTCGCCGCCGCCGACGATTTCGACAAAGACCATCGTCGAAGCTTCCCAGCGCGCCGTCCCATCAGACTCGGGGCCACCGTCGGTCGGAACGCGGTATGCACAAACGTCAACGCGTTCGATCGGGCAGCGCGCCCGGCGAACCGAGGCAGCAGTCACGTTTTCGACTTTTCGTGGCCCGGAAGTAGTCCGGCAATGAGGCTCTTGATCTGCTCTTTGATGATGCTGCCCTCATTGGGATCGCCTGCAACGAGCGTCGAAAGGAACTTGTGCGCCTCTTCGAAGCTGATATGAGGAGGAAGCTGCGCAATATCGCCCGATACGTGTGCATCGAAAATCACCGGGCGCTCGGCTCGGAGCGCGCGGTCCCAGGCCGCGCCGAGCTCTTGCGGACGTGTGACGGTGATCCCGAGAAGCCCGATGTCTTCAGCGTAGCGGCCATAATCGAACGGCGGCAGATCTTGCGTAGCGGTGAACTTTGGGTATCCACCCGTTATGCGCTGCTCCCACGTAACCTGATTGAGATCGTTGTTGTTCAGAACCAAGAAAATGAGGCGCGGATCGGACCACGACTTCCAGTACTTGGCGACGGTGAGCATCTCGGCATTGCCATTCATCTGCATCGCGCCGTCGCCGGTGCAAGCAACGCACAAGCGATCGGGAAACGCGAACTTCGCGGCGATCGCGTAGGGGACTGCCGAGCCCATCGTAGCGAGGCCGCCGGAGAGCGACCCTTTCATACCGCGGCGCATCATGATGTTGCGAGCGTACCAATTCGTGGCAGTTCCGGCATCGCCGGTGATGATGGCGTTGTCAGGCAAGCGGTCGTTGAGGCTCACGAAAACCATCTGCGGGTTGATCGGATCGGCCGAAACGTGCGCTCGCGCGAGTTCTTGTTCTTGCCATCTGTCTTTGCTTCTTGCGATGCGGTCGGTCCACGCGCGGTCGCTTTTTTGCACGAGAAGAGGCAGCAAAGAACGCAGGGTCGCAGCCGAATCGCCCACCAGATTAAGCTCGGTCGGATAGCGAAGGCCGAGGTTCGTTGGGTCGATGTCGATCTGAATGCCCCGCGCTTGGCCTTCTTTGGGCAGGAACTCGGCGTACGGAAAGGACGTGCCGACCATGAGCAACGTGTCGCAGTTCTCCATCAGCTCGAAGCTCGGCGCGGTGCCGAGCAATCCAATCGTGCCCGTGACAAACGGCAGGTCGTCGGGCACCGCGGCTTTCCCCAGAAGTGCCTTGGCTACGCCCGCGCCAAGCTTCTCTGCAACGGCGATGATTTCGTCGGTAGCGTTGAGCGCGCCGGCACCGACGAGCATCGCAATGCGCTGTCCCGAATTTAGAATGTCCGCGGCTTCGCGCAAGTCGTGCGCTTCAGGTACCACAACCGGAGCGCGATAACCTACGCTCGAGTGCAGCGTATTATGTTTGTGCGGCGGAGTCTCGTACTTTTGTTCCTGGATGTCTTTCGGCACGATGATGGCGGAAACGCCGCGGTATCCGATCGCAGTGCGGAAGGCCCGATCTACGACGTGCCGTAGCGCCATTGGGCTGCTGACCGTATAGACGTAGTCGCACACGTCCTCAAGTAACTGTTGCAGGTCGACCTCCTGCTGATACGAACCACCGAGTGCTTGGGTGGCCGCTTGCCCGACGATCGCTACGACCGGAACGTGATCCATGTTAGCGTCGTAGAGACCGTTGAGTAGGTGGATGGCGCCGGGACCCGACGTAGCCATACAGACCCCCACCTCTCCCGTAAACTTCGCGTGTGCGCACGCCATGAAAGCCGCCATTTCTTCATGGCGCACCTGCACCACGTCGATCTTTCCCTCGATGCGCTCGAGAGCGCCGGTAATGCCATTTATTCCGTCGCCCGGGTAGCCATAAATACGATGGACGCCCCAGTCGATCAACCGCTGCATCAAAAAATCGCTTACGTTCACCCCTCCCCTTTACCCAAGTCGTGCGCTTCGATGTATTGGCGAGCGCTCGCTACTTGGCAACGCAGCTTGCTTGGGAAGCGCGGCTCGATCCGCGAACGCAATCGCGTGATGATATCGTCGGGCAAAGCGTCTTCTTGCTTTGCCGATCAGCGTGTAGTCCCAATACTCCGCACGAAAAGCACGAGTACGCCAATACCGAAAAGCCACGCGACGAAACCTTCAGCCACTGGACCCACGTGGCCGAGCGCGAGCCCTCCCGCATTCGCATCGGCGGCGCCGTCACTCCGCGTTTGCATCGCGTTGACGTAGCGCGCGATGTCGTCGACGTTTCGATCGCTTAGCACATCGCGACCGAACACCGGCATGATGCCGGGACCGGCGCGGATCGCTTCGGAAACTTGAAAGATGGTCGCATTGGCGAGCGACGGAGCGACGTTGTTGGACCCGACCGAAGCGCCGCCGCCGGTAGCGCCGTGACAGGCTGCGCAGTTTTCCATGAAGAGCGCGCGCCCGCGCTCGACGTTGCCGGGCAGCACGAGCGGCAGCGCGCGGCTCGCACGCGATGTAAACGAGAGCACGTAATCCGTGAGCGTCGTCATCTGCGGCTGCGTAAAGATGGGTTCCTGATGGATCTCGTCGACATAGGGCGCAGACGCGGGCATGCGACCGGTATCGAGCATGAGATGGATGTCGGCGGCAGAGTATCCGACTAGCGACGGTGCAACATTGGAGCCCTGGCCGACGTCGCCGTGACAGGACGCACAGTGCATCATGTACAGCGCTCGGCCGGTCATAAGGGTCGCGAGCACCAGAGCCTTCACAGCGAGTCGACGTAGGCCGCGAGGTCGCGCACCTGCGCCCGGGTGAGAAACTGTGGGTAAAGTTGGGGCATCGGCGGCTGCGGGTCTTCGATCCATGAAACGGTGCCGCCAAAACTCATCCGTTCGTTCTCGCCGCGCAGCGAAACTCCGATTGAACCCCCATCTCCGTTCGCTCCGTGGCAGGTCGCGCAGTTCACCGCAAATATCTCGGCTCCGGTTTGCTTATTGCCGCTCTGCGTAGCGGCCGCGCCCGCGGCCGTGCCGCCGTGGGCGACGGTGGCGTGAGCGCATGCGCACAGCATGCCGGCGGCAACGAGTACGCGGAGAAGTCTAGAGGCTGAAGACATAGAGGGTCCCGCCGAGCGGAATGTGTTGGAACATGGGCGCGACTTTGAGGCCGCCCCAGAATGGGGCGACACCACCGTACCCGCTCTGTACGGCGATGTATTGCTTGCCGTCGACCATGTAGCTAACCGGCTGTCCGATGAAACCCGAGCGCGCGTGGAAGGTCCACCGCACTTTGCCGGTTCGCGCATCGAACGCCATGAATTTCTGATCGGGGGTTCCGCTGAAGACAAGGCCGCCGCCCGTTGAGAGCGTACCGTCGGTCCACGGCATCTTGGTCTCGTGAGTCCAGGCGCGCTTGCCGGTAGTGACGTCGAATGCTTGCAGCGCGCCCCAGCCCTGCGCGTCGGGATCGGGCATCACCGCGAATCCTTCGTTGGTTTGGAAGGCGCCGGCGTGAAAGACCGCCGGCGGCGTGTCTGCGCTGAGGTTCATGCAGGTGTGCATCGTCGGCACGAACGCGTAGCGCGTGCTCGGATCGAAACTGAAGCCCCACCAGTTATCCCCGCCGAAGAATGCGGGACACGTGAAGACCATCTTTCCGATCGCCGGCTTGAGCGCAGCGTCGACGATACCGATGCGTGCCTTGCGGTCCCAGCCCCTCACTGAAAGCACTTTGGTGAACGGCGTCATGGAGATCAAATCGCCGTTCGTGCGGTCGATCACGTAGAACCAACCGTTGCGCGCGGCTTGATAGAGAATTTTGCGCGGCTTTCCGCCGATCGTTACGTCGGCGAGCACCGGGGTCGCCGTAGCATCATAATCCCACGGGTCGTTGGGCGTCTGCTGGAAATACCACTTCATCTTTCCGGTATCGGGGTCGAGTGCAAGAATCGAATCGGAATACAAGTTCCGACCCGGATGCTGGACCCACAGCCAAGGCGACGGATTACCCGTTCCGAAGAAGAACGTATTCGTTTCCGGATCGTAGCTGCCGGTCATCCACGGATCGGCGCCACCGTGCTGATAAGTCGTCCCGGGCCAAGTGTTGCCGCCGGGCTGATTCGGAGCCGGCACGGTATAGAAGCGCCACAGTTCTTTGCCGGTCTTGGCATCCAAACAAAAAAGCACGCCCCGCGAGCCATATTCTCCGCCGCCGTCGCCGATAATGATCTTGCCGTTGAGCGCCAGCGGCGCGGCAGTCATCGCGTAGCCGATTCCCGGCGGGTTCATCGTGACGTCCCACACGACTTTGCCGGTATGCCCATCGAGTGCGATCACATGGTTGTCGAGCGTCGCGAGATAGACATTATCGCCGTAGAGCGCGACGCCGCGGTTCACCATGTCGCAGCAAACCGTGCGCAACGCGACCTTGGGAATGTCCTTCTCGTGATCGTATTCCCAGATCGGCTTTCCGGTCACGGCATCGAGGGCGTAGACGCGATCCATCGGCGTCGTCACGATCATCGTACGGCCGTTCACGATCGGCGGCGCTTCGTAGCCCTCGGGGATCGAGACCGAGTGCGTGAACACTACGTGGAGTTGAGAGACGTTCGAAGTGTTGACCTGATCGAACGGCGCGTGCGCCTGCCCGTCGTACGTGCGCAAATACATGAGCCAGCCGGGGTCGTTGTTCGCGTTGCGAAGCCGTGCATCGGTTACCGGGCTCCACGCGGGAGCGCTCGAGCTGCAGGCAGCGAGCAGCAGCGCGATAGCGACGATTCCGAATCGAAGTCTCACCTTCATCCTTTCTAAGGTCCGAGCAGTGCCTTGGAGTTCGTCGCCGCCTTTGCCGTGAGGGCTACGCCCCCGGGGTGGTGACCATGCGCTTTTAGCAAGAAAGCCATGATGTTCAAGTAGTCGCCCGGGGAGAGGCCGTGCGCGTCTCCCGCTGGCATGAACGCGCTCATGTAACTAAAGACGAACGAAACCGTCTCCCATTGCACGTTGCCGTGCGTGGCATCGAGCGCGGGACCGGCGTTGCCCTCGAGCTGCGCGCCGTGACATTCGGCGCAGTTTTCGTAGAACAGAATCTGACCTTTGTTGGCCTGCTCGGCGGTGAACGACGGAGGCGCGGGATTCGAGGGCACGAGGGTAGGCAGCGTCACCGGATTGGGCGGTGCCGTCTCGCGCACGGGCGGCTCCGTCGGCGCCACCGCTACGATGAACGCAACGACGAGCAGAATGATTTTCATGCGGCTTCTTCCGCGAACTCGCGGGCGCTTTCGTAAAACGCCCACGCGCCGAACATTGCAAGGAACGCCATGAAGACGATCATGCCGCCGCCGATCCACATAAGCGCTGCGCCGTTTCGCTGGTCCGCGAGCGCGACCGCCGCCGGCATAAGCGCTGCGTAATGCGGATAGAGCGGCGCGCGCGCACCGTCGATCGCAAAAGCGAGCAGCGCGCCTTGCGGCAGCAAGAGCATGAGGTAGAGCAGTCGCGCTGGATACGGCTGTACGCGGACTGGCGGCGGGCAAAGGACGGGGAGCCAAAAGAGCGTCCCGACGGCGAGCAGCAACGCGTGTTCGCCTGCGTGCACGAGGGGGTGCTCGAGCGCGCTCTCGTAGAGCGGCGAGAAGTGCAGTACCCATAGGTAGCCGGTCACGAAGATGAAGGCGACGGCGGATGTCCCGAGCACGTGCAGCCGACGCGTCTTGCGCACGAAGCTCGCGGTCATACGCTTTCCGGCGATGGCGCGAGCAATAGTGAGGGGCCGCGCGAGCAGCACGAGCAGCGGAATGACGAAGAGCAGGATCAAGTGCTCGACCATGTGCCACGCAAACGAGGTATCGGCGAGACGATCGAGCACGTACATTACGGGAGCGGCTCCTCGTCGAACCCGCCGCGCGCGTTTTTGCGCAGCCGGATGCGCGGAGCTTTGTGCACGCCCCCGCGCTCGCGCAGCTCCGACGCGAGCACGAACGCCACGAGGAACCCTCCGACCGGTGCAACGACGCAGAACCATCGATAGAAGTGCGTGATCGCCGTGATCGATTGATGCACGTACCGGGCCTGGACGTCGCCGCTCGCGGCGAGCGTCAAACCCAGGCCGAAGAGTCCGAGCGCGACCCCGAACGCGGTGCGCATAGGCACGTCGCGTGGTCGCTCGAGCAGCTGATGTGCGGCGTGATCGCGGCGGAGCCTTGCCTCAATCCATGGCCAAAGAAACAACAGCGAAAAGAGCACCAGCGGGAGCGACACCGCCGGCCAAAACGGCGAAGGTATCGTGTGCCCCCAGAGGTGCATCGCGAATGCCGGCCCGAGGCGGAGCGCGCCTTCAACCCAGCCGACGTACCAATCCGGCTGCGCCGGACTCGCCACTTGCCACGGATTGTATGGGCCCCAAAGCCAGATTGGATTAATCTGTACGGACGCTCCGAGTGCGATCGCGACCGTGGCCACCGCGAACATCAACGCGATCGATTTGGCAGCATACTGCGGAAAGAGCGGCGAACCGACGACGTTGTCTTCGGTACGTCCCGGCCCTGGGAACTGCGTGTGTTTCTGGCGCCAGATCAGTGCGACGTGCAAGGCTATGAGTGAGGCGATCGCTATGGGCAACAGATAGACGTGCGCCACGAAAAGACGCGGCAGCATCGCCTCGCTGGGGAACGTTCCGTCCAGCAACAGCGACGAGAGCCATGTCCCGATGACGGGGATCGAGAGCACGACCGAATCGAAGATACGCAGCCCCGTTCCGCTGAGCAGATCGTCGGGGAGCGAATAGCCCGTAAAGCCGGCGAGCAGGGCGAGCAGCAACAGCATCACGCCGACGATCCAGTTGATCTCGCGCGGCTTACGGAACGCTCCCGTAAAAAACACGCGACCCATGTGTACGACGATTCCGGCGATGAAGATCAACGCGGTCCAATGATGGATCTGGCGAATCAAAAGGCCGCCATCGACCACGAAGCTCAAGTCGAGGGCCGACGCATACGCTTTAGAAATCGTCACGCCATCCAAGAGGGAATAGGGTCCGTGGTAGACCTTCCGGCTCGCATCGGGATCGAAAAAAAATGCGAGAAACGTGCCGGTCGCAACCAATACCACGAACGCGTACGCGTTGATCTCGCCGAGCATGAACGACCAGTGATCGGGAAAAGCCTTGCGCAGCGCGTGGCTGACGAAATGTGCGGTTCCTAGCCGATCGTCGGTCCAGCGTAGCACTCGTTCGATCATCCGCGCTCCCAAAATCCTGGGCCGACCGGTTCGGGGTAGTCACCGGTCGCGATCAGATAGTCATCCCCGCGTACGGCGATAGGGAGCCGGGGCAAGGCGTGGTCGGCCGGCCCCGACACGACCGCACCGTCCTCGACGACGTCGAACACGGATTGATGACACGGGCACATGAGCTCTTTCGCGGTCCGGCGGTACAGTGCAACCGGACAACCGGCGTGCGTACATACCTTTGAGTACGCAATGTAACCCTGCACGCTCTCCGCGAGCCCGTCAGGCAACCGGATCAAGACGGTCTGCGAGAGCGCGTCGCCCACGGCACCTTCCGGAAAAACCGTCAGGACCGAGTCGACGTTCAGGTCGCCGGCGCGGACCGGGGATCCGTCTTCGCGTACGAGACGCAAGCCTCGGCGCCATCTCGTATGAAAGAGCGAATCGTCGATCGCGGGACCCAAGGAGCGCAGCGGCACGACCAGCGCCGCGCCGAATATGCCGAGCGCCGCATAGAGAAATCGCAGTAGGGCACCGCTGCGCGAGACTTCGCGCTCGACGCGGCGGACCTCGAGCTCCTCATGGCGTCGCTCCGAGCGCGGCGAGGGATACTCTTCGCGCAGATCGACGACTTCTTCGTGCGGAAGGATTCCGAACGCCCAACCTAGCGCCGCGGTGGCGAACCCTGCGGTTGCAAGCGCGAGCGCGGAACCTTCGAATGTGTGGTCGCCGCCCATCGCGTAGGCAACGATGAACGCGACGCTGCCGAGCGCCGCAACGAAAAGTGAGATCGCGACGATGCGTTCCGCGCGATTCATTGAATAAGATACACTGAACCCCAAATTCCAATCCACACAATGAAAACGAAATGCCAGTAATAGGTCATCGCTTCAGCACCCTGACGGTGATACGCCCGTAGGGCGGGGCTGCGCATCCCGATCAACAACGCGAGCAGAATGCCGATCCCGACTGCGACGTGCAGCAGATGGAAGCCGGTGAGCGTGTAGTAGATCGAACCATACGAGTTGGTAGCCATGGTGAACGTGTTCTGCGAATACCCGTGCAGCGAGAGCGCAACGAACGACACGGCTGCGACGATCGCGGTTCCCGTCCACCAACGCGCGGCCAGATTCGCGCCGCGGTCCATGGCCCGCGTGGCAAGCACCATCACGCCGCTCGAGGTTAGGAGCAGGAACGTTCCGATCGCCGCCTCGACCGCGTCGAGATGCACCCCCGGCGGCGGCCACTGCGCCCGATTCGCGCGCAGATCGTAGTACGCGGCGAAAAGCGCAGCGAAGAACATCATCTCGGAAGCAAGGAAGAGCACGGTTCCGAGCACGATGGGATGCGCGCGTACCTGGAACGGCATCCGTTGACGAGAACTATCACCCGCGTTGACGGCCACGCTGAAATGCTACCCGGCGCCAAGATACTTTATGCGTATTTCGGGTAATGTTTCGAAACGATGCGATGGCTGCTCGATCCGGCGTCGATTCAGGGCATCACGATGCGCGGAGACTGGTACGTCTTCCTGATTGCTGCGGGCTGCGTCGGGGTCTTCGTCTACGCCTGCATATTTTGGTGCTTGTTTGCCTATCGCCGATCGCGCCACCCCAATCCGGCAAAGTTCAGCGGCAACCCGCCGGTCGAAATTCTCTACGTCGTGCTGCCGCTTCTCATCGTCGTCGGCCTGTTCGTCGTTACCATGATCGTCGAGATCCCGGTCGATCGCACGATGGCAAACCCCGATAACCGAATCGCGGTGACGGCATTTCGCTGGTCGTGGCGATTCGACTATCCGGGGGGCATAACGACCATCGGCACGCCGATCTCACCGCCCACGCTCTATCTCGCCGTCGGGCGTTCCACTGAGATCGACCTGCGCTCGGCCGACGTCACGCACTCGTTCTGGGTTCCCGCGTTTCTGTTCAAGCGCGATGCGATACCGGGCATGCAAAACGTCTTCGATCTCACGCCGCTTCGGATCGGCAGCTATCTCGGGCGGTGCGCTCAGTTCTGCGGCATCGACCATGCGCTCATGACGTTCAAAGTCAGCGTCGTTCCCGATTCGGCATACGGGCGCTTCATCGCTTCCCACGGCGTTCAGACTCCATGATCGAATGGATGACGACCACCGATCACAAGAAAATCGGCATCATGTATATCGTGACGACTCTGACGTTTCTTGTCGTCGCCGGCGTCTTAGCGATGCTGATTCGGGCGCAGCTCGCCCGGCCCGAGAACGATTTCCTCACCTCGCACGCCTACAATCAGATATTCACGCTGCACGGAACGGCGATGATCTTTTTGGTCATCGCCCCATTCGGACTCGGCTTGGCGAACTTTTTGGTTCCGTTGCAGATCGGCGCTCCGGACGTCGCGTTTCCGCGACTCAATGCGACCGCATTCTGGATGTTTGCGCTCGCGGGCCTCATCGTCTTCAGCGGTATGGCCAGTTACGGCGGCGCGGCGGCGAACGGGTGGACCTCCTACGCGCCGCTTTCCGAGATCGCCGAAGGCACCGGCGCGGGCCAAGATCTCTGGCTGATTGGATTGCTGCTCGCCGGCGTCTCTACCATTCTCACTGGGCTCAACCTGTTGGTTACGATCTTCTGCTTCCGCGCGCCCGGCATGACCATGTGGCGTATTCCGATTTTCACGTGGGAGATTGTGGCAACCGCAGTATTGATACTGATGGCGTTCCCGTCGCTCACCGCCGTCCTGGCAATGCTCTTGATCGATCGCCATCTGGGCGGCCATTTTTTCGATCCGGCCTACGGCGGAAACCCCATTCTCTACCAGCACCTCTTCTGGTTCTTCGGCCACCCCGAAGTATACGTGATGATCCTGCCGTACTTCGGCATCATCACCGAAATAGTCGCGACGTTCTCGCGCAAGCCGGTCTTCGGCTATGTCGGGCTGGTGATCGCCGCGTTTGCGATTGCCGGGCTCTCGATCGGCGTCTGGGCGCATCACATGTTCACGACCGGTGCGGTCAGCAATCCGTTCTTCTCCGCGGTCTCCTTCCTGATCGCCGTGCCGACCGGCGTAAAATTCGTCAACTGGATAGGCACGATGTGGAAGGGATCCATAGAGCTCTCCACCCCGATGCTCTTCGCGATCGGCTTCATGCTCAACTTTCTCATCGGCGGCATCACCGGCGTCATGATCGCTTCGCCACCGATCGATTACGGCGTGCACGACAGCTACTTCATCGTCCATCACTTCCATTACACGCTGGCCGGGGGCAGCATGTTTGCGCTCTTCGCGGCGCTCTACTTCTGGTTCCCCAAAATGTTCGGCGTGCAGTTGAACGAAACGCTGGGCAAATGGTGCTTCGCCTTCATGTTCGTCGGCTTCAATGTGACGTTCGTTCCGATGGCCTTTATGGGCTTGGAAGGTATGGCGCGGCGGGTCTATACGTATCCTAACGTCGCACACTTGGGTTTGCTCAACGGGATCGCGACCGCCGGGTCCGTGATCCTG
Source organism: Vulcanimicrobiota bacterium (assembly GCA_963699435.1). GTDB lineage: Bacteria > Vulcanimicrobiota > Vulcanimicrobiia > Vulcanimicrobiales > Vulcanimicrobiaceae > Cybelea. The sequence goes on from CAVOTV010000005.1 coordinate 548,282, forward strand.
GCGATCGGCGTCGTCATTTTCCTCTTCGACGTCGTAACGAGCGTGCGTGGCGCAGTCTCTCGTCGCGCTCGGATGGTACCGGATCCGTGGGGAGGCTATAGCCTCGAATGGGCAACGAGCTCGCCGCCGCCGGAGTTCAACTTCGAGGAGCTGCCGCCGATTCGCAGCCGCCGACCAGTCTGGGATGCGGTGCAGTCGTGAAGTCCTTTGTCGGAATATTCGCCTGCTCGGCGGGATTCGGCTTGCTGATTGCGATCGTCTATTGGTGGGTCGCGCGCGAGGAAACGATCGGTACCGTGCTGTTAGGCGTGATGACGACCGCGCTGATTTTTGCCGCGATCTATGCCGTCATCGGGGAACGCAACGCGCACCTCGACGGCGATGCGCTCGATCTCACAAACGCCGATACCGCCGGCGAAGACCTAGGCGTCTTTACCACGGCCAGCCCCTATCCGATCCTCACGGCGGTCGGCGCGGGGCTCGGCCTGTGCGGTCTGATATGGTCGGCGCTGCTCGGCGCCGCCGGATTTACGATTGTCATTCTGTGCCTATGGCGGATGGGCGCCGAAAGCGCGCGCGAAGACGTACCTCGAATACGAGGCTGCCGCAAGAGCTCGTGACGGAATCCGTTACGGCCGCTAGAGGAGCAACTGCTACCGTTAGCCGTCGGTGAACAGGTTGCGAACAGCGTGGTCGTTTTGCCGCGATCCATGAAGCCGCGCACGTGGAACCGCGCTTCGTTGGAGCGCCCGTGGAGCATGGTGCGTGCTTCGTAAAGAGCGGGTCGAAGGACATGTTGTCCATCCCATGGGGGTGATCCGCGGGCATCATCGGCGCGGTCAAATCCACAACGTTGACGACGCGAACCTTGATGCTAGGGATGTACTTTTGAAGTAGCCATGAGGTCGCGCAGGTCGTTGCCTCTGTGCGTCTTCCAAGTGCTTCGGTTTTGACTATTTCTCCTATTATTCGTCACTCATCCGTCACCGACGGGGCGATGCAAGCGACCCGCAACAGCGAATGCGCGGCGAGGCCGGTGCCTATGTCGATTCCGTATCCCTCAAGCGAGGGTGATCGCGGCCTCGGGTGTCAGCGCGGCGCCCTCAGCGGTCAGGGCGTGCGAGTTCGTCGGGCGCGAGTTCATCGCGTAGGAAGCTCGCAAGGCGGTCGTGCGTGTTCTTCTGAACTAACTGAAGCTCGAACCGCGTCGCCGCAACGCTGTGTCAGCGTAGACTTGGAGGGTTGCCGCGCGCGCCACGGATTCCGATCGACTCGCGAGCGGCCGCGAAGGCGCCTGGAAGATCCACAGTAACTCTTGGCTACCGATCGCAGGTGTTGTACTTAGCATCGCGCCAAGCCACTGAGCGCTTATCTTGGACGGGCGAAGGAGCAACAAGTATGAAAAGCTCGGATTTTGGCCGATACGCATTCACCAGTTGCGTAGTAGCGGACGTTTAGCGTGGAGCAGTCGAGATTACACGTGGCGCCCGTCGGTTTTGCCGGCTGCCCGAACTTCCCAAACGACCCCGTACCCGGAACCGCCCACGTTGGTCGTGCCGAAGATGTTGCCGTGAGAATCGAACGCCGGATTGCTGAAAACGTACTGTCCGTCGGTTCCGCCCGTGAAATCGTACAGGTCGACGTAGTTGTAGGTGCTCCCCGAGCGCTGCAGCTCATACACCGACCCGGAACTGTACTGACCGTCGCAATGGGTGGTCCCAAAGATATTGTCGTTCGGGTCGAGATAAGCGGTGCGGAATTCGCCCGAGATTCCCCATCCTGACAAACTGTAGATCGTGTTGAACGACCAGCTTCCGTTCGAAGGCGTCAGTTCGAAAAACGTGCCCCCCCGGTGCCCGGACCTTGGGTGGTCGCGCCAAAGAGATTGCCTTGCGCATCGAAGCTCAGGCCGGCGTACGGAGTCCCGCCATCGCTCACGTTACCGAACGTGTGGATGATCTGTTCGGTCCATTCGCTCTTCGAAGGTGTCAGCTCAAAGACGGTGCCGTAACCTTCGCCGCCAAGCGCGGTGGTGCCGTAGATGTTTCCCGCCCGGTCAAAGGTGACCCCGGCGTACGGCTGCGTACCGTCGTTTGAGTTCGCACCAAAGCTGTACAGGACTTTTTCCTTATCGGCTCCCTTTGCGGGCGACAACTTGAAGACGGTGCCCTGCCCGTAGGCGCCGCCATATTGCGTGGTGCCGTAGATTGCGCCGTGTGGATCGATCGTCAGGTCCCCGGCGGACGGATTGGCGCCCTGGGCGCTCTGAGTAAAAGCATACAGCACGCGTTCGGTACGGGGCGCCTTGCCCGGCAGCAATTCGAAGACCGTTCCGGCTCCGCCGCCGCCGTTCACGGTAGTCCCGTACAGTTTCCCTCCGGCCGGCATCAAGCGGGCGTAGGGATTCGCGCCGTCGCTGCCGCCGGCGAACGTATGCAATACGACGTACTTATATCCTTTGGCCGTATTCTTCAGCTCGAAGATGGTGCCGTAACCGCTGCCGCCCGAGCTCGTCGTGCCGTAAAGGTTTCCCGCGCTGTCGACGGTCAGGCCGGCAAAGGGGTTTCCGCCGTCGGCACTGTCCTGGAACGTGTAGACGACCTGAAAGCTCGCCGAACCGTTTGGATGGGAACGAACGGTTCGCTCGGAGACCCGCAACGCCGCTTGATTGGCGGGCGCTGATGGAAGATTAGCGACGCCGCTGCAGCCAGCGACCGCGATCAAAAGTGTGACGAGCCCGACCGGCAAACGATAGTACTTCACAGGTCCTCCATGTTCTGGGTTAACCGTGTTTTCGGCGTTT
>CAVOTV010000006.1:0-525905 GCA_963699435.1 Vulcanimicrobiota bacterium
TCCCAGCGTCACCTCGTGGGCCGAAAGTGGGCCAATCGTTAATGGTGAGAGCAAAAGCGCCCGTAAAGTTGGGTATTTTTTGGGCGTTGTCAACGGGCTTCGGTCCCGTTAACGCGCTTTTGCGCACAGATGCGCGGCGGCCCCGCCCGCCCCTGTTTGGGCAATCGTAGGCGCGTAGGGAGCGTTGAGGCGGTAGAGACGATATACTAGCCGACTTACCAGGCACACGAGCCTCAGCGACCAATATTGACCCCAGTGCCGGGCTCTTCACCGCTTTGTATTGCACAAAGAGCTCGCACGTCTTAGCCATAAGCCGTGTGCGAGCGACATCGGTGTACCACTCCCACTGCGACTCTCGCTGAAGCTCGGAGTTCGCCTCGGCTCGACCCTTTATCGGGTCATCAATCGCCAACAGATGCGCGCCGAATCCGGTCATCGAACCGTCAACGCCAGCAGCCTTAATGATACCACCCGATGTCGTCGCCACTCGTCGACGGCCTGCGAATCGGGGTCGAGCCCTATGTCGACGAACGGCCAACTTGGTTTTCTAAAAAGTTCTCGAACCTTGCGCGACGACGCTCGGGCGCGGTCGATCGTGTACGATGCTAGAATGACATCGACACTGCCGCCATTGACGCCCTCGAAGAAAGCTGGAAACCGCTCTGAGGCATGGTACGTCTTCCCGTGCCGTGGCGGCATAAAGACCATCAACTTCTGTGATCTCATTTTCGGCAAGCGCCTGAAGGTGGGAGCAGATCACCTTCGTGTGCCGAGTCTCGATATATAGCGGATCGGTGCGCTTGCAGAACGCCTCGAAGTCCTTTCGGGCGATCGCCTCTGCGCGTACTCCCGAACTGCTTCGCGCTCGCGCCGTCGGCGAATGTTCATTCCGCGAGCTTACGGAGTCGGTCGATGGGCATACTGTCTAAGGCAGCGCGGACGTTGCCGAGCGGCTTCCCTGGATCCTCGCTAAGTTCAAGTTTCTGACGGAGATAATCGTTGGCGAAGCGGCGTTCGAGCAGCCACGCCGAGCCTGAACTTCCCTTGCCGCCGCCGAGCACTCGTACAGTGAGGCTTTTGACCGCACTCGCGCGCGCGCGCGTTACGGCCCGACAAAATGCCGCATATGGAGCGCGACCTTCGCGACCCTTGCGCATCCACAAGGCAAACGTATCCTCGTCGATGCCGGCCTCTTCGGCTGCGTACTTATTGGGAATCGAGAGAGCGATCGATTCACAGATTGCCCGCTGAGTCTCCGGGGTCAACTTCGTCGGCCTTCCCGCTTGCCGATTCTCCGGCGCTGGCCTGTCAGCCACGATCGAGCACCGCCTTCTCGCCGGTGAACTCTTCCCAACGACGAACGACTACGTCGACATACAGGGGGTCGAGTTCGATGGCACAGCACGAGCGACCAGCCATCTCGCACGCGATGATCGTTGACCCGGAGCCGGCGAACGGCTCGTAGATGATTGCGCCGCCGGCACTTCCGTCCTCGATCAGCTGGCGCAACAACTCAACCGGTTTCATGGTCGGATGCAGCTTGCTGGCCAGCGGCTTGCGATATCGAGCACGTCGTTTCGCGTGGCGGGACCGAAGAACCGATGGCGGTGGGGCCAGCCGTACAGGACGAAGTCAGCGCGTTCCGGCGCGTCCCCCGGGAACGCTGTTGCGTCGCCGACCGCAATGAGTTCGCTGCGCTGATTGTAGTCTTCTCTCCCAAGCACATGTCGAGTGCTGACCCAAACGAGATAATGCCCCATTTGAGGCCGCAATCCTCGATTGCCATGCGAAGATTGTGAAGCTCCAGCCCGGACATAAATACGTAGAACGTGGCGTAAAGGGCCCAAGGCACAAGTGCAAAGAACAGACGGAACCAGTCCCGGTAATTCCGGCCGGTGTCGTTTGCGATATCACGATGCCCAGAGCCGCGAAGGTGCGTTTTGCCGCTCACGTAGTCGACGCCGTACGGCGGGTCAGTGACCATAGAGTCGATCTTTCGCTGGCCCACCGCCACGGCGACGTCCGTCGCAACGGTGCAGTCGCCACACAGCAGCCGATGGTTGCCGAGCGTGAACAAGTCGCCGACCTTTGTGGAGGTTGCGTTTGCCACAGCCGGCGCCTCGTCGGGTTCCCGAAAGTAAGCCCGCGGCTCCTGGTCGCCTAGTAGCTCATCGAGGCGTAGCTCACGGAAAATCTGCGCGTCGGCAGCTTCAATTCGGCTAGCAAATCGTGAAGCGCCCCGGTAAATTCCCCGGTCAGCTTTGTGCTATTGAGCGCCACGTTCAGCGCGCGCTCCTCGGTTTCATCGAGATCCACGACGACTACGGGCGTGGTCGCGACCTTTTTCGACCGAAGGATCTTGAGCCGCTGGTGCCCGCCGACGACGAATCCGGAACGCCGGTTCAGGATCATCGGCTCCACGACGCCAAAGCGATCTATGCTCTTCCCGAGCGCAGCGAGTGAGGACGGATCGATCCGCCGCGGGTTGTAGGGCGCCGGTTTTAGATCCTTAACGGCCATCGTTACGATGTCGGTCGCCACGGTTTTGATTACGTGCGCACTCGACCACCTCGCCGCTAAGTCCCCTAACATCATCACTTGGGGATCTGAGTCCCTTAGCGGCCTTAGGCAGTGAAAGCACCCATTCTCCGGCATCGGCTAAGCCGCCGACGCGCTCCGCGATGACGCCCGACCTTTTGCGAGCGCGAGCCAATGCTGAAGGGCGGATGCCTGCGGCCTCCGCAGCCAACTCGATGGCCTTCGTGGATTCGGGGGGGCACTGGCGAGCGCTGCCTTCAGGAACTCCTCCGCCTCGTTGCGAGATTCGGACGTTCCCTGCCCGGAGCACGCAGCAAGTAATCGGCGCTTAGATCTTCCGCCACTTCACCCCACCACCAGCAACCATTACGGTCGATGCTGTACTCGATCGGCGCTGCCGGCGCTGAAAGGTTTGCCTTGAGCGGCGCAATCGCACGGCGCCCGTCCTCGGGGTCGGCGGCAGCCAGAGTACGCTTCGTGCGATACCGACAAATCCGATGCTCCCGCCGACCCGATAGAGTGCGCGGCGCGCCTCGACCTTTATTAGATGGAGAACACAGAGCACGGCTACTCGAGCATCGCGCGCCAACTCGACCAACGGTTGAAGCGTTGCACGAACCTCAATCGCGGTGTGCATCGATGCCTCCAAGTAAAGCGGCAACCGGGTCAATGATAACCAGGCACTCGTCTCGCGTACGCTCGATTACTTCACAGAGGCGCGCTACATCGTCCAGCGAAAATGCAGCTCGTCGGCCGTGATCATCAACGGTGCCCCTGATGACCCGCAACCGGTCCAATGCAACGCCAAGACTTCCAGCTCGGACGCGGAGAGTGTCTTCTACGCCGTCTTCACCGTTCCAAAAGTAGGACGCTTGACGGCGCACGCTCCGAACCGTCGTCCGGCAGAGAATGCCCTTGCGTAACTGCTGCAGCTATCGCAAGCGACGCGAAGCTTTTCCCGACGCCGGGATCCCCAACGAGCAGAGTCACTTTGCTTCGCGGGATGCGGTCTTGCCACAACCACTCTACCTGCACGGGTTCCACGTCCGAAAGTCGCACCAGGTCCAATCTGCGACCGTTTCCTATGCTCGCCTGATGCGAGCTTGGCGGCGACAGCGCCGCTCTGACGACAGGGGCACCGTCGAGTATCTGGATCAGCTCCGGAACGCTGTGACCTTCTTTTAAAAAGTCCCCGACGTCCGATCCATCGTCTCGTTCCGTGAAGAGGTCTATGATTCGAACCTCGCATTGCGGACAAGCTCTGTGACTTGTTGCGCGCGCTCGCCCGCAGCGCCCAATCCCGGTACGTCAGAGTCCGCAATAACGAATACTTTTCGAGCGCTGCACAACGGCGTTACGTGATCAGCGCGGAAGGAGGCGTTCGCTCCACCGGCGACGGTCGTGACTGCAGATCGAAAACCTGATGCTCGAAGCGCGATGCGCAAAGCGTCACACTTGCCCTCGCCCTCAACGAGAAAAATCATCTCATGCTCAGCGATTGCCTTACAGACTTCGTCGATTCGATAAAGGGGCAGCTTCGTACCGTTCAACCCCGGTTTTTTTTCGTAAGCGCTTTTCGACGCATTATAAAGATGGGGTAAAATCGACTTACTCGCCCCGTCAAAGCCGGGCTCGATACGATCGATCCGGGCGATCGGATTGAGGTCCACGTCGGAATAAACGTAAGATGCAACGACGCTCATACGAAGCTTTCGGTCGCGCCGGAGTTAGCTGTTTGGATCACGAATCGGCTCCCGAAAGAAGCTTGTTCAAAACTTCCCTCGCGACCAATGTTCTGCGACCGATGCGCACCGCGGGCAATCTGCCCCTCCGGATCTCGCGCCTCACCGTTTCGGGGTGAACTCCGAGCATCGAGGCCGCCTCTTCCACAGAAACCGCTAAGCTCGTCATCAGTTTTTCCTCCTCGACCATGTGTCGCAGGTCCTATACTGCCACGCCGGTCATCATTAGTCGAGGGCGACATATGCTAGTTATGACACCATAAACGCCACTTAAACCCTCCAGGAGGCACCCTACGCCGTGCGTCTTAAGTCTTATCCTGTGATGTAGGGTAATTGCCAGGTAGGCCGAAGTATGTCATTATTGACACCATAAACGACACCCCTTGCCCGACGGGGAGCTGGTTTGGCACGAACTCAACGCCCTAGATTGAAGGACGAGCTCGCAACGAAGGTGCGGCAGGCCGTTCGCTCGACATTGAAGCGAAAGCAAAGCACCGTCAGGGACCTCGCGGACGCGATGGGCATAGACGAACGGACGCTGCTACGCCACTTGAGCCCCGGGGAATCGCTTGCCAGGCAGACCGCGTTCGAGCTTGTCATCGGGTGCAAGGCGGCTTTTAACGTCGTACTTCCCGTCGTTCTCCTTGCTGAACTCTATGCTGACGAGATAACGCCAACGATCATTGTTTTTCCCGGCGAAAGCGAGCGCCTTGCTGACGTACTGGCGACCGAAACAGCGCAAATGTTGAACTTACCCACTCGTACTGCAAGCGCCTTAAAAAGCGCTTTTTCCAGTTTTTGATGCCGTACGAGCGCTTCAATAAGACGGCCTTGGGCCGGGAAGTTCACGACGTTATCTTTCAGATCGAATCGGAACATGGGAAGGCGTTTCGACAGCGCCTGCATGAGATTCGCTACGCTTCCCACTTTTCAGCTGACGGAAAGTCCTATGCAGCGCCATCGCTGGTCGGCCTCATCAAGATGGCGGCGGAAAAAGGGCGCCGGAAATGAGAGGTTACCTTCGCGAACGTGATCGGCGTAAGCCCAACAATCGCAAAGGTGCCAGCAAGACATGGCAGCTTGTCGTCGACAACGGCTTCGAAATGATCGATGGCGTGAAGCGGCGCCGGCAAGAGGTTCGCCCATTCTTTGGGACGCGACGCGAAGCCGAAGATGAGCTACGCGAGTTCATCCAGTCGATTCAAAGCGGAACTAACGTGCGCAATCGGAAGCAGACGTTCGCGCAATATCTCGACCTTTGGCTTGCCCACAAGAGGGCGACGGTGGCGTTCAAGACCTATCTGGCGTACGAGCTACACGTGCGCGCGTACCTCAAGCCGGCGCTGGGATCCCTGCGGATCGCGAACCTACGTAAAGAGCATGTTCGCAAAGCCCTCGCCGATTGGTCGCAGCGAATGGCTTACCCGGGGAAAAAAAGCAAAACGCCTGTTCAGAAGATCTCGGCGCGTACCGTTCACCACGTCTTTTCGACGCTGCGCACCGCGATGAACGACGCCCTCGACGACGGTGCGATCAGCGTCCTACCGTTTGCGAAACGGATGAGTCCCAAGAAGGGTCGCGCCGAGATCTCCGCGCTCGACGAGACGCAGATCGTTGCGTTGCTGAGCTATCTCGATGGAACGATGCTCGGGCCCGTCACGCGGCTCGCGATCTACACCGGCATGCGCCGAGGGGAGCTTCTGGGCTTGACGTGGGACGCGATCGATCTCGACAAGCGCGTGCTGCACGTGCGCCAATCGCTCGAGGTGATCGGCACCGGCAAAGATCGCGCGGTACGTTTCAAGGCGCCGAAGACCGAAAAGAGCCGCCGCGACGTCGCGCTGACCGCTGGCGCGATCGAGGTCTTGCGTTCGCAGCACGCGCAGCAGTCGAAGCTACGGCTTCACCTGAGCGGCCCGTTCGGCGACAAGCGCCTCGTGTTTCCCAATCCGCGCACGGGCGAGCCGTGGAAGCCCGATACATTTTCGAACGAGTTTCTACGGGCCGTGAAGGCGTCGGGTTTGCCGAAGGTGAGCTTCCACGGTTTGCGTCACTCATACGCCTCGATCTCACTGCGCGCCGGCACGCCGCTGAAAGTCGTCTCTGAGATGCTCGGTCACACGACGACGGCGATTACCGCCGACCTCTACACGCACGTGCTCGGCGACCTCAAAGCCGAAGCTGCCGATCGTCTTGACGCGATCTTTGAGCGGGCGCAAAAGCGTCGCGCTGTTGGTGCGGAGTCGGGTGCGTGGGCCAAATGTGGGCCAATCGAAAAGCCAACCCCGAAAACTATCAGTAAAATAAGGCCCGATTTGGTAGCGCCAACGGGAATCGAACCCGTCTTTCCGCCTTGAAAGGGCGATGTCCTAACCGATAGACGATGGCGCCGCGACGACCGAGTACACCTTAGCGGTCGCCGTTCGCGATGTCAAATCCGCCTGCCTGGCGGGTTAGCCTCGTCGGCCGATGAGGCGTGGGGTTGCGCTACTTTTTCTTCGCGACGCTGACGGTAACGCCGATCAGCTCGCTCGCGCGCGGGACGTCGAGCGTCGGCGTCGGCGAGCCGCCGCCGGGATACGACCAGAAGCCTACTTTGCGCACGTCGCGGGGGAGCGTGCCATAAGGAACGATGATGCTCGAGCCGTCGATCCAGTATTGCACGATCAGATCGCTGCGATCGCCCTTGAACGACGTCTTTCCAACCGACGTGGCCTTCTTGCCGGAAACTTTAAAGCGATAGAGCTCGTCGGCGGAGCTATCGCCTACCGTGAGATAGGTTCCGTCCCACTGCACGCCGCCGGGATACCCGATCGTTTGGTCCGGCGCAATGTTGGTGAAGGTGCTTTTACCGGCCGGAATCTCGGCGAGCAGCGTGTGGTAGCTGCCGTAGTCCGCGCCGTCGACGAACAGATTGCTCTTGTCGTCGTAACCGCAGAAAAAGTACGCATTGAAGGCCGAATCCTGATACGAGTGCGGCACGCCTTTGCCGCCGTCAAAGATCGAGACGCTGCCCGGTCCGAGCTTGAGCGTGCTCGCGTAGTTCGCGACCGCGACGTTCTCGGTTTTCGGATCGACCGCGCAGCCGAACGGATAGTGTCCGAAGTCGTTGAGCTCTTGGGTCGGCTGCGTGCCGCCGTGTTTATATTCCAAAACGTCGAGCGCGTTGGTGTTCACAACAAACACGTTACCCGCAGGATCGGAGCACAGGCCGCCCGGCGATTGAAAGCCGCGCAGCTCGCCTTGCAGCTTGCCGGAGGGATACGAATAGACGTAGACGACACCGCGCGAATCGGATACGTAGAGCAGGTCCTGGCTCGCTGCGGTCGGCGACATCCACGAGCCGGCCGCTTTTAATCGGACCAGCACGGAAGACGCCGGCGACGATTGCGGCGGGAGCGACGACGCCGCCGGCGCACCGCAGCCGGCGAGTGTCGCAGCTGCGAATGCGAGCATCGCGGCCGAGTTCAATCGAGATCTATCCATTGTTAAATCGCCTGAACTTTGGCCATCATTCCCGCATCTTCGTGATCGAGAATGTGGCAGTGCAAAAGGAAGGTGCCCCTGATGATCGGGTCGCGGAAATCGGCGATTACGTCCAGCGTGCCGGGGCGACCATCTTTTTGACGGTGCGGAATGACCACGCTATCGCCCCAGTATGGATGCGCGATTGCTATACCATCGAATTTCTTCACCAAGAAGTGGGCTTGATGCAGGTGGAAATCGTGAATCTCTTGGCTGACGTTGACGATATGCCAGGCTTCGACGGTGCCGACGTGGACGACGAAGAGCGGCGGCGCGCTCATCGAAAAAGACATCCCATCGATCAAGAAGCGCTTCGCACCTTCGCTGAAAGTGATCGTGCGATGCGCGGCGGGCGGCGGCAGCGGCGTCGTATAGCCGTTGCGCGGTAGCGGGGCGCCCACGCGCAGCGGCTCTTCAATACGCGCGTACGTCTGCTTCTGGTGCGGGGCAGCCATGGTGGCGAGTTTCAGATCGGGGTCGCGGTCGCCCGCTACGCCGGAGTCGTAGCAGAGCGTGCGAAACGACGCGTAGCCGTTGCTCGGACCGGTGACGACGAACTCGGCGCGCGCGGCCACCGGTATGACGATCGACTTGACGTTCTCGGTGGGCGGCGTTCCGGGCCACGTATCGAGCGCATAGCCGTCGATCGCGACGATTTCCATGTCGCCGCCGTACCAGAGTTTCAGCGTCTTGTGGCCGGTCGCGTTGACCACGCGGAAGAACTGCTTCTCGCCGCGGCCGATCGTGATGACCGGTTGATAGGCGCCGTTGAGCGTCGTCGTGAGCCCGAGATCCGATCCGCACGGCTCGCTGTTCACGACCTGCGGCTTCGCGACTTGCGATTCGCCGGACATGTTCATGCCCGGCATGCTCGACGTATTTGCGTCGACGTCCTCATCGTCGCCTCGCGGGTTGGCGTTTTCGCCGACGCCCGTGGCCCGCACGATGATGATCCGCTCCTTCATCTTTGCAAGGCTGGGAAGGTGCTTCTCCAAGCCCTCGACGACGATCGCACCCGACATGCCGCCCGCGCCGACCTGGAAACTCGTTTGGCCGTGGACGTGCGGGTGGTACCAATAGAGGCCGGGCTCTTGATTCTTCGGCACGTGAACGACGTAGTGCAGATTTTGGCCGGGTTTCGCGAGCGTGCCGAGCACGTCGTCGCCCGGTGCGCGCGGCGAAGAGCCGAGGCCGTGGAAGTGCACGTTGATATCGTCGCTATCGCCGTGCTTGGGCAACAACTGATCGGAGATATTCATCACGATCGTATCGCCCGGTTTCACTCGGATCGTCGGCGCGTCGTCGCCGAGACCGTTGTAGACGAACTGCGGGAAACCGGTCGCGCCGCTCAGCGTGACCTGCATCGTGACTTTTGCAACGCCGTTGACCGACTTGACGACCGGAGGCTCGGGCAGCTCGTTGACGTTGGCGCCGCTATGCGGCGCGTTCTGTCCGACCTGCGTTGAGTTCTGCGGCACCGCGCTGCTGGGAACGGTCGATTGGCCGCCGCAGCCCGCGAGCCAAGCGAGTGCGACGACGAGAGCAATCCAACGGCGTTTCACTTCTCTCACTCCTAGTTGCTCACCGCAGCGCCGAATCCGGGAACCTTGATCGTCTTCACCGGCGAACCGCCGGCGGGATAACTCCAGAATCCGACGTTGCTATCGTAATCGGGACCGACGAGCGTGCTGCCATCGATCCAAAACTGTCGAACGCTCTTCGCTCGAGCCGAGCGTGGTGGTGCCCGCGACGCTCGCCGTACCGCCGGCAATCTTCAACTGATAGACGACCGACGGGGTCGCGCCGGCATCGCCGAGTGCGAGGTACTGGCCGTCCCACTGTACTTGGCCCGGCGCGGCGATCGCCTGACCGAACGAAACGGCTTTGAGTGCGGTGTCGTGATGCGCGAGTTCGGCCAGTGCGAACGCGCCGTGCTTCGCGGCCGACAAACCGTCGACGAAAAGATTACCCTTTGCATCGTAGCCGCAGTACGCACCGACGACGAGCGCCGTGCTCGCATACAGCTGCGGATCGCGCCAGTACTTACGCGTGCTGCGATGGTAGATGACGACCGCCGAGCTGTCCTGGAACTTGCCGGCGATCGCGATGTCGTTCCCGCTTGGGCTCAAGGCACAGCCGCCGGGGACGCCGGGCGTGCTGATCGCCACCAGCGGCGCCGAGCCGCCGTGCGCATACTCTTCGACCTGCAGCGCTTGCGTATCGACGATCCAAACGTCGCCCCGCGAGTCGGCGCATTCGCTGCGCGGCTGCCCGAAGTTGCTGAGTTTACCAACCGTGCGCCCGTCGGGGTACGAATAGATCTCGACGTCGTGGTCTTGCACGTTGCTTAGATAGAGCAGGCTTCCGTGCGCGGCGTGCGGCGCCACCGAAGCGGGCGCGGCCCCACCGCTCGACGCCGTCGGCAGGCTGCCGCACGACGCGAGTAAGGCCGATACGATGCAGAGCACCGGCCCGCGAACGAAAAAAGCCCATCGCATGTGAATTGAACGGGCCCTTCGCGGGTTTAGTCTCACTGGCCTTCGGATTTTTACGGTCAGGGCGAGGCGGGCGTAATCGGCGTCGCCTGCTCGGTCTCCATCGGGAGATACGCGGTCGTGGAACCGGCAGCGGCCAGCGCTTTTCGAACGTCCACGCTGCGCAGCGATTGATCGTTGAACGTGCGGAAGTAGAACTGAAGGTTGGTCAGATCGTCGGCCGACGTCCAGAGCGTCCACTCGTCGATGGTCTTGCCGTTGACTTGATCGCGCACGGCGCCGAGCGGGATATCGAAGTTGTTGAGAATATGGAAGACCTGTTGCACGGCGTCGCTTCCGGTCGCGGGCTGGACGGCCGCCGACTCGTACGCAACGGCGCGCACGAATCGCGACGGCGGCGTAAAATCGCCCGGAAGGCCGTAGAATCCCGAACCTTGGCCGAAGCTATTGATCGTCGCGCCCTGCAGGGTGATCGCCGCGCGATTTTCGGGTGACAAACCGACGTAGTTGCCCAGGTTGGTCATGTGCCAATCGAAGGTCGGCGAGTTCGTGATCACGCCGAGCGGATCGTCGTAGATCACGAGCTTACCGCCGATCGGTTCGACGACGACCGCGGCCCCGGTTTTGTCGACGATGCGAAAGTGCACCGGCGGCGCCATGCCGAGCTGCGGAACGACCGTCGGCGCCAAAACGACTCGATCGTAGGCGGCCTTCACCTCCGCGACGCTCGCGAAGTTGCCGAGGATCCACATCGAGTATTGATAACCAGCCATCGCGCGCGGCGCATTCTCGGTCGTCACGCCGGCATAGCCGGCATAGCCCGGGAAAAAGAACTCGCCGACGTAAAGACCTTGATCGTTGAGTCCATCCACGACCATTGGCAGGCCGAACGCGTTAGCGCCGACGATCCCGTATTTCGTCTTGAAACTCAGGCCCGCGGCATCGTTCGGCAACGCCCCCGTGATCGTCGTGCCCGCCGGAAAGACACCGACTTTCGATTCGATGTCGGCACCGAACTCGAGGGTCCGAGCAACAACCACGCTTCCGTCTTTTGCGATCAGACGGATGCCGGTGCAGGCGCGCGCGGTTTGCCACGCGACGAGCGCGCCTAATGCGAGGATAAGGGCCGGGATGGTTCGCTTCACGAGCTTCTCCTGTTGCTGTGCACTCGGCACGATAGGATTGTGGGACCCTACTATCTTGATTCCACCTCGTGGCGGCCGGACCTATATCAACGCGCTTCTTACTTCGGCGATGATTGCGATACGCCGTTAACGCTTTGCTCGGCGAGAACGGCTATACGCGAGGCCATTCCGCCGAAAATTAGGCCGTGCAGCGGCGATACGAGATACCAATACAAGAACCCGAGCAAGCCTCGCGGCTCGAAAAAGGCCGTCTGCGTCAATCGGGTGCGCCCGTCGCCAAGCCGATCCGCATCGAACTCCAGCCACGCCTTACCCGGCAGCTTCATCTCGGCTCTCAAACGCAAAACGCGGTCCGGCTCCAAGGCTTCAACGCGCCAAAAATCGACCGCATCGCCGACGCGCAAGTCGGTTGGGCTGCGCCGGCCGCGCCGCAAGCCTATCCCTCCAATCGCGCGGTCCAAGAAGCCGCGCAACTCCCACAACGCGTTACCGTAGAGCCAGCCGCGTTTTCCGCCGAGTTGCGTAAAGACCGATGCGACTTGTTTCGGCGTCGCATTCGCGGTGCGCTCGCGACGATCGATCAGCATGCCCTCGCGCGCGCCGGTAAACGTGGCCGGAAGTCTGCGAATGTCGAACGCATCGAACCACGTCGTTTCGGGGCCGCTGGTGCGGTAGCGATCGAGCGCCTCGGCGACTGCGGTTGCGAAGTCGATCGGCTCGATCTGAGGAAAATCGCGCCTAGCAGCGTTATCGCGCACGATGACTTCGTTGTGCAATCCCAAGATGAGCGGTTGCGCGAGCCGCGCGGGAACCGGGGTCACGAGATGGACCCAATATGAGGAGAGGCGCGGCGTAAAGAACGGTACCATGACGATGCGGCGCTTGAGATTGCGCAGACGCGCGTACTGCAGCATCATATCGCGGTACGTTACGACGTCCGCGCCGCCGATCTCGTAGATGCGGGACGCGCCCTGTGGAAGGTCGAGGGCCGCGAGGAGATAGCGCAAGACGTCCTCGATAGAGATCGGCTGCGAGCGGGTCGTTACCCATCGGGGCGCAATCATCACGGGTAATCGCTCGGTGAGATAGCGCATCATCTCGAACGAAAGACTGCCCGCCCCGATGATCACGGCGGCACGGAACTCGACGATTTCGACCCCGCTCTTCCGCAGAACCGCGCCTACTTCGTGGCGACTTGCCAAATGATGCGAAAGCGCAGCGTCGTCTGCGCCCAATCCGCCGAGATAGACGATGCGTCGAATGCCGCCTTCGCGAGCCGCCGCGCCGAACCGTGCGGCGGCATCGCGATCGCGCTGCGCGAACTGCGCCGAATCGCTCATCGAATGCACGAGATAATAGGCGGCATCGAGCCCCTCGCAGGCCGCTTTGAGAGCCCGTTCGTCGAAGATATCGCCCTCAACGATCTCGGCGCCGGGAAATCTGCCCGCGAGGCGTTCGGCATTGCGGGCAAGACACCGAACGGAGTGACCGGCTTCGAGTAAGCGCGGGACGAGGCGTCCGCCTATGTACCCCGTCGCTCCGGTTACGAGGATCTTCACACCGCTTCCGACCCTCATTGCGGCGCCAATCGTTCCAAATATAGCGAAAGCTTCGGCGGGCGCCGGCGCCTGCGGAGGGCTCGCCCCGAGCGTCTTGGGCCTGGTAGGATTCGAACCTACGCGCAACCAGTTATGAGCCGGCCGCTCTACCGCTGAGCTACAGGCCCCAGCAAGGGGAGATTTTCGAGCCTGCCGCCGAGACAGCCCGCAGCGGCGCTTGCATTCTCCGATTCTGGAGCATATACTATTCCAAAAGAGAGTATCGCAAACATGTCCGTTCTTATCTATCCGCAAACCCGCTACGCCGCACCCGAGCCGGTCGACATCACCTCGCGCGAAGAGTGCGAGCGCCTGGGCCCATCGGCGCTGAAGGCCTTCTTCAACATCGCGAAGGTGTGGCGGTTGCGCGACGAGGACGCGATGCGGCTGCTGGGCGGTGTCGCAAGCAGCACGTACTATGCGATGAAGAAATCCCCCAAGCGCGCGCTCGATCCCGATACGATGCTCCGCGTCTCGTATCTCGTCGGCATTTTTAAAGCGCTCAACATTCTGCACAACACGGCGCTCGCCGATCGCTGGGTGACGCTGGCAAACCAAAATCCGATCTTCCGAGGGTCGACGCCGCTGGAGTATATGCTGCGCGGCGGCATTCCGGCGATCGCGCTCGTGCGCCGACTGCTGGATGCGCGGCGTGGCGGCATCTAACGCCCTCCCGCCAACCTCGCTCGTCCGCCACGCCGACACGCACCGATTTATCGCGTCGAAATACGGCGAGAGCGTATTGGCGCGCATTGCCGATTCCAATCGGCACCTCGAGGATATCTTCAAGCTCGATATCGCAACCAACGAGCGGACGCTGGCCGAAAATGGATTCTCCGCGGGCATCGACGCTCACGAGCTGGTCTTTGGACTTCCTTACGCGCGGATAGTCAACGCCGCATTCACGCATCCGCATCCGCTCGGCAGCCGTTTCAACGGACCGGAGCGCGGCGCGTGGTATGCCGGCGTGGAAGTCGAAACCTCGATCGCCGAGGTCGCTTTTCACAAAACAATCGACCTGCTCGAGATCGGCGTGCTCGAAGACGACGTTACCTACGACGATTACACAGCCGACTTCAGCGCCGAGTTTCACGATCTTCGGCGCGGAAAGCGATTCGCGCGATTTCTCGATCCGAACAGCTACGTCGAGTCGCAGCAGCTCGCAGAGCGGCTGTTGGCGTCGGGTTCGCTCGGCGTCGTATATCCTAGCGTTCGTAATCGCGGTGGGACCTGTATCGCCTGTTTCCGGCCGGCGCTCGTCACCAACGTAGCCAAACGCGCTACATACCGGCTTACGTGGAGCGGCGCGCCGGCCCCGACGGTGACGCCGGAAGGTGCCTCCTGGCCGTAACATCGTTGAGGTTCGTTGACGCATAATCATCAGAGTGGCATAATCTGCGAAGAGGACTGCCTATGGGCAGGCCACCTCGACATTGCTCGACCCACTCTTTACTCTGCAATCCAAGGAGCACCGTCAATGTTCAGCACCTGGAAGAACCGGCTGCAAGCCTACATCAACGATGGAGGCGACGATCGCGACGACGACGTGGGACGCGAGGACGGTGCCGACGATCCCCGAGTCGCCCATCTCCGGCGCACCCTGGCCGATCTGCGCAAGAGCTACGAACCGGTGCCGCCCGACGATCACGTCGTAGCCGCGGCGACCCAAACCGAAGAGCCTCAGGTTGCGGCCCAGGTTGCCGAGCCGCAGGTCGAGCCGGTCGAGGCGCATGAGCCGCAATCGCCGCCGGCGCAAGCCGCGCAGCCTCAAGTTGAAGAATCGCCCGACGATCGGCGCGCATTCGAGCCGCCGCAGGCCGCGGCGCCGCAAATCGAACGACCCGCACCGATCGCTCCGCCGGCGCGCGAGCTTGAAGTCCAAGCCGCCGCGAGCGTCGCCGCGGACGCCGATGGCGATGAATCGCTCACGGCGCAGCAGCGATTCGTCGAAGAACAGCGCACCACGGCGGAAGCGCTGCTCCAGGGAATCTCCACGCTCGAAGAACGCTTTAAATCTCAGGCGAAAGCGGTGCAGGCCGGTCGCGCATTCGCAAGCGCACAGCAAAAAGTCGAAGCCGCCGCCGAAGCCGAGCGCCAAGCGAAAGCAGCCGCGCAGAGCGCGTCGGAGCGCCACAACGATCTCGTCGCCGCGCGAACGCAGGCCGACGAACTACTCGCTTCGGTGCGCGCCGAAGCGCAAGCCGCCACCACCGAAGTGACCGACCTCGAGCGCCGTCTGGAAGATGCGCGGCAACGCTCTTCGCGCCTCGTCTTCGCGCTCAATCAGAACGAAACGCGAGCCAAGGAGTGCGCGACAAACGAGAGCGCTGCTGCGGCGGAGGTAGAAACGGCCGCCGAGCGTTTTGCTTCGTGCCGGCAAACGCTTGCGGATGCCGAACGCGAGGCGCAGATCGCCAAGGAGCAGGCTGACGCGTTACGCGTGGAAGCGCTCGCGGCAACGCAAGACTTAGCCGAGTTGAGCGACGTTCACAGCTTGGCGATGCGCATCGCCGAAGCCGCGTCGGCGCTCGCGAGCGGATCCGAGAAGCGTCCGCGTTCGGTACCTGCGTAGCGGGCGGCTTCGCCCAACTGTTCTTCGATCGCCATAAGCCGGTTGTACTTCGCCGTTCGGTCGCTGCGCGAGAGCGAACCCGTTTTGATTTGACCGGCGCCGGTCGCAACGGCGAGGTCGGCGATCGTCGTATCTTCCGTCTCACCGGAGCGGTGCGAGATCACCACGCCGTAGCCGGCCTTCTGCGCCATCGCGATGCAGTCGAGCGTCTCGGTGAGCGTGCCGATCTGGTTGAGCTTGATCAGAATCGCGTTGGCAGCGCGTTCCTTGATGCCGCGCTCGAGGAAGCGCATGTTGGTCACGAAGAGATCGTCGCCGACCAGCTGCACGCGTTTGCCGAGCGCCTCGGTGAGCTTCTGCCAGCCGCTCCAATCGCTTTCCGCAAGACCGTCCTCGATCGACACGATCGGATACCGATCGCAGAGCTCGGCGTAGAGCGCGATCATCTCGTCTACGCTTGCCGCGCGATTGCGATCGAGCGGGTAGTAGTTGCCGTCGCGATAAAACTCGCTCGATGCGGGATCGAGCGCGATCGCGACGTCGGCGCCGGGCTCGTAGCCGGCACGTTCGATCGCCGCGACGATGAGATCGAGCGCCTGCTGCGGCGTTTCGAGCGGCGGCGCGTAGCCGCCCTCGTCGCCAACGAGCGTCGGCAAGCCGCGCTCGTGGAGAATCCGGCCGATCGCGTGAAAGACTTCCGCGCCGTAACGCACCGCATCGGCCTTCGCTCGGCGCGCCGACCGGCACGATCATGCACTCCTGAAACTCGAGCGCTCCCTCCGCGTGCTTCCCGCCGTTGATGACGTTCATCATCGGAATCGGCAGCGTCGCCGCCGCCGGACCGCCGAGATAGCGGAAGAGCGGCATCGACAGACTCGCCGCGGCGGCACGCGCGACCGCGAGCGAAACGCCGAGCATCGCGTTAGCCCCGAGATTCGATTTATTCGGCGAACCGTCGAGTTCGATCGAGCTCGGCATCGATCTCGCGCTGCGCGGTTGCGTCGAGCCCTTCGATCGCAGGCCCGAGCACGTCGTTGACCGCCGCCACCGCCTTGCGCACCCCTTTGCCGTTGTACCGCTCGTCTGTCGCCGTCGCGCAGTTCGACGGCTTCGTTCGCGCCCGTCGACGCGCCCGACGGCACCATCGCCTCTTCGACCGCTCCAAAGCTCGTCGCGACCGTCACGGCGACGGTGGGGTTGCCGCGCGAGTCGAGGATCTCGCGAGCGTGGACGCCTTCGATCAGGCGGATTGCCGCCGCCGCGCAGCGATTCGAGCGCCACGATTACTCCTTGATCCAGCGCTCGAGGTCGTGGCGGCGCGAAACGAAGTCGTTGTCGTCGAAGAAGATCTTGCAGTTCGCGCTCCGCACTGGCGGCACTGTCGCTGCCGTGCACGAGATTGCGTCCGATCGTGCTGCGCGAGGTCGGCGCGAATCGAACCCGGTGCCGCTGCGAGCGGATTCGGTCGCGCCGATCAGCTGGCGGCAGGCGTCGATCGCGCCTTCGCCTTCGACCGCAAGCGCGACGAGCGGGCCGCTGGTGATGAAGTCGACGAGGCCGTCGAAGAACGGCTTGCCTGTTGTGTTCGGCGTAATGCTCGCGCGCGCGCTCGCCGTCGAGCTGCATGAGCTTCATCGCAGAATGATGTAGCCGCGCCGCTCGATGCGCGCGGTGATTTCGCCGACCAGGCCGCGCGAAACGGCATCGGGCTTGCAGAGGATGAGCGTACGTTCGATAGCCATGTAGGCTCCTTCGCGCTCGGCCTTTCGACTCCCCGAGCGCGCTCGGAGTCCATCGACTGCGCCCTTCGCCTCGAGAGAGATGACACGGCGGACTCCGCGACAAAGGTCAGCGCGTGCCCGAAGTATCGAAAGCCGGACCGTACGAAGACGCGGCGCGCGCGCTAGCGGAAACTTCGTTCGCCTCGATCGCCTACGTCGAAGAAACCGCGAGCACGAACGCCGATGCGGCGGCGCTCCTCACCGACGAGCGCTTCGCCGGCCACTCGATCGTCGCCGAGTATCAGAGCCGCGGTGCCGGGCGCAAAGGCCGAACATGGCTAGCGCCTGCCGGAACGGCGCTGCTCTTCACCACGATTCTCCCACGCGCCGTCGCGACGGAGCATCTGTGGATCGTGCCGTTTTGGGCAGCGCTCGCGGTTCGCGGCGCGCTGCTCGACTGCGGCATTGCGACGCTATTGCAGTGGCCCAACGATTTGCTGCTCGGCGATCGCAAGATTGCCGGCATTCTTTGTCAATCCGCCGTGATCGCGGTTCCAGCGCGCGGGTGGCGTGCGGGGTCGGCATCAACGTACGTCGATCGTCGGCGCCGGTCCTCCGGTCGACCCGCCGCCCGCATTCTGCGACGACGTCGCAGCCGTCGAACGCCCCGCGCTGCTCGAGGCGATCCTACGCAGTACGACCGCACGCTCGCGACGCTCGACGCAGCCCGAGCGCGTCGGCGCGCAATGGGACGCCGCTGCCGAGTCTTCCGGGACGGCGCTACCGGATCGCACACGACGAGGGGCGGCGAGCCTTCGAGGCGACGGCCGAAGGCGCTCGACGCCCGGCGGCGCCTTACGCGTGGTACGCGACGACGGCGCGAGCGAAAGCGGTTGAGATCGCGGACGCGCGAGTGTTGCGTTAAGCGCTCGTTGCGCGCGCGGTGCAGGCGGCGGTCGCAAATCTCGCAGAAATGCGGCATCTTATTGTCGGTCTCGAAGATCGAGTTCGAGTAGTACATCGCGCAACGCGCGTTGTAGCAGTGCTTGAGCCCGAAGGCGTGGCCGAGCTCGTGAATCGCACTCCTTGAGCGTCCGCTGGAAGAGCAGTTGACATCGCTAGGTTCGCCATAAAACTCCGAGCGAAGCCGGTGCACCGAGACGACCGCGACGCCTTGCGCCTCATCGGCATCGCCGAAGACGAACCGATGCGACGTCTTATAGAGATCGAAATCGGTGATCGCAAGCACGGCATTGCGCCGGGCTTCGGGATGCGCCCGCTGCACCTTCGACAATCAGCGTCGAGACGAAAAGCTGGCCGCGCGTCGCGTTGAGCGTGCTGCGCGGAACGGCCAGCGAGCGTTCGACGCGCGCGCCGGCGAAGAAACGTTCCTCGAGACAAGGGGCGAGACGGTCGAAGAAACACGTGGTCGACAGTGTTGATCGGCACGATGCGGATCTCGGCCAATCCGATGCTCGGTTCGCGCAAGACGGAGACAATACTTGCCGCCGCCGTATAAAATCTAGGATGACCTGCGGCGCCATGCGTCGAAGTCGTCGCGGTGATCGTTGGAGTCGGCATCGACGTGGCAGAGGTCGCGCGTTATCGCTTCGACGAGCGCGAGCTCGCGTGGTTCTCGCGTAAGGTCTATACCGAGCGCGAAATGGCCTATGCCATGCGCAAGCGCAACTGGCCGGAGCGCCTCGCGGGATTCTTCGCCGCCAAGGAGGCGACGCGTAAAGCCTTCGGGCACGCGATTCCGTGGCGCAGCGTCGGCGTCGGCGCACGAGCGCAGCGGCAAGCCGATCGATCGAGCTGTTCGGTTGGGCCGAGCGGCTTGACGCACGAGCCGCGGCGTGCGAACGATCCATCTCACGATCACGCATAGCGCCGACGTCGCGGCCGCCGTGGTGATTCTCGAATCATGATCTACGTTCTGACGCCCGAGCAGATGCGCGCCGTCGATGCCGCGGCCGTCGAGCGCGCCGGTGAAGAACAAGCTGATGCGCAATGCCGGCGCGCGGATTGCCGAAGCGCTTAAGCAGCGATGGCGAAACCCGGAATGCCGAGAATCGTCGCCTTCGCGGGCCCGGGCAACAACGGCGGCGACGCCTTCGCCGCGCTTGCCGAGCTCGCGCCGGAGTACGAATGTACGGTCGCGGCAGACCCGGCGGGGCAGCGGATCGCCGGCCCGCGATGCGGCGCGCGACTCGCGCGAAAAAGGCAGGAGTCACGAGTCGTGCCGCTGCCGGCGGACGAGCGCGAAGCGCGCGCGCTGCTCGCGAACGCCATCGGCGTCGACGGCATGTTCGGAACCGGCGCGCGGCTGCCGCTCCCGGAGGAGTACCGGCATTCGGCGCGCGCGCTCGACGCGCGCGAGCGGCGCGGTGCTCGCGATCGATATTCCAAGCGGCATCGACGCACGCACCGGTGCGGTGCGCGACGACGCCGTTCGCGCGAGCGTCACCGTCACGCTCGCCGCCGCGAAGCCCGGGCTGCTGCTCGAGCCCGCGCGCGAGTACGTGGGCGAGTTGTCGTCTGCGCGTCGATCGGCATCGACGACGCCATCCTCGCCGCACAGCCGCGCGACGTTCGCCGCGCTCGACGACGCGGAGTTCATGCGGCTTCTTGCCGCGGCGCGCGATCCGACACGCGAAAAGCGCGCGGCCGGTGCGCCGCTGATCGTCGCGGGATCGGCACAGTTTCCTGGCGCCGCGGTGCTCTGCGCGCGCGCGGCTGCCCGCGCAGGCGCCGGCTACGTCACGGTCGCGACGCCGAGGCGGCGGCCGGCGACCCTGCGCGCGCATCTCGTCGAGCAGGTCGTCGTCGGAGTTGCCCGAAGCCGCGCTGCCCGACGACGTCGCGAAGGAACTGCTCGAAATTGTCGAAGCGCAACGGCGCCGTCGCGGTCGGTCCCGGTTTGGGACTGGACGATCGCACCGGCGAGATCTTCGCGCTTTTCATCGAGGGCACGACCTTGCCGCTCGTCATCGACGCGAGCGGTCTCTTTCATTTGAGCAAACAGCTCGATCTGTTGCGCGGCAAGCGGTGCGTGGTCACGCCGCACGCCGGCGAGTTCGCGCGGCTCTCCGGGCAAAGGCACCGTCACGCCCGGCAGCGCGCGTCGAGCGAATACGCGAGTTCGTCGATCGCACCGGCATCACGACGCTGCTCAAGGGCTCCGACACGCTCGATCTACGACGGCATGGGCCCGTGCACATCAACCCGACCGGCACCAATGCGCTCGCAACGGCGGGAACGGGCGACGTGCTCACCGGCATCATCGCGACGCTGCTCTCGCAGGGGCTATCGCCGGTGGACGCAGCGCGCGTCGGCGCGTATTGGCACGGCTTGGCCGGCCAGTACTGCGCGCATCAACGCCGTACCGGCGTCGTCGCCGGCGACGTCGCCGACGCCCTCGGCTTCGCGCTACCCTAGCGCCGTCGCGCCAATCAAGGGATCGACGAACGCACGGACGGCGCGCGCGGCCTCCGCACCGCGCAGACCGGCATAGGCATCCATGATGGCGCTTCCGACCACGACGCCGTCGGCAAACGGCGCGATCCGCGCAATCGCATCGGCACGGCTCAATCCAAACCCGACCGCGAGCGGAAGCTCCGTGAGCTCGCGCAGCATCGCGAGCTGGGCGAGCAACGGCTCGAGGTGCGGCGCGTTCGATGCGCCGGTGACGCCGAGGCGCGACACAACGTAGACGAAGCCGCTCGAGGCAGCAACGATGCGTGCGGCGCGTTCGCGCGTGGTGGACGGTGCGATCAGCAGCGGCATCTCGAGCGCGCCGGCGGCAAGCGCGGCGCGCAGAGGGCTCGACTCTTCGAGCGCGCAGTCCGGAACGATCGCCCCGCAGCCTCCGGCCGCGGCAACGTCGCGCGCGAATCGCTCGATGCCGTGCCGATAGATCGGATTGAAGTAGCTAAAGAGCAGCGGCGGCGCGCAATCCCCCGCGCGCCGCCGCAACAACTCAAGTAACGTCGGCGAGGCGGACGTTGCGTTCCCGAGGCGCGCGGATCCCGGCCGCGGCGATCGTCGGGCCGTCGGCGAGCGGGTCGCTATATGGGACGCCGAGCTCGATGACGTCGGCGCCGGCCGAAGTCAGCGCGTCGAGCACCGCCTCGGTAGTTTCCAGATCCGGATCGCCGGCCATCACGTATGGAATGAAGGCGATCCGTCGCTCGCCCTTCGCGCGCTCGAAGGCCCGCGCAATCGAGCCTATCACCGCGCGATATCTTTATCGCCGCGCCCGCTGAGATTGACCAAGATCAAGTCGTCGGGACCGCGCTGCGACGCGAGCTTGCGGGCAAAGGCGAGCGCGTGCGCGCTCTCGAGCGCCGGGACGATTCCCTCACGGCGCGCGAACCGTGAAACGCTTCGAGCGCTTCCGCATCGGTCACGCTCGCGTACGTCGCGCGACCGGTCGCCTTGAAGAACGCGTGCTCGGGCCCGACGCCTGGATAATCGAGACCCGCCGCTAATCGGAGTGCGTCTCGCAGCACTTGGCCGTCGGCGCTTTGCAGCAGAAACGATCGCGAGCCGTGCAGCACGCCGATGCTTCCCGCGCTGCAGCGACGCGGCCGTCTGCCCGCTCGCAGCGCCTTCGCCGCCGGCCTCGACGCCCCAGAGCCGCACGGACGCATCCGCTGCGAAACCCGCGAAGATTCCGATCGCATTGCTCCCGCCTCCGACGCACGCGACGACGTCGCTCGGAAGGCGGCCGTAGCGTTCAACGATCTGAGCGCGCGCCTCGCTCACCGATGATCTTTTGAAACTCGCGCACCATATACGGATAGGGATGCGCGCCGACGACGCTGCCGATTACGTAGAACGTATCTTCGACGCGCTCCGCCCAGACCCGAAAGGCTTCGTTCGTCGCATCTTTGAGCGTCTGCGTTCCACCGCTGACGGCGTGCACGGTGGCGCCCAGCAGGCGCATCACGTCGTACGTTGAGCGCTTGCCGTTCGACGTCCCGCGCGCCCATATAGACGTCGACCGGCAATCCGAACTTCGCGCCGACGGTCGCGGTCGCGACGCCGTGTTGCCCCGCACCGGTCTCCGCAAGCAGATGCCGCTTGCCCATGCGACAGCGCGAGCAATGGCCTGTCCGACCGTGTTGTTGATCTTATGGGCGCCGGTGTGATTCGTATCTTCGCGTTTCGGCGATCAGCGGCACGTCCGAGACGTCGGCGACGTAGCGTTCGCAGCGATAGATCGGCGAAGGACGGCCGACGAAATCGCGCAGCACAGAATGGTACTCGTCCCAGAATGCGGCATCCGCAAAGGCAACGCCGACGGCCGCGCCGAGCTCGTCGAGCGCGGCAATCAACACCTCGGGAACGAAGCGTCCGCCGAACTCGCCGAAATACCCGCGTGCGTCGGGCCCGTTCACGCGCCGCGTACCGCACGCACGAAGGCGCGCATCTTCTCTGGATCCTTGCGGTCGCCGGTTTCGATGCCGGTGCGCACGTCGACGCCGAACGGCCGCACGCGCGTTACGCACTCGGCCACGTTCTCCGGCGTCAAGCCGCCTGCGACGACGACGCGCCGCCCGGCAGCGAGCGGCACCGCGTGCTCCACGCAAACGTATGTCCCGTACCTCCCGCCATACCGTCCTGACGCGCGTCGAGCAACAACAGCGCGGACGGAAAGCGCGCGGCACGCTCGGCAACCAGCGTCGCTTCGGCATCCACGTGGATCGCCTTGATCGCGCGCTCGCCGAAGCGGCCTACGAACGCGGGCGTCTCGTCGCCGGAAAACTGCAGGCGCAGCGAGCGGAAGAGCTCGTCTACCTCTTGCACGAGCGATTCGCTCGGATTGACGAAGACGGCAACCGGCTCGATCGACGAAGGAACCCGTTTGGCAATCCGTGCCGCGGCGTCGAGCGAAATTCGCCGCGGCGAAGGCGCGAAGATCATGCCGAAGGCGTCGGCTCCGGCCTCGATCGCCGACTCGACGTCGCTCCAGCCGGTGCAGCCGCAGAACTTGATCCACGCGTCAGCCATGCAGTGCGATCTCCTTGGCGCGCTCGAACGTCGGCCAGACTGCACCGCCGCGCAGCAGCTCGCGTGCGCGTTCGAACGCCGCCGGCAGCTCCGTTTCCGCGCGGACCGCGCGCAGCACCACCGCCGCGTTGAGCGCCACCACGTCCGACGCAGGACCGGGCGATCCGGAGAGCACGCTCACAAAGGCCGCGTGCGCGGCCTCGACCGAACCGCCGACCGGCATCTGCAGCGGGACGGTCACGCCGAACGCCGAGGGCTCAACGCGCTCCAGCGAGGCGCCATTTTCGTCGAACGTGTAGATCAATGTCGGCCCGTCGCCGACGACTTCGTCGACGCCGTTACAGCCGTGCACCACCGCACCGCGGCGCGCTCCCAGCCGGCGCAATGCCTCGCCGATCGGCTCGACGAGGTCGTCGCGCGCGACGCCGACGACCAGATGCGTTGCGTTCGCGGGATTCGTCAGCGGCCCGAGCAGGTTGAAGATCGTCCGTACGCCCAGCTCGCGCCGTACCGGCGCCGCGTTGCGCATCGCCGGATGATAGCGCGGCGCAAACATAAAGGTAAACCCGCATTCGCGCAGCATCGTCGCGGCGCGCTCCGGTTCGATCTCGAGCGGCAGTCCCGCCGCTTCCAGCACGTCGGCACTGCCGCAGGCACTCGAGGCGGCGCGATTGCCGTGCTTCGCAACCGGATAGCCCGCGGCGGCGACGACGAGCGCGGCCATGGTCGAGATATTAATCGTATTGGCGTGATCGCCGCCCGTTCCGACCACGTCCACCACTATTGGCAGCCCATGCTCGACTTGGAGGCTCCGCGCGCGCATCGCGCGCGCCGCGCCGACGATCTCGTCGACGCTCTCGCCGTTGCAGCCGAGCGCCACGAGCAGCGCCGCCGCTTGCGGCGCCGTGTAGTTACCGTCCATGATCTCGCCGACAAACGATGCCGCTTCGTCTTGGGAGAGGTGTTCGCCGCCCATCACGCGGCGCAGGAGCGACGAGCATTCAGCCATGAAGAAAGTTCTCGATCAAGCGTTGGCCGTGCTCGCTGAGCACCGATTCGGGGTGGAACTGTACGCCGCAGACCGGGCGCTCCCGATGGACGATCCCTTGCACGACGCCGTCCTCGCTGCGCGCGTTCACCCGCAACACGGGCGGGATCGTTGCCGGATCCAAACAGAGCGAGTGGTACCGCGTCACGGTGATCGGCGCCGGCAAGCCCGCAAACACTCCGCTGCCGTCGTGCGCGACGACCGACGTTTTGCCGTGCATTTGGCGCGGCGCGTAGGTAACGGACGCCCCGCAGGCTTCGCCGATCGCCTGGAGCCCGAGACAAACGCCGAGCAGCCGGGTGCCGCCGTCGAGCGCGGCGCGCAGCAACGCCATCATCTGCGGCGCATGCTCGGGGCGGCCAGGTCCGGGCCCGACTACGAGCGCGTCGTACTGCGCGAGCAGCGACGGCTGCAGACGCGGATCGTCGTTGAGCAGCACGTCGGGCGACGCGCCGGCCGACGCGAGCAGGTGCACGACGTTGTAGCTGAAGCTGTCGAAGTTGTCGACGAAGAGCACCCGCGGTGCGACCGCAGCGGAGCCGGAAGGCATCAGAGTATGCCGAGCACTTCGCGGACGATGCGCGTCTTGTGAAAGACCTCGTCGTATTCGGCGACGGGATCCGAGTCGGCGACGATCCCGGCGGAGGCTTGCCACCATGCCCGACCGTTGCGAACGTGCATGCTGCGCAGCGTAATGCACGAGTCGAAATCACCGCCAAACGACCAGCGGCCGATGCTTCCGGCATAGAAACCGCGCGTTACCGGCTCGAACCCGTCGATGAGCTGCATCGCGCGCATCTTCGGCGTGCCCGTAACGGTGCCCGCCGGAAAGCCGGCGCGGAAAAGGTCGAGCGCGTCGCAATCCGCGCGCAAGCGGCCGACGACGTTGGAAACGATGTGCATGACGTGGCTGTACCGTTCGATCTGCAGCAGCTCGTCGACGTGGACGCTGCCGTATTCGCAGACGGCGCCTAAATCGTTGCGACCGAGGTCGACGAGCATCACGTGCTCCGCCCGCTCCTTTTCGTTGATCAGCAGCTCGGCCGCAATACGGGCGTCTTCGTCGTCGTCACGACCGCGCGAACGCGTGCCGGCAAGCGGACGGATGCGCGCGCGGCGGCCTTCAAGGCGCACCAGAAACTCGGGGCTCGCGCCGAGCAACTCGCCGAACGGCGCGTCCACGAAGAACATATACGGCGAGGGATTTGCGCGCCGCAGCGCGCGATAGAGATCGAATCCACTGCCCTCGAGTTCGGCGTTGAAGCGGATGCCGAGCTGCAGTTGATAGACGTCGCCTTCAAGATGCGCCGCTTTGCTTCAGCAACGAGCGCTAGGTAGCGCTCGCGGCCCATCGACTCGTGCATCGGACCGCGTCGCGCGCAACGCGTTGGGCAACGCGGGCCGCGCCGCGAGCAGGCGCTCGATATAGCCGTCGATCCGGCGCTCGCGCTCGGCTGCATCGTCCCCGGCGCACCAGATCGTCAGCGAGTCGGTGAAGTGGTCGAAGACCAGCCACGTGGCCGGAACCGCGGCGTAGACCGCCGGCATCGCGGGAATTCGACGGCGGCCGCATATTCCAGCCGCGCGTCGCTGCGCGCCGCGTCGTACGAAAACGCGAGCAGCGCACCGCCGAACTCGGCGTCGGTGCCCGACGGACGATGCGATTCGACGAACCCCCGAACGCGGTCGTACAGATCGGGACCCCCGGCGAAGACTTCGGTCGCGCCGTAGTCGAGGCCGATGAACGAATAACGCGAGATCCGCCCTCCGCTCTCGACGCTTTCGAGCAAGCACGAGGCACGCGGCTGCGCGAGCGCGGCGTACGCGCCGATCGGCGTCAGCACGTCGGCGGTGACGACGCGGCGCGATGCGCCGTTCATGCCAGAAGTGCGCGCAGGCCGGGCTCGTCGATGATGGCAACGCCAAGCGAGTGCGCTCGTGCGAGTTTGCTGCCCGGTTCGTCGCCGGCGACGACGTAGTCGGTCTTTTTGCTGACGGAGCCGGTGACTTTGCCGCCGGCGGCGACGATCAGAGCGGAGGCCTCGTCGCGGCGTGAGCGCCGGCAGCGTTCCGGTGAGCACGAACGTCTTCCCCGCGAGCTTCCCGCCGGTCGCGCGCGGGCGCTTGGGAGCGCGTCATCTCGACGCCGGCATCGCGCAGGCGCGCGATCATTGCGAGATTCGATTGCTGCTTGAAGAAGAGCGCGACGCTGCGCGCAACCTCCGGCCCGATCCCGTCGCTGCGCTGGAGTTCCTCCTCAGTTGCGCCGGCGATGGCATCGACGTCGCCGAAATCGTCGGCGAAAATCTGCGCCGTTTGTGTGCCGACGAAACGAATGCCGAGCCCGTAGAGCAGCCGCGCGAGACCGCGCCGCTTCGAGCGTTCGACGTTACGCAGCAGGTTCTCGATGCTCTTAGGTCCGATGCGCGGAACGCCGCGCGAGTTCGTCCGCACCGAGCCGATAGACGTCGGCGATGTCGCGCACGAGGCCGAGCTCGGTGAGCTGCTGCGCCATGACGTCGCCGAGACCTTCGATATCCATTGCGCCGCGCGATGCAAAGTGGCGCACGCGTTCGTAGACTTGGGCGGGGCACGCGGCATTGGTGCAGCGCGACATCGCCTCGTCCTCGGGGTGGTCGACGTCGGAGCCGCAGACCGGGCAGCGGTCCGGCATCGTAAAGCGCCGCTCTTTGCCGGTTCGCTCGCCGGCCACCGGCCCGACGACTCGCGGAATGACGTCGCCGGCGCGCGTGACCAGAACGATATCGCCGATGCGGATATCGTTGCTCTTGATGTAGTCGATGTTATGCAGCGTCGCGCTCTTCACCGTGACGCCGCCGATCTGCACCGGTTCGAGAACGGCATTTGGGTTGAGCGTTCCGGTGCGTCCGACGCTGACGACGATATCGCGCAGCTTCGTACGCGCCTCGCGCGGCTTGAACTTGAACGCGATCGCCCAACGCGGGTCGCGGGCAACCACGCCGAGCCGTTCCTGCAAGGCGAAGTCGTTGACCTTGATGACGACGCCGTCGATCTCGTAATCGAGCTCGTCGCGACCGCGCTTCCCACCGAGCACAGTAGGCGATCACGTCGTCGAGCGATCAGCGCGCGCGATGTGCGGGTTGACGGGAAAGCCGAGCGCTTCGAGCCGCCGCAGCGCCTCCCATTGCGTCCCGATGCCTTCGTCGGAGACGCAATTGGTAGGCGAAAAACGAGAGCCGGCGCTGCGCGGTCAGCGCGGGATCGAGCTGGCGGACGCCGCCGGAAGCCGCGTTTCGCGGGTTGGCGAACAGCGGCAGCCCTTCGCTTTCGCGGGCCGCGTTGAGTCGCTCGAAATCGCTCTTGCGCAGGTAGACTTCGCCGCGCGCTTCCACGAACGGCGCCGCGCGCGTCCGCCGAACGCAAACGCAACGGGATGGTCTTGACCGTGCGCAGGTTTGCCGTGACGTCCTCGCCCACGCGCCCGTCGCCGCGCGTGCCGCCGCGCGCGAGCGAGCCGTCGCGGTAATCGAGCGCGATCGCAAGGCCGTCGATCTTCAGCTCGCAAACGTACTCAACGTTCGCCTCCCCCGCCGGCTTACGCGCGCGATCGTCGAACGCGCGCAGCTCGTCGGACGTCACGGCGTTGGCCAAGCTGAGCATCGGCCGCGCGTGCTCGTAGGGTGCGAAGCGCTCCGATGCCGCGGCGCCGACGCGCTGCGTCGGCGAGTCCGGTGCGCGCAGCTCGGGATGCGCCTCTTCGAGCGCGACGAGCTCGCGCAGCAGCGCGTCGAACTCGGCGTCGGTGATCTCCGGGTCGTCGAGTGCGTAGTAGCGATAGTTCGCCTCGTCGATCTGCTCGCGAAGCGATTGCACGCGGGCGGCGAGCCTCATTTACGCCTCGATCGGAACTCGGCCGGTTTCGCCTAGATCGTGCAGCGCGAAGAGATTCTCGCGCTCGAGCCGTTCGAGCTCGGCATCGTCGGGACGATGGTGCCCCACCGCGCGCTGGTCCCGCAGCACCGGCACGAGATAGGTGCCGGTATGCGAGCGCTCGTTGCTGCGCGACCTCTTCGGGCGTGCCCGTCGCGACGACGGTGCCGCCGCGATCGCCGCCCTCGGGGCCGAGATCGATGAGATAGTCGGCCGTCTTGATCACGTCGAGATTGTGCTCGATCACGAGAACGGTGTTGCCGAGCTTCACGAGGCGGTCGAGCACCTCGAGCAGTTTGTGGATGTCGGCGAAGTGCAGCCCGGTCGTCGGCTCGTCGAGCACGTAGAACGTGCGCCCGGTCGAACGCCGCGAGAGCTCGGTCGCGAGCTTAACGCGCTGCGCTTCGCCGCCCGAGAGCGTCGTCGCCGGTTGGCCCATCTTGATATAGCCGAGGCCGACGTCGCAGATCGTGCTGAGCTTGTTGTGAATGCGCGGAATCGCGGCGAAAAACTCGTTGGCTTCATCGACGCGCATCTCGAGAATGTCGGAGATCGTCTTGCCCTTGTACTTGATCTCCAGCGTCTGCGCGTTGTACCGCTTACCTTTGCAGACCTCGCACGGCACGTAGACGTCGGGCAAGAAAGTGCATCTCGATCTTGATGATGCCGTCGCCCTGACACGCCTCGCAGCGGCCGCCCTTGACGTTGAACGAAAACCGCCCCGGCGTATAGCCGCGCATGCGCGCCTCGGGCACCAGCGAGAAGAGCTCGCGGATGTGATCGAAGGTGCCGGTATAGGTCGCCGGGTTGCTGCGCGGCGTCCGGCCGATCGGCGACTGGTCGATCACGACGAGCTTGTCGAGCTGGCCGGCGCCCTTGACCGTGCCGTACGTACCGCCGGGCGGCTGCTCGTGCAGATGCTGGTTGAGCGCCCGCACGAGCACGTCGTTGACGAGCGTCGATTTGCCGCTGCCGCTCACGCCGGTGACTGCGGCCAAGACGCCGATCGGAAACGTTACGTCGATGCCGCGCAGGTTGTTCGCCCTCGCGTTGCGGACTTCGAGCCAGCCGCGCGGTTCGCGGCGCTGTCGCGGAATCGGAATGAACTTGCGTCCCGAAAGATACGCGCCGGTCTCCGAGGTCGGGGTTGGCCAGGACGTCGGCGAGCGTGCCGGACGGTGAGAATTTCGCCGCCTTCGGCGCCCGCGCCGGGGCCGATATCGACCACGACGTCGGCGGTGCGCATCGTATCCTCGTCGTGCTCGATCACGATCAGCGTGTTGCCGAGATCGCGCAGCGTCTTGAGCGTCGCGAGCAAGCGATCGTTATCGCGCTGATGCAATCCGATCGACGGCTCGTCGAAGATGTAGAGCACGCCGACCAGCGCGCTGCCGATCTGCGTCGCGAGGCGAATGCGCTGCGACTCGCCGCCGGCGAGCGTCGTCGCCGAACGCGCGAGCGTCAGGTAGTTCAAGCCCACGTTGGTGAGGAAGCCGAGGCGCGCTGCGAATTTCCTTGACGATCTGATGCGCGATCTGCTCTTGCCGCGGCGTCAGCGCGAGGCTCCGGAAGAAGAGTTCGAGCTGCTCGATCGACATACGCGTCAGCTCGTCGATGTTCCGCTCGCCAATCGTCACGGCCAGCGCTTCGGGCTTGAGCCGCGCGCCTTTGCACGCCGGACAGACCGACGCCGACATGAACTTCTCGATCTCTTCCTTGACGTAGTCGCTCGAGGTCTCGCTGTAGCGCCGCTGCAGGTTGTTGACGACGCCTTCGAACGACGCGCGGTACTCCCACGTCTTGCCGCCGCGCGACGTGTAGGCGAACGTCTGCTCGCGATCGGTTCCATAGAGAATCAGATCGAGCACTTCGTCGGAGAGCTTCTCGACCGGCGTCGTCGTCTTCACGCGATAGCGCCGCAGCACGCGTTCGAGCTGCTGCATGTAGTACGGGTTCATCGACGGATAGCGGCCGCTGCCCAGATTTCGGCTCCACGGCACGATCGCGCCTTCGGCGATCGATTTGCTGCGGTCGGGAATCACTTTCCACGGGTCGATCTCGATCTTCTCGCCGAGACCGCTGCATGCCGGGCACGCGCCGTAGGGTGAGTTGAACGAAAAGAGCCGCGGCGCGAGCTCTTCGAACGAGAGCCCGCAGTAGACGCACGCGAACGCCTCGCTGAACGTCAGCTCCTTGGGCTCGCCCCGTTCGCCCTGCGCAGCACGGTCGACGATGCCGGTCGATAGGCGAAGCGTCGTTTCGACCGAGTCGGCGAGACGGTTTGCGGATCTCCGGCTTAATGACGAGACGGTCGACGACCACCTCGATCGTGTGCTTGCGCTTCTTGTCGAGAACGATTTTCTCGCGAAGCTCTTTCGTCTCGCCGTCGACGCGCACGCGCGCGAAACCCTCTTTTGCAACCTCCTCGAACAGCTTGGCGTACTCGCCCTTGCGCCCGCGCACAAGCGGCGCGAGCAGCACGATGCGCGTGCCTTCCGGCAGCTCCATGATCGAATCGACGATCTGCTCGCTGGATTGCGTGCTGATCTCGCGACCGCAGTTGATAGCAGTGCGGCGTTCCGACGCGCGCGAACAGCAGCCGCAGGTAATCGTAGATCTCGGTGACCGTTCCGACGGTCGAGCGCGGGTTGCGCGAGGTGGATTTTTGATCGATCGAAATCGCCGGCGAAAGCCCTCGATGTAATCGACGTCGGGCTTCTCCATCTGCCCGAGGAACTGGCGCGCGTACGACGAGAGCGACTCGACGTAGCGGCGCTGGCCTTCGGCGTAGATCGTATCGAACGCCAGCGACGATTTGCCCGGAGCCCGAGAGCCCGGTGACGACGATCAGCCGGTTGCGGGGCAGGACGAGATCGACGTTCTTGAGATTGTGTTCGCGCGCGCCCTTGATGACGATCGAATCAAGGGACATGGTATCTACGAAACACTCGCCGGCTCAAGAAGTATGCGGCCGGCGTCGGCAATCGTGCCGCAGGTCGCATCGGGCGGCGGGGCGCCGGGCGGCAGCTCCTCGGCGCGCACGTTGAGCCAGATCGTGAAGAGTCCGGCCTCCAGCGCTCCGCGGATGTCGCGGTCGTAGCGGTCGCCGACCATCGCCGCGTGCGCCGGCGCGCCGCCGAGCGTCCGGCAGGCGTGGGAGAAGAGCAGCGGGTCGGGCTTGACCATGCCGACCTCGTCGGAGAGGAAGATCGCGTCGAAGAATTCGCCGATGTGCAAGCAGGGCGATCTTCTCGCGGTGCGTCTCGGAGAGTCCGTTGGTTACGATGCCGAGCCGCAAGCCGCGCTCGCGCAGCGCGCGCAGCAGGTCGACGGTGCCGGGAAAGAGCGTGAAGTACTTCACGCGATACGCATTGTAACGCTCGGCGCTGCGCTGGGCGAGCTCGGGATCGCCGCCCGACCGACGCGGTCGAGCGCGGTCTGCCACATGCTCGCGCGAATGCCGCGAGAGCTTCACGTTGAGATCGGCAGCCGAAAGGCGATGCCAGAAGCCCTCGGCCTCGGCGATGTACGCTGCCTTGAGCGCCAGCGCGTCGATCCCGTGCTCGGCAGCGATCTCGCGCGCGACCTCTTCGGCGGCGTTGTGATAGGCGTACGTGTCGTCGTGCAGCGTGTCGTCCAAATCGAAAAGGACGATCTCGAGCCGCCGCGCGCGCACGGCTACTTCGGCGAGCCGAGACTCAAGCCGGCTATCTTCCCGTTCTGATCGACGGCGAAGAGAAAGTCGACCGTCTGACCATTCTTGAAGGTAACGGCATAGATTGCGAACGCGACGCCTCCTTGCGAGCCGGCTTGCTGCTGCACGAAGCTGACCGGCTTGCCCAGCGAGCCAACCATCTTCTGGGCGTTAGCGACCGTGGCTTCGGTGAAGTTCGAGTTCGGCCCGGATCGCGACCATCGAAGGGTCGAGCTTGCCGGATTGCAGCTCGGCGAAGACGAGCTTCGCTTGAGCGAGCATCGCCGGATTCGGAGCGGGCGTCGAGGCCGCCGAGTAGTTTTGCGCGTAAGGGTTGCCGGCTTGCGGCGGTCCCTCGGGAGGCGGCGCCTGTTGTGCCGCCGCGACGAGCGTGCCGCCGGCGAAGATCGCGGTGAGGGCAAAGGCAGATGGATAAACGCATCATGGACTCCTATTCGAGAACGCGAGCCTATTGTATTTCCGGCAAGCGCTGCGCTGAGGTAGAGCCACCCGTCGGCGGAGACCCGCACCGAACCCGAAAACGGTGTCGAGAACTCCTCGATGACGACGAAGAGAATGCCGATGAGTCCGACCAAGATGGCCGTCATCATGAGCTGCATCGGACGATTCTCGACGCCGAAGAAGTAACAGAACGCTACCATGCCGCCCGCGCCGGCGATCAGCGCGAACCAGAGCACCGGCGGAACGGCCGGAACGGCTTCGATCAATCGCGCGCGGCGCGCGTCGAAGAGCCGCTGCCCGTTTGCGATCGCGGCTTGCTGCGCGGCAAATTCCGAGATTCCTCGGCGTGAACGTGTCGACGGCGTACGAAATGCGATTGAGCTCGACTGCGCCGTCCTCGGGCACTTCGGCATCGCGCGCCATCGCCGGCCATTCGAGGCGCACGACGGTCGTCACGTATCCGACGAGCCCCGTGCGAATCTCGCGGCGCAGCAGCGGGGGGTATGCGTCCACTACGTGATAGAGATCGCCGACCGCGTCTACCTCCGTCTCGACGTTCGCCACCGCGCCGTCGTACTTTTGCCAGACGACCACGACCACGAATCCCAAGACCACGGCGTAGAGAATTCCCACTGCCGAGAAGAGAAATCCGGCGACGTCGTTATGGCGCCGAAGAAGCTCGCTGCGAAGCCGGCGCTGAAGAAATGCATGCATCAGCACGCAGCCCGCCATTACCGCGACGACGATCGACAGCTCGGCGACGAGGTCCGGAACGCTCGTGATCGTGCGCGTCAAGCCGCCGACGGCCGATAAAGCTCCCACGGGTTGGGAGTTTTAGGTACCTGCTTTTGCGCCCTCTGCCGGCAATTCGAGTTCGGCCAGGGCTTTGTCGAAGATCTTCGGCGCTTTGCCGCCGAAGAGCAGCGATTCGTTGCCGCCGATTTGACGGCGCAGTTCGATCAGTCTCGTCGCGCAGCGCCGCGGCTTTCTCGAACTCGAGCCGATTGCCGGCGTCTCGCGCATCTTGCGCTCGAGGTCGCGGACCATCCGCGTCGCGACGTCGCGCGGGAAGCTTGTCGCGCTTGAGCTGTCGCGCGGCATCTCTCGGTCGCCCCGACCATGCTGAGGATGTCGCGAATTTGCTTGCGCACCGATTTCGGCTCGATGCCGTGCTCGAGGTTGTACGCGACCTGCCGTCTCGCGGCGCGCTTCGTCTCGCCGATCGCCCGCGCCATCGACTCGGTCACGACGTCGGCGTACATGATCACCTTGCCCTCGACGTTGCGCGCGGCGCGGCCGATCGTTTGGATCAGCGAGGTTCCGCTGCGCAGATAGCCTTCTTTATCGGCATCGAGGATGCCGACGAGCGAGACCTCGGGCAGGTCGAGCCCTTCGCGCAGCAGATTGATGCCGACCAGCACGTCGAAGACGCCCTGCGCGCAAGTCGCGCAGGATCGCGATGCGCTCGAGCGTGTCGATCTCGCTGTGCAGGTAGCGCACCCGCAGCCCGTTCTCGAGCAAGATAATCGGTGAGGTCTTCGGCCATCTTCTTGGTGAGCGTCGTGACCAGCACACGCTCTTTGCGCGCGGCGCGCAGCGCGATCTCTTCCATCAGATCGTCGACTTGATTGCGCGTCGGGCGAACCTCGACTTCCGGGTCCACCAGCCCGGTCGGCCGGATGATCATCTCGACGACTTGCGCGCTGCGCCGCGATTTCGTACGCGCCCGGCGTCGCCGAAACGTAGATCGACTTGATTGATGTGCTCGTCGAACTCGTCGTACGTGAGCGGACGGTTGTCGAGCGCGCTCGGCAGCCGGAAGCCGTGCTCGACGAGGACTCTTTGCGCGACCGGTCGCCGGCGTACATGCCGTGCACCTGCGGCAGCGACACGTGCGACTCGTCGACGAAGAGCAGCCAGTCTTTCGGAAAGAAGTCGAGCAGGCACCACGGCGTCGAGCCGGCTTCGCGCCCGGTCAGATGACGCGAGTAGTTCTCGATCGCCGTTGCAGTAGCCGACTTCGCGCAGCATGTCGAGATCGTAGCGCGTCGCGCATCTCCAGCCGCTGCGCTTCGAGCAGCTTGCCGTGATCGCCTGAAATACTGCAGCCGCTCCTCGAGCTCGGCCTCGATCGACTCGATCGCGCGCCGCAGCTTTTCGTCGGGCGTGATGAAGTGCTTTGGCCGGGAAGATCGTCAGCTCGTCCTTGCTGCTCGACATACTCGCCGGTGAGCAGGTTGACCACGTTGATCGCCTCGATCTCGTCGCCGAAGAACTCGATGCGATGGACGAGCTCTTCGTCGACGCCGACGAACTCGAGCGTGTCGCCGCGGACGCGGAAGGTTCCGCGCACAAGATTGAGATCGTTGCGGCGGTACTGCATGTCGACGAGCTTGCGCAGCAGAACGTCGCGGTCGAGCTCATCGCCGACCCGGATCGCGCGCCGACATCTCCATGTAATCGGAGGGCGAGCCTAAACCGTAGATGCACGAGACCGAGGCGACGATCAGCGTGTCGGGGCGCGTGAGCAGCGACTGCGTCGCCGAGTGGCGCAGGCGCTCGATCTCGTCGTTGATCGAGCTGTCCTTTTCGATGTAGGTGTCGGTGGACGGGACGTACGCCTCGGGCTGGTAGTAGTCGAAGTACGAGACGAAATACTCGACCGCATTGTTTGGAAAGAACTCGCGAAACTCCGCGCAGAGCTGGGCGGCGAGCGTCTTGTTATGGCAGAGCACGAGCGTCGGCTTGCGGACCAGCTCGATGATGCGCGCCATGGCCATCGTCTTGCCGCTTCCGGTCACGCCGAGCAGCGTCTGGGCGCGGTCGCCCCGGCAGAACGCCGTGGGCGAGCGCGTCGGTCGCCTTGGGCTGGTCGCCGGCCAGCGCAAACGGCGCGACGAGCGAGAAGCTTCTTGAGCCACTGCCTCCCTTCAACCAGCCCCCGAGGGTCGGACCGATTCAGCTCAGCGAACGAGCGGGCATCGAGCCAGAGCCCGCTCATCTTCAGCGGAAATTCGAATCCGCGAGCTTGCCGAAGAGATCGCCAAGCGCCTGCGGCTGCACGTCGGCAAAGCGCTGGTTTCCGAGTTCCGCAACGAGGAGACGCGCGTCGAGATCGGCGAGAACGTCCGCGGCTCGGAGGTCTTCGTCGTCCAGTCTATCTGCCGGGCGCCCAACGGCAAAGGCGTCAACGATGCCGTGATGGAGCTGCTGCTGATGATCGACGCGCTTCGGCGCGCGTCGGCCGCCCGAATCACCGCGGTGATCCCCTACTACGGCTACGCCAAGCAGGACAAGAAGACCAAAGGCCGCGAGCCGATCTCCGCTAAGGTCATCGCTAACGTGCTCAAGGTTGACCGGGGCGCGGCGCATCGTTACGATGGACTTGCACGCCGCGCAAATTCAGGGCTTCTTCGATATGCCGGTCGACAATCTGATGGCGATGCCCGTGCTCTGCAACTACTTGTAAGAAGGAAGGTCTGCGCGACGACAAGATCGTCGTCGTCTCGCCCGACGCCGGCGGCGTGCATCGCGCCGAGCTCTTCGCCAAGCGCTCGAATAGTTCGCTCGCCATCGTCTTCAAGCGCCGTCCCGAGCCCGACGTCTCCGAAGTCACCGACATCGTCGGCGACGTTGCCGGAAAGATCGCGGTCGATCGTCGACGACATGATCTCGACCGGCGGCACGCTGGCGAAGGCAGCCGAGGCGATCAAAGCCCGCGGGGCGACCGCGGTCTATACCGTCGCTTCGCACGGCATCTTCGCCGGCGAAGCGGTCGACGGTGCTCGAGCAATCGGAGATCGAACAGGTGATCGTCACCAACACGATTCCGTTTGCAGACGGCACGCGATCATCCCAAGTTCGTGCAGCTTTCGATCGCGCAGACGTTTGCCGACGCGATCAACCGCATCACGACCAACCGCTCGGTCTCCGAGCTCTTCGCCGGGGACGGAACCTGCCGAGGCCCTTTCTAAGCGCTCCCGCCGAAGCGGTTGCAGCCGTCTAACCCCTTCGTTTATAAAGGATAGCCGTGGCTAATAAAGAGTTCACGCTCGCCGTCGAGCATCGAACAAAACTCGGCACTACCGGCGCCCAAGCGCTCCGGGCTGCCGGCAAGATCCCCGCCGTGCTCTTCGGGCACGGCGTCGCCTCCGAGCACGTCGCCGTCGACGCCCACGCGTTCGAGGAGTGCTCCATCGCGCCGGTCGCAACGCAATCATCACGCTGACCGGCGACGGCAGAAGCGTCAAACCGCGCTGGTGCGCGAGATTCAACGCGACCCGTCTCCCGCCGCGTCGTGCACGCCGATCTGCAGCGCGTCTCCGCCGACGAAACGATCGAGGCGCGCCTCGCCATCGTCACGGTCGGCGTCGCCGACGGCGTCAGGAACGCCGGCGCCGTGATGGACGTCGATCACGCACGAGCTCGAAATTGACGGTCCGGCCGAATCGAATTCCGGAGCACCTCGAGGTCGACGTGAC
Source organism: Vulcanimicrobiota bacterium (assembly GCA_963699435.1). Lineage (GTDB taxonomy): Bacteria > Vulcanimicrobiota > Vulcanimicrobiia > Vulcanimicrobiales > Vulcanimicrobiaceae > Cybelea. The sequence continues at coordinate 36,949 of CAVOTV010000006.1, forward strand.
GCGCGCTCGGCATTCACGAGCATATCCCGCCGGCGAGGTCAAACTGCCGCCGGGCTTCCGCCTGCGTCACCGCGCCGGAAACGCGTCGTGGTTTCGATCGAACCCTCGCGCACCGCGCGCGACCTCGAAGAAGCCGCAACCGGAGCCGGAGCAGAGGCCGCGCCGAGCCCGAGGTCATCGGCTCCGCCGAATCCGCCGGCACCGAGGAAAAGTAACTGGCCGAGCCGGCCGAGCCGGCGACTCGTCGTCGGGTTGGGCAATCCGGGCACGGAGTACGCGGCGACGCGCCACAACGTCGGCTTCATGGTCGTCGACGAGGTTGCGCGCCGCTTCGGCATTTCGGCATGGAAGAAGAAAGATGGTGCGCTGCAGGCATCAGATCCGGCGCGCAACGTCGTCTTCATGAAGCCGACGACCGTTCATGAACCTCTGCGGGCACGCCGGTTCGGTTGATCTCGTCGTGGTATCGCACGCCGCCCGGCGACGTGCTCGTCATCAGCGACGACATGGATCTTCCGTTTGGAAAGATCCGCATGCGGCCGTTCGGCGGCCACGGCGGTCACAACGGCTTGCGCTCGATCATCGCGACCATCGGCGAGGGATTTCCGCGCATTCGGGTCGGTCTCGGACGTCCCGAGTTCGATAGCGTCGATCACGTGCTCGGTCGGCTTCAACGACGACGAGCGACGCGCGTTGCCGGAGATCGTCGCCGCCGCTGCCGACGGCGCTCAGCGCTGGCTCGACGAAGGAATCGAAGCCGCGATGCAGTTCGTCAACACGTGGGAGCGGGTGACCGACCAATAAAGACGATGGCACAGGTCGGGAACCCTAACCGGCCTCAAAGTACCGTACGGCGAGTGCGTGGATGCCAAGGATGTGTATATCGCCAACTTCGGCGGCGCGTCGGTCGTCGAGTATCCGCACGGTGGTACCAAACCCATCGCATCGTTTACGACCGACGGATATACGATGGGCTGTTCCGTCGATAATAAAGGCGACCTCGCGGTCGGGAACTTCGACAATCTCGCGGTCGGGAACTTCGACAATCTCTCGTTCGGCCAAGGCGACGTGCAAGTATTTTTTACGGAAGCAGTACGCCGAAGCGTTATACGAGCGGCGACTGCTACGAGGACTGGCCGCCCGGCTACGATCCAAAAGGGAACCTCTTCGTCGAAGGCCTCAGCGGCAATGCCACGCACGAGCACGTCACGTCGCCGAGCGGAACTTGCGACGGTTCGTTCGTCGCCGTGATGCAGCCGTTCTGGGCGTATCCGGCAGGCGGCGCGCCGGTCGCGACACTCCCTTCAGGCTATCAGTCCGACGACGAAGCCGTCAGCATTTCGAAGTAAAGCGCTCTACCGGCAGCCGCTGGAGACTTGATTGATCGCGGCGACGCGCTCGCCGGTTCCGGGTGACGTATAGAGAAAGAGCAGCGCGCTCTGCTCCGGACAGACTTCCTCCATACGTTGATCGGCGAGCCGTACGAGGGCCCGCACCGCTCCGGCGGGATCGTCGGTGAACGCGATGGCGTACGCGTCGTCGCCGAGGTCGTACGATCGCGTAACCGCGTTGCGCACCGGCACCGCGCCGAAGTAGACCAGAGCGAGCAGCGCGCCGACGATCGCCATGCGCGAGAGCGGATCGTCGTCGCGCCGGAATCGGATGCGATCGGCGATAACGACCGCGATTGCGGCAAACACGATGATGATGCCGCCTTCGATGAGCGCGATCGAGAGCTGATCGTGCTGCACCGCCTGTGCGTAGGCGGCCGCGTACCGCAGCTCCGCCGGCGTACTGCCGAAGAACGTTAGAAGCCGCGACGGGCTCAGATCGGACCAAATGACCGTCACGGTAAGAATGCCGGCGATCGCGTAGACATACCATTGATGCGTCTTTGACGCAAGCCAGAGCACCATCGCGACGATAAAGCCGGCGAGCGCCATCGCCACGATCGTGTGAAAGAGCCAGTAAAACGCCCACCAACGCGTCAGCTCGAACGTGAGATCGAGCGTGCGATCGACCCGATAGAGATAAAACGCCGGAAGGAACGCCGCGATCCGCGCCACGAGTGCGAGGGCGGCTCCGAAGCAAAATCGCACCGCCCACTCGTTGGGAAGGCGCCTCCGCAGCCAATCGCGCAACGCCGCCGCGCCCCCCGAGCTCCAGAGATAAAAAAGCGCCACCGCTTCGACGAGCTGCGTCAGGACGAAGCCGAAAACGGTCCAGTGCGCGCGCCGCGACGCGGCCGCCTGACGGTCGGGATCTACGAGTTTTGCGGCCGGCTCGTGCAGCAGCGCGCTGCGCGAGATCGAATCGACGCGCAGATCGAGAGCGCTCGGCCGCTCGACGGCCGAAGCCGCCGTCATCCCGAGCGCCGACAGGATAACGGCGAGGATCGCCGCGCTTATCCCCTGACGCATACCATTACGGGGAGGGCTTCGGCGGAAGCGGACGGGCCGGATTTCCCGCGACGCGCTCGCCCGGCGCGACGTCTTTGGTAACGACCGATCCCGCGCCGGTCAGCGAGTCGTCGCCCAGCCTCACCGGCGCGACGAGCGAGGTGTTGGAGCCGATCGAAACGTTCCGGCCGACGATCGTCTCGTTCTTCTTGACGCCGTCGAAGTTGCAAGTAATCGTCCCGGCGCCGACGTTGGTCTCCTCGCCGATCGTCGCGTCACCGATATAGGAGAGATGACTGACCTTCACGCGATCGGCGAGATCCGACTTCTTGATCTCCACGAAGTTGCCGACGTGCACGCGCTCTGCAACGCGCGTTTCCCCGCGCAGGTGCGCGTACGGACCGATCGAGCAGTCGTCGCCGGCCGACGAGTCCATCACGACGCTCTCGCGCACGGTCACGCGATCGCCGAGGACGGCATGCGAAAGGCGAACGTTCGGACCGATCGCGCAATGCGCGCCGACGGTCGAGAGCCGCGAGATGCTGGTGTTGGGATAGATGACGGTGTCGCGACCGATCTCGAGCTCGGGCTCGAGATACGTCGTTTCCGGATCGACGATCGTGACGCCGTCGCGCATGTGCCGCGCGCAGATGCGAGCGTTCATCTCGGCGCGCGCCTGCGCCAATTCGACGCGATCGTTGATGCCCAGCACGTCGCCATGACGCGGGGCGAGCACGGGGCGCACGACGCGTTTCGTCGCAGTGAAGTAGCCGACCGCATCGGTAAGATAGTATTCGGACTGCGCGTTTTCTGCTCGCAGCTGCGCGACGGCTTCGCGCAGGGCCGCCTCGTCGAAAGCGTAGACGCCTGCGTTCATCTCGTCGATCGCGAGCTCCGCGGACGATGCGTCCCTCACTTCGACGATGCGTTCGACGGTCTCGCCGCGGCGCACGATCCGGCCGAAATCGGAGGGCGGCGGCATCTTCACGGTCACCAACGCCATCGCGCATCGTTCGCGCTCGCCGTTGCCGAGCGCGCCGAGCGTCGCCTCCAGTAGGGACTCGGTCATGAGGGGCATGTCGCCGCACACCACCAGCACCCGTCCGCCCTCGCGCGGCTCGAGCCGCTCGAGCGCAACCTTTGCCGCGTGGCCCGTTCCGAGCCGTTCGTGCTGGATTACCACCTCGGCGCCGAGCGCTTGGGCGTGCGGTTCGACCTCGGCGTTGGCTACGACGACGATCTCGTCCACGCTCGCGCCGCGCAGCGCGCGCAGTACGTACCAGAGCATCGGCCGGCCGCAGATTTCGTGCAGCACTTTGGAGCGCGCCGCTTTTCATGCGGGTGCCTTTGCCCGCCGCCAGCACGATTGCGCGAATCACGCCGTCGCTCCCTCGCGTTCGAGCGTTGCGAGTGCGACGCGAAGCCGCTCGCGCACGATGTCGCGACCGAGCAGCTCCATCGAATCGTAGAGTGGAATCGAGGTCGGGCTTCCGGTGATCGCAACGTAGAACGGGCGCGCGACGTCGCGCATCTTCTTTCCAAGGCGCTCCGCAACGGCCGATCATCGCCGACTCGATCGACGGCACGTTCCAGGCGCGCAGCTCCTCGAGCCCGGCGAGCGCGAGCGAGAGCGCCGCGCGCGTCTCGTCCGCATCGAGCTTCTTGCTCCGCAAGTCCTCGGCACGCAGCGCGAGCCGTCCCGAGAAGAGAAAGGCGAGCAACGGCCCGAGGTCGCTGAGACGCTCGATCCGGGGCTCCGCGAGCTGCGCGATGCGAGCGAGACGATCGGGCGAGGCGGCCCAGGCGCCGCACCCGTTCGATCAACGACGCGGCGTCGAGACGCTCGCGAATATAGCGCGCGTTGAGCCAATCGAGCTTTGCGACGTCAAAAACCGGACCGCCGATGGGAACGTGCTCGACGTCGAACCGTCGAACGATCGACGGGAGATCGAGCATTTCGTCTTCTCCCTCCCGCGGCGCATTGGCGAGCAGGGCCAAGAAGTTGATCAGCGCTTCGGGCAGATAGCCCATCGCGCGATAAAAGAGAATGCCGGTCGGGTTCTTTCGTTTGCTCAGCTTGCTCTTGTCGGGGTTGCGCAGCAAAGGCAAGATGCATCAGCTTCGGCGGCTCCCAGCCGAAGTACGAGTAGAGCAGCAGATGCTTGGGCGCGCTCGAGACCCACTCTTCGCCGCGAAAGACGTGCGTGATCTCCATCAAATGGTCGTCGACGACGTTTGCGAGGTGGTAGGTCGGCATCCCGTCCGACTTGACCAGCACTTGCATGTCGACGCTGGTGTACTCGAACTCGATCGGCCCCCTGCGAAGATCTTGTACGACGCACGTTCCCTCGCTCGGAACGACCATGCGCACGACGTACGGCTCGCCCGCGGCTTCCCGGCGCGCGACCTCTTGCGCCGAATAGGTGCGGCACAGGCCGTCGTAGCGCGACGGCTTGTTGGCGGCGCGCTGGGCGACGCGCATCTCATCCAAACGTTGCGGCGTGCAGAAGCATTTAAAGGCGTGACCCGACGCAAGCAGCTTCTCGACGTACTCGCGATAAATCGCGGAGCGCTCGCTTTGACGATACGGGCCGTGCGGGCCGCCGACGTCCGGGCCTTCATCCCAATCGAGCCCGCACCAGCGCAGCGTCTCCAAGATCGCCCGCTCGCTCTCGCCGGTGCTGCGCGCTCGATCGGTATCCTCGATGCGCAGGATGAACTCGCCGCCGTGGCTGGCGCGCGAAACAGTAGTTGACCAACGCGACGTACGCCGTCCCTACGTGCGGATCGCCGGTCGGCGACGGCGCGACGCGCGTGCGGACGGCAGGCATCAGCCTAGCCAGCGCGCGTCGCTTACCGCACTCGCGTTCGACGAAATCGATGATCTCTTGCAGCGGCGCGCCCGGCGTGAAGATCTCGCGCACGCCAAGCTCCTTGAGCCGCCTTGCGTCTTCGGCCGGAATGGTTCCGCCGCCGAAAAACACGATATCCGATGCATCGCGAGCTTTCGAGCTGCTCGACGACGAGCGGAAAGAGCGTCATGTGCGCCCCCGAGAGAATCGAGAGCCCGATGCCGTCGGCGTCCTCCTGAATCGCGGTCTGCACGATCTGCTCGGGCGCTCTGGAAGAGCCCCGTGTAGATCACTTCCATCCCGGCGTCGCGCAGCGCGCGCGCGATCACTTTCGCGCCGCGGTCGTGGCCGTCGAGGCCCGCCTTAGCGATGACGATGCGCAGCGGTCGATCGGCCATGTTCGAATCCCAATCCGGCGCGGCTTCGGCTCAAGCTGCAGCGCCTCCTCGAGTTTGCGCATGACGCGCGCGAGCGTTCGGCGAACGCGGTAAAGCTCGATGTCGCTCCGGCAGCGCATGCCGTGACGGTGCCGCATCAGAGGACCGCCCGCTCCGTGTACCGCCCGTAAACGGCGGCCATCGCTTCGACGATCTCGCCTTCGGTACAATAGGCGTTCACGCAGTCGATCAGATGCGGCATGAGGTTGTCGTCGGGGTCGCCGCAGGCCGCCTGCAACCGCTCGAGCGCAAGCGCGGCGACGTCGGCGTCGCGCCGCTCGCGCACGTCTCGTACCGTGCGCGCCTGCTCGCGTTCGGTCGCCTCGGTGATCTTGAGCAAATCCATTGCCTCTTGTTCGTCGTCGCGCGAGAACGCGTTCACGCCGACGATGACCCGGTCGCGCGTTTCGATCGAGCGCTGATAGCGGTAGCTGGCGTCGGCGATCTCGCGCTGAAAGAATCCGGCCTCGATCGCCTCGATCACGCCGCCGTATTCGGCGATCTGCGCGAAGTACGACTTCGGCTTGACGTTCCATCTCGTCGGTCAGCGCTTCGACGAAGTACGAACCGCCGAGCGGATCGACGACGTTCGTCACGTTCGTTTCGTACGCCAGCACTTGCTGCGTGCGCAGCGCGATCTCGACCGATTTCTCGGTCGGCAGCGCCATGACTTCGTCCATCGAGTTGGTGTGCAGCGATTGCGTTCCGCCGAGTACCGCCGCCATCGCCTCGTACGCGACGCGCACGATGTTGTTCTCCGGCTGCTGCGCGGTCGCGCTGCAGCCGGCCGTCTGCGTGTGGAATCGGAGCTGCCACGAGCGCGGATTCCTTCGCGCCGTACTTCTCGCGCATATGCCGCGCGTAGATCCGGCGCGCGGCGCGGAACTTCGCGATCTCCTCGAAGAAGTCGATGTGCGAGTTGAAGAAGAACGAGAGCCGCGGCGCGAACGCGTCGACGTCCATCCCGGCGGCCATGCAGGCTTCGACGTAGGCGAAGCCGTCGGCGAGCGTGAAGGCCAACTCCTGCGCCGCCGTCGATCCGGCCTCGCGAATGTGGTAGCCCGAGATGGAGATCGTGTTCCACTTCGGCATCTCGCGGCGTGCAGAACTCGATCATGTCGACGATGATGCGCATGTGCGGACGCGGCGGGAAGATCCACTCTTTTTGCGCGATGTACTCTTTGAGAATGTCGGCCTGAATCGTTCCGCCGAGCTTCGCGCGCGGGATGCCCTTTTTCTCGGCGGCGGCGACGTATTGCGCGAGCGCGATGCACGCCGGACCGTTGATCGTCATCGAGGTCGTGATCTCGCCCATGTCGATGCCGTCGAAGAGCAGTTCCATATCGGCGAGCGAGTCGATCGCAACGCCGCATTTGCCGACTTCGCCGCGCGCTTGCGGCGCGTCCGAGTCGTAGCCCATCAGCGTCGGCATATCGAAGGCGACCGAGAGCCCGTGCTGGCCTTGCTCGAGCAGAAAATGATATCGCTCGTTGGTCTGCGCCGCGTTGCCGAACCCCGCAAACTGACGCATCGTCCACAAGCGGTCGCGATAGCCGTTGGGATGGATGCCCCGCGTGTATGGATACTCGCCCGGCTCGGCGAAGATCGAGACCGGCAGCGTCCTCCGGGCCGTAGAGCCTCTTGAGCGGCACGTCGGAAATCGTGCGGTCGACCGCACCCGAACCCGGTCCTTTGCGCGTCCAGCCCACGGCCGGCCGCTCGGCCGTCGCGGGCCGGTCTTTCACTTGTTCTGAGGCTGTCGATGGGGCCATAGCGGCCGAACGTTTCGACGCGGCGCGCCGAAACTCCCCAAACTTCGTTAGGTGAGACCGAGGTCGCAGAGCGCGCGTTCCGCGGCTTCGTACGGATCGAGGTCGCCGGCCGTGGGCCCCTGCAGCGCGCGGTCGAGGCGCGCCGCGATCCGGCCGAGCGCGAGTTGGCGCACCTGATGCGTGAAGGCCTCGCGCCGCCGCTGCTCGATCTCGCCGGTTTCGTTCAAGTACGCGCCGTGGCGCTCGATTGCAGCAACCAGTTCGTCGATTCCCTTTCCTTCGACCGCTTGGGTAACGACCAGCTCGGGCACCCAGCCGGTCCAGTGCTGCATCTCCATCATCGACCGTATCTCGCGGCGCAGCTGATCGGCCATCGGGTGATCTGCCTTGTTCACGACGAAAATGTCGGCGATCTCCATGATGCCGGCTTTGAGAACCTGAATCGAATCGCCGCTGCCGGGCTGCAGTGCGACGATCGTCGTTTGCGCGAGCTCGGCGATTGCGACCTCGCTCTGGCCGACGCCGACCGTTTCGATCAGCACGAGATCGAAGCCGAACGCGTCCATCAGCAGCACCGCGTCGGCGGTCGCGCCGGCAAGGCCGCCGAGATGACCGCGGCTCGCCATCGAGCGGATAAAGACCGCGTCGTCCGTGAAATGCTCGGCAAGCCGGATTCGATCGCCGAGCAGCGCACCGTGCGAGAACGGCGAGCTTGGATCGACCGAGACGACGCCGACGCGTTTGCCGCGCCGGCGCGCATCGCGCACGAGCCCCGAGGAGAGCGTGGACTTTCCGACACCGGGGGGTCCCGTCAAGCCGACGGTCGTCGCGCGGCCGGTCTTCGAATAAAGCGCGCGAACCAGCTCGCCGCCGCGTCCCGATTCGGCGCGCGAGATCGCGCGAGCGAGCGCGCGGGGATTGCCGTGTTCGAACTCGCGCAAGAGGTCCACCCCGTTTCTTGCGGCCCGCGGCAAGAGCGGACCTTCAGAGCGTTGAACCGCGCGTCACCATCGTGGCATCGTCTGCGCGTTGCGCGAGCTTCGCGCTCGTTCTTGCCCTGGTAATGGCGTACGTCGCGCCTGCGACGGCTCAGACGCTCGTCGTCCCGCTCACGGGCAAGCGGGTGCGCGACATCCAGGCCGACTCGCTTTTCCACACGCTCTTCCACGACTTCTTTCTGGAAGACGACGCGACGACCTACGTGCAATCCGGAGACATTCCCGCGATGTGGCTGCGCGACTCGTCGGCGCAGACGATTCCGTACATCCGCTTCCAGCACTTGTATCCCGTGCTGCGTGCGCGCTTCGCGGGCGTGATCGAACGCAACGCCCGCAACGTGCTTACGGATCCCTACGCAAACGCGCTTCAAGCCGATTATCACATCTGGGAGCGTAAGTGGGAAGTCGACTCGCTCGCGTGGACGGTGGTGCTGGCCTCGGTTTACTGGCGCTCGACGCGCGACCGCACCGTCTTTACGCCCGACCTCCACCGCGCGCTTGCGACGATCGTCGCGACCTACGCCTGCGAGCAACGCCATCGCACCTGCAGCCGCTACGTTTACTCGGGTCGCGTCTATACGCGCAACGCCTACAACTCCGAATCCGGAATGATCTGGGGCGCGTTTCGCCCTTCCGACGATGCGGTTGAATATCGTTTCAACATCCCGCAAAACGCGATGGCCGTCGTGGCCCTGCGGGACATCGCCGAACTAGCTGCCGACGGATACGCCGATCGCGAGCTCGCGAGCCGGGCCGCCGCGTTAGGCGAACGGGTGCAGCTCGGCGTCGAACGATACGGCCGCTTTTACGATCCGGTGCGCCGCGTGTGGATGTACGCCTACGAGACCGACGGCCTCGGAAAGTACAACCTCATGGACGACGCTAACATTCCCAACCTCACGACGCTGCCGTACATCGATTGGTGCTCGTCGTACGATCCGACCTATCTGGCGACGCGCGCATTTGCGCTGAGCATGGACAACCCGTTCTATTTTTCCGGAACGTACGCCCAAGGTCTGGGCAGTCCGCATACGCCGTACGGTTACGTTTGGCCGCTGGGAATCATCGGGCGCGCGCTTACCGCGACCTCCTCGCTTGAGGTCGCGACCGCGCTCACGACGCTGGCCGAGACCGACGACGAAAACGGGATGATCCACGAAAGCTTCTATCCCAACGGGTACTGGCGCTACACCCGGCCGGAGTTCGGCTGGGCGAACGCACTCGGCGCCGAACTCGTTTTTCGCAGCTTAGCCGGCGAACCGGCGACGCAGTTCGCGCGGGACGGACCGATCCTGCCGCTTCAGCGGCGCTCGCATACGCCGACGCTCGTACCGCTCCTCATCCAAATTCAAAACTCCGCGAAGATCATCGCCGCGCTCGGACGGCTGCTTCATTCGACCGGTGGGGCTCTGCCGCATCAATAACCGCGCGGGCGGGGACCGCGCAATCCGGTCGCAAAGCTCTGCACGATATGGATATGGGCTATTACCGCTATCCGTCGATAGCAGGCGACCGCATTCTCTTCGTCTGTGAGGACGATCTTTGGACGGCTCCGGCGAGCGGCGGCGACGCGGCTCGATTGACCGTCAGCTTCGGCACGTGCACGTATCCGCGTTTTTCACCCGACGGCGCTTGGGTCGCATTCGTCTCGACCGACGAGGGTAATCCGGAGCTCTACGTGATGCCGTCGCGCGGCGGCGAGCCGCGACGCCTCACGTTCTCGGGCGCGACCCTGGCCTCGACCGTGGGCTGGAGTGAGGACGGCAGCGAGATCTATTTCGTCGCCAATCCCACGACGTGGTATGAAAATGAAACGCGTCCGTTTGCGATCGCTCGCGACGGCGGAACGCCGCGCAGCCTCAACGTCGGTCACGCGCGCTCGCTCTCGTACGGGCCGCAAGGCCGGCTCGTGCTCGGGCGCAACGCCGCCGATCCCGCGCGTTGGAAGCGCTATCGCGGTGGGACCGCCGGCGAGATTTGGATCGACGCCGACGGAACCGGCACGTTCGCGCACCTTCCTCTGCCCGACGGCAATCCATGCTGGCCGATGTGGATCGGCGACCGCATCTTTTTCCTCGCCGATCACGAAGGCATCGGCAACATCTATTCGTGCGCGCTCGACGGCACCGACGTCACGCGGCACTCGCACGAAGGCGAGTACTACGCGCGCTTTCCGTCGACCGACGGCAAGCGCATCGTTTACTCGGCCGGCACCGAGATCGTGTGTTACGACGTCGCGAGCGATCGTACGACCCGCATCGATATTGCGACGCGCTCGGCGGCGCCGCAAACCGTTCGCCGCTTCGAGAAGGCCTCAGAGTCGCTCGAGCACTTCGTGCCGTCGCCCGACGGAACGCACGTTGCGTTCGTCGCCCGCGGCCAAGAGTTCACGATGCCGCTCTTCGAAGGCGCCACGATACGTCATGCGACCGGTGCGCGGGCACGCACCCGCTTAACGCAGTGGCTTGGCGACGGCGAGCGTCTCGTCTCGGTAACCGACGTAAACGGCTACGAACAAATCGCCGTACGGCGAGCGGACGCGTCGGCGCCCGTCAAACTCGTAACGACCGGCGATATCGGGCGCGTCACCGACATGGTCTCTTCGCCCAACGGGTCGCTCGTCGCGTTTGCCAACCACCGTCACGACCTCTGCGTGCTCGACGTGGACGAGGGCGACGTCCGCGTCCTCGACACCTGTCCCGCGCATCGCATCGGAGACTTGGCGTTCTCGCCCGACGGCCGCTTCATCGCCTACGTCTGGTGGCCGGTGCTCGGAACCTCGATCATTCGGGTGGTCAAGGTCCGCTCCGGGAAAGTCCACGACGTCTCGTCGCCGCTGCGCACCGATTCGTCGCCCGCCTGGGATCCCGACGGAAAGTATCTCTATTTCATCTCGACGCGCGATTTCAATCCGGTCTACGATGCGCTGCAGTTCGACCTAAGCTTTCCGCAGGCAAGCCGCCCGTTCGTCGTGACCCTGCGCGACGACGTACCGTCGCCGTTCGTCCCGAAGCCGAAACCGATACATCACGATCACGGCGAGCACGATCACCGCTCGAACGACAAGCCCGCCAAGCCGGCCGATCTCGAGATCGACTTCGACGGCATCACCGGGCGCGTGCTCGGATTTCCCGTCGACGAGGGCGAGTACGGCCAGATCGTTGCCGTACGCGAGCGCGCGCTCTTTACCCGGTTTACCGTAAAGGGCATCAAGCCGTCGCGCCGCGAGGATCTCGATCGCAACGAGCACGGAACGCTTCTCGCGTACGATTTCGAACAGCAGCGGCTGGCCACGATCGCCTCCGAATGCGACGAGATTGCGCTCGGCCGCGACGGACGCACGCTGGTCTATCGCGTCGACGACCGGCTGCGCGCAATCGACGCACTGGCCGATCTGCCGGAAGAAGGCGACGAACAGAAGCCCGCGCCCGAGCCCGGCCGCAAGAGCGGCTGGCTCGACCTGGATCGCGCGAGCGTCGAGATCGTGCCGCGCGACGAGTGGGCGCAGATGTATCGCGAAGCGTGGCGCCTGCAATCCGAACAGTTTTGGGTCGAAGATATGAGCGATATCGACTGGGATCGCGTCTTCGACCGCTATGCAGTGCTGCTGCCGCGGGTGCGCACCCGAACCGAGCTTTCGGATTTGATCTGGGAGATGCAAGGCGAGCTCGGAACGTCACACGCATACGAATGGGGCGGCGACTATCGCGAGCCGCCGCAGTATCAGCGCGGCTTCCTCGGCGCCGACCTTCGGTGGGACGACGACCGCGCGGCCTTCGTGATCGAGCGCATTTATCGGGGCGATTCGTGGAATCGCGAGCACGATTCACCGCTCGCCGAGCCCGGACTGAGCGTGCACGAGGGCGACGCTATCGTCGCAATCGGCGGCACCCGCCTGTCGCGCGACGTCACGCCCGACCAACTGCTCGTCAACGCATCCGACAAACACGTATCGGTGACGCTGCGCGACAAGAAGGATCGCGAGCGGACGGTGTTGGTAAAGGCGCTGGCGAGCGAAGCGGCGGTGCGTTACCGTGCGTGGGTCGACCGAAACCGCCGCTACGTGCACGAGCGCACCGGCGAGCGCGTCGGTTACCTGCACGTTCCCGATATGGGTCCGTGGGGATTCTCCGAGTTTCACCGCGGGTATCTCAGCGAGTTCGACCGCAAGGGCCTCATCGTGGACGTGCGCTACAATCGGGGCGGCCACGTGTCGCCGCTGCTGCTCGAAAAGCTCGCACGCAAGCGCATCGGCTACGACGCGCCGCGCTACGGCGCGCCGGTCCCGTATCCGCCCGAATCGGTCGGCGGCCCGATGGTCGCGCTGACCAATCAGTTCGCGGGCTCCGACGGTGACATTTTTAGTCACTCGTTCAAGCTCTACAAGCTCGGGCCGCTGGTCGGCAAGCGCACCTGGGGCGGAGTGATCGGCATCGATCCATACCACCATCTCGTCGACGGCACGCTGACGACGCAACCCGAGTTTTCGTTCTGGTTCGTCGACGCGGGCTGGGGCGTAGAGAACTACGGGGCGACGCCCGACTACGACGTCGACATCGCGCCGCACGACTACCGCGACGGGAACGATCCGCAGCTCGAGCTGGCCCTGCAGCTGATGGATCGCGCGCTCGAAAACTACGTGGAGCTGCGGCCCGACTTATCGACGCGACCGTCGTTACCGTTACCAACCCTCACGTGAAGCAGCAGCCCGCCTGCTCGTTGGGCTGGCGGCGTTTGCGGTGCCGGCCGGGATCTACGTTGCCGGCGCGTCGGTCGAGCCGGCGTCGTGGGACACAGCCGAGTTGCAAGGCGTTCCCTACATACTCGGCATCACGCATCCGACGGGATTTCCATTCTACGTGCTTGCCGGCTACGTGTGGTCGCACGTTTTTGCGATCGGTTCGGTTGCATGGCGGATGAACGTAATGAGCGGTGCCGCCATCGGCATCGCGGGTCTGGCCGCGTACGGCGTCGCGTTGGAGTTCGGAGCGACGCTCTACGTCGCGCTCGCGGCGACGCTCGTCTTCGCATTTTCGCCGAACATTTGGTCGCACGCCGTCCGCGCCGAAGCGCAGGACCTCGCAGTGGCCTGCGCCGCCGTTGCGATCTATGCGTTCGTACGCTGGCTGCACGGCGGCGACGATCGTTGGTTCTTGTGCGCGTTTGCGCTCTGCGGCCTCGGCATGGCGGCGCATCCGAACGCGCTCTGGGTTTTGCCGGCGCTGGTCGCCGGCACGGCAGTCGCACCGCGGCGCCCGAGTTTTCGGCTTATCGGCGCGTCGCTGCTGCTCGTCGTCGCCGCGCTCGCACTCTATCTCTATCTGCCGCTGCGCTCGCAGTACCTGGTGAGCCACCACCTCGATCCCACGCAGGGATTGGCCGGCGCGGGGGGCGGGATCTTTTGGAACTACAACGATCCGCGAACGCCGCATGGCCTCGTTCGCGAGCTGACGGGCAGCGAGTTTCAAACGCCGGGATACTTTTTGGCCTCGTTCAATCCGATCCACATCCAAGCCGCGATCTGGGCGTTCGTCGCGGGTTTGCACCTGCAGTACGGCACGCTGACGATGCTGTTGATCCTTGGCGGATTCGTCGCGGCGTGGCGGCGCGATTGGCGCGCGGCGCTGGTGGTGACGATCGGGTGCACCGCCGCACTGCTCTTTTCGGTGATCTATCCCAACGAAAGCGACGTGGGGCGTTACCGGCTGCTCGCATCGTGGATCGCCGTTCCGATGCTCGGCGCGCTCACTCCGCAATCGCGGGGGCGCTTCGCCGCGTCGCTGCAGGCCGCGCTCGTGATCTTTCTCGTGTCCAGCGCCGGGCTCTCCATTGCACGCCAGCGCAGCTTTTTCTACCACCCGCCGGGCGAGGGCGGTCGCTGGGTGATCTCGGCCGTCCGGCCGTATCTGCCGCCTGGAAGCGCCGTCGTAACCGGCTGGCTCGATGCAACCTCGCTAGCGTACGGCGCGTACGTTGACGGATCGCTTCGGGGGCGGATCGTGCTCTCCGACGACCGGCTCGACGTGCCGCTCTACCGGCAATGGGCCAAGCAGCGGCGAGTCTTCGTGCTCGTCGACCCGCATAACGTGAACGATCTCGGGGGAACGCACGATTACGCGTCGCTCGATCCTTATCACGAGTTGTACGAGGTGATGCCATGACGGTCGCCGCCCGCCCGAGCACCATCGCTCGATACCCTTGCATAGCTCCGGTCAAAGGCTTGACTTTCGCTTCGCGCATGACGTATATGGGAAAAATACTATCGGTCCAAGAGTTTATACTTAGCCATCCAATATTGGCCAAAGAGGCGCCTTGGACCGTCCAAAACTATGACGTCGTGCGGAGGAGCGGGAGTTGAACGGAAACGGGGCAGTCAGTCTGGAGGCTCGCTGGGCGGAAGAGGGCCGATGGGCGGGAATCGAGCGGCGGTATAGCGCGGAGGCGGTTCACCGCCTCCGCGGGAGTTTTGTAGCAGAGCAGAGCCTCGCGCGCCTGGGCGCCGAGCGCCTTTGGCGCGATCTACAGGAAGACGCGCCGGTGACGGCCCTAGGGACGGTGACTGGTAATCAGGCGGTGCAGGCCGCGCGCGCCGGGCTGCGTGCGCTGTATTGCAGCGGATGGCAAGTCGCCGCCGACGCCAATTCGGCCGGACAGATGTATCCCGATCAAAGCCTCTATCCGGTCGACAGCGTCCCGGCGCTCGTCGAGCGACTGAATAATGCGCTCGCGCGGCTCGATCAAATCGAATCGCTCGAAGGGCGCGGCGGCACGCACTGGTATCTGCCGATCGTCGCCGACGCCGAGGCCGGCTTCGGCGGCGCGCTCAACGTCTTCGAGCTTATGAAAGCGATGATTCGCGCCGGAGCCGCCGGCGTGCATTTCGAAGATCAGTTGAGCTCGGAGAAAAAGTGCGGTCATCTCGGCGGCAAGGTGTTGATTCCTACGCAGCAGGCGGTACGCCATTTGATCGCGGCAAGGCTCGCGGCCGACGTGCTCGACGTTCCGACCATTCTCATCGCGCGCACCGACGCCGGCGCGGCAAAGCTCGTAACCAGCGACGTGGATCCGCGCGATCGCCGCTTCCTCAACGGCGAACGCACGCCCGAGGGGTTCTTCGTAACGAACGCAGGGATCGATGCCTGCATCGCACGCGGCCTCGCCTACGCGCCGCATGCCGATTTGATCTGGATGGAGACGTCGGAGCCGAACCTCGATGAGGCACAGGCATTTGCCGATGCGATCCACGAGCAGTACCCCGGCAAGCTTCTCGCCTACAACTGCTCGCCGTCGTTCAACTGGAAGAAGAAACTCGACGGCGCGACGATCGCTGCGTTCGGGGAGCGGCTCGCCGCGATGGGCTATAAGTTTCAGTTCGTGACGCTTGCGGGCTTTCACGCGCTCAATCACAGTTTCTTCGCCCTCGCCCACGATTTTAAAACGCGCGGTATGACGGCGTATGCCGAGTTTCAAGCGCAAGAGTTCGCAAGCGAACCGCACGGCTACACCGCGACTCGCCACCAACGTGAGGTAGGTACCGGCTATTTCGACGAGGTTGCGAGCGTTATCGGCGAGGGAAAAACTTCCACGACGGCGCTCGCAGGGTCGACCGAATCCGAGCAGTTCTACGAGCGGGTGCCGGCCTAGCATGAACGTCGCGCCGGCCGGCTTTGCCATCGAACGCGATCTGCCGGCCGGATTCGCCGCCTTCTATCTGCCGCTGCACAAGCGATTCACGCCGAAGCAACAAGCGTTGCTCGCGGCGCGCAAGGCGCGCCTCGCCCGCGCACATGCCGGCGAGCTGCCGGAATATTTACCACCGTCCGAGGCGACGCGGGAAGCCTGGCGGATTGACGTGCCGGCATGGTGCGCCGACCAGCGCAACCAAATGACCGGGCCGGCCGACGACGCCGAGCTCTGCGTCAAGATGCTCAACTCGGGCGCACCGGGCGTCATGCTCGACCTCGAAGACTCGATGGCCAACACTTGGGAGCGATTAATGCTGGGGCATCGCAACATCGTTGCGGCGCTCTACGGCGAGCTTACGTACGACGACGCCAAGCGCGGCGGAACGGTCGGTATAACCCCGAGTTCGACCGTCGTCTGGAGTCGCGTCCGCGGACTCCATCTCGCGCAAGCCGGCGTTATCACGCAGACGCTCACCAGCGCGTCGCTCTTCGATCTGGCGCTGCTCGTCTATCGGCTCGACCGCGAACGCCTGCGTCACCCGCTCTGCTTCTACATCCCCAAATCGGAGTCGGCCGACGAAGCGCTGTGGTGGACGGAAGCCTTCGACGCGCTCGTCGATGCTAAGGGTTGGGATCGCGATGCGATCAAGGCGATGGCGCTGATCGAATCGCACCCGATCGCTTACGAGATGGAAGAGTTTCTCCACAATCTGCGCCCGTATATCGTCGGACTCAATCTCGGACGCTGGGACTACATGGCCAGCTTAATTCATTACAACCTCGAGGATCCGCGCTGGCTGCTGCCCGACCGGAACACGATTCCGCACGACGTGCCGTTCTTTCAAGCCGTGCGTACGCTTTTACCCGAGATCGCGCACAAGCGGGGCGCGCTCGCGATCGGCGGAATGACCGCGCTCTATCCCAACCGTGACGATCCGGAACTCAACGCGCGGGCGCTCGCGGTGCTCGAACGCGACAAGGCCAATGAAGCCGCATGCTCGATGGACGGAGCGTGGACCGGGCACCCGGATCAAAACGCTATTGCGGTCGCGCAGTTTCCCGCCCCCAATCAGCTCGCGCGGCATCCTTCGCTGCCGACGATGCATCCGGACCTGCGCCCCGTTCCCGCCGGCATCGGCGCGACGACGCTCGACGGCACGCGCGCCGCGGTGCGCACCGTCCTACGATATCGCAACGGCGTGCTCGAAGGGCGCGGCGCGAGCCTGCTCGACGGCTACATGGAAGATCTCGCCACCGACCGAATCTATCGGCTGATGATCGCGCAGCGCCTTCGCCATACGGGCCCGGCGACGCCGGCCTCGCTCGGCACGATGTTCGACGAGGAACTCGAACGCGTGACCGCCGAGCTTCCGGCCGGAGCCGATGGTGCCGCGCGCAGCCGGTACCGTCGGGCTCGCGAGATCTCCGAAGAGATGATTCTGCGCGGAGCCTTCGACCCGACATAATGCGCGTGCGCGTCGCGGCGTCCGCCGCGCTCGTAACGCTCGTCGTGCACCTCGCCGCGAATCCGCATTACGGATTCTTCCGCGACGAGCTCTACTTTATTATCTGCGGCTTCCACCCGGCGTGGGGCTACGTCGATCAGCCGCCGGTCGTGCCGCTGCTCGCCGCCGGCTCGCAGCTCTTCGGTCACTCGCTCTTCGCGCTGCGCGCGATTCCGGCGATCTTCGCCGCCGGCGGCGCGTACGTGACCGTGCTTTTGGTCTACGAGCTCGGCGGGGGCATCTTCGCTGCAGCACTCGCGACGCTCGCGTATTTGGCTGCCCCCGTACTGCTGAGCTTCGGGACGAAAGTCGGGCCCGACATGGTCGGCCTTTGGCTGTGGCCGCTGATCGCGCTCTACGTGCTGCGCATCGTCAACGGGGCCGATCCGCGATGGTGGATCGCGGCGGGCATTGCACTCGGCATCGCGACCGAAAGCAAGTACAGCGCGATTTTCTTCGCGGTTGCGCTCATAATCGGAGTGCTCCTCACGGCGCAGCGGCGCGTGCTCGCTTCGCGGTGGTTTGCGGCCGGAGCCGTCGCCGCCGCGATCGTGGTGCTGCCCAACGCCGCCTGGCAGGCGGTGCACGGCTTTCCAATGTGGGAGCTGCTGCGCAACGGCGCAAACGGCAAGAACGTCGTCGCCTCGCCGCCGCTCTTCATCGTGCAGCAGCTGCTGCTTACCAACATTTTCACGGCGCCGATCTGGATCGTCGGACTCATCTGGCTTATCGTTCGGCCGCCGGCGCGCTTTCTCGGCTATGCGTACGTCCTGCTGATCGCCATGATGGTCGCGCTGCACGCCAAGCACTACTACCCCGCGGACGTCTATCCAATCGTGATGGCCGCCGGCGGCGTCGCGATCGAGGGATGGACGCAGCGTCTCGCGCCGCTCCGGGCAGCGATCGCGCTGGCGACACTCGCCGCAGGAATCCTGTTCGCGCCCTTCTCGCTCCCCGTACTCTCCGAGACCTCGATGATCTCGTACGCGGCAGCTGTCGGTCGCGCGCTCCACATCTCGCACGCCGCCCTCGCGACCGAACGCCACCGAACGTCCGCGCTGCCGGAGGATTGGGCCGACATGCACGGATGGCCGGAACTCGTGGCGACGGTCGCGCGCGTGTACGACTCGCTCTCACCCGAGCAGCGCGCGCAGGCCGCAATCGTGACGAGCAACTACGGCGAGGCCGCCGCGATCGACTTCTTCGGCGCGCGGTACGGATTGCCGCCGGCACTTTCGGGCCACAACAACTACTGGATTTGGGGGCCGCGCGGCTATAGCGGCAACGTCGTCGTCGACGTGCACGGCGACTGCGGTGCGCACGATTTCCCAGGACTCTTTCGCAGCATGCGCCTGGCGGCGCGCTCGAATCCGCCGTGGGTCATCTCCTACGAGCAGGACATTCCGATATCGGTTTGTACCGGCATCACGCGGCCGCTGGCGCAGATTTGGCCGCAGCTGCGGCAATACATTTAGTAGAGGGCGTGCGGCGACGGCGAAGCCGACGGCGAGGCTGACGGCAACGGCGAGGCCGGCGACGACGCGGGAGTCGGAAGCGCAAGCGGCACCGCGTTCTGCGAGGTGAGCGCGATCGACAGATGTTGCGAGGGTAGATCGAAGCGCTCCAGGACGAACGTCTTCGGATCGTAACGCAGTTTTGCCGTCGTGTGATCCATCACGCCGTCCATCGTGACGGTCATGGTTCCGAGGCCCCCTGCGCTGACCGTCACCGGCACGGCGATGAACGCGCCGCACGCGCACGCAAACGTCAAGGCACGCTTGCCGCTCACGTGCAGCGTCGCCGGGATCTGCGCGAAACCCGCGACGAGATTATCGTTCACCACGAGGGGCTCGCCGGCCGCGGCGTCGATCGTCGAAGTGTCGCCGCCCTGCGTTAGCGTGGCTTCGCTGCCGGCGACGCTGACGCCGGCGTGCTTGCCGTCGTAGTCGATCGCGTACGAAAGCGTTGCAAAAGTCGGCGCGTCGAGCCGGCGCAGCGTAATCGCCGCATTGCCGGCCAGCGTCCCGTTCTCCACAATGGTAACGACGTTTCCGGTACGGCGCACGACGATCGTGCTGGTGCCGACGGGCCGTCCGCCGACCGAGGTGGCGTACCGGTAGGTGCCGTCGGGAAGTACCGGAGCGGCGGCCGCCGTCGTCGCCGACACCGCTGCGATCAGCGCCGCAATCACGCGCTCGATAGCCTCGTCTTCATCACTGCTTTGGTGACCTTGCCGAGCGGTGCTTCGTTCCTCCTGCCCTGACCGGCTTCCCGACGCGCGCGTGCCACGCGCAGGCGACGAGATGGTCGTTGACCATGCCGGAAGCCTGCATGAACGCATAACAAATCGTCGGACCGACGAAGCGAAAGCCGCGGCGGCGCAGATCGGCGCTCATCGCCGCCGACTCCGCCGAGAAGGCGGGAATCCGGCCCGAGTTCGTACGCCGATTGACGATGGGCGTGCCGTCTACGAAGCTCCACACATACGCATCGAAGCTTCCGAACTCATCGCGAACCTTCAGCAGCGCGCGAGCATTGCTCACCGTCGACTCGATCTTCGCGCGATTGCGCACGACGCCCGGGTCGCGCAGGATGCGCTCGACGCGCGCCCGAGTAAAGCGCGCGACACGCTCGGGAACGAAGCCGTCAAACACCTCGCGGTAGCGCGCTCGCTTGCGCAGCACCGTCTCCCAACTCAAGCCGGCCTGCGCCCCTTCGAGCGTCAGCAGTTCGAAAAGGGAAGAATCGCCGTGGAGCGGGAGACCCCACTCCTCATCATGGTAGGCGATCATCTCCGGCGTCTTCGCCCACGAACAGCGCCGCGTCTCTCCATCGTGCCGTTGATCGCCGCGCTCGCGACGCTCGCCGTCCATGCGATCGCCAACCCGCACTACGGCTTTTCGCGCGACGAGCTGTACTTTGTGATTTGCGGATTTCGCCCGGCGTGGGGGTACGCCGATCAGCCCCCCATCGTTCCGCTTCTTGCCGCCGGCTCTCAACTGTTTGGCCACTCGCTCTTCCTACTACGGGCGATTCCCGCGCTCTTTGCGGCGGCGTGCGTCTACACCACGTGCCGGCTCGCCGCCGAACTCGGCGGAGGCACGTTCGCCGAGATCTTCGCCGGGCTCGTGGCTGCGATCACGCCCGTTCTGATGCACTTTGGAACGACCATGACCACCGACATCGTGGGACTCTGGCTTTGGCCGCTGGCGGCGCTCTACGTGCTGCGGATCGTGAAGGGCGCGGATCCGCGCTGGTGGCTAGCGGTCGGCGCGGTGACCGGCATTGGGCTCGAGAGCAAGTACAGCATCGTCTTCTTCGTCGCAGCGATGCTCGGCGGGCTGCTCGCCGTTCCGGCGCGCCGCGTCCTCTGGACGCCGTGGTTCGCAGCCGGCGTTCTCCTCGCCGGCGCCATCGTACTGCCGAACTTTATCTGGCAGTCGTCCCACGGCTATCCGATGTGGACGCTGCTGCTCGATGCCGGGCAGTATCTTCACGCGCGGATCACGCCGCTGCAGTACGTCGCAACGCAGGTGATGATCGTCCATCCGCTGCTCGCACCGATCTTCGCGATCGGACTCGTGACGCTGCTCCTGCGTCCCGACGCGCGCTTTCTCGGCATCGGCTATTTGCTGCTCGTCGCCGAGATGATCGCGCTGCACGGCAAGCATTACTATCCAGGGGCCGTCTATTCCGTGCTCGTTGCGGCCGCGGCGGTAACGCTCGAGGCCTGGACCGCTTCCGCGCGCTTCTGGCGCCCGCTCCTCGCGGCGTACGTGCTGGTCGTCGGCATCCCGCTGGTGCCGTTGCTAATGCCGGTCCTACCCGAGCGCACGATGTGGGCGTACGACACCGCGGCGCAGCGAATGCTGACCCGCGAAGTCAATCTCGCGCGAACCGACGGCTCGTCGATCGGGCGCCTACCGCCCGATTGGGCCGACATGCACGGCTGGCCCGAGCTCGCCGCGCTGGTGGCACGCGTCTACGATTCGCTGCCGCCCGAGCAGCGCAAGAAAGCCGCGATTCTTGCCGGCAACTACGGCGAAGCCGCCGCGATCGATTTCTACGGAGCCGCATACGGCCTTCCGCCGGCGCTCTCAGGACACAATCAGTATTGGATTTGGGGAACGCGCGGGTACGGCGGCGACGTCGTCATCGACGTGAACGGCGAATGCGACCGCGCGCCGCGTCTCTTCCGCAATCGCCGCGTCGTCGCGCATTTTTCCAACCCGTGGGGACGCCCGCTCGAAAACGGCATTCCGATTTCGATCTGCGAGGGGATCAGCGCACCGTTCGCGGCGGTGTGGCCGTCGCTGCGGGTCTACAATGAATAAGCCGATGTAACCAGCTGCGGCGGATCGATCGCATCGAGCAAGTGCGGATGGGCCCGGCCGGCGAGACGCCAGCGCACCGGGGAAACGATGTCGTGCGATAGCGGCAAGCCGGTCAACACCGAAAGCTCGACGGTTTCGGGAACGTGGTGCCGCCAGATCTCGTACAGCTTGCGGATCGCAAAATTATCGACGGCGACCTCCGTCGCATTGGCGACGAGCGTGACGCGGCGCGCGGCCGGCGCGCTCTCGCGCGCTTCGTCGAACAGTTCTTGCGCGAGGCGATAGGCGTGGGCCAGCGCGTGCGTCGCGTATCGCGGATAACCCGTCGAGTTCGACCGCCGCTCGCGCAAAATCGGATTCCACCAATGAAAGCGATTGGGAACGCGCAGCAGCCGGTCCGCGACCGGTCCCATCAGCCGGTTCGGAATCCACGATATTCCGAAGAAGGGCGCGATCGGCACCGCCCGATCGATTTCGAAACGCTGCGCGGCCCACGCCGTCAGCAATCCGCCCATCGAGAATCCCGCGACCGTGACGTGCTCGCCGAGCTCCCGCGCGATCGCGACGTAGTCGACGACCGCTTCGCAAAGCTCGTCGGAGCGTAAGCGCTCCAGCGCCGGCGAAAGCGGGTCGGCATGTCCGTGGCGCGGCAGCCGCGGCACGAGCACGTTGTAGCCGCGATCGTAGAGATCGTGCGCGATCCGCTCGAACTGCGACGGGCTCGCGCTCATGCCGTGGAGCAATACGACCGCGCGCTCGCGCGACGATGCGCGGACGCGCACGATCGTGCGCCCTGCCGGAGCGACGCCCGGGTGGTCGCGAGCGATAAGGCGCTCGAGACGGCCGAAAAGGGTAGCCAAGGAAAAGTCCTTAACAGCCATGGCGTGTATCTCCTCTCGGATCGCGCCCACGAACTGATCGCCGCCGAGAACCTGTACGGCGCGCGCAATTACGCGCCGCTCGACATCGTCGTCGAGCGCGCCGAAGGCGTCTGGCTGTGGGACGTCGCCGGCGAGCGGTATCTCGACTGCGTGAGCGCGTATTCTGCGGTGAACGTCGGTCATTGTCACCCGCGCGTGTATGCCGCGCTCGTCGAGCAAGGACGCCGCGTCACGTTGACGTCGCGCGCGCTGCGCAACGATCGCATGCCCGGTTTCCTCGAGAAGCTGACGCGCGTTTGCGGCTTTTCGAAGGCGATACCGATGAACACCGGCGTCGAGGCGGTCGAAACGGCGCTCAAACTCGCGCGCCGCTGGGGTTACGCCGTCAAAGGCATACCGGAAGACCGCGCGGAGATCGTCGTTTTCGAAAACAACTTTCACGGACGGACGATCGCCGCGGTCAGTGCGAGCACGACGCCGGAGTACCGAAAAGGATTCGGGCCTTTCGTTCCAGGTTTCGTGGCCGTTGCGTTCGGCGACGCGGAAGCGCTCGCCGAAGCGATCGCGCCGAACACGTGCGCCGTTCTCATCGAACCGATTCAAGGCGAAGGGGGCGTCATCGTTCCTCCCGATAATTATTTGCGTCGCGTGCGCGAACTCTGCAACGAGCGCAACGTGCTGTTGCTTGCCGACGAAGTTCAGACCGGCTTCGGCCGCACGGGCGATATGTTTGCCTGCGATCACGAGAGCGTCAAGCCCGACGTCCTCATCGTCGGGAAGGCGCTCGGCGGCGGTTACTATCCGGTTTCGGCCGCACTTGCAAACGACGATCTGATGGCGCTCTTCCAACCGGGCGATCACGGCAGCACCTTCGGCGGTAACCCGCTCGCGTCGGCAGTCGCCGAGGCGGCGCTCGACACGATCGTCGAGGAGAATCTCGCGGCACGCGCGCGGCGCGCGGGCGACGCCATCGTCGCCGGCCTGCGCGCCGTCGCCTCGCCTTCCATCAAAGAAGTGCGCGGAAGAGGGCTGCTGATCGGAATCGGCTTGACGGTTCCGGCTCACGACCTCTCGCTCGCGCTGCTGGAGCGCGGCGTGGCCGCGAAGGATACGCGTCACGACGTGCTCCGAATCGCACCGCCCCTGGTGATCGACGACGACGCAATCGCTTACTTTCTGGAGCGATTCCGCGCAGCCGTCGCGGCAGTCGACCGGGCGTAACGTTCGGCTCCGCCATCGCCGCGCGGACTTCACGGGTGAAGATCTGCTCGCCTCGAGGGTTATAAGCAGCGGCTCGGACGGCGGCTCTTGACACTCCCCCGTCCGGGCGTGATATTGTTGGCGAGCCGAAGCAGCGGTCTAGGCCGCTCACCGGATGCCCACGGGCGATCCGGTCTTCACTCGAGGGGACTCTCGGCGGAGTCCTGCGGTGGGGCGCTCCGGCAGCGCCTTTTTTGATTTGGAGGTCAGCACATAGCAAAACTTCTGCGCATCAACGACCAGATTCGCATTCGTGCGGTTCGGGTGATCGACGAAAACGGCGACCAACTCGGGATCCTGCAAACCGAAGACGCCCTGATGCGCGCGCGGGCCGCCGGACTCGACCTCATCGAGGTCTCGCCCAACGCCCAGCCGCCGGTTTGTAAGATTGCAGACTACGGGCGGCTGAAATACGAACAGTCGAAGAAAGACAAAGACGCTCGAAAAAAGCAGCGGCATTTCGAGCTCAAGGAGGTCAAGCTTCGGCCGAAGATCGAGACGCACGATTACGAGACCAAGGCGCGTATGGCGGAACGGCTCTTGCTCGACGGGAGCAAGATCAAGGTGACGATCATGTTTCGCGGGCGCGAGATCACCTATACGTCCTTCGGGCGGCGCCTGCTCGATCGAATGGCCGAGGATATGGCGCCCCTAGCAATCGTCGAACGCGAACCGCGACTCGAAGGTAAGAACATGTTCATGATCTTGGCGCCACGCGCGACGCCGAGCGGACCGCCGAAGTTTTCAGTACCGACCAAAGAGCCCACGCCGATCAAGGATCCCACACCGACCGAGGAGCCAGCCAGTGCCTAAGATTCGAACCCACCGAGGAACCGCCAAACGCGTGAAAGTCACCGCGACCGGCAAAGTGTTGCACCGTCATCAGTTCGACGGATGCGGACACATCCTCAGCAAGAAGAGCCGGAAGCGCAAGCGCAAGTTCCGCAAAGATCAGCCGACGTTCAAGGGCGACCTGAAGCGTCTCGCGCCGACGATTCCGTATTTGGTGTAAGGGGGCGTAAGCAATGGCACGCGTCAAACGTGGAGTCGGCGGGATCAAGCATCGCCGCAAAGTGATGAAGCTCGTCAAGGGCTTCCGCGCCGCACGCCGGCGCAACTACCGGGTAGCAAACGAAGCGCTGCTCAAATCGCTGGCATACGCGTTTCGCGACCGCCGCGTCCGCAAGCGCGACTTCCGCTCGCTCTGGATCAGCCGGATCAACGCCGCGGTGCGCCGCGAGGGGCTCTCGTACTCCGTCTTCATGCACGGGCTGAAGAAGTCGGGCGTCACCCTCAATCGCAAGGCGCTCGCCGACCTGGCCATTTCCGACCAAAAGGCCTTCGGAGCGCTTCTCGATCTGGCGAAGCAGGCCGCCCAAAAGTAGGCTCGCTACCTCGTCCCTAGCCGCCGCCGGGCGCAAAGGTATATAATCTTTGCGATATGAGGAGATCGGCCGTCTATGCGACGGCTCTCTTTGCCGGTTCTCTCCTGCTCGGACCGCAGGCGGCGGGCGCCCAGAACGCACCCTCCCTGCCGCCGGCGCTGGCCGGCCGGGTCGACCGGATCGGCTTCGACGAGCTCCACCTCGGCCGCACCCCCGGTCTCGCGATTGGGATCGTGGAGGACGGCCGGTTGGTCTACGCTCGGGGCTTCGGCTTTGCCACGCTTTCGCCGCACTCGGCGATGACCCCGGAAACGGAGTTCTACGCCGGCGGCGTGGCGCAGCAGTTCACGGCAGCCGCGATCCTGCTGCTCGAGCAAGACGGTAAGCTCAAGCTCGACGATTCCGTAACGAAATACGTTCCTGAGTTTCGTCTTGGCGCGAACGTAACGATCGCGCAACTGCTGACGCAGACGTCGGGCCTTCCCAACTACATCGGCGCGCCGGGCGTTCCGACCGATTACACGCGTCCGGTTAAGATGAGCGATCTGCTCGCCGCGGCCGACAAGCTCAAACCGCCGGCGGCACCGGGAGCCGTCTATGCCAACGACCCGCTGAACTATCAACTGCTCGGACTCATCGTCGAACGCGCGAGCGGCGTTCCGCTCTCCGAGTATCTCGAGCAGCACATCTTCATTCCGCTCATCATGGATCACACGTTCCTCGCCGGCGACAACGGCATCTCGCCGTCGCACGCCGCGGGATATACGCGCGGAGCGCATGGTTTCTCGAGCGCACCGATGTGGGATCCGTCGTGGCTGGGCGGCAACGCCGGTTTGGTTTCGACCGTCGACGATCTCGCCAAGTGGGATATCGAGATGCCCGTGCTCTTGAGGGTCGACGCCGTGCGCACGATGTACACGCCGGCGGCAAGCAAAGGTCCGACGAAGTACGGAATGGGCTGGGTGATCGACCGGCGCGGCGGTAGTGAGTTCGTCTGGGCCAACGGCGAGATTTCGGGGTACCGCGCGCTCAACGGCGTGCTTCCGGCGCAGCACGTCGGAGTCATCGTCTTCTCCAATGCAGACTCGCTTCACGGTGGAGTTACGATCCCGGAAGAAGTTGCGGCGCGGGTGCTCGACTTGCTGGTTCCGCCGTCGTCGGCACGGCTCGACAATGCGGTCGTGACCCGGGCTAAGGATTGGCTCGCACGTCTGGCTACCCACAATCTGGATCGATCGGAACTGACGCCGTCCTTTAGCGCATATCTCACTGACGATCTCGTGGCGCACGAGGATTTCGCGGCGCTCGGCCGGCTGCAATCGATCGTGCCGCTCTCGAGCGCGGCAGAGTCAAACGGCGATACGCTCTACGAGTTCTTAGTGCGGTATCCGCGCGCGCAATATCAGTACGACTTCGAAATCGCGCCCGATGGAAAGATCGACGGAATTACGCTGATCGCGTAGGCGGGCCTACTCCTCGCCGTCGGCGAGGCGGCGGCCCGTGGCTTCGACCACTTTACCCAACATCGTTATCGCTTCCGCTCGCGTCGCATTGCTGAACATATAGCGGAGATGTTCGTCGGCGTCCTCGACGATCAGCACGGCGCGACGGCCGACGCGAACCGAAGCGACGAGCGAGTTCAAGTACGTCTCGTCTTCAGGCGCCAACACCGTTTGTTCCCCGCCATCCCGGTTGCGCTCCAGCAATCGCTTCAGTACGGAATCAATGTCGCTCGGTATTTCCACGACTAACCTCCAAGACCGAATCCCGCCACGCCGGTAGCAACGGCGCGACGTTACCTGACGATACTGACTTTATTTCATAATACCTACAGACTTTTCGCCGCCTCGCAGCCAAAATAGCGCCAGCGCCGTCTTAGCGTCGGCGGTCCCCAGAGCGACCAACCGCCACGCCGCGTCAATTGAGAAGACGCCGATTTCGATGCGCTCGTCGTCGTCGAATGCAGTCGCTCCGGCGGTCAGTCGATCGGCGTAAAAGAAGTGCATGACCTCCGAACAGAAACCCGGACTCGTCCAAACCGAACCGATCGGCCTGATTCGACCGGCGACGTAACCGGTCTCTTCGCGCAACTCGCGCCGCGCGCCGTCTTCGAGCGCTTCGCCGGGCTCGGCGCTGCCGGCCGGCACCTCCCACAGCATCGAACCGGTCGGATGGCGATATTGCCTTACGAGCACGACCTCGTCTTGCGGCGTCGTGGCAACGATGGCGAGCGACGCACCGTGTTCGACGACGTCGACTCGATGCCGGGCCCCATCCTCGTAGCGGATCTCGTCGATACGAACGTCGAACACGCGGCCCTCGAAGCAGCGTTCCGACGCGACCACTTTCGGCGTCTCCTCCATGGCCGGCAGATTTTGGCGGAACGTCCGAACGTCGCCTCGTAGCACACAGAGGATGCCGAATTCCCGCTCACCGGTGGCGCTCGAGTTCGCGTGGCTCGCGTACTTTCTCGTCGTGTTCGTCGCCGCCGTCTATCTCTTCGTACGAACGCTGGTGCCGCACCACTTCAACGACAAGATCGCCGTTACGCTCGCCGGCATGTTCGCCGGGCTGGTCTTGATCGGCACCCGCGCTTGGGTTGCCAAACGATGGCGACGCGGGTAGGTTCGCATTCGGAGCGGTTGGCGGCGGTTCGCGCGCTGCTCGCTCCGAAGGGCCGCCGCGAACGGAAACGCTTTCTCTTCGAGGGTCCCACCCAACTGGCGGAGGCGGCCGCAGCCGGCTATCCGATCGACGAGATCTACGCGACGCAGGCTGCTTACGACGCTACCCCGTTGGTGCGCGAGCTCGAGGCGTCCGGGACGCCGGCGTTCGTGGTTGAGGAGGCCGCGGCGCGCCGGATCTCCGACGTCGCCACCCCCACCGGCATCGTCGCGGTCGCTCCGATGCGGCTAATGGCCGCGCCCGCGCTCTTTAGGGCGGGGAGTCCGATTCTCGTGCTTGCCGACCTCAACGACCCCGCAAATGCCGGCACGCTCCTTCGCTCGGCCGACGCGTTCGGCTGCCCAGGCGTCCTCTTCGGCCGGCTTGGCGTGGACCCGCACCATCCGAAGGTCGTCCGAGGCTCGATGGGCGCCGTTTTCCGGCTCGCGCTCGCGGTCTCCGAGCCCCTGGAGGCGGCGGAGGCGGCGGCGGAAGCAGGCGTCGCGATGGTCGGACTTGCTGCCGAGGGTCCGCCGATCGAAAGCGAGCTCTGGGAAGCGCCGATCGGCCTCGTCGTCGGCAACGAACGGCGCGGCTTAGGGGAGTGGGAAAGGCTCTGCAAACGCACCGTCGCGATCCCAATGACGGGCACCGCAGAGAGCCTGAATGCGGCCGTTGCAGGATCGATTGCGCTGTACGAAGCGAGCCGTCGGCAGGCATGTAAAAACGCTGTCAAGAGAGTGTCTGACCCGTAAAAAGTCAAGACTACCGGTGTTAAAAAGTGCATGGTATACTCAGGCGACGTAAGTGGGCCGCCCGGGAGCCGCTGGCTCAAAAGGAGACTGCAAGCGCATGGCAACGTCCAATCTCTTCTGGAGGCTTTTCGCTCAAACAGGCTCGATCGATGCCTATCTAGCGTATCGAAGGCTGCACGCACCATCGCCGTCTTAGCGACAAACTCGGCCGCGCAGCAAAGTCAAGAGCGGTTTTGGAGGCGCCCGGTTACGTAGAACGAACCGGGCGCTTTGTTTTGGAAACTCGATGAGCGAACTTACGACGTTACTCCAGGACGTGCAACGGCGGTTTGAGACCGCCGCGGAGAACGTTGCCGGCGAGACCGAGCTAGAGGACCTGCGCGTCGCGTACCTTGGGCGCAGCGGCGAGGTCACCAAGGTGCGGCGAACGATCGGCGCGTTGCCGCCGCAGGAGCGTCCGGCAGCGGGAAAGACCATCAACGACGCGGTCGCCGTCATGGAATCGCAGCTGGAAGAGGCGCGCCGCAGACTTCAATCGCGCGCTTTCGAATCCGAGCTCGCCGCGTCGATCGACGTGACGTTTCCCTCGATCGCGCCGGCCACCGGCTCGGTTCATCCGGTCCGACGCATCGTCAACGATGCCTGCGCGTACTTCACGCGGCACGGATTTGCGGTCGTCGTTGGGCCCGAGGCCGAGCCGGATTACTATACCTTCGACGCGCTCAACATTCCGGGCGATCACCCCGCGCGTGAGGGGTTCGATTCGTTTTGGTTGAGCGACACCGTATTGCTGCGGCCTCACACGTCGCCGATGCAGATCCGCACGATGCAGGAGCATCGCCCTCCGGTCGCCATCGTCGCGCCGGGAAAATGCTTTCGCCGCGACGCCGTCGACGCGCGCCATCTCTTTCAGTTTCATCAAGTGGAAGGGTTGCTCGTCGCGGAAGGGATCCATTTCGGACACCTCAAGGGCATGCTGACGGGGCTCTGTCGCGAGCTCTTCGGGCCGAATCAAAACGTGCGCTTTCGTCCGTCGTACTTTCCCTTCACCGAGCCCAGTGCAGAAGTCGACACGACCTGTCCGAAGTGTCGAGGCAGCGGCGAAGCGTGCGGCATGTGCGGCGGTTCGGGATGGATCGAGCTCGGCGGCGCCGGCATGGTGCATCCCAACGTACTGCGCGAAGTGAACTACGATCCGGATCGCTATTCGGGCTGGGCGTTCGGCTTCGGCGTCGAGCGGCTGGGCCTGGCGCGCTACGAAGTGGACGACATTCGCCGCTTCGTCACCAGCGATACCGACTTTCTCTCGCAGCTCGCGTGAACGGATCTGCATGCGCGTACCGATAAGCTGGCTGCGCGAGTACGTTGCACTTCCCGACGACGCGCAAACGATCGCGGAACGGCTTGCAATGCTCGGGTTTCCGGTGGAGAGCATCGAACGCCGGCCGGCGATCTCCGGCGTCGTTACCGGCCGGATCGTCGGCCTCGAGAAACATCCCAACGCCGACCGTCTGCTGGTCGCACAGGTGGATGCCGGCGGCGATGCGCCGCTCACCATCGCGACCGCGGCGACAAACGTCGCCGCCGGACAGAGCATCGCGGTCGCCACCATCGGCGCCCGCCTCCCGCAACTCACGATCGCCGCACGCACGATGCGCGGCGTCGCATCGCAAGGCATGATGATCTCCGCCGACGAGCTCGCGCTGCCGGCGGAATGGTTCGAAGACGGCATTCTGCAGTTCGAGACGTCAATCGAACCAGGACTCGACGCGATCGAGTTCTTCGGCCTTCGCACCGAGATCCTCGACGTCGAAATCACCGCCAATCGCCCCGACGCCATGTCGATCGTCGGGCTCGCGCGCGAGCTTGCGGCATCGTACGGCGTGCCGCTGAAACTTCCGCCGTTTGTAAACCCGGGCACGACGGCCCCGCCGGCGCAGCAGCAGCCCACGGTTTCGATCGAGTCGAGCGACTGCCGTCGCTTTATCGTGCAGCGCTTCGACGGCGCACGCGTCGGAACGGCACCGGCCTGGATGCGCGTTCGCCTCGCGCTCGCCGGACAGCGACCGATCAATAACCTCGTCGACGTCTCCAACTACGTCATGCTCGAGACCGGGCAGCCGCTCCACTTTTACGATGCCGCACACGTCCCGGAGCTGCGGCTGATCGTACGCGACGCGCGCGAGAACGAGAAGCTCGTTACGCTCGACGGCGTCGACCGAACGCTGACGCCGCAAGCGCTCGTCATCGCGAGCAGCGAGCGCGCGCTCGGGCTCGCCGGACTCATGGGGGGCGCGGAGAGCGAGGTGACCGACGCCACTACGACGCTGCTGCTGGAATCGGCCAACTTCAACGGTGGGCGAATACGGCGGATGAGCGGCGCGCTCGGGCTGCGCACCGAGGCCTCATCGCGTCACGAAAAATCTCTCGCGCCGGCACTCACCGAGATCGGCGCGGCGCGCGCGGCGCAGCTCTTGTGCGGGCTCGGCGCGACCGCAGGGCCACCGCATGCATTCGGTGACGCCGCCACTCCCGCCGCTCCGATCGAACTTCGCACCGGCGACGTCGAGCGGCTGCTGGGATTACGCCTTTCGGCGGACCGCATTGCCGCGCACTTGCGGGCGCTGGGATGCGACGTCGCAGCGCGCGACGGCGAGACGGCGATGGTAACGCCGCCGCCCTGGCGGCGCGACCTGACGATCGCGAACGACCTTATCGAAGAAGTCGCGCGGATCGAGGGATACGAACGCATCGAAGCGGCGGTGCCGTCGGTACCGGCGCACGCGATCGCGAGCGCTGCATTCGAGCGGCAGAACGCGATCGCAACTCAACTCGCCGCGCTCGGCTATCGCGAGATCGTAACGCATTCGCTGCGAGCCGATGCCGGAGATCGGGCAGTCGCGGTCCGCAACCCGCTCTCCGAAGACCAACGCGTGCTTCGCGACTCGCTCGTCCCCGGCATGCTGGCATATCTCGCGACCGCTCCGACCGGCGCTCGCGTTTTCGAGATCGGCGAAATCTTCCACCGAGACCGCGAACGCATCGTCGAGCAAACGGCGCTCGCTTTTGGATTCTGCGCGCAACGCGCCGGCGAGCCGGCGTGGCGCGACACGCAGTTTTTGCGCCTCAAAGGCGATTGCGAGGCGCTGCTGCGCGGCATCGCTGGCACCAAACCTACGATGTCGCCGGGAACCTATCCGGGTTTTCATCCCGGGAAGACCGGGCGCGTGTGCATCGGGGACGTGGATGCCGGCGTGCTCGGATGCATCGATCCGCGCCTCGCGAGCGCGAGCGACATTGACGGCAACGCCTATATCTGTCTGCTCGACGTCGGCGTGCTGCCGAGGTATGCGACTCCGCGCTACCGTCCGCCCTCGCGCTTTCCTTCAACGTATCGCGATCTCGCGCTCGTCGTCGAAGTCGGCGTGAGCGCGCGAGCCCTCGAGGAGAGCATCGCTGGGGCCGTCGGCCCGCTCTGCACCGGCGTGACGGTCTTCGACGAGTACCGCGGCCAACAAGTCGGCGACGGCCAAAAGAGCGTAGCCGTGCGCGTTACGCTCGCGCGCTTCGATGCGACGATCACCGACGAGGAGGCCGATGAAGCGGTCGCGCGAGTGCTCGATGCGGTGCGCGAGCGCTTCGGTGCGACGCTGCGAACGTGATCTTCGGAGTCGCACCGTGGGCCGACGTCATTATCGCCGCGATCCTGCTGATCGCCACGTACAAAGGCTTCGTCCGGGGCTTCGTTTCGGAACTCGGCGGCGCGGTCGCGGTCACTGCCGGACTCGTAGTGCCGTGGTTTTACAACGGCTCGTTCGATCCGCAGATCGAACGGTTTCTCCAACTCGGCCCCGGATCGGCGCACGTCGTTGGGATGTTTATCACGGGCCTCGCAGCATATGCGTCGATCCTCATTATAGCGCGGTTGCTCGGCCGGGTCGCCAAACTGCCCGTGCTCGGTATCGGCAACTCACTCGGCGGCGCGTTCGTCGGGCTCGTCAAAGGCGCGGTCCTCATCTGGCTCGTGCTCTTCGTGGCGCTCTTCTTTCCGCTCTCACCGGACATTCGCGAGGGCCTGCACCAATCGCGGCTCGCGCCGTATCTCGTTACCTACGACGCGCCGATCGACGACGCGATGCTCTCAACGATTCCGTGGTTCGCGCGGCCGTTCGTGATGCCGTACTTTAAGCGACACCACTTATAATGCGCACTTCGCGCTCGATTGCCGCGAGCGCCCCACGCACGTCGGCTTCGCTCACCTCTCCCATCGTACCGAAACGAACGATCTTCCCCGCAAGCTCGCCCTGACCGCCCGCAAGCACGACGCCGTGCTTGACGCGCAGCGACCGCAACAGCTCTTTGGCATCCGCGCCGGCCGGCGGATATGCGGCGACGACCGTCGGCGAGTGCGCGCCGGGCCGGGAGACGAGCGTGAAGCCCATCGTCTCAAGCGCGTCGCGCACGATGGCGGCGTAGCGCTCGTGGCGCGCGAACGCTTCCGCCATGCCGGCGGCGTGATACCGCTGCAGGGCGACGTCGAGCGCGTAGGCGACCGAGATCGGAGGAGTCCAGGGCGTCTCGCCGCGGCGCGCGAAATCGCGTGCCGCGCGAAGATCGAAGTAAAACCGCGCGATGCCACGGCGCTCCGTGCGCGTCCAGGCACGCCGGCTCAACGCAACCATCGCGATGCCGGGCGGTGCCGCGAAGCCCTTTTGCGAGGCCGTCACGACGGCGTCGTAGCCCCACTCGTCCATGCGGAACTCGGATGCCGCCAAACCGCTGATCGAATCGACCAGGGAGATCGCACCGTGTGCGCGCAGCGCCGGCGCAAGCGCAGCCATGTCGCAGGCGACGCCGGTCGAAGTTTCATTATGCGTCAAGAGCACGCCGGCGATCTCGCGCGCGGAGTCGCGCTCGAGACGCGCGCGCAGGGCCTGGGGATCGAGCGCCGCGCCGATCGGCGTTTCCAGCGGCTCGACGACGCACCCGTAATCCGCGGCGATCTCGGCGAAGCGCTTGCCGAATGCGCCGACCGCGCACGAGAGCAGCCGCTCGCCGGGAGCAAAGAGATTGGTGACGACGGCCTCGAGGCCGCCGGTTCCCGAGCTGCCGAGCAGCACGACCTCTTCGCGCGTTCCGAAGACCGGCGGCAGCGCGCCGGTTATGCGGGCGAGCAACGCGGCGAACTCCTCGCCCCGGTGATTGATCATCGGACGCGCCGACGCTTCGAGCACCGGCTGCGCCACGGTCACCGGGCCGGGAAGGAATAGCAGCTCTCTGGACATCGAATCACCACCTTCGATGGACGTTGCGGGCATCCGCCTGACCGAACTTTCGAGCTGTGCCGGATGCGCCGCAAAACTCGGCGCGGCGGAACTGCGCAGCGTCATGGAACGCGTGACGCCGGCAACCGACGACCGGGTGCTCGTGGGCTATGCCGGCAGCGACGATGCCGGGGTCTACTTGCTGCGCGACGATCTCGCGCTCGTTTCGACGGTCGATTTTTTTACGCCGATCGTCGACGATCCATACGACTTCGGCCGGATTGCCGCGACGAACGCGCTCTCCGACGTTTACGCGATGGGCGGCCGCCCTATCTCGGCCCTCAACATCGTCGCGTTCC
This sequence comes from Vulcanimicrobiota bacterium, assembly GCA_963699435.1. Classification (GTDB taxonomy): domain Bacteria; phylum Vulcanimicrobiota; class Vulcanimicrobiia; order Vulcanimicrobiales; family Vulcanimicrobiaceae; genus Cybelea. Next base: position 71,499 of record CAVOTV010000006.1, read on the forward strand.
CCGAAGACCTCGATCTCGAGATTCTCGCCCGTATCTTCGAGGGCGGCTCGAGCGTTGCGCGCGCCGCCGGCGTCGCGATCCTCGGCGGTCACACGATCAAAGATGCCGAGCCGAAGTACGGGATGGCGGTGACTGGTCTCGTGGATCCAAAACGCGTCGTTACCAACGACGGAGCCCGTCCGGGCGACGCCTTGGTTCTCACCAAACCGCTCGGCACCGGCATCCTCACCACCGCGCTCAAACGCGGTGCGATCGCGCCGCACGAGCTCGACGAAGCGGTGCGCGCGATGACGACGCTCAACGAGGGCGCCTGTGCCGCGATGCTCGCCGCCGGCGCGTGCGCCGCGACCGACATGACCGGTTTTGGTCTGCTCGGTCACGGCGGCAGCATGGCCCGAGCCTCCGGAGTTCGCTTCGTCTTCGATGCCGCCGCCGTACCGTTCATGAATCGGGTACTCGAACTCGCAGATGCGGGCTTCGTACCCGGGGGTACGCGACACAATGCGAAAACGCACGCCCTCTTCACCGACTTTGCGCCATCCGTTCCCGAGGCGGTGCGGATCGGACTCTCCGACGCGCAGACGTCGGGCGGGTTGCTGATCAGTCTCGTCCGCGAGGCGGTGCCCGAGCTCACGCGACGGCTCCGAGAATACGGCGCCCACGCGGCCGTTATCGGTGAGGTCCGCGAAGGTGCGGGGGTCGAGGTGCGCTAGCGCCGCGTCGGGCGGCGTCGCGTCAGCGCTTTATCGGCGACTTTCGCACCGCGCGCCGCTTGATGACGCCGTTGCGCCGGCGCATCGGCACGACGTTACTCACGCGCGAATCGCCGAGCGGCACCGGCGAGATCACGCGTTTGCCGAGCGCGTGATGGAGGACTTCGGAGAGCTCGTCGACCGGCAACGAAGGTCATCGTGTCGCGCACTTCTTTGGGGATGTCGTCGAGATCCATCTCGTTGCGTCGTGGGCAAGAGAATCTTCGAGATGCCGGCGCGCTTTGCGCCGAGCACCTTCTCTTTGAGGCCGCCGATCGGCAAGCACTTGCCCCGTCAGCGTGATCTCGCCGGTCATCGCCAGGTTCGGATCGACTTTGATGCCGGTCAGCATCGAAGCGATCGACGTCGCCAGCGCGATGCCCGCCGACGGTCCGTCCTTCGGAGTCGGCGCCGGCCGGAACGTGAATGTGGATGTCGTGCTTGGCGAAGTAGTCGTCGGGCAGCCCGAGTTCGCTCGAACGCGAACGCAAGAACGAGACGGCGGCTTGCGCGCTCTCCTTCATCACGTCGCCGAGCTGTCCGGTGAGCACGAGCTTTCCCGTTCCGGGCATCACTTGCGTCTCGATGAAGAGAATGTCGCCGCCGACCGGCGTCCAGGCCATTCCCGTGGCAACGCCGACCGAGGCGACGCGCTTTCGCACTTCGTTGAAGAAGCGCGGCCTGCTCGAGGTATTCGACGAGGTTCTCCGGCTTGACGCGCGCCTTTGTAGCGCGGGTTCTCGGCGATCTTGCGCGCGATCTTGCGGAAGACCGTCCCGATCTCGCGCTCGAGAGTTGCGCACGCCGGCTTCGCGCGTGTAGTCGTTGATGATCGCACGCAGCGCCGGGTCGGCGATCTGGGCCTGGGAGTCGCGCAAACCATTGTGCCTTGCGTTGCTTCTTGATGAGATACCGTTTGGCGATCTGCAGCTTCTCGAGCTCGGTGTAGCCCGAGAGCGTGATGATCTCCATGCGATCGCGCAGCGGCGGCGAGATCGTATCGAGCGCTGTTGGCCGTGCAGATGAAGAGCACTTGCGACAGATCGAACGGCAGGTCGAGATAGTGATCGCGGAAGTTGACGTTCTGTTCGGGATCGAGCACTTCGAGCAGCGCCGACTGCGGGTCGCCGCGAAAATCTGCGCCGACTTTGTCGATCTCGTCGATCATCATCACGGGATTGCTGCGTACCGGCGTCGCGCATCGCGCGCACGATCGTGCCGGGCATCGCGCCGATGTACGTGCGGCGATGACCGCGGATCTCCGCTTCGTCGCGAACGCCGCCGACGGAGAGGCGCACGAACTTGCGCCCCATCGCGCGGGCGATCGACTGTCCGAGCGACGTCTTGCCGACGCCCGGCGGTCCAACGAAACAGAGGATCGGTCCGGTCAACTTCTTCTTGAGTTTGCCGACGGCCAGATACTCGATGATCCGGTCCTTGATCTTCTCGAGGTCGTAATGATCCTCGTCGAGGATCGCGCGCGCGCTGTCCTTGATGTCGATGTGGTCGGCCGTTTCGGCGTTCCACGGCAGCGTGACGAGCCAATCGAGGTACGTGCGGATTACGCTGTACTCGGGACTGGCCTGCGGGACTTTCGAGAGCCGATCGAGCTCGCGGTCGGCGGCCTTCTTTACGTCTTCGGGCATCTTCGCTTCGTCGATCTTCGTGCGCAGCTCGTTGTTCTCGGCCTGCTGCGGATCGACTTCGCCGAGCTCTTCCTGAATTGCGCGAAGCTGCTGGCGCAGGTAGAACTCGCGCTGATTCTTCTCCATCTCGCGCTGGATGTCGCTCTGAATCTTGTGGCCGAGCTCGACGACTTCGAGCTCTTTGGTGAGCAGCAGCGTCAGCTTGCGCATGCGCTTGGCCGTGTCGCGCTCCTCGAGCAGCGCTTGGCGATCGGCGGTATCCAGACGCATCGTCGACGCGACGAAGTAGGTCAGCACCACCGGATCGGTGATGTTCGCAACCTCCATCTCCATCTCGCGCGGCGCCTGCGGCAGGTACGAGAGCAGCTTTTGGAAGAGTCCCGCCAAGATTGCGCTGCATCGCGACGAGCTCTTCGTTCTCGACCGTCACGTCCGGAAGCTCGGTGTACGCTGCAACCATATACGGCGCGACTTGCGTGAACTGCTCGATCTTGAAGACCTGCTGACCGGCAACGATGCAGCGCAAGCGTGCCGTCGGGAACTTTCAGCATCTTTTGGATAATGCCGATCGTTCCGACGCGCTGAACGTCGTCGGGACCCGGATCCTCGATCTCGCGATCTTTGAGCACGGTCAAGCCGATCGGCTTTCCTTCGCGCAACGCCTCTTCGACGAGCTGGATGCCGGGCTTCTTGACGACGGCCAGCGGAATGACGGTGTGCGGGAAAAGCACCGCCTCCTGTAGCGGCAGAATGCCGATCAGGTTGGCGGGACGACGAGTCTCGGAGATTTCTTGGGGCATCGCATTTAGGAATGGTCCTCTTTACTATAATGCGGAGTTCGGTTCGGGCGGTCGCTAGGTAGGCCGTTGCCGCAATCGGGGCGACGACGACGAGCAAGCCGTCGTCGTAGCGTAGCCGCCGCGCGATCGTATTCGACCGCGACCGGCAGCGCGATTCGCTTGACGAACTCGCCGTGCGCGATCTCCTTTTGTACGAAGGAGCCCCGGCGCAAGCGCGCCGACTCGCGGCCGCCTCCCGGCGATCGATCAGACGAGCGCTCGTCCAGCGGCGACGCGCAGCGACTCGGGGTCGGCCCCGGCGACCTCGATCACGACCACGACTCCGCCGGCCGATCCTCGTCAACGAAGACGTCGGCGTTCGGCGCGAAGCGTCCCAGGCGGGTTCGAACGACGAACTCCATCAGTGCTCTTAAACCCGTCATCTTAGCACTCGGATGCGCCGACTGCTAGATTAGAGGCTGGGGTCGGGTAACGGGCGCCCCGCCGGCCAGACGACGCACGGCTCCAGGTTGATTCGCAGCGGGTCGTAGGCGTTGGGAGGGATTTGAACCCGGAAGAGCTGCGGATGCTTGGTGGGTACGCCGTAGACGTCCCTTGGCGGGAATCCGGTCACGTTGTAGCCCGGCACGTGCGTCGCCGCCAGCACCCGATTGATGGCCGTTGCGTCGGCGGCCGACTGATAATCGGCGGTGCGCTGACCGAGCCACGTGCGAGCCGTCCTCGGTGGTGTAGAGAAAACCGATAACCTCGTTGGGGGTCAGGCTCGCGGTCGAGAGGATCAGATCGATGCGAACGATCTGCGCGCCGGTCGCAACCGGGGCTACGATAACCTTCGGCACTTGACGGAGCGAATCGAGGCAATAGCCGCTATTAAGCGGCGGCTGCGCGGGCATTGGGCCCGTCGCTTGTTGCTGGGGCGGCGGTCCGCCCGGCGTCTCCGGCGGCTGTTGTGCCACGGCACTAAACAATGTGGTCAGGAAGATCGTCGCTAATGCAAGCATGAATGGAATCTTCGCCTAAACTGCTGCGCCGCCTCGGAACCCGCGACGCGTCGCTCATCGTCATGGGCGGCATCATCGGCTCGGGCATCTTCATGAATCCGTCGGTCGTCGCTCGGTTCGTCGGCAGCGGGTTTCTCGTGATGCTGGTCTGGGTGGCCGGCGGCGCCATCGCACTGCTCGGCGCGGGCATTTTCGCCGAGCTCGCGGCGCGCCGGCCGGACGACGGTGGGTTGTATGCATATCTGCGCGACGCGTTTCATCCGGCGCTCGCTTTTATCTTTGGATGGACGCTCCTTTTGGTATCGCAGAGCGGCGGTATGGCGGCGGCCGCGGTGACGTTTGCGGCGTATTTCTCGCCATTGACGGGCCACGAGGGGTCGACGGCGGTGATTGCGATCGTCGCGATTGCGGTCTTTACCGCCGTCAACGCGCTCGGCGTTCGCACCGGAACCTCGACGCAGAATCTTTTTATGGTGATCAAGATCCTCGCGATCGCCGGCATTTGCGACGATCGGATTCTTCGTCGTACGCGCTCCGGTGGTTACGACCGCGACACCATCGGCCGGAAACGCGTTCGGGGCCCTCGGTCTCGCTATGGTCCCCGTGCTCTTCGCCTACAGCGGATGGCAAACGTCGAGTTTCATGACCGCCGAGCTCAACGAGCCGCACAAGGCGCTGCCGCGCGGCATCCTCGTCGGCGTCATCGGCGTCGTCTTACTCTACCTTGCGGTGAACGTCGCATGCCTGCGCGTGCTCGGCGTCGCCGGCCTCGCCGCGACGAAGACGCCGGCCTCGGCGATTGCCGAAATCGCCTTCGGCCCGATCGGTCTGCGCGTAATGGCGACGATCATCGCGCTCTCGACCCTCGGCTTCTTGAGCAATCAAATCCTTACGTCGCCCCGCGTCTACTTTCAAATGGCTGCGGACGGAACGTTCTTCAAGCAGCTGGCCTGGGTGAACCCGAAAACCCACGCGCCGGTCGTCGCGATCGTGCTGCAGGGAGCGGTCGCGATCGCGATCGCCCTCTCGGGCAGCTACGATCAGATCCTCACTTACGTCACCTGCAACGATTACATCTTCTTCGGACTCGCGGCCATCGCGCTGATCGTCTTCCGCGGCCGCGACGCGCGCGATCCTAAGGCCGCGCGGCCGTACTTCCGCATGCCCGGACATCCAATCACGACCGTGCTCTTTCTCGTCGCCGCGTGGTCGATCGTCGGCGATACGATTCTCAAGTCGCCGCGCGAAACCGCGATCGGCATCGGCATTTTGCTCTCCGGCCTCCCGGTCTATTGGCTCTTTACGCGGCGAAACACGTCACCGCTCGGTGCGGTGGGTCAGCTCGCCGAGCAGCCGCGGGAGTAACTCCGCCGCCGTTCCACGCAGCGCGCAATCGATGCGGTCGCTGATCGCGGTTTCCTCCGGGTTGATCTCGGCGACGAACGCGCGCGCGTTATAGTTGCGTCGCCAGCGCGGCTGCGGGATAGACGACCGCGCTCGTCCCGACGACGAGGATGACCTCGGCGCGCGATGCGGCATCCGTGCCGCGGTCCAGACCGCCGCGGCAACGATTCGCCGAACCAGACGATATCGGGCCGCCATCGTCCGCCGCATGCGTGCTCGATTGCGTCCGGCGGCAAGCCCGCCGCCTCGAGCGGACGGCGTTGCGCGCAACCGGTGCAGCGCGCTTCGCGCAGGTTGCCGTGCAGCTCCAAGACGTTGCGCGAGCCGGCGCGCAGATGCAGCGAGTCGACGTTCTGCGTAGCGAGCGTAAACTCGGCGGAGCACCCGCTCGAGGCGTGCGAGCGCATGGTGTCCGGCATTGGGTACGGCGCGCGCGTGGGCGGCCTTTCGTTCGTTATACCACGTCCAGACCAGCAGGGGATCGCGCGCAAATCCTTCCGCCGAGGCGAGTTCTTCGACGCGATGCGTGCGCCATAGGCCGCCGACACCGCGAAACGTCGGCAGTCCGCTTTCGGCCGAGATGCCCGATCCCGTAAGAACGAAGACGGACGGCGCGTTCGCGAACCGCATCGGCGAGCTCGCCGATGGCGGCGGAGTCCGCTAGACCTGCATCAGTTTCTGCCACGCGTCTCGATCGATTCGCAGCGCCTCTTCGTCGAGCGCGCGAGCGGCGTGCGCGTCAGATGCTCGCGCTCGCAAAGATCCTGCTGCGTTCGTGTCCACGTAAAGGAGCCCGGTGACGAACTCGCCGCGCTCGCGCGCCTCGTGAATCGTCTTGCAGCGCGTTGATGCGTCGGTCGGATCGTAATCGACGTCGAGCTTGCGAAGCAGCACGTGCGAGCCGTCTTCGAGCTCGACGTCGCGGACCGTACCGGGTTCGTAGTCGACCGCGATCTCGCGGCCGCCCGCGATATAGTCCGGCGGTGTGCAGCACGACGTCGTGCTCTTTCACGTAGGCATAACTCTTGGTCGAGCCTTCGTGATCGTTGAACGTCACGCACGGGCTGATGACGTCGAGAATCGCCGTGCCGCGATGCGAGAATGCCGCCTGCAGCAACGGCACGAGCTGCTTGCCGTCGCCGGAGAACGATCGCGCGACGAACGTGGCGCCGAGTTCGATCGCGAGGCCGCAGATATCGATCGTCGCGTACTCGTTGACCTTTCCGCCTTTCTGCGTCGAGCCGACGTCGGCGGTCGCCGAGAACTGCCCCTTGGTCAGGCCGTAGCAGCCGTTGTTCTCGACGATGTACGTGCAGTCGAGGTTGCGACGGATCATATGACAGTACTGGCCGAGCCCGATGCTCGCCGTGTCGCCGTCGCCGCTGATGCCGAGCACCAGCAGTTCGCGATTGGCAAGTTTCGCTCCGGTCGCGGCCGACGGCATGCGCCCGTGCAGGCCGTTGAAGCCGTGCGCCTGCTCGACGAAGTAGGCCGGCGTCTTTGACGAGCAGCCGATGCCGCTCATCTTTGCGAGTTTGTGCGGCTCGACGCCGTACTCGTAGAGCGCCTTGATCAGATGATTGGTGATCGAGTTGTGCCCGCAGCCGGCGCAAAGCGTGGTTGGAAGCCCTTTGTAGACTTCGCGCGTGAGGCCGACGAATAGTTTGCAGTCACGCTGTCATCGAGCATAGGATCACTCCGCGACCACCGCCGGCGGCGCTCGCGCGTCGAGCAGGGGGTCGATGATGGCGTGGGCGTCGATCGGCACGCCGTTGTAATGGCGGATCGATTCCAGGCGGCCGATCAGGTGCGTGGGCAGCTCGGTGCGCAGAATGCCGTAGAGCTGTCCGTCGCGATTCTGTTCGACGACGTAAACGCGGTCGTGCCGCTTCACGAACGTCGCGACGTCCGGCGAGAGCGGCAGCGCGCGCACGCGCATGTAGTTGAGTTCTGATGCCGGCCTCGCGCAAAAAGTCGCGCGCCTCGACGACGGCGTGGTGGGTCGTGCCGTACGCGAGGATCGCGAGCTTGGAGCGTCGTTTTCTCGTCGACGACCGGCGCCGGCACCGCCGTAGCCGCCGTATCGTGTCTTGCGATCAAGGCGATCGAGATTGCGCTGCCACACGTCGGGCAGTCTCGGAATAGCGCGCTTCTTCGTCGTGACCGGTGCCGCGCGTGAAGAAGCCGGCCCCGGATGCTTCGTTCCCGGAAGCGTGCGATAGGGAATGCCGTCCTTGTCCACGTCGCGATACCGCCCCCACGACTTCATCGTGTCAGGTCGTCGGCGCCAAGCACTTTTCCGCGGTCGAACGGCTTCTCCGGATAGTGCAGCGGCGGCGTCAGCCACGGCGTTCATCCCGAGATCGAGATCGCTGAGCACGAAGACCGGCGTTTGAAACCGCTCGGCGAGATCGAAGGCTTCCATCGCGAAGCTCGTACGCTTCGGCAACCGTCGCGGGAAAAAGCACGAGGTGCTTCGTGTCGCCATGCGAGAGCGTGTAGCGCGAAGGCGACGTCGCCTTGCATCGTTCGCGTCGGCAATCCCGTCGACGGCCCCGCGCGCTGCACGTCGAAGATCACGCCCGGAATTTCGGCAAAGTATCCATAGCCGGCATATTCGGCCATCAGCGAAATGCCCGGACCGGAGGTCGAGGTCATCGCGCGCGCGCCCGCCCACCCCGCGCCGAACACAATGCCCGCAGCGGCGAGCTCGTCTTCAGCCTGGACGATCGCGACGTTGCGCTCGCCGGTTTCTTTATCGACGCGATAGCGATCGCAGAACTGAATGAAGTATTCGCAGAGCGACGACGACGGCGTGATCGGATACCACGCGGCAACGGTGCAGCCGCCCATCACGCAGCCGAGCGCCGCTGCGCGGTTGCCCTCCATAAACATCAGGCCTTCGGTCTTGCCGGTCATCGGCACCAGAGCCGGACGGATCGTGTTTCTCCAGGTGTCGCGCGCGTATTCGAAGCCGACGCGTGACCGCGCGACATATTGAGCTCGACGGCCGCCGCTTTGCTGCGAAACTGCGTGCGGAGACTCTCTTCGATCGATCCTCGAGCGGAATATCGAGCAGGCTGCGCCAGCACGCCGACGTAGATCATGTTCATCAAGTACTTGCGCAGGTCGCCTTTGTCGGCGAAGTGCTCCTTCGCCAGCGCCGCAAACGGAACGGCGTAGTACGTAAGATCTTCGCGCAGCGTGTCGCCTTTGCACGGAAGCGTCTCTTCGTGCACGACCGCACCGCCCGGCTTGACGCCCGCGACGTCTTGCTGCCACGTCGCCGCGTTGAGCGCGACGAGCACGTCGAACGTCGCGCGCCCGGCACTGATAGCCCAGCGCCGAGACGCGCACGTCGAACCATGTCGGCAAGCCCTCGATATTCGAGGGAAAGACGTTCTTCGGAGCGACGGGAATGCCGAGGCGCGCGATGGCGTTGGTCAGGACGAGGTTCGAGGATTGACTTCCCGAGCCGTTGACCGTCGCCACGCGAATCGTGAAATCGTTAACGGCACGCGCGGGCATGTGGAGACGTATCGCTGATTCGCCTCTTGGGCAATGGCAGGACCGTCATGCCGACCCGGCGAAGGGCAAGACCGATGTTAGCCGCTCTCGCACGTCGTGCTGCATATCGGCTTCTGTGACGCGATCGCGCAGGCGTCCGCCCACGACGACGGTTGCGTTTCACGTCCGCCTGACCGACGCCGCGGAACCGGCCTCAAGTCGACGCGTCTTTCGCGTCTCCCGCGGAGACGACAGGCGAAGGTATCGTCGAATTCGACAGCGCGTTCGGCATCTACTCGCTCGAGTCGTCGACGCGCCGAAATATCGCTGTGCGGCATCGGATTATCGTCTACTTCATCGCCGGACACGACCGCAGCATCACCGAGAAACTCGCCGATGCGCCGAGCTCCGCCGCCGCCGAGGCCGATATTGGTTTCGGGAACGCGCGCCGCAATCGTTCCTCTACGTCGCGCCAACGTTCGTGGTCTTCGACAAGAGTCACGACCGCCTGCAACAAGCCGTTACCGGCGGCGATTCCGACGCAAGTGAACGTCGAGAACGATCAAGATGCGTTTTACGCGTCGCTCTACCCGACCCGTCGCCGCGCCGAACTCGCAGCAGCTTGCGCTGCGATTGCGCACGCCGACGCACCAGTACCACTACGTGCGGCTCCCGGTGCCGTTCCCGGTGCCCTGGGGCGGCTGGCCGACGAGCATCACGATCGACGTGACGGAAGACATGGTCGATTCGCTCGCCAGCGACCCGGTGGATACGCTTCTCTGTCCGAAGATGTGGCGCACGTCGGCAGGATAACGTAAAAAAGGGCGCGCCTTTCGACGCGCCCTTTCGATGCTTGTCATCGCGAGCGACGACAACTACATCATGTCGTAGCCGCCCATGCCGCCGCCGGGCATGCCCGCCGGTTCCTTCTTCGGCTCGGGCTTGTCGGCGATGAGGGTTTCGGTCGTGAGGATCAGCGCGCCGATCGACGCCGCGTTCTGCAGCGCCGCGCGCGTCACCTTGAGCGGCTCGACGATGCCCGCTTTGAACATGTCGACGATCTCGCCGGTCATGGCGTCGAAGCCGAACGGGGCGTTCTTGCTACGGACGTTGTTGACTTGAACGGAGCCTTCGAAGCCCGCGTTTTCGGCGATCTGACGAAGCGGCTCTTCGAGCGCCTTGCGTGATGATCTCGATGCCGATCTTCTCGTCGGCCCACGTGGTCGCGTGACCGTTGGTCTTCGGCGGCTCGTACTTGTCGATCGCCTTGACCGCGTGAACCAGCGAAGCGCCGCCGCCGGGGATCATGCCTTCTTGCACGGCCGCACGGGTCGCGCTGAGCGCATCCTCGATGCGGTGCTTCTTCTCTTTGAGTTCGGTCTCGGTGGCCGCGCCGACTTGAATGACGGCGACGCCGCCGGAGAGCTTGGCAAGACGCTCTTGCAGCTTCTCGCGGTCGAAGTCGGAATCGGTCTCTTCGATCTGCTTTTTGATCATCTCGATGCGGCCCTTGATGGCATCGGGCTTGCCGCCGCCGTCGACGATCGTCGTCTCGTCCTTGGTCAACCGTGACGCGCTTGGCCTGGCCGAGCTGATCCGGCGTGACCTTGTCGAGTTTGAGTCCGAGCTCTTCGGAGATCACCGTGGCGCCCGTGAGCGTCGCGATGTCCTTGAGCATCTCCTTGCGGCGGTCGCCGAAGCCCGGCGCCTTAACCGCAACGGACGTAAACGTGCCGCGCAGCTTGTTCACCACCAGCGTCGCGAGCGCTTCGCCTTCGACGTCTTCGGCGATGATGAGCAGCGGCTTCTGAACCTGAACGACCTTCTCGAGCAGCGGCAGGATGTCGGCGATCGCCGAGATCTTGCGCTCCGTGACGAGAATGTACGGATTGTCGAGCACGGCTTCCATGCGCTCGGAATCGGTAACCATGTACGGCGAGATGTAGCCCTTGTCGAACTGCATGCCGTCTTTGGTCTCGACTTCGGTCTTGAGCGTCCGCGACTCCTCAACGGTGATGACGCCGTCTTTGCCGACTTTCTCCATCGCCTCGGAGATGAGATCGCCGATCTCGTGGTCGTTGGCCGAGATCGAGGCGACTTGCGCGATCTTCTCTTTGGTGTCGACGTCCTTCTTGAACGATCTCCATCTCGCCGACCGCGATCTCGACGGCCTTCTCGATGCCGTGCTTGATCAGCAGCGGGTTGCTGCCGGCGGTCACGTTGCGGAGGCCTTCGCGGATGATCGCTTGCGCGAGCACCGTCGCGGTGGTCGTGCCGTCGCCGGCAATGTCGTTGGTCTTCGACGCGACTTCCTTGACGAGCTGTGCGCCCATGTTCTCGAACGCATCGGCGCAGCTCGATTTCTTTGGCAATGGTCACGCCGTCGTTGGTGATCGTCGGCGAACCGAACTTCTTGTCGAGCACGACGTTGCGGCCCTTGGGGCCGAGCGTCACTTTCACGGCATCGGCGAGGATGTTCGCACCGCGCTCGAGCGCGCGACGCGCGCTTTCATCGAATACGAGTTGCTTTGCAGCCATGATTAAAACTTGAACTCCTTAGACGCCGGCCGGCACTTTGTCGACGATGGCGAGAATGTCTTTTTCGGGAATGATGAGGTACTCGGTGCCGTCGATCTTGACTTCGCTTCCCGAGTACTTGCGGTAGAGCACGCGGTCGCCGACTTTGACGTGCATGTCGACCTTCGTGCCTTTGTCGGTCACGCGGCCGTCTCCGACGGCGCGGATGATGCCCTCCTGGGGCTTTTCTTTGGCGGTATCGGGAAGAAAGACGCCGCCGCTCGTCTTGTCGTCTTGTTCTACGTGCTCGACAACGACGTTGTCGAACAAAGGCTTGAGATTCACGGAAAACCCTCCACAGGCTAGATTCACGAACGGTGCAGCATATTTGGGATTAGCACTCTCAGCGCGAGAGCGCTAGCCGTGCCATCTTAGCAGAGCCGGCGGGGGAGTGCAAGGGCCTTTCAGGCCTCTTCCTCCATTTGGTCGAACGCATCGGGCGATGATCGGCGGCCTACGCATCGACCTCGAGGCTCTGCGGCATAATGCCCGGCTGCTACGCGACCTGGTCGGCGCTCCGCGAGCCGCCTTCGTGGTCAAAGGGAATGCGTACGGCCACGGGCTGGTTCCCGTCGCCAGAGCAATCGAGCCTCTCGCCGCGAGGCTTTGCGTCTATGCGCCGGACGAGGCGCTGGCGCTGCGCGAGGGCGGCATTACCGTCCCGATCCTTCTGATGGGGCCGACGGCTCCCCAAGCCCTCCCCGACGTCCTGGCCGCCGAGGTCGAGCTTGCCCTGTGGGACTCGGCCGACTTCGCGCGCCTCGTTGCAGCCGAAGCCGCCCGCCGTGGGCTGCGCGCCCGAGTTCACGTCAAGGTGAATACGGATTTGAACCGGCTGGGCGTCGAGCCCGGCGAGCTCCTCGGCGTGCTCGATACGCTGCTCGGGATCCCCGAAATCTCCCTCGCCGGCATCTACTCGCACCTCGCCGCCGCTGAGGAACTCGACTCGCCCTACACGATGCACCAGCTCGACGCGTTCGAGCGCGCGCTCACCGACGCCAAGCCGCTGCTCGACGCGCGCGCGCTTTCGCCGATCCGCCATATCGCCGCGTCGGCAGCCGCGATGCTGTGGCCGCAGACGCGGCTCGATATGGCGCGGTTCGGCATCGCGCTCTACGGGTTGTGGCCGTCGCCGCAAACGCGGGAAGCGATGGGCGCGTCCGCTCCCGATCTGCGTCCGGCGCTCTCCTATCGCTCGCAGATCGTCGTGACGCGTACCGTCGCAGCGGGGGCGTCGATCGGTTACGGCGGAAGCTTTCACGCGCCGCGCGAGATGCGTGTCGGCGTCGTTCCGGCCGGCTACGCCGACGGCGTACCGCGCGCGCTCTCAAACCGCGGTGCGTTCGCCGTCCAGGGCGCGCTCTGCCCGATCGTCGGGCGCGTGGCAATGAACATGACCGAGATCGATCTTACGGCCGCGCCGCAGGCGCACGCCGGCTCGACGGTAACCCTTATCGGTAGCGATGGCGCTGCTGTCGTTACCGCCGACGATTGGGCCGGGGTGGGCGGAGACGATCAACTACGAGATCGTCACGCGGTTACCGAACGAGTGCTTGCGCGAGTACGCCGGCGACGAAGAGTGACGCGCGCTTACGCGACCGCGTCGATCGCTTCTTTGAGATTCATGGTGCCGTTGTAGAGCGCGCTGCCGACGATGCAGGAGTCGACGGCGGCCGGAACCGAGCGCGCCAACTGGCGCAAGTCGTCGATGCTGCGCGCGCCGCCGCTGGCAGTGACGCTCACGCCGGCCGCAGATGCCACGGCGTTGAGCGCCTCGATATCGTATCCTTCGCCCATTCCGTCCCGGCGGATTTCGGTGAAGATCACGCGCGAGACGCCCCATTGCGCGGCGCGGCGCACGAGCGCATCGCGGTCGACGGGGGTTCGCTCTTGCCATCCACGCGTTGCAACTTGCGTTCCGCGCGCGTCGATTCCGCCGATCACCTTTCCCGGAAACTGGCTGATGATATGGCGTGCGAGGCGCTCGTCTTCGACCAGCAGCGTGCCGATGATGATCTCGCTCGCGCCGGCGGCGAATGCGTCCTCGGCGTGCTTGACGGCGCGCAAGCCGCCGCCGGTTTGCACGGGAACGCCCGCCGCCGCGCAGATCCGCTCGATCGCCGCGAGATTTTCACCCGAGCCAAAGGCGCCGTCGAGATCGATGACGTGCAATCGCCGAGCGCCGGCGTCCACAAATGCACGCGCGCGCTCGACGGGATCGCCGTCGTACTCGACCTCGGTCGTCGGATCGCCTTGCTTCATGCGGACGCATTTGCCGCCGCGCAAATCGATCGCCGGGAACGACGAGCATCTGTACTCCTTCCGACTAGGCGCGCGCGCCGTTGCCGGAGCGCTGCTCGAGCGGCACGTACGGTCCGCTCGGCGGCCCGTCGTAAGTCGCCTGGGGACGGATCAGCCGGTTGTCGGCCAGCTGCTCGAGGATGTGACCGCTCCATCCCGCGATGCGTCCGCACGCGAAGAGCGAGGTGAACTCGTCGCCCGGGATGCCGAGATCCGCGAGGACGGGTGCGGTGTAGAAATCGACGTTGGCGTAGATCGTGTTGCCGGGTTTCTTCTCTTGCAGCACTTTGCGGCTCGCCTCTTCGACGGCGTGTGCCGTTTCGTACCAGCGGTCGCTGCCGACGTGCGCCGCGAGTTCCTTCGCCATCGCTTCGAGATGTCGCGCGCGCGGATCGCGCACTTTGTACTCGCGATGCCCCATGCCCATGATGCGTTTGCCGCGCGTCGAGGGTCTGCCGAACGTACGCCTCGGCGTTTTCCGGAGACTTCACTTCCACGAGCGTACGGAAGGCGGCCGCTCGCCGCGCCGCCGTGCAAGTCGCCCTGCAGCGTCGCGAGCGCAGCGGTAACCGATCCATAGATGTCGGCACGCGTCGATGCGGCGACGCGCGCCGCAAAGGTCGAGGCGTTGAACGAATGGTCCGCCAGCAGCACGAAGTACGTGTCGAGCGCGTCCTCTTCGATCGCGTGCGGCATCTTGCCGGAGCGCATGTAGAGGAAGTTACCGGCGGCAGACAGATCGGCGCGCGGCGCGATCGGCTCGAGATCCCGGCGAATGCGATCCCACGCGGCTACGATCGTCGGGAACTTCGCGATCAGATCGAGCGCGGTATGCACGTCCGACAGGTGTTCGCCGTGCGCGTTGACCGGCGAGAAGAGGCCTAGCCCGCTGACGATCGTCCGCAGCACTTCCATCGGCCACGCCGTCTTGGGAACGTTCTGCATCGCGTTGACGAGCGGCTCGGGCAGCGAACGGCGCGCAGCCGAGCTCGCGCTTGAGCGTCTCCAGCTCGTGCCGGTTGGGCAGATGGCCGTACAGCAGCAGGTGGACGACCTCTTCGAACGTGGCATTCGGTGCGAGATCGTCGATATCGTATCCGCGATAACTCAGGCGGCCGATCGCCCCTTCGACATTACTCAGTGAAGTGGACCCAACGACGACGCCTTCGAGGCCGCGATCGACAACGGTAGACAAGAAGATCCTCCATACGACGTGTGAACTGCAAGCGGGTTCAGGTTTACCCCGGCCGCTCTGCTTCGACTCCTGCGGCGCTCTGCCTGTGACGGAGGCCTTCGCGCCTAGCTCGGTTGAAAAGCGGGCCAATGGATGCACTCGACCTCACGACGCGCCCCCCGCGCAGCCCCCGGGAACTGCTCCCGGGAGTCGACCTGCTGATGCTCGCTCGGACCGTCGATAAGATTCGGGCGACGCTCCCCGGCGGCAACATCGGCGATTACCAGATCACCGGCTTCAGCTCGAGCCTGCTCAACGCGCTCGGCATCGCGGAGCAATCGCTTCGCGCCGCCGTCGCCGCTGCCGGATCGGATGCCGAGGTCGCGGATTGGATTCGCGCGCACACCGACCCCGCGCGTTACGCCGAGATCAACGCTAAGTTGGAATCGCGAACCATTGGGGAGCGCATGAACGACGCAGAGTTCCTGCGCCGCTATCCGAAGGCGCGCGATCTCCCGCCGGAGACGCCGCGCCTCGATCATCTGATCGCCGACGACGCGGAAGCGTTCGCCTCGAAGTAGGCGTCTACGCGACGGCGTCGCGCAGATCGGCGCGCCCGCGCGCGTAGCCGATCAGGCGCTCGACCAGCGCCTCGAACGAAATGCCAACCGCAGCGCAAGCGTCGGGCACGAGACTCGTCGGCGTCAAGCCCGGCAGCGAGTTGATCTCCAGTAAGTGCGGGCGCTGGTCCGGCGTCACGATGAAATCGCTGCGCGAATAATCGCGCAGTCCGAGCAGGCGATGCGCCGAGAGCGCGATCATCTGCAGGCGAGCGGCGAGATCGTCGTCGATCGCCGCCGGAACGACGTGCGTGCTGCCGCCCGGCTCGTACTTGGCGTCGTAACTGTAGAATCCGTCCCGGTTGGCGACGATCTCGACGATCGGCAACGCTTCCTCACCGAGCACGGCGCACGTGAACTCGCGTCCGGCGAGGTATTCCTCGGCCAGAATCTGCGCGTACGTTTTCGACGCCTCGAGCATGGCGCTCGTCCACTCTTCGTGCGTATGCACGATCGTAACGCCGGCCGACGAGCCCTCGAAGCGCGGTTTGATCACGAGCGGAAGATCGAGCGATCCCGGCAGCAGCGGCAGCGTTCCGCCGGTGAGATCGAACAGATCCCAGACGGGCGTCGGTAAGCCTTCGGCCGCGAGCAGCTTCTTCGTGAGGTGCTTGTCCATCGAGAGCGCCGCCGCCTCGAGGCCGCTGCCCGTGTAAGGGATCGACAGATACTCGAGCAGCGCCTGAACGTGACCGTCCTCGCCGCCCGGACCGTGCAGCGCAATGAAGACAAGGTCCGGCTTGAGCTCGCGCAGCGCGTCGAGAAAACGCTCGTCGTAATCGACGGCGCGCGCATCGTAGCCGAGCGCGTGGAGTGCGCGCACGACTTCCGATCCGGTGCGCAGCGAGATCTCCCGCTCGGCGCTATTGCCGCCCATCGCGACGGCGACTCGTTCTTTCGACCCCGCGTTACGTTGCATCGATGAATACTCCGACCAAATGCACTTCGAGCTGAAGCTCGACGTTCCAGCGATCCCGGACCGCGCGCCGAACGCGCGCAAGGAGCGTCGCGACGTCTTTGGCCGTCGCCCCACCCACGTTGTTGATGAAGTTGGCGTGCAGCGGCGAAACTTCCGCACCGCCTTCGCGCCATCCCTTAGCGCCGGCCGCCTCGATCAGACGCGCCGCCTTATCGCCGGGCGGATTGCGGAAGCAGGAGCCTGCATTTGGCAACGCGATCGGCTGCGTCTCCTTGCGCCGCACCAGCCTCGTCCGCATCTCGCCGCGCACGTCGCCTGCGCGGGATGCCGCAAACTCGAGCGCGACGCGCGAAACCACCACGTCGCGCTCGAGCGTCGAGTGGCGGTAGAGATACTGGACGCTCGTCGCGTGCGGCTCAGGGCGGCTCGGCGATTGCACCCAGACCTCCGTAACGAACTCGCCGATCTCGCGATCGGTTCCGGCATTCATCCGCAGCGATCCGCCGATCGTGCCGGGAATGCCGGCCAGCGAACCGATTCCCTCCGCTCCCGCGGAGGCGGCCTTTGCGGTGACGAGCGCCATGTCGGCCGAGCCGCCGGCCTCGACGACGATGCGGGTTCCCTCGTGCCGAACGCTGCACCGCGGCGAAATCGCCGCCCAGGCGAACGACCACGCCGCGCACGCCGCCGTCGCCGATCAAGACGTTGCTGCCGGCACCAATGATCCACCACGCCATCCGGCGCCGCAAACAGAAGCGCAGCAGCTCGGCCAGCTCCGCTTCGGTCTGCACCAGCACCAACGCGTCCGCCGGACCGCCGATCTTCCACGACGTATACGCCGCGAGCGGCTCGTCGAAGCGCACGCGCTCGCCGAAGATCGCTCCCAACGCGTCGCGGTCCTCGTCGGCAAGCAGCGAGCGCAACGCCTGCGCCGTCGTCGCGCTCATGCCGGAAGGGAGGCGGCCCGCTCGCCGGATTCGATTCGGCTTGCGAGACGCGATGCAGCGTCCGTGATGTCGCCGGCCCCGAGCATCAAGATCATCGCATCCGGCGGGACCTCGGCGAGCAGCTTTCGTTCCAATTCCTCCATCGAGGCCGCATAGCGTACGTCGCCGCCCAGCGCGGCGAGCGCGTCGCCGATCGAGCGTTCGCTCACGCCGGGAATCACCGGCTCCGACGCAGCGTAGATCGGCGCAAGATAGACGCGGTCGGCGCCGCGCAGCGCCGTCGCGAACTCGCGCGCGAGGTATGCCGTTCTGGAGTAGCGGTGCGGCTGAAAGGCTACGACGAGCTCGCCCCGATGGCAACGCCGCGCGGCCGCGATCGTGGCGCGGACCGCAGTCGGGTGATGGGCGTAATCGTCGACGACGGTCGCGCGCGGCGACGAGACGAGCACGTCGAAACGCCGGCGCACGCCCGCGAACTCCCGAAGCGCCGCGGCGATTGCGTCGAAAGAAACGCCGAGTTCCAGGCCGACCGCGACCGCCCCAAGAGCGTTCTGAACGTTCATCTCGCCGGGAACGCGCAACTCGATCTCGCCGAGCCGGCGCTCGCCGGCGACGACCTCGAATCGCGACGAGAGCCCTTCGAAGCGCACTCGCTCGGCGTGGACGGACGCGGACGGCGCGAGGCCGTACGTCACGACGCGCGCGCGTAAATCGTGCGAGGTCAGCGAGGCGGAGAGCGCGTTGTCGATGCCGACGATCGCGACGCCGTCGTCGGGGAGTTTCGCGAGAAACTCCGCGAACGCCCGGACCAAACCCGGCAGCTCCTCATCGCTGGTCAGGTGATCGTTCTCGACGTTCGTCACCACCGCGATCGCCGGATCCAGCAGCGACGAAGGAGCCGTCGGACTCGTCGGCTTCGGTGACGAACCAGAGCGCGTTCCCGTTGTGCGCGTTGGTATCGAGCGCGACGTCGATTCCGCCGAGCGCGAGGCCGGCGTCGATTCCGCCGCGGCGCAGAACGCCGTGCGTCATCGCCGTGGTCGTCGTCTTCCCGTGCGTACCGCAGACCGCGATGCCGCGACGGCCGGCGAGCAGCCGCGCGAGCATCTCGCCGCGATGCAGCACCGGAATCCCGAGTTTGGCGGCGGCAACGCACTCCGGATTGCGGCGAGCGATCGCCGAACTCACGACGACCGTTTGCGCGCCGGCGACGTTGGCGGCATCGTGTCCGATCGTGACGCGCACTCCCTCGTCGCGCAGCCGGCGAACGAGCGGGGTAAGCGAAAGGTCGGAGCCCGAGACGCTCTCGCCGCGCGCGAGCAGAACGCGCGCGATCGCACTCATCCCAATCCCGCCGACGCCGACGAAGTGGTAACTCGTCACCGCGTGCTCTTTCGCGAGGTCAAGGCATCGATCCGGGCAAGGATTGCATGCAACGGATCGGTTCCTCCCAATCGCGCCGCGCCGGCCCCGAGCGCACGCATCGTCTCGGGCCGTGCCGCACGCGCGATCGCGCCGGGAAGTTCCTCGGCAAGGCGCTCGTCGGTCAGCACGATTGCGGCGCCCGCGGCTTCGAAGCGCGCCGCGTTCTCGGCCTGATGGTCTTGTGCGGCGTACGGATACGGAACCAGAATAGAGGGTTTCCCCAGCGCCGCGAGCTCGCCGAGCGTCGATGCGCCCGCGCGCGCGAGCACCAGATCGCCGACGGCGTACGCGTCGGCCATGTCGTCGAGGTAGGCACGCGCGTGCGGAAGGCGCGCGCGCACCCGCTCGAAATCGCCGCTGCCGGTCAGCGCGAGCACTTGCCATCCCGCCGGCACTCTTTCACCGGCTACCAGCGCGATCAGCGCGTCGTTGATGGAGTGCGCTCCCTGGCTTCCGCCCATCGCAAGCAGCGTCTGCTTCGAGGGGTCGAGGCCGAGTCGGGCCGCTGCGGCGGCGCGAGCGGGCAGCGAGCGCAGCGACGTTCGAATCGGAATGCCGGGTGAGGATGCAGTCCAAACCTCATCGACCATCGGCGTCAACAAACGGTTAGTCAACCCAGGCGCGACGTTGGGCTCGAGCAGGACTACCGGAGCCCGCGTCTGGCCGAGCAGCCGCCGAATCCGGGCGGCGAGCGCGACGGGAAAGCAGACGTAGCCGCCGGTTGCGATGACGATGTCGGGTCGCTGCGCGGCGAGCAGCCGCAGGCTTTGCATCGTTCCTTTCAAATTCGCGACGATCGTCGAAAGAATGTCGATCGATGCCGAACGCGGGAGCGCGCGGCCCGAAATCGCGTGCAGTTCGTACCCCGCTTGCGGAACGATCGTGGCTTCGAGCCGGTCGGCGGTGCCGATAAAGTGAATCGCTGCGCGGCTTTTGAGCGCATCGGCGATGGCGATCGCCGGATAGAGGTGGCCGCCGGTGCCGCCGCCGGCGAAAACGACGGTCACGCGCGCGTGGTTCGCCGATTTCGTGCGACGTTCGCGATCAGTGCCACGGCGACGCAGTTGACCACGAGCGAGCTTCCGCCAAACGAGATGAACGGGAGCGGTACGCCCGTCACCGGCCAGGACGACGAGACGACGCCGATGTTCACGAAGGCCTGAATCGTGATCATCGCGGTGCAGCCTAGCGCCAAGAAAAAGCCGAACCGGTCCGGCGCCGCAAGCGCGATGCGAATAGACCGGTACGCGAACGTCACGAACAGCACGATCACCGAAAGCGTTCCCACGAGACCCAGCTCTTCGCCGAGCACGGAGAAGATGAAGTCGGTGTACTGCTCGGGCAGGTAGAAGAACTTCGCGCGCGACGCGCCGAGACCGACGCCGAAAAGACCGCCGCTGCCGAGTGCCAGCAGCGACTGCACGATATGAAAGCCGGTATTGAGCGGATCTTTCCAAGGGTTGATGAACGCAAAGATCCGCGCGCGGCGGTAGGGACTGGCGAGCACCGTGAGCGCCGCAAACGGCACCATTGCGAGCACGACCGCCGTCAGATGCACCAGCCGGGCGCCGGCGGCGAAAAAGAGCGTCAGCGCGATGAAGAGCAAGAGGCTCGCAGTGCCCATATCGGGCTCCTTGAGCACGAGCACCGCCATGATCGCAACGGGAACGCAGAGCGGAACGACACCGCGTGCGAGCGACGTGATGCGCTCGCCGCGCGCCGAAAGAACCGCTGAGAGATAGATGACCAGCGCGAGCTTGGCGAACTCCGACGGCTCGACGCTCAGACCGCCGGTGCCGATCCAGCGACGGCCGCCGTTGACGCCGAGGCCGACGTGCGGCACGAAGACCAAGATCAGCCCGAGTACCGCCCCGGCGAGTAGGTACGGCGCGACGCTTCGCAACCGGTGATAGTCGATTTTATAGAAGAAGAACGCGCTCGCCAAACCGACGCCCAGCCACATCAGCTGCCGCTTCAGATAGTAGGCAATGTCGCCATGTTCCGCATATGCCGTCGCGCTCGAGGCCGAGAACACCATCACCAAGCCGATGCCGATCAGCGCGGCGACCGATGCCAGCAGCACCGTGTCGAGGGGTGCGCGAACGTGCGAACCCCGCGCGGTCTCGCGTTGCGGTTCCAGCGCTGCGGCGCTACGCACCGGCCGGCTCCCGCAGCGCGGCGACGGCGGCAGCGAACCGCTCGCCGCGATCTTCGGCGGAATCGAACATATCGAACGATGCGCAGCCCGGCGAAAGCAGCACGACCCCGCCCGGCGCGGCCAGCTCGCGCGCGCGCCGGACCGCTTCATCCATGGAATCGGCGCGCACCACGGTAACGCCGCTCGCGGCACGTGCGATCTCCGAGGCCGACTCGCCGATTGCTATCAGCGCGCTCGCGCGTTCCGCGATCGCTGCGCCCATCTCGGCAAAAGAAGTTCCCTTCGAGCGGCCGCCGGCGATCAAGACGATCGGCGCGTCGTAGGCGAGCAACGCGGCCACGACCGAGGCCGGATTCGTCGCCTTCGAGTCGTCAACGTAGCGCACGCCGTCGATTTCAGCGACCGTCCGGAGCCGGTGCGGCATCGGCTCGAAGGTGCGGATCGCGTCGCGCAAGCCGGCCGCCTGAACGCCGACGGCGAGCGCCGCAAGCAGCGCCGCCATGGCGTTGCGAACGTTGTGCTCGCCGCGCAGCGGAATTTCGTCGCGCGAGACCAGCGGTACCGGCCGTGGGTCTCCGCCGATGGGCGCGTAGATCAGCATGCCGTCGCGAAGGTACATCGTGGCTCGGTCGGGGTTTTCAAGCGAGAACCATACCTGACGCGCTTGCACGCGCGTCGCCGCGCCCCAGTGCAGCGCGCGAATGCGCGGATCGTCCAAATTGCCGACGAACCAATCACTCATCGACTGATTGGCGAAGATTCGGTACTTCGCCTCGGCGTACTCCTCCATCGAGTGATAGCGGTCGAGGTGGTCGGGCACGATGTTGAGCAGCACCGCTACGCGGGGACGAAACGCGCGAATCGTCTCGAGCTGAAACGACGAAACCTCGGCGACGACCCATTCGTCCGCGCCGGCACCCTCGACTTCCGCAATGAGCGGATTGCCGATGTTGCCGCCGACCCGCACGCCGTACCCGCTCGCACGCAGGAGGTGTCCGATCAGCGCCGTGGTCGTTGATTTGCCTTTCGTGCCGGTGACTGCCACGATCGGCGCCTTGCAGAGCCGATAGGCGACCTCGATCTCGCCGAGCACCGGCACGTTTGCCGCATGCAGCCGGCGCACGACCGGCGACGTGGGAGGAACGCCGGGCGAGAGCACGGCGCAGTCGAGTTCACCGAGGATGCCGTCGAGATGCGAAGGTTCGATGAAGCGCGCACCCGCCGCTTCGGCGGTCGAGATTGCTTGCGAGAGCTCCGAAACGGGCTTCTCATCGGTCGCAAAGAGGGTAACGTGCCGCTCGGCAAGGACGCGCGCGCTCGCCAAGCCGCTTCGTCCCAAGCCGATGATCAGAATCGTTTCGCCGGCGCCGAAATCGAAGATCTGGCTCATCGCACGATGGCCCATCCTAACAACGAACAGAGCAGCGACGCAACCCAAAAGCGCATCGTGACGACGGTTTCGGGCCAACCGCTCAGTTCGAAGTGATGGTGCAACGGGCTCATACGCAAGATGCGCCGGCCCCTCGTCGCTTTGAAATAGGAGACCTGCACGATCACCGAGAGCGCTTCGGCAACGAAGATGCCGCCGACGAGGACGAGCAGCAGCATCTCGCCGGTGAGGATCGCGGCGCCCGCGAGCAGCGCGCCGAGCGCGAGCGATCCGGTATCGCCCATGAAGATGCGTGCCGGATGCGCGTTGAGCAAAAGGAAGCCGGCGCAGGCGCCCGCCCCGGCGACGGCACCGATCGCTACGCCCGGCAATGCCGCCTGCGCGGCGATCGCGGCAAAGGCGATCAGCGGGGGGATCATCGTCCCGGCCGCGAGGCCGTCGAGGCCGTCGGTAAGATTTACGGCATGCGTGGTCGAGGTGATCGCGAGAATGCCGAGCAAGACCCAGAGCCAGTACGGCGCGACGAGCACGAACGTCCCGGCGTGAAAGATCACGTTTGGCGGAAAGGGGCTCGGCGATGCCGCAGCTTCCCGCAGAAAGATCGCAGCCGCCAGCGCCGTCGCAAGGAACTTCGTTCGCGCTCGCAGTCCGCGGTTCGCTCCTTGGCGGATCGCAATCGCATCGTCGATCGCGCCGATGCCCGCACAGAGCAGCACCAAGAAGACGAGCTCGGCGAGCAGCGGCAGACGCGTGGCGGCGAATGCGACGAGCAGCACCACGACGAACGCGAGGCCGCCCATCGTGGGCGTGCCGGTCTTCACCCGATGGCTCGCCGGCGCGTCCTCGTACGCTCGCTGGCGCACGTTGAGATACGCAAACGCGCGAACGAGTCCGGCCGCTACCGTTGCCGCGATCGCAAAGCCGGCGATCAGCCATACTCCGAGCGCCGGCAGCAGTGTGCCGCTCACGGAGCTTCCCCGTTCGTCAGCGGACTCGGTCCTTCGCCACGCCACTTGAGCACCACCAGCGGCGTCTGCTCGTCGCTGTTTCCGTGCGGATTGTCGAGCAGGGCGGACTCCACGTTCGCGGCATCCACGCTACGCGAGGTGCCAAGCACCTTCGCTCGCCCGAGGTCGTTGGCGTCGACGACCGCGCAAGAAACGCCGACCTGCGCCGCAACCGCCTGCGCGAAACCGCTCGGATCCCGCGGAGCAAACACGATCGCGCGCTCGTACGGCGGCATCGTGCCGGTGTAACCGTCGACCGCGGCCACCGCGTCGCCGAGCACTTCGTAGAACGCGCCGCGGCGCCCGGCGAGACGTCCGACCGCCTGCAGCAGGGTCGCGTAGACGACGCGCCACCAGCCGACGCGATCGATCACGAGCTGAATCGACTCGGGCTGGCTGATCGTCGCCATCGGATCGGCGCGCCGTGCAATGGCAAAAGCCAGCGCCGAGGGACGCACGTACTCGGCGGCGACGAACTCGCCTTGCGCGATCGCCACTGCCGTTTCCGAGACGGCGATCACGTCGCCGCCGCGCGCGATGCCGCGCACCGCGAGACCGATCGCGGCGACGAGATCGTCGCCCGGGCGGACGAGCGGCGTTCGAATCGGTATCGCCGTCAAGCCGGCGGGGAGTTCCGCGCGCGTCACCAGCAGGCTTTTGGTCGCGGTGCTCACGGACGCAGCTCCTCGACGATCTCCTCCAACTTGTACTTGCGCGAGCCCTTGAGGAGAACGACGTCGTCGGGACCGGCGTGCTCCCGGATCCATCGGGCCGCGTCGGCATTGGTAGCGATCTCGACGATCTGCAAAGCCGTCATGCCGCCGCGTCGCGCGCCTCGCGTTACGTCGGCCGAATACTCGCCGCTCACGAGCAGAACGTCGACGCTGCGCGCGGCATGCTCGCCGACCCGCTCGTGCAAGCCTGCCGACTCGTCGCCGAGCTCCGCCATCGACGCGAGCACGGCAATTCGGCGCGACGCGGGCTCCGCCGCAAAGGTTGCCAGCGCCGCAAGCATGCTCTGCGCATTCGCGTTATACGCGTCGTAAATAAGACGAACGCCGCCGGGCAGCGGAATCGAATCGTAGCGGCCCGCCGGAAGGCGGAGGTCTGGAATCGCCGCAACGATGGGCTCGATGGGAACGCTCAGCTCGAGCGCGCCCGCGACCGCTGCGGCGAGATTCTCGCGATTGTGCGCGCCCGGCACGCGCACGTCGACGGCATGCTCCTGCGCGCGGCCGTTTTCGTTATGGACGA
Organism: Vulcanimicrobiota bacterium; assembly: GCA_963699435.1. Lineage (GTDB taxonomy): Bacteria > Vulcanimicrobiota > Vulcanimicrobiia > Vulcanimicrobiales > Vulcanimicrobiaceae > Cybelea. The sequence continues at coordinate 96,381 of CAVOTV010000006.1, forward strand.
GCCGGTCGTCGCCGATCACCGCAGTGTACGGCGGCGAAACGTCTCTTTTTTGCTTCGTCGCGCGGGCGTCATCGAAAAAGAACCAGTGCGGCGGAGGCCGCAGCGACGGTCCCCGTCGACGCGCGACGGCGTCGTCCGCGTTGAGCACCGCGTGCGCGCCGCGCGAGAAGAGCGCCCACTTCGTTTCCGCGAGGCGTTCGCGCGAACCCATGATCTCGAGATGCGCGTCGCCGACGTTGGTGAGGATGCCCGTATCCGGCGCCGCAATCTCGACGAGCGCTTCGATATCGCCGTAATGCCGCGCGCCCATTTCGACGACGAGCACGTCGTGCGTTTGGTTCGACGCGTTCAACAACAGCTTGCTGACCCCGATCTCGTTGTTTTCGTTATTCGGCGAGGCGAGCACGCGTTCGCCGTAGGTCGAGCGGAGCAACTGCGCGAGAAACTCCTTCGTCGTCGTCTTGCCGGTGCTGCCGGTAATCGCCGCGACCCGCCCGCGGAAGAGTCCGCGCGCCGCGCCGGCCAACGCCATATAGGCGGCCTTGGTGTCCGCCACGCGCAAGACTGGGAGAGCGTCGTCGCCGCTGCAATCGCGATCGAGCACGAGCAGCGCCGCCCCGCGGCGGACGGCATCGCGGGCGAAATCGTGACCGTCGGAGTGCTCGCCGTGCAGCGCGAGAAACGTGTCGCCGGGCGCGAGCGTCCGCGTGTCGGTCACGACGTTGAGCATGTCGGGTGCGCTGCCGCCGCGCAATCGTCCGCCGGTGACCTCGACGGCAAGCGCCCGCGGGAGCTTCACCGCAGCACTGCGCGCGCGGCGAGCGCTTCGCGCGCGATAGCAACGTCGTCGAACGGCAGCACGCGATCGCCGATGATCTGGTAGGTTTCGTGACCCTTCCCGGCGATGAGCACGACGTCGCCGGGAGCCGCTTCGGCGATCGCGCGTTCGATCGCGCGCCGCCGGTCGAGCTCGAGCGCGTGTTCGCGACCGCCGATTCCCGCGACGATCGCATCGGCGATGCTCCGCGCATCTTCCGTGCGCGGATTGTCGCTGGTGACGTAGAGGCGGTCGGCGAGCTGCGCGGCGATCGCGCCCATCTCCGGGCGTTTTCCGCGGTCGCGGTCACCGCCGCAGCCGAAGACGACGGACACGCCGCCCCGCGATGTCTCGCGCAGCGCCCGCAGCACGTTCTCCAAGGCATCCGGCGTGTGCGCGTAGTCGACGACGACGTCGATCCCCTGCGCCCCGATACGCTCCATCCTCCCCGCCACGCGCTGCACCGCGTAGAGACCGCGGGCGCTCGCAGCATCGTCGATGCCGAGTATTCGCGCGACGCCGAGCGCGGCCAGCGCGTTGCTCACGTTGAACCGTCCGGCGAGGCGGAGCCGATACTGCGCCCCGCCGGCATCGAAACGGGTTTCGTCGGGAGAAACCTCGACGGACGTCGCGGCGAGGGGTGCGTCCGTGCCCCCGTACGTTACGATCGGCACTCCCGCCGCCTCAAGTTCGCCGGCCCAGCGCGCGCCGTACGCGTCGCCGGTGTTGAGCACCGCGGCGGAAGCGAGGTCGAAGAGCCGGCGCTTGGCGGCGGCATACGTTTCGATCGTTTCGTGAAAATCGAGATGGTCGCGCGCGACGTTCGTTAGCACGCCGGCGCGAAAGCGCACGTCGTCGACGCGTCCGAGGGCGAGCGCGTGCGAGCTGACCTCCATTGCGACCGCCTTGGCGCCGTCGTCGCGCAACCATGCAAGCAGTCCGTGGAGCTCGTGGGGAAGCGGCGTCGTGTTCTCCAGCGTACGATGCGCGCCTCGAAACTCGACGCCGACGGTTCCCGCGATTGCGCACGATATACCCGCTTCGTTGAGGATCGAGGCAATGAAGTGCGCGGTCGTCGTCTTCCCGTTGGTTCCCGTGACGCCGATTATCTCGAGCGCCTGCGAGGGATCGCCGTAGAACGCGGCCGCCAGCCGCGATAACGCGCTCCGCGTATCGTTCACCAGCACGAGCGTCGCGTTCGGCGGCAACTCCACCGCGCGCTCCGCTACGACGGCAACCGCTCCGCGCGCGACTGCATCGCGAGCGTAGAGGTGCCCGTCGGTCTGCGTTCCGCGCAGCGCGACGAAGAGCGTGCCCGGTCCGACGCGCCGCGAATCGACTTCGATCGCGGCAACGCCGGCGCCGCGATCTCCTACGACGGCGGGGGGCGGCTCGAGGCGATCGAGCAGCGTCGCGAGCGCGACGCTCCGCTTAGCGTCCACGATGGGCGACGGTGGCGCTCGGTAAAACTCCCGCGTGCAGCATGGCGGCGCGAGCGATCGGCCGCAAATGCGGGCGCGGCGACCTCGCTGCCGTAATACAATCCGATCGGCCGTTCGACTTTGACGTAGATGATATAACGCGCGCGCGGATAGGGCACCATGCCGATGAACGACGGCGCGTAGTACCCGCTGCGATAGAGGCCGTCTACGACCATCTGCGCGGTTCCGGTCTTGCCCGCGGTTGCGTAGCCTGGAATCTGTGCGCTCGGATTTCCCGTTCCGTGCAGCACGACGGCACGCAGAAATCCGCGTAGCTCTTCGGCGGTGCGCTCGGAAAAGATGCGACGAACGACGTGCGGGGAATAACGCCGGATCAGCGTTCCCTCCTGATCGTAGACCGCGCGGACGATCTGAGGTTGCATCAACAAGCCGCCATTGGCGATCGCCGCATAATAGCGCGCCATCGCAATCGGCGTCACCGAAACGCCCTGTCCGAACGACATCGTTGCGAGCGACGAGCCGCTCCACTGCGACGGCGGCGGAACGATGCCGGGATTCTCACCGGGCAGACCGATGCCGCTCGACGCTCCGAATCCGGCCTTACGCTCCATCTCGTAGAGCGCTTTGCCGCCGACCGCCAATCCCACTTCGGCTGCGCCGACGTTATGCGACAGCGCGACGATCTGCTCGAGCGTCTCGCTTCCTCCCGCGCTCATCAAGCCGTCTTCCGCATTATGAATCGTCTGACCGCCTACTTCGAGCTCGTTGCGCGCCGGGAATCGGCTTGCGAGCGTTACCTTGTGCGATTCGAGCGCGGCGGCGGCGGTCACCAGTTTGTAGGTGGAGCCCGGCTCGTACGCATCCATCACCGCCCGATCGCGGCGCTGCGCGTCGTTAAACCTCCAAAAGCGGTTTGGGTCGAACTCAGGAAGATTTGCGAGCGCAAGGATCTCGCCGGTCCACGGATCCATGACGATGGCCGTGCCGTCGAGCGCGTGGTAGGTCGAAACTTGCTGGGCGAGCGTTCGCTCGGCAACGAACTGCAAATAGGGGTCGAGGGTGAGCACGACGTCGGAGCCCGCCTGCGCCGGAACCACGACGCGCTCGCGGCCGAACGGAATCGGACGTCCGAACTCGTCGGCTTCCAACGTGATGCGCCCCGACCGGCCCCGCAGCACGCTGTCGAAGGCATACTCGACGCCGTCGAGTCCATTCTCGTCGGTACCGACGAATCCGAGGACCGTCGACGCAAGCCGTCCGGCGGTATCTACCCGTAGCCCAGTCTCCTCTTCCTTTAGGTCGACGCCCAGCAGATTGAGGCTGCGAACGCGAGCCGCCGTTTCGTGCGGAATCTTGCGGGCAATCCAAACGAACCAGGAATGCCGGTCGTGAAGTGCCGCGACGGTCGCAGGATCGAGCTTGCCGATGGCGCTCTGCAGTTTCGCCACCGTGGCATCGGGGTCGACGATCTCGCGGGGAACCGCGTAAATGCTCTGCGACGGCAGCGAGCGCACGAGCACGTTGCCGTCGCGGTCCAAAATGCTGCCGCGCCGCGCGAAGACTTCGACGGTGTCGGATCGCTGTTCGAGCGCTTGTTTGGCATAAACCGCGCCTTTGATGGCTTGCACGTCGATCAACCGCCAGGCGAGAAAGAATGCGACGGCCAGACACGCATAAAAGAAGAGTCTTGCCCGCATCGGCGCGACGCGAGCGAAGGTTCGCTGATGCATCCCCTCGGTCGTCGCTATTGCTGCGCTGGAGCGGCCGGTCTAAAGAAGCCGGCAAGCGACGAGAGCATGGGGAAACGAGGTTGGATGCGCGCGACGTGCGGCGGTTCGAGTTTAACGACCGCGAGCATCTGCGGTTCGCGCATGCCCATCTTCGCCGCGAGCGCCGAAAGGCGGTCGTCGGAACGAAGCGCCGCGATGCGATCGTCGAGCCGCATCGTCTCTTCCTGCAGCGCCTCGCGCTGCGCGCGTGCGGTCGCGACGGCATAGCTAAGCCCAGTCAAGCTCGAGGTGAGCACGACGTATGCCATGAGCAGCGTCAGCACGCCGGTGAGGACGATCAAGACGCGCGCCGTTCCGGTATACCGCGCCTGCGACCGCCGGGAGATTCGCCGCTGCGTCGCCGCGCGGACCGTGCGCGGGTTGGCGATCCGCGGCGCGCGTTCGAGAAAACGTGGTTGGACCATTAGCCTACCTTCCGTTCCGCCGCGCGCAGCTTGGCGCTGCGCGACCGCCTGTTCGCCTCGATCTCGTCCTGGGCGGGGAGAATCGGCCGCTTGGTAAGGACGTCCAGCCGCGCGTCGTCGCGGAACGTCTGCTTCACGATCCGGTCTTCGAGCGAGTGGAAACTGATCGCCGCGACGCGGCCGCCGCCGCGCAGCCGCCCGATCGCGCCGGCCAGGCCATCGCGCAGCGCGTCGAGCTCGTCGTTGACCGCAATGCGGAGCGCTTGGAAGACGCGCGTCGCCGGATGCACGCGCTCGCGCCGCCCCGCGCGATGCACGACGCCCGACACGAGCTGCGCGAACTCGGCCGTGGTGCTCGGCAACGTGCCGCGGGCCCGGCGCGTGACGAGCGCGCGGGCGATGCGCCGCGCCGCTCGCTCCTCGCCATAATAAAAGAAGATATCCGCCAGCTCCGATTCGCTCGCGGTGGAGAGGATCTCGTACGCGCTGCGCCCGGCTCCCGGGTCCATCCGCATATCGAGCGATGCCGGGCGGCCGAGCGTGAAGCCGCGTTCTGCGTCGTCAAGCTGCATGCTGGAGACTCCCAAATCGAAAAGAGCGCCGTCGATCGCATCGATGCCGATCCGATCGAGCAGGTTGGAGATGTGCCGAAAATTCGTCTGGAAGAACGTGAAGCGCGGATCGGCTATCGCTGCGGCGCGAGTCGCCGCTCCGGGATCCGCGTCGAACGCGATCAGACGTCCCGCTCCGAGACGCTCGAGGATCGCGCGCGCATGGCCGCCGTCCCCGTAGGTCGCGTCGATGTAGATGCCGTTCGGGCGAACCGCCAAAATCTCGACGGCCTCCCGTAAGAGCACCGGAACGTGATTCATCCGTTGCCCCCATAGGCAGCCGCCTACAGACCGAGCTCGGCCAAGAAGGCCGGGATCTCGCCCTCAGGCGGGGTCTGAAAGTCGTAGCGTTCCTTCGCCCAAATCTCGATCCGCGTCAGCAGACCGACCGAAACGACTTGCCGCTCGATGCCGGCGTACTGGCGAAGGAGCGCGGGGACGACGACGCGCCCCTGCGAGTCGCAGCCTACCTCTTCACTATGCGAAAAGAGATACCGGAGATAACGGCGATAGCGATCGTCTTTGTTCCGCACCGCCTCGAGCCGGCCGCAAAACTCGATCCAGGTCGCGGTGGGATAGAGCGCGAGGCACTGGTCTGGCGGCGTGATCGTGAGGACGAATTGGGGACCGAGGCGCTCGCGGAAGCGCGCGGGGACAATGAGCCTGCCCTTGTGGTCAAGGGCGTGCTGCTCCGAACCGGCAAAGCGCGGCAATTCCGCGTGCACAAAGTCCTCCGGAAGGCACCACTAGGCACTACTTCCCACCACTATACGCCCCACCCAACGTTAAGGCAAGGTAAAAGCGCAGGCTTTTGGCCGCTCAGCACTCTCGAACATTGACTGCTGGAGGGGTTGCCCGGAGGACTTGCGCGCGACGTCGCACGCATCGAGAAGCAAATGCGGCGCTAGGAGACGATGCCGCCGCGGCTAGAGGCCTTCAATGCTGCGCGGCGCGCTCGCGCTCGATCAAGGCGCGTTTTCGACCGATCCCCCAACGATAGCCGCCGAGTTCTCCCGATGCACGAATGACGCGATGACACGGTACGAGCACGGCTGCGGGATTCGCGGCGCACGCGCGCGCGACCGCACGCGCGGCGCGGGGCTGTCCGATCGCCGATGCTACTTCCGAATACGACTCGAGGCTCCCCGGCGGTATCGTCTGCAGATACTTCCAAACGCGCATCTGAAACGCGGTTGCGCGAATGTCCAGCGGAAGTTGCGGACAGGGCGCGTCGCCGGCGAGGTGACGGACGATCGCCGACGTCCAAGCGCGAAACTGCGGATGATACGGCTCGCTCATCGGCTCGATTCGCGCGCGTGCGTATTCGCGATGCAACCGCGCGACCAACGCGTCGCGCGACTCGCCGAACCCAACGAAGCACACGCCGCGATCCGTCGCGCCGATTCCCATCAATCCGAGCGGCGTTTCGAACACCGCATACGATATTGCAACGCCCTCGCCCCCGCGTCGATACTGTCGCGGCGTCATGCCGAGATGCGCGACCGCGCGTTCGTAGATGCCGCTTGCCGAGCCGTATCCCGCATCGAGGGCGGCCGCATCCACCCGCTTCGAACGAGCGAGGCCGTCTTTGAGTCTCCGCAGCCGTACCGTCGCCAGATACTCCTTGGGAGTGAGGCCGACCACGGTCTTGAAGGTGCGCGCGAAATGAAAGCGGCTCATCGAGGCACGCTTGGCTAACTCAGCCAGCGTCAAGGCTTCGTCGCTATGATCCTCTACGTATCGGCAGACATCGCGTATGAGGTCGGCAGTAAGATTCGTTTTCGACATGAGTATGACTCTAGCGGCGCCTGGGGGCGGAAACCATCGGAAAGTTGCGGTTTAGTGGCGGCCTGCCTGCCAGGCCTCGCCACCGGGGGCAAAGAAAGGCGCGGGTGCGATGAGGCTATGGCTCGGATTTTTTGGCCTGATGGCCCTGCTGTACGGGTGCAGTTCGGCGGGCTATTTGCCGTACTCGTCGCACGCCCTCGACCCCAGCACGATCGACGCGCTGGTCTCCGATGCATCGCAGGGAAGCGGCGTGCCGGCGGGCCTCGTTCGCGCAGTGCTGATGGCCGAATCGGCGGGCAACCCCTCGGCGATCAGCGTGGCCGGTGCCCAGGGCCTGATGCAACTGATGCCGGGCACCTCGGCCGGCTGCGGCATCGCCAATCCGTTCGATCCCACGCAAAACGTGCACTGCGGTGCGGGCTACCTGCGGTCGCTGCTTCACCGTTACCGCAACAACATTACCCTCGCGGTTGCCGCGTACAACGCGGGACCGGGAGCGGTCGACCGCTATCATGGAGTTCCTCCGTATCCGGAGACGCGCGCATACGTCGAGCGCGTCCTCGACGCGTACCGCAACTATTGAGGCTCAGCCTCTAGATGGCGACGCTCACCTACCAACAGCCGCTTCCGCGCGTCCGGGCGTCGTTTTTGCGCCTGCCGATTCTCGACAGCTATCTGTTGCGCGAGATGATGGTTCCATTCTTCTTTGCGTTCGGGGCGTTCTTGCTCTTTTGGGCGCTCAACATTTTCTTTCTCGCCGCCGATTACATTATCAACCAGCACGCGCCGTTCTTTTTGGTCCTGCGCTTCGTGATCTTCCGCATCCCGCAAGCGATTCCGATGGCTTTTCCGTTCGGCTGCCTCTTCGCGGCGTTGCTCGCGATGGGGCGCGTGATGGGCGACAACGAGGTCACTGCGATGCGTACGGCGGGCATCTCGGTTCTGCGCATCGTCGTCTCTCCGTTGCTTTTCGGCGTCGTGATGTTTGCAATCGCATACGCGATGAACGAATGGGTTGCGCCGGCGTCGGTCGATCTTTCGACGCGGACGTTCTATCAAATCATCTACCACACCGATGCGCTGCCCGTCGAGCCGCAGTTCTTCCGCAAGGATCCCGACACGGGCAATACGTTTTACGTCGGTCAGGTCGCCCCCGACAATCGCACGATGATGGACGTGCAGATCTTCAAGCCGGCTAAATACGGGCCGTGGAACGAGACGCTGCAGGCCAAGACGGCCTCGGTGCAAGGCAGCACGCTGCTGCTGCACGACGTGATCGACACGCGGTATAACAACGACGGCTTCCTTACCAACCAGCAACGCGTCAAGAGCGTTACCATCGGATTGCCGCTCGGCGAAACCGCCTCGCAGTTCGTCAGCCAGGTGAACAACGATCCGTGGACGATGAGCAGCAAGTCGCTTCGCGTCCAGGTCAACGCGCTGCAGTCGCAAGGTATCGGCGGCACCGCAATGGGCAATCTGCAGATCAACCTCGCCGACAAGCTGGCGTGGCCTTTCGCCTGCATCATCGGCGTATTGGTCGCGGTCCCCCTGGCGCTGCGCTTCGGCAAACGGGGCAAGATGCTGGGGATCGCCCTTTCCATCGTTGCTTTCTTCGCTTATTACCTCATGGTGTCGGCCGCATCGGCGTTCGGCCGCAACGGAGCGATGAATCCGTACGTGGCCGCCTGGCTGCCCAACGTCATCATCGGAGTGGCCGGGGTCGTTCTGCTTTGGCTGGAAGAGCGCTGACGCGTGTCGTTCGGGCATCGCATAAATTGCGGCCTCGCCGCGATTGCGGCGCTCGCCGCGCTGGCCGGAGCTCTCTTCCCGGCCGCCGCCCCCGCGGCGGCTGACGACCGCGAGGCGCTCGCCCTCAATCTGATCAACACCCAGAGCTGCGCGCAGCACTATGCCGACGACGCACAGACCGTCGCGCAGGCAACCTCGCAGCCAACCCTGACCCCACCGCCGGCCCCCGTTTCGACTCCGGGCGTGCCAAACGTGCCGCCGGGCGTCAGCAATGGCACCTACACCCTCAATCGCACGCCCCCGCCGGCGCCGGGCCAGTCGCCGGGAGTTTCGCCCCCGCCGGTCCCGAGCACCACGCCGAACCCGACCACCTCGACGGAGCCGATCTTCTTGGTGCGCGGCGGCGCGACGCCGCCGCCGATTCCGCCGGCGGGTCAGGCGACTCCGCAGCCAACGCCCGAGCCCACCGGGGTTCCAACGCTCGCGCCGGGTTACATTGCGGTGATCTCCGATAAGTGGACCGGCAATCGCGAGCGCGGGCAGCCGAGCGACGCGATCGGCAACGTCCACATCTATTACGCCGACGAAGAGATCGTCGGCGACCGCGCGCATTTCGACGGCGTGCGAACGATCACGATCACCGGCCATCCGTTTCTCGTCAATCACGAGCACAACTCGGTCCTCACGGCCGACGAGATCGAGTTCGACACGGTCCGGCAAACGGCGAAGCTCGTCAACGGCAAAGGCGCCAGCGACGAAGGCGTCCAGCGCGGGCTCGTCCATTTCTCCGCCGACGACCTGCACACCGATCCCGACGGCACCGCGCACGGCCTCAACCCTTACATTACGACCTGCGAAAATCCGCGCGGCGGCTATCACATCACCGGCAAGCAGATGGACGTGGTTCCGGGCGATAAAATCGTCGTGCACAAAGCCGTCCTCTGGCTCGGGGCCGCGGCTGTCTTCTACTTGCCGCTGCTCGTGATTCCGTTGAGAAGCGTCGAAGGTCAGCGTGGCCGGCAGCGCTGGTTCCCGGAGGTCGGCTACGATTCGTACGAAGGCGCCTGGATCAAGATCCAGATTCCGTTCGGCAAAGACCAATATTATTACGGTTACTACATCGTCAACTACTACACGAAGGAAGGCCTCGGCCTCGGCTACGTCGGGTTCTTCTCGGCAAAGAACGGTCGGCGCAGCGTCAGCGTCAACGTATACACGATCAATAACCGTCTCGCCGGCGGAACCCAGACCAACGCCGCGCTGCAAGAGCAGGAAAACATCGACGCCCATCTGCGCAGCAACTTCCAGTTCTCGTATCAATCGAACTACGGACCGCTGGTGAGCATTCCGCCCAACGAAGCCCTCAACGAGGCGATCGTCCATCAGACCGCGCAGACGTCGCAGAACTACAGTTTTACGCACACGTCGGTTGGGGGCCAGTCGAGCAGCGAAAGCTTGACCTTTACCGACACGCGCCAGTTCAATCAAAACCTCAACGAGACGGTAACGTACGACGTGAGCAACAGTAACGCGAGCTTCGGCGGCATCTCGTCGTTCAGCAATCAATCCGAGTTCGATTATTTATTGCAGTACACCACCGCCGGCGCGGATTATCAAATGGAGTGGGACAAAACGTACGCCCTCGAAGCCACGGGCATCAACAAGGTTCCCGAGTTCGAAGTGCGCCCGACCGACTTTTTCCAGCATTTCGTCTTTCCACTTTCAGCCGACTTAACGGTCGGCGAGTACAGCAACCCCGCGGGCGAAGGCTATCCCAACTCGCTGGCGACGTGGCGCGGCGATGCCAACCTCATCGCGGGGCCCGTCGAAGCGAAGGTGCTCGGGAGCGATTTTCAAGGCACCGTCACCGTCGATCAGTACGCGTACGGTACCGGCGATCTCAAAGCGGCCGTCGAGCAAGATCTCAGCCTCACGACGCCGATCAACCAGCACATCATCAACACGCTGACGTACAACGAAGCCAACTACAACGGTCCGGCGCTGGTGCCGTTTCAGTATCTCGATCAGCAACCGACGACGAACACCAAGAACGCGCAGGATATGATCCGTCTCTTCAACGACGACGTCTACGCGCTTTCGCTCGGCTGGTCGACGAACTTCGACGGCGTCGCGCAGCCGCTGAGCTATCAGCTTACCGCGCGGCCGTCGCCTCGTTCGGTGGTGATGCTCAGCGGTTCGTTCATCCCCGGCCCGGGCATGGGATTCGAGACGTCGAATCTCCAGCTCTCCACGCCGTTCGGACGCGACGCTTCGCTCCAGTTCGTTACCAATATCAACTGGCGTCCGTCACTGGGGCTTGGAGAGTTCTTCTCCGACAAAATCATTTATTACACGCGTACGATCGGCAACTGTTATCAGCTGCTCGTGCTGTACAACGAATCGCAAGAAGCGATCAACGTCGGCCTCAACCTACTCGCCTTCCCATCGCAGACGGCGGTCTTCAACATCGGCCAGCCGCAGCCGGTCGTCCCGACGACGTTCAACTTCTAGCGCAGCCGAGCCGCGAAAACAAGTGGACGTGCATATGGCGCCCAGAGGCTACGGCGTGTCGCACTCCGGATGGCCGCACGCACAGGCTTCCGATTCGAGACCTTGCTCGTCGGCGCTGCGGCAGAACGAACTGCAGTACACGTCGCCGCCCTCAACGGGTCCGGTGACGGAGCAGTTGCAGATATCGTGATCGCACTCGAGCGGCGATTCGTGCATGGTACTCTCCTCGCGTTACGGGCAGGGCGCCGGCGAAGCGGGGTTGTTCGCGATCTCGATGGTGACGATCTGCGCGGCCGGGTCGTTTGGCGTGAAATACGCGTAGTAGGTATTATCGAACGGTTCGGTCATGCAGAGCTTCGGCGAGACGAACTGCGGATCGATCGGGCCGCCGGGTCCCATCGAATCCAGGAAGTACCAGTTTCCCCCATTACTCGCTTGGGTTACGAACGCGTTGAAGGTCCAAACGTTCGAAGGAGTGGCGCTCGGCGCGGGCGACGGCGCATAGTTGAACATGCGCTTCTGGGCCAGGATCGAGAACTCGGTCCCGGTACCGTTGTTGTTGAGATTATACGAAAACGTCTGCGGCGTCGTGCCGAGACGCAGCCAAGCGGGTGGAATATGGGGGTTGCTGTTGCGAGCGAAATAAATCGGCTGCGCGTACGACGAGACGCCGTTGCCCAACGCCATCAAAGCGAAGGAGTATCCGTTCCAGTTGGTCTGCAGCGTATCGGTCGACGGCGTCGCTCCGTTACCGCTGGTGTTCAGGACGACCATGTATTGGTAGTTGCTGAAGTTGAAGGCCGAGGCCGTGTCAAAGATGACCGATATGTATCCGGGAGGAGCGCCGCCGGGACCCAAGCCGAGCGGATTCGGCGTCACCTGACGACCGCAAGCCGATACGATGAACGCCGTTATTAGGACTACTACGAAACCGGAACTCAGTTTGCGAATCATGGTCTCCTCTGGTGCCAAGCGCGACGCGGGAGTTGCGGTCGTTGCTGCGATTGCGCTCGCGGCCGCATTTCCAAAGATCGGCGCTGCATGGCTCGTGCCGTTCGGCACCGGCGCGCTCTTCTGGCTTTGGCAAGGTGCTTCCTGGAAACGTGCCGCGCTTCTCGGTTGGCTCGCCGGCTTTGTTTTTTTTGCGCTCGACTTCGCATGGGTCGGGCATACCGTCGCGCGTTACATCGGCGTCTTCGGCCCTTTTCTCGCATTCGGGCCCGCATTGATCGAGGCGCCGTTCTTTGCGCTCGCCGGCGTGCTGGCGGCTGCCGCGTACGCGCGAATGCAACCGAACCTCGCCCCGCTTGGAGCGGCAGCCGCTTTTACGTGTTGCGAATGGATTCGTTCGGTCGGCGTTCTCGCTCAACCCTTCGACCAGCTCGGCTATACGCAAGCGGATGGCCCGCTGCGCGCGATCGCGGCGTATGCCGGCACGTACGGCATCACGTTCGCTCTCTGCGCGATCGGAGCGTACGGCGCCGACGCGCTCCGCCGGCGGACGTGGCGGCCGTTTACCGCCGCGATCGTCGCCGTCGCTGCGGCGACGATCGCGGCGTGGAGTTTCTGGCCGGCGCGCGCGCTGCCGCCGCCGGCGATTCCGGTCGCGGCGATTCAAGGCAACATCGCGCAGTCGTTCAAATGGACGCCGCGCGCGCTGGGCGTCGCGGTTCATCGCTATACGACCATGACGCGCAGCGCAGCGGCGGCGCATCCGCGCCTGGTCGTCTGGCCGGAGACCGTCATCACCACCGAACTCGACGCGAATCCGGCGCTGTTCGGCCGCTTCTCAGATCTCGCACACCAAGTGCGGGCGACGCTGGTTGTCGGCAGCCTCGCCGCGGGACCCGAGGGGCTGTACAACGCGCTGTACATTTTTGCGCCGCATGGCGGCTACGTGGTCTACGATAAGCGCCAGCTCGTGCCGTTTGCGGAGTGGTTTCCCGGGCATCGCTTTCTTTCGTGGGTCCCGTACATCGGCGCGCTCAACGGCGGCTTGACGCCCGGAACCGCCGACGGCGTCTATCCCACCAGCGCGCTTTCGATCGCGCCGCTCATTTGCTGGGAGTCGGCATTCGCCGACCTCGCCCACGCGCAGGTGAGCAAGGGCGCGCAACTGCTCGTCGTCAGCACCGACGACGCATGGTTCGGAAAGACCTCCGGACCGTACATGCACGCGCAGATCGCGCAACTGCGCGCGATCGAAACCGGCGCCTACGTCGTGCGAGCTGCGGCGACCGGCGTCAGCGGCATCATCGCACCCGACGGGCGCTGGCAGCACCGAAGCGCCCTCGGCGCGCGTGCGATCGTCCAGGGCATGGTGGGGCCGCGGGTGATCACGGTCTTTTCGCGGATAGGCCCATCGCCGATCGGATTCTTGTTGGCGGTGCTCTACCTTACGCTCTTGATTCCCGCGCATGCCGCGCGGCCGGATCCCGTGGAGTGGCCCGATGCTCGGTAAAGCGCCCTGGTGGAAACGTATCGCCGTCGGCGCCGGCATCGTGCTGGCGATCTACGTCGTCGTCGAGATCATCCTGGCCGGCGGGGGCGCGCCTCCGCCTCCGCCCAACGAGGCGCCGATCGACCTCAAGGGCGGCCACGTGCTCAACAACCACATCAGCACCAAGTCGTGGAGCTTTGACTACGATCGGGCGCGGCTGGCGCCCGACGGCATGAGCGGGAGCGTGGACGGCGTGCGCAACGGCATCGTCTTTAGGAAAGGAAAGCCGTACTTGCGGATATCCGCCAAGCACGTGCAGCTCAACGTTCAAACGTTGGATTTCACCGCAGTTGGGAAAGTCCACATCGAACGCATCGACGACCCCGAGCATCGCTCGTTCGACACCGACTTAGTAACCTGGACGAACGACGCCAAGCTGCTGCGCATGGCGCACCCGGCGTACGTTCACTCGGGGAATCAAACGCTGCGCATCGATGGGATCACCGTCAACTTCGACGACGACACCATTCACCTTGGAAAGGTGAGCGGTGGAGTCGACGTTTCGCACTGACGCGCTAGCGTTTGTCTTCTTTGAGTTTTTTCTTGGCCTCGGCGATCAGCTTCTTGACTTTCTGCCCGCCTTTGTGGCCGATCTCTTCGTAGAAATCCGAACCGTACTTTTCTTTGACGACTTTGCCGCCTTTTTGACCGATGGACTCATAGAACTCGACGCCGTGACGGTCGCGCGTCGCCTTGCCGCCTTTGCGGCCGATGTCTTCGTAAAATGTCGAACCGTAGCGATCGCGGACCGTGTCGCCGCCTTTCTTTCCCGCCTCGCGTACCGACATTTCGCGTTTGGACGGGGGGTCGTTCTTATCAGCCATCGGTCTCTTCTACCCAAAAACGGGTAGGATGGATGCTACGACGACGATGCCGCTTTGCGCTTCGGACGCTGGCCGCCCTTTTGGCCGATGACTTCGTAGAACGAGGGCCCGTACTTGCTCTTGGTGGCCTCGCCGCCTTTACGGCCGATCTCCTCGTAAAACTCGGAACCGTACTTTGCCTTGACGCGCTCGCCGCCGCGACGGCCCGCCTCGCGAACGCTCATGCCGCCGGCATTACCAGTTTCTTGTGCCATGACTATCCTCTTTTCGTTCTTGAAAGCTCCAGTAAATCTATATCCCATACAAGCGCTCGCTAAACTCAGGATTTGCTGAGAATCGAGCGCTTCGGAGTTAATTCGGTGTTGGAGTCGCGATCAGCGCCGCATAGACCGCTCGTGCCTGCGCCTCCAAGTGCTCGATGCCGGCGTCGTTGCTTATGATAAAGTTAGCATTAAGACGGGCGCTGGATGGCTCGATCTGTGCCGCCATTCGCGCCCGCACGCGCGCCTCGTCAATCTTATCACGCTGCACGACGCGCGCGACGCGCCGTTCGAGCGGCGCCACCACGAGCACCGACTGGTCGACGAGCCGATCGTAGCCGGTTTCGAAAAGCAGCGGTACGACGTGAACGAGAAGCTGGCCTTTTGCCGCCTGCGCTTCGCGCTCGAGGGCGATGCGGCGAATGTGCGGATGGAGCAGCGCGTTGAGCCGCTCGCGCGCGCTGGGATCGCTGAAGACGACGTCGGCAAGTGCGGCTCGATCGAGCTCGCCGTTGCGAACGACCGCCGGCCAGACACGGGCGATCGCACGCAGCCCGTCGCTATTTGGCGCGACGACCTCGCGCGCGATCGCGTCCGTGTCTACCACGAACGCGCCGAGGCGCGCGAAGATCGCCGCGACTTCGCTTTTGCCCGCTCCGATGCCGCCGGTTAGACCAACGCGCACGGTGGTCGCGGGTTATCCTTGAGGAGCAGGCTCCGCAACCGCCTCAACAACGGCGGGCTCAACGCCGATCTCCTCCTCGGCTGCGTACTGCTCGATCTCTTCGGGCGGTACGTCGGCGACGTGCTGGATCGAGGCGGTGATGCGCCGCGTCGCATGATTGATCGTCAGCAGCGTCACTTCGACTTCTTGGCCGGGGTTAAAGACTGCGCGGTTGCGTCGAACTCGCCCTTGGGAACCATCGCGAGGATCCCCGGTATCATTTCGACCAGCAGATAGTTCGGCGTCACTTTGACGATCTTGCGGCCGAAGCTTGTTGGTTTCGTATAGCCGGTCGGCGTACTGATCCCACGGATCTGGCAGAGCGTGCTTGAGCGAGAGGCTGACTTTCTTCGCTTCCGGATCGAACTTCATGATCTCGACCTGCACGACGTCGCCGATCTTGACGACCTCGGACGGATGCTTGATGCGCGCGTACGACGAGCTCGCTGTTGTGGATCAATCCGTCGATGCCGCCGAGGTCGACGAAGGCGCCGAAATCGGCGAGCCGTACGACGACGCCTTCGCGAATCTGCCCGACTTCCAGCGTGTCGAGCAGCTCTTGCTTCTTCGCTTGCAGCTCTTCCTCGAGCACGAGCCGCTGCGAGAGCACGACGCGATGACGTTTGTGATCGAGATCGATCACTTTCAAGCGCAGGTGCTGGCCGACGAGTTCGTCGAGATTCCCGACCGGTTGGCGGCGAATCTGCGATGCGGGCACGAATCCGCGCATGCCGAGGTCGACGAGCACGCCGCCCTTGACGACCTGCGTCACCGTCGCTTCGATGACTTCGTCGCGCTCGTGCGCCTCGATGACTTTCTCCCACGTTTTCAGCGCGCGAGCGCGGCGCTCGGAGAGAAAGAGCGTTCCGTCCATGTCGTCGATGCGGTGAACCATGACTTCGACCGTGTCGCCGACGTCGCAGCAGTTTGGGATCGATGGCGAGCGAGAGCTCGCGGAAGGGAAGGACGCCTTCGGATTTTCCGCCGACGTCGACGAGCACTTCGTCCTTGTCTTTCTGGACGATCGTCCCGGTCAGTACTTGACCCTCGTCGAGGACCTTGAGCGATTCTTCGTAGAGGCGCTGCTCGAGCGCGAGTTGGTCTTCTTCGTAGTGAGCCGGAGCGATTTCAGTCGTAGAGATGTTGTAGTTCCCACTTTCATTATATTTTTATCGATTATCGTTGACAACGTGCGACACCACCACGTTCCTCGTTGCGCCGAGAACCGTTCGTACGATGCTCGTGCCGCAACGGGGGCATGGCCGGCCGTTTCTGCCGTAGACCGAAAGGTCGTTTTGAAAACCACCCTGCAGTCCGTCGGCATCCACGTAGTCGTCGACGCTGGTTCCGCGCATTTCGATCGCACGGTTCAGAACGTCGACGATGGCACGATGTAAGCGGTGAATCGCCGGTCTCTTCAAGCTCCCGGCGGGCCGACTCGGTCGGATCCGAGCCTCCCAGAGGGCCTCGCACGCATAGATGTTACCAATGCCTGCGATGCGCCGTTGATCGAGGAGCAAGCGCCTTGATCGGCGTCTTCCGCCCCGACAGCATACCGATAAAGCCCTCCTGTGTAAAGTCTGAGGAGAGCGGCTCAACGCCGAGCTCTTGGTCCCACGCGTCGCCCCGGCGACGAGGCGCATCCGTCCGAAGGTCCGCACGTCGGCGAACCGCAGCCGGCCTCCCTCCCGAAAGTGCAGCACGACGTGCGTGCCCGGCAGCTCGTTGCGGCCGTCGGGCGCCACCACGAGCCGTCCGGTCATGCGCAGGCTCGTAACGAGCAACCGGCCCGAGGCCAGCTCGATGACCGCATATTTTCCGCGTCGTCGAACGCGCACGATCCGTTCGCCGGAAACTGCGCGCGCGAATCGCACGCCGGGTTGCGCGACGGCGATGCGCGCGAGCCGAATCTCGGCACGCGAAATCGTTTTTCCAACGATTTTGCCGGCCAGGCCGCGCACGATCGTTTCGACTTCGGGGAGTTCGGGCACGATTATGCGGGCGCGGGCACTCCGTGCAGATCGAGCTTTACGCCGGGCGCAATGCCGTCGGGCGCCGCTTCACCGGCACGCAGCTCGATGACGTATTTCGCATCGCCGCTCTCACGCGGGATCGCGTCGTCGTCGAGCGAGCGCGCGACGACCGGCACGTTGGCGTAGACGCGGCGAACCGTGCCGTCGGCGGCGACGAAGATCATGTCGAGCGGCACCAGCGTATCTTTCATCCAAAACTCGACCGGCTCGTCGCGATCGAAGACGAAGATCATGCCGGTGTGCGGCGGCACGTTGGTGCGGTCCATCAGCCCGTGCTCGCGCTGCGCATCGGTACGTGCGATTTCCAGCGTGAGGACGGCGTGCGGTGCGTGTACCACGACCGTCGGGAGCGCAGCGGCGAGCAGCACGGCGGGCAAGCTTATCATGCGATCGGCGTTCTCCTCGTCAATCGGCGCGACGTCGTACCAGTTCGCGCCGGCCTTCAACGTCACTTCCAGCGGTACGGCGAGCTCGATCGCGTTTTCCATATGCGTCTGACCAAACTCGCCGTCTCGGCGAGCCGGTCGTTGGGGACCTCGAAGATCAGCTCGTCGTGAATCTGCAGCAGCATCGCGGCGTCGAGGCGCGCAATCTCGCAGCGCGCGATCGATGCGCACCATGGCCAGCTTCATCAGGTCGGCGGCGCTGCCTTGAAGCGGCGCGTTGGTCGCCTCGCGTTCGGCCGCGGCGCGCAGCATGTAGTTTCCGGAGATCAGTCCGGGCATGTAGCGCCGCCGTCCGAGAATCGTCGAGACGTAACCCGTACGCCGGCCCTCCTCGATCGTCGAGTCGATATAGGCGCGCACCGTCGGGAAAGCGCGCGAAATAGGCGGTCGTGATCTCCTTGGCCTCGGCGCGGCTGATCTCGAGACGCTGCGCGAGACCAAAATCCGACATTCCATAGAAGAGTCCGAAGTTCACGCTCTTGGCCATCCGCCGCTGATTGGGATCGACGGCGTTTCCGGGCGCAACGTTGAAGATCTGGCGCGCGGTAAAATCGTGGATGTCTTGTCCTTCTTCAAACGCTCGGCGCAGCGCGCGATCGCCGGAGAGGTGCGCCATCAGGCGCAGCTCGATCTGGCTGTAGTCGGCGGCGAGCAGCGCGTAGTCGTCGCTGCCGCGCGACGAACGCGCGGCGGATACGCCTTCCTAACTCGCCGCGCACCGGAATATTCTGGAGGTTCGGGTTGGTGGAGGAAAGGCGGCCGGTTGCCGTCGCGGTCTGATTGAACTCGGTGCGCAGCCGTCCGTCGCGCGGATCGACCAGTGCCGGAATAACGTCCACGTACGTGTTCTTGAGCTTCGTCACTTCGCGCCATTCCAAGACCAGCGCGCAGATCGGATACTCGCGCGCAAGTCCTTGCAGCACTTCGACTCCCGTCGCCCAACCGGTCTTCGTCTTCTTGCTGCCGGGAATCTCCAGCTTTCCGAAGAGCACCTTGCCGAGCTGCTGCGGCGAGCCGATATTGAACTCTTCGCCGCGAAAGTCGTAGATCTGCCGTTGCAAGCGCGCCGCGGTGCGGTCGACTTCCGCGCCGATTGCGTGCAGCTCGCGCGCGTCGATCGTTACGCCGGCCGACTTCCATGTTCGCGAGAATCGGCGCAAGCGGTACCTCGACGTCTTCGTAGAGACCGAGCTGGTCGCGCGCTTCGAGTTCCGCGCGCGTCGCAACGATCAGGCGCAGCGTCGGCGTCGGCGTGCGCGGCCGGCATCGCCGGCGACCTGCGCGTGGAGGAAGAGTCCGGCGGCGTCTTCGATGTCGGAGAATCCGCGCGCCGGATCGAGCAGGTGCGCGCCGATCATCGCGTCGTCGGCGAATCGTGCGTTGCTCGACGCCGCCCGCGCGCAACACCCGCGAGCAGCCGCTTCGCGTCGTAGGCACCGGCCCGCGGCCCGTCATCGAAGAGCGATGCGCAGCGCGTCGCGCACGCCGTCGTGACCGAGCGCATCGTGCGCGAACGCCAGGGCCTCGCCTTCGCGCGCGCTCACGCCGATCGCGTCGCCGAGCGACGCAAAGGCGATGCGGTCGCCTTGCAACGCGCGCAGCGCGTCGGCCAGCTGCGCAAACTCGGGCGGATCGACGGACGGCACGAAGCTGCGATAGTTTCCGGCGAGTGCGGGCGCCGCTTTCGAAGAGCGGAAGATCGTCGGGCGGCTGCAGCTCTGGCGAGCAGCGTCTTGAATTCGAGCTCGCTGTAAAGCCCGTAGAGCTCGCGATCCGACGGCGCTTCGTAATCGGCTCGCTTCCCAATCGACGTGTAACGGCAGGTCGCGGCGAACGAGCGAGACGGCGCGGCAGAGCTGCGCCTGCGCGCCGTACTCTTCGATCAGCTTCTGCAGCTTCGGATTGCCGGCAAGCGACGGATCGGCGACGAGCGCGTCGAGCGAACCCGCAGCCTGCAACAGCTTGCTGGCGGTCTTTTCGCCGACGCCCGGTATGCCGGGAAGGTTATCCGACGGATCGCCTTTGAGACCGCGATAATCGGGCAACTGCGACGGCTCCAGACCGAATCGCTCGCGTACCGCCGCGGCGTCGTAGCGGCCGAGCTCGGTGATGCCGCGGCGCGTGGTCAGCACGGTCGTTCGGTCGTCCACGACCTGCAGCAGATCGAGATCGCCGGTCACGACGATCGTCTGTTCGCCGGCCTCTTCCGCTTGGCGCGCGAGCGTCGCGATCACGTCGTCGGCTTCTTGTCCCTCCATCTCGACGATCGGAATGCGATAGGTCGCCAGCACGCGCCGGACCAGCGCGAACTGGCTGCGCAGCTCGTCGGGCATGCGCGGCGCTGCGCCTTGTATTGCGGGTAGAGCGCGACCCGCTCCGCCGGCATCCCTTTATCGAATGCGGCGAGCACGTGCGTCGGCTTCTCGTCGGCAATGAGCTTATTGAGCATCATCGTGAAGCCGTAGACGGCATTGATCGGAACGCCGGCGCTCGTCGTCAATCCCGGCAACGCGAAGAATGCGCGGTAGACGAGACCGTAGGTATCAAGCAGCATCAACGCCATGGCGGCACCTGGTCAACGAACGACGACCGTCGACGAGGCGGCGCTCACGCTGCCGTCGTCGGCGATGTCGAGCACCGAGAGCTCGTACCGTCCGCTGCGTGCCGGCAGCTGCGACCGCGACGCGTTCGCCGTTCGCACGCGCGACCGATCCACGAGAGCGTCTTGCGTCTCGGCTTGCGCGAGCGCGAGCTCCGGCGGCGGCTCGGTGCGGATGACGAAGCCGAGCACCTGCGCGTGATCGCCGGTCGAAGTCGACCCAGGGGTGCCACGTCACCTTCGCGGCGCGCTGTTCTGCGTCGTCGTCACGCCGATGGCGAGCAAGGCCGGCGCCGGACGCGAAGAGCGCGCTGCCCGAAGGCGCTCCGCGGCTGATGACGGACGACGAACGTCCCCGGCCGTCGCGCCGCGTAACAAACGGCGGTCGCAGTCTCGCCGGGCGCAAACGTGCTCGCTGCGCCAGCGATAACTGCGCGGCGCGCGGTCGTCCCGGCGCCGTCAAGCGTGACCGGAATCGTGTTCCATTCGATCGCCCCGTCGCGTACGAACGCTGCGCCGACGCGCAGCTCGCCGGCGGCATCGGTAGCGCGAAGCCTCGCCGAGGCATGCCCGCCCGACGTGCGCACGACGCGCGGTTCCACGCCGATCGCGCTCTCGAACGTCATCAGCGCGTAGCCCTGCGCGCCGGCAGCCGCAGCATCCACCGCGATCTCTTCGTCGGGCCGATAACGTCTCGCGATCGAGGGCGATTCGCACGTCGGCTGCTTTCGCCCTCGCCGGAAGGCGCCGAAGCTTGCGGATCGATCCGCACTTGCGCGCGCATCGGTCGCGCGGCCGCCGCGATCGACCCACGCGAGTAAATAAGTTCGTGCCGAGCTGCGGCGACGCAAACGTGCCGCGCGCGTGGCCGTCGTGCGTCGAGCGTGAGCTGTTGCTGCGCTTCCGTCGTTCCGTGGGTGAGCGCAACGGTAACGGCGCGCCCGCGAGCGGCTTACCGTCCGATCGTCGCGCCGTAGACGTCGAAGCCAGCGGCGTGCCCAGACTCTGCTCGGTATGCGATCGACGGTGAGGCGGATCGCCGCTTCGCGCGGTCGGCACGATGATCCGCGTATCCGCCGTAGCGCCGCCCGATTCGACGTGCACGCCGTACGTGGAGCCAAGCTCATCGGTCGGATGCGGAATTCGGACCGTCGCGTTGCCGCTCTCATCAGTTTGCACGGTGCCGTTCAAGCCAGCGCGTCGTCGCCCACGGAAGCGTTTCCGCCGACATAGCCGACGTCGACGTGAGGCGAACGCACGACGGTAACTCGCACCGTCGCTCCGCCGCGCGATGCGTGGACGAAGCAGCGGAACGTCGCGGCGCCAGTCGCAATCGCCGCCGCACTGAGCGCCCGCATCGAGCGAGAGCCCGCCGGCGTTGGCGTCCACGTCGAGCTTGCTCCGCCGACGCCGCCGGCGGCCTGCGCAAGCACGCTGTATTCGCCCGACGGCGCATCGGCCGGCAACCGCGAACGTCGTCGCGAAGGCGCCCGCCGCATCGAGCGGCACGCGCTGCTCGGCGATCGTCGCCGCTCCGTCGCGCAGCGAAACGGTCGCGGTTCCGTCGCTCGGCACGCAAGACGCCGCGCGAGCGCGTCCGCGCGAATCCCGCCACGCGCACGCTCTCGCCGGCATGCACCACCGCCGAATCGGTTCGCACGCCGACGATCGTTGCCGGCAGCGGCGGCTGCGGCAAGAGGCTCAGGAACGCATAGCTGTCGCCCCACTGCGCGAGCGCGAAGACGGGCCGCGGCGATCGGTTCCATCGAACGAGCCCGTCGCCGTCGGTCAGGGCCGTGACGAACTCGCGATTGACGACGAGCTGCACGCGCATCCGCGCGCAGCGGCATGCCGCGTGCCGAGATCCGTGCCGTATAGAAGCAAGCCGCTCGGCGTTTCTTTCGAGATCAGGCCGACGCGCGAGCGATTGATCCATACTTGTTCGCCGACGTCGCCGCGGCGCGCTTCGACGACGAAGAAACCTTCGCGCGCTACCGAGCGGAACGTCGACGTCGTTCGATTGAAATTGATAGCCGCCCGGCGGCGTGAAGGTGAACGACGAATGTCGTGCGGCGCCCGGCTGTATCGATCGCACGCGGGCTGAAAATTCGAACCCGCCGTTAACACGTCGGCGGGATCGACTTCGTACACCGAAAAATCGACGGGCGCGCTCGAATAGGTATCCAGCCGGACCGTAGTCGGCTTCCACGGAACGCTAGAATCCGCCGCAAAGAGTTGAAAGTTTGCATCGAGGCGGTGCAGATCGACGATCGGCCGCTCGGCGCGTGCCGGCCCGATGCGGCCGTCACGGCGAGCGCGACGGAACGAGCAGTTTACCAAGTTTCAGTAAACGAGCGGAGCACATCGGTCCCCGCTGTTTCGGCAGGTCGAAGTGGCGGGCCCGCGTAAAGCGCCAGCGTCGTGGACGAACAGGCGGCAGGAGAGCGACCGACCTCGACGCGATGCCGCTTTTGCGGCTTCGAAGAGGGCGCGGGCGAAGCGACGCAGCGTGCGCGAGAAAGGCGCACTTCCAAGTCGTCGTGGCATGCGGCTCGTGCGGGCATCCGTTCGCGGTGCTGTCGCGCAACTGAAAGTATCGTTACGCTCGTTACGCGCTAGCTCGATGTTTGCGCTCGCGCTACTCGCCGCCGCCGGAGCCGGCCCGGCCCTGGCCACGCCCACGCCCAAGCCGACCGCGACCAGCGTGAAAATGCACCTGCCCGACTTTCCGCTTCATGCCGAAGTCGACGTCGAAGTCAATACCAAGGGACAAGTCGTCCGCGTGAAGTCGACGAAACCCTCGAAGGTTGCGTCGTTCAACTTGCAAACGTACGGCAACGCGCTGCAGATGTGGATTCGACACCCCGACGGAACCGCACAAGTCGGTCTCTA
The DNA here is from genome assembly GCA_963699435.1 of Vulcanimicrobiota bacterium. Lineage (GTDB taxonomy): Bacteria > Vulcanimicrobiota > Vulcanimicrobiia > Vulcanimicrobiales > Vulcanimicrobiaceae > Cybelea. The sequence goes on from CAVOTV010000006.1 coordinate 119,774, forward strand.
CCGAATCACGTACGATTACAACCCGAAGAATCAGAGCGTGACGCGCAAAGTCTCGATCATCTCGAAGGGCGGCTCGTGGGCAAACGATCCGGGGGCCGCGACCATCATGATTCAGATGGCGCAGAAGCAAGCCGCCGCCGCCCAAGCCGCGGAGGCAGCCGCGCAGCACAAGCAGCAGGAGCAGAACTCCAAGCTCCCGTCACTGAACGAGATTCGAGGCGTGACGACGCCGAAACCGACGAAGGCACCTACCTTACCTCCGGCTTGAAGTTCGTAACGTATCGCGCCCCCGACGGGCGGACGCTGCCGGGCGTGCTGGAAGGCGCGGCCATCCGCACCATCGGCACGCCAACGCTGCTCGAGTACATCGAACTCGCACCGCACGAGCGCATCGCCTGGCACACCGGAGACGATCTCGTCCCGCTCGGCGACGTCGCGCTCGATGCACCCGTGCATCCGTCGCGCAACGTGTTCTGCGTCGGACGCAACTATATGGAACACGCCCGCGAGGGTGCTCGCGCGCTCGGCCGCGAGTTGAAACTCCCCACCGTACCGACGTTCTTTACCAAGGCGACGACCGCAATCGCCGCGCCGGGCGCCACGCTCCACTTGGACGCGCGGCTCTCCAACGAGTACGACTTCGAGGCCGAGCTTGCCGTCGTCATCGGTGCGCGGTGCAAAGACGTCTCCGCTGACGAAGCGCTCGACACAGTCTTCGGTTATACGGCCCTCAACGACGTTACCGCGCGCGACCTTCAGCGAGAGCACGGCCAATGGTTCAAGGGCAAAAGCTTAGATTCGAGCTGTCCCATCGGTCCATGGATCGTCACACCCGAAGAGATCGGCGATCCGCAGTCGCTCGCAGATTTCGTTCGAGCTCAACGGCGTGCGAGAAGCAGCACGCTAATACGGCCGACATGATCTTTCCGATCCCGCGCCTAATCGCCGAGCTCTCAAAGGGGATGACGCTGCTTCCGGGCGACGTGATTGCGACGGGCACGCCGGCGGGCGTGGGCTTCGCGCGAAATCCGCCCGAGTTTCTCGCCGACGGCGACGTCACTCGACGTCTGGATCGAGAAGATCGGCCATCTGACGAACGCGGTCATCGTCGCGTAGAATCCCCCGGCTGCGGAGGGCCGCGTACGTCCTAGGCCGTATGAGCCGGGGCTATGATCGTTGCCGTTCCTCGCGAGGCTGCCGTAAAGGAGCGCAGGGTTGCGCTCGTGCCCGAAACGGTCTCCGATTTGCTAAGTCGGGTGTCGGCGTTCGCGTGCCGCGCGGAGCCGGCGATCGCCGCCGCGTTTCCCGACGAACTCTATGAAGCCGCCGGCGCGACGCTTCGCAGACGACGCGGCTCGCTCGTGGCGGGCGCCGGCGCTGGTCGTGACCGTCGGCCGCCCGAGCGACGACGATTCTCGCGAGCACTGCGTCGCGGCAGACCGTGGTCGTGGGCTTTCTCAATCCCCTCGGCGATCCCAGCTACTGCAGCGCCTCGCGCAGGCGAAAATCACGGCGCTGGCGATGGAGATGATTCCGCGCATCACGCGCGCGCAGTCGATGGACGCGCTTTCGTCGCAAAGCAACATCGCCGGCTATAAAGCCGTGCTGCTGGCGGCGTCCGACGCTGCCGAAGTTCTTTCCGATGCTCACGACGGCCGCCGGAACGATTCCACCGGCGAAAGTGCTGGTGCTCGGCGCCGGCGTCGCCGGGCTGCAAGCGATCGCGACCGCCCGTCGCCTCGGCGCCGTCGTCAGCGGTTACGACGTGCGCGCCGTCGTCAAAGAGCAAGTGCAGTCGCTCGGCGCGACGTTCCTGGAGTTCGATCTCGGCGGCGACGCCGAAGGCAGCCGGCGGCTACGCCAAGGAGCTCACGCCCGAACAGCAGGAGCGCCAGCGCGCGTGGATGGTCGAGCAGATCGGCGCGAACGACGTCGTGATCACGACCGCGCTCGTGCCCGGGCGGCAAGGCGCCGATGCTGATCAGCGAAGCGGCGGTCGCTGCGATGAAACCGGGCAGCGTCATCGTCGATCTCGCCGCCGAAGCCGGCGGAAACTGCGCGCTGACGGTGCCGCGGCGAGATCGTCACGACGCCCAACGGCGTGACGCATCGTCGGCACGACGAACTTGCCCGGCACGATGCCTGACCGATGCGAGCCGCCTCTATTCGCGCAACGTTTATCGCTCTGCTCTCGCCGTGGATCAAAGACGGAGTCGCTGACCATCGATCCTGAACGACGACGTCGCAAAGGCGCCGTCGTCGCGCGACGACGGAGCCGTGCTGATCGGAGGAGGCTGCGTGACGGACATCCAGCCCATTACATCGAGCTGCTTACCGTGCTGGTGTTGGCGGTCTTCGTCGGCTTCGAGGTGATCTCGAAGGTGCCGACGACGCTGCACACGCCGCTGATGTCGGCGACCAACGCGATTCACGGCATCGTGCTCGCCGGCGCGATCGTCATCGTCGCGCGGCTCTTCGGCGGCGAGACCACGGCCCGGCCTGTACGATTCTCGCCGTGGCCGCCGTAACGCTCGGCGCGATCAACGTCTTCGGCGGCTTCGCGGTCACCGAGCGAATGCTCCAGATGTTCAAGCGCAAGGAGCGCCGGCAAGTGAGCGCCGACTCGACGATCGGTACCTCGCTGGCCGATCTGGTCGCGATCGCGCTCTTCATCCTACGGCCTGCACGAACTGAACTCGCCCGCCACGGCGCGGCGCGGCAACCGTTTCGCGATGGTCGGCATGCTCGTCGCACTCGTCGCGATTCTCGTGCAGACGCGGCGGCGTCGGCTGGTGGGCGGTCGGCGATCGGCATCGTCATCGGCGGCGTCGTCGGCATCTACGCGGCACTGAAAGTCAAGATGACCGCGATGCCGCAGATGGTCGCGCTCTACAACGGCGCCGGCGGCGGCGCCGCGGCGCTGATCTCGACGATCGAGTTCTTCATCGGGCCGCCGGCCGGGCGGGATCGACTCCGTCGTCGCCGTCTCGCTCGTGCTCTCGGCGATCATCGGTGCGATCAGCTTCGCCGGCTCGATCGTCGCGTTTCTCAAGCTGCAAGAGCTGATGACGGGTCGGCCGATCACGTATCCCGGGCAGCAGGTCGTCAACGCGGCTCGTCCTGCTCGCGATCGTCGGGCTTGGGGGTCTGGTTCGTCGTACGCGCTCGGCACGCTGCCGGCGTGGGGATTCCTCGCCTTCTGCTCGCCGCGCTGCTGCTCGGCGTCCTCTTCGTGCTGCCGATCGGCGGCGCCGACATGCCGGTCGTGATTTCGCTGCTCAACTCGTTCACCGGGCGTCGCCGTCGCGATCACGGGTTTCGAAATCGACAGCACGCTGCTGATCATCTGCGGTGCCCTCGTCGGCGCGAGCGGTACGATCCTAACCGTGCGATGGGCCGCGCGATGAACCGTCCGCTCACCAACGTGCTTTTCGGCGCCTTCGGGTCGGCGGGTGGAACGGAGCCGCCGCGAGCACAGCGGCGGCCCGCAGCAGAGTCCGCAGCGCTAGCGCCGACGACGTCGGCGTGATGCTCGCATACGCTTCCAAGGTGATCTTCGTGCCTGGCTACGGCATGGCGGTCGCGCAAGCGCAGCACAGCGTCAAGGCGCTCGCCGATCAGCTCGAAAAGCGCGGCGTGAAGGTGCTCGTATGCCATCCATCCGGTTGCGGGGCGCATGCCCGGTCACATGAACGTGCTGCTCGCGGAAGCGAACGTGCCGTACAACAGCTGCTCGACATGGACGATGTGAATCCCGAGTTTCCGACGGCCGACGTCGCGCTGGTGATCGGCGCCAACGACGTCACCAATCCGGCCGCGCGCAACGTCGCCGAGCTCGCCGATCTACGGCATGCCGATTCTCGACGTCGACAAAGCCCAAACGTGGTCGTGCTCAAACGCTCGATGCGCTCCGGCTTCGCCGGCATCGACAATCCGCTCTACGAGATGCCGAACACCTCGATGCTCTTCGGCGACGCGAAAGCCTCGATCGACGCGCTAACGGCCGCGGTCAAGGGGTTTTAGCCGTGGCCGGCTTTCTCCGGGGAGCGCGTAAGAACCTTGGCCTCCTTCTTGCGCTTCTTGCGCTCGGTCAAGTTGACCACGACGATATAGAGTACCGGAACGATCGCGAGGTTCATCACCGTCGAAACGATCATGCCGCCGAGCACGGCGGTGCCGAGCGAGATGCGCGAGTTGCGCGCCGTCGCCGTGGGCGAAAGCGAGCGGCAAGGATCCCCAGGATGAACGCGATCGAAGTCATCAAGATCGGCCGCAGCCGCGTCGCGGCGGCGTGCGTGACCGCATCGATCGGGTCGCTGCCCTGCTCGCGCAGCTGGTTGGCGAACTCCACAATCAGAATCGCGTTCTTCGCCGCCAGGCCGATCAGCATAACGTAGCCGATCTGCGCGTAGATGTCGCTCGACGTAATCGGGATCGGCACCGGATGGCCCGCGATGTTCGAATGGATGATGTGGCTGGCCAATCTCGGTCAAGACGGCGGATGAAGATGCCGCCGATCGCGCCGAGCAGCGCGACCGGCACGGCGAGCATGATGACGAACGGCGTCGTCATGCTTTCGTACTGCGCGACAAGCACCAGGAAGACGAAGAGCAGGCCCATCGCAAAAACCGCGATGGTCTGCGGACCGCTCTGAACTTGCTGGCGCGCGATGCCGCTCCAATCGTAGCTCATGCCGAAGGGCAGATTGTCGGCGACGTGCTTCTCGGAGCGGCGAGCGGATCATGGTGATTGAGCGCGCCGACTGAGCTGCCGCTGGCCGGGTTCGTACCGTCGATCTCCATCGCGTTGTACTCGTTAAACCGCATGATCGAGACGTTGTCGTGTCGCGTAATCGGACTTCAGGAACTGGCGAGACCGGCATGACGCGCCGGCGCTGTTCGCTACGTAGATGCGGATGAGATCGTGAGGGCGCGGTGCGCTGGCCGGCATCGCGCCTGCACGAGCACTTGATACGAGCGGGTGCCGTAGTCGAAGAAGTTGACGAAGTCGAGCCCGTGGTGCCGTTGATCGTATTGAAGAACGCTGTGCGGGACACGCCGAACGCGAGCGCCTTCGAGCGATCGAACTTCGGTAACGAGATAGGTGCCGGTGAAGATCGTCGGCAGGCGCATCTGCGTGAGCGTCGGATCCTTCTTCGCGTCGGCGAGAATCGCGTTGCCGACTTTATTGAGCGTCGGCAGGCCCGAGGTTGTTGATGTCCTCGACTTCGATCGCGAAGCCGCCGGTCGAGCCGAGCCCGGGAATCGCCGGCGGATTCGCGGGCAACGCCTTGACGCCGGCGATGCTTTGGAAACGCCGGTAGAGATCGTACTGAATCGCGAGCGACGAGTTTTGGACGCCCGTGACGCTCGGAGAGCGGCTTGAGCTGAAGGAAGATCGTGGCCTGATTCGAGCTGTTGTTCGCAAAGCCGAATCCGATGCCCGACGTCGCCGCTTCGACTTGCGGCATCGCCAGCATGATCTGTTCGAGCTTCTGCACGGCGGCGCTGGTCTGATCCATCGACGACTGAATCGGCAGCGTCACCAAAACGTAAAGCAGACTCTGATCTTCGTTGGGGATGAAATCCGGTCGGCGTGAACTTGAACAGCGACGCCGAGCAGAACGATGCGCACCGAGGAAGATCCCGAGCATCGCCTTCTGATGTTTGATGAGCACCGGAACCCTGCCCTGATACCATGCGGTCATCGCGTGCAGCCTGTCGTTGAACCACAGCAAGAAGCGATTCTTGGTCGGCTCGGCGCCCGTGAACGAGCTCGTACGTCAAGACCGGCGCCAGCGTCATCGCCGTAAAGAGCGAGATCAGATCGAAGCCGCGATCGTCAGCGCGAACTGCTGGAAGAGCAAGCCGGTCGTCCCGGGCAGGAAGGCGACCGGAACGAAGACCGACATCAGGACGAGCGAGGTCGCGACGACGGCGCCGCCGATCTCGTTCATCGCTCGCGACGGTGGCTTCGAAACTTGCTCGCCTTATCGTCGACGATGTGGCGCACGATGTTTTCGAGCACGACGATGGCGTCGTCGACGACCAGTCCCGTCGCGAGCGTCAATCCGAACAGCGTCAGCGTGTTGATCGAGAAGCCGAGCAGCTTCATCGCAGCGAAGGTCCCGATCAGCGAGACTGGGATGGTGATCGCCGGGATCAGGATGCTATGCCAGCTCTGCAGGAATATGAAGATGACGATGCATGACGAGCAGAATGGCGATCAGCAGCGTCACGATCGACTTCTTTGATCGAGGCGCTGCACGAAGTCGGACGTGTCGAAGGCGATCTTGTAATCGTAGCCGGGCGGGAATGGTCTTGGCAGATCTGCGCCATCGTCGAGCGGACGTTTTGGGAGATCTGCAGCGAGTTCGCCGTCGGCTCGCCTTCGATCGCCAGCACGACGGCCGTCTGTGCCGTCGTAGCGGGCGGAGGTGATGTAGTTCTGCGCGCCGAGCTGGACGTGCGCCGACGTCGCCCAGGCGCACGTAGCCGCCGTTCGGCTGCGCCTGCAACGACGATTTGCTTGAACTCGTCGGGCGTCGTGCAGCCGCCCGTTGACCTTGATCGGCATCTGGAACGGCTGGCGGCCCGTCGGTCGGCGGCTGGCCGATCGCGCCGGGCGCGACGTCGGCGTTGTTCTGCTTGATGACGTTGATCACGGTGTCGAGCGAGACGTTGTTCGCCTCGAGCTTGTGCGGATCGACCCAGATCCGCATCCCGTACGTACGGTCGCCGAGCACTTCGACTTGGCCGACGCCCGGGAACGCGCTTGAGATTCTCGATCACGTTGAGGTCGGCATAGTTGCTGACGGCGACGTCGGAAACTGCGGAGCTGGTGGAGAGCATCGCGACCGCAATCGTAATGTTGCCGGAGCTCTTCTCGACGGTGACGCCTTGATTTTGCACGGCGGTCGGCAGCTGCGCGAGCGTCAAATCGACGCCGTGCTGCACGTTGGTCTGGTCGGTCGTCGGATCGGTCCCCAACGCGAAGGTGCAAGTGATGACGCTGGTGCCGTTCGCGCTCGAATACGACTGCATGTATTGCAAGCCGTCGGCGCCATTGATGTTGATCTCGAGCGGGCGACGTAACGGAGCGCATGACCATCGCCGCCATGGCGCCCGGATACTGCGACGTGACGGTGACCGTCGGCGGCGAAATCTGCGGATACTGCGAGATCGGAAGCGTGGGTATCGTGATCAAGCCGCCGAGCAGCACGATGAAACTCATGACCGCAGCAAAATGCGGCCGCCGCAAGGAAAAACTCCGATCATGAGGCCGCTTGAAAGAGAGCGCTCATTCCAGGACGAGCGTTCGGACGCTACCGGGCGGTAAGTTCCTACTTGCAGCCGCCACTGCCGTAGGCATTCCACGTCGGAACGAACGCGTTCGGCGCGAAGCCGTGCAGGCGCCGCCGATACGCGTAAACGTAGTCGGCGTTGAATAAGTAGAGAACCGGAACTTGCTCGGCAACGATGTTCCCGATCTGCGCGTAGAGACGCTTGCGCTCGCTCGTCCGCGTCGCCGCTAGGGCGGCACGCTCCAAGCGACCGACGCGCGGGTCACACCATCGCATGTAATTCGACGGTGCGCCGCAGGCGAGAACTGCCGAATCGTCGGGATCGGCCCCCATCGTCCACGGAACGTACGCGAGATCAAAGTCTGCCGGTTGCGAGCACGCCCGTACGTGGAAGGAAGAGCTGCGCGTTGCTCACGGCTTTGATCGTGACGTCGAGTCCGCGCTCGCGCAACGAGGCCTGCACGGTCGTGGCGACGCGTACGCCCGTCGCCGATCTCCGGAAACTGCACGTACGTCAAATGCAACGGCGTACCGCCGCTTTGCCGAAAGCCGTTGGGGCCGCGCCGCCAGCCGGCGTCGTCAAAAAGCCGGTCTGCAGCGCGCGGATCGTATCCGGGCTCGCGCACGGCCGGATCGAATGCCCACGAGAATCTTGGCTGAATCATGTTGGTGACGGGATAGACTCCCAGCGTGATCTTGGCGGCGATCGCATTGCGGTCGATCGACATCGCGAGCGCCCTCCGAACTCGGAGGTCGTCGAGCGGCGGCCGCGAGGTATTGAGCGCAAGCCCTGCGACGACGGCCGTTGGGACGACTCGGAACTCGAGTTGCGGATCGCGGCGGACGACGGCAATTTGCGCCGGCGCGATCAGATTCCAATCCAGCGCGCCGGATCTGCAGCATCAACAGGTTCGTGGATGGATCGGGAATCGTTCCAATCGAGAGCTCGGCCACCGGCGGCGCACCTCGCCAGTAGGCGCGGATTGGCTCGATAGCGCAACGATTCGCCGCGCCTCCACGAGACGAAGCGGAACGGTCCGTCGCCGACCGTGGGCGATGCGTTGAATGCCGCCCGGGCAAGCGGCGTCTGCGCGCGGAGCACGTGCGCCGGAAGCACGAACTGCGGCGAGAAGCCGTCGGAAAAAACGTCGTCACGGCGGGAGCCCAAGGCCGTTTCAGACGGAAGATCACCGTCTTCGCATCGGGCGCGCGAGCGAGCGCGATCAGGTCGTACCCTTCGTGCGAACGGACCGGGTTGTGCGGATCGAGGATCGCCCGGAGCGTAAAGAGGACGTCATCTGCGGTCACCGGACGGCCGTCGCTCCAGCGAACGCCCGGACGCAGCCGATAGCGGATGGTGCGCCCGTCGGGGGAGACTCCGCCGTTGGCACGGGACGGAATCTCGCTGAGCAGGACCGGGACCGGGCGCCCGCTCGCGTCGAGATCCACGAATGGCTCGAAAGTCAAGCGAGAGATCTGCTGCTCGACGGAGGCCGCGTCGGGATTGGAAAAGAGCGGATTGAGCGAACGGGGGTCGGCCGCCAGATCGAACCGTACTGCAGCCGGCGGGGCGCTCGGACCCCCGCGAGTGCAGCCGGAGGTCAGCCCCGCCACGAGCGTCAGAACGATTTCCAAGCGGCGGCTTGCGCCGAATGGATTTATGGTGTTATTGTTGACAAGCCGAATATTCTTCGGCAAATAGCCTCCTATGTCGAATATGGTGATGATCAACGACGAGCTCGACGAGCTCGACCTCCAGCTCCTCGATGCGTTGCAGCGCAACGCTCGTTCGACCTTTACCGAGCTTGGCTCGCTCGTTGGGCTCAAGGCGCCGGCGGTGCACGATCGCGTCAAGCGGCTCGAGCAGCGGGGCTACATCCGCGGCTACGCCGCCCATCTCGACTCCGAGCGGCTCGGCCTCCACTTGACCGCGTTCGTCAGCTGTTATACCTCGCCGGACTGTAAATACGACGACTTCACGCGCGCGGCTCAGCGAGATGCCGGAGATTTGCGAGGTCCATTCGGTCGCCGGCGAGGAGACGTTTCTTTGCAAAGTCGTCACGCGCTCGACGCAGCATCTCGACGAGCTGCTCGCGCGGCTCAAGGCCACGCCCGGCATGGCGCGCACCCGAACGACGGTCGTGCTGAGCATGCCGTTCGAACGCGGCGGCGTCAGCGTCCGATGACCGCGCCCTCGATCTCGCGCGCGCATCCGCTCGGCGCGCACCGCGTCGTCGAACCGACCGGCGCAATGCCGCAGGACGCCTGGCGGATCGACAACACTCCCATCGCCGGAGCCAACGAGATCCTGTGCGAGGTCGACGCGCTGAACATCGACTCGGCTTCCTTCAAGCAGATCGCGGATTCGTGCGGTGCCGACGCCGAGCGCATCGGCGAACGCGTCCGCGAGATCGTCGGCGAGCGCGGCAAGCAGCATAATCCGGTCACCGGCAGCGGCGGCATGTTCGTTGGACGGGTCGTCGAAATCGGTGCGGCGCTCGCGAGCAAGCTCGACCTGCGCGCCGGCGATCGCATCGCCTCGCTCGTTTCGTTGACGCTGACGCCGCTGCATATCGAGCGTATCGAGCGCGTCGACGTCGCCACCGGGCGCATCTGGATCCGCGGCAAAGCGATTCTTTTCGAGAGCGGCCTCTGGGCCCGGCTGCCCGGCGATATCGACGAGGGGGTAGCGCTCGCGGTGCTCGACGTCGCCGGCGCGCCGGCCCAAGTGCGCCGCCTCTGCGCGCCGGGGCAAACGGTCGCAATCGTCGGCGCGGACGGTAAGAGCGGGGTGCTCTCGTGCGCGCAGGCAAAGAAGCGCGTCGGACCCGACGGTCGCGTGATCGGCATCGTGCCCAACGGGACGACCGTCGCCGCACGTCTGCTGGAGCGCGAGGGACTCGTCGACGAGCTCGTCGTCGGTGACGCACGCAACGCGCTGCAGACCAGCGAAGCGGTCGCCGCGATCGCGCCCGAGCTCGCCGATCTCGTCGTGAACTGCGTCAACGTCCCCGGGACGGAACTTGCGTCCATTCTCTGCGCCCGCGACGGCGGAATCGTTTACTTTTTTTCGATGTCTACGTCGTTCACCGCCGCGGCGCTCGGCGCGGAAGGCGTCGGCCGCGACGTCACGATGATGATCGGCAACGGCTACACGAAAGGCCACGCCGATCTCGCGCTGCAGACGCTGCGAGACCATCCTGCCGTGCACGATCATTTCAACGCCATCTACGCGAGGAAGCAATCATGAGCGAGACCCTTACCGTTACGAACCGGCATCTCAAGCCGCCGGTGCCCCCCGAGCAGTTCGCCTACAAGCAGCTGAAGCAGGGTGAGTTCTGGCGCCACATTCCGGCGTATGCGGAGATCGACGAAACGACGTTCCTCGATCACCTATGGCAGCAGCGCCAATCGGTCAAAACGGCCGAAGAGCTGCTGCAAACGATCCGCGGCGTCTGCTCGCCCGAGTTCTACCGCGACGCGGAGGAAGGCTTTCGGCGCGCGCCGATGGCGGTGCGCGTTTCGCCCTATGCCATCTCGCTCATCGATTGGAACGACGCCGTTAACGATCCGATCCGGCGCCAATTCATTCCGCTTGCATCCACGTCGCTGCCCGATCATCCGCGCCTCACGCTCGACTCGCTGCACGAGCAGGAGGACTCGCCGGTTCCCGGCCTCGTGCATCGCTACGTCGACAAGGCGCTCTTCCTCCCGCTCAACGTCTGCCCGGTCTATTGCCGCTTCTGCACGCGCAGTTACGCCATCGGTCCCGATACCGAGAACGTCGATAAAGTCGCGCTTGCAAAGTCGCCCAAACAGTGGCAGGAAGCGTTCGAATATATTGCCGAGCGCCCCGAGCTCGAGGATATCGTCATCTCCGGCGGCGACGTTTATCAGCTTCCGCCCAAAAACATCGAGCTGATCGGCAACGCGCTGCTCGACATTCCTCACGTTCGGCGGATGCGCTTCGCGACCAAAGGCCCTGCGGTCATGCCGATGAAGATCCTGACCCACGCCGAGTGGGTCGACGCGATCACGGCGATCGTCGAACGTGGGCGAACGCTCGGTAAGGAGGTCGTTCTGCACACGCATTTCAACGCGCCCGAAGAAATCACGTGGATCACGCAGAAGGCGATGCGCGTGCTCTTCGAGCGCGGCATCTTCACCCGCAACCAATCGGTGCTGATCCGCGGCGTCAACGATACGCGCGACCGCATGCAGCTGCTCGTCAAGCGTCTCGGTCACCTCAACGTCCACCCGTACTACGTCTACATGCACGATATGGTCAAGGGCGTCGAAGAGCTGCGAACGACGATCTCCACGGCCACCGACACGGAGAAGTTCGTGCGCGGCAGTACGGCCGGCTTCAACACGCCGACGTTCGTCTGCGACGCGCCGGGCGGCGGCGGCAAACGCGACGTCCACTCCTACGAGTATTACGATCGCACCAACGGTATCGCCGTCTATGCGGCACCGAGCGTCAAGCCCGGCAAAGCGTTCGTCTATTTCGATCCGATCGACCAGTTGGCTCCCGAAGCGCAGGCGCGGTGGAACGTGCGAGAAATCGCCGACGAGATGATCGGAGACGCAATTCGCCGTGCGGGCGTGGGCGACGAAGAACTCGTGCTCGCATGAACGGCGCGATCGCCCGGATCGCCGTCGCGGCCGCGCTTTGCGGCACGCTCGCGCTCGCCGGTCCGCTCCCGGTCCGCGCCGACCTGCCGCCGCTCATCCCGCGGTCGGTGCTCTTTGGCAATCCGGAGAAAGCCTCGCCGGAGATCTCGCCCAACGGCGCGATGCTGGCTTATCTCGCCCCGTCGAACGGCGTGCTTTCGATCTGGGTCCGCACGATCGGAGGAAGCGACGACCGCGTGGTCGCGAGCGATCCCTCGCGTCCGATTCGCAACGTCGTCTGGCAGGCCGATTCGAAACACGTGCTCTACCAACAAGACCGCGGCGGGAACGAAAACTTCCACGTCTTTCAAACCGACGTGGCGACCAAGAGCACGCGCGACCTGACGCCGTTCGGCGACAAGGTGCGATCCGACATCGAGAACGTCGATCCGCATCATCCCAATACGTTGCTGATTCTCTCCAACCGGCGCGACCCCAGCGTCTTCGACGTCTATCGCGTGAATCTCAACACGGCGGCGGTCACGCTCGATGCGCGCAATCCCGGCACCGTCGGCGCATGGCTGGAGGACAATACGCTCGCCGTCCGCGCTGCGCTGCAGAACAATCCCGACGGCTCGAGCGCGATCTTGGTGCGCGCCAACGCAGCCTCGCCCTGGCAGACGCTGCTGAAAGCATCGGCCGACGATCAGATCGCGCCGGTGGCGTTCAGCGCGGACGACCGGTCGCTTTACGTTTCGTCGAGCGTCGGCGCGAACTCGTCGCGCCTCCTTCTGTACGACCTCGGCACAGGCGCGTTCAAAGTCGTGGCCGCAGATCCGACGTACGACGTCGGAAACCCGCTCATCGACGCAAAGACGCGTAAGCTCGTTGCGGTCTCGTTCGCCCGCGACCGCGTCGAATGGGACGTTCTCGATCCATCGTACCAGCCGGATTTCGACGCGCTGCACAAGCTGCATGACGGGGAAATCGGCTTCCTCGGAAGCACCGCCAACGGCAAACGCGTCATCGTTTCCTATCTCGTCGACAACGGACCCGTTGCGTATTACTCCTACGACCGGACGACTCGTACGGGTACGTTCCTGTTCGTTTCGCGGCCGGCGCTGCTCACATACCGGCTCGCGTCGATGCAGCCGATTTCGTACCAGGCCAGTGACGGACTCACCGTTCACGGCTACCTCACGCTTCCCGTCGGGGTTGCCCCCAAGAACTTACCGATGGTGCTCTTCGTGCATGGCGGTCCCTGGGCGCGCGATTTTTGGGGTTACAACTCGTACGTGCAGTGGCTCGCTAACCGAGGCTATGCCGTGCTTCAGGTGAACTTCCGCGCATCGACCGGATACGGGAAGGCCTTTCTCAACGCGGGCAACCGCCAGTGGGCGGGTACGATGCATCAAGATCTGATCGACGCCAAGAACTGGGCCGTGGCACAAGGATACGCGGATCCCGCCAAGGTGGCGATTATGGGCGGCAGCTACGGCGGATATGCGGTGCTCGCGGGCGTCGCCTTCTCGCCCGACGCATTCGCGGCCGGGGTCGATATCGTCGGACCTTCGAATCTCAATACGCTGCTGCAGTCCATACCGCCGTATTGGTCGACGGCGCGCGCCACGTTCGCGGTGCGCATGGGCGACTCGCCCGACGTTCTGAACGCACAGTCCCCGCTCTTCAAGGCCGATCGGATCAAGGTGCCGCTGCTCATCGGGCAAGGCGCGAACGATCCGCGCGTCAACAAACGCGAAAGCGATCAGATCGTGGCGGCAATGCGCAAGAACGGCAAGCCGGTCGAATACATCGTCTTTCCCGATGAGGGCCACGGCTTCGCGCGTCCCGAGAACACGCGGCGCTTCAACGCCGCCGTCGAGGCGTTTCTCGGTACGTATCTCGGCGGACGGGTCGAACCGGCTGCGTCCGACGAGAGCATCGCGGCTTTCGAACAGTGAACGAGCGGCGCTTCCGGCTCGATTTCGTCATCGCACTCGGCGCGTTGCTCATCAGCACGATTGCGGCCGCGGCAACCGTCTACCAAACGCGCGTGATCGCAAGTGAGTTCAGCGCGACGGTCTGGCCGTACGTCAGCTTCGACGTCACGAACTCGCCGACGACGTTCGACCTCGAGTTACGAAACGACGGCCTGGGGCCGGCGATCGTCCGTTCGGCGAGGTTGACGCTCGACGGCCGTGCGCAGCCTTCACTGGAGGCGCTCGTTCATTCGCTCGCACGGCAAGAGCCCGCAACGCTGGCCGCAATACGCGCGGCGGTGCGCGCCGGGGTGCCCGTAAAGCTCACGACGAGCACGCCGAGCGCCGGCGAAGTGATCCCCGCAAACGAGGCGCGCCCGGTGCTGCGCATCGAGGGCGGAGTTTTCGTGGTGCCCTTCCGCAAGGATCTGCCCCGCGTCGGGATCTCGATCTGCTACTGTTCGCTGACGGGCAGCTGCTGGCGGCAGAGTTATCACGATCGTGACTCGGAGCCGCAGGCAGTCTCCGGCTGCTCAGGACGCGGCTGAGGATTCCTCGGCAACGCGCGCAAACGGCCGCAGCATCACCGGGCCGGCCGGCCGCAGCGTTACGAGCGGTGCGATTCCGACGCGTGCGTCGTTCCCCAGCGTAAAGCGATAGCGGCGCACGATCGCGGCGAGCACGATCGCGGCCTCTCGCATCGCAAACTCTTCGCCGATGCAGCGGCGAGCGCCGCCGCCGAACGGCACGTACGCGAAGGGTGCCGGCTCGAAATCAAGCCACCGATCCGGCTCGAAGCGTTCCGGACGGCTGAAATACTCGGGGCGCCGATGCAGGATGAGCGGCGCGAGAAAGACCGTGGTCTTGGCCGGGACGATCATGCCGTTTGCAAACTCGACGTCGCGCAGCGCCTCCCGCCCAATGATCCAAGCCGGCGGATAGAGCCGCAACACTTCCTTGAGCACGCGTTCTAGGTATCCGCGATCGCCGCGATCCGCAGCGGCATACGTGCGTTCGTCCGCTTCGGGGTGCTGCGCGAGAAGATAGAGCGTCCACGTGAGGAGGTTCGCGGTCGTTTCGTGCCCCGCCATGAAGAGCGTCATGATCTCGTCGCGCACCTGCTCGTCGCCGGCCCTTCGACTGCGCTCTCCCCGCTCGCCTCGCTCAGGGTGAGAGAGTTCGTCATCTGCAGCGGCCGCGAGAAGCAGCGAAAGGGCGTCGTGACGTTCTGCCGGATCGCTGCGCCGGCGAGCGATCAAGCCGTAAATGATGGCGTCGAGCAGGCGATGGGCGCGCCAGAAACGGCGCGTGTTCGGAAAGGGCAGGCGTTGGCGAAGCGCGCCGAGCGGCGTCAGCATCGCGGGAAACTCGTTCATCATCAGGCGCAGCGCGTCGGCGACGAGTTGGGCCGAGTCGCTCTCGTCGCTGCCGAAGAGCGTCTCGGTCGCAATACGCAGCGTGAGCGCCGTCATCGCGGCGTGGGCATCGAACTCGCGCACCGGATCTAGAAGCGCCGAGAACTCGCCGGCATCGCGCTCCATGATGCGCGCGTACTCGGCGATCCGCTCGCGATGAAAGGCCGGTTGAACGATGCGGCGCATCGTCCGATGTAACGGATCCTCGCTGGTCAGCAGTCCGTCGCCGAGCAAGAGGCGCAGCACGCGCGTGCCCAGCGATTTTATAAATGCGTGCTGCTGGGTGACGAGGATCTCTTTGACGATCGCCGGCTCGTTGACGAAGACGTACGAGCGCCACGGAAGCGAGAACGCGACGACGTTGCCGTAGCGCTGCGCGGTTTCGCGCAAGAAGCTCGGGAACCGCCGGAACGGCACCGGCAGAAGCCCACGCAGCGTCTCGATACGGCCCGGGCCGGGAATGTTAGTGCGCACCGCTCTCCTCATACGTCACGACGTTGCCGTACCGGCAGACGATGCGATATTCACCGCGCGCCACCTGCGCGGCAAGTACCGAAGGCGGCACGCGCTCGTTCTCACTGGGAAAGTCGACCGCGTAGACGAGATAGCGTACGCCGTTGGTTCGATCGATCGTGGCATTGGGGCGACGCGCCGCAACGGCGGAGAACCACTCGTCGTAGGTCGCGAGCGGCGCGCGCTCCGGCACGCAGGCGAGCGCCCGGCGCGCGTCGGCAAGATCGCGATAGTACGGATGCAAGTAATGCAGCGGATGGAGCGGGTCGAATGCGATGAGGACGATCGCACAAACCGCGACCGCCGCGGTCGTCCAACGCGTGGCGGAGAGTGCGCCGGCGCGCCGCGCCAGCGTCGCAATGGCCGCGATCGTCGCCACCAGAAGCCACGGAATCCACAACGCGGCGTAGTGATCGCCCATTCGCCAAACGTATCCGGAGTTCGCGAGCAGCACGATCGCCGCGCCGGGCAGCGCGAGCGCCGACCACCACGAGAGCAACGGCAAAAAAACCAGCGGTGCGAGCGCCTCGAGCACGTAGGTGAAGCGGCCAAAGGTTACGATCGCTTTCAGGAACGGCAGCGGCTGCGTCAGCGGCGCCGCGACGAGCGCGAGCGGACCGTTTGCAAACGGATAGACGTAAAAATGACTCGGAACCCAGCCGCCCAAGCGCGGCGTTACCACACCGTAATAGAACGCGAGCGCGGCGCACGCGCCGGCAGCGATGCCGATTCCGGCAACGGCGACCGCTCGCGGCCGCTCGCAGCTGCCTTCGAGCAAGCCGCGCCCGGCTCGCCGGCCGCGCAACGCAACGACGATCAGGGCTGCCCCGAAAAATACGAGCGTCAGCGCGGCATCCTCGCGCAAGCCGATCGCGCCGAGCGCGGCGAGCGCAAACCATAACCAACGCCGCCGGTCGGCGCAGAGCACGAGCGCCAAGGCCAGCGGAGTGAAGAGCCCGAGCTCGTGAAACTCGTCGAAACCCAGCGCCAGCAGCGGCGGATAGATGAGCGTTACCCACCCGAGCCGTCGCGCGAGCCGGAGCTCCACGTACGGCTGCGCCAGCGCGGTGACGAGCGGCGCGCAGAGCACGGTCGCGGCGGCCTGCACCAACTGCAGCGGCAACGCGCTGCGCGTCGCCGCAACGAGCGGCCACAGCACCGCCAGCACCGGCGACCAGTGATAGCGAAAATGCGAGCCTGCCTCGACGCCGTTGCGCATGCCGCCGAACGCGTCGTGCACGATCTGGGCGAAGGTCCCGGTATCGGAGCCGTACGTCCACAGCGTCGCGCGCGCGACTGCGAGCGCGGCGAGCAATACGAACTCGAGCGCGACGCCGACCCAAACGCTCACCGGCAGGCACCGCGTCGCGCCGCGACCAAGCGCGCACCATGAAGCGAATTTGCGTCTTTTGCGGCGCGAACACCGGAAACGATCCGGCGTACGCGCGTGCCGCCGCCGACGCGGCGCGCGCCATCGTCGGCGCGGGATACGGCGTGGTCTACGGAGGCGGCGGTATCGGACTGATGGCGGTCGTGGCCGATGCCGCGCTCGCGGCCGGCGGCGAGGTCATCGGTGTGATTCCCCAGGCGCTTGCCAAGACCGAACACGCGCACGAGGGGCTGACGGAACTCCACGTCGTTCAGACCATGCACGAACGTAAGGCGCTCATGGAGCGTCTCAGCGATGCCTTCGTCGCGTTGCCGGGCGGCTACGGCACGATGGACGAGTTCTGCGAAATGTTGAGCTGGCGCCAGCTTCGCATCCACGACAAACCGATCGGGCTGCTCAACGTGCTCGGATATTACGACGCGCTGCTGGCGCTCTTCGACTCGATGGCACTTCGCGGGTTCCTCGGCCCGCAGACGCGGGCGTCGTTCGTCGATGCGACCGCGATCGACGAGCTGCTCGGCGCGATGTTCGCGCAGAGAAACCTGCCCTAACCCGGGTTACTCGGCGAGCGCGGTCGTCACGATGCGCTCCTGTTCGACCGCGTGCTGACCGGCGTAGCCTTCGCTCGGACTCGCGCGATAACCGCGGCCGATGTACTCGATGTCGAATCCGTCGCGCTTTCCCTCGAGGAGCCGGCGGCGGACGAACGCCCGCGCGCCCATATTCTTTGGCTCCTCCTGAACCCAGACGAGCTTCTTGAGATTCGGGTAGCGCGGCGATGAGACGATTGATGTCGGCGACCGGAAGGGGCGCGAGCAGCTCGATGCGCGCGATCGCGGTGCGCGTGAGGCGCGCGTACGCCGCGTGCGCAACCAGATCGTGATAGATCTTCCCGCTGCACAGGATCAGGCGGTCGATCGCCGCGCGGTCGAGCGCGCGCGGATCGTCGATGACCGGCGCGAACGAGCCCTCCGCCATGTCGTCGAGCTTGCCGGCGGCGCTCTCGGCGCGCAGCAGCGACTTGGGCGTCATCACCACGAGCGGAACGGCAATCGGCGAGCGCGCCTGCATGCGCAGCAAGTGATAGTAGTTGTCCGCGGCCGACGGCGTACGCGACGCGCAGATTTCCTTCGGCGACGAGCTGCAGGAACCGCTCGAGACGCGCGCTAGAATGTTCGGGACCGCCGCCTTCGTATCCGTGCGGCAGCAGCAGCGTCAGCCGTGACGTTTGACCCCACTTCGCCTGCCCGGCGGCGATGAATTGATCGACGACGATCTCGGCGCCGTTGAAGAAGTCGCCATACTGGGCTTCCCACAAGCACGAGCGCGTCGGGCTGCTGCGTCGAGTAACCGTATTCAAAGCCCATGCACGCGTACTCGGAGAGCGGGCTATTGCGGATTTCGAATGAGGCTTGCCCAGCCGCGAGATGCTGCAGCGGGATCCACACGATCTCCCGCCCAGGGGCCGCCGGGCGCGATGGAGCCGACGGGTGAAAGACGGCGTGACGATGGCTGAACGTTCCGCGTTCGGTGTCCTGCCCGGTAAGGCGAATCGGCGTGCCGGCGGAGAGCAGCGATGCGAAGGCGAGCGATTCGGCGGTTCCCCAATCCACGATGCCTTTCTCTGCGATCGTTGCGGCGCGCCGTTCGAACTGCGAGCGCAGTTTGCGATTGAGGGCGAACCCCTCGGGAACGGCCGTGAGCGCATCGCACCACGCGACGAGCTGCTCGCGAGCGACCGGCGCGAGGACGGTACCGTCGAACGTGTTGCTCCCCGACATCTTGCGGCCCGCGATATGCGATGCGAGCGCACCTTTGGCGGCATGACGAGCCTGCTTCAGCCGCGCGGTCGCGAGCTCGACCATCTCGCGCGCGCGCTCGGCGCTGAGCACTCCCTGATTGACGAGCTTGTTCGCAAAAAGCTCGCGCACCGTCGGATGGTTTTTGATGCGCTCGCTCATCTGAGGTTGCGTGTAGGCGGGCTCGTCCTGCTCGTTGTGTCCGAATCGCCGGTAGCCGATGAGATCGATGAAGCACGTCGCGGCCGAACGCACGCCGGAAGTCGATCGCCAGATGGACGGCCGCGATGCATGCGTCGACGTCGTCGGCATTGACGTGCACGATCGGCACGTCGAAGCCTTTGGCCAGATCGGAAGCGTAGCGCGTCGAACGCGCGTCGGCCGGATCGGTCGTGAACCCGATCTGATTGTTGGCGATCAGATGGATCGTGCCGCCGGTCTCGATATCCCGGGAGCGACTGGAGATTGAAGACTTCGGAAACGATGCCTTGTCCGGTGAAAGCTGCGTCGCCGTGAATGAGGATCGGCACCGCGCGCTTGCGGTCTAGCGACGGAACGCCGTGCGAGTGGTCGGTCTGCAACGCGCGGGCGCTGCCTTCGACGACCGGATCGACCGCTTCGAGATGGCTTGGATTGTGCGCGAGCGTCACGCGATGCTCTTGCCCTTCGACGTCGTGAACGTGCCGGTCGCGCCGTGATGGTACTTGACGTCGCCCATGACGTCGTCATCGCCGAGGTTGCCGCGATACTGCGCGGCTTCGAACTCGGTCATGACCTCTTCGTACGGCATGTTTACGACGTGCGCGATGACGTTCAGGCGGCCGCGATGCGCCATGCCCAGCACCGCGTGACCGACGCCGTCGTCGGCGAGCATGTCGAGCATCTCTTCGAGCATCGGAACCATCACGTCGAGACCTTCGCCCGAGAACGTCTTCTGTCCCAGGAACGTCTTGCGAACGTAGCGATCGAACGCTTCGACTTGCGTCAGCCGCTCGAGGAACTCGATTTGGCGCTGCGGGTGATTGCTTGAGCTTGTTGCGTCCCGACTCGATGTAATCGCGCAGCCAGACGCGCTGGTTCGCGTTCGAGATGTGCTCGATCTCGTACGCGATCGTCGAGCTGTACGTTTCCTTCAGACGCGGTAAGCACCTCGGCCAGCGTATTGCCCGGGACTTTCACGCGCAGCACCGCGGCCGGTATCGCGCTTTGCAGCGCCGGAGTGAGACCGTACGTTTGCGGCTCGAGCGATGCATCGCCGACCGGCTCGGCGCCGAGCGGATCGAGGTTCGCCGCAAGATGTCCGTGGCGGCGGTAGGCCGAGACGATCGCCATGCCGGCGGCGACCGCGCGCAGCATCTCGTCGGACGGCGCCGCGCGTCGAGGCGGCCGCGCGGACGGCGCCGACGCGAGCGGCTCGAGGTGCGGCCTGCAAGTCCGAGCGACGCGAAGACCTCTTCGTAAAAGCCGTCTGCGTCCCTGCAGCAGCTCGTCGACGCGGCGCAGATACTCGCCCGATTGCGCGCCCTGAATCACCCGATGATCGTACGTGCTCGTCATCTGCATCACTTGCGAAACGCCGAGCAGCCGCAGCGACTGCTCGTTGGCCGTCGCAAACCCCGGCGGATAGCCGATCGCGCCGGCGGCGATGATCGCGCCTTGCCCGGCCATCAATCGCGGCACCGAGGCGACGGTGCCGATGCCGCCCGGATTGGTCAGGGTGAACGACGCGCCTTGCAGATCGTCGGCGCCGAGCTTGTTCTCGCGCGCTTTCGCTACGAGCTCTTCGTACGTTGGCGCGGAAGCGGCAAAGTCGAGGTCGCCCGCGTTGTGAATCACGGGAACGACTAACGAAAGCGCGTGCCGTCCTTGCGCTCGCGTATCGACCGCGAGTCCGAGATGAATGCCGGGCTCGAGACGACGCGGGCGCACCTGCGTCGTCGCGCCGGAACGAATACGTGATGAACGGCATCTCGTGCGCCGCGCGCACGAGCGCGTAGCGCGATGACGTGCGTAAACGAGACCTTCTCGGTGCGGCCGGCGGCCTTGATCGCGCCGTTGCAGCTCTTTGCGGCGCGCGTCGAGCACGTCGACCGGCAGCTTCGAAAACTCGTCGCGGTCGGAATCGAGAGACTCTGCTCCATGTAGCCGGTCAGCGCGGCGGCCGGACCCTTCAGCTTCGTCAGCGTCGCGTTCGGCGGTATCGGCGGCAGCGGCGGACCGGACGACGCCGGAAGCATGCGCGCACGCTCGGCCTGCTCGAGCACGTCGCCGCGCAAGATGAGTCCCTCGGGCCCGCTGCCGCGCACGCGCGACAGGTCCACGCCCAAGCGCTGAGCGGTTCGCCGCGCCGGCGCGTCGGCGACGCTCTCACCTGGCCTACGCGGCGAAGGCTCGGCTGCAGCTGTGGGCGGCGGTGCCCCGTTGGGCCGCGCGGCGCGCTTCGGCGAGGGGGCGCCCTCGGTCTTCGAGGCGTCGATCTCGGCGAGCCGCGCCCCGACGGCGACGGTCTCGCCCTCGCGCGCCAGGATCTGCGTCACCACGCCCGACGACGGCGCGGGAACTTCCACGTCGACCTTGTCGGTGGTGATCTCCACGAGCGGATCGCCCTCGGCAACGAAGTCACCGACGCGCTTGCGCCACTCGACGATCGAGCCTTCGGTTACCGATTCTCCCATTTCGGGCAGCGTCACGCTGACGAGCGTCTGTTCCAAAACAGCCTCCATCTTATCTGTTTTCCGACGCGGGGCCTACGACCGCGCTTGCAGCCTGCGGGCGCCGGCGGCTCGGCGCGCTCGGCAGCGGCTCGAGCGTACGTTGGTTTTCCGCTCGTCTGGCGCCGCCCGGCATACTCCGCGAGAACGCCGATGTAAGCCCGCGATTCGCGATCGTACGATGAAAGAGCGTGCTGCGATTCGGAGTGCAGCGCGATCGCGCGACGCGCGCGCTCGTTCGACTGCGGAAAGCGCGCATACGTTCGCCAACGTTCGAAGTCAACGTTCGAGGATTCGCTCCCCGGCGCGCGCGAAGGTTGTCGCATGATGAGCGCGCCGGAGATCGACCCAACCCAATCACCCGCGCCGGAGTTGCGCCGCGGCACGTTCGTCGGCATCGCTGCGGCAGCGACGGTCGCAGCGACCGCGCCGCTTGCGGCACAGGAAACGCTCGGTCACACGCATCCGCCGCTCGTCGCAGAGAACGATCCGGCGATCGCGGTCGAGCACGTTTCGCTCGTCAGTAACGGATCGACGGTCTCGGCATATGCGGCATGGCCGGTCAAAGGCGGCACGGCGACGCCGTCGGTGGTGGTCGTGATGCATATTTGGGGCGTCGACACGCCGATCCGCGACTACGTCCGTCGTCTGGCAAAGAACGGATTTGCCGCGATCGCGCCCGATCTTTATGCGCGCCTCGACGCACCCAATGGCGACGGCGCAACCGACGCGAGTCTCTTCCGCCCGTATGCCCAAAAGCTCGAGCGCGCGGTATGGCTTGCGGACGTGCGAGCGGCGGCGGACTGGCTCGCCGCAAAGTTTCCCGCCACCAAGACGGCGATCGCGGGCTTTTGCATGGGCGGCAAGCTCGCCCTGGTTGCGGCGATCGAAGAGGGCGAACGTTTCGCGCTCGTTGCGCCGTTCTACGGGGCCGTCGCCGACATCGATCCCAAGAACGTTCGTATCCCGGTCTGCGGCAGTTACGGCGGACGCGATACCGGAATTCCGGCCGAGAACGTGCGCGCGTTCGCGGCGGCGCTGACGGTGCCCAACGATATCAAGATCTACGATGAGGCCGGACACGCGTTCTTCGACGATCAGCGTGCGTCGTACGTCGCGTCCGCGGCGGCCGATGCGTGGACGCGCACCATCTCGTGTTTCACGACCTACCTCGGGAAGCCGGCGTCGTGACCATCGCGGCGGCGCTGGCCCTCTTCCTTTTCGGCGGCGCGCTCGGCGCGGCGATCGCCTGGCTTGCGGGACGCTCCGAGAGCGCGGGGCTGCGCGCCTCGCTCGCGCATGCCGAACGAGCGCAAGAGAAAACGATCGAGTCGCTGCTCGAGCGCGCAAAAAACGAGCTGCGCGAGAGCACCGCTCTGCGGGCCAGCGAGCGCGTGGGCGAGCTCGTCTCTCCCGTAACGCAGAAGCTCGGCGAGTTCGACCGGTTGCTCGGCGAGTTGCTGGGGCGCACCAATCAGCTCGAAAACGCGACCGTCAACCTGACGACGCAGACCTCGACGCTGGTGACCGCCCTGCGCAATCCGGCATCGCGCGGAAAATGGGGCGAGATGCAGCTCCGCAACGTCGTGGAGAAGGCCGGGATGCTCCCGCACTGCGACTTCGTCGAGCAGCAAACCGTGGCGCTCGAAGAGGCTCGCGTCCGTCCGGACATGACCGTGAACCTTCCCGGCGAGCGCTGCGTCTTCGTCGATGCGAAGGCCCCGCTCGATGCCATGCAAGCCGCGCTCGAAGCCGCCGACGAAGCGACCCGCAAGAAGCTGGTCAAGCAGCACGCCCGCGCGCTGCGCGACCACGTCGACGTGCTCGCTCGCCGAGCGTACCAAACCGCAGAGGGCTCGGCCGACTTCGTGGTGATGTTCGTCGCCGGCGAAGCCTTTCTCGGCTCGGCTTGCAGCGAGGATCCCGCGCTGATCGATTATGCGCTCGACAAGGGCGTGCTCGTGAGCGGACCCCTCGCGCTGATCAGCCTGCTGCGCAGTTTCGCGATGGGCTGGCAGGTGCTGCGCCAAGAAGAGAACGCCAAGCGTATTGCGACGATCGGCAAAGTCTTCTACGAACGCGCGCTCAAGTTTTCCGAGCATCTCGTCGACCTCCGCAAACAACTCGAGCGGTCGGTCAACGCGTTCAACGCGACCGTCGGCTCGTACGAAACGAAGCTGCTTCCGCAGGGCCGCAAACTCAAAGACGAAGCCTCGCTTGCCGGGGACGAGCTCGCGGAGATTCCGCCGATCGACGTGGTGCCGCGCACCATCACCGCGCTCGACACCGGCACCGGCTCAAAGCGGCTGCCGCGCACGCAGCAGCTCTTCGTACAGGACGACGCGGTTTAGCCCAGCGTATGGTACGCTCGATGCGGTCCGCCGTCGCATGTAGCGCTTTCATCGCCGCGGCGTGCGCGGCGGCACCGGCGGCGAGCTCGCGCCATCTCGAGTACGCCTTTTCGAGCTATTCGAGCGCGCACGTGAGCGATCGCGCGAGCGGCGCGCTCTCCGGACCGGGCACCGGTACGCTGACGATCGATCTTACGGATGCACCGGACGGAAGCACCCTCGTGCGCGCGCAGGAGTGGTGGTGGCACGAGCCGCGCCCCGAGCAGGCCGTCGCATGCACGCTGCATCCGAGCGGAGATCTTACGTGCAATCAATATCCGCTGATCGACGCCGTGCAGTACGTGTTGTTACCGATGCTCGCGCCGCGATATTTCAGCGGAAGTTCGCGCTACGCATATACCGTCGTCTTACCCGCGAACTACTATTCATCGGCGTGGACCCTCGATGTGGTCGCCCGTACGCGGTCGGGACGAATGCTTCCGATCGACGTCAAGGGATCCTCGCGCATCGTCGGAGGCCCACTGGAGAAAGAGGAGCTCTCGGCGTACGTGCTGTACGACCGGGTCCTTTCGCTGCCCGACGAAGTTCACGCCGATCTCACCGCGACGACGCTCGAAGCCGGAATCGACGAGCCGGAGTCGGTCGACGTGAAGCTCGCGAAAGACTCGGCGGCTAGCGCCTCGGGCTCGACGCCGGCGCCGGAGCCGAACTGTGGTCGGCCTTCCACGTCTTCAGCGCCGCCAGCGTGTTCGAGACGTGTTGCGATGGATCGAGGCTCGTATACGTATAGATGATCGTTCCGTCGGGCGCGATCACGTACGAGGTTCGATTCGCGTACTGGGGATGCTGCGCCAGAACGGCGTCGTACTCTTTCATGACCGCCTGGTTGGTATCGGCGGCGACGGCGAACTTGCTGCGGCACTCGCTAACCGAGAACTTTTGCAACGTATCGATCGGATCGTGCGAGACGCCGATCACCGTGGCGCCGAGTGCGGCGTATTGATCGATCGCATCGGCGAACTCGTGAGCCTCGACGGTGCACCCGCTGGTGAAAGCCGCCGGATAAAAGTAGAGCACGACCGGGCCCTTTTTGAGCGCCGCGGCCAGGCTGAACGTAAACACGTTCCCGCCTTTGCTCGCTTGCAGCGTAAAATCAGGCGCTTTACTCCCGACGGAGAGCGCCGCGAGCGCGGGGACCGAGAGACTCGCGGCGAGAAACGCCGCGGCGACGACGGTGCGGAGTGGCTGGGCCATGGTAGGATCGCCTCCTATACTTTGAACTCGATGCCGGCAAACTGTTTGGGGTCGTAGTTGATATCGCCGGAAGGCCGCGGCGTGTCCTTCCACCAGGTGCTATACATCGCAAGCCATTCGAAGTTTTCGAAGAGGTAGTCGTTCGCCCGGACCCGCCTCCACCGTTCGACGAACGGGAGGATCGAGTTCCACCGCGACCGGAGCATGAAGCCGACGGCATCGACGAGCAGCGACGCGTCGAGCACCCCGCGTCTCGCCAGGCACGCTACGGTTTCGACGTACTGCGCGACCAGCACCATCGCGCGGTCGTCCGGCGATCCGGGAAAGGTGCGTCGGACCGCGTCGTCGTCGGGAAATCGCTGCGCGATGCCTTCGAGCTGATCGAACGCGCTGACGATCGCGGGATCGGTCAGCCGCGCGATCGCGTCGAGAATCGCCAGCGCATTACGTTCGTGTTCGAGTTGTTTGTTCTGCCGGCCGAGCAGCAGCGTCGAGATCCCGAGCGCGATCAGCGATACGACGATCGAGGCTGCCGCAAAGCCTTGCTCGGCGGTCACGCGATGCTACAAGCCCATGAGCCGCGCGAGGATGAGGCGCTGCACTTCGTTGGTTCCTTCGCCGATTTCGTTGATCTTCTGATCGCGATACATGCGCGAAATCGGGTACTCGTCCATGAAACCGTAGCCGCCGTGAATTTGCAGCGCCTCGTTTACGACGCGATGCGAGAGCTCGCCCGCGAAAAGCTTTGCGAAGCTCGCCGCCTGCACGTAATCGCGGCCTTGGTCTTTTTCCCACGCCGCGCGCAGCATCATGAGTTTGGCGTGCTCGATTTCGGTGAGCATGTCGACGAGCTTAAACGAGATCGCCTGAAACTTGCTGATCGGCTTGCCGAAGGCGTGGCGCTCGCGCGCGTAGCCGAGCGCCTCGTCGTAGGCGCCCATCGCCAATCCGATCGAGAGGGCCGCGACCGAGATTCGGCCGCCGTCGAGAATGGAGAGAAACTGACGGTACCCCTCGCCTCGCTGCCCGAGCAAGTTTTCCTCCGGCACGGCGGCGTCGGCAAACGAGAGTTCGCGGGTGTCCGAGGCGCGCCAGCCCATCTTGGCGTACTTGCGGCTGCGCGTGAAGCCGGGCGTGGATTGAGGAACGATGATGTTGGAGATCTCGCGCGTCCCGTCCGAGCGGCGTCCCGTCACCGCCGTGATCGTCGTGCCGCCGCTGATGTCGGTGCCGGAGTTCGTGATGAAAGCCTTGGTGCCGTTGACGACCCACGTTCCGTCGCGCAGGTCGGCCTTGGTCTGCACGTTTCCGGCATCGCTGCCGGCGTTGGGTTCGGTGAGACCGAAGCCCCAGAGCATCTCGCCGCGAGCGAGCGGCACCAAATACTGTTGCTTCTGGGCCTCGGTTCCGAAGAGGTAAAACGGCGTCGCTCCGAGCGAGACGTGCGCGGCCATCGTGATCGCGGTGGAGGCATCCGCGCGCGCGATCTCCATCACCGCCAGCGCGTAGCTCACCGTATCGGCGCCGGCGCCGCCGTACTCTTCGGGAAACGGCAAGCCCATGAACCCGAGCTCCGCCATCTTTGCAACGAGTTCGTAGGGGAACTGTTCGTTGCGATCCATCTCTTCCGCGCGCGGCCGAACCTCGTCGCGCGCGAACTCGCGCGCCAGGCTCTGGATGGCCTTTTGCTCGTCGGTTAAATCGAAGTCCATGGCGGAGGTATAGCCCCTACTCTGACCTAAAAGTCCTCTCTCAGCGATGATCTCCCTCCGCGGCGTTTCGCTTGTCTATCCCAACGGAGTACGCGCCCTCGACAACGTGAATCTCGAAATCGCGAAGGGCGATTTCGTCTTCCTCGTCGGGCGACTCGGGAACCGGAAAGTCGAGTCTCCTGCGCCTGCTCTACCGGGAAGCCAAATCCACCACCGGCGAGATAACCGTCGACGGTATTCGCGTCGACCGTCTGCGCCGCAGTCGCATTCCCGCGCTGCGGCGGCATCTGGGCGTCGTGTTTCAAGATTTCAAGCTGCTCGTCGATAAGACGGTTTGGGAGAACGTTGCCTTTGCGATGCAGGTGACGGGCGCGCACACCCGCGACGTCATGCGTCAGGTGCCGCGCGTGCTCGACCTGGTGGGACTCTCGCACAAGAGCCGCATGTATCCCGGCGAGCTTTCGGGCGGCGAGCAGCAGCGCACCGCGATCGCGCGCGCGCTCGTGAACAATCCGAAGATTTTGCTTTGCGACGAGCCGACGGGAAATCTCGACCCGGCGAATACGACCGAAATCACGGCGCTGCTGCTGCGCATCAACCTCAAAGGGACGACGGTCGTGGTCGCCACGCACAACCAGGCCGTCGTGGATCGCATGCGCCGGCGCGTCGTACGCCTGGAAGACGGCCGCATCACGACCGACGAGGAGCGGGGGTACTATTATCTTGGACTCGGGGAAAGTCAAGTTCTTTCTGGGTGAGGTGCTGCGCAACTTCACGCGCAACACCGGCATGCAGATGACCGCGATCGGAACGGTCGCGATTACGATCGTTCTGCTCGGGCTCTTTCTCTTCGTGCGCGCCGCGCGTCGCCGACGCCGGCCGTCAGTTTCTCGATCAGATTTCGGTTTCGGCGTATCTGCGTACCGATGCGACGCCCGCGCAGGCCGACGCGATCGCGCACTTTCTGGCGCAGGATCCGCGCGTGCGCGTCGGTACAGTTCGTTCCCAAGAAGCAGGCGCTCGCAGAGCTGCGCCAGCGGACGCAAGGTACCATCGACACGGCGCTCCTCACGGAGAATCCGCTCCCGGACAAGTTCCGCATCAAGGCGCGCATAACCGAAGAGGTTCCCGCGATTGCCGACAGCGTCCGGCGTTTGAACGGCGTAGAAAACGTCGTCTACGGTCAGAAAATCGTCGCGCGCATGTTGCAGTTCGGCGCGGTGCTGCGGCGCGTCGGGATCGCCGTCATCGTGGTCTTCTTTCTGGTCGCCGGAATCATTATCTCGAACACGATTCGGCTAACGGTTTTCGCGCGCCGGCGCGAGATCGCGATCATGCAGCTGGTCGGCGCGACGAGCACGTACATCCGGCTTCCCTTCATCTGCGAGGGTCTGCTCGACGGCTTCATCGGCGCTCTCTTGGCCGTCGCGTTGCTCGCCATCGCTCGCGCGACGCTTTGGCCGAGGCTGCTCGAGGCGCTCCCGTGGGCGCAAATCGCCGTCAGCCCCGTCGATCCGCGCGTGCTCGCCGCCGAGCTGCTGGTCGTCGGTGCGGCGATCGGCGTTCTCGCATCGTGGATCTCCGTCGGCCGTCACCTGCGGACGTAACCTCACGATGAAGCGATTCGCCGCGCTGCTCGTTGCCGTCGCGCTGCTCCCCGCCATCGCGGCGGGTTCGACGCTCGAAGAGCGCATTGCGGCGCAGCGCGCTAAGGCCGCTGCGACGCAAGCGCAGCTCCAAGCCAAACGCTCCGAGCTGCATGCCGTGACGATCCATTACGACGACTTGCAACGTCAGCTCGGCGAAACCAACGTAGCGATTGGGACCGTCGCGGATCGAATAGACTCACTCGGCGCCCAGCGCGCGTCGACCGAGCGCCGCATCGATTGGAATGCCATCCAGCTCGACGCGGCGCGGCGATCGCTGCGCCTCCACGACGAGCTGCTCAAGCGACGGCTCGTCGACATCTACGAATACGGCGACCTCACCTACGTCAACACGCTCGTCGCCTCGCGATCCTTCAGCGAGTTCGTGGAGAGATGGGAGGATTTGCGTCTGCTCATTGCCGCCAACCAGCGAACCGTGCGCGCCCGGCGCGCGGCCGAAACTCGCGTCGCCACGATTGAAGCCGACCTGGAGCGCACGCGGCTGCAACTGCAGCAGGAAGAAGAAGCACAGGAGGAAGCGCGCAGTCAACTCGATTCGCTCGCCGACGAGCGCCGAAATCTCGTCGAGCTGGCCGCGGTGCGGCGGCACAGCGTTGCGTCGGAGGTAGCGGAGATCGAGAGCCTCTCGGCCGCCGAGGAGGCTGCGCTCGAAAGCCTGATCGTCGAGCGCGAGCGCGCCATCGAGGCCGAGCGGCGCGCCGCCGGCATCGCGGGCGGGACGGAGAACTCCGGCGGCCCGGGCAGCTTCTCGTGGCCGGTCACCGGGACGATCACGTCGCCGTTCGGTTGGCGTTCGAACCCCTTCGGCGGTGCGCCCGAGTTCCACCAAGGCCTCGATATCGCGGCGCCGACGGGCACCACGGTCACGGCCGCCGCGGCCGGAACCGTGATCATGGCCCAGTGGTATGGCGGCTACGGCAACTACATCCTCATCGACCACGGGGGCGGCTACTCGACCGGTTACGGGCACCTCTCGGCGATTTACGTATCGACCGGGCAGACGGTGCAGCGCGGGCAAGCGATCGGCGCCGTCGGCTCGACCGGCCAATCGACGGGACCGCACCTCCATTTCGAGGTACGGATTGCAGGCAAGCCGGTCGACCCGGCGCCCCGGCTGCATTAAGCTGTTTGGGGTAAAGTCTAAGAAACAGCAACCCTCGAGGCGCCCATACGGGTACTGATTGTAAAGGATCGATGAGCCGCACCCTCCGCCTTCTAATACTGGCAGTTCTTCTCGTCGCACTCGTTGCGGTGACGACGCTCTGCGTCGGCCTGCAGACCGGCGCGATCGGGAGCCAATCGGTGCTCGAAGTCGCGACGACCGGCGATCTGCGCGATCTCTTCGCTCCGCACGATCCCGGCGGCCCGACGCTCGTTGACGTTTCGCTACGGAAGCTCGAGAGCGATTTCTACCGGCCGATCGACCCGCAGACGCCGATTGCGGGCGAAGCCGCCGGACTGCACACGCTGCTATCGGCAAAGAAACTGCCGGACGCCTCCCTTCCGACGGAGACGGCAAACGGCAATCCGCGCGACGACGGTGCGCGCGCCGGCGAACTGCTGGGCTATGCCGAGCAGCATTACGCGAGCGGCATCGGACCCAACGGCAAGGACGATCTCACCGAAGCGGCGCTGCGCGGTTTGATGAGCTCCGTGCACGATCCCTATACCGTCTATCTCTCGCCGCGCGAGATCGAGGGACTCAACGAATCGCTCTCCGGCGGGAACTTCGGCGGCATCGGCGTCTACATTTATCAGCTCAAAGACGGACGGATCATCGTTCAGCCAATCGAAGGAATGCCGGCCGCGCGTGCGGGCGTCACGCCGGGCGAGATCATCGATACCGTCGACGGCAAACCCGTGCGCGGCCTCAATATCGATCGCGTCGAAACGATGATCCGCGGCGAGACCGGAACGCTGGTGCGTCTGCGCGCGCATGCGTATAACGCGCCGCGGTCGGAACGCACCTTTCAGATCGTGCGCGAAATCATTCACGTCCCCACCGTTCGTGCGAAAATGGAAGACGGGATCGATTACATCCGTCTCTCGGATTTCGGAACGACCTCCGCCGACGAGGTGCGTAAAGCGCTGCTCGACGGTCGCGCCCACGGCGCGCACGGTTACATCCTCGATCTGCGCGACAACGGCGGCGGCCTGCTCGAAGCCGCCGTCGAGATCTCGAGCTTCTTCGTTCCGCAGGGGACGATCGTCTCGACGATTCGGCGCGACGGCCAGCGCACGACCGAAGAGGCGCTGGGCGACGCGATCGACGGCCTCCGCCCCGTGGTGCTGCTGGTGAACAAGTACACGGCGAGCGCGTCGGAAATTACCGCCGGCGCGCTTCAGGATTACGGCATCGCGACGCTCGTGGGAACGCGCACTTTCGGCAAGGGGGTCGTGCAGAGCATTTACCCGCTCCCCGATCGCGGCGCTCTCAAGATCACGACGGCACGCTACCTGACGCCGGCCGGTCGCGACATCCAGCATCACGGCATCGAGCCCAACGTCGTCGTCGAACAGAATGCCGACGATCCGGCCTTGATCGACACGCCGGCCGACCGACAGCTTGTCGCGGCGAAGGCACGAATTCACTCCACCAAACGTTGATATGGAGACCATGAAACGCTTTGCTTACCTTCTCTGCGCGGGCGTGCTCAGCATCACGCTCGTTCAGCTTTCCGCCGCCGCGGCACCCGCGCAGCATCTCTCCGATACCGACGCGCGAGAGATTGCGACGAGCTACGACTATCTGACCGACAACTTCTATAAAAAGGTCGATCCGCAGGCGGTGCTCGACTCGGTTCGCACCCAGCTGCTCGGCGCGATGCGGACCGCAGGGGTCAAGCACGCCGAGCTCGCGCCGATGCCGGCAAACGCCGCGCAGGCGGTGGACGTTCGGGAGATCGACCGCGAGGTCGAGCAAGCCGCGAGCGGAATCCCCGAGGTTCATCGCTGCACGACCTGACCTACATCGCGCTCGACGGGATGATGAAATCGGTCAACGACCGCTACACCGTCTTCATGACGCCCAAAGAGTTCGCCGGTCTGAACGAGGGCCTCGACGGCGGCGATTTCGGCGGTACCGGAATCGTGATTCAGCTCGACGATAAAACGAAGTACGTTCGAGTCGAGAACGTGGTGCCCGACGGGCCTGCCGATAAGGCGGGCGTCACGCAGGACGATCTGATCACGGCCATCGACGGTGCGTCGACGAAAGGCATGAGCCTCAACGCAGCCAGCGGCAAGCTTCGCGGCAAAGAAGGCACGAAGGTCACGCTGACGATCGATCGCGACGGCACGGCGCTGACCCCACCGATCACGATCACGCGCGCGAAGATCCATCAGCTGAGCGTCTACGAGAAGATGCTTCCGGGCAAGATCGGCTACGTGGCGCTAACGGTCTTCGGACGCGATACCGGCGACGAGCTCAATGCGGCGCTCGACCGTCTGCAGAAAGACGGCGCCCGCGCGCTCGTGCTCGATTTGCGCGATAACGGCGGCGGATACTTGGAAGCCGCGGTCGCCGTCAGTTCGAAGTTCATACCGAGCGGCCCAATCGTTTCGGTGGAATCGCGCGCGTCGAACATCACGACGCTCGATGCGGACGATACCGCGATCGACTCCGCTTCCGCTGGTCGTGCTGGTGAACGGCTACACCGCCTCGGCATCGGAGATTACGTCGGGAGCGATTCAGGATAGCGCCGTCGGCACGATCATGGGAACGAAGACGTTCGGTAAGGGCGTGGTGCAGACGATCATTCCGCTTCCCGACAAGAGTGCGATCAAGATCACGACGGCGCGCTATCTCACCCCGCGCAACCGCGACATCAACCATCTCGGCATCACGCCCGATATCGAAGTCGTCGAGAACAAGCACCCGCAGTTCGGTCAGCCGTCCAAGGACGACCAGCTTACGCGCGCGCTTCAGTATCTCGACGAGAAACTCGCGCGCATGAACCAGGAGAACGGCGGCTAAACGCTAGGCCTTCTTCTTGCGCGAAGTCGCTGCGCCGGTCGCACGGCTCTTGCGAACGGGCTTCGCCTTGACCCCTCGATCGGCCGCGGGCGTTTCTACCGCGGCCGTTTCCGTTACCGCCGTCGGCTTCTTGCGGGGACGCCGGGTCTTTGACTCGGCCGGCGGCAGCGCGAGCGCCTCGGCGCTCGGCTGGAGCTCCGACGTCGCTTCCGCGCGCGGGGTACGGCGCCGGCGACTTGGCTTCGCGCGCTTGGCATCTTCGGCCGGAGCGCTGAGGCTCGGCGGCGGCGCCTCGAGGGCTGGCGGGGGCGCTGCGGCGCGCCGCGCGATGGCCCGGTTCGGCTCGGGGGGCGCCGTAGCACCGGTTGGATGCGCCGCGCCGTCGGCCGAGACTTCGAAGATGTGACGGTCGGGCATCGCCGAGGCGGCGCTCCCGAGCCCGCGGCCGCGCCGGCCGCGACGTCGCCGGCGGCGCCGGCGATGCTGCTCCGCTCCCTCGTCTGAAGGCGCGCCATCGGTAGGCGCCGGAGCCGGTGGTGCGCTCTGTTCGACCGGCGTGACCGCCGCCACGGCGGAGTCGTCGCCCCGGCCGCGCCCGCGCCGCCGACGGCGGCGCTTGCGGCGCCCGTCGCCGGTCGGCGTCGTATGCGAAATACCGCCTTGCGCGATGATGATGGCGTCGGGCTGCGCCTCGCCTTTGAGTTCGGCACGCAAGGCCTTATCTTGCGCCTCTTCCTCTTCGGTGATCGCCGAAATGCCGATCGGCGGCCGGGAGGCCGACTGCCGCGCGGCATCTTCGGCGAGCTCGCGCAACTGCCGGGTCTGTTCCGCGGCCGATACTTCGCCGCGCCGCCCGCGCCGTTTCCGGCGCGGCTTCGCGCCGGCGGTAACGAGCTCGGCGAGCACGTAGTCGTCTTTGATCGTCGACGTCGATGATGCGGACGCGCACGAAGTTGCCTGCGTTGTTCGCGGCATTTTCGACTTCGGCGATATGCCCGTCTACCACCGCCGCCGCCGAAGTGGCATTCGGCAGCCGGCCCGGCAGCAACTCGACCTCGTGCTCGTCGCCGACGCGCACCGCGTGACCCTTGCGATCTTTAGACGCGGCTGACCAGCTCGATGCGCGCTTTCTCCGGATGGATCATCGGATCGACGCGCACGTAGATCGGATGACCGATCGCGTGCGCGAGTTCTTGGCACTCGTCTCTCGTACCAAAAATCCATCTGTGCGGCGACCGTCGGCGCAACGTGAACGACGACGTCGCCCGAGCCTCCGTGCGCGGCTTGCGCGCGGATCCGGCGGAACGTCTCGATCGCGACCGATTGCGCGCGACATGACGCTGCCCATGCCGCTGCACGTCGGACACGTCCCGCGCAGCTGGCGCCGAGGTCCTTGCCGATGCGCTTGCGCGTGAACTCCAGCAGTCCCAGGTTGGAGAACGATTGAATCGTCGCGCGCGTGCGATCTCGCCGCAGATGTCTTCCATCGTCCTGATCGACTTTGTCGCGCGACGATTCCGACGACATGTCGATGAAGTCCACGACGATGATGCCGCCGATGTCGCGCAGCCGTACCTGCCGCGCGATCTCCTCCGCCGCTTCGATATTCGTTTTGAGGATCGTGTCCTCGAGGTTGCGACCGCCGGTGAACTTGCCGGAGTTGACGTCGATCACGGTCAGCGCTTCGGTGGTCTCGATGACGATCGAAGCGCCCGAAGGCAGGTTGATCTTCGGCCGCATCAGCTTCTGCAGTTCTTCTTCGATCTTGTAATCGTCGAAGAGCGTGCGGCCCGAGTTGTAGTACTCGATG
Source organism: Vulcanimicrobiota bacterium (assembly GCA_963699435.1). Classification (GTDB taxonomy): domain Bacteria; phylum Vulcanimicrobiota; class Vulcanimicrobiia; order Vulcanimicrobiales; family Vulcanimicrobiaceae; genus Cybelea. Next base: position 154,268 of record CAVOTV010000006.1, read on the forward strand.
CGATCGATATATTGCGGCCCCAGCAGCTGCAAAAAGTCGCGGACCTTGCGGAACTCTTCCTCGTCGTCGATGAGAACGCGATCGACGTCGGCGGTGATGAAATCGCGCGCCGCTTTATAGACGAGGTTCATGTCCTTGTGCAGCAGCGACGGCGACGCCGCCCGTTTGTAGCGTTTCGAGAATGCCGTGCCACATGCGGATCAGCACGCCCAGGTCGGCGATCAGCTCGGCTTCGCTCACGCCGGCGGCGGCGGTGCGCACGACGGTCGCCATGCCTTCGGGGCGAATGCGCTTCATCACGCCCTTGAGGCGGTTGCGCTCGTCGGCCGACTCGATCTTGCGCGAGACGCCGGAGTACTTGCCGGTCGGCATCAGGATCAGATAGCGGCCGGGCAGCGAGATGTTCGTCGAGATGCGCGCGCCCTTTGAGGCCGCGCGGCTCCTTGACGATCTGCACGAGCACGTCGTCGCCGCGCTTGACCTTCTCGCTGATCGTAAAGCCGCTGTGGCCCTGGGTGATCTCGACGTCGCCGATGTTCAGCGGCTGCTTGTTGATGTCGTCGACGTAGAGAAAGGCGTTGCGCCCCAACCCGATGTCGACGAACGCCGCCCCCATAGCCGGGCAGCACGTTCTGAACCTTTCCTTTGTAGATCGAGCCGATGACCTTCTCTTCGCGCTCGATGTAGAGTTCGGCTAAATCGCCGTCCTCAAGTATCGCGACCCGGTTTTCCCAAGGGTCGCTCGAGATCAATATCTCGCTCGACAAATTTTCCTCGAATCATCGAGCCGCCCTCGCCGCGCCAACCTTGCGGTGCGCTTGCGGGCGACGCTCTCGCGTCGCGTTGGCAGCTCCAGCAAAAAACTTATAAAAACGTTCGCCGGCGCCATTCGTCCCCAGGACGCGGCCTGCCGGCTTGGCCGCGCTCTCTGTTCCCGCCGCCGGGAGAGCGGCCCTGCTCCTAGGCGTTACCGAGGACGCCGCGGTCCTTTTGCGAGTAGATGTTGAGGAGGATCCCCATCGCGATGAAGTCGGTCAGCATCGCCGAGCCGCCGTAAGACATGAAAGGAAGCGGGATGCCGGTGATCGGCATGACCCCGATCGTCATCCCCAGATTGACGAGCACGTGAAAGAACAGCATCCCGACCAACCCGGCGGCGAGCAGGAAGCTAAAGCGGTCGCGAGCCGCCAGCATGCTGCGCACCCCGCCGTAGAGCACGATCGCGTAGAGCCCGAGCAGCGTTAGGGCACCGGCGAACCCCCACTCTTCGGCGAGCACCGTGAAAATGAAATCGCGCGAGTGTTCCGGCACGAAGTTGAGTTGGGTCTGAGTGCCGTGGTAAAGGCCGCGCCCGAACCACTCGCCGTTGCCGACGGCGATCTTCGACTGGTTGAGATTGTAGCCGGCGCCTTGCGGATCGGCTTTTGGATTCAGGAAGACGAAGAGGCGCGCCCGCTGGAAGGGCTTGAGCACGGCATTCGTGCCGAGGGCCGCGGCGGCGACGACGAGCACGCCCAGCGCGTAGATGCCGAAATCGCCGAGCTTCGGCAATGCAAAGTAGAGCTCGACCGACATAATCGCAAGCAGAACCAGCGACGTCCCGAGATCGGGCTGTTTCAGAATCAAGAGCGCGGGCAACGCTACCGTCGCGATCGGACGCCAGAGTTCTTGGATGTTCTGGTACTTGCCGCGGCAGAGAACGGCGGCGAGCGCAATCGCGATCACGAGCTTTGCCGGCTCGGAGGGTTGAAACGTGCCCAGCGGTCCGAGCGAGATCCATCGCTGCGCGCCCAGCGCGCTGTGCCCGCCTCGCAGAATGAAGAGCAGCAGAAGCAGATTGACCGCATAGAGGCCGGGGGCCCAACGCTGCCAGGTTCGATAATCTACGAGCGAAACGGCGACCATCACCGCAATGCCGAGGATGAGATAGAGAATCTGCTTTTGGAACTCGCTCGATGCGCTGGGCGCGTGCAGGCCGGCGGATCGCACGCAAACGATCCCGATCGCGGCGATCGCTATGCCGGCCGTCGCAAGCGGCCAGTTGAACGCGCGCAGATAGCGCTTCGCGTCGCTACCGAATGCTAGGACCGCCAATCACGTCGCCGCAACGGCGCCGGCGGTGGCGGCGCGCGCGGCCTTTTTGCGGCGGCGCCGCTTTCGCGTCGGCGGCTTTGCCTCGGCCGCCGGCTCGGGCGCCGCTGAAACGACCGGTTCTGCCTCCGGCGACGTGACTTCGACGTGTCCGTTGCCGTTTTTCCCGCCGTCGCCGTTCTCGCTCGGACGGTTGACCGACAGGATCGGAATGTTTGCGAGCATCGCGAGCGTGCGGTCTTGCCGTTCGAACGTCACGTCGATCTTCTCGCGGTCGACTTCGACGTAGCGCGAGATCACGTCGACCAGCTCGCGTTTCATCGTGTCGATCATCTCGGGCGCAAGCTCGAGATGGTCGGTCATCAAGACCAGCCGCAGGCGCTCCTTCGCCGTGGCGCTCGAGCCCGGCTGACCGAAGATCCGCCTTAAGAACTCGATCATCGCCGGGCTCCCGAGAACATGGAGCCGAGCCGTTCGAAGAGCGAAACCTTGGCGGCAGCCGGCATCGGTGCCGCAACGTCCTCGCCGGCGACGCGCGCGGCGATGGCATGATACGCCGCACCGGTGGGCGTCGCGGCGCGCAGCGCAAGCGGCTCGCCTTTATTCGTCGTGACGATGATCTCCGGCTCGTCGGCGATCACGCCGAGCAGCGGCAATCGAAGGATCGCGTTCACGTCGTCTACCGAGAGCATCTTGCCTTTGCGCACCAGCTGCGGCCGGAGGCGGTTGATGATGAGCTGCGGCCGGAAGCGGTTGCCGAGCAGACCGACGACGCGATCGACGTCGCGCACCGCGGCGACCTCGGGCGTACAGACGACGATTGCCTCGTCGGCACCGGCGACCGCGTTCTTGAAGCCCAGCTCGATGCCGGCCGGGCTGTCGATGAGCACGTAATCGAAGCGCTCGCGCAGCCTCGCGACGAGCGCCTGCATCTTCGCGGTCTCCACCTCGTCTTTTTCGCGAGCCTGCGCGGCGGCGAGCAGGAAGAGGTGCTCCGAGCGCTTGTCCGCGACGAGCGCGTCGTCGATCTCCACACGCTCTTCGAGCACGTCGAGCAAATGATGGCGTACCCGGTTCTCCAGCCCGAGCACGATGTCGAGATTGCGCAGGCCGACGTCGGCATCGATCATCACGACGCTGGCGCCGCGCGCCGCGAGCGCGGTACCGAGGTTCGCGGTGGTCGTCGTCTTGCCGACGCCGCCCTTGCCCGACGTAACGACGATCGAGCGCCCGAGCTTGACGTCCTTCGGCTCGACGCTTTCCGCGGCCGGCGTATCGCCGTGGACGGCGTGGTCGTCACTCTGCAGCTGATGCACGGTCTACCCCGCTTTCAATGCGCCGATGAGGCGCCCGAGAATCGATGGACTGTCGAAACTGGTGAATGGAACCAACTCGCCTTCGAGACGCCGCGCGATCTTGTCGTAGATCGCCCGCAGACGATTGGTTTCGTTGAGGACGATCGGCTCGCCGCGGTTGGTGGTGTCGATGACCTCCTCGTCGTCGGGAACGATGCCGAGCAGCTCGACGGATAGCACCTGACAGACGTCGTCTACCGAAAGCATGTCGCCGCTGCGCACCATCTCCGGCCGAAGGCGATTGACGATCAGACGGATCGGTTTGCCCGTTCCGGCAATCTTTCCGACGACGCGATCGGCATCGCGGATCGCACTCACCTCGGGCGTCGTGACGACGATCGCTTCGCTGGCGCCGGCGACCGCGTTTCGAAAGCCGCTTTCGATTCCGGCCGGACAGTCTACGAGCACGTAATCGGCGATCTCCGCCGCGCGGTCGACGATCTCGGCGAACTGCTCGGGCGAGATCGCGTCTTTCTCGCGCGTTTGCGCGGCCGGCAGAATGGAGAGCGATTCGAAGCGCTTGTCTTTGATGAGGGCCTGCCGGAGCTGACAGCGTCCTTCGGCGACCTCGACGAGGTCGAAGACGATGCGCTTCTCGAGCCCGAGCACGAGATCGAGGTTGCGCAGACCAATATCGGCGTCGATGAGAATCACGCGCCTTCCGCGTTTGGCGAGCGTCGCGCCCAGATTGGCCGTCGTGGTCGTTTTCCCGACGCCGCCTTTCCCCGACGTGATGACGATTTTGCGCGCGCTCATGCCGATGAGGCTCCCGGCGCCGGCAGTGTGACGGCGGCGTCGAGCGGAAGCACGACGATCTGTCCTTCGCGGACGAGCGCCGCCTCAGGCGCTACCGAGCGCGGTTTCGCGCGCTCGTCGGCGGCGATGTGGGTTGCGATGCGCAACTGCGTCGGCGCCAGATCGAGGGCGTAGATACGCGCGTTCTCGTCGCCGCGCGCGCCGGCGTGCGCGATTCCCGCAAGGCGCCCGAATACCAGAATATCGCCGGTTGCCACGAGCTCGGCGCCCGGATTGACGTCGCCGACGACGACGATGTTTCCGGCGTGGTGAAGCGTCTGACCGCCGCGCAGCGTCGCGGAATGGTACAACGTGCCGGGCGGCGTCTCGACGAGGCGCAGTTCGGGCGCCGGGTGGGCTTTCGGTTCGATCTTCGCGCGACGCACGCTCGCCTCGCCGCGCTTGCGCCGTTGGGCGATATCGTTGCGCGCGCCGGCGAAATCGGCGACCAGCGAGCGAGCCGAATCCGATAACGCCGGTCCGGAAGCCTCGAACGCTAATCCTTCCGACGCCGCGAGGGCCTCGAGCCCCGCCGCGGAGCCGGCGACCGCGCAGAGCGTCATATCCGCCGCAGCGAGTGCGGCGCGCAAGCGCTCGACGTCCCGCGGAGTCGCCTCCGTTTCGCCGAAGTTTGCGACCACGGAGGTCCCGCGATAAAAAGCCGGCTGGTCGGCTAGGCGAGCTTCCAGCTCGGCGACCGCCTCATCGAGGGCGCGGCCCGAGAGTGCCACTTCAAGGCCATCGCGCCTACCCCGCAAGAGTGTCACGCTGCGCTTTGCGCGAAGAACTGGTTCCATCCCCTCCGCCATCCACAAAAGACTCGCAAATTCTTAACGTTGTCCACATATAATACACAGAGACCGGGCGTACCGTAGCTCGGAGAGCTCACGCAAAGGAAGTCTGTACGTATGCTGCGCCGCATCATTCCGCTCGTCGCGATCCTATCGCTGCTGAGCGCGGTCGTTCCCGCGCCGGCTCTCGCGATGTCGACCCAAAAAGAGATCGCGCTCGGCCAGTCCTACGATCAGCAGATCGTCGCCAGCAGCGTGATCGAGACCGATCCATTGCTCAATGCCTACATCCAAGGCGTCGCCGGCAACCTTTGGAATCAGGTCGAACGGAAAGACGTTCCCTACTCCGTCAAGATCATCAAGGATAATCAAATCAACTCCTTTGCGACGATGGGGGGTTTCGTCTACGTCAACGAGGGGCTGATCGACTTCGTCCAATCCGACGACGAGCTGGCGAGCGTCATCGGTCACGAAACCGGCCACATCGAGCGCCGCCACGTCATCACCACCAACTCGAAGGCGCAGCTGCTCGACCTCCTCTTCGGCCTAGCGTCGATATTCTCGCCGATCATCTACGAGTTCGGCGGTCTCGCCGAAGCCGGCCTGATGGCGAAGATCGAGCGCGGCGACGAGCTCCAAGCCGACCGCTACGGACTTCAGCTCATGTCGCGCGCGGGGTACGATCCCGAATCGATGGTCACGATGATGGCGCATCTCGCCGTGCTTCAGAACGAACACAACGACGCGGTGAGCAAATATCTGGAGGACCACCCCGATCCGTCGGCTCGCGTCGCGCACTTGATGGGCTATCCCGAACTCGACCCAACGACGGTGACACCGGCGCAGGAGCTCGTCCAGGCCTCGAGCGACGAAGAGCGCGCCCGCTATTCGTTCGCGCGCCTACGCCTCGACAACATTCTCAAAGCCGACCCCCAGAGCTCCGAGGCACTCCTCGAGCTCGGCCAATCCGAGCTGGCGCTCGGGCTGCCCAACAAGAGCGAACAAACGCTCGCTGAAGCCGCCCAGCTCGGCTCGCCCGCGACGCGGGCGACGGCGAATCAACGCATCGCGGCGCTACGCCAAATGGAAGCCCAGCAAATCACCTTCACGAAGGCCGATCCGCCGAACTTGCAAACGGCGGTCGCCGCGGCGTCGGCGACGCACGTCGCCAATGCAACCGAGATTCAAGCCCGTGCCACCGAAGGCAAAGATCAGCTCAAGTCCGTGCAGAGCCGCATCGAGACGTTGCAGTATGAGATGCCCGACTTGAGCCAAATCAACATCAAACGCGGCTCGCGCGTCGAGGCGATCGTGAAGAATCTCACCTCGATGGCCCGCTCGCTCAACAGCGCGCTCCAAGATGCCGGGGGCGACAGCGGACCGATCGGCGGCGTCGGCACGCTCGAAAAAAACAAGGAGAGCGGCGCGCTCAAAGAGAGTGCGGATATTTACGACGAGATGCTCGCGCCGTTCGAGATCAAACCTATTCCGACCGAGTCGCTCGCGATCTTCCCGTCGTATCCGGCGATGATGGGCGATCTTTCCCGGGCCGATGGCGAGATGCTGCGCTCGGTCGATGCCGCGCGTGCCTCGCTCACGCAGCTCGACCAGACGCTCGGCGATCTCGACGAGTTCTTCAAAGAACTCGACCACTCGTCGATGAGCTATAGCGGAGACATCGGTCCGAACGATTACGCCGCGCTGACGCCGGTCATGAAGAAATGCGTCGACGAACTCAACGATGCGGCGACGGCGGCATCCCAAGGCGCGCAGCTCTTCAATCTAGCGCGGTCGCGCCAGCTTTCGGCGCGCATCACGCTGCTCGGCGTCGGAACGTCGCCGGAACTCTATTCGACGTTGCACTATGCGCTCCAGCAGCGGTTCGGGTCGACGGCGATCGACTATCGTACGATGCTGCACGACGGGCTGACCCCCGGCGACGTCACCGCGGCCACGATCGTCGCCGCGGACATCAAGAGCACTCCCGAGACCGTCATTGCGGAAGCGAAGGGCTCGAACGAGTCGATCATCGACGTCGCCAACGTACACAAGATGCACGCGTGGCCGCTGGAGATCTTCATGGGACTCGTGTACCTCGATTACACCGACGATCCGAACAAAGAACTGCGCAAGGCCGACGGTACGCTCGCCGTGGACTTGAGCAAGATGGGACTCTAGCGATGGCCTCCTCTACGGCGCACGCGCGCACGATCTTCTCACTCGTCCGCAAAGGAATCGACACGCGCACGGTTCGATTGCACGTTCGCAAGCCGTTCCGTTTTCTGCTCTGCGGCGACCCTGCGCTCGTCGCCGAGTTTCGCGCGCTGCTGCTCTCGGGCCACGACGAGATTCCGGTGCAGGCCGCGTCCTGCTTGGAGACGATCCGGCTCGATCAGCCGCATCTCACCAATCCGACCGAAGTACGCGCGATCGTGGTGCTCGGACGTAGCGGTGACGTCGCCGGTGTCGATTTTGAATCGCTGAGCATTCTCCGCGTGCCGATTCTCGCGCTGACGATCGATCCGTCGGCGACGCCGTCGGGGCCGCCGGCGCTCCCCGCCGGGGGCACGTGGGGCGAATACGTCGCCCCGGCGATCTCGCGCGACGCGCTGCGCGGGCGGCTCTTTCCGCATCTCGTGGAAGCCTCCGGCGGCGTCGAAATTGCCGTCGGGCGCAATATTCCCGTCCTGCGCGAAACGGTCGCGGCAAAACTCACTCGCGACGCGGCGAACAATGCGCTCAAAGTCTCGTTCGCCAGCGCCGTCGTGGACCACATTCCGCTCGTCGGACTCGTGCTCGGCGTCTTCGCATCGGCCGGCGACATGGTCGCCATCACCGGCATTCAGGTGATGCTGATGCTGCACATCGACGCCGCGTACGGGCGCGATCCCGACGTCGGCCGCACGTGGCAGCTCTTGCCCGTCATCGGCGGAGGCTTCGGCTGGCGAACGCTGGCCCGAGAGCTGGCCGGGTTCGTCCCCGTCGCGGGGATCGCGATCAAGGGCGCGATCGCCTACGCCGGGACGATCGTCGTCGGCGAAGGCGTGACGTTCTTACACGAGCACGGCGCGCACATGACGAAAGGGCAGGCCGCGGCACTCTACGAGCACGCGAAAAACGATGCGCTGCATTTCGCTCGCGAGCTCGTCGCCAAGCTGCTGCGCAAGTAGCTACAAGCGCTCGAGCAGCGCCTCGTCGTCGAGGCGCTGCAGTTCGACCGGGACGCGCGGCCTCACCGGCGCGGCAAGTTGTGCGGCGATTGCGCGGCGGCGTGCCGGCGTCATCGCGTCGCGCCGCTCGATGAAGCGTTTGACCATTGCGCGCTCGTCGCCGGAGAGATATGCCGTCGGCGCATAGGCCGGCTCGTCGTCGAGCCGCTCGAGCGCCGAGTCCAGATCGAAGCCTTCGCGGCGCACGCGCACGTCGAAATAGTAGATCGCGAAGACCAACGCCAGGAACGGGACGAGTGCGGCCCGCTCGACCGACTCCAGCGCTACGCAGGCCGCCGGCCAACGCGACAAGCCCGCAACGACCGCAACGTCGACCACGGTCGAGGCGCCCATCGCCAGCACGCCTACGGCAAGCGCGATGACCAACGCGCGAGCGAACTCGGCGCGGTTGAAGAGCCGCACGAGCGTCGCGTGCACCGCCGATGCCGCGGGGAAGCCTTCGACGGCGACCGCGCAGAGCGTGCACGCGCTCGCGACGCTCGCGACCAAGAGCGCGAACGCAATCGCGAGCAGCATAACCCCGACGGCGATGGGCGCGACGAATGCAAGCGCCGCCGAACCGAGCGCCGCGCCGGCCACGACCGGAATCGAAACCGCCGCAAGCAGCACCACGTAGGCCGCCAACAGCGCGAGGACGGCGATTCCTACGACCGCGACGATTGACGTCGAGCGCGAGAACGCCGCCGCAAGGCACTCGCCGACGCGCAGCGGCTCGCCGCGATACGCCCGCGCGACCCCCTCGGCGAGCGCCGCAATCACGAATCCCAACGCGTAGTAGCCGAGCAGCGTCGAGGCGATCAGGGCCGCGAGCAGCCCCGGCGAGTCGAGCAGCGTCGTGAGATGATGCGCTGCGCGCAGCTGATCGGGGTGCGCGAGGAGATCGAGGGTGGCGTCGAGTTGCGGCTGCGCGCGGGTAACGATCGCATACTGCACGATCGCCACGGGAACCAGCGGAACGGCGGCGATGCCGACGGCGCGCACCGCATTGCGCGCGTAGAACGTTACGGCGCGCTCGAAGATTCCCCCAAACTCCAGCGGCCGCAGTTGCATCTCGCGCGGCTTCGGGCCAGGCAATCGCAAGACCCCCGATGAAGGCGAGGCGCGCATGCTGATCGGTACGCTCGACGCGGTGCGGCGTTATCCGGTGAAGAGTCTCGCCGGTGAAATCCTCGAACGCGGCGAGATCGGCGTTGCCGGCATTCCCGGCGACCGCGGCCGGGCGCTCTTCGCGCGCGGCGAGCACGCGCGCGCCGGCAAGACGTTCCGCGGTAAGGAGTGCGACCATCTGCATCTGATCGCCGACGCCGCAACGGCGCGCGACGAGGTGATGCGTTCCGGCGTGGACGTCGAGCTCGTGGATGGCGATCACTTTTTCGATGTGGCGCCGATCTCGCTGATCGTCGACCGTTGGCTCGACTCCCTCGACGAGCGCGTCGGCTACGCCGTCGAGTGGGAACGGTTCCGGCCGAATCTTTTCGTGCGCGCAGACCCCGGATTTGGGGCGCTTGAGGGCGACGTCGTCGGCTGGGACCTGCAGTTGGGAACGACGCGGCTGCGCGTGCGCGCACCGATCCGGCGCTGCGTCGTCGTCACCTATCACCCCCACGATACCTCGAGCGATCCGCGTATCCTGAGCTTTCTCGCTGCGGAGCGCGATGCGACCATGGGCGTCTATTGCGACGTCGTGATCCCCGGCGGCGTGTGCGTCGGGGATCGGCTCGTGAAAGAGGCGCCGTAGAAACGGCGCCTCGGCCCACACCCGATGGTGTTACGGTACCGCGCGCCGCCGGGGCGCGCTCTAGTCAAGGCTCGTTAGACCGTACGGCACTTCCGTTTGGCATAAGCCAATTGGGAGATCGTTACGCCAGCGCCCGCCGTCCCTCGAGGGCCTTGGCGATCGTCATCTCGTCGGCATAATCGAGATCGCCGCCGATCGGCAGCCCGTACGCAAGCCGCGTCACGGTCAGGCCGAGCGGCTGGAGCAGGCGCGAGAGATAGAGCGCGGTCGCCTCGCCTTCGGCATTTGGGTTCGTAGCGAGGATGACTTCGCCCGGGTTCTCGCGTCCCACGCGTTCGACGAGCTCTTTGACGTGCAGCTGGGCCGGTCCGATGCCGTCCATCGGCGAGATCAGACCGCCCAGCACGTGGTAGCGGCCCTTGAAAGCGCCGGTCCGTTCGATCGCATAGACGTCTTTGGCTTCGGCTACGACGCAGATCGTCGCGGCATCGCGCCGCTCGTCCGTGCAGAACTCGCACGGATCCGATTCCGCAAGCGAGTAGCAGATGGAGCAGAAGCGCACGTTGTCTTTGACCGCCAGAATCGCCTCGGCGAGACTCTGGGCCTCGTTGCGCGGGCGGTTCAGAAGATAAAAGACCAGCCGCGCCGCCGTCTTGGGACCGATCGTCGGCAGTTTGCTCAGTTCGTTGATGAGCGCCGCAACGGGAGCGGCAACGGTCGTCACATCAGTCCTGGAATGCGCATGCCCCCGGTGACCGACGCCATTCGTTTCTGCGACGCCTCGTTCGCCTTCGCCAGCGCGTCGTTGACTGCGACGGTGACGAGATCTTCGAGCGTCTCGGCGTCCTCGGGATCGATCGGCCTCTTTACCGATGTTGACGCGCCGCACGCGTTGGTCGCAGGTCACCTCGACGGTCACGGCTCCGCCCGCGGCGCTCCCGGTCACGACGGTGTTCGCTAGTTCGTCCTGCGCCTTTTGCATCTCGGTTTGCATTTTCTTTACCTGCGCGAGCAGATGCGCCTGATTCATCGAGTCAACCTCATCTCCGTCATCGTATGCGTTCGTTGGCGTAATCGAAGAGCGCGTCCGGACTCTCCTGCGAGGCAGCCGCCGGCCGCGACCCCGTACCGTCGACTTTCAGGCGCACCTTGAGCGGAACCCCGAGCACGTCGGCGATCGCGGCTTCGATCAACGCCGTATGATCCCGCAGCGTTTCGGCGCTCCACGCGTCGGGCAGTTTGAGCACGACCGCGTTGCTCTCGACGCCTTCGATCACGGCGCGCGACAGCGGCACGCTCAGCGGCGGGCGTTCGCCTTCGATCTTGCCCCGGATGCTCTGCCACGCGGCCTTGACGCGCTGCAGCGATGGACCGGCTTTGCCGGCGCGGGGCAGCGGCCGCCGGCTCCGCCGCTGCGGCGGGCGCCGGTTCCGTCGCTGCGGCAGGCGGCGTTTCCGCTGCGACGGGCGGTTCGCCGACCGCGGTCGCGGCCTCCGGCACGGGCGGCGCCGAACCGGCAGCCGGCCGTTCTTCGAGCGCCGTCACGCGTGCGGCGAGCGCGTCGAGCGTCGGGTCTTCGCTCGGCGAAAACGAAGCGCAGCAGCGCAGTTTCGAGTTCGAGCCGCGCGTTTCCGCCCGAGCGCGCGAGCGCAAGCGCTTCGCGAGAACGTGCGCAGCGCGCGGACGATCGTCGCTTGAGAGACATCTGCGTTGCGCGCTCGGCACGCTGCGCGTCTTCGGGCGGCAAGGTCGCGCGCGAGCAGCGCCGGATCGACGCGCGCGACCAGCAGATTGCGAAACGCGGCGATCAGCGAGCGGATCAGCACGTGGATATCGGTGCCGGCGTCGCTCGCCTCTTCGATCGACGCCGAGCGCGCGCCGCCGCATCGCGCGCAACGATCGCGTCCACGAGCGCGTGCGTCGAACGTGCGCCCGGTCGCGCCAAACGCTAGGTCGAGCGTCTCGACCGTGGCCGGCTTCCCGCCGGCAAAGGCTGCGAGCTTGCTCGAGCATCGTCAGTGCGTCGCGCAGTCCGCCGTCGGCGCGGTAGGCGATTGCGGCGAGCGCTTCGTCGTCGATGGCGATCTTCTCCGCCGCGGCGATCGTCTTCATCCGCTCGATCATCACCGGCATCGAGATCCGACGGAACGCATAGCGCTGACATCGAGAGAGGATCGTTACCGGCAGCTTTTCCGGTTCGGTCGTCGCAAGAATGAAGACGGCGTGCGGCGGCGGCTCTTCGAGCGTCTTGAGGAAGGCGTTTGCGCCCTCTTTGGTGAGCATGTGCGCCTCGTCGATGATGTAGATTTTCATCCGCATCGTCGCCGGCGCAAACTTCACCGCCTCGCGCAGCGCCCGGATCTCGTCGATCCCGCGGTTGCTGGCGGCGTCGATCTCCAGTACGTCGAGCGCCGTGCCGGCCAGCATCGCCCGACAGTTTTCGCAGGTATTGTCCGGCGTGGGGGTGGGACCGCGCTACGCAGTTGATGCAGCGTGCCAGAATCTTGGCAGCCGAGGTCTTTCCCGAACCGCGCGGACCCGAAAAGAGATAGGCGTGGGCGAGCTTGCCGCTTTCGATGGCGGAGGTCAGCGTGCGGACGACGGCGTCTTGGCCGACGAGATCGGCAAACGTCCAGTGGGCGCCAGGTGCGGTAAAGGGACACGGCGCTCCAACTTTAGCAGGCTCGTTTCGCGGCGCCTGCCGGAGGGTATGGGTGCAACGAGTTGCCTCCAGGGAGTGGTTATAAGAGTTGCTTCCCAAGCGGCGGTGCTTGATTATTGGTGAGTTCACAAGTTACGAGAGATGCCGTGGATTTGCGCGCTGCGCTCCAAGAGAAGTTTGGCTTCTACGGCTTCTACCCGGGCCAAGAAGAAGTCGTCTCACGCGTTCTTCAGGGACAGGATACGCTGGCGATTCTCGCGACCGGCGCCGGCAAGAGTCTAACCTACCAGCTTCCGGCACTCCTGCTGGAAGGGACGACCGTCGTCGTGAGCCCGCTGATCGCGCTGATGAAGGATCAGCTCGACATGCTGCGCGAGCGCGGCATCGCCGACGTGGTCGCGCTGAACTCGACGCTCTCGGAAGATCAGGAGCTGCGCGCGCGCGTGCGCATCGGCTCGGGCACCATCCGAATCGTCTACACGACCCCCGAGAAGCTCGAAGACGAAGCTTTCCTACGGTTGCTCCAATCGATTCGCGTCCCGCTCTTCGTCGTCGACGAGGCGCATTGCATCAGCCAGTGGGGACACGATTTCCGCCCGGCCTATCTCGCGCTCGGCGCGTCATCGCGCAAGCTCGGGCATCCGACGGTGCTCGCGCTGACGGCGACGGCGACGCCCTCGGTCCGCGAGGATATCCTCCATCAGCTCGGGATCGAACAGGTCAAACCGATCGTGCGCGGGTTCGACCGTCCGAATCTGATCTACGAAGCGCGCAAAGCCGATAAGGAAGCCGACAAGCTCAGGATCCTCACCGCGCTCTTCGCAGGCGACGAGCCGCTCGCCGGAACCGGCATCATCTACACGGCGACGATCAAGAACGCGCTCGAAGTGCAGACAATACCTGACGCTCGAGCTCGGCGTGCCGGCGGCCGTCTACCACTCGAAGCTGCATAAAGAGGACCGGACGGCCGTCCACAACTTTGTTCATGGACGAAGACGATCCGTGCGGTCGTGGCGACGAACGCGTTCGGCCTGGGGATCGACAAGCCGAACATCCGGTTCGTCGTGCACTACGATCTGCCGGGCTCGCTCGAAGCCTACACGCAGGAGGCCGGGCCGCGCCGGGCGCGACGGCCTTCCTTCGCGCTGCATCCTGATCTACCGCATGAGCGATACGCGCGTTCAGAACTACTTCCTGACCGGAAAGTATCCCGACGTCGAAGAGGTGCAGCGCGTCTTCGGAACGATCGAAGTCTTCGGCGACCAGGCCGGCGGCGTTTCGATGATCGACCTGCGCAAGATCCTGCAGTTGCCGTTGACCAAGCTCAAAGTCATCCTCGCGCTGCTCGAAAAGTCGGGCTACATCGAGCACGTCGGAAAATCCGCGTACGGCTTGACCGAAGCCGTCCGCAAGAACCGCGACCTCATGTTGAACCTCGCCAACTACGAGACGAAGAAATCGTACGATCAGAGCAAGCTCGCGATGATGCTGCAGTATGCCGAGACGGCCTCGTGCCGCCGTCGCTTCATCCTGAACTACTTCGGCGAAGATTTCGAGGCGGCGAACTGCGGCGCGTGCGACAAATGCTTGCGCGCGCTGCGGCGCGGCACCGGCGATGCAGGCGGCGACCGGCGGATTCAAGATCGCCGACGTCGTGCGCCATCCCAAGTTCGGCGTCGGGACCGTCGAGCGCGCGGAGCGAGACTTCGTGACGGTGCTGCTTCCCGAGCGTCGGCTATAAGACGCTGCTGGCCTCGGCGGTGAGCCGCGCCGAAGCGCAGAAATTCGCGTAGAGCCGGCCGCTCTCCGGTCGCGCGTTCCTCGGCCGCACTCTATGCCGCTACGTCGCGCTCAGACTCCGCCGCCCGCAGCGTCGCCCTCACCATCCCCGGCCCCATCCGCAGTCGCCCTCCGCCGGCCAGCCAGCATTGGCCCGACGCCGACGCCGCCGCCAATCGTCGTCACCGCCGAGAGCGGCCTCGGTGCCGGTCGGGCACCGCCGTCGATCTCACGATCGGCTCGGCGATCAGCCCGCTGACCGCAGCCTCCGTCGCCGATCCGTCGATCGCTTCCGTTTCGATCGATCAAAACGCGCAGCGCGTGACCGTCGTCGGCAAAGCGCCGGGCGCAACGATCGTCACCGTCAGCGACGCCCGCGGGCTGCACGCGCGACGTCGCGGTGCGCGTCGCGTATTACGCCGGCGCGGTTCGCCGATCGCGTCAGCCGTCGCAGCTCACCGGCGATCCTGCGTCGGCCGAGTTCGTGCGCGAGCAGGTCGCCGCGCGCGTCAGAGGCGGCGCAAGCAAGCGCCAGGGCGCGCAAGTCGTCGTCGGCTCCGACGACGTGCCGGTTCATCGCGCCCTCGAGCAAGACGACGTCGCATCGTTTCAAAGTGCCGGTGCTCGTTGCAAGGCAGCGATATTTCGAAGTCGACGGCGCGACGCACGTCGACGTGCAGAACGTCGCCGTTCCGCGCATCTCGCCCGACTCGCTGATGGTCAGCGATTATCCCGAGCGTCTCGACGGAAAACGGCGCGCTCTTCACCGCGGATCTTCGCGTCGGACGCCGTCGCGCTTTCTCTACTTCCACTACAATCCGCCCGGCCAGCCGGATCGGCGCATCGTGCTGCGCGCCGAAAACCGATCGTCCGAACCGACGATCGTGCAGTTCATCAGCGGCCGCGGCGGCCCGTCTCCCAACGAGATGGAAGCCGGGCACACGTCGACCAAAGCTTCTGATCAACGTCGTGCAGAACCAGGGACGACTTGCTAACGCATCCCCGCGCAACACGACCATGAATATCGCCGAACAAGATCTGCCCGCCGGAACGGTCGTGTGCAATCTTCTGCAGCTGCGCGTGCTCTCCGGCGGCAAAGTGCATCTCACGCTGTTCGCGCAGAATGCCGCTCGGCGATCCAGCGACGCCGCGCGCGCCGAGACGGCGACTGCTCGAAGGCGACGCACAAACACGCGCGCGGCATCTATCCCATTCGCCGAGTTTTACTTTGCGACGCAGTGGAACGTCAACGACGAGTACTCTCGAGCTGCCGATCGGCCAATTGCCGCTGCCGAACGATCTGCGAGGTCAAGCGCTCGCGGGCGACTACGGCGTGCTGCAATCGTTTGTCGTCGAACGTCGAGAACCCGACTGTCGTCACCGCAAGCGATCGCGCTCTACGAGAATCCGCGCGGCGGCCGCGCGACCGGCACGTACCTCATCGACGGCGACCTGGTGCAATCGCATCAAGTGCCGCCGTACTCGCGTTACAAGGTCCGGCAATACGTCGTGCCGGCGACACGGATTCGTTCGCGTGACGATCGTCACGATGCCCGAGGCGGGATCGAGCCTACCCGCTGCGACTGATCTTCGCGCCCGACGACGGCAGCGTCGCGCCGGGCGCACCCGGCTCGCCGATCTACTGAGTTCCGAGCGTACGCTCGCATCGACGCGCAGCGCGCTAGTTCGCCGACGAAGGCCACGCGAAGCGTCGTGGCGCCGCGCGCGGCCGCGCGCGCGCGCGTCGTCGTCGCCGCGCAGTCGCCGCCGCGAACGCGGCCACCCACTCGCCGGTATCGTCGGCGATCGGCGATCGCGCGCGTCGCCCGCCGCGACCTCCGGCAGCGCGCTGCGATCCGAAACGACGCACGGCGAACGCCGGCGCACAGCGCCTGCGCGGCCGCATAGCCGAAGCCCTCGTAACGCGAAGGACACCGTGCGACGGGCGCCGCGGTGCGTAGAGCTCGAGCAGCTCGTCGCGCGAGCCACGTATCCGCGAAACTCGACGCGATCGCCGACACCGAGCTCGCGTGCGAGCTCCTCGCACTCTGCGGGCGTACGGCGTCGGCGGCCCGACCGCAACGATCGCGCACCCGGCAGCTGCGGCAGCGCGCGAATCAGCAGTTCCAAATTCTTGCGCCGCTCGACCGTACCGACGGCCAGGATCGTGCTGCCATCGCCGCCGCCGCGCTCGATGCGGCAAAAATCGTCGGCGACGCCGGGATACACGACGCTGACGCGCGCCGCGTCGAGAGCCGGTGCGAGGACCTCGAGCAGTTCGCCGCGCGAGAAGTCGGAGTCGACGAGAAGCGCCGCCGCGCGCCGGTACCGCTCGAAGCGAGAAGCGCCGAAATAATAACGCGCGTAGGGCCGCGCGTGCGATTGCACGCGCAGCCACGCGACGTCGTGCACGGTGACGACGATCGGCATCGCGACGCGCAGCCGGCATCGTTCCCGAGGCGCAGTGCAGCAGCGCCGCCCCGCTCGCGCGCGCGCGGCGCGGAAGCACGACTTGATCCCAATAGACGCGCGACGATCGAAACGCCACGGATCGTGAGCGCGGTTCGCGCAGCTCCGCGACGTCGACGTTTTCGCGCGCGCAGCGCGTCGGCTAAGCCGCGCACGTATTCGCCGATCCCGGTCGCCGTCCCGACGGTCAACTGCGCGTCGAGCGCAACCCTCAATGGGAGGACGCCTCGAGATCGCGTTCGAGCGCGCGCACCATCAGCGAGGCCGGATCAATGGCGCGGGCGCGCGCGAGCAGCGTGGCGGCGCCGGCGCGATCGCCTTCTTGCCACGCGATCACGCCAAGACCCGCGACGGCATCGGCGCTCGACGGATCGCTCGCGAGCGCGCGCGCGAAGAGATCGCGTGCCCGCGAGCGGTTACCGAGCAAATCGGCTTGATTGGCAGCTTCGACCGCATAACGCTGCGAGAGCGGGGCGAGCGCGGCGGCGCGATCGAAATCCCGCGCAGCGCGGAGGAGCCACGCGTTTTGGATCGCGCTGCCGGAAATCTGCCGCCACGCCTGGCGGTTTGCGAGGCGCCCCATCGCCCAATCGGTCTCGGCAACCGCATCGGGATGCGTTGCGCTGCGCATCAACCGCGCGCGGAGTTCGCCCATGAGCGCGTACCCGGCGGCCGGATCTCGCTGCGCGAGCCCATCGGCGATCGCGGCGACGGCGGCGGGATCGGGCGCCGCCAAATAATACTCGGCAGCCAACACGCCGAGCCCGCGCGCCCCGGCGATGCGCGCGAGGAGTTCGTCGCGCACCGGTGAGCCCGGCAATCGCACGGCATGGCGCTCCGCATCGCCGTAATCGCCGCGTTCCAACGCGCTGCGCGCAAGCGTCGCTTCGACATACGGCGCCGGCGCAATACGATCGAGCGCGCGATAGACGGCCAGACCGAAGACGGCGGGGACGCGCTCCGGCAACGTTCCCGGCGCGGCCGCATCCGCGTTGAGCGCGTCGGATGCCGCCTGGATCGCGCCGAACGCAACCAGCAGCGCACCGACTACGACGGCGAGGATGAACCGAACGGAAGCGTACCGCGAAGGCGCGGGCAACTTAGAACTTGACGGTGAGGTTTACGTCTTCGTGCGTTTGCGTCGAGCCGTTGAGCAGCAGGCTATCCTGGAACCGATCCTGATACGCGCCAATGGAAAGCGAGCTCGAGAAGCGCGGGATGTTGAACGTCAGGTTGCCGCCGTAGGTATTGTTGATCGTATCGAGGTTGACGAGGCCGGGTAGACCGTAACCGCCGTAAAGCCGCTGCGCATCGTAGTTGAGATTCAGGGTCAGCCCGCTCACGACGGGGAGCGAGAGTCCCGCCCCAACCGAGAGCTTGTTCAGGTCGGCGTAACTCGGAATGGCGAGCGGAGCGCCGCCGGAACCCGGCAGCTGCCAAGACGATAGGCCGAGCGGCGATACCGAGAACGTCGTGGCGTCGTCGCGGGTCAGATGATCGTACTCGCTAGAGAGACTGAGGTTCACGCCGCGCCGGCCCGCGCGCACGTCGAAGTTTGCGCCGGCATTGTATGCCAGATCGTGCAGCGCGGGTTGCGAGCTCTGCTGCTCCGGCGGCGTGTCGGCGCTGCTTTCAAAGCGTACGGGCCCCACTTGCGCCGCAGGCGCTTGGAAATCCGCGGTGTGCACTGAAGGCGCTGCAAACGCGAGCGTTCCGGGCTCCGGGGAAATCGACGGCTCCGCGACCGCCGATTCGTACGACGCCGACAGCTGGGGACCCGACGCAGCGAAGGCTGCGGCATCGCCGGCCGTCGACGGCGGTTCGAAATGGACGCTCGGCGCGGTCGCGTCTAGCTGGGTGACGCCGCTGCCGGAGAGATCGCCGGCGGCGAGATCGCTCAGTGCGAGGCGGTCTTCCTCGAACGCAGGACTCTCGGCGCCGGGAAGACTCGGCTTAATTCCCGGCGGCGTGATGCCGAGCGCGAGCTCCCGCAACGGCGACTCACTCGCGCGGTCGCCGCGCGAGGCCGAGAACGATGCGCGGGTGTCGGAGGTTTCGCCGAACAGGCTCAGCATCAACTGCGCGCCAAGATCGAGCCGCGGGCCGGGTGCTCCGAGATCGTCCGCGCGCGCAATGGTAAGGGACAGCGTGCCTATTAGCGCTGCGGCCGCCACGACGCCGAAAACCCGACGCACGTTTCCTCCGATCCCAATGACGTTTTGGTGCCGCAAACCGCGCCGCCGGGAATAAGGCGCTTTTTGCGGGGCTAGTTAGCTTGGAGGTCGGGGTGCTGCTCCCCTTGCGAGGAACCGCCGGCCGATGAGGATTGCGGCGTAGTCGTCGATGGGGCGGGGCGGCACCTGAAGCCCCAACGGCACGAGACGCCGCCAGCCCCGAGGCGGGTGGTCGGCAAAGTATAGGCCGCGCGCCATCCGGGTCGTCTCGTGCTCGTCGACCAGGTGAATCGGCAGCCCAAGTGGGGCCAGGGCTGCCTCGACCGGCCGAGCGTTGGTTCCGCGACCGAGCGCGATGGCCGAAACCGACCACTCTCGCGCGACCGCGCGCAGCCGCTCGGGCAAGTCACCGATCGCCTCGATCCCGGCGGCGAGCACGCCTCCCGACGGCTCGAGCAGCGCGTAGCCGGCTTTGCTGCGCCCCGGGTCGACGCCGATAATGCCCCCGGGTTGGGTCACTGCTGCTGCGTGAGCACGACGACGATCGGAATCGCTCCGTCGTGGGGGTAATAATCTTGCGCCGCAAACGCCGTGAGCACGTACGTCCCGGAGTGCCCGAGCCGCTCTTGCATTTGGGCGATGTCGGGGAGCAACTGCGTCGGCTGTACGTTATCGGAGAGGAACGGCGGCAAATGCAGACGCCGTGCCGCGGCCGAGACCGAGCTTTGAATCTGGCTGAGCGCGATGTTGATGCTCGCGCCGCTCTTGCCCGGGATCACGAGCTCGGCGATCACCTCGCCCTTTCGGAAGTACCGGGTGTCGCTCGTGACGTTGATGGCAAAGTGGATTTGATCGTTTTCGAACAGGTTTTGATCCGACGTGACCGTCAGCATGACGTTTGCTTGCGAGAGCTTGCGCCGCGGTCGACAAGTCGTTTGCGAGGCCCTGCAGCTTCTGGTCGGCATCGGGCGGGATCGCGTAGGGCTTCAAACCGAGACGCGTATACGTTGCGTTAACGTACTTCACGGCAAAGAAGTAGTAGTCGCGAATGGTTGAAAGGCGCTGCGCCGGATGACGCCGACTGCTCGATGATCCGATAGAACGGCACCATCAGCGTATCGACCGGCAGAACGAGCCTGCCGTTATTGACTTTCGCCTCGAGGTCGCGCTGACGCGTCTGCAGCTCGGTGATCTGCTGCGTTGATCGAGTTGAGCTTGAAGAAGGCGGTCTTGACCTGTTGCGAGGCGAAGATCGCGGCGAGCGAGACGACGAGCGCGATGATCACGCCGGTCGCGATCGCGACGATCGTCGACGTATAGCGCGGACGGAATTCCGAAAAGCGCTCAGCCGCCGGCGCCCGACTTGATGTCCGACGCGGTCGCCGACGTATGCGACGCCCCGGCAAGCGCCATGACGGCGCAGGTTTCCGATGCCGCGGACGATCTCGACGAAGTTCATACGTCAGTGCCGCGCGCCGCAAGCGCGCTCAAGCCGATCGCCGTGAAGAAGAGGTTCGGCATCCACGCCCAGAGCGCGCGCCAGCGCGAGAAAAGCCTCGCCGGCGAACGAACAAACCGTCATCACGACGTAGTAGACGAAAACGATCGCCAGCGAGAGGCCGAAACCAAGACTCGTACTCGCCGCTCGTCGCGGAACTGGCGCAGTCCGAAGGGAATCGCAATCAAAATGAAGACGAAGCACGCGAACGGCCGAGCGAGCTTTTCCTGATAGGTCGTGACGTATTTGCGCAGTTCGCGTCTCCGGTCAGCTGTCCCGAACGGACGATCTCGGCGATCTGCGGACCGGCTCATGCTCTCCGGATCGTCGTTGCTCATGCGCTTGGCAAGTCTCGGTTGGCTTCTCGCCGATTTCGACCTCCTGCTGCGGAACGTGCGGCTCCGCCGAGCGTGCTGCCGTCGGCATTGAACCGATAGACGCTCGAGTTGTAGAGCGTCCATCGGTCGCGCTCGAACTCCGCGCGGTCGGCGAAGACGATCTGCCGTGGGCTCGTTATGGTTGTCGTACTGGATGAGCGTCACGTGCGAGCAGCGCGCGCGAGTGGGGTTCGTAAGCCGTTCGCGATCGTCACCTGCCGGCCGCCGCCGGGGAGCGGCAGCCGAAACGGTCAAGTCGCGGTTGAAGGCGCTGACGTGGTTGATGACGCTGTTCTCGATCTCGGTCAGCTGGTCGTTGGCGTACGGCACGACGCCCTCTTGCAGCACTAGCGTCACGAGCGACATCACGATGCCGACGGCGAGCAGCGGCGTAACGATCCGAGCAAGAGTCCGATCCCGGCCGCCTTGATGGCGGTGATTTCGCTCTCGCCCGAGAGCCGCTGCATCGCCAGCAACGTCCCCAGCAGCAGCGCCATCGGGATAACGAGCACGATATCGCCCGGCAGCGACCACACGAAAACGAGCGACGCCGCCCAGAGCGGAGCGTGATCGTTGCTGACCAGCTTACCGATATTGAGCAGTTCGGTGGCCGCAAAAATCAGCGTGAAATGCGCCAAGCCGAAACCGAACGGGCCCGCCAGCTCCGGTCGAGCATGTACGGTCGAGAATCGTGAATCGAAGCGGCTCGCGCAGCCGGCGTGCGGCGGTTACATAGCCTGAAGCCTTCGCCCAAATAGAATTGGCGGGCGATCGGCGAGTCGAGCACTTCCTGCGCGGTACCCGAGACTTCGATACGGCCGTTGTTCATGATGTACGCGCGATCGACGATCGCGAGCGTCTCGCGGACTTGGTGATCGGTGATGAGGATGCCGAGTCCGCGATCGCGCAGTTGGCGGATCATCGCTTGAATGTCGGCGACCGCGATCGGATCGATGCCGGTGAACGGCTCGTCGAGCAGCAGGAACGCCGGCTCGATCGCCAGCGCGCGTGCGATCTCGACGCGCCGGCGCTCGCCGCCGGAAAGGCTATCGCCGCGCGCGTCCACGAACGCGCGCAGGCCGAACTCTTCGAGAGCGCCGGGAGCCGGCGCTCGCGCTCGTCGTGCGGCACGCCGTTCTGCTCCCAGATCAGCCGGATATTGTCGCCGACCGAGAGTTTGCGAAAGATCGAGTTCTCTTGCGCGAGATATCCGATGCCGTTGCGCGCGCGCGCATACATCGGCGCGCGCGGTGAGATCGATCTCGTCGCCGCCGTCGATCCAGCAGCGACGGTCGCCGCCGTCGGGCTTGACCAGTCCGACGACCATGTAGAACGTCGTCGTCTTCCCGGCACCGTTTGGGCCGAGCAGGCCGACGACTTCGCCCGTTCCGACTTCGGCGCTGACGCCGTTGACGACGGTACGCTCGCCGTAGCGTTTGACGAGGCCGCGCAGTTTGATGGATGGTGTTCGTGGTTCATTGCATTCGCAGTGAGTGAGCGAAATAT
Organism: Vulcanimicrobiota bacterium; assembly: GCA_963699435.1. Lineage (GTDB taxonomy): Bacteria > Vulcanimicrobiota > Vulcanimicrobiia > Vulcanimicrobiales > Vulcanimicrobiaceae > Cybelea. Next base: position 176,733 of record CAVOTV010000006.1, read on the forward strand.
CCGAGATCGAAGCTCGAGCCCGGTCGCGCGGAACCCTTTGGGATCGGTGATGACCACGTTACCGTCTCCGTGCAGCGTCTCGGTCCGCGTGTCGTAGACGAGCTGATCGCACGTGCAGCGTCATGCCGGTGGCGGTGCGCGCGTGACACGCCGCCGAGCAGCGTTACCGTGTTGCGCGTCTGATCGACAACGGCTTGCGGCGACGGTCGCGCGCAATGTTCGAGCCGTTCGTGTCGTGAAACATCATGCGCGCGTTCGTGAAAACGCGCGCGCGTATGCCCCTGGGGCCCCTTGCTCTCGTACGAGCTTGCCAGCAGATCGTAATCGACGCGGTTGTGGACTTGCCTGGAGGACGTGCACCGGATGGTCCGGCGTTCCCTGCCCCGTAATACGAGGTACCAGGGGCGTCGCCTCGAGCGGGAGGCGGGCTGAGGGTGCGGCGGATGGCGTGCGCTCTTTGGCGGCCTGCGGATTGCAACCGGCGAGCGACGCCAGCGCCGCGGGCGCGAGCAGTCCGGACCTTAGCTCGACCGTCGACCGCCGGTCGGCGCTGCCGTGCGCCGCCGCGAGCGCGAGCGCCATCGTGGGCATCCAAAGCCCGAAAATTACCGACGCTCACCGTATCGATCAGGCCTTGCACGGCGACGCCGACCAGTCCCGCCGCTGCGCCGAAGGCCACGCAACGCGCGCCCGTGCGAAGCGGTCGCCGACGCGCCGCGCGCAGTCTCGGTCGCGAATCGCCACAGACGTCCATGCGACCGCGCAGACGCCGATGATGCCGAACTCGGCAAAGAACGTCAGATAGATGCTGTGCGCGTGGAAGGCACGTCGGCATCGCCGTCGGGAGACGCGTCACGAGCGCATAGAGACGTGAAAAGTTGAACGGCCCGACGCCGGTGAGCGGGAAACGGTCGATGATCTGCATCGCGGCCTGCCAGATCGAAATGCGCGTGTAGTCCTCGCTGGGATCGTGATGCGCGTTGAAGAGCAGCACAGACGGCGCAGGATCCCGCGCCAGCCGCGATCGCTGCGGCCGCGCGGCTCGCATCGCGCGCGTCGCGCGGCAAACAAAAATGCAGCGGCGGCCGCGCATCCCATCCATCCGGCGCGCGAAAACGTCAGCAGCCAGCGTGACGAGCCGGTCCGAGCGCCGACCAGCTCAAGACGCGACGCGCATCGCGCGATCGCGCGCGACGCGCGCCAACGCGTACGCGATCGGCAGCAGCACGATCAGATACGCGGCCAGCTCGCCCGGCAGCACGAACGTGCCGGTCGCGCGCCCGTGCTGCATCGCATACTGCGCTGTCGGGAGCGCGCAGCGCGACCATCGCGATGGCGACGGCGCCGCCGAGCCGGCCGAGATCAAGTAAGCGACCGTAGATAGCCGCGGCGCGACAACCGGCTCGCCGTAAAACGAAAGAAGCGAGCGAATGCCAGAGCGACGCCCATGCCGCCGATCGCCGTGAAGAGCAAACCCGCGACCGGATCGAAGCCGGCAAGCGCCGGCGAGCAACGCCGGCACCGAAGACCGCGATCAGCGGCAGCAGCAGCGGTGATCGCGCGGCGCGCGACCGCAGAGCGAATCGCGAGGGCGAAGATCGCCAGCAATCCGCTAGAAAGCCCGCGGAAGACGCCGATCGCGATGCGCGCGGAAGCAGCGAGATGCCCCGGGAAACCGACCGGCCGTAAGCGCGATGAACTCGGGAAGAGAGGCGGCATCGCGAAGATGGTTGCGATCGCTGCGAACGGACGCGCCGCGGCCGAACATTCACGCGCGCGCTCCGCCGGCTCCGCAGCGATGCGTTGCGCGATCCGCGCGCGCGCCGCCCGGCGCGCCCATCCGCGCGCGTCCGACTGCGCCCATCTGCTCGCGCGGCGCGGCCGTCGTCAAAAGCAGAGCAGATCGCGCACGCCCGCGTCGGCGCAATCGTCACCGGGCAAAATGACAAGCGCTTCACCGAGCAAGCCCGGTTGCCGCTTGCGATACCATGGCGTCTTGCGATCGCGGCTCGCGCTCGAATGCGACGACCGGTACGCCGGCCGGCGGCGGCGGCTTCATTGGCGGTGCCGGCTTGGCCCATACCAGCGTCGCGCGCGGCTGAAGCGATCCTCCGAGCGATCCGCGCCACGCGCGAACGACGCTGCGCTCGTTGCGGCGCAGCGCGAACGGTAATTCGATGCGCCGTCCGCACCGGCAACGCTCCCAGCCGTCGGCACGTGCGTCCGCGGCAAAGCGCCCGGGGTCGAGGCCCGGCGCTACCGAGAGCGCCGCGCCGAGCGCCGCGGTCGTCCCGAGCGAGTTCGCGCACGACGTGCGAGCAAGAAACGCTGCATCGTCGTACGCGCTTTCGCGGCTGCCCGGAAGCAGCGCGATGCGCCGGCTCGAATCCATTCAGCGGCACGCGCATCGGATCGCGCGAGCGGCGAAAAGATCGACGATCACGTTGGCTGCCGGCTCCACGTCGAGCCCGCTCGCCGCAGCCGCGCCGCGGTCGCATCGTCGCGGACGAACACGGCGCGCGCGCGCGCGAGCACGCGCTCTTCGAACGGCCCGTACGGCGCGACGCTCGACGCTCTTCGCCGTACCGACGAACACGACCGGCGCGCCGGCCGCGAGCGCCATCGCAGCGCATAGACGTCGCCGATCGCGACGACGGCATCGTATTTGCCGCGTGCGCTGCGCAGAAACGATACTTGCGCTACGGTCAGTCCGATCAGCCCGGCGCCGACGTCGCGCGCGATGTTGCGCACGTTGCCCATCGCAATCAAGTCCGCCGCTCGGCATCGCACGCGCGCGGGCCGACGTCGTTCAGGATCGCCGAAACTCGCTTGCCGACGAGCGCGACATGATCGCAGCGAGCGTCCGGCACGATCGCGCGCAGCTCGCGCGCGATGCGATCCGCGATGGCCGCTTCGCCGTGGCCGTTGGTCACGAAGAGCACGCGCGATCACGCGGCTCGCGGATAAGCGGAACAGCGCGAAGTCCGCGAATCGCGAAGCGGCCGCCGCTGCGGCGTCGTAGTCCAGTTCGGTGCGCGACACGAAGCGGCCGTACGGTCCCGCGTGAACGATCGGCACGCCGTCCACGTACTCGCGGCTGCGAAGAGCGTATCGTGGCTGTGTCCGCCGAGCAGCAGATCGATGCGCGGAACGCGCGCGGCGAGCTCGCGATCGAGGCGACAGGCCGACGTGCGAGAGCACGACCAGCAGGTCGCCCGTCCGGCACGCCGCGCGGCGATAGGGCGCGATCGGCATCCCACGGATCGAGAAAGCGCCAGCCGAAGACTCGCTCCCACGCGCTGCCCGGCCGGATACTGCATGATCAGCAAGCCGAGAACGTGCACGCACGCCGGTTCGCCGCTCGTCGTGCGCTTGAAGCCGCAATCGCGGGCAAGAACGGCAACGGCCGCCCTTTGGTGTCCTGCAGATTCGTGCAGACGAGCGGGTGGCGCATGCGCGCGGCTCGCGCCCGCAGCAGCCCGAAGAGATAGTGGAACTCGCGATTGCCGATGCTCTGCGCGTCGTAGCCGGCCGTCGTCGAGCTCCGCAACGATCGGCTCGTCGCGAGAGTAGAGCCGTTTGGCTGCCGCGCAGCGCGTCGCCGCAGTCGAAGAGCAGGCCCGGGCGTTACGCTCGCGTAGCGCCCGCAAGCGGCGCCGCGATGCCGCGCTGATCGTGCAGATCGGAGGTGTGGTAGATGCGAATCACGCCGTCCGGCGCGCGCGAGGTCGACGGCGTAGGCCGCGCATCGCTCGCAGCGCGTCGGCGGGGCCGAGCGCCTCGCGCATGCGCACCAACTCCGCGTACTGCGGCGCAGGGTCGTTCATCAGCATCTCGGTCGCGTCGGCCAGCGCGTGCGGCGTCGCCCGCTCCTGAAGCAGTTCGGGAACGACTTCGCGCCCGAGCACGAGGTTCGGGAGCGTGATGAACCGATGGCGGATCATGCGCCGTCCGTACCGGATGAGGATCGGCGGTATAACGTAGATCGCGACCGCCGGCACGCCGAGCAACGCGGTTTCGAGGACCGCCGTCCCCGATGCGACCCACGCGCCGTCGGCGTGCTCGGCGGCAGCAGCCACGCCGCGCACGATCGTCACGCCTTCGAGTCGCTCGCGCTGCAGCGTCCGCTGCGATCGTGCGTTCGCCGCGCGCGTCCGCCGCGCCGAAGATGCCGCGCACGTCCGGCCGCCGTCGTCGCAGCTCGGCGAAACGCAGCGGCCAGCACCGGCACGTGCCGGCGCAGCTCGCCCGCGCGGCTTCCCGGCAGCATCGCGACGGTGCCGCCGTTCGGCGGCGGCGCGCTGCGCCGGTCGCGCATCGCATAGCGGCTCGCGAGCGGATGGCCGAAGTACTCGATTCGGCATCCCAAGCTTCGGTAGAACTCGTATTGATGCGTGAATGCCGTGACCGGGACTGCGACCGCGCTGACGTTGCGCGCCTTCTCGGCGTTGTCGAGCCACGTGCCCGGCGGAAACACGTCGAGGATCGGCCCGGCATACTGCAAGCGCCGCCGCAGCGTATTTGCCAAACGCAAGTTGAAGACGCCGAAATCGACGAGCACGATCAAGTCCGGCTTCGACGCAGCAAGATGAAAGGCCGTGCGCAGCATGGCGTTGAGCAGCTTCGGAATGCGCGGGATCGCGGCGAGCGGACCCATGCTCGCCCATCCGCGGTGATCGCGCCAGAGACGAAAGCCCGCCGCGCGCATGCGTTCCCCGCCGATGCCCTCGAACTGCGCGTCGGAGTCGATCGCACGGATCGCGCCGGCCAGCAGAATCGCCATCGCTTCCCCTGACGGCTCGCCCGTCGAGAAGAAATACTTCACGTGTCTACTTGAGAACCCCGCGTTCTGAAGGAGCCTCCAGGAACGCGAGGATCTCGCGCCCCGGCCCGGTCGTCGCCTGCTCCTTCATCGCCTCGATTGCTTGCGATACGTTGAGCTTCGGGTTGTAGAGCAGCTTGTAGAACCGCTTGATCTCGTTGCGTTCTTCCACCGTGAACGCCGCACGACGCAATCCCACGCTGTTGAGCCCGTACGGTTGGCACGGATTACCCTCGACGAGAAAGAACGGCGGCACGTCTTTCGTGCAGCTTGCTCATCCCGCCGACCATCGCGTTGCGGCCGATGCGCGTGAACTGATGCACGCCCGTCTGTCCGCCGATGGTCACGTAGTCGCCGACCTCGACGTGACCCGCAAGCTGGGCGAGATTGCTCATCGTGACGCCGTTACCGAGGATGCAGTTGTGCGCGATGTGGACGTAAGCCAAGCAGCAGGCAGTCGTCGCCGACCGCGGTGACTTCGTCTTGACCGGTCGCACGCTGAATGCTGACGTACTCGCGCAGCGTCGTTCGGCTTCCCACGCGCGTGAAGGCGCGTTCGCCCGAATACTTGCGGTCCTGCGAGGCCGCACCGATCGTGGCGAACGGATAGATCGTGGCAATCTTCGCCGATCTCGGTCCAGCCGTTAACGACCACGTGCGCCTGCAGCACCGTTCGCGCGCCGAGTCGAGACGTGCTCGCCGACGATGCAGTAGGGTCCGACTTCGACGCCGTCTCCGACCTCGGCCCGGGGATGAACGATCGCGGTGGGATGCAGCACGATCTATACGTGCAGAACGCTCGAGTCCACGCCGAACATGCGCGGATCCGAGGAGATCGAGAACATGATCTCGGCGGAGCACGCGAACTGGCCGTCGACGGTTGCTTCGCCGAAGACCCATCCGATGTTGCGCTTGTGGCGAAGCATCTTCACCTCCATGTCCAGGCGGTCTCCCGGAATCACCGGACGGCGGAACTTCGCCTTGTCGATGCCCGCCAGATACGGCGTCTTACGAGCGAACTCGCCCGGCTCGAGGATCATCGCGCCGCCGAGCTGGGCGAGCGCCTCGACCATGTAGACGCCGGGCAAGACCGGGTTGCTCGGAAAATGTCCGGCAAAGATTTGCTCGTTGTACGTGATGTTCTTGTAGCCGCGCACGCGCACCATGTGCTCGAACTCCAGGATCCGGTCGACGAGCAGCATCGGATACCGATGCGGCAGCACTTCGAAGATCGCGCGAATGTCTAGTTCGGGCAATGGTTCCCTCCTAGGCGGACGGTACGCGCATGCGCGCGCGCAGCGTACGCGTCATGGCGGCATGCAGCTCGTGACCGCTTTTGATTGCGACGACCTCACACTGGGGCCACGCACCGAGCAGCGCAAAATCGCCGATCAGGTCGAGCACCTTATGCCGAACCGCTTCGTTGGGCCAGCGCAACGCCTGCATCGGACCGTCCGGCGTAAAGATCAACGCATTCTCCAAACTTCCGCCGCGCCCGAGACCTCGCTCCCAGAGCGCTTCGATCTCGTGAAGATAGGCGAACGTGCGGGCGCCGGCGATCTCCGCTTCGTATCGCTCCGGCTCGATCTCGCCGTCGTAATACTGCGTACCGATCGGAGGCGCAAAATCCGCGACGAAGCGAACTCGAAAGCTCGGCGCGGGAAAGACGGCGATCATCCGGTCGCCCGAGCGCACGGTAAACGGGCTGTTCGACGTCGAGCGTGGCCCGAGAACCCTCTTGCGATTGGAGGCCGCACCCCGCGATGGCCTCGGTGAAGACCGGCCGAGCTTCCGTCGCGCGCCGGGATTTCCGGCCCGTCGACGTGCGATCTCGGCGTTGCAGACGCCCATCGCGAAGAGTCGCCGAGAGCAGGTGTTCGGTCGTAGAAACGCTCGCGCCCTCGCGTCCGAGCACCGTCGCGCGCGAGGTATCGACGACGTTCTCGGCAACCGCGGGCACGCGCGTTTCGCCGAGCACGAACGTCAAGCCGCTGTCGGGGCCGCTCGGGCGCACGTCGACCGAGGCTTGCTGGCCGGTGTGCAGCCCGACGCCTTCGAAGTGGAGCGTGTCGCGCAGCGTCGTCTGCATCATCGCCGCTTTATTCGGCCGAGCGCGAACGCTCGAGAGCATCAACACGATCGAACAGCTTTGGCAGCTTGCGAATCATGACCTCTCGGCGCAGATCGTCGCGATGATCGCGCGCCGGATTACCGGAGACCGTCGCGCCGTCCTCGACGTCGCCCCAGACGCCGGATTGACCGGCGATCGTCACGCGCGAACCGACCGTGATGTGGCCTCTGAAACCGACCTGACCGGCAACCTTTACGTAGTCGCCGATCACGGTCGAGCCTGCCAATCCGGTGAGCGAGGCGATGACGCAGTGCTTGCCGATGCGGCAGTTATGCCCGATCTGCACGAGGTTGTCGATCTTCGTCCCGGCGCCGATGCGCGTGCTCCCGGTCTGCGCGCGGTCGACGCACGTGTTCGCGCCGATCTCGACGTCGTCTTCGAGCACGACGTTGCCGACCTGTGGGATGCGCTCCGCGCGTCCCTCCACGAACGCCCAGCCGAAGCCGTCGCTGCCGATCACGCACCCCGCGTGCAGTACGACGCGGCTGCCGACGATGCACCCCGCTAAGACGGACGCGCGAGGGCGAATCCACGTTGCGTCGCCGATTGCGACGTCGTCGCCCACGTACGCGCCGGCATCGATCGCGCTGCCCGCGCCGATCACGACGCGGTGTCCGACGTAGGCGTTGGCGCCGACGAACGCGTCGGCAGCGAGCACGGCATCGTCTTCGATCACCGCGCTGCGGTGACGAAACGGACCGCGCGGCCGCGGCAGGCGGAGCGAGTCGAGCAGAACGGCGAGCGCGTGACGCGCGTTATCGACGATCAGGAGCGGCTTTCCCGACGCGTTCGCGGCGAGCGGCGGTTCGAGGAGAATCGCGGCGGCTTTGCCGGCGAGCGCGGCCGTGACGTACGCTTCGCTCGTTGCGAACGTAAGCGAGCCCGGATTCGCTTCGTCAATCGTCGCGATGCGGTCGATCCGAATGCTGCCGTCGCCGGCAACTCTTCCGCCGACGCGCGCAGCCAACTCCGAGAGCGTACCGAGCATGAGCCGGCGGGCCTACTTGCCCGGCGTGGGCGTCGCCTTCTCCGTGATGTTGAGCGCCTTCTCGACGTCGCTCGTGATGTCGACGCCGCCGTAGCCGATTCCCTCGCGCGTCAGCACGAGCTTGAGCTGGCGCTGCGACGCGATCTTGCCTGCCGCGTCCTTGATCTGTTGTGAAAGCTGATCGGTCACTTTCGAATACTTCCGCTGCAGCGCGAGCGTCTCGCGTTGCCGATTGGCGGCGCTCTCGCGCCGACCCGCGAGCGTTCGCTCTTCGGAATAGAGTTGGTTTTGATAGCCTTGGTACTCGGGCCAGTTCGCCACGATTCGCTGCACGTCGACGAGCCCGATTGGACTGGCCGCACCGCAGCCCGCCAGCGCCGCCGCGGCACAAAGAACGATTGCGTATTGCTGTATTTTCACTCGTGTTGACTCTCGACGTCCTTGATGATCTGGTTGGTGAGATCTTCGCCGCCCGCGGCCGACCAAATGTTGATGAAGACGATGTCGAACCCCTCGTCCTTGGCAATGCGCGACGCGTCGCGTTTGACCTGCGCGACGATCTGATCGTACAGCTGGCCGCGGCGTTTCTGCAGCGCGTCGAGCTCTTTCGCCGCTGCGCCGGTCGCGCCGACGTCGGCGCCGTGGAGCGCGGCGAACTGCCGGTCGAGGTCGGTCTTGGTGGCGTTGTACTCCGCGACCGTCTTGGCCGCCTCGGATTGGAACTCCCCGACGTATTGGTGATGAATCTGCGCGATCTGCGACTGTACGTTCGGCGGTATGTTCGCCGGCATCGACGGCGGCCCGAGGCTTCGAAGCTGCGATCCGACCTCGTTGCGATGCTCTTCGAGCTTCGAACGCGTCTGCGGCTGTGATCGCGCCGACCTGGCTACGGACCGCGTCGCCGGTTTGACGGCTCAACTCGGCCTGGTACGCGCGCAGCGTCGCCGCGTCGGCGGTGCGCTGACCGTCGACGGCCGAGGCCTCCTTCTGATTGATCGCGTTGAGCTGATCCTCGGCCTGTTTGCGCGCGGCGGGATCGAGAGCGAGATTCGAAAGGCGCATCTTGATCGCGAGCCGCTGCGAGGCATCCTGCTGCGTCAGCCGCAGGGAAAGATCGGTCTCGTTCTGCTGCAGTTGCTCGGCCTTGGCGCGATATTTTTGCGCCGCTTGGTCTTGAAGCTGTCGCTGAATCGCCGTGCTGGCGGCGCTGTTTTGCGCGATGACGCTCTGCTGATACGCCATCAGGTCTGCGTTCGCCGCGGCGGCGGCCTGCTGCATTTGCTGCTGCGAGGCGCCGCTCATTTGCTGCGCGGCGCCGGCACCCGAGCCGTGAATGCCCGCTGCGGCCAACGCCGAGTTTACCGCTTGGTTCTCACGATTCTCGAAATCGCGCTGCTTCTGCGCCAAAATCGCATTCGCGCGGGTCTGCGCCTCGCGCAGCTCGCGATTGAGCTCGGCGGTCTGCGCCGCGATCTGCGCGGCGCCCAGGGGAACGCGCGGCGCGGCCGATTGCAGATTGATTGCAGCGATCGCATCGTCGAGCTGCGAGAGCTGCGGATAGAGCGGATGATGTTTGACGACTTCGTCTACGCGTACGTAGCCGGCGCCGCGGATCGCCGAGGAGTGGACGTTCGGCGCGCAACCCGCGGCCGCAAGGAACGCGGCAAGGACGAGCAGCTTACTTCGTGAGCGCATTTTGGACATCCGAGGTGATGTCCGTTCCCCCAAAGATGATGTCGGCCTTATCGATCACGAGCAATAGGCTCTTCTTCCGCGCGACGTCGGTGGTTGCGTTCCGCGTCTGATCGACGAGCGGCTTGAGCAGTTGGTCCTGCTTGTCGGAGATCGTCTTGGTGTACTCTTGGTAGAGTTGCTGGCGGTCGCTTTGATTGCGTGCCTGCGCGATGCGCGAAGAGTAGAGCTGGCGTTGCGTCGTCTCAAACTGATTCATCGCCGCGTTTGCCGTTTGCACTTTCGGTATGCCGTCGAGCACGTTCTGATCCACGTAGCCGATCTCCGACGGCGGCGGGGTCGCGGCCGGCGGCTGGATGGCTTGCGGGCTCAAGAAGATCGTTTCGACGTCCTTCGTAATGTCTTGGCCGCCATAGATCACGATGCGCTTATCCACCACGACCGAGAGATTCCGCGTCGCGCTCACGGCGGCGATCGCGAGCTGAGCGCGTTGAAAGAGCGGTCCGACGACTTCTCGCTGCCGGTCGGTCAGTTGTTGCTGGAACTGCAGCGCGATCTGCTGCTTGTCGGCGTCGGAACGCGCGTGCTTGACCTGTGAAGCGAACTGCGCGTCGAGTTGCGCTTTGTACCCGGCCAGCTGCCGGTTCGCGTTGACGAAGATGGGCAGGTTGGCGAGCTCGGCTTGATCGAGATAGCCGACGTCGGTGAGGTCCGCCGCGATCGCGCCGCGGCCGGTCCACACTGCGAGCAGCAAGGCTCCGGCGAAGAGTATCGCTGACCGAATCTTCATGCTCCGTTCTATTGCTCTTTGAGGCGGTCTCGCCTGCAACTAGAAGCTTTGGCCGATCCCGAAGCTCGTGTGCGTGCCGTTGACTCCCTTGGCGAAATCGATGCGAACCGTTCTCAGCCCGAGTTGCGGCACGTCGAAGCGTATGCCGAAGCCGGCGTCGCCGTAAAGCGCCCAGTTTGCCGGGTAGCCCGTTATGCGGTTGGTGTAGGGATTAAGCAGCGGGTACGCGCCTCTGATGTGGTAGTCGAGCTCGTCGACGAAGACGGCGAGCGTGATCCGGCGGTCGAGCGCGACCGGCTGCCGCAGCTCGATCTGTCCGAGGTAGGCGTTGGTCGCGTAAAAGACTTGGTTGTATCCGCGCATTTGCTGATCGGAGAACGTAAACAGCGAGCTTGGCGGAATGACGCCGATCGAGTTGTCTGCGAGGCCGTGGATGCCGAGCGTCGCGTCTTTGAGCACGGGGAAGAACTTCGCAAGGTCCAGCGTCGTCTGCGTGAACGAGAAGTTCGATCCGATCGCCGGCTCCGACACTGTCCCGTTGAGCAATGCCTTGATGCCGCTGCGCGGATTGAACGGATCGTCCAGCGTGATGGTCTGGAGGCTCAGCCCCGTCGTCGCGAGATTATACGGCGCGCCGGTGTTGACGTTGGCGATCGAGGATGCCGCGATGCCGAACGAGCCGCCGTAGTTTTGCGCGGTCGAGTCTGATCGGGCTGGGCGTCGGTCCGACGAAGATGTTGGGCTGATTATCCTTGGAAGTAATACGGCGACGGGACCGTCGTATCGTAGCGAATCTTTTGCGCCGGTCAGGTTGAACGATAGAATCGTGTAGTCGCTCAAGCGGCGGCCGATGTTTCCGGTCGCGCCGGTCGCGCCCGACGTGCTCGTGGCGACGATGCTCCGAAAGCTCTTGCGAACTCGTGCTCGGGTAGAGCGTCACCGGAATCGGAATCGTCGCAGTTGCTCGCGATCGACGAGCCGGAACCCGCGATGCCGTAGATCGGATAGTAGTAGGTCGTGTGGTTGGTAAAGATGCGATCCGCCCGCGCGTATACTTCTGCCCCTGCGGCGTATTGCCCAAATACGGCACCGAAAGCGTTGAGCTGCGCGATGCCCGCGCGGGCGCCTTCCTCGAACTGAATGCCGGCCGAGTTGCCGGTGCCGTGGAGGTTGTTGTCGGAAAAGCCGAGCGTGGCGTAGAGACCCAGGCCGGTCAGACCGCCCGAGTAGCCGAAGCCGACCGATGCCGATGCCGTGCGCTGCTCGGTGACGTGCCAGACCAGCGTGACGTCTTGCGGCTTCTTGGGATCGGGGCCCGCCTTGATGTCCGGCTCGACTTTCGAGAAGAAGTTCAGCGCGTTGAGACGCTGGTAGTCGCGCTTGATCGCGTCGGTGTTGAGCACCATGCCCGGACGCTCGCGCAGCTCGCGGCGGATGACTTGGTCCTTCGTGCGCGTGTTGCCGGTGATTTCGACGACCGCGATCCGCGCGACGTAGATGTCGTACTTCACGTCGGCCGTGCCGGCCTTGAGGTCGATCGACGACGGAACGATGCCGCCTTCGAAGTTTCCGACCTCGAGATGGAACTTGTCTTCGTAGCAGTTTCTGCAAGCGCCTTGTAGTCGGCATCGCGGACGGCGTCGGAGTAGACGCCTGCCGGGTTTGAGCGTGAGCATCGGCAACAGATCAGCGGCGGCGGCAGCAGCGGATCGCCGCCGATGATGATGTGCTTGACGATCGAGGCCTTCTTGGATCGTGAGCGTGAGCGCGCCGGTCTGGGATCGAGGTTGATGTCTTTGACGTGCGTCGGGACCTGGCCGCCGTACCCGATGCGCTCGTAATAGTTGTTGATCTTGAGGACGTCTTGCCGGAAGGTGTTCGTGTTGAAGACCTGGCCGACCGAGAGATCCATCAGCGCCGGCGAGCGTATCGCTCGGCACCTTTTGGTTGCCGGTGAAATGCGATCTTCGTGATGACCGGATTCTCGACCACGCGGTACGTGATCGCGATGCCGTCCGGGCGCTGCGCGCACAAGCGGCGGCGCAATGTCCGCGAAGTAGCCGAGCGCGTTGATCCGAGCGAGGTCTTCCTGGACGACCTTCGGATCGTAGGGCTGGCCGGGACGGGCTGCGACGACCGACATGATGGTCTGCCGTGGGGACGTGAAGGTTCCCGGTGATGTCGACGGAAACGATCTTCGGCCCGGTTGCGGGGGATGCGGGCGCGATGCTCAACGGCAAGCCATCGCGAGCAGCGACGAGTACCGCTACCCACCGCTGTAACGGCGCCCGACGCGCCGCCCGGGTCTAAAGGTCATGTGAAAAATCGTCCTCGATAAACTTGCATGCCGACGGTCCACGAAGCGTGCGTGCGCGTCGCATGGCCCGGCACGCCCTGTTCCGCCCACGCTTTCCCGGGGTCCTTGCTCGCCGCCAAAGCCTGAATCTGCGTTTAATCAAAGGCCATGCACCAGAAATAACGCTGCAAGGTAAGGCTGAAGCCGGTGTTTCCGATCGAGCGGCTGCGTTGGCGAGATATCCTCGCATTGTACCCACGGGCGCCGTCGGCAACTGCGAGAGCTTCGTCGGACCGCTTTGGTAAAGAAGTTCAGGTTCGCCGAGGTGTCCTGATTCGGCGCGCACCGAGAGTCCGAACGACTGAATCTGCGGAATTCCGAAGGTCACGGCGTAGACGGCGCTGACCGCTTTGCCCAGCAGCCGCGTCGCCGTAAGCCGACGTTTCCATAGTAGCCGAGCGTGAGGTTGATGCTCGATAGTCCCAAGCCTTGTCCGAGCGTGCTCTCGACCGGCGCGAGCAGACCGGCGGTAAACTGCGCGTTGAGCACATTGAAGGCTTCCTGCCCGACGGTGATCGTGCTGCGCTGCGGCAGGGAGACGTTCGGAATCGGCGAGAGCGTGCCCAGCGGCGTGATGCCGCCGGGCAACTGACGCGCGTAGACGCTTTGCTGCGTGAACGCCGATGCCCGTTGATGAAGCCGCCGAACGGCGCGATCAATCCAAGAATCTGATCCTGCGTGTAACCGGGCGGACTCGACGTCAGCGCGATCTTGAAGTCCGGCAATCGGTCCGTCGACGCGGATCGTGATTTCGGCGCTGCCGTATGGATTGCGAGCCCGGTCGGGATCGGGGTTGACGACGCTCGTCGTTGCGACCGCGCTGAGCGTCGGCAGCACGCCGTCGCCGGCATTGAATCGCACGCTGCCTTGCTGCACGCGAAACGCCCGATCGAAATACGTAAGCGTGCCTCCGGTGGAATCGAAGCCGCCGGCCAGCGTCGGTGCGGCGAGCGTCCCGCCAGCGCGACCGAACCGGCGACGCCGATATCGAGGCCCGCGCCGTACCCGTTGCCGCGCACGCGCACGTTCTTGCCGGCCGTCGCGTGCAGGTCGAATGCGAGCGGCAGCGGGGCGGCGCCCGATGCCCGAACCTTGCGCGGCCTTGACGAACGAGGCGAACGGAAGCGTCGCATTGCTCAGCGTCGCATTTCCGGAGAGCAACGCGCTCCGAGCTGGGCTTCTTGGTCAGTGATAGATCGGCCGTCGAGCGTTCCGTTGCCGTACGCCGGCAGATCGAGCTGCGCGTCCGCGCGCATTTGCCGTAAACGCGAGCGTCGCGCCGCCGGCGGAGAAGCCGTTCGGAGAAGCCGACGTCGCCGGAGGCCGCGAGCGTGCCGTTTCCGAGCCGCGCCGACGCCCGCTGCAGCGTCGCGGCGCTGTGATTGAAGACGATGGCGGCCGCGATCTGCGAGATCGGCGCGCGCTCGAGATCGCTCACGTACGAGCCGTTGGTCAGTTCGACGCGCCCGACGATCTCGGGACGGGCGATCGTGCCGGAGAGCCCGATGTGTCCGTCGATGGTCCCGGTGAGCTTCGTGTTGTTGCCGAGCGCCGCATCGAGAATTCCGGGATCGAGTCCGACCACGTCGAGATCGAACGCAGATCGGCTCATCGGGCGCCGCCAAGCGCAGCGGCGCGAGTTCGAGCGGAATCGAGCCGGCCAGCGTTGCCTCGCCGTGCGTGAACGTCGCGCCGGCGTCGGAGAGCACCAGCGCCCGACCGGGCACGCGGACTTCGCCGAAGAGCGCTGCGATCGGAATGCCGTTCGCGACGACGTTGCTGGCGTCGAATCCCGCGAGAAACGTCGGAGCTTGATACGTTCCGCCGATCTTCAGCGTCGACTCGAACGAGCCCACGACCGGTACGCGGTACCTCGCGACGTCGTAGACGAGTTGTGCGAGGTGATCGGTTGACGCGTGCACTTGCACGTCGAGCGGCTCGCGTCGGGCGCAGACCGAGCGATCCCGGCGGCGGACGCCGAAAGCTCGGGCGTCGCGAGTCTCGGCGCGATCGATGACGACGCGGCGACCGGCCGAGTGAAGGCGAGATCGGCACGTATCGAGCGTGAGCGGTCCGAGCGTTCCGTTCGTCGACCGCGGCGTTTGCTTTCAGTGCCATGCTCGGATATCGCCCGTGCACCGATGCCGTCCCCGAGGCACGGCCCGTGATCGGCACGGTTTGCATTCCGAGCGCCGGCATCCAGAGCGAGAGATCGAGATCGTCTACCGCGCCGTTCAAGTCGAATCGTGAGCGCAACAGCGTCGATTGCCACTCCGACGCAGGCGCAAGGCCGATCGAACCCTTCGCCCGGAGCATCCCCTCGCTGCCGCCGACGGCGAGCGCCCCGGTAACGACGTTGCGCGCGCTCGACCAATTCGCTTCGGTATCGCCGATCGGCAAGTTCCGGTAGCGAAACCCGCGCACGTCGATTTTGCCGGTCGAGGTGATCTGCGCATTACGCGACGCCGCCGCGAGCTCGACGGTGCCGTTGCCGTCGAGCGTATCGCCGGTATCGAAGAAGTTGTTGAAATCGGAGAGGTCCGCACGCGGCGCGCGCAGCGCGATCGCGGTGTCGTGTGGCCGCGCCTCGGCCGAGAAATAGGTCTGCGTCGTCCCGACGAGCACCGATGCGTTGCGGATCGCTGACGCCGCGCGCGTCCGCCGCGAGCGATGCCGCGCCGTTGATGAACGGCAGCCCGTTGACTTTCGCCGGCCGGCACACCCACGCTTCCGCTCACGTTCGGCGTCGCGCTGCGCCCGGCGACGTGGAGCCGAGCATTAAACGTGCCGTCCGTCATGTAGTTCGGGAGGCCGAACGAGTGCAGCGCGCGGCACGATCTGCGCGGCCGGCACGGCGGCATCGATGGCGTATCGCGGGCGCCCGCGATGTGAGATCGTAGAATTCGGCCGTCGACGTTGGCGTACGTGCCGCCCAGCGCGCCAAGGATGCGCTGCAGCGCGACGGCGGTGCCGGCGAGCCGAACGTCGCCGTTGCCGGTCATGGTGAAACGATCGAACCGCGCCTGCGCGATCGACAACGCCCCCGGCAAACGACGGAAGCGGCGCGCCGGCCGAGAGCGTTCCGGTTGCCGAGAGCGTGCCGCCGTCGAGCGGCAAGCCGATGCCGTGCAGCTGCGACGCATCGCGATCCGTTGGCGACGAGCGCGAGCGCATTCGTCCGCGAATTCGCGACCGCCGGGCGCGAGCGCGAACGTGCCGGCTGCGACGAGATCGCCGCCCGCGCGTTCGCGCGTTGCGCGGAATACACGCGCATGCGATCTCCCGCAATGGCGAGCGTCATGCTCGCGTCGTCGATGGGGACGCCGCGCAAAGATGCGCCGCGCATCGCCAGATGCGGGCCCTGCACGACGATTCGCGGCGGCGCAATCGCGATGCCGACGGTTCCGGCGATCGGCCCGCGTCCCTCGAGCGTGTCGCCGATGAGCGGCCGCAATCCCTCGAACGTGCCGCGGTACGCACCGTACGCCGACAAACTGCTGCGACGAGAACCCGCCGTGTCCGGCGAACCGGCCCCAGCCGCCCGTCGCACGGAGCACGCCGATCGTCGCGTTTTGCAGCGTTCCGCCGAAGGCCGCCTCGAGCGACGTAAAGCCGACGCCCGCGATGGTTGCGTCGCGCCCGGCGACGCGGCCCGCGAGCACGATGTGATTTCCCGAGCCGCCCCCGGCGACCGCGATCTGCGTTAGTTCGCCCGTTGACGTCGGGCATCTCCGGGAGTGAGATTCCGGGGAACGTTTTCAGCGCGGCCGCGCGCATGCCGAAGGTTGCGCGCCAGCATCCAGAACGCACTCGTGGCGTGCGGACGGTCGAGCACGTAGGCGCCGTCGAAATCGCCGCGCTCGGTGTGGAACCAAAACGGGTCGACGGACGCGGTCCCGTTGCGATCCGTATCGACGAGCGCGGCGAAGCGGGCGACGCCGCGCGCCGACGCCGCGCTGCCGATCACGTGAAAGAGCAGATCGGTGCCGGTCGCCGATGCATCGACCAGGATCGGTTCGTCGCCGAGCATTTCGTCGAGGTATGGCAGATGGCTCGCCGGCCCTTCGACGTGAATCGCAAAGCGCGAATCGAGATGCTTGCCGATTCCCAGCGTTCCGTCCACATGCAGCGCGATGCCGCCGTACGAAACGCGCACCGGCGCGAGCGCGACGACGTTTGAATGATAGACGACGGCCGCTTCGAGCAACTCGAAGGGCATGTCGCGATAGCGGGCGCGGGCGGCCGTGACTTTTGCGACGATCACGGGATCGTCGATCGGCCCATCGACCAGCACGCCTAGGCGAGCCGCCCCCGAGATCGGCTGGTCGCTTGCAAACGTGAACGCGCGTTCGTAGGGTAGAGAGATCGCCGCTGCCGGATACGCCGAGGCGAAGCTGCGCTTTGCCGGTCAGGCCGCCGGTGAAGTCGTAGGCGCCGCCGTCGATCTGCAGCGGTAATCCGGCAAGACTGGCGCTCGCGCCGCGCACGTAAAACGCGTTATCGATCACTTGGAGATGCGCGTTGAGATGTTCGAGCGGGGCGGCGAGCGCCACGATAGCGAGACGTGCGTCGCGGATGTCCAGGCTCATCCCCACGTGATACTCCGGCGCATTGGTTCGGCATCACGTCGAGCGCATAGAGCTTTGCGTCGAAGTTGCGCGCTTCGCCGCCCAGCACCCGCACCGCGGCGGTGTCGGCGCCGTAGTTTGCGAGCGCGCGCGCCGGGAAGTACGCGCGCGCGAGCGTGATGGATCGCATACCCCGCAATCGCATCGATGCGTCCCGCGATCGTGAACGGCTCGCGCCGGCTCGATTCGAACGCACCGCGGACGGTATAGTGCGTTACTGTCGGCGGTGTCGATCGAGCCGTCGACGGCGATCCCGTCCACGCGCAGCCGTTTAGCGCTGGCCTCATATGCCCCCGGTTCGCGTAAGTCGATTTGCGCGTCGGCAACGTGGAGCGTGAACCGAATCGGTATGGGGTCGACGCGTAGTGGCGCCGCCGGAGGCGCACCACCGCTCGGGATCCCGACGTTGAAAGAGCCGTCTTTGAACCGGATCAGCGTGAGCCGGGGGCGATCGACCTCGATGGCGGTCAAACCGAAGCGATGGCGGCTGCCCGGCAGAAGATCTCGCGGCGAATAGCGGACGACGACGCGTCGGACGTCGAGCAACGGCTCGCGTCCTCGCTGCGCCTCCACGCCTGCGAACTCAGCCGAGCGCCATCCGATGTGAAACTCCGCGATGCGCAGGCGATAGCCCGCGAGCCCGGCGGTCCCTTGCAGCAGAACGCGCACGAGCTCGTGCCGCTTTGCGACCGCGAGTGCGAGAACGATGACTGCGGCCACCAGGACCGTCGCAAAGCGTTTTGACACGTGAAGCTCTGACGGTACTATACCGCCATTGCTGCACGAGGCCCCGCCGGGCTAACGAGCTTCTAAAGGAGCGCCTTACAGATCGAGGTTCTTGACGCTCTTGGCGTAGTCGAAGATGTACTGCTTGCGCGGCTCGACTTTATCGCCCATCAGATCGGTGAAGATCTGCTCGGCTTCGACCGCGTCTTCGACCGTAATCTGCTTGAGCCGGCGGTTGCCGACTTCCATCGTCGTCTCGGCAAGCTGCTCGGCATCCATTTCGCCGAGCCCCTTGTATTGCTGGATCGCGAACTCTTTGCCATCGTCGCCGACGATCGACTTCAGCTCCGCCTCGTTGAACGCCCACCACTGCTTCTTGCCCTTGCGTATGCCGTAGAGCGGCGGCTGCGCGATGTAGACGTGTCCGTCTTCGACGAGCGGCGCATCTGGCGGTAGAAAAACGTCAGAAGCAGCGTGCGGATGTGCGAGCCGTCGACGTCGGCATCGGTCATGATGATGATCTTGTGGTAGCGCAGCTTCTCCACGTTGAACTCGTCGCCGAACCCCGTGCCGAGCGCCGTGATCATCGTGCGGATCTCTTCGTTGGCGAGGACCTTGTCGAGGCGCGCTTTCTCGACGTTGATGATCTTGCCGCGCAGCGGCAGGATCGCTTGCGTATTCGGGATCGCGGCCGCCCTTGGCCGTGCCGCCGGCCGAATCGCCCTCGACGAGGAAGATCTCGCTCTCGGCCGGCGTTGGTGTTCTTGCAGTCGACGAGCTTGCCGGGCAGGCCGGAGCCCTCCAGCGCGTTCTTGCGCCGCGAGAGATCGCGCGCTTTCTTCGCCGCATCGCGGGCGCGTTGCGCCTGCATGCACTTCTCGACGATCGCGCGCGCGTACTTCGGATTCTCCTCGAAGAAGAAATCGAGCCGTTCGCGCGACGAGCCCCGCGACGATGCTGCGCACCTTGGCGTTGCCGAGCTTGGTCTTCGTCTGCCCTTCGAACTGCGGGTCCTGCGAGTTTCACCGAGACGACCGCCGTGAGGCCTTCCATGATGTCGTCGGTCGAGAGCGAGCTGTCGGATTCCTTGAGCATGCCGCGCTTGCGCGCGTAGCCGTTGACGGCGGTGGTGACGGCTTGGCGGAAGCCTTGGAGATGCATGCCGCCTTCGATCGTGCTGATGTTGTTGGCGTACGAGAAGATCTGGTCGGCGTAGGCGTCGGTATACTGCATCGCCACTTCGACGTCGACGCCGTCGCGCTCGGCGTGGGTCGAGATGATCGGATGGAGCGGATCTTTCTTTTCGTTGAGCCACTCGACGAACGAAACGATGCCGCCGTCGAACTTGTAGGTGCGCTCGCGCACGGCTCTTCGCCGCGTTCGTCGCGCAGCGTGATCGACAGGCCGCGGTTGAGAAATGCCAGCTCGCGCAGACGCTTCTGCAGGATGTCCCAGTGAAACTCGCGTGACTTCGAACATCTCTGTGTCGGGCTTGAACCATTGCAGCGTTCCGGTGCCTTCGGCTCGCCCGACCTTCTTGAGCTTCTGCACGGTGATGCCGCGCTCGAACTTCATCTCGCCAGAGGAAGCCGTCGCGCTTGACGCGCGGTGATCATCCACTCGGAGAGCGCGTTGACGACCGAAATGCCGACGCCGTGCAGGCCGCCGGAAACCTTGTATCCGCCCTTGCCGAACTTGCCGCCGGCGTGCAGGATCGTCATCACGACTTCGACGGCCGGCAGCTTCTCTTCGGCGTGAAGGTCGATCGGGATGCCGCGGCCGTCGTCTTCGACCGAGCACGAGCCGTCTTTGTAGCAGCGACGACGCGCACGTTGCGTCGCGTAGCCCGCCAGCGCTTCGTCGACGGCATTGTCGACCGCTTCGTAGACCAGCTGATGGAGGCCGCGCTCGGCGGTGTTGCCGATATACATGCCCGGGCGCTTGCGTACCGCTTCAAGCCCCCGTAGGACTTCGATTTGTTCGCCGGTATAGTTCGTTGACATTCAGTTCTTCGCTTTTTGGATTCTAGCGGACGCCGCCTTCGCCGGCGTCGCCATAAAGCAGATCGTTGAGTTCGTCGCCTAAGACGTTGCGGACCGTCGCCGGCATGATCTCCTCGGGCGGAAGGTTGCTCCGCAAGAGGACGTAGGAACTCGCAGCCAGCCGCTCGCGCCCGTCGGACGAGAGGCGCTTCGCTTGAGCGCGCGCGCGCACGAGCATCGTCCACCAGCGCGCGAGCAACAGGCTGCGGATCGCGCTCGTACTCCTCTCGTTGATAACCCGTCGAAACCAGCGCCGCCGTTCCGCGCATAGCCGAGCCATGGCGCCTCGGCGAGCAAGCGAGCGGTCGCGGCGGTGATCCGGTCGGCCCTGGCCGCCTCGCAGGCCGCGCAGCGCGCCTGCGAGGCCGTTGCAACGAGTGCTCCGCAGCCGGCGCAGGCTTTCCATCCGGCGGCCGCTTCGCGGCCGCTGCGCCGGCGCTCCACCCGGCGCCGAAAGCGTCCCAGCGCCTCAGCCGCCGTCGCCGAATCGCCCTGATCGGCCTGCGCCGAGGTCCTCTGCGCGGCCGGCGGCGCGGCGAGGCCGCCTGCGGATCGCGGATCCTGCCGACGCGAAAGCGGAGCTGCTCGATCCCAGCCGCGGGCACCCGCGCTGTACGGCGCGCAGCACGTCCTCGGCAAGAAAGGTGAGCTGGTGACTCCAGGCGCTCGAGCGCGTCGTCACCGTCAACGTGCCGCCCGCAATGCGCGCGGGACGCGAGTTGCGCGCGACGTCGGCGCCGACGATCTCCTCCCAACCCGCTTCGAGCAGTGCGACCGGCTCGTTCGAGGCGCCGTCGGCCAGGGCGCCATTGCGCGAGCGCAGCGCCGAAAGTCTTAACATGCGACGCGGGCGTGGACGGTCGCGTCCACGCACCTGCGAAAGATGCGCGCCGACCGGAAGGCCGACCGGCAGATGCGTCGCCGTGACGAACGTCTGCTCGTAGTCGCCGACCTCGGCCAGGAACGCCGCGGCGCGGTCTTCGTCCAGCTCCGAAAGCACGTCGTCGAGCAGCAACAGCGGCGCGTCGTTCGCACGTTCGCTCATGACGGCGTATTCGGCGAGTTTGAGCGCGAGCACCGCGGTGCGCTGCTGGCCCTGCGAGCCGTACGCCGCGAGCGAGATGTCCGTCGAGCGTCGAGACGCACGTCGTCGCGATGCGGTCCGGCGACCGCAGTCTTGCGCGCGCGCTCCGCGTCGGCGGACGCCGCTAACCGCGCCATCCAGCGCGGCGGCGACCGCATCGCGGCTCGCCGTTTCGAAAGGCACGTTCGGATCGTACGCGATCTCGAGCCGCTCGCGGCCGGCGAACCGCGCGTGCGCGGTGCGGGCGTGGTGCGCCAGCGCCGCTACGAAATGCATGCCGCGCGAGCATGATCTCCGTTCCCGCCTCGATCAGCGTGCGATTGTACATTGCGAGCAGATCCGCATCGGCGGCGAACGTTCCGCGCAGGAGCGCGTTCTTTTGCTGCAGCGCTTTGCGATAGCGCGCGAGCTCGTAATAATAGCGCGGCTCGCTCTGCGCCAGCGCGACGTTGAGAAACGCGCGCCGCGCGCCCGGTGCGCCGCTTGCCAACTGCAGATCGCCGGAACGAACGTGACGACGCGGATCTTGCCGAGAAAGTCCAGCATAGCGGACGCCGCCGCCGTTGACGGTGTAACTCTTGCGCGTTCCGCGCGCGGACGCTTCGATCGCGCAGGCGAGCTCGACACTGACCGGCGCGCAGCGCGGCATCGCCCCGAGCGACGGCGCGATCGCACCCGTTGCGAACGTATCTCCGTCGCGAGCGGTCCGAAACGATTTGCCGGTGCCGAGCATCGCGATACCTTCAAGCAGATTGCTCTTGCCTTGCGCGTTAGCGCCGACGAAAACGTTCAGTCCGGCGGCGGGCTCGAGATCGAGGTGGCTGTAGTTGCGAAAATCCGATCAGTATCAGACGCGCGAGGAGCACGTCATTGCCGCAGCGGCATGAGAACGTAGAGCTGTGCTGCCGCTCTCGAGCGGCTCGAGCGGACGAATCGCCGCGGGCGAGAGCGGGCCCAGGAACTCGATCACCGTCTTGTCGCTCTTGACGTGATTGAGGATTTCGACGAGATAGCGCGCGTTGAATGCGATCGTCAGATCTTCGCCGGTCTGTTCGACTTCGAGCTCTTCGTATGCGTTGCCCGAGATGTCGGAGCTGGCGGTAACGATCAGCGTTTGATTGCTGACGGCGAGTTTCACCATACTGGCGCGATCGCCGGCGACGAGTTCGGCCCGGCGCAGGCTGCCGATGAACGCCGCGGTGTTGAGCGGTGACCGAGCGGTCGAACTTTGCGGGGATGACCTGCTGGTAGTTCGGATATTGGCCGTCGACGAGGCGAACGGTGATCGACGTCGCCCGCGGTCATCTGGAGCTGATTGCTTTGCGCGCCCAGCGCGCTCACCGCGATCTGTTCGCCGCGCCCCGAGGTTGCGCGCGGCTTCGGCCAGCGCGCGCGACGGGACGATATACTTTTCGCTGCCGGTCGATCCCGTCGTCGAGCGTCGTGGCGAACTTCGCGAGCCGATAGCCGTCGGTCGCGACCATCGTGAGCGCGTTGCCCTCCACCTCGAGCAGCGTGCCCATCAGCACCGCGCCGCGCGCCTCTTCGCCGGATGCGGCGAAGATCGTCGCGTCGATGCCATCGCGGAACTTCTTGGCGGCGATCGTGAAGTGCGAGCCGCGCGCCGCGGCCGGCAGCGGCGGATATTCATCGGCGGCAGCGCGTGGAAATCGTAGTTACTGCGGTCGTACTTCACGCTGGCGCGCGTCGGCGTGCCCGGTCAGCTCGAGCGTACCGGCCGAGCAGATTCCCGAGGTAGCTCGCAGAACAGCTTGGCCGGAACCGTCACGGAGCCGCCCTCGGTGATCTCGCGCCGGGAAGGCGTGTTCCAGCGTCAGCTCGAGATCGGTCGCGCGGACCGCGATCTTGCCGTCTTCGGCTTGGAGCAGCACGTTCGAAAGGATCGGGACCGTCGTGTGCGCGTTGACGACTTTGCTGGCGGCTCCGACGGCCGTAGCGATGTCCTTGGTGTGTGCAGGCTGAACTTCATGATTCCACCGATGGTCGTGCGAAGTGCGTTTTCCGTAAGTTAGTAAAATAATAGAGTAGCAACAGCAGTAGGGCGGTGTATTCTGCGGGACAAGTCCGGATTTCGCTTGACGTAGCGCGGGATTTCGCTGAGTATAACCTGTGGACCGTACGACCGCGGTATGAACCGTTTCTACTCCGCGCGACCTCAGCAGTTATCCATCCGGGCAGGGGCGCCCTTGTACTGCCGTGCTCATGGGGATAGCGCCGGATGAGGACGGCCCGGGAAGTTCCCGAGCCGTCTCTGGTGACGATTGTCGGCGGTGCAGGTTACGGATTCTGACACATCGCGATGAGCTGGCGAATCTTGTTGCGATACGCTTCGTCGCGCTGCATCTGGTCCTTGATCTTGTCGCGCGCGTACATGACGGTCGTGTGATCCTTCTTCCCAAACTCGCGCGCGATCTGCGGCAGCGAGTAGTTGGTCAGCTCGGTCGCGATGTACATCGCGATCTGGCGCGGCGCGGCGAGGCGCTGGTCGCGCCGGCCGTTGTCCATCTCCTTCACGGTCAGGCCGTGCGCGCCGGAGACGGTCTCTTTAATCTTGCGCGATCGTGATGCGGTGCAGCGGTGCCTGCGCGACCGCGCTCTTGAGCACTTCGGCGGCGAGATCGGTCGTGATCGGCGACTTTCGTGAGCGACGCGTACGCGATGACGCGGATCAGCGCGCCTTCGAGCTCGCGGATGTTCGACGGAATGACTTTGGCGATGAACGACGTCACTTCGTCGGGAACCGGAATATTCTCGCTCTCGGCCTTCTTGCGCAGAATAGCTTCGCGCGTTTCGAGATCGGGCGCTTGGATATCGGTGAGCAACCCCCACTCGAATCGCGAGCGCAGCCGCGATTCGAGCGTTTGAATCTCTTTGGGCGGACGGTCGGACGAGATAATGAGCTGGCGGCCCGATTCGTGCAGTGCGTTGAACGTGTGGAAGAACTCTTCTTGCGTCGTTTCTTTGCCGGCGAGAAACTGGATGTCGTCGATCAGCAGAACGTCGACTTGGCGATAGCGATTGCGAAACTCCGGCGTCCGGTTGTTCTGCAGCGCGATGATGAACTCGTTGGTGAACTTCTCGCAGGTGAGGTAGACGACGTTGGCGTCGGGATTATCATCATCACGCGATGGCCGATCGCGTGCATCAAGTGCGTCTTTCCCAAGCCGACGCCGCCGTAGAGGAAAAGCGGGTTATACGCGCGGGCCGGCGCGCTGGCGACGGCTTGCGCCGCCGCATGCGCGAACCGGTTGGAGTTGCCGACGACGAACTCTTCGAAAAGTATAACGAGCATTAAGATTCGCACTGCGCAAGTCCTCAAGCGGGACGCGGGGTGAAGGCCCGCATGGCGGCGCGCGGGCCTTGCCCGGCTCGGCGACCGAAAGCCTCAGCTCGACGCTCGGTGCCAAAGAGTCTCGCGCAGTACCTCGATGATCTGCGCGCGGAGCTTGCTCCCGACCCAATCCTGTGCAAATTTGCTGTGCACCGCGAGATGGAGCTCGTGCCATGGAAGGACACGAACCGCATCGGTTTGATCCACATCTCGAAAACGGGCTTAGAAAAGGTCTGTTCCGAGAGTATCTAATGCAGATTGCCAAAGCTCGTTGGAGATGTCCGAGTTGCGATCGCAAGCGCCATCCTGTATCCTTCCGAAACAGTATCGACAAATAGCACCACGCAGCAGGCCCTGTATGCCGAGAACCAACCACGCCACCCCCGTGAGGGCGCAATCACTTGGCTTAATCAAGCCTTGGTCCTGCGGAATCTATGCACGGTTTTATACACTTATCCACAGCTCGGCGCGAGCGATTTTTCGGGGAAATTTCCAATTTATGAACGGGTATGACGGGAGCCCGCGCCGGGCTCGAAATTGCCCTACGCAATAAGGCTCGATGGGGGCCCTGAGGGGGCTCGCCGGGACTCTTTTCCACAACCTTGTCCACAGGTGTGGAGAGCGCGCATACCGTGCGCGATGCGAGCAAGCAGGCTTTCCGGGGCAGCGGGCTCGTTTGGCGCAAGTCCCGGTTCGGGCGAAACCTGGAATATCCACGATCCGTATGGAGAGTAGCCTGAAACGGAGGGCCCTTTATGAGCTTGCCGACCGCGATCGTCGTGGCAACCGGAATGATTTGCGGCACCGTTCTGCTGCTCGTCCTCGTTTCGCTTCTCTGGATGGCCCGCCGCCGGTAGTCCCCACCCGCCGCGCCGCTTATCGGCGCGAGGCTCGCCCGGGCCGTAAATTCCGGGCCGGGACTCTTGCGGATTAAAGTGACTTGAGTTATCTTTTGTAGGGGTAAGCCCATAACGCATAGTTACGAGATAAGCTCCTTGCAAGAGTAAGGGGTCCCGGATGGGTGGGGAAGACCTCTTCGGGGCCCCTTCTCGCTTTTCAAGGCCCGAATGCTCCAGGCCGGACTGGGACGGGGCCGGCCCGCAAGCCCGCTCCGCGATACTGGCCGGCCTTTCGGTATATAATCCGAGCGTGCCGTGGCTTTTCAACTGGATGACGTACAACTCCACGGTGAGCTTCGTCCAGGCTTTTCACGTTGAGATCGGGCTGGCCATCGGCTTTCTCGTCTTGATCATGTTGGTCGCCCGGCCCCAGCGGTAGTCCGGCGCCGGAGATTCTAGCGGGCGATCGCCTGTTGGAAGCGACTCCGCCGCCGCGTTGCATTTTGGCGGGCCTCTGCTACAATGGGCCGGCTATGTTCCATTTCGACCTGCAGCTTTTTGCCTCGAAAAAGGGCGCCGGCTCCACCCGCAACGGCCGCGATTCCAATGCGCAGCGCCTCGGTGTGAAGCGCTTCGGCGGCGAGCGCGTGATTGCCGGAAACATCCTGGTTCGTCAGCGCGGTACCCGAGTTCTATCCGGGCACCAACGTCGGGATCGGTCGCGACCACACGCTATTCGCGCTTGAGCGAGGGCGTCGTGGTCTTCAGCAACCACGCCGAGCGCAAGCACGTTCGGTCGTTCCCGCGGCCTAAGCAGTTTTTCGCAGCGACGGGGCCTTAAGGCCCCGTTTTCAATTTCTGGCGAAGTTAGGCGCACGTGCAGTTCATCGATGAAGCCGCGATCAGCGTCGCGGCCGGCAACGGCGGCGACGGTCATCGTCGCGTGGCGTCGCGAGAAATACGTCCCGAAAGGCGGCCCGGCCGGCGGCGACGGCGGCCACGGCGGGAGCGTCTATCTCGAGGCACACCGGAACTCTCGACGCTGGTGGAGTTTCGTTTCCGCCGCAGCTTTGCCGCCGACGCCGGCAAGGCGGGCGGAACCTCCAACAAATCCGGGCGCAGCGGAGACGATCTGACGATTGCCGTTCCGGTCGGCACGCTC
This sequence comes from Vulcanimicrobiota bacterium, assembly GCA_963699435.1. Taxonomy (GTDB): domain Bacteria; phylum Vulcanimicrobiota; class Vulcanimicrobiia; order Vulcanimicrobiales; family Vulcanimicrobiaceae; genus Cybelea. The sequence goes on from CAVOTV010000006.1 coordinate 203,345, forward strand.
GTCTACACGCAGCGCGAAGACGAGCGAAGACTTTCTCAGCCGACCTCGATCGGCCGGGCATGCGCGTCATTAGCGGCCAAAGGCGGACGCGGCGGACTCGGCAATCAGCACTTTGCGACCAGCGTTCGTCAGGCGCCGCGTTTCGCCGAACGCGGCGAACCCGGCGAAACGCTGCAGCTGCGGCTCGAGCTGCGGCTGCTCGCCGATTGCGGCGTCGTCGGCGTTCCCAACGCCGGCAAATCCACCTGCTCTCGGTCGTTTCGGCCGCACGGCCGAAGATCGCCGACTATCCCTTTACGACGCTCGAACCGCAGCTCGGCGTCGTTCGCATTTCCAACGAAGAGTCGTTCGTGATGGTCGACGTTCCCGGCTTGGTCGAAGGCGCGCACGAAGGTGTCGGACTCGGCGATCAGTTTCTAAAACACGTCGAGCGCACGCGGGCGCTCGTGCATCTGCTCGACGGCGCGAAGCCGCTCGACGAAATTCTCACCGACAAATCGACCATCGAGGACGAGTTGCGAGCGTGGAATCCGAAGCTGCCGGAGAGGCCGACGTTGTTGGTGCTCAATAAGATCGATCTTCCGCAAGCGCGTGAATCGCTGGAGGCATTGCGCGCGCTCTTTCCGGACATCCTCGGCATCAGTGCCGCGACGCGCGAGGGCGTGCGCGAGTTGACGCTCGCCGTCGCGCAGATCATCGAGCACGCGCCGATGCCGGAGGTCGCCGCGCCGGCGCCGGCCCGCATCGAGCTGATCTCGCCCGACGCCTTCGCCGTCGAACGCGGCGACGACGGCGCGTTCGTGGTCTCCGGCGAGCGGATCGAGCGTCTCGCATCGATGACCGATTTCGACTCCGACGAAGCGCTCGCGCGATTCGAACGCGCGCTGGGCAAGATGGGCGTCGAGAAGCGACTGCAAGAGTTGGGCGCCGCCGAAGGGGATACGGTACGTATCGGGCCGTACGAGTTTACGTACTCATGAGAATAGGAGTTTTCGGCGGCACGTTCGACCCCGTTCACAACGCGCACTGTTTCGTCGCGGAGTCGGCGCGGTTGCTCGAGCGGCTCGATCGCGTGCTTTTCGTTCCTACCGGAAACAACCACTACCGCAGACAAGCCGCAGGCGGATGCGGCGCATCGCTGCGCGATGATCCTCGGCGCGATCGAGAGCAACCCCGCCTTTCATCTGGATCGACACCGATTTGCGCGAGGACGCCAGCGGCTACACCGCCGATCTCCTTCCGCGTCTGCACGCGCAGTATCCCGGCGCGAGCTTTACGTTCATCATCGGCGCCGACTCGCTGGCCAGCGCAAACTGGGTACGTCTCGACGAAGTGCTCGAGGCGCTCGAGCGATTCGCGATCGCGCCGCGCGCCGGCGTTCAGGCCGACGCATTGGCACGCGTCATCGCGGCGGTGCCGCCGGCGTTGCGAGAGCGCGTCACGACCCTCAATCTGCCCGAAATCCCGTCGTCCGCGACGTCTGGTGCGCAATCTGCTCGCGCAGGGACGCAGCGTGCGCTATCTCGTGCCCGAGCCGGTCTGGAAGTACATTACCGCGCACGAACTCTACGGCTATCGCGGCGATGGAGCGGCAGCATAGCATGCGCAACGCTTTGGCCGTCGCGCTCGTCGCGCTCCTCGCGGCCTGCGCGGCGTCGCAAGCGCCCGACGACCGCGCCGTCTGCACGGCATATACCGCCGGACGCTCGCACGTCGAGGTCGTCGCCGACGGAACGGTGACGCGCGTGCTCGGGGTCGCGCCGGGGCGTCACGAGTCCGCACGAAGGGTTTCTCTTACGGCTTGGTTCGGGCTGCAGCGTCATCGTGCGCGTCGAGGTCAATACCGATTTCACCGGCACGATTCCGCTGGGGCAGGGCGATCGCGTCGTCGTGAAGGGCGAGTACGAATACTATCCGCGTGGGGGCGTGATTCACTGGACGCACCGCGATCCGCGGGGCCGTCATGAAGGCGGCTTTATCGACGCCGGCGGGCGAACGTACTTTTAGCCGGTCCGTGCGGCTCGCCCGAATCGTGCTCGCCAGCGCATCGCCGCGCCGTTACGAGCTGCTGCGCTCGCTCGGCCTCGAGGTCGAGGTCGTTCCCAGCGGCTACGAGGAACCCGCGCTCGACGGCGTCACGCCGGAGGAACTCGCGAGCCTGCATGCTGCGGCGAAGCTTCGCGCGGTGCAGGCGTGGCGCGCCGGGAGCGCGATCCTCGCGGCCGACACGGTCGTCGATCTCGACGGAACGGCGCTCGGCAAGCCGGACGACCCGGCCGGAGCGGCGCGCATGCTCGTCTCGCTCTCCGGCCGCGAGCACCGGGTCCATACGGCATTTGCGCTCGCGCTTCCGGGATTGCCGGCGCTGCACGAGCGCGTTACGACGCGCGTCCGCTTCTATCGGCTCACCCCCGCCGAGATCGACGAGTACGTCGCTACCGGCGAGCCGCTCGACAAGGCCGGCGGCTACGGAATCCAAGGACGCGCCGCTTCGTTGGTCGAGGCGATCGAAGGTGACTTTTACACCGTAATGGGCTTGCCGCTGGCTCGCTTCATTCGCGCGGTTCGGCGGTCAGGATTCACGTTGCCGGTACCGAATGAACCGCGCCTGGCGTAGCGCGCTCTTTTTCATCTCACCGTTCCGGGGTCGACTATCTTTACGTATCGAGACGAACGCAGGCTCTTTGCGCTGATCGGCATTATCATCGCGGCCGCGCTGTTGGCACTGCTGCAGATCGGCGCGCAGCGCGCGGGATCGGTCAGTCCGCTCGCGATCGCCGCGAGCTCGCTGCTCGGAATCGGCGAAGCGACGGTCTCCGCGGTGATCGGCGGCACGCGCGCGGCGGGATCGGCGCTGCTCGCGTTGCCGGGACTCGAGCGCGAGAACGCGGCGCTGCGCGCGCAGAATCGGCAGCTTGTTGAGGCGAACGCGCGCCTGCACGAGTTGGCGGCCGCGTATGCAGGCGAGTCGGCAGTTCGTCCGGTGGTCGATCTCTACCGTGGCGTCGAAGCGCGGGTAATCGGATTTCCGCCCGAAAACGAGTCGCGCACGGTGACGATCGACAAGGGATCGCGCGAGGGCGTCCATCGTGACGACGGCGTGCTCGCGGCCGGCGGCGTCGTCGGACGCATTGCGACGGTCGGGCCCTTTTCGAGCACCGTCTTGCTCGCGACCGATTACACCAGCCGAATTCCCGCGATTCTTCAGCGCGGCCGCTGGTGGGGCATCGCGCGAGGCAACTTGACGAGCATCGCGATGGAGTACATCCCGCAGGACGCGCCGATCCGCGTCGGCGACGTCGTCGTGACGGGGAACGGGCGCTCGTTTCGCTCCGGCGCCCCGATCGGTATCGTGACGGCGATCGAGCGCGGCGATGCCGCGTTGTATCAAACGGCGGTGGTCAAGACGCTCGTAGATCTCAACGCCCTCGATCGCGTTGTCGTCGTCCCGCAGTAAGCCGCACGTCGCCCCGTACGTCGGCCCGGCGTGGTACGTGGCCGCGGCATGGCTGGTCGTTGCCCTGGTGGCGCAGGCGACGATCGTACACCAGCTCGCGATCCGCAACGTCGTACCCAGCCTCGTGCTGGTGGTCGTTGTGTGGTATGCAATCCGCGTCGATACGCGGCGCGCCGCAGTCTTCGGACTCGCCGCCGGGTTTGGCGAGGACGCGCTCTCGGCGCAGACCGGCGCATCGTGGACGATCGCAACGTGCTTGAGCGCGCTGCTCGCGAGCCGCCTCTCGCGCGGGTTCTTCGCCGATTCGATTCCGTTGGCCGCATCGGTCATGGTGGCGACTACGCTGCTGCGCGCGCTCGTCTTTTGGACGATCATGGCGGCGTCGGGTTACCCCTCCGGCTTGGGAACGATGCATTTTCATGAAACCCTCGTCCAGGCGGTGCTCAACGCGCTCGTCATCGTCGCGGCGATGATCGTCGCGCGCCGATTCGAACCGCCGACGGAATCGTGAATCAGCGCCCGCCGCGGGTCAAACCGTGGCAGACGCCAACCTGGCGGCTTGCCGGGTTCTGCGTCGTCGTCGCATTCGCGCTCGCGGCACTGCTCGCGCGCCTGGTCCAAGTCCAGCTGATCGACGGCGAACGATATCGTGCCGCGGCGCTTGCAAACCAAGTGCGGCTGATTCCGGTCGCGGCGCCCCGCGGCATGATCTTCGATCGGCATGGAACCGTGATTGCACGGAGTTTGCCGTCGTTCGTGGTCGCGTTAATACCGTCGGAAGTTACGGACGCCCCGCGCGAGCTTGCGACGCTGGCGTCGATTCTCGGCGTCGACGTCGAGCCGCTGTGGAACCGCCTGCTCCATCATCGCGGGATGAACTATACCGGCTTCGACGAGGTCGCGGCGAACGAACCGTACGGCCCGGTGCTCCTTGCGACCGGGCTTCCGGTTGCGGCGGTCGCGCGGCTCTCGGAAGTGCTGACGGATTTGCCGGGCGTCGATCTCGAGGTCGAGCCGATTCGGGACTATCCGCGCGGTCGAGCGGCATCGCACGTCGTCGGGTACGTCGGCGCGATCACGCAAGAAGAGTACGAGCGGCTGAAGTACCGCGGCTACTCGCCCAACGACGTGATCGGCAAGGACGGCTTGGAGTACGCGTACGATACGTATTTGCGCGGAACGCCGGGCGGTCAGCGCGTCGTCGTCGACGCTGCCGGTGCGGTCGTGCCGAACGTCAAGCTCGCGTCGAAGGCCGCCGTTCCCGGCGATACGCTGGTGACGAACCTCGACTGGCGACTGCAGCAAATCGTAGAGGACGCGCTCGCCGACGGCTTGCGAAAGATCGGACGGCGCACGCTTTCGGGCGCCGTTGTCGCCGAAGATCCGTGGACCGGCGCGATCTTGGCGCTCGCAAGTTATCCGAACTACGACCCGAACGATTTTGCATCTAACCGCTCAAAGCGCGTGACGTACGATCTTACCGACGCCGCGCAGCCGCTCTTCGATCGCGCGATCGCCGCCGCGACGCCGACCGGGTCCACGTTCAAAATGGTGACGGGATCGGCGGCGCTGACCGAGGGCGTCGTGCGCGTCGATCAGGTGATTGACGATACGGGCGGATGGGATTGCGGCGGATACTACGCCCGCGACATCGCGGCCGGCGGACTCGGCGAAACGACGTTCGTGCCCGCGCTCGCCGCGTCGAGCGACGGCTACTTCTACCGGCTCGCGTGGTGGCTCGGCAACGCACGTCTGCGCAAATATGCGCTGGCGTTCGGGCTCGACGCGAAAACCGGCATCGATCTTCCCGGAGAAAACGAGGGCAATTGGCCGACCAACGCATGGGAGATGCGTGCCTTCGGGGTGCCGATGGAGCCGAGCGACGTTTGCTTCTTAGGCATCGGCCAAGGCGCAATGCAAGCGACGCCGCTGCAAATGGTCAACGTCGCGTCGGCGGTCATCAACGGCGGGACGCTCTATCGTCCGCAGATCGTCTCGGCGATTCGAACGCCTCGCGGACGCACCGTCGCGCTCTTTCGGCCGCAAGTCATTCGAAAGGTGCCGGTCAGTGAATCCTCGCTCGCAGCGGTGCGCGAAGGCATGGCAAAGGTCACGGATCCTGGAGGAACCGCGTACGGACTGGCGATCGCCGGGCTTCCGTATTCGGGTAAGACGGGAACCGTCGAAACGGCCGGTGGAAACGGCCCCAACACAACGTGGTTCGTCGCGTGGGCGCCGACGGCGCATCCGCGTCTCGCGCTCGCCGTGTTCGTCGATCGCAGCGGCGGTTACGGCGCGACCGTTGCGGCGCCGATCGCGCGGGAGATCCTCGTTTCGTATTTCAACAAGAAGCCGTAACGCGGAACGTCGCTCCAGGTTCGCGCGCGCGATCCGGCGAAAAATTGCGCCAGGAAAGGATTATTGAAGATGCTCGCAGTTCACGAAGATCGTCTCGCCGCGGCAGTCGAGCGGCTCGGTTCGGAAAACGCGTTCGAGATTTTGGCGCGCGCGCGCGAGTTGGAAGCGCGCGGCCGCCGCGTCGTGCACATGGAGATCGGCGAGCCCGATTTCGATACGCCCGAACACATCAAGAAGGCGGCCGTGGACGCGCTCTACGAGAATCACACCCACTACACGCCGTCGAGCGGGCTGCCGTCGCTGCGCACGGTCATCGCCGAATACGCGAGCCGTTTCCGCCGGCTCTCGCCTCAGTGGGGTCCCGAAAACGTCGTCGTCGCGCCGGGTGCCAAGCCGGTGATCTGGAACACGCTGAGCGCGTTACTCAATCCGGGCGACGAGTTCATTTACTTCGATCCGGCCTATCCCGCGTATGCGTCGTGCGCGAGCTACCATCAGGCGGTGATCCACGCGATCCCGCTGCTCGAATCGCGCAACTGGCGCATGGATCTCGACGAACTGGCGCGTCGAGTCTCGTCGAAGACCAAAGTCGTCGTGATCAATTCGCCGCACAATCCCACCGGCGGCGTGCTGACCAAGAGCGACTTGGAGTTCATCGCGGATCTCGCGCAGCGCCACGACTTCCTCGTGCTCGCCGACGAGATCTACAGCCGCAACTTCTACCTGGAGAGCGAGTATCTTTCGATCGCGGCGCTGCCGGGTATGCGCGAGCGCACGATCGTCGTGGACGGCTTCTCGAAGGCGTACGCGATGACCGGCTGGCGGCTCGGCTACGCGATCATGCCGGAGGCTTTGGCAAAGACCGCGACGCTCTTCAACAACAACACGTTTAGCTGCGTCGCAACCTTCGTGCAGATGGCGGGCATCGCCGCGCTCCAAGGTTCCGACGAGCCGGTGTTGCGGATGAACGAAATCTTTCGCGCGCGGCGCGATCGTCTGATCGAAGGCCTCAACGCGATTCCCGGCATCTCGTGCCTCCTCCCGGAGGGCGCGTTCTACGCCTTTCCCAACGTCTCGTCGATTACGCAGGACGATCGAGCGCTTGCGAAGTTTCTGCTCGAAGAGGGCGGCGTCGCGTGCGGCGGCGGCTCTTCGTTCGGCGCGGCCGGCAAAGGTTATCTGCGCTTCTCGTATGCTGCGTCGCTGGAAGATATCGACTGGGCGTTGCAATCCATCGCCAAGACGCTCCCGAAGTTCAAGGGCTAGACCTCTACTCTAATCGCATCGCGCGCTTGACGTCGGCGAGAACGCCGCGCGCGATCTCGCGGGCGCGGGCCGTGCCGTCGGCGACGATCCGTTCGACGAGTGCGGGATCGTCCCGATAGACCGCATACCGTTCGCGGACCGGGCGCAAATAGGCGTTGAGCTGCTCGGCGAAATCCGTCTTGTCCGCAACGCAGCCCGAGCGCTCCCGAACGGCACTCCGCCGCAACGGCGTCGAGCTTTAGCGGATTGACGAAGCGCCATAGCGCGAAGAGCGGACAGATCTCGGGCCGGCCGGGATCTCCGCGCCGGACTTTCTGCGGATCGGTAACCATCGCACGCACTTTGCGCGTGGTCGTCTCCTCGTCGTCGGCAATGAAGATCGCGTTATCGTACGATTTGCTCATCTTGCGTCCGTCGACGCCCGGCACCTCGGGAAACTCCGAGAGCGTCGCTTGGGGCTCGACGAGAATCTCCGCTCCGTTGCCGTAGAGATGGTTGAAGCGGCGCACGATTTCACGTCCGAGCTCCAAGTGTGCGACTTGATCGCGCCCGACCGGCACGTACTGACCGCGGAAGATTGCGATGTCGCAGAGCTGCAAGAGCGGATAGCCGAGGAATCCGTAGGTTGCAATGTTCTGGCCGAGCGCCTCGATCTGCCCCTTGAACGTCGGGACGCGCTCGAGCCAGGATATCGGCGTGATCATCGCGAGCAGCGCCAGAAGCTCGGTGATTTCGGGCACGCCCGATTGCAAAAAAATGGTCGATCGCTCCGGATCGACGCCGGCGGCGAGCCAGACCGCGACCATTTCGTTGCGTGCGCCGCGGATTTTATCGGGCTTATCGAAATCGGTCGTATATGCGTGGAGATCGGCAATCTCGAAGAAAGCGTCGGCCGAGTGCGAGTAGGTCGCCCACTGCGTGAGCACGCCGACGAGATGACCGAGGTGAAGATCGCCGGTGGGACGCATGCCCGACATCACGCGCGGACGGTTCGAAGCGGAACTCATTCGCGCGTGAATGTTACGGCCGCGCGATCAATGCCTTGCGAGCTGCGCTCGAACGTAGGCGCGGGCTGCCCGCACCGCCGGGACGACCGTCGTTCCCCGCGCCAATTCGCAAGCGAGCGCCATCGCGAGAGTGCAGCCCGTTCCGTGCATCGCACCGGCGATGCGCGACCCGCCGAAGATCTCGACCCCCGCCGCGGTCGCAAGCGCGTCCGCCGGGTCGCCGTCGAGATGGCCGCCTTTCAGCAGGACGGCCGCGCCGCCGCGCGCGAGCAGGGCCGCGGCGGCGTCGCCGATCTCCGGGCGGGCGACCGCCGGGCGTCCTAATATCGCGGCGGCTTCGTCGAGATTTGGGGTCAAAATGACGTTTGCAAGCACGGCGAGCTCGTCGCGAAGTGCTTCGCGCGCGCCGGCGTCCGCAAGCTCGCCGCCCGCGCTCGCGCCGAAGACCGGGTCGACCACCGTCGGCAACCACGGCCGTTGCCGCAGCGGCTCGAAGACCGCGCGAACGGCGCCTCGGTTCGGCAGCGCGCCGACGCGGACGGCCCCCGCCGCGTCCCACGGTAAGGTCGGCCAATTGCTTCGCAAAAGTCTCGACGGGAATCGCATGCAGCGCGCTCACGCCGTGCCCGTCTTGCGCGCTGACCGCCGCAACAGCAGTAAAGACGCGCGCTTCGAGCTCGGTGCCGACGACGAGGTCGCGCCCAACCCCGGCCACATTCCACGGATGCGTGGTGCCGATCGAGAGAACGATCAGCGTTCCCATGCCTCAACCAACTTGCGTGCAGCGCGCAGTGGATCGGGCGCCCCCTCAATCGCCGAAATCACGGCGGCCATTGCCGCGCCGCAGTGCCGCACCCCGGCGATGCGGGCCGGTGAAATTCCGCCGATCGCGACAACCGGGACGAGGCTCGCCGCGACGAGCTCCGTCAGCCGCTGCATGCCGATCGGCGCACCGGCATCGTTCTTCGATTGGGTTGCGAACACCGATCCGACGCCGAGATAGTCGGCGCCGGCGGCATTGGCGGCGCAAACCTCCGCGAGCGTCGCGCAGGAGAGTCCGATCAGCCGGTCGGTCAGCGCCGCGCGAACCGGCGCGACTGCATCGAATCCGTCGTCGCCCGGTCCGAGGTGGACGCCGTCGCAGTCGAACTCCAGCGCGGCTCGCCAGTCGTCGTTGACCACGAGCAGTGCGCCGCCGTCGCGCGTCAGCGCGCGCAGCGAACGCAAGTGCTCGTCGTCGATGCCGCTTTTTGCGCGATACTGGACGACGCGGATGCCGGCGGCCAGCACCGCGCGAGCGAGTTCGAGCACGCGCGGCGTTTCGTTGAGAATCGCATAGATACCGCGGAGCTGCAGCGCGCGCCGTTCGCGCGTCAGCCGCTGCGCCGCATCCGTTGCCACAGGACGAAATTCCCGATCAGATATGCGAAAAAGACCGCCGATACGAAGATCGCGAGCGCCGCATTATGACGTGCGAGCGCCAGCGGCACGAGCACTGCGAAGCAGAGCACGGCGGCCATCAAAAGTGAGATGATGCGCGAGAACGGGACGAACACGGTCGCCTATCGCGTACCGGCGTCGCCCAGCAGCAAGTCGCCGAGCCGCGTCAACTCGTCGTCGCTGGTGAAACGAAACTCGATGCGGCCGCCCCGGCGATTGCGCACCACCGAAACGTACGCGGCGAAGCGTTCGCGCAGCAACGTTTCAAAATCGCGCTCCTCCGGCGAGAGCGCGCGTCCCGCCGGCGGCGAGGGACGCAGTGCGGGCGCGGCGGACAGCTTCTCGAGCGCGCGCACCGTCAGGCCTTCGTCGACTGCCCGGCGCGCCAAAGCGACTCGCGCCTCGGCGGGCGCGGCCAGGAGCGCGCGCGCGTGCCCGGCACCGAGGCGCCCGTCCACGAGCATCGCTTTGATCTCGTCGGCAAGCGCCCAACAGGCGCAGCGTGTTGGCAACCGCCGACCGGCTCTTGCCCAGCCGCCGCGAGAGCTCGTCTTGGGTGAGGCCGTACTCGTCGATGAGATGGTGAAAGCCGGCGGCCTCTTCGAGAGCGTTGAGGTTCTCGCGCTGAAGGTTCTCGACGATGGCGAACTCGAGCGTCTGGCGGTCGTCGCTCGCTCGGACGATCGCCGGGACCGTCGGGCGCCGCAAGCGCCGCGCAGGCGCGCCAACGCCGCTCGCCTGCGACCAACTCGTAGCCGTCGCCGCGGCGCCGTACGATGATCGGCACCAGCACGCCGTACTGCGCGATCGACGCTTTCAGTTCGTCGAGCGCGGCGGCGTCGAAAGTCTTGCGCGGCTGATACGGATTGGGCGTAATCGTCTCGACGGCGATCTCGCGGACCATTTCCTGCGCGCCCGAAACCGGGACGGCGGTCTCGCCGAGCAGCGCGCCGAGGCCGCGGCCCAAGCCCGCGTTTAGGTTCGCTCACGCGCGACTGCCGCGCGGGTTCGAGCATTTCGCGCGCGAGCGCGATGTAGGCTTGCGCGCCGCGGCTTTTCAGATCGAAGAGAATCGCCGGCTTTCCGAACGACGGCGCTTCGGAGAGGCGCACGTTGCGCGGAATCTGCGTCTTGAAAATTTGCTGCGGAAAGTACTTTTCGAGTTCCCGAATCACTTCCATCGCCAGACGCGTGCGGCCGTCGAACATCGTTACGAGCACGCCGCTCACGTGCAGCGTCGGATTGAGTGCGTCGCGCACGCGCCAAATGACGTTGGTCAGCTGCGCCAGACCTTCGAGCGCGTAGAACTCGGCTTGCACCGGAATGATGCACTCGTCGGCGGCGGTCAGCGCGTTGATCGTCAGCAACCCCAGCGACGGCGGCGAGTCGATGCAGCACGAAATCGTATCGCGACGCGATGGGCGCGAGCGCTTGACGCAGGCGCGTTTCCCGCGACAGCGCGGCGACGAGCTCCACGTCGGCGCCGGCGAGGTTAATCGTTGCGGGAACGCAGTCGAGGTTCTCGACTTCGGTCCGCAAGACGACGTGCTCGAGCGGAACTTCCTGCAGCAAGGCGTGATAGACGTCGTGCGTCAGCCGCGTTTTGTCGATGCCGAGGCCGGTCGTGGCATTGCCTTGCGGATCGGTGTCGACGACGAGCACGCGGCGGCCTGCGATCGGCGAGTGCGGCGCCGAGATTCACCGCAGTCGTGCTTTTTCCGACGCCGCCTTTTTGATTGACCAGCGCGATGATGCGGCTCAGGCTTCTTCTCCTCGGCGCTGCGCGGCGTCTAAAAACTGCTCGAGCAGTTGCAACAGCAAGGTCCGCTCGTTACGTTCGGGTTCGTCGGTGACCTGCTCGAAAAGCCAGTGCAGCGCGGCACCCACGCGCGCGTCGCCGCGAAATCGCGCGGCGCGTCGCCGCGTCGCACGAGTGCGGCGATCACGTCATCGCCGCCGACGGCGAGGTCGCGCACCGAAAACGCGGGTTTGCGCGCCAACTCGTCGCGCACGCGCGCTTCAAAGGCTTCGTTCGCATCGTCGCGCTTCGGTAGACCGCTGCCCGCGAATGTCGGCATGCCGTAAAGCGAACAAGCGCTCGATATCTCCGGGCCCGATGCGGCGGATGAAGCGCCGGACGGCCGCATCGGTGAGGTCCGGGATCGGCCGAGTACATGTGCTGGCGCACGAGATGCTCGGCCGTTCCAACGATCTCGTTTGGGAAGCGAAAGCGCTCGAGCATCGCCCGCGTCATCTCGGCGCCGACGAGCTCGTGACGATAAAAGTGCGGGCCGTCCTTCGTGCGCGGCTTGCCGATGTCGTGGAGCAAGGCCGCCAAGCGAAGAGTCAAATCGCCTGGCGGCGTAGCATCGAGGGTGGCGAGATTATGACGCCAGACATCGTAGGCGTGCCACTCGTTTTGCTCGACCCCGACGCCCTCCACGAGCTCGGGCCAAAGACGTGCGAGCAGGCCGGTCTCCGCAGGAGCTCGAGCCCGATCGAGGGCTGTGCTGCGGCAAAGAGCTTCACGAACTCGTCGTGGACGCGCTCGGGCGATACGGTCGCGACGAGGTGGGCGGCGGCGGTCATCGCCGACCGCGCGACCGGCGTCACCTCGTACTCGAAGCGCGCGGCGAACTGGGCGGCGCGCAGCATGCGCAAGCGGATCCTCTTCGAAGGCTTTGGCCGCTGAGGATGTCGATCCGGCCGTGCCGCGATGTCGGCCGCGCCGCCGTACGGGTCGACGATGGTCGCCGTCGGGATTGCGCGCGCGATCATATTCATGCGGAAATCGCGCCGCGCCAAGGTCCTCTTCGAGCGTGACGTCGGGCCCGCTCTCGAACCTCGAAATCGCGATGTCCGACCCCGGTGGAACGCTCGCGGCGCGGCATCGCGACGTCCACGGTCTCCCCGTCGACCGTCAGCTTCAGAACCGAAAAGGAGGCGCCGACGACGTCGACCCTGCCGAGGGCGCGAAGCCGGTCGACCAGCGCCGCGACCGGAATACCGACCACGACGTAATCGGAATCGAGCCCAATGGCGCGAGTCTGTCCGTCAGTCGCGCGAAATTCGTCGCGCACGCGGCCGCCCACGGCATAGAGGCTTTCCGGCGGGACGAGCGGCGGCAAGCCGATCGTCGAGTGGTCGCGGGCGGTACATCAACGTCATCCTATCGTAAAAGCGGCTGTTTCACGGGAAACATTCAGAGGCAGAGCGGGCGTTTCGCGGGCACTCCCGGGCGGCGAGGAAAACGTTCCGGCGTTGGCCGAGCCTTGCGGAGCAGGACGATCCGCCGCTCGCCGCCGAGGGCGACCTCCTCCTCGATGACGGCGCCGAGCATCATAGATGCATCGGCCAGCGCGGCGCGCTCGTCCTTCGGCAAGGCGCCCCGTTGAAGCACGGCCACGCCTTCCAAGCGTAAAAACGGCACGACCAGCTCGGCGACCGCCGGCGCTATGGCAACTGCACGCGCGGTGCCGGAGGCGAAGGCCTCGCGCAGATCGGGGCGCCGGCCGGCAGCTTCCGCTCGCTCGGTAACGACGCTCCCGCGAAGGCCAAGTTCTTGCATCAACGACTCAAGCAGGCGAGCCTTCTTCAAGTTCGACTCGACCATCGTCACAGGAATTCCGGCGGCCAGCGCGATCGGGATCGCCGGAAGGCCGGCGCCCGAGCCCAGATCCACGTACGGCGCGCGCACGTAAGGCAGAATGGTCAGGCTGTCGAGCAGATGCGCGGCTAGTTCATCCGCCGACTTAGCACCGGTCAGGTTGAAATGGCGGTTCGCCTCGAGCACGAGCGCCGCGTAGCGCGCGAGCCGCTCGCGGAGCGGGGATTCGACTCCGCCGCGCTCGAGCGCGGCTTCCATCGTTGCGGCGCTCAGCCGTCGACGGCCGCGCGGTGCCTGTGGACGAAGAGCGCGACGATTGCCACGTCGGCCGGCGTCACGCCGGGAATGCGGGCCGCCGTGCCGAGCGTGCGGGGGCGCAGGCGCGCCGAGCTTGTCGCGCGCTTCGAGCGAGAGCGCAGCGATGGACGCGCGTAGTCGAAATCGTCCGGTATCGGCAAGGCGCTCCGTCTTGCGCCGCCTTGGCGATGGCGGTTTCGGCGGCGCGACGTAGCCGGCCATTTGATCTCGGTCTCCAGGCGCTCGCCGATCTCGGGGTCGATCGGCGGCTCGAAGAGCTGCGGCAAGGTCGGCAAACCGACGTCGTCGGGCGGCGCAGCACGTCGGCGACCGTCGCTCCCGGCGTCGATGCCGCTCCGGCCAGCGTTCGGGCGCCGACCTTCGTTCGGTCGGCGCGGCGCGAGGCCGCGGCGAACGCGTCGCGGCGCTTCCTCGAACGCCGCCCAGCGTTCGTCGCCGACAGAGCCGATACTCGCGGCCGATCGGCGTGAGCCGTAGATCGGCGTTGTCGTGGCGCAGGATCATGCGGTGCTCGGCGCGCGAGGTCAGCATGCGGTAGGGTTCGTCGACGCCGCTGGGTCACCAAATCGTCGATCATCGTCCCGATGTACGACGTCTCGCGGCCCAGGCGCAGCGGTTCGCGCCCCGCGCGCGCGCCGCGCGGCGTTGATCCCGGCGATCAATCCTTGCGCCGCGGCCTCCTCGTAGCCGGAGGTGCCGTTGAGCTGGCCGCAGTGAAAGAGCCCGGCGATCCGGCGCGTTTCGAGCGCTCGGATCAGCTCGGTCGGGGGGACCATGTCGTACTCCACGGCGTAGCCGGCGCGCAGCATCGCGCACGTTCGCGAGACCCGGCAGCGTCTGCAGCATCGCCAACTGCACCTCGGCCGGCAGCGAGGTGGAAAAGCCGCCGACGTAGAGCGTCGGCTCATCCCAGCCTTCGGGCTCGATGAAGACTTGATGCGTCGGATTGTGCGCGAATTTGACGACCTTGTCTTCGATCGACGGACAATAGCGCGGGCCGATGCCGCGGATCAGGTCGAGTCCGTAGAGCGGCGAGCGGTGCAGGTTCTCCCGGACGAGACGGTGTGTTCGCTCGTTGGTTAGGTCACGATAGCACGGGCAGCTGCGGCCCGGCGAACGCCGCCGGCGCTGGCGAACGAAAATACCAGCGGGATCGCACTGGGCGCTTGCGCGCATCATCGCGCCGAAGTCGACGGTGGTGCGGTCGATGCGCGGCGGCGTTCCGGTCTTCAGGCGGCCGAGTCGGGAAGCCCAGCCGCGCGAGCGCCCGCGGCCAGTCCGATCGCCGGCGCCTCGCCGAAGCGTCCTTCGGCTCGGACTGACGTCGCCGCGAAAGGTCTTTCCGCCGAGAAACGTTCCGGTCGCAAGGACCACGCGTTGTGCGAGGTAGCGGGCGCCGTCCGGCGCAGCAGAACCCGCGCACCGCGCCCGCCTCGACGATGAGATCGTCGACGAGGCCGCGCGACGATGGTCAGGTTCGGCTGGGCGCTCAGCAGCGCGAGCGCCGCGCGCGCATAGGCCGGCTTATCCATTTGCTGGCGCAGCGCGCGAACCGCTGGGCCTTTGCTCTCGTTCAGAAAGCGCGCGTGAAGGCTGACGCGCGTCGGCGATCGCGGCCATCGCGCCGCCGAGCGCGTCGATCTCGCGCACGAGTTGACCCTTCGCGCTTCCGCCGATCGAGGGGTTGCACGGCAGCGTACAGATCTTCTCCGGATCGCCCGTGACGAGCAGCGTCGCCGCCCCGAGCCGCGCCGACGCAAGCGCGGCTTCGACGCCGGCATGACCGCCGCCGACGACGATCACGGCGGCGTGGTCGTGCGCATCGTTTACGCCGGCGTGGTTGCGTGCAGATGATGCGCAAGCGCAGCGAGAGACCTATCATGATGAACCCGAAGACGACGGCGTACGCCGCGATGATGCAGATGATCGTCAGCGCCCCGATCAGCGGATACCATGATCATCAGAACGCCGAACAGCAATGGATAGCGAGGCCGCCGATGATCAGCCAGATCTCGTTGGAAATGTGCTTGCGGAGCTGAACCGCCGCGAGCAGCTCGAAGATGCCGGTGAGAAACGCCCACGCGGCGATCGTCAGATAGAGCGCCGAAATCGGTGACGCGCGGATGTCGAAGAACGTGACCGCGGCGATGAGAGATTCCGCACGATTCCCTCGAGGAGAAACGGCCACCAGGCTCGATGCGATTCGGCCGCGCGCACGGTGCCGACGATGGCGAAGATGCCGTCGACGAGAGCATACGCACCGAAGAGAATCGCGATCGTGATCCACGTCAAACCCGGCCAAATCCAGGCCAGGACCCGAAGATCACCGCCGCGATGCCGCGGATCAGCCACATCCACCAGTTGCGGGCGATGACGTGAACGAGCGGCGAACCCGCCGGATTACTGGAGAACATTGCCGTCTTGTAGATAAACTCGCTGGACGGCGCAACGCTTTGGCGTCGGACCTTCCCACGGTTGTCCCGTGAGCGAGTTCGTCAGATTATGATTGATCTGTGCGCCGCGCGCGAAAGTGCCTTTGTCGATGAGAATGTATTTGTGTCCTTTGTAATTCACGAGAAAATCGACTTCCGTTGCCGGCGAATCGTGCGTGCTGTAATACACGACGTTGATGCCGTTGGTCGTGTTGTTTCCGTTCGAGTTGACGACGCAGCTCACGATCGTTACGCCGAATGCCGAACCGTTTTTGGAAGCGGCGGCGGCCGGAGCTGCGACGATGCAGAGGGCTGCGAGAAAGAAGAGCGCGCGTTTCACGGTGGAAACCTCCTTATTTGCCGATGCAAAAGCGGGCGAAAATTGCGTCGATGACCTCTTCGGCGGCGACCCGCTCGCTTACATGCCCGAGCGACGAAAATGCGCGCTGCACGTCGCTTGCGATAAAGTCGAGCGGCTGGCCCGAACGCAGCGTTTGCAGTGCGTGCGCGAGCGCCTCGATAGCGGCGTTGACCGCGTCGAACTCGTGCAGCGCGCGCAGATGCGGCCGGGATGCGTCGGGGCGTTCGCCGCTCCAGCCCGTCAGGGCGATGGCGCGCCGCAGGCGGTCGAGCGTTGCCGGGTCGCGCACGCTGCCTACGATTGCGCCCTCCGGTGCGCCGGCGCGCGCCGTGGGTCCCAAGATCGGCTTTGTTGTAGAAGAGGACCCGGGGCCGGCCCGCGGTGCGCCCGAGCAAGGCTCGAGCGTCGGATCCGAGCGGCGTCGACCCATCGATCACGAGCAGCGCGATCCGCGCGGCCTGGAGCGTCCGCTCGCTGCGCTCGATACCGTAGGCTTCGAGCCGGTCGGCATGCGCGCGGATTCCGGCAGTATCGAGCAGGCGGACCGACGACGCCGTCGATGACGACGTGATCCTCGATGGTATCGCGGGTGGTGCCGGGGATCTCCGAAACGATCGCCCGTTCCTCGCCGACGAGCGCATTGAGCAACGACGACTTTCCTGCGTTGGGCGGCCCGACGATCGCCACCGGCAGGCCCTCTCGTACGAGACGGCCCACCTCCCCATCGCGCCGGAGCGCTTCGAGCCGCTCGAGGAGGCCGGCGACGACGTGCTCGAGCGCATCTCGATTTGGTTCGGGAACCTCATCGGGGAAGTCGATCGCGCCCGCGAGCTCTTCGAGCGTCGCGGCGAGCCGCTCTCGCAGCTCGCGGACCATTGCGGCCAGGCCGCCCCCGAGATTGGCAAGCGCAGCGTGCGCGCCCGCGCGCGTTTCCGCCTCGATCACGTCGGCGACGGCCGAGGCTTCGTGAAGGTCTATTTTTCCGTTGAAAAAGGCGCGGCGAGTGAACTCGCCGGGCTCCGCCAGCCTCGCTCCGCAGGCTAGCAATGCGCGCATCGACCTCGCGGGCGACGATCGGCGAACCGTGCAGATGCAGCTCGAGCATCTCCTCGCCGGTGTAGCTCTGCGGCGCCGCAAACGCGATGGCGAGCCCTTCGTCTATTCGCTCGCCGCACTCGTCAACAATCGTTGCGCGCGCGGCGTACCGGGGCTGCAGCGGCGCTTTCGCGCGCACGAGGCGCGCGGTGAGATGCGGCGTCGTCGGGCCCGCTGACGCGGACGACCGCGATCGCTCCTCTTCCTGGCGGCGTGGCGATCGCCGCAATCGTGTCGGAGTGGCCGGTGTGCGCGCCCGTGCTCAGCGAGGATGCACGACGACGTACCGCTCGGGTTCCTCTCCCTCCGACTCGGTGCGGACGTTCTCTGACGACGCGAGCGAGAGATGAACGATTTTGCGCTCCGACGGAAGCATCGGTTCGAGCCGTTGCGGCTTGCCTTCCCGCAGGCAACGCTCGAGCGTCGCAAGCGCGACTTCTTTGAGCTGATCGGCGCGGTGCGGCGCGATAGCCCTCGGCGTCGATGGTATAGTACCGGCGATTCGCGCGAAGGCCCGCATTGAGCGAGTTGTTGAAGATAAGGTTGAGCGCTTCGAGCGTATTGCCGTGGCGCCCGATCAGCATGCCGAAATGCGGGCCGCTGATCTCGAGATATTCACCCTCCGGACGGGATACGTAACCGATCTCGATCGGAGAGACGCCCATCCGCTCGAGAATTTCGCGCAATAGATCGTGCGCGGGCTTGGCATCCTCGGGGACCGCGCCGGCCACGTGAGCCTGGCCGCCGCTGCGGCGCGGATCGCGTCCACGGCGGGTGCCGGGACCGCGGCCGCCGCCCTTTCCTCCCGATCGCCCGCCGATCGTCCGGTCGCGAACGTCGGACGGCTGTTCTTCGAACTCGAAATCGTCTTCGTACAGCATTGATACGTTACGTGCCTCTCTTGTTTTTTCGCTTCGAGCGGCCTGATTGCGGCCGCTTTGATTTCGCCACGCCGTTGCCGCTCGCTCCCGTGGCCGCAAGCTCCTGGGCCGATGAGCCGGCGGCAAGCGGGTCGGTGATGACGTGCTCGCTATCGATGAGCGCGAGCGGCTGGTGGTATCGGCGCAGCATGTAAAATTGTTGACCCATCGTGAAAATGTTATAGGCGAACCAATAGAGCACCATCGCCGACGGCCAATGCGCGCGCAAACCGACGAAGCCGAGCATGAAGGGCGTGAATACGGCCATCATGCGCTGCATCTGCGCCTGCTGCGGGTCGGTCGCGGGCATGCTGACGTACCGCACGCTCAGATACATCGAGAGCGCGTAGAGCAGAATCAGCAAGACGTCGGAGTCGGCAAGGCTCGCGGCCAGGATCGGTTTGCCGAAGAGCACCGGCAGCGAAGCGGAGTGCGTGAGAGCGCTGCCGATCCAGAACCAGCCTTGGCTCTGGAAGTGCGCCTTGTTGTTCATCACGACGTAAAAAACGCTGAAAATAACGGGGTACTGCACTAACGTCGGCCAGCAGCCCGCGAGCGGATTCACTTTGTGCTCGCGATAGAGGGCCATCGTTTCGGTCTGCAGCTTCTGACGATCGTCCTTATATTTGTCCTGGAGCTTTTTGAGCTGGGGCGCGACCTTCTGCATGGAGAGAAACGCCTTGAACTGCGCCGTGTTGAGCGGCCAGAAGAAGAGGCGGATCAGCGCCGCTAGGATGATCAAGCTCCAGCCGAGGTTTCCGACCGGCTTGTTGATCGTTAGGACGATCGAGTAGAGCGCGTTGACGATCGGATCGAGCCAGGAGGCGGCGAGCATCACGTGCACGGCCGGACTCCCTTGGCGCTCGATGGCGCCGGCGGGACGAAATCGACACCACCGCGGTTGAACGGATGGCAGCGGGCTAAGCGAGTAAGCGCAAGCCAGCTACCGCGTAGGACTCCGTGATCTCGCACCGCGACGAGCGCATACTGCGAGCAGCTCGGGTAGAACCGGCACGCGGGCGGGAGAAAGGGCGAGATGAGGAGTTGGTAGAGCCGAATCGGGACGATGAGGGCGAGCCGCACGAGGGCTTCTACGCTCGCGCCAGGCCCGAAGTTACTTCGGTCCGCAGATCGTGGAAGGCGGTTTGGGCGGCGTCCGAACGGGCGACGACGAGCAGGCGCATGGCGTGCTGGTGCTCGAGCGCTTGATGGATGATCGCCGCGAGCCGGCGGCGGAGCTTGTTGCGGGTCACGGCCTTTCCGATCGACTTGTTCACCGTGATGCCGACCAGCGACGACGGGTCGCCGGGAGCCGGATCACTGCGATAAATAACGAGGCTTTTGGTGGCGATGCGGCGCCCTTGCCGCCGCATCCGGGCGAAATCCGCTTGGCGGCGCAAGCTCGCAAAGCGTCTCATCAGACGGTAAGACGGTGACGCCCCTTCTTCCGCCGGCGCGCCAGGACTCGCCGACCATGCTTGGTCTGCATACGTTCCAAAAAGCCGTGCACGCGTTTGCGGCGGCGATTATGCGGCTGATACGTCCGCTTCATAACGTCCCTTCGGTGATCGAGTGATGCGCCACACCCCTCGTGGCAGACAGCCCCTGATTATAGCCAGGCACCCGGCGCCCGCGCAAGCACCCCGCACTCAGGCGACCGATTTGTGCGGCGGGGAAGCGCGCGGGGGCCGCCGTACCTTGCTGAAGTTTTGAGCGTTTCGAGTATGCAGCCGCCCGCCCGTAGGCGCGTCGTCGTGACGGGGCTCGGCGCGGTCACCCCCATTGGAAATACCCGCGACGAGTTTTGGACCCGTCTAATTGCCGGCGAATCGGGCATCGCTCCGATCACGGCCTTCGATGCGAGCCTTTTCGATGCGCGCATCGCCGGTGAAGTCAAGGACTTCAAACCGGAGATCCTGATCGGTCGTAAGGAAGCGCGCCGAATGGATCGTTTCACACAGTTCGCGTTCATCGCGGCGCGCGAAGCGATCGAAGATGCGAACCTTCCCGACGATCCCGAGTTCAAAAAGCAGGTCGGCGGCGTCGTCGGCACCGGCATCGGCGGCATCATCACGTTCTGGCTCAACTCCGACAAAGCCAACGAGAACGGCACGTGGTCGAAGGTAACGCCGTTCTTCATTCCGATGTTGATGGCCAATGCGGCACCGGCGCACATTTCGATGGCCTACGGATTCCGCGGCCCGTTCTTCTGCCGCAGCGAGCGCGTGCGCGAGTGCGAACGATGCGATCTGCACGGCGTATAACGCCATCGCGCACGGCGACGCGATCGCGATGATCTCCGGCGGAAGCGAGGCGACCGTCTCGCCGCTTGCGATCGGCGGTTTCTGTTCGATGCGCGCGCTCTCGACGCGCAACGACGATCCGACGCGCGCGAGCCGTCCGTTCGATCGGGAGCGTGACGGTTTCGTCCTCGGGGAGGGCGCCGGTATCTTGGTGCTCGAGGAGTACGAGCACGCCCGGGCCCGGGGCGCGAAGATTTACTGCGAGATGCTGGGCTACGGACAATCGGCCGACGCCTACGATCTCGTCGCGCCCGATCCCGACGGCAACGGCGTGCTGCTCGCGTTCGCGCGCGCGTTTCAAAGCGCGGGCATCGTGCCGACCGACGTCGACTATATCAACGCGCACGGCACCTCGACGCCCGTCGGCGATCCCGCCGAATCGAAGGCGATCGAAAAAACCTTCGGCGAGCATGCCTACAAGATCGGCGTCAGCTCGACCAAGTCGATGCACGGGCACGCGCTGGGCGCGGCCGGCGGTATCGAAGGCGTGGCGACCGCGCTCGCGGTCGCGAACGATATCATGCCTCCGACGACCAACTACGAGTTTCCGGATCCCGAATGCCGGCTCGACTACGTTCCGAACGTCGCGCGGCAAGCGACGATTCGTACGGCGCTCTCGAACTCGTTCGGGTTCGGCGGTCACAACAGCGTGCTCGTTTTCAGCAAGGTGCGTCCGGCGAATTGATGTGAGCGGGGAGAACTACCGGCGGCGTCTGCGCGCCCTGCTTCGTCTTGCAGGCGTGCGGCGCATCGACGATCTCGCCGAGTTCGAGCGGGCTTTCATTCATCAGAGCTACGCGCGCGAGCATGGCGGCGAATCGAACGACCGGATGGAGTTCTTGGGCGACTCGGTGCTCGGCTGTATCGCTGCAAGTTGGCTGTTCGAGCGCTTCGCGGGCGAACCGGAAGGGTTGCTGACGTTGCGCAAGGCCGCGATCGTCAACGACGCGCAGCTCGCGCAGACCGCGCGTCGCTTGGAGTTCGGCTCGTTGACGCAGCTCGGCTCGGGTATGCGCGCGGCCGGCGGCGACGACAATACCATCCGTGCTGGCCGACGCGTTCGAAGCGTTCGTCGGCGCGCTCTATCTGCGCTACGGCCTGGAGAAGGTCGCGCGCGTTCGTCGCTGGCCAGCACGTCGAGCGGCTCGACCATTCGGCCGGACGCGCTGCTCGATGCCAAGACGCGGCTGCAGCACTACGCCAGGAGCATCTAGCGGCGACGCCCGTCTATCGCGAAACCAGCCGAGGAACGCCGCAGCATCCGGCCTTTCGGTCTCGCGTCAGCGTGAAGGGCAAGATCCTCGGTCGCGGCGACGGAATTTCGAAGAAAGCCGCGCAGCAGGCCGCCGCGCAGGAAGCGCTGCGTTCCATCGGCGACGCGACGTCGGGCGGCGGAGCGAGCCGATGAAGCTTCAGCGATCCGCGTCTTCGGTTTCAAGACATTCGCGGAACCGACGGTGCTCGATTTCGGCGACGGCGTCACTGCGATCGTCGGTCCGAACGGCTCGGGTAAATCGAACTTCGTCGACGCTTGCCGCTGGGTGCTTGGGCGAGACGTCCAGCAAGAGTCTGCGCGCGGCGCGCGTTAGAAGACGTCATCTTCTCCGGCAACGACGCCCGCAAGCCGCTCGGGCTGGCCGAAGTTTCGATGCTCTTCGATAACTCCGACCGTAAGCTGCCGATCGATTTTTCGGAAGTCGAGATCACGCGCCGGGCGTACCGCGTGGGCGAGAGCGAGTACTTCATCAACCGCACCCAAGTGCGCTTGCGCGACGTCGTCGATCTGCTGATGGGCACGGGCCTCGGGCCCGGATCGTACGCGATCGTCTCGCAAGGGCAGATCGACGCGATCCTCACGAGCAAGCCCGCCGAGCGCCGCGCGCTCTTCGAGGAGACGGCAGGCATCGGCAAGTTTCTCGCGCGCAAGAACGAGTCGCTTCGGCGGCTCGAGCGCACGGAGCAGAATGCGATTCGCATCAGCGATCTGATCGCCGAGCTCGAGCGCCGAATTCCGGAGCTCGAGACGCAGATGCGCCGCGCGCGGCGATATCGCCGCGTGAGCACGCGCGTGCGCGACCTGGAAATCCTCGGCTACCTGCGCGGCGAGCGCGACGCGACGCGCCGAAACGGCGACGCTTCGCGAGCAGATTGCCAAGAACGAAGAGCTCGCGGAGCGTGGCCGCGGCCAAGGCGGCCACCGCTCGGCGCCGAGGTCGCGCGCGTCCGAACGCAGCTCTATCGCTGCGAGCTCGCGCTGGAAGAGTTGCGCATCCCAGGCGCAAAACAAACGCGCCGAGCTCGCGACGCTCGAAGCCGACTATGCGGCGGCGTTAGCTCGCCGCGAGGCGCTCGAGCGCCAGTCCACGCAGACGTCGCAGGACGCGCAGCGCATGAGCGACGAGCGCAGCTCGCTTGCGGCGTCGCGTCGACGCGCTCGGCCAGCGTCTCGCTGCCGCTAACGAGCGAGATCGAAGAAGCGCGCGAGCGGCGAGCTGACGGCAGCAGCGGCGTTGGCGCAGGCGCGTGCGCGACTCGAAGCGATCTTCACGCAGCTTGCGCGAACGTCGAAGCGTCGGCCGCCGAGCACGCCGCCCGCAAAGCCGAGCGTCGCGTTCACGCAGCAACGCTCGCGCGCCGAATCCGAAGCGGCTCGAGAACGAGGAGCGCCGCGCCCGCGAACGCGCCGAGCACGTCGAGATCGCCGCAGGCGGCGCGCAGCACCGGCACGGCGAGCGCGCGCCGGCAACTCGAGATCGCGCGAGGAAGAGCTGCTCGAAGCGCGCGGCCGCGCCGAGGATGCCGAGCGCGCCGCGACGGCCGCGCAAGACGAAGTGGCGAAGGCGCTCGCGCGCCATCGCGACCATGACCGGCGAAGTGCAGTGCGGCCGAATCGCGCCTGCACACGATCGAGGAGCTCGAGAACTCGCTCGAAGGGCACGTGCCGGGAACGCGCGCGGTCGTCGAGGCGTGGCAGCGCGGGGAGCTGCGCGGCATCGAGGGCATCGTCTCGAATCTGATCACTACCGACGAGCGCTACGCGCGCGCGATGGACGTCGCGTTCGGCGCGCGCCTCTCCAACGTCGTGACGACGACCTCCGAAGATGCGGAGCGGTGCGTCGAGTTTCTCAATCGCAAAGAGGCCGGCCGCGCGACGTTCCTGCCGCTCGACACGCTCGCCAAACGCGAAGGGCCGCCATCTCGACGCGTGAGTCGCCGCCGTCCCCGGCGTGCTCGGCTACGCGCACACGCTCGTGCGCACGGCGCCGCAGTTCGCCGGCATCGTCAACTTCCTGGTCGGCAACGTGCTGATCGTGACGACGCTCGAGACCGGCATCGAGCTCGCGCGCGGCCGCGGCGTGCGCGATACGATCGTAACGCTCGGCGGCGAGCAGATCACCGGCGGCGGCGCGATCACCGGCGGCCGCTTCGTGCGCGAACGCTCGATTCTCTCGCGCCGCTTCCAGGCGGCAGCCTGCGCGAAGCGCTCACGCGAGCTGCGCGCGAAACTCGAAGCGGCCGAACGCGCGGCTGCACGCGGCGCACGCCCGCGCCGACGCCGCCACTCGTGGCCCGCGACGCCGCGCGCGAGCGTCGGCGCGCAGTCGAAGCGGCGCTGGTGGCGCTGCGTGCCGAGACTGCGCGCGCTCGCCGGAGAGGTCGAGCGCACGCACGCGCGATCTCGAAGACGCGCGCGCGCATCGGCGGCCGATCTGCGCGCGCGGCTGCACCCGCGCGCGAGAATCCGAGCGCGAGTACGAGCGCGACGAGCCCGATGCGGGGCGTGACGACGACGAACGCGCCCGCCTCGAAGCGCGAACTCGCCGGCGTCCGCGAGCAGCATCGCGGCTGCGGAGGCAGCTGCAGATCCGGCGACGCGCGCACGGCGCGCGATCTGCGCGAACGCGCGGCGGCGCTCGCTGCCGAACGCGATGCCGCAAAAGCGCGGCTCGGGCATGCTCGATCGACGATAGCGAACGCGCGCGGCTCGGCGCGCGAGGGGATGCTCGCGCGAGATCGCGGCGCTGATGGAAGAGACGCGCACGCGCGCACGCGCACGTCGAAGGGCTTGCGCGCGCGGCGTCGTCGCGCTCGACGCGCGGCTCGAAGCGGCCCGCGCGCGAGCGCGAAGCGCTCGGCACGGACGCAGGCGCAGCTCGAAGTCGGATCTGCGCGCGGGCGAACAGCGAAGAGCGCGAGGCCGACCGCCGGCGGCGAGCGCCATCGCACGCGGCTGGCGCGAGATCGAGGCCGAGCTCGGCATGCTCGTCTCGCAGTTCGCGCAGAATCCGGCCACGCGACGAAGAGTGCGCCGACGTCGAGGGACGCTATCGCGACGAACCCGACGCAGTGGTCGACGAACTGCCGCGGCTGCGCGACGAGCTCGCGCGCCTGCAAGCCAACGTCAACCTCAACGCCGAGGCGGAACGCGACGAGGTCGCCGAACGCGAGCGGTTCCTGCGCACGCAGATGGACGATCTCGCCAAGGCGCGCGAGACGCTGCTCGAGTCGATCCGCGAGATCGAACGCGAGACGCAAGTGCAGTTCAACGAGACCTTCACGCGCGTCGCCGAGGCGTTCTCGCAGATGTACGCGCGGCTCTTCCCCGGCGGCGAGGCGCAAGATGTGGCAGACGCAGCCCGAGAATCTCTCCGAGACGGGAATCGAGATCTCGGTGCGGCCGCCGGGCAAGAAGGCGATGCCGCTCGCGGCGCTCTCGGGCGGCGAGCGCGCGATGACGCGCCGCGGCGCTTGATCTTTGCGCTGATCGCGACGAAGCCGGCGCCGTTCTACCTGCTCGACGAGGTCGACGCGGCGCTCGACGACGCGAACATCGAGCGATTCTCCGACGATGGTGCGCGAGTTTGCCGCCGAGTCGCAGATGCTCATCGTGACGCACAACAAGAAGACGATGGAAATGGCCGACCGCATTTACGGCGTGACCACGCGCGAAGCCGGCGTCAGCGCGATCGTCTCGGCGGAGCTCGCAGCGCGAAGCGGAGGCATTGCTTGCCTGAACCGGCGCGCCGCCAGCGGGCGGCGCTCTTCTCGCTCTTCGATAAGACCGGGGCGGCCGAGCTCGCGCGGCGATGACGCAGCGCGGCGTCGAGATCTACGCGACAGGCGGAACGCGCGCGTTTCTCGCGGAGCGCGATATCCCCGCGCACGACGTCGAAGACGTCACCGGCTTTCCGGCGCTTTTCGGCGGCCGCGTCAAGACGCTGCATCCGAAGGTCTTCGGCGGGATTCTGTACGATCGGCGCGACGACGAACATCGACGCGCAAGCGGAGCGATACGCTATTCCCGAGATCGTCGCCGTCGCGGTCAATCTCTATCCGTTCGAAGCCACCGTCGCGCGCGAGGGCACGACGCTCGACGAAGCGATCGAACAGATCGATATCGGCGGCGTCGCGCTGCTGCGGGCCGCAGCGAAGAACTTCGAGCACGTCGCGGTGCTTACGCACCCATCGCAGTACGCGCAGTATCGGGAAGCGCTCGACGGCGGCACGATGCCCTCGGCGCTTTCGCCGGAAGCTCGCGGTCGCGGCGTTCGAACGCACCGCCGAATACGACGCCGCGATCTCGCATTATCTCGCGACGTCGGGCGAAGTGCTGCCCAGCGATCTGCCGGGCGCGCTCGCGCTCACGCTTCCGCTCGCAAAACGGCTGCGATACGGGACCAACCCGCAGGAGCGCGCGGCGTTCTACCTCGATCGCGTCGAGCGTCTGCCGGAGCAACTGCATGGCAAGGCGCTCTCCTACAACAATTTGCTCGATCTCGACGCGACGCTGCGACTGCTCTCGCGCGCGCCGCTCGGCGCCGAGTTCGACAGCGACCGCTCGCGGTTCGTGCGCGCCGCGGTCGTGAAGCACGCCGTTCCCTGCGGCGTGGCGCAGCGTTCGAGCGTCGGACTGGCGGTGCGCGAAGCGCTCGCGGCCGATCCGGTCTCGGCGTACGGCGGCATCGTTGCGGCCGACGCTCCGATCGATCGGCGAAGCGGCGCTGGCGCTGCAAGAGTTTTTCCTCGAGATCGTCGCGGCGCCGGACTTCGACGGCGATGCGCTCGAGATCCTGCGGCGCAAGAAGCAATTGCGCGTGATGCGATTCGACGAATCGCTGCCCGACGAGCTCGCTCACGAGTTGCGCTTGCGGAGCGCCCTCGGAGGCGTGCTCGCGGAAGACGACGATCCGGGCGCGCAGGCCGAATAGTGGCGCGTCGTGAGCCGCCGCCGTCCCGACGCGCAGGAATGGCACGATCTCGCCTTCGCGTGGGACGTCGTGCGGCACGTGAAAAGTCAACGGAATCGTGATCGTCAAGGGTGGGACGACGCGCGGCATCTGCGCCGGGCAGACCAATCGCGTGAGCGCCGTGCAGATCGCTGCCCAACGGGCGGGAGAGGCCGCGCGCGGCGCCGCGTGCGCTAGCGACGGATTCTTTCCTTTTGCCGACGGCGTCGAGGCGGCCGTACGGGGCGGCTGCACGTCGATCATCGCGCCGGGCGGATCGATTCGCGACGACGAAGTCATCGAAGCCGTCGACCGCCACGGCGCGGCGCTGGTCTTCTCGTCCCACCGCTACTTCCTGCACTGAGCCCGCGAAGGAATAATTGCGATGCCGCGATTTCTGCATACGTCGATCTTCGTCAACGACATGAACGAATCGATCGCGTTCTACACGCACAAGCTCGGACTCAAACTGCTCGACGGTCCGCACCACTATCCGGGCAATGCCGATATGGCCTTTGTGGGGCGCGACTGGGAAGCGTACATCGAACTCGTGTACGATCTCGAGGAGCATCCGCCGCACGAGCTGGGCAATCGCTACGAACATCTGGCGATCGAAGTAGACGGCGATCTCACCGAGTACGTCGCCGGGTTGAAGGCCAAGGGCGTTCGCGTTATCAAGGACGTCTACAAGTCGCCGAGCGGGACGCGCGCGATCGCCTTCGTGGAAGATCCCAACGGCATTCCCGTCGAGCTGCTCGAACCGCGCGCCAAACCGACGCTCGCATAGCCCTTAGCGATAGACGAAGGGATCGGACGGCGCGTCGACGCGCGCGATCCGGAATGCGCGCAATCGCAGCTCGCCCCCATCGCTCTCGACCGCCCCGTCGACGCGTAGCCACGTGCCGGCCGCATAGTGAGGAGGTGCGGCGAGCCGCACGCAGATTGGGGATGCGTCGGCGCGGCAGCAGGTTATCGCGTAGCGCACCATCGCAGCAGAAGATGCGTCGCGCACGAGTTCGCCGGTAAACGTGAGGCGTTCGCCCGCGAAAAGGTCGGTCAGCGTGGTTTCGGTGGCCTCGTATCGAGGCGCCGGCGCGCCGACGACCGCGGCGGCGAGCATAATCGCCGGCGCGATCCGCGCTGCCGTGCAGCGCTGCTTCCGGTAGATCGCGGCGAGGACGAGCGCCGCGAGGGCGCAGCTCGCGAGCGCGAGCGTGAAGGCGGGATGAACGAGCGTGCCGCCACGACGCCACGCCACGAGTGCCAACGCCGTCGCGAGCACGCCGTAGCCGCATGCGTCGTGGCCGAACGCCGCATGATGCCGGCGTGCGAACGCGCGAAGATCCGCGATGCCTGCGATGCAGAGAAACGCACCCGCCGCCATCGGGGCGCGGACGCGAAGCGCTGCGGCGAGCGTCGCGGCGCCGAGGCCGCACGGCGCTGCGAAGAAGCCGAGCGCGGCACCAAAGAAGGCGCTGCCGGCCGGCGGGAGCGTCCCGGGATCGAATCGTGCCGCAAGCAGCGCGCCGGCGCCTGCAGCGAGTGCCGCCGGAAGCACCGCGCGCAGTTCGCCGAGCACGTGGATTGGAGCACGGTGCATCGAGGCCGTGCCTCGGCGCCGGAAAAGTCGCGCGGCGACCGTTGCGGCGAAGAATCGAGCCACGGCGACGAAGGGTCCGAAGAGCATCCACGTCGCGACGGCGGCAGGGAGCGAACGCCCGCCGAAGCCGTCGCCGCAGCCGCATCCCAAATGTTCCACGAGCGCACAACTGCGGCGCAGCGCGCACGCTAGCAGCACGCCGGAGAATAGGAAGGGCGTCGCCTCGAAGAGAGCGCTTGCGGATGCCGCGAGCGCGACGCGCGCATCCTCCGGCGACAGCATCGTTGCCAGCGCAATCGCCGCTGCAGCGTAGAGAAGCGGGCGCACGCGACACCATCACGCGCACGCATACAATGGCTACCGTCGCGTCGAGGCGAATGGGAAGCGCGCAGATGTCGGATACGTTGAGCGCGCCGCGAGGCACGTCGGATATCGTTCCTCCCGAGTCGAGCCGCTGGAGCGCGCTGGAGTCGCGCATTCGCGAGCTTGCTGCGCGCTACGGCTATGGGGAGATCCGCACGCCGCTCTTTGAATCCACGGAGCTCTTCGTACGCGGCGTCGGCGAAACCACCGATATCGTCGAGAAAGAGATGTATACGTTCGACGATCGCGGAGGACGCTCGCTCACGTTGCGCCCCGAATGGACGGCACCGGTCGTGCGCGCCGCGGTCGAACACCATCTCTTTGCCTCAGGCCCGCTGCGGCTCTTTTACATCGGTCCGATCTTTCGTTACGAGCGCCCGCAGCGAGGCAGGTATCGCCAGTCGCATCAGTTCGGTATCGAGTGCTTCGGCTTCGACGGACCGGAAGCCGACGTCGAAGTGATCTCGCTCGCGTGGGAGCTCGTGCGCAGCCACGGCCTGACGGACGCCGCGCTCAACATCAACTCGCTCGGCGACGAGGAATGCCGGCCGAGGTACCGTCAAGCGCTGCTCGATCATTTCCGACCGCATCTCGCCGCGATGAGCGCCGAGGCGCGCGCTGCGCGCCGAGCGCAATCCGCTGCGCCTCCTCGACAGCAAGGATCCCGGCGACGCGCCGTACGTCGAGAGCGCGCCCGCGCTCACATCGTTCCTCTGCGCGGGGTGCCGCGAGCACTTCGACGCGGTGATCGCATATCTCGATCTTGCGGAGATTCCGTTCGTCGTCAATCCCAAGATCGTACGCGGTCTCGATTACTACGGTCGAACCGTCTTCGAGATTACGTCGAGCGTACTCGGCGCGCAGAGCAGCGTCTGCGGCGGCGGCCGGTACGATACGCTCGTCGCGTCGCTCGGCGGCCCGCGACGTGCCGGCCGTCGGTTTCGCGCTCGGTCTGGAGCGGTTTCTCATGATGCTGGAGGCCGGCGGCGCGGCGGAGGCGCCGAAACGCCGCGGGATCCAAGCGATCGCGCTGGGAGCGCAAGCGCGCACCGTCGTCGCGCCGATCGTCGCCGAACTGCGCCGCGCCTTGGAAGCGCCGACCTTCATGGATTATAACGATCGTAAGCTCCTGGCGCACCTCAAATGGCCGATCGCAACGGCGCGCGGTACGCGCTGATCGTCGGCAGCGAGGAGCTGGCCTCGGGCGAGCTCGTTCTGCGCGACCTCGAGCTCCCGAAGCGACCGGCGCTTTCCGCTCGGCGAGCCGAGAGTCGTTGCGCGGCGTCTCGTAGAAGCGGGGCTCTGATGGAAGAGCGTTACGCCGACGAGACGCAGACGCTGCGCGAGCTGCTCGAGCTCATGCACGAGCACGATCTCGACCTGATCAAGGTCAAGCTCGGCGACGCCGTCTACGAACTCGGCCGGCGAGCAGGCCGAAGCCGCCCCTCTCCCGCCGCGACCCGCGCCGGCGAACCGCGATCGAACCTGCCGTGCCGGTTGCAGGCGATAACGTTACGAAGGTGCTCGCTCCGCTCACCGGCGTCTTCTATCGTTCGCCGTCGCCGGACGCCGCGGTCTACGTCGAAGTCGGCGACCGCGTGTAGGTCGGCGACGTGCTCTGCGTGCTCGAGGCAATGAAGCTCTTCAACGAAATCCAGAGCGACGATGCCGGAAAGATCGTGCGCATCGTTCCCGAGAATGGCGAGCTCGTCTCGCAAGGTGAGGATCTCTTCTGGATCGAGCCGTAACGAACGTCGGATACACGGGCGGCGCGATTTCGGCGAGCTGCTCGCCGATCGCCGGGGTTTACTCGACGCGCCGCACTATCGCAGCGCAGGTCGAAGCGATCGTGGATGCGCTCGTCACGGCGTTGCGCGACGGCAAAAAAGTACTTGTGGTGCGGAAACGGCGGCAGCGCCGCCGAAGCGCAGCATATGGCTGCGGAGCTCTCCGGCCGCTATTTACGCGAGCGCCCGGGGCTGCACAGCGAGGCGCTCTCGGTGAACTCGTCGACGCTGACGTGCGTCGGCAACGATTACGGATACGATCACGTCTTCTCGCGGCAGGTCGAAGCGTTCGCGCATCCCGGCGACGTCGTCATCGGGATGACGACGAGCGGCAGCTCGCCCAACGTCGTGCTCGCGCTCGAAGCCGCGAAGCGTCGCGGCGCGATTGCCGTCGCTTTTACCGGCAATGGCGGCGGACGCGTCGCCGACGTCGCCGATCTTTCGCTCGCTAGGGCCCGACGGCTACGCGGCAATCGTGCAAGAAGTCCATCAAGTAATGGCCCATATCGTCTGCGATCTCGTCGAGCAGCGCTTGATTTTCGACGGCGGTATCCGATGACTCCGGCACTCATGGCTCCGCATGCGCGCACGCTCTTCGAACGGGCGAACGGCCGACAGATTCTCGTCGTCGGCGATCTGATGATCGACGAATGGATTTGGGGAACGGTGACGCGCATCTCGCCCGAAGCGCCGGTTCCGGTCGTCGCGGTTGCCGATCATTCGTTTACGTTAGGCGGTGCGGGCAACGTCGCGAACAACTTGCGTGCCCTGCGAGCCAGCGTGATCTTCGCAGGCATCGTCGGAAGCGACGCGTTCGCCGATCAGATCCGAACGCTGCTGCGTAACGAAGACGTGGACGACGCCGGCGTTTTTGCCGGCGCCGACCGTCCGACGACGCGCAAAACGCGCGTCGTCGCGCATAACCAGCAGGTCGTGCGGGCCGATTGGGAGTCTACGTCGGAGCTGGAAGCGGGCGATCGCGGACGGCTCGTCGAGTTCGTGCGCGAGCGCGCCGCCGCGCTGCGACGCGGTGATCCTCAGCGACTATGCCAAAGGGCTGTTTTCGCGCGAGCTCGTGGAGGCCGCACTCGACCTGTCCGCTCGTGCTCGCCGATCCCAAGCCGCAGAACATCGGGCTCTTTTCGCGGCGTGACCTGCGTCGCGCCGAACTCCGCCGAGGCATCGGCGATGCGCCGGCATCCCGATCGTGGACGACGCGTAGCCTCGAAGCGCGCAGGAGTGCGCCTGATCGAGTTGCTCGATTGCCGGTACGCGATCATCACGCGCGGAGAGCACGGCATGGCGCTCTTCGGACGCGACGGGCGAACGCCTGCAGATACCGTCGGTCGCGCGGACCGTCTACGACGTCAGCGGCGCCGGCGACACCGTCGATCGCGGTGCTCGGACTGGCGCTTGCCGCCGGCGCGCCGATCGAGCAGGCGATGCAGTTGGCCAACTTCGCTGCCGGCGCAGTGGTCGAGAAGCTCGGCACCGCGACGGCGTCGCCCGAGGAGATCTGGCGCTCTCGAACTCTCCGACGTGACCGAGCGCAGATTCTTCGGCAAGCTCTTCAGTCTCGACGAAGCGGCGGCGTGGCGCGAACGGCTGCGCGTGGAGAAGCGGAGCGTCGTCTTTACCAACGGCTGCTTCGATCTGATCTGCACGCCGGCCACGTCGAGTATCTCGCGTGGGCGCGCGAGCAGGGCGACGCGTTGATCGTCGGGCTCAACACCGACGAGTCGGTACGCCGCATCAAAGGCGATGCGCGGCCGATCGTGGCGTTCGCCGAGCGCGCCGACGTGCTGCTCGCGCTGCGCAGCGTTGACGTCGTCGTCGGCTTCGGCGAGAGGACGCCCGAAGTCGCGCTCGACCGCATTCGCCCCGACGTCCACGTCAAGAGCGCGCAATACCGTGAGGACGAACTTCCGGAGCGCACGGTGGTGATGCGCCACGGCGGGCGCATCGCGCTCGCGCCGCATCGCGACGGCGAGAGCACGACGGATCTCATCGCGCGGATCCTGAGGAACTTCGTTCGAACCTCCTAGATGCGCATCGCGTTCACCGCTAACGGTCCGGGCGAAGTTGCCGGCTGGCTGCGCCCGCTGTTGCGCGCGCTCTACGAGCGCCGTCCGGATTTGGATGCGATCGTCTTCCTGGTGCCCGACGACTATGCGACCGGGTTCGAAGCGGCGATCGATACGCGACGCGTTTGCCGCGCGCGCGTCGTCGAATCCGAAGAAGTACTCAAGTTCGCGCTCGGCGGCGCCGTCGCCGACCTGCCGCGCAGCGCGGATGCCGTCGTCAATATCTCGGCGGCGATCTTCTCCACGCCGCGCGTCTGCACGCGCGGTTGAAGGGCCGCGCCGCGACGTACAAGTTTTCGCGCTAGCGCTATCGTGCGCTCTTCGATCGAGCCTTTGCCGTCGATGCGCGCAACGTAGCGGAGCTGGAACGTTGGGGGACGCCGCGCGAACGGATCGAGCAAGTCGGAAATCTCGCCATCGACGGCGCGCTCTTCGAAGCCGCCCTCGATCCCGAATCGGACGTCCCGGAGGACGGCATCCTGTTTATGCCCGGCTCGCGCCCGTACGAAGTCGAAAACCTGGTTCCGTTTTACTTCGCGGTTGCGCTGCGCATACGCCGCGAGCGGCCGGAGCTGCCGATGGCGCTGGGGATTTCGCCGTTCACGCCGCGCGAACGCGTGCGCGAGGCGATCGAACGGGGCGGACATCCGCGCATGTTCGGCATCGCCGGCCGGCTGGAGCGCGACGGCGAGCGTGACGTATCTTACGAGCGCCGCGGGCGACGTCCGAGTTCCGGTGCTCTATCGCGCTCTTGCCGCAGCGAAGCGGGCGCGGCTCGTACTGACGATTCCGGGCACGAAAACGATCGAGCTGGCGGCGCTGGGCAAACCGATGGTGACGATGACGCCGCTCAACGCGCCCGAACTCGTCACGATCAATGGCCCACTCACCTATCTCAACCGCATACCGTTGGTCGGCGTTCCGCTCAAACGCGCCGTAGCCGTCGGCGTTTCCCGCCGATTCGCCTATCACACGCAGCCCAACATGGATGCCGGATCGGCGTTGATCCGCGAAGAGCACGGAACGGTCACTCCCGGACGCATCGCCCGCATCGCGCTGCAATGCTACGACGATACGGCATGGCTCCAGTCGTCGTCGCGCGCGCTCGCCGCCCTCTATCGCGGGCATGCCGGCGCCTCGGATCGCATGGCTGACGCGCTGGTCTCGCTGGCCGGATAGCGCGACGATGGACGTCTCGATCGTGATCGCGACCAAAGACCGGGCATCGTACCTGGAACGCGCACTCGCGTCGCTGGAAACGCAAACCGATGCGCCGCCGTTCGAGGCGATCGTCGTCGACAACGGATCCACCGATCGACACCAAAGACGTGGTCGAGGCCTTCGCTCGGCGCACATTCCCGGTGCGTTACGTCGCCGCTCCGCAGCCCAACCGCGGCGAGGCACGCAATCGCGGCGTCGCGCGGCGCGAGGCGAGTATCTGCTTTTCTGCGACGACGACGTGCAGCTGCCGGCGCGATGGGTAGCCGCGCATCTCCGCGCCCACGGCGGCGCGACCCGCGTCGTCAACGGACCGATCCTCAACGTACCATCGTACGACGCGCGGCCTATGCCGGGCGCCGCCAACTACTCGCGCGCGTTTCTCTGCACGTGCAACGCCTCGATGCCGAAAGCGGCGTTCGTCGCAGCCGGCGGATTCGATGAAAACTTCCGCTTGTATGGCTGGGAGGACACGGAATTCGGGGTTCGTTTGCGCGCGGCAGGGCTCCAGTGGAAGTTTGCCTGGGAGGCGTACATTTGGCACATCAAGCCGCCCGAGGAGAACACGCTCGCCGTCGAAAGCCGTAAGGTGGTGGAGAAGGCGCGAATGGCGCGGCGCTTTCTCGCAAAGCATCCATCCCGACGAGCGCGGCTCGCGACGGGAGCCCATGCGTTCAATCTTCTGCGCGCCCGGTATCTCACGCCGGAGTGGCTCGTCGCGATCTACGGAGGCCTTGCCGAAAGTACGCGGCTTCCACGGTGGACGCGCTCGCTCGTGCGCGCGCAGTTTCTCGACGCGCTCTACGCGCGCGAGCTCGTTCGCGTACTTAAAGAGGGCGATGGCTAGCCGCGCGCTGCTGTACTGTGCGGGCGGCGGCATCGGGGATTCACTCGTGGCGTCGGTCGTCGCGCGTGCGTTGCACGCGCGCTTCGAATGCGTGGACGCGCTCACGCTGCCGTCGCACGCGCCCGTCCTCCAGCGCGTTCCCGACGTGGACGAGACGCTGGTCGACGACGGCGGCGACGAACGCGACCTCGCCGCGCGCGTCGCGGCGCGGGGGTACGACGCGTGCGTCGTCACCTGGGCGACGCCGCGCACGGCGCGAGTCCCGCAGCTGGCGGGGATTCCGGTGCGCGTGGGCCAGGCGCGCCGAATATACTCTTTTCGTTTTACGCACCGCGTCGTAGTGCGCAGCGAAACCGGCGACGTGACCTCGCATTGGTCGGAGATCCTGCTCGACTACGCGCGCGCGATCGGGTGCGACACGGCCGATCGGCGGTACCGGTTCGAGCCGACCTCCGAGGACCAGCGCGAAGCCGCCGGGCTCGAGATCGGCTCCGAGCGGTTCGTCATCCTCAATCCATGTAACGCGGTCGCGTCGCGCCGGGGATTCTGGCCGCTCGACGGCTGGGCGGCGCTCGCGCGCGCCCTGCGCGCGCGTTTCGACGCGCAAATTCTGTCAGCGGCGCGCCCGACGACCGTCGGTTTGCCGACCGCATCGTGGATATCGCCCACGAAGCGGAGATCGTTTCGATCGCGGGCCGCACGAGCGTCGGCGCATTCGGCGCGCTGGCGCGCCGCGCACGCGCGTTCGTCGGCATCACGACCGGCTCGATGCACGTCGCCGCCGCGGTGGGTACCGCGACCGTCGGCATCTTTCCGTTCCAATCCGATTTCCCCGATCGCTGGTCGCCGCTGGGCGCGAAAACCGCGATCGTGCGCGCCTCGTATCCTTGTCACGAGGGCGATACGAAGGAGCGCTGCCGCGACTACGCCTGCATCGCCAACCTCGACGTCGCGCGCATCGTCGCCGCGGCGGAGTCGCTTGCGGCATGATCCGCGCGACGATTCAGTTTTGCACCTACAATCGCGCGTGGCTGCTCGAACGCGTGCTCGACGCGTGCTTCGATCAAAGGATCGCGGAGAGCGAGTATGAGGTCGTGGTCGTGGACGACGGTTCCTCCGACGCGACGCCCGGCGTGCTCGAGGCCGCGCGGCGCCGCGCGCCGTGCTCCTTCACCATCGTGACGCAAGCCAACGCCGGTCTCGCCGCGGCGCGCAATGCCGGTATCGCGCGGGCGAGCGGCGAGCGGATTATCTTCATCGACGACGACGTGCTGCCGATCCCGACGTTCGTAAACGAGCACCTGCGCGCGGGCGAGCGGCGCCCGGGCGCGATCGTACGCGGCGGCGCGATCGAAGTGCGCTCTCCCGACGATCTTCCTCCCCCGATTTGGAGCATCAGGGACTACAGCGGCAACTATTTTTGGACCACCAACGTTTCGCTTCCGCTTACGACGATGCGCGCGCTCGGCGGGTTCGATGAATCGTTCTCCGAGTACGGCTGGGAGGACATCGACGTCGGGTTGCGTTTGCGGCAAATGCGGGTTCCGGCCGTCTTCTCGCCGCGCGCGCTCGTCTACCACGTGAAGCCTCCGCCGCGCGGCGCGAGCGTCGAGAGGATGATCGCACAGGCGCGCGCACAAGCGCGCACCGCGGTGCGGCTGGTGCGGCGGCACCCGGGTTGGCGCGCCACGCTCGCGACCGGCATCAATCCCGTGCAGCGCCGCTTTCACGGGCTGATGCGTTCGCTGCAATTCGATCGGCGCTTTCGCCGCCGTCTCGCCTCGCTCGAGAACGATCGCGAACTGCGGCCGAGCGAAGCGAGGGCGGCACGCGCGCTGGCCAACGAGGCGTACTTCGAGGAGATCGAACGTGCGTTGCGCTCGTGAAGATTCTGCTCTCCCGCACCGACCGGATCGGCGATCTCATCCTTTCCACGCCGGCGATCGCAACGGTCCGAGCCTCCTTCCCCGACGCGCACCTGACCATGGTGACGAGCGAGTACAACGGGGTAGCGATCGAGCGCAACGACGACGTGGACGAACTCGTGGTCTTGGAGAAGGGCATGAGCCCGCAAGCTCTTGGATCGCGTCTGCGCGGATACGATATTGCCGTCGCGCTCGCGCCGCGGGCGGTCGACCTCAAGCTCGTCGGCGCGACTCGCGCTCCGGTGCGCGTCGGCTATACCTACGAGCGGCGATGGGTTGCGCGGCTGACGGCGCCGCTCTACGTTAACAGGGTGATGATCTCGGAGGCCGATCCCGAACTC
Organism: Vulcanimicrobiota bacterium; assembly: GCA_963699435.1. GTDB lineage: Bacteria > Vulcanimicrobiota > Vulcanimicrobiia > Vulcanimicrobiales > Vulcanimicrobiaceae > Cybelea. The sequence continues at coordinate 240,301 of CAVOTV010000006.1, forward strand.
TGCGACCGCGACCCGGGGCGCATCGTGCGCCACGAGGTCGTCCAGTTGCTCGATCTGGTGGCGCTGGCCGGCGCCCGGGCGCGCGTAACCGCGCTGCGCCTCGATGTAACCCAAGCGGATCGCAACATCACGCGAGACTTGCCGCGCGACCCAATCGTGCTTCACCTCGGGCGGCGGTGGTTTGGCGACGGCAGCACGCTGGAGGGAACGCTTGGAATCGTCGACCGGCTCGGCCGAACTCGCGCCGGTCGTGATCACCTGTGCCGACGATTGCGAGGAACTCGCGGGCGACTTCGAGCGGCGTCAGTCGGTCGCGCGGCTGCTTCGCGGCCTGCCGTTTCACGAGTGGGCCGCGGTGCTGGAGCAGGGCGCGTCGTGGTGACGGTCGATACGGGTGCGACGCACGTCGCAAGCGCGGTGCAAGGCCCACGGTCGTGGCGTTCGAACACCGCTACTTCCGGCTGAACTCGCAGGAGTGGTCGCCGTACGGCGTGCCGCACGTGCTGGTCCGCAAACCGGCCGCGGGACGAAGCGTCGAGCGCGACCGGTTCCGCGGCGAGATCGTCGGCCGGCGTCGCCGCACTGATATGGCGGGTAGCATGCTTGATATTTCGGTCGTCATTCCGACGTACAACCGGCTGCGAGACGCTCGTCGAGGTGATTGCCGACGCTGCTGGCACAGGATCTCAACCGCGCGAGCTACGAGCTGCTCGTCTGCGACTCGAACTCAACCGACGGAACGGCGGAATACCTCGCCGGCGCTGCGCGCCGAGCATCCCAACGTGCGGCACTTGCCCGGCGTCCTACAGCGGGCGCGCAGCCGCTCGCAACGCCGGCATCGCGCGCGGCCGCGAGCCCGATCGTGCTGTTCAACGACGCGGACATTCTCGCGTCGCCCGATCTGCTCTCGACTCACTTGGCGCGGCATCGCGAACGCGCCAGCATCGCCGTCGTCGGATGGGAAGTGCAGGTCAAAGATTTCGACGGAGTACGCGTACAAGCGCGAACATCCCCAAGAGCGCGGGCATCTGCATCCGCCGTCGCGCAAAAAACTCTCGTGGCTCTATTTTCTCACGGGCAATGCCTCGGTGCGCGCGCGACGATCTGCTTGCCGTCGGCTGCTTCGACGAAAGCTTCACCGGCTACGGTCACGAGGACCTAGAGCTCGGGTATCGCCTACAGCGCGCCGGCATCGAGATCGTGCTACGAGCCGCGGGCGGTGAACTATCACTGTCAAGACGTCGGGCATGAAAATCAAAAGGAGAAGATGCGGCTCGCAGGGCGTTCCACGGCGCGTTTTTATCGCAAGCACCCCGGCGTTGAGGTGATGCTCAATCTCGGCATGACGCCGCTTTCGCTCGGCGCTGCATTCGCTGCTCACGCGAATGCCGCTGTTGCTCGGCTATATCGACCGGCGCGCATCGCGCTCGCGGCTCGCGCGCGAACTGCTCTTACAGTACTACTACGTCTCGGGCATCAAGGAGGCGCGCGATGCACGGATAGTGATGTACGTGCGGCGCGTCTTCGCGCCGCGAACGAGGGCACAGAGGTCGAGCTTTACGGATGGGTCAATCGCCGCCGCGACCATGGCGGGTTGATTTTCGTCGACCTGCGCGACCACGACGGCGTAACGCAGATCGTTTTCGATCCGCAGCATGCGAGCTTCGCCGAGGCCGAGCATCTGCGTCACGAAGACGTGCTGCGGGTCGGCGGCACGGTTCGGCGGCGCCCGGCGGGAACCGAGAATCCGCGCCTCGGCACCGGCGACGTCGAGGTGGCGATCGGCGAGCTCGACGTGCTCAACCGGTCGCAGGTCCCGCCTTTCCAAGTGAACTCCGACGAAGCGGTCGACGAGAACCTTCGCCTCGAATATCGCTATCTCGACTTGCGGCGGCCGCGGATGCAGACGCAACCTGCGCACGCGCCATCGCATCGTCAAGGCCATGCGCGATTTCTTCGACTCGCGCGATTTCCTCGAGATCGAAACGCCGATGATGATCAAATCGACGCCCGAGGGGGCGCGCGACTATCTCGTTCCCAGCCGAATCTATCCGGGAGAGTTTTACGCCCTTCCGCAGTCGCCCCAACTGCTCAAGCAGATCCTGATGATCTCGGGCTTCGGAAAGTACATGCAGATCGCGCGCTGCATGCGCGACGAGGATCCCCGCGCCGATCGGCTCGTCGAGTTCGTCCAGCTCGACGTCGAACTCTCGTTCTGCACGCAGGATGAGGTGCTCGAGGTGATGGAGTCGTGCATGCGCCACGTCTGGCGGACCGTATTGGGGATCGAGCTGCCGGCGTTTGCGCGTCTCACGCATCAAGAGGCGCTCGCAAAGTACGGTCTCGATAAGCCCGATCTACGCTTCGGTCTCGAACTCGCCGACGTCGGCTCGCTCTTCGGCGAGACGGAGTTCGTCGTTTTCCGGTCGGCGCTGGAGAGCGGCGGCGGTGTCGTCGCGCTCCGGTACCCGGGCGGCGCGGGGCTCTCGCGCCGCGATTTCGACGCCCTCACCGAGACGGCGAAGCAGTTCGGCGCAAAAGGCATGGTTTGGATCGCGCTCGGAACCGATGGCGTGAAATCCTCGGCGGCGCGCTTTCTGAGCGACGAGCAGATCGAAGGCGTCCGCGCGGCGTTGGGCGCCCAGACCGGCGACGCGCTGCTCCTTTTTGCCGATGCGAAAGACGTAGCATATGCGGTGGCCGGAAAGATGCGCAACGAAGTCGGCCAGCGCTGCGGATTGCGCGATCCCAACGCGTATGCGTTTGCGTGGGTCACCGGATTTCCGTATCTGGAGCTCGACGAAGAGACGGGCAAGCCGGTTCCGGCACACCATCCGTTCACCGCACCGGCGCCCGGCGACTGGGAGCTCATCGATCGTGCCCCGACGGAAATGCGCGCGCAGCACTACGATATGGTGCTCAACGGCTACGAGCTCGGGTCGGGATCGATCCGCATTCACAAAGCCGAGGAACAGCGAAGAATCTTTGCCATGCTCGGGTTATCGCCCGAGGACGTCGAGCAGCGCTTCGGGTTCTTCGTGCGCGCGCTCGAGTACGGCGCGCCGCCGCACGGTGGTATGGCACTCGGCATCGATCGCATCGTGATGATCGCGTGCGGCGAGGAGAACCTCCGCGAGATCACCGCGTTTCCGAAGAATCAGGCCGGCCGCGACGTCATGATGGATGCCCCGAGCCCGGTGCCCGAGGAGCTCTTGCGCGATCTGCACCTCACGCTGAAGAAGCCGCGCGCGCCAGAATCGCGTTCGCCCGGCTGAAGATCGCATCGAACATCGGCGCCGTGAGTTTGCCGGTGTTGGTGTTTTGCCGGCTTGGGTGGTATGAGGAGATAACGACGATCTCGCGCCGGCCGTTGCTCGCGCGCAGCTCGGCGCCGTGGGCGAAGACGGCCTGACGAGCGTCGAACTCGAGCTCGCGTTCCCGCAGCAGCTTGAGGATCGCGTTGAAGGCGATGGCGCCGAGCGCGATGGCGATCCGCAAGCGGGGAAGTGCGTCGAACTCTTCGACCAGGTAGGGAAAGCAGTTACGCAGTTCGGATGGCGTCGGCTTGTTCTGCGGGGGGGCGCAACGCGCGGCCGCGGTGATCAAGCAGTCTTGCAGACGCAAGCCGTCGTTGCGGTCGGTCGCGTCGGGCTGTGACGCGAAGCCGGCGCGATAGAGGGCCGGATAGAGAAATGCGCCGGAGGCGTCGCCGGTAAACGGACGGCCGGTTCGGTTGCTGCCGTGCGCTCCCGGCGCGAGCCCGACGATCAGCACGCGGGCGCGCGGATCTCCGAAGGCGGGAACCGGCTTACCCCAATACTCGCAATCTTGGTGCGCGCGCTTTCGCTCGCGCGCGACGCGCGCAATATAGGAACGCAGTTCGGGGCAGCGGCGGCAGCCAACCACCGCCGCCGAGATCGCCGCCAGCTTCATCCCAGCACGTCGGCGTACTCGATGCCGGCCGGCGCGACGACGTAGGCGATGCCGCCGTTGCGCTGCCAGATGCGCTCGATTGCGCCGCGCGGGTAGACGACGCGCACGTTGGGCGCCGCGGGGTCGTTGATCGCACAATCCCCATCGCGCGTGAAGCCGCAGAGCACGACGAGATGACCGCCGGAATGCGGCAGCGGCGCTCCGGGCAGTTCGCCGTCGCTCCACGAGTAGGAGAGCGCGAGCGGGAGATTGCGCTCGACAGGCGCTGCGCGTGATCGAGATTCGCAGAGATGGGCGACGGCGCCGCGCAAGCCCGAGCCGTCCGCTATACGCAACGTTGAAGGCCCAGTTTCCGGTGCCGTTGTACGCGCGGTCGAAGACGGCGCGCGCCGTTTCTCGAACGGAACGGTCGATGCCGTGATAGGCATGGATCATCGAGAGGCTGGCGGGACTGCACCATCCGCGTTCTTCCGGCGACGCGTTCTCTCGCAGTGAGGTCGCGTACTGCGAGCGCGCCGGCACGTCGAGGATGAACGCGCCGCGCGCGTACGGCAGCGACGGCAGGGGGCGCAGCGGTGTGGAGAAGGCGACGAGCTCGAAGTCGACGTCGCGCGCGCGAACTTCGATGCCGTCGAACGGCATGCGTTGCGTGGATCACGTCGACCTCGACGCGCGTCCCGTCGTGTTCGGGGCTGAGCGACGTTGCGCCGCCCGGCGCCCAGTGCGCGTAATCCAGCCAATCGGTCGCGGGCTGTCCGGCGCGCAGCAGGCGAAACGCGATCCGGCCGCTCTCGGTATGGGTGTTCCAACTCAGGACGCCGCCGCGCGTCGGCTCGAACGAGAGCCGTCGCGCGCTCGCGCGCGTAGAGAATCTGCGCGAAGACTGCGTCGATCAAATGCTCCACTGCCAGGCGTTCCAGCGTGTCGCCGATGAAGGCGGCCGGAACGTAGTTCTTCAGGTCGGCGATTGATCGCGGTGTAGTTGTCGCGCCAGCTGAAGAAGACCGCCGGAACGAGTTCGCGGAGCCGCTCTTCTTCGCGCTGGTAGAGCCGCTTGCGTTGCGCGAGGTCGAACGTACTCGCCGCGGCGGCGCTGGTCTGCGTTGACGATCGGGATCGTCGAGCCACGACGTGTTCGCGCCGTGCGGCGGAATGAAGGCTGCCGTTCCAACTCGCCGGAATTGTCCGGGATCGGGGCCGTTGGTCTCGATCGACCATTCGAGATCGTACTTGCCGCCGTAGAGCGGGCCGTCCATGCGCGAAGAGATAGCTGCCGGGATAGTTGCGGATCGCGACGTCGATGCCGACGGCGCGCAGCATCGATTGGATCAGCACTTGCGATTCGGTGTTCTCTTGATGACCGGTGGTTGCGTAGATGGTCAGATGCATCGCGAGCGCGCCCTTATGGAGGACGCCGTCCGAGCCCGGCGTCCATCCGGCGCGCGCGAGCAGCCGGCGCGCGTCTGCCGGGTCGTAGCGGTAGGGCGGAAGCGCCGGCGCCGCCCACGATTGCGGAAAGATGTCCGAGACCGCGAGCTGGTCGATGCCGTGAAAGACCGTATCCTCGATGCGCTTCCAATCGACGGCCTCGGCGATCGCGCGGCGGACGCGCACGTCGGCAAGCTGCGGACGGCTCACGTTGATGCCGAGATGCCGCCAGCTCCGCGATCAGGCGGCGATCGACGCGTGATGCCCGGCGACGCTCGAGAGGCGCGCGATCGCGTTGGCGTGACGTTCGGATACACGTCGACCTCGTGCGGTGACGAGCTCGTTGAAGAGCGTGTTGACGTCCGGAACGATTTTCCAAACGACTTCCTTGAGTTTCGGCGCGCCGCGAAAGTAGCGCGGGTTCGGGACGAAGTACGAGCGACGAACCGTGATTCCACTCCTTGAGCAGGTACGGTCCGCTCGAAAGCGGCTTGCTCGTTGAACGCCGCGGCGTTGAGGTTCGGCAGTTTCGCGAGCAGATGTGCGGGCATCGGCGGGTAGCCGGCGCCGCCCATCGCGAGAATGCCGAGCACGGCGACGTTCGGGCGCTTGAGGCGAATGACGATCGTATACGGGTCGGGCGCGTCGACCGAAGCGATCGCGTCCCAGCCGTATCGCGTCTTAACGTTGTTTGCCGAATTCGTAACGGCGCGATAGGTGAAGAGCCAGTCGGCGGCGGTCAGCGGCGCGCCGTCGGCCCAAACGACGCCGCTTGCCGCAGATGCACGACGATCGTCTTCCGTCCGGAGCGATGCCGCCGTTGCTCAAGCGTCGGCACTTGCGTCGCCAGATCCGGCACGTAATTGCCGCGCGCGTCGTAACGCAGGAAGAACGAGAAGAGCAGGCCTGAGATCGTGTCGCTGGCTGCGGTGTGCGCGAACATCAGGTTGAGGTTGTCGGGCTCTTCGTCTTCGCCCAGACGCAAGACGCCGGGAATCGTCCATGCGTTGCGTGCGCCGCCGGTCGCCGGAGCTTGGAGGCGCGTGCAGGCGCACGCGAGCGCGAGCATTGCCAGCGCCGCCGCGACGCATCGCGGCGCGTTCAAGCCGATGTGGCCGCGCGCCGCGGCTGACGCTTGACGAGCGCCGGCGCGATCGCCGCGTAGAACGACTCCGGACCGAAGCGAACGACGTCGTCCGGCGGGCAGCTGCGTTTCGCGCTCGCGCGCGTTCGATCTCCGCGCGCGCTGCCGAGTCGCTCAGGCCGCGCGTGTTGAGCGCGATTCCGATCGACCGGCCGCGGGTTTGACGGTCGCGAGCAGCGCTTCGTGAATCGCAATCAGCCTCGGCATACGCCAGCACCGGCGTCGCGATACTGCTCGATCTGCAGACGCTGCGGATCGCAGACGAGCACGCAGCGCGTCCGGCGCGCAGCCCGTCATCAGCGCGAGCGTGACCGGCGGCATAGGCGGGATGATTGATCGCGCCTTGTCCCTCGACCACGATGAGATCCGCGCCTTCGTGCGCCGCGTAGAGCACGAGCTGCTCGGAGGCTCCGGCGGCGAAGTCGGCGATCACGCGGTCGACCGAGATGCCCCAGCCCGCGATGAGCATGCCGGTTTGACCGGTCGGGACGAAGCGCGCGTGGCGCCCGGCGCTCTTTGCCGCGCGTACGAGCTCGAGCGCGACGGTCATCTTGCCGACCGCGCAATCGTTGCCGACGGTGAGCAGCACCGGCGCATCGACGTCGTAGACGTCGCCGGAGAAGAGCGGAACGTCGGGCGGCTCGCGCACGTCCCAGATCGTCGTGCGGGCTGCGCTGCGCGGCGGCGCGAAACTCGGGATCGCTGCCGAGCATTTCGTGCAGCCCGCTGACGATCTCCGAGCCGGCGCGCGATCGCATCGAGCACGGCGCGCGCGCCAATCGCGGTGGAAGTCCGCCGCCCTTTGGCGCGGTGCCGATCAGCAGCGCGGTGGGAGCGTACTGCAGCGCTTCGGCAACGCTGGCAACGATCGGCGCGTCGCTGTCCAAGTATGGAAGCACGTCGCGCGCGTTGCGACCCGGCCGACGACGGATCGATCACCGCAACGACGTCGTCGCTTCCGTACCGATGACGCCGTGCGCGGTCTTCGCATCGGTTCGAAGCGGTCGAGGGCGAGGATCGCATACTTCCGGCTCACGCGGCCACGCTTTCGCGAGACGCCGAGTCCGGGCGCATCGGGGAGCAGAACTTTTCCGCGATCGTAGGCGACGCCGGCGAACGGATCGTGCGCGATCGAGAGGGGCCCGTCGAGATCGGCCCAGTCGACCAGCGGCGAGATGTGCGCGGCGGCGGTCGCGGCGATCGCGCTCTCGACCATGCAGCCGAGCATCACTTTCATCCCCATCGCCCGCGCGGTGTGAATCATCGCGAGCGCGCCGCGAATGCCGCCGGTCTTCGCGAGCTTGACGTTGACGCCGTCGACGCACCCGTAAAGCGCGGGCAAGATCTGCGGCGACGTGGGCAGTCCTCGTCGGCGACGATCGGGATGTTCACGCGGTCGCGAATCGCGCGCAGCCGCGTGCGGGTGGCCGGCCGGGATCGGCTGCTCGCAAAACTCGATGTCGAAGCGCTCGAGCTCGCGCAGGATCGTCATCGGCCGTCGTCGACGTCCCAGCCTTCGTTGGCGTCGATGCGAAGCGCGCCGGCGTAGCGCCCGCGGATCGCCGCGATGGTCTCGACTTGCTCGGAAGCGGTGCCGCGCCCGAGCTTGATCTTTAGCGTCGGATAAGCCGGCCGCTTCGGCGACCTTGCGCAGCGTCGTTTCGGGATCGGCAATGCCGATCGTAAACGACGTCACCGGCGTCGCGCGACGGATCGAGTCCGAGCAGCGCGTAGAGCGGTTTGCCGAGCTCTTTGCCGATGAGATCGTGCAGCGCGAGGTCGAGCCCGGCGCGCGCCGCCGGCGGGTATGCCGGCGTGCAGCAGCGCCTCCAATCGATACGGATCGTCCGACGCTAGCGCGATGCGTCTGCAAAATACGCTAGGACGCTCTCGACGGATTCGCCGTAGCGCTCGATCGGCGTCGCTTCGCCGATCCCTTCAACGCCGTCGTGCGCCACGCGAATCACCGCCGTTAACGCTACGGTCTCCTCTCCGCGCGCGATCGCAAAGGGGTGGCGAAGTGGAAGATCCATCGGCTCGACGCGGACACGGAGCATCGCACGTCGCTTTCAACCGCGCATCGAGCCTTCCTCGCAGCGCGCACGCCGAGCGGCCTTGACGGCGGTGGTACGGTAGAGGGGCTCGACTGCGCATAGCGCGCAGCTCGCGTAGGTGCCGAACCGACTTATAAACCTAGGGAGCATCAGCTCCGGATAACGACGAACCGGCTTGGGCCAAGCGCCTAGCAGGATCGGCGCCCGGGCCGCACCCACCTGCGAGAATGCAGGTTCGAGCCGCGCGCGCAGACGCTATATGCGGTTGAGTATTTCCTTACGCCACGCGCGAAGCGCGGCTTTGATCTGCGCGGCCGTCGCAGCGCCCGCCGCATCGTCGAACGCGAGATATCCGCGAAACTGCGGAAACGTCCCAAGGGTGCGCGACGGGATTCCGTCGTCCTGTGCCGCGGCGTCGCTCCATAGTAGTACGGCGTTCGGCGAGAGGACCGCAGGGTCGCTTGCAGCATCGAGCTCCAGGGGCGCCGGACCGAATCGCAGCCACGCCGAGTCGGATTCTTTTGCAACGCGCTTGCAGTCGTGCGAGGTCGCGGCAAACGTCTCCGGAGCGTTGCGCAGCGCGAGCGTCACATTGACTCCTTTGCCAGCGGCGGTTGCGATGCCGAGCCGCGCGAGCTGATCGCTCCAGGAGCATTCGGTCTCGTTCGCAAGGGGCGCCGCGACGAGGGCGCTCCGAGCGTGACGGCCTGGGCGAGCGCTTCGCGCACGCGCTCCGGCGTCGCGGAGAAGAAGCCCGAATCCGCAAGCGCTGCAATCGTGAGCCCCCGGTCGGTTGCCATCTTCTTGACTTGGGCGAGGTAGTCGTCGTCGGTTCGCGGAAAATGCCGCACGTCTAACACGACGCCGTCGCATGCCAAGCTCGCGCGCGCACAGGTCCAGGAATTCGAGTTGCGTCAGCTCGCCGCGCTCGATTTCGCGGTGAAACGAACCGCTCGCGCACGCAAGCTTCATCGGCGGTCGACGTTCGACCGTCTCGCGCTGCTCACCCTTGGACATGATGAAACGATGAAGATCGCACTCGGCGCCGATCACGCCGGCTTCGAATACAAAGACCGCATCGCGCAGGTGCTGCGCGGTCGCGGTCACGAGATTCTCGATTTCGGCACGCACGATGCGACGCCGGTCGACTATCCGCAGTACGGCTACGCCGTCGGCGAAGCCGTCGCGACCGGACAGGCGGAGCGCGGCATCGTCGTCTGCGGCTCGAGCCTCGGCATCGCGATGGCGGCGAACAAAGTGCCGGGCATTCGTTGCGCGCCGGTCGCGGAGCCGTATTCGGCCGAGCTCGCGCGGCGGCACAACGACGCCAACGTGATCGCGTTCTCCGAGCGTCTCACCGGCTGGGAGATGATCGAACGGATGCTCGACGTTTATCTCGACACGCCCTTCGACGGCGGCCGCCACGCCTTTCGCACCGAACAGCTCTTCGACTTCGGCGACGCGCAGCGCGCGCGCACGCTCAAAGATCTCGAGCGCGGCGAAGTCACCGACGCGAAGACGCCGAAAGAACTTCTCGGAAACTCGTAGGAAAGAACGCATATGGACATTCTCGCCGCAGTACGATCGAAACGCAGGACCCGGAGATCTTTGCCGCGATCGCGGGCGAGGAGCGCCGCCAAAGCGAGAACCTCGAGCTGATCGCTTCGGAGAACTACGCGAGCCGCGCGGTGCGCGAAGCCAACGGCTGCGTGATGACCAACAAGTACGCCGAAGGCTATCCGGGCAAGCGGTACTACGGCGGCTGCGAATGGGTCGACGTCGCCGAGACGCTCGCGATCGAGCGGCTGCAAACAGATCTTCGGCGCCGAACACGCCAACGTTCAGCCGCATTCGCGGCGCTCAGGCGAACATGGCGGTCTTCATGGCGCTGCTTGCAGCCGGGCGATACGGTTCTGGGAATGTCGCTCGCGCACGGCGGCCATTTGACGCACGGCACCAAAGTGAGTTTCTCGGGAAAGCTCTACAACGCGCGTCGCGTACGGCGTGAGGCAAGGATACCGAGCTGATCGATTTCGACGAAGTGCGTGCGCTGGCGCGCGAGCATCAAGCCCGAAGATGATCGTCGCCGGCGCGAGCGCGTATCCGCGCACGATGGAGTACGGACCGTTTCGCGAGATTGCCGACGAAGTCGGCGCGGCGCTGATGGTCGATTTCGCGCACATCGCGGGGCTCGTCGCCGTCGGGCCTGCATCCGTCGCCGGTTCCGCTCGCCGACTTCGTGACGTCGACGACGCACAAGACGCTGCGCGGCCCGCGCGGCGGCTTCGTGCTCTGCACGCAGAACATGGGCCGCAACCGATCGACAAGAGCGTCTTTCCGGGCATTCAGGGCGGCCCGCTGATGCACACGATCGCCGCGAAGGCCGTCGCTTTCGGCGAAGCGCTGCGCCCCGATTTCAAGACGTATCAACGGCACGTCGTGGAAAACGCGCGCGCGATGGCCGAGGAGTTTTCGCGGCCGGGCTGCGTTTGGTCGCCGGGGGAACCGACACGCATCTGATGCTGGTCGACGTTTCGGTCAAGGGTCTCACCGGTAAGGCGGTCGAGGCGTACCTCGACGAGATCGGCATCACCGTCAACAAGAACGCGATTCCGTTCGATAAGCAGAAGCCGATGGTCGCCAGCGGCATTCGAATCGGAACGCCGGCGATCACGTCGCGGGGTTTTGGCGCGAGGATTGCCGCGAAGTCGCGCGGATCATTTGCGACGCGCTCGCCGACATCGAAGAGCGCGCGAGATCGCGCGGCTGCGCGACCGCGTTCACGAGCTCACCGCGCGCTACGACGTTCCGTAATCGGTCGTACGCCGTGCGCCCCGGCTGGGACGAGTATTTCATGCAAATCGCGCAGCACGGTCAGCACGCGTGCGACGTGCCCGCGAGCGTCGGTCGGCTGCGTTTTGATGCGCGCCCACCGCATCTTGACGACGGGCTATAACGGGGCGCCGCGCGGGCGTCGCGCACTGCACCGAGGTCGGCTGCACGCTAGTCGACGAGCATTGCCTTCGTGCGACGCACGCCGAAGCCAACGCCGTCGTGCAGGGCGCGCTGCACGGCGTCAGCCTGCAAGACGCCACCGCCTACTGCACGCATCAGCCGTGCGTGAACTGTTCGAAGCTGCTCATCAGCGCGGGCGTGACAAGATCGTCTACGACAAGCCTATCCCGATCCGGTCGCGAGCAGTCCTGCTGGCTGAAGCCGGCGTAGCCCTGGTCGCGGTACGCGACGCTCGAAGGCGTCGCGGACGTGAGCGCGCCACGCGCTCACTGCGAGCGTCGATTTATGGCGACGGCCTTCGCCATCGCGGCCATGGTCAGCGCGCTGCGCGACGCCGCTGATCGTGCGGCTCGCCGTGCGCCTGGGCATCGTCGACCGCGACGCCGACGAACGGCGCATGCACGACACGCCCAAGCCCCGCGTGGGCGGGATTGCGGTCTTCTTCGGCTTTTCTTTCGCGCTCTTCGCCGTTCTGGGCGTTCGCGACGTCGCCGCGCCTCACGGCTTCGCTGCCCGGCGGCCGACCAGTTCGATGCGGATCGCACCGGCTCGTTGGGCTGCTCTTCGGCAGCCTGCTGATTCTCGGCGTCGGCATCTGGGACGACGTGATGCAGATGCGTCCGCGCAACAAGCTCGATCGCGCAGATCGTCGTCGCGCTGATCTCGATGTTCTACGGTTTCGTCATTCCCGGCATCACCGAATCCGTTCGATCACAATCCCGGAACCAACTGGATCGACTTTCCGATTGTGGGTCGGCGTGCCGCTCACGCTGCTCTGGTACGTCGGCATGATGAACGCGATCAACTTCCTCGATGGCCTCGACGGCCTGCTCGCCGGCGTCGCGGCGATCTCGAGCTCTTCCTCTTCGTGATCTCGGTGCTGCACGGCAATCCGGTCGTCGCGCTGGTCGTCGATCGCGCTCGCCGGCGCGGCGCTCGGATTCCTTCCGTATAACTTCAATCCCGCGCGGATCATCCTCGGCGACGCCGGCTCGCTCTTCATCGGCTACGTCTTCGCAACGGTTTCGATCATCGGTGCCAGCAAGACCGCGATTGCGATCAGCGTCGTCGTCCCGTTGCTCGTGCTCGCGCTGCCGGTGCTCGATACGGCCGCCGCGATCGTGCGGCGGGCGCGCAGCGGCAAGCGCATCACCGAGGCGGATCGCGGACACTTTCACCACCAGTTGATCTTCCGCTTTGGGCTGAACGTGCGTCAGGCCGTGCTGCTGATCTATGCCGTCTGCTTCGTGCTCGGTGCGCTCGCGCTCGCCTTTTCCGGCGAGTTCACGCACGTTTTCCGCCACGCTACGTAGCGCGGGCCGATGAAGCGGGTCAAGGTCATGAGCGTCTTCGGGACGCGTCCCGACACGATCAAGATGGCGCCGGTCGTGCACGCGCTGCGCAAACACGCGGAGATCGACGAGATCGTCTGCGTTACGGCGCAGCACCGCAAAATGCTCGACGATCTGTTGGTCTTCTTCGCAATCACGCCGGCCTACGACCTCGACGTGATGACGGAGGATCAGACGCTCACCGAGATTACGACGCGGGTGCTGATCGGCATGGAGCCGTGCTGCGCGAAGCGCGGCCCGACGTCGTGCTCGTTCACGGCGATACGACGACGAGCACGGCCGCGGCGCTGGCCGCATTCTATCGCGCGGATTCCCGTCGGGCACGTCGAGGCGGGCTTGCGCACCCAGAATCGCTGGATGCCTTATCCCGAAGAGATGAACCGGCGGTTGACGGCGGCGATCACCTCCTACCATTTTGCGCCGACGGCCCTCGCGCGCGAGCACTTGCTGCAGGAACACGTGGCGTCTAACGACGTGTTCGTCACCGGCAACACGGTGATCGACGCTTTTTGGGAAACTGCGACGCGTGCCGATTTGCCGCCGCCGCCGCAGTGGAGCGCGATCGAGCCGGGACGTCCGGCGATCGTCGTCACCGCGCACCGGCGTGAGAATCACGAACATATGCGCGAAATCGCGCTGGCGTTGCGCGAGATCGCCGCACTGCCCGCCCGCCCGCAACTGTACTGGCCGGTGCATCCGTCGCCCCACGTCGCGCCTGTCGCGCACCAGGTGCTCGACGGGGTTCCCGGCGTGGTGCTCGTGGAGCCGATCGAGTACGGAGCGATGGTTGCCGCGGTCAAAGCCTCGGCCTTCGTGCTCACCGATTCCGGCGGACTGCAAGAGGAAGCGCCGTGTCTGGGTAAGCCGGTGCTCGTCATGCGCGAGGAGACCGAGCGCCCCGAGGGTCTCGACGTCGGGCACGTTGGAGCTGGTGGGTCACGATCGGGCGCGTATCGTCGCCGCCGCCCGGCGCTTGCTCGACGACGAGAGAGCCTACGCGGCGATGGCGCACGCCGCCAATCCCTACGGCGACGGCCGGGCGAGCGAACGGATCGCCCGATGGCTCGCGGCGCGGCTCCTGGGGCGGCGCGTATCCGGAGCCCTTGTACCGCGTGAAAGGCGTCATGCCGGTCCTGGCGGCGGGGGGCACCTTCGCCGCTGCGACGGTCGCCGGGCTCTTTGCGGGCGCATGGCTGGCCGCGCGCTTCAAGGCGCCCATCGTCGCCGTCGCCGGTCTCTTCGTCGGGCTTGCGTTCGGCGGATACTCGGCGTACCGGCTGCTGATGCGGTCGATCTAGCCTCGTGGAGGAGGATAAGCGCGGCGAAGGTAGCTACAGCGACGCCGAAGCGGCGGCCGATCTCGTTGCTTATTGGCGCTCAGACGGGCGGTTTCGATCCGGTCTCTCGCGGGCGTCGCCGTCGTCGGCACTCTTGGTGGTTCACTGGCTCCCCTTCCCGGCATTGGCACTCGTAACCGGTGGGCTGTGCGGGGTTCTCAACGCCCAGTTGACCGGAAGCAGCGGCGAGCGGCTGGTTGAAGAACCGGACCGTAGGGCTCTTCGTCTTAAGTAGTTTCCTGCGAATCGGGGTCTTCGGTATAGTCCCGGTGGCGTTCGCCGTGCACGGCCCCTGGTGGTCGATGGCCTGGTACTTCGCCGGTTTTTTCCTCCCGCTTAGCGTTATTTGCGGTTGGCGCGCTCCGCGCATTCGAGCGAAAGTAGAACGAGAAGACCTTCGTGCAACGAAGACCTCGGGCGAGCACATCCTGTGGCACGTGCCCGTGCTCGGAGCCGTGCATGCCGACACGATCGTGACGACCTGGATCGTCATGGTCCTCTCGCTGGCGTTCTTTGCATGGGTCGGTGCGAGTTATCGTCGCCCTATCAGACGAAGCGCCAAGTCGTGGTCGAAGGCGTCGTGAACTACATCGCCGACCTCGCGACCAGTACGCTCGGGAAGCGCGGCGAACCCTTCGTGCCGTTCTTCATCGCGCTGTTCGTTTTCATTTTCCTACTCGAATCAGTTCGGTATGCTGCCGTTCAAGGCGTTCGGACTGCCCGTTCGGCGGCTCTCCGACGGCCGACCTCAACACGACGGTTCCGTTGGCTCTCATCGTATTGCTCGTGACGTGGGTCGTCGCTGTTTCCCAAGACGCACGGCTCAAGCATCTGATTCAAGCCGTTCTGCGTGGCTTCTCCCGATCAACGTGATCGAAGAAGCTCTCGCGGCCGCTGACGCTCGCGGCGCGCTTGTTCTTCAACATCTTCGTCGGCGAGCTGCTCTTCCTCATCGTCGCGCTCGATCATCGAAGCGCACATCACGATCGGCGCGCTCAATCTCTCGCTCGGCGTAGCGGTCGTCCCGTTCTTCATCCAGTTTTTCAACTTTTTCGTCGGCACCATCCAAGCGTTCGTTTTCACCCTCCTGGCGATCGTCTATCTTTCGCTGGCGATCGGCGACGACCACTGACATTAAGAAAGGTTACTCCTTGAGTTCTGAAGCGTTAGTCGCAGCGTTTACCCTGCTGGCGTTCGGCATCATCGTCGCCGGCGTTGCATTCGGCTCGGCCATCGGCGACGGCATCGTCGCCAGCAAAGCGGTCGAGGCGATCGCCCGTCAGCCCGAAGCGCGTCCGAATATCTTGACGTTCCTGTTCCTCGGCGTCGGCGTGCTGGAAGCGTTCCCGATCATCGCGCTGGGCCTGGCGTTCTACATGCTGCTTCGGCGTCGCGCACGCTGGCCTCGCTCATGGCGAAAGTCACGCCGGCCATTAGCTAAGCCGCGTCAATGTTTCTTTCGCTCGACGGCACGCTCGTCGTTCAGCTGATCAACTTCGCGATTTTTTTCGCGCTGTTGAACGTCGTATTTTTGCGACCCGTTGGGCGGGCGATCGCGAAGCGACGCGAGTACATCAACAGCTTGGTCTCCGACTACGACGCGGTATCAGGCCGAGGCGCAAAAGCTGCGCGAAAAGGCCGAACGCGTCCGTGCCGCCGCGCGCCGCAAGGCCGAGCAGCACTCTGCGGCAGCGCGCGCGGCCGAAGCGTCCAACGAAGCCGCCGACGATCTCGAGCGGACTATGCGCGGCGAGCGCAGAGCACGGTCGAGGCGCACAGAGCACCGCCGCGGCGAGAGCTGGAGACGGCGCGCGCGGACGAGGACGAGCGCGGTCGCGCAGTCTGGCAGACCTCATGGTCGATCGGGTGATTCCGCGAGGCGTCGAAATGAACGACGCGCGAACTGTACCTCCAGATCGCCGATTTGGAGCCAGGTCGTTTCGTCGGTCGTTTTCATCGGCGCGCTCGTCTTGCATGTGGTTCCGTTGGATACATGCCGGCGTCCTGGCCGCGCAGGAGCGACAGCAACAAGCCGAATCGCCGAAGCCGAACGCCATCGCGACGAGGCAAAGGCGCGCTCGACGCGCTGCCGAGACGAGATCGATACCGCGCAGCCACGACGCGCAGCTCATCGAGCAGCGCGCCGCCGCGCGCGTCGCAACGCGAGCGCGAGGCGACGAGCATCGAAGAGACGCGAGAGGCCGGCGAACGCGCCGTTGCGCAACGCCGCGCTCGAAATCGATCGCGCTCGCGGCCGCGCGCGAGTGCGGCTGCGCGACGAAATGGTCGAGCGCGCGCTGCGCATCGCGCGCGACGAGGCCGCAGCGCCGCGTCGATCCGGCGACCGAACGCCGCGCTCGTCGACCGCTTCATCGCGGTCGCTGGGAGCCGCGCGTGGTTAGCGAGAAACTCGCGCGCCGCTACGCGATCGCCGATCTTCTCGGTCGCGCGGCGAACGCGAACGCCGTCGAGCGGGTCGGCGACGATCTCGCGGCGGTTGCCGCGGCGATCGATGCAGAACCGCGATGGTCGCCGAGTTCTTCGTCGCTCCGGTCATCGACCGCGCGCCGAGAAAGAGCGCGCGCTGAACGCGAGCGTTTCGAGGGGCGCGTCGACGACGATCGCGCTGCACTCGCTGCTCCTGCTCGTGCGGAAGCGCCGCGAGCCGCTGCTCGGCGCATCGTCGAGCGAGTATCGCAAGCTGCAGCTCGCCGCACGCGGCACGGAGACGCTCGACGATCACGTCGCGCGCAGACCGCTCGACCGACGCCGAGCTGACGCGACGTTGATCGCGCGGCTCAGACGATCTACGGCAAAAAATTCGAAGTCACGCAAGATCGTCGATCCGAGCGCTGATCGGCGGCGTGCGCATCACGATGGGCGATCGCCGCATCGACGGCACGCATCTCCGGCCGGCTCGACGCCCTCGCCCGAACTCGCTCTCACCACAAACTAGGAAAGAAGACATGATAAACGCAGACGAAATCGCCGGCATACTCAAAGGCCAGATCGAGCAGTTCAAGACGCAGGTCCAAGAAGACGAGATCGGCACGGTCATCGAGGTCGGCGCCAACCTCGCGCGCGTCTACGGATTGCGCGGCGTGCGCTCGTCGGAGCTGGTCGAGTTCGCCAACGGCCTGCAAGGCGTCGCGCTCAACCTCGAAGAGGACAACGTCGGCGTCGTGATCATCGGCTCCGGATCAAGGAGATCAAAGAAGGCGACAAGGTTCGCCGCACCGGCCGCATCGCGTCGGTTCCGGTCGGCGAGGCGCTGCTCGGACGCGTCGTCAACCCGCTCGGTCAGCCGATCGACGGCAAGGGCCCGATCGAGACGAAGCGCTATCCGCACGATCGAGAACATCGCGCCGACGCGTCGTTCAGCGCCAAGCCGTCAAACAGCCGCTGCAGACCGGCATCCGCGCGATCGACGCGCTGATTCCGATCGGCAAGGGCCAGCGCGAGCTGATCATCGGCGACCGCTCGACCGGCAAGACCGCCATTGCGATCGATACGATCATCAATCAGAAGGGCCGCAACGTGTTCTGCGTCTACGTCGCGATCGGACAGAAGAACTCGACCGTCGCCGCGCTGGCGCAAGATGCTCGAGCAGAAGGGCGCGATGGACGTACACGACGATCGTGGCCGTCAGCCCGTCGGAAGCCGCGGCGCTGCGCTGGCTCGCGCCGTTTGCCGGCTGCGCGATGGCCGAAGAGCTGATGTACGAAGGCAAAGACGTTCTGATCGTATACGACGATCTCACCAAGCACGCGCAATCGTATCGCGAGATGTCGCTGCTGCTGCGCCGCCCGCCGGGCCGCGAAGCCTATCCGGGCGACGTCTTCTACCTGCATTCGCGCCTGCTGGAACGCGCCGCAAAGCTCTCCGACGAGCTCGGCGGCGGCTCGATGACCGCGCTGCCGGTCATCGAGACGCAGGCCGGCGACTTCGCCGCATACATTCCGACCAACGTCATCTCGATCACCGACGGCCAGATCTACCTGACGCCGCAACTGTTCTTCCAGGGCATCCGGCCCGCGGTCGACGTCGGTCTCTCGGTCTCGCGCGTCGGCGGCGCCGCGCAAACGAAGGCGATGAAATCGGTCGCCGGTCAGCTGAAGCTCGAGCTCGCGCAGTACCGCGACCTCGCCGCGTTCGCCAAGCTCTCGAGCGACCTCGATAAGGCAGACGCAAAATGCAGCTCATGCGCGGCGAGAAGATGACCGAGCTGCTCAAGCAGCCGCAGTATCAGCCGCAGGCGATGGAAGATCAGGTCGCGATCATTTACGGCGCCGACCAACGGCTTCGTCAACGACATCCCGACCGTCCGTCTGCAGAGCTGGGCGTCGCGGCTTGATCGACTTCCTGCACGACGAAACACCGGCGATTCCCAAAGCGATCGCCGAGAGCGGCCAGCTCTCCGACGAACGTCGAAGAAGAGCTCGACGCGGCGCTCGCGGAGTTCAACAAGAGCTTCTAAATGGCGACCGTCAGAGATCTTCGCGACCGCATCCGGTCGCTGAAGAACACGCAGCAGATCACCAAGGCGATGAAGCAAGTCGCCGCGGCCAAGATTCGCCGCGCCGAGAGCGCGCAGAAGCAGGCGCGTCCGTATGCGGACGCGCTCGCGCGAGATGCTCGCGCGATCTGCATGCGGCGCGGTGAGCTCGGTCGATCATCCGTTCATGAAGCCGGGGCAACGAGGGCGCGCCGGTCGGCGTGATCCTGATGACCGCCGAAAAGGGTCTGGCCGGCGCGTTCAACTCCAACGTCGATCGCGCGCCGCCGAGCACTTCGCTCGCGACGCGCAGCGCAGTCGCGTACTACACCGTCGGCAATAAGGCGCGCAACGCCGTGCGCCGCATGGGCGTGCGGCGACCGTCCGACGTGGCCGCTTGGCGCGGATCGAAAATCGACACAGCGCGCGAGGTCGCGCAAGCAACGTGACCGACGACTTCATGCCGCGGCAAGATCTCCCAGATCGTGCTGATCTCGTCAGAAGCTCGTCTCGATGATGTCGCAGAAACCCGAAACCCGCAAACTCGTCCCGATCCTCGCCGAAGACTAGCCTCGCTAACGCCGGCCGACGGCCCGAGCATAGCGAACGGAGCCGAGCCGCGAGTCGAAGGGCGCGGTCGAGTTCTCACCGTCGCCGGAGTTCGTGCTGTCGCGACTGCTGCCGAAGTATCTCGAGTTCACGATCTATTCGGCGATGCTCGAGACCGATGCGGCGTTCTTCGCCGCGCAGCTGGTAGCGATGAACAACGCGACCGACAACGCGTCGAAACTGATCGACGAGCTGACGATTCAAATGAACAACGCTCGCCAAGCGGCGATCACCAAGGAACTGCTCGAAATCGTCGCCGGCGCCGAAGCACTGGGCGTGCGTAATGGACCTCGCAAAGGGTTAAGGAATCGATGAGCATGACAGCTACCGGAAAAGTCGTGCAAGTGCTCGGTAACGTCGTCGACGTCGAGTTCACGGCCGAGACGCTGCCGAAGATCAACGACGCGCTCACGTTCGCGTCAACACGATGACGTGCGCCGCGCAACGCGCGTGCGCGAGGCATCGATCTCGGCGGCATCGGCGATGGCCGCGCGCGAGCTGACGCTCGAAGTGCAGGACGAACTCGGCAACAACCAAGTGCGCTGCCTGGCGATGGGTTCGACCGACGGTCTGGTGCGCGGCGCGCCGGTCACGTAGCACCGGCGGCCCGATTCTCGTTCCGGTCGGCGAAGGCACGCTCGGACGCATCTTCAACGTGCTCGGCAAGACGATCGATAGCGACGAGCCGGTCAAAGCGGCGGCGTATCTGGCCGATCCACCGCCCGCGCCGGAGTTCAAGTATCAGGAGCCGACGCCGCGTATTTTCGAAACCGGCATCAAAGTCATCGACCTGATGGCGCCGTACACGCGCGGCGGTAAAGTCGGACTCTTCGGCGGCGCCGGCGTCGGCAAGACGGTGCTGATTCAAGAGCTGATCCGCAATATCGCCATACGTCCACAAGGGCTTCTCGGTCTTCACCGGCGTCGGCGAACGCACGCGTGAAGGCAACGACCTCTGGCTCGAAATGAAAGAGTCGGGCGTGCTCGCGCAGACGACGCTGGTCTTCGGTCAGATGGACGAGCCGCCGGGCGTGCGTTTCCGCGTCGCGCAGACCGGCGTCACGATGGCCGAGTATTTCCGCGACGAACTCGGCGCCGACGTGCTGCTCTTCATCGACAACATCTTCCGTTATATGCAGGCCGGCTCCGAAGTCTCGGCGCTGATGGGCCGCATGCCGTCGGCCGTCGGTTATCAGCCGACGCTCGCGCACCGACATGGGCGTGCTCGAAGAGCGCATCACGTCGACGCGCAAAGGTTCGATCACCTCGGTGCAAGCGGTTTACGTGCCGGCCGACGACTACACCGACCCCGCCGTCGCCACGACGTTCGCGCATCTCGACGCGACGACCGCGCTCTCGCGTCCGATCTCGGAACTGGGCATCTATCCGGCCGTCGATCCGCTGGCATCGACGTCGCGCATTCTTGGATCCGCAGATCATCGGCGAAGAGCATTACGCCGTCGCTCGCGGCGTGCAAGAAGTGCTGCAGCGCTATAAGGACTCTGCAAGACATCATCGCGATTCTCGGCGTCGAGGAGCTCTCCGAAGAAGACAAGATGGCCGTCGGCGCGCGCGCGCCGCATTCAGCGCTTCTTCTCGCAGCCGTTCTTCGTTGCCGAGCAGTTCACGGGCCGCGCGCGGCAAATACGTCAAGCTGCCGCGAGACGATCGCGTCGTTCAAGGAAATCCTCGAAGGCAAGGTCGACGATCTTGCCGGAGGGCGCGTTCTTTTACGCCGGCGGCGATCGACGAAGTGCAAGAGAACGCCGAGCGGATGGCGCACGGCTAGCGATGGCTAACACCGTCCCGTTCAAGCTCGTCACGCCGACGCGCGTCGTCTTCGACGGCGATGCCGAGCTGGTGATCGCGGTGACGACCGAAGGCGAGGAGGGCATCCTGCCTCAGCACGCGCCGTTTCTCGCCGCGCTGAAGCCCGGCGTGCTGCGCGCGAACGTCGTCAAAGACGGCGCGACCTCGCGCCTCGAGCTGGCCACCAGCGAAGGCTTCATGCAGGCGCTCCCGGACCGCGTGACCGTGCTGGTGGACGAGGCGGTCCGCGTTCGAGGACGTCGTCGTCGCGAGGTCGCGCGAGCGAGCTGGCAACGAGGCCATCGAGCGGCAAAAGGCTGCCGGCGCGGATGCCGCGCTCTACGCGCGCGAGCAGGCCATCATCGATTTCGCGGGCGCCAAGCTGCGACTCACCGGCCACTAAGTAGGCGACGCCGCGGCCGCGTACGCGAACCGTAAATCGCAGATATGCTCGATCGGCTCGAAACGACGCTCCGGGTTCGGGGCGGCGCGCGGCTTGGAGGGCTCGGTCGCGACGCACGGCGCGAAGAACGCCGCGCTGCCGATCATGGCCGCCGCATTGCTTGCCAAAGGGACCGTAACGCTCCATCGCGTGCCGCGCATCACCGACGTGTCGGTGATGTGGTCGCTGCTGGAAGCTCTCGGCGCGCGGATTCGCTACGAAGGCGACAACACGATGACGATCGATGCGAGCAACGTTGCGATCGTACCGCGCGCCGTACGCGCTCGTGCGTAAGCTGGCCGCCTCGTTCGACATCGTCGGGACCGCTGCTCGGACGCTTCGGCCGCGCCGAAGTGCCGCTTCCCGGCGGCTGCGTGCTCGGAACGCGCGCGACCGACATGCACGAGCAGGCTTTCGTCGCGCTCGGCTGCGAAGTGCACAACGCCCACGGCTATCTTGATCGCCGCAGTCGCAAGGTCGCCGCGTGCTAACGGCGCCGACGATCGAGTTCCGCATGCCCAGCGTCGGCGCGACGAAGAACGCGCATGCTCGCCGCGGTGTTGGCCGACGGCACGACGACGATGCGCAACGTCTGCGATGGAACCCGAAGTCGTCGACCTCGCGAACTTCCTGGTCGCGATGGGCGCGAAGATCTCCGGCCAGCGGGACCGATACGGTCCTCGTCGAGGGCGTCGAGGAACTGCACGGCGTCGAGTACGAGATCATCGCGGATCGCATCGTCACCGGAACGCTGCTGCTCGCCGGCGCCGTGACGCGCGGCGACGTCACCGTCACGGGCTGCCGTCCCGAACATCTGCAGCTCGCTGACTCGATAAGCTCGTGGAGTGCGGCGTCGTGACGACGACCGGCGACGACTGGATTCGCGTGCAGGCCGACGGCGATTACCGGCGGGACCGACATTCTCACCGCGCCGTATCCGGGGTTTCCCACCGATCTGCAGCCGCAGATGGTCGGCTTTCTCTGTACCGTCCCGGCACCAGCGTCGTCGAAGAGTCGATTTTCAACGCGCGCTTTTCGTACGTCAACGAGCTCGCGCGCATGGGCGCCGACGTCAAAGGTGACGATGGAGAGCAACGCCGCCGTGATCAAGGGCGTCGAAAGCAGCTTTCGGGCGCGCCGGTCGAGGCGCCCGATATTCGCGCCGGCGCGGGGCTCGTGATCGCCGGCCTCGCGGCAGACGGGCGAAACGGAGATCATCGGACTGGAATACATCGATCGCGGTTACGAGCGGCTCGAAGAGCTGCTCTCCGAGCTCGGCGGCCAAGTGCAGCGCAGCAGCGGCGTCACGCCGCTGGTCGAACCGGCGGGATTCTTTGAAACGAGCGAATATCCGCGCGTTTCCGCCGCGGGTTAGCTCGACATCACATCGACGTCAGGAGTAATTCTTGGATATCGGGATCGACCTCGGCACGGCAAACGTGCTCGTTCACGTCAAAGGCAAGGGCATCGTCCTGCGCGAGCCGTCGGTCGTCGCCAAGGACATGAATACCGGCCGAATCCTGGCCGTCGGCGAAGAAGCGCGACAAATGCTCGGCAGCACGCCCGCGCACATTCAAGCGATTCGGCCGCTGCGCGACGGCGTCATCGCCGATTTCGAAGTGACCGAAGCGATGCTTTCGTACTTCATCAAGAAGGTGATGAAAGATCGCTCGTGGTGGTCGTCGATCGTCAAGCCGAAGCCGCACGTCACGATCTGCGTGCCGGCCGAGATCACGAGCGTCGAGGAGCGCGCCGTCAAAGATGCCGCGAAGCTCGCCGGCGCGCGCGACGTCGGACATCGTCGAGGAGCCGATGGCGGCCGCGATCGGCGCCGGATTGCCGATCGACGGCCCTTCGGGCAGCATGGTGGTCGACATCGGCGGCGGCACGACCGACGTCGCCGTGATTTCGCTCGGCGGCATCGTCGTTTCGCAATCGATGCGCGTCGCCGGCAACAAGATGGACGAAGCGATCGTGCGCTACATCCGCCGCGTCTACAACCTCATGATCGGCGAGCGCACCGCCGAAGAGATCAAAATCAAGATCGGTTCGGCGTACAAGCTCGAACAGGAGCTCGCGATGGAGATTCGCGGCCGCGACTCGATCAACGGTTTGCCGAAGACCGTGAAGATCACGAGCGAAGAGATTCGCGAAGCGCTTTCGGAGCCGGTCGGCGCGATCGTCGAAGCGGTCAAAGCAGTGCTGGAAAAAACGCCGCCCGAGCTCGCCGCCGATATCATCGATCGCGGCATCATCTTGACGGGGGGCGGCGCGATGCTGCGCGGCTTCGAAAAGCTGCTCTCCGAGGTGACCGGGGTTCCGGCGATCGTCGCGGACGACCCGCTCTCATGCGTTGCGATCGGTACCGGCGCAGGCTGCGCATTTAGGTGGCTCCCTAAGGGATGCCGCGGAGTGATCGGCCGCATCATCGACGCCGGAACGGCGCCAAGCTCGACGAGGTCGCCGAGGAGGTAGCGGCGTCGTGTTCGCGCGGCGGCACCGTCATTTTTCCCAACGACACGAGCTATCTCGATCGGCTGCGATCCATATCGACTCGGAAGCGATCGATCGCATCTACGTTGCCAAAGGGCGGCCCGGACAACCGGCCGCTCACGATGCATGTCGCGCGCCGCGCAGGAGTTTCTCGAATATGCGACCGACAATCCGCTTGCGATGCAATCGCCGCGAAACGGCTGCTGCCCGCGCCCGTGATTCTGCTGATCCGCAAGCCGGCGTTCGTCAGCGACGAGCTTGCGGCCGGGCTGCACACCCTGGCATTCCGCGTGCCCGACGATGCGTTCGCGCGCGCGATTGCTCGAACGGTGCGGTCCGATTGCGGGCACGACGGTGAATCCGCGCGGCGGCCCGCGATACGCCGGCGGCGAGGACGACTCGATGCTGCCGCCGGCCGATCTGCTGGTCGAGCACGGACCGACGCGATACGATAGCGAATCCATCGATCGTGGATCTCTCGGGCAGCCATCGCGCGCCTCTTGCGCGAGGGCGTCGTTTCGCGAGCAGCGCCTGACCGAACTGCTCGGGCCCGATCGAACGGCCAACGATAAAGGTGCGCACGCTAAGACTATGATTCGCACGATACTCACGTTCGGCACGCTGCTCGCCATGCTCACGCCCTGGCGACCGCCGGCCCCAGCCTGCTACGCCGCCGCCGCGCGCGCGCCGACGCGCCGGCGCCGTCGCCCTCGGCGCCGGCCGCGTCGAGCGCGCTCGCGCCCGACGTCCGCCGTGGTCCGGCACGCCGCGACGCCGTGCCGGCGCAGCGTTCGACGTCGGCGTGTGGACGGTCCACGCCAGCTGCCGTCGACGCGAACTTCAAAAACGGCGACTTCAGCACGCCCGCCAAAGTCGTGATGACGCGGGCCGGCGGCGACGTCACGCGCCGATCGCGCCAACGGAAACTATAAGAAAACAGCTGCTCTTTCTCAACGGTCACGTGGTGATGCACGATTCGCAAGGCACGGCCGAAAATGCGGCCGGCGGCGGCGAGCCGCGGCACGCGCCGAGTCCCTCAACGCTGACCGCCGATCAGGCCCAGATCGACGGCGCAGCCAAAGAATACAAAGCGATCGGCAACGTGCATTACGTTCAGGCCGACACGGTCGTAGATCGCCGACACCGGAACGCTCAACGACGCCGACCACACGATCTATTGCTGCAGGGCGCCGTCGCATCGTGCAGGGGGCGCGCAGCATGAGCGCGCCGACAAGGTGCTCTACAACACCGTCAGGGGCAACCGCTGCACGCCGAGGGCGACGTCACGATGCAGTTCCCCGGACGAGATTCACCGCGGTCTCGCCACGCCGAAGCCGCTTCAACGTCCCCAAGAACGGATTCACGCAGCCGGTTTCGAGCGCCGGCGCCCTAACGGCGCCGATGCTGGCGTTCGCTCTTCACGACCCGAGCCATGCCGCTCGCGGCGCGCATGCGCCCGCGAACGCTCGACGAGTTCGTCGGCCAGGAGCGATTTGCTCGGCCCGGCCGCGCGCTGCGTCGCGCGATCGAGCGCGACGCGGTTCCCTCGATGATCCTCTGGGGTCCGCCCGGTAGCGGGAAAAACGACGCTGGCGCGATATCGATCGCGCGTTCGACCGGCGCGCATTTCGAGCGTCTTTCCGCGGTCAGCGCGGGCGTCGCGGATCTTCGGCGCGTCGTTTCCGAAGCGAAAGCGCGCGGCGCCTCGGGACAGCGCACCGTGCTCTTCATCGACGAGATCCATCGCTTCAACAAAGCGCAGCAAGATGCGGTGTTGCCGTACGTCGAGGACGGCACGTCACGCTGATCGGTGCGACGACCGAGAATCCGTCGTTTGAAGTGAACTCGGCGCTGCTCTCTCGCGCGCGGGTCTTCGTGCTGCATCCGCTCTCCGACGATGACGTCGGCGACGATCGTCGACCGCGCGCTCGCGGATACCGAGCGCGGCTTGGGCAAGAGCGACGTTCGACATCGACGCAAGATGCGCGCCGCGCTGCTCGTGACATCTTGCAAACGGCGACGCGCGCGCCGCACTCAACGCGCTCGAGTTTGCCGCGTCCATCGCGCGCCGCGGCGCGACGGCGCTCGCACGATCGACGCGGCGCTCGTTCGCGAGGCGATGCAGCATCGCGGCTCGCAATACGATAAAGGCGGCGACATGCATTACGACATCGTCAGCGCGTTCATCAAGTCGATACGCGCGAGCGATCCCGACGCCGCGCTCTATTGGCTCGCGCGCATGATCGATGGCGGCGAAGACCCGCTCTTCATCGTGCGGCGTCTGGTGATTCTAGCGTCGGAAGACGTCGGTCTTGCGGATTCCGCGGGCTGGCAGATCGCGATCGCGGCGCAGCAAGCCGTGCATTTTGTCGGGATGCCGGAGGGGTTTTATCCGCTCGCGCACGCGACGCTCTATCTTGGCGACCGCTCCGAAAAGCAACGAGCGTCGGACGCGCGTATTGGCGCGGCGATGGAGGACGTGAGAGAGACGCGCAACGATCCCGTTCCGCATGCACTTGCGCAACGCGCCGACGCGGTTGATGCGCGGGCTCGGTTACGGCGAGGGATACCATTACGCCCACGACGACTACTCGGTGACGCAGCTCAATTTGCCGCCGGCGCTCGAAGGGCGTCGTTACTACAAAAAAAGGCGGCCCGAGTGATTTCTCGGACCGCCAGTTTCCCGTTGCTACTTCTCGGAGTGTGCGTTGGAGCTTCGCACAAGCCCGATAATAGGGCGAGCATACTGTGAGCGACCTGTGAACTCGGACCGAATTTCTATCTCGACTACGCGGCGACGACGCCGCTGCGCGCGAGGTTGCGGATGCGATGGGCGCTTCACGCGGGGACGCTTATAACCCGAGCTCACTCCACGCCGAAGGCCGGCGTGCGCGCGCGCGCTGGACGACGCGCGCGATCGCGATTGCGGCGCTGCTCGGCGCGTCGCGCAACGAAATCGTCTTCACCGGCGGCGGCACGGAATCGGATAACGTCGCATTCTGGGTGCCGCGCGGGCGTCGGCCGGCCCGGGCGCACGTCGCTGGCTCGGCGATCGAGCATCACGCCGTGCTCGCGCGCGCTCGAGCGTGCTGGAGGACGACGGTTTCGAAACCGCGCTGATGCCGGTCGATGCGCGCGGGCGCGTGGATCCGGCGCGTTCGCGGCGGCGCTGCGCCCGGCCACGATGCTGGCCTCGGTCGTGTACGCGAACAACGAGATCGGCACCGTCGCGCCGATCGCCGAGCTGGCGCGGATGGCCCGCGCGCGCGGCGTGCTTTTCACACCGATGCCGTCCAGGCGCCTGGCTGGCTGCCGCTCGACGTGGGCGCGCTCGGCGCCGACCTGCTCTCGATTTCCGGCCACAAGTTCGAGCGGCCCCAAGGGCGTCGGCGTGCTGTACGTGCGTCCGGCGTGAGCCGCTGGCCCCGATCGTCCGGCGGCGGCGGCCAAGAGTTTGGCCGGCGCTCGGGCACGGAGAACGTCGCGGGCATCGTCGGACTTGGCGCGGGCCCTCGAGCTGGCCGTCGCCGAGCGGCGAAGCGGCGGCAACGCGGATCGGTGCGCTACGCGACCGCCTGGAGGCGGGCATGCTCGCGGCCGTGCCGGACGTTACGATCAACGGGCGGCGAGCCGCGCCTGCCCAACGCTGCCACGTCACGCTTCGCGGGAGTCTCCGGCGACGAGCTGCTGATCGGCAACTCGATCTTGCAGGGGTCGCCGTCTCGGCGGGGAGCGCGTGCACGTCGGGCAGCCCTCGAGCCCAGTCACGTGATCGCCGCGCTAGCGGGCGGGCGGGCGCACGCCGGCGGCGGGATCCGGTTCTCATTGGCGTATCTACGACTGCAAGTACGAGATCGACCGGGTCCTGGCGCTTCTTCCCGGCGTGGTCGCTCGGCTGCGGCGACCCGCTGGCGCGTTCGACGGGGGGATGTAGGCTCGAGACGAACCGCGCGGCGCTGGAGGCAGTAGTTGAACGCAGTAACTGATTGGGGCCGTTGGTGCTCGACGTGCTCGTCGGTGTCGGTGTACTGCTGGTCGGGATCGGCGTCTTGGTCGCGCGCGTTGGCGCTGGCCAAAACCCTGGCGCGCCTACGGACGACGCTGGACGAGGTCGACCGGCAGCTCGAAAACATCGGGGAGCCGGTCGAGCGAATCACGTTGGCTGCACGTCGACGGGGTGACCGAGGTCCCTCGAGGGCACGGCCGGGACCGCTTCTCGCGGACCGCCGATCTTGACCAAGAGCGCCGTCGTTCCGGCAATCATCAACATCGGCGCGACGCTTGGCGGCATCACCGCCGGTTTACGGCGCTTGGTACTCGGAAAAGACTCAGACAGGCCAAGGAGTAACAAAAATATGGGTAAGGGCAAAGGCGGAGGTGGATTCTTCGCCGGTTTATCTATCGGTGCGGTCGTCGGCGGCGCCGCCGCCGTACTGCTGACGCAAGACGAAGCGCGCGACCGTCTCGCGGGTAAGGCTGCGCGAGGCTGGAAACTTCGCGATGGACGCGACCGGCGATCTTCGCGGAAAAGTCAACGACGTCACGTCGCAGTGGCAGTCGAGCGTTTCGGAGTTGTACGAGCGCGGCCGGCAAGTCGTCGAGAGCGCCCGCGCCAACATCGATGCGGCGGTGGCCGAAGGCCGCGCGGCGGCCGACGAGACCGCCGACGAACTTACAGCGGAAGGCTGAGGGTTAGCCTTTGGATATCAAGGTCAACGTTCGCGAAGCGCCCGGCGATTGTTACGTCGTCGAGCTCAGCGGCGAGATCGACGTCTATACGTCGCCGAAGGTCAAGGATGCGGTCGGCGAGCTGATCGACCGCGGCGTCTACCATCTGGTCATCAACCTGGAAAAGGTGCGCTACATCGACTCGACCGGGCTCGGCGTGCTGATCGGCGGACTCAAGCGCGTGCGCGAGCACGGCGGCTCCGTCAACCTCGTCTGCACGAATCCGCAGATCAAGAAGATCTTCGACATCACGGGACTGGTAAAGATCTTCGGCATCTTCGATAGCGAAGATGCGGCGATGAAGGCGCTGGTATGAATCAAGCCGTCGAGCACTCGGCCACAGCGAGTTCGTCGAGCTGCGCATTCCGTCGCCGCGCCGAATGGGTCGCGCTCGCGCGCCTCGCCGCCGCAACGGTCGCGAACCGGTCTGCGTTTTTCGATCGAAGAGATCGAAGACGTCAAACTCGCCGTCGCGGAAGCGTGTACGGCGGTGATTCAATACGAGGGCGCATGGTGAGTTCATCGAGCTGTCGTGCGAAGCCCAGGGCGATGCGCTGCGCATTCGCGTGCGCGACGGCGGACGTCAGGCCGTCGCTCTCCGGGGCTCCAAGACGCCATCGGACTTTGAAGAGGCTCGCGTCGCGGGCTTGGGGATCTTCCTGATTCGTACCCTGATGGACGAAGTGAGCTACGACGTCCATCCCAAGAACGGGACGGAACTGCTCATGGTCAAGAGGCTCGCCGGCCGGTCCGACTACGTGGAGGACGTCCGCCCCGATCGCGAAAAGACGCGTGCTCTCTTCGCCCAATTTGCGCTTGCACGGACGCGGCACGCCGGCGCTCCCGAGCGCGCCGATCCCGATTACGAACGGCTGCGCGACGAGCTCGTCGTCGTGCATCTCAATCTCGTGCGCTTTCTGGCGGTGAAGTTCGCCAATCGCGGCGAGCCGCTCGACGATTTGATCCAAGTCGGAACCGTCGGTCTGCTCAAGGCGATCGACCGGTTCGATCTCGACCGCGGCGTCGAGTTCACGACGTATGCGACGCCGACGATCGTCGGCGAGATCAAGCGGTACTTCCGCGACAAGGGCTGGGCGGTCAAAGTCCCGCGGCGCCTGCAGGAGCTCAATCTCGCCGTCAACCGCGCGAGCGATAAGCTCGCAATCGAGCTCGGGCGCAGTCCGACCGTCGGCGAACTGGCGCGAACATCTCGACGCCGGCGAAGACGAGATTCTCGAAGCGCAGGAGCTCGGGCAGGCCTACAACCTGCTTTCGCTCGATAGCGAAGCTTTCGGGCGAGGGCGACAAGAAGTCGCAGACGCTGGCGGATACGGTCGGCGTTGCCGATGCGGGGCTCGAGCTGCTCGAAGACCGCGCGAATCTCGAGCGCGCCTTCGGCGTGCTCACCGGGCGCGAACGCGTGATCATCTACCTGCGCTTTTACGAGTCCATCTCGCAGACCGAGATCGCTAAGCGGCTCAACGTCTCGCAGATGCACGTCTCGCGCCTGCAGGCAAAGGCGCTCGAGAAGCTTCGCGCCGTACTCGCAGAGTAGCACGCTCTCGAGAAGCCCATATATCGCCTCGGGTCGCTCGTCGCTCCGCCTCCTGCGGGCTCCGCTGCGCCGCGCTCGCGCCACCTTTTAAGGGCTACCCTGACGCTCCGCGTCAATGGCGCTCGCGTCGGAGTCCCCGCGGCGAAATGTTGTGGGCTTCTCAAGGGTCCGCATCGTAGAATAGGCCTGGTGAAGAGCCAGGAACTTCGGCAGGCGTGGATCGACTTTTTCGTCGGCAAGCGGCACAAGCTGCTTCCGCCGGCGAGCTTGATTCCGCACGAGATGTCGACGACGCTCTTCACGATCGCCGGCATGGAGCAGTTCGTGCCGGTCTTTCTCGGCGAGCAGCCGGCGCCGGCGCCGCGCGCGGTGACCGTGCAGCGCTGCCTGCGCGTTGCCGGTGCCAAGAGCGACATCGAAAGCGTCGGCCGCACGGGGCGGCACGGCACGTTCCTGGAGATGCTCGGCAACTTCAGCTTCGGCGACTACTACAAGCGCGAAGCGATCGCATGGGCGTGGGAGTTCGTGACGACCGTATTGCGGCTCGATCCGTCGCGTCTTTACGTGACCGTCCACACCGGCGACGACGAAGCGGAGCGGATCTGGATCGGCGAGATCGGCGTCGCGACCCGTCACGCATCTCGCGTTTCGACGAAGAGAACTTCTGGACGATGGGCCCGACCGGTCCGTGCGGCCCGTGCACCGAGATCTTTCTACGATACCGGCTCGGAGCTTACGCGAGCGGCCCGACGATACCGGGCCGAATCTCGGCGACCGGTACGTCGAGATTTGGAACGTCGTCTTTCAGCAGTACAATCGCACCGCCGACGGAACGCTCGAGGATTTGCCGCGCAAGGCGATCGACACCGGCGCCGGACTCGAGCGCATGCTCGCGGTCTGCAACGGCGTCGCCTCGATGTATCAGACCGACTCTTCACGGATCTGGTCGCGGCGCAGCCGCCGATCGGCAAGACGACGCTCGTCACCGCAGGAGCAGCTCGCGCGCCAGAACATCATCGCCGATCACGCCCGCGCGGCCACGTTTCTGATCAACGACGGCATCTATCCGTCGAACACCGACCGCGGGTTCGTGTTGCGGTTCTTGATCCGCCGCGCCATTCGCAACGGACGGCTGCTCGGCTATCCCGACGGCTTTCTCGCCGAGCTGGTGCCGGCGGTGGTGCGGTCGCTCGAGCCGGGCTATCCGGAACTGCCGCAAGCGCGCCGCGGATCGTGACGGCGCTGCGTCAAGAGGAACAGACCTTCGACCGCACGCTCGAGCGCGGCATGGCGATGCTCGATCGGATCGTGGAGGAGGCGCGCAAGCGCAGCGATCGCACGATCGGCGGCGAGGAGGCCTTCACGCTGCACGACACGTTCGGCTTCCCGGTCGAGCTGACGCGCGAGATCGCGGGCGAGCACGGCGTCGCCGTCGACGCGATCGCCTTCGACCGGCTGATGGAAGAACAGCGCGCGCGCGCGCGCCGCGATGCGGCGTCGAAGCGCGAGGTGACGGCGCTCGCCGATCTGCCGGCGATCAAGAGCGCGTTCACCGGCTACGACGAAGGCCTCGAAACGCGAGGGACGACGTGCTGGCGATTTTGCGCGACGGCGAGCCCGTCGATTCGCTGCGCGCGGGCGAACGAGGGCACGCTCGTGCTCGATCGCACGTCGTTTTATGCCGAACGCGGCGGCCAGATCGGCGATCGCGGAACGATCGACGCGCGACGGCGGCGCGCTTCGACGTTCGCGATACGCAGTACAT
Source organism: Vulcanimicrobiota bacterium (assembly GCA_963699435.1). Taxonomy (GTDB): domain Bacteria; phylum Vulcanimicrobiota; class Vulcanimicrobiia; order Vulcanimicrobiales; family Vulcanimicrobiaceae; genus Cybelea. The sequence goes on from CAVOTV010000006.1 coordinate 272,460, forward strand.
GGGTGAAGCGATCGCGCACTCACGGCGTTCTCGCGCAGGGCGAGACTCGGCGTCGGCGATACGCGTGCGCGCCGGCGTGTTCGAGCCGTGGCGGCGGGAGATTCGGCAGGCACCATACGTCCGCGCACCTCCTGCAGCGCGCGCTCAAAGACGTTCTCGGCGACGAAGTGAATCAGGCCGGATCCGTGGGTCGGCGATCGACCGCATGCGCTTCGATTTTCGCTGGCCCGGCGGCGCGCTTGACGCCCGAACAAAAGCGCGCCGTCGCGCATCGCGTCAACGAGATGATTCGCGACGACTCGCACCTGGTCACGCGCGTGCTGCCGATCGAAGAGGCGAAGCAAACCGGCGCGATTTGGATGGCCGGCGAAAAGTACGGCGACGATGATTCGCGTCGTGCAGGCCGGTCCGTCGATCGAGTTTTGCGGCGGCACGCATTCGCACTCCACCGGCGAGCTCGGGATGTTCGTCATGCTCTCCGAATCGTCGATCGGCAGCGGCATTCGCCGCATCGAATCGTGCGTCTCGGAGGCGGCCGAGGAGTACGTCGCGCGCCAAAGCGATCTGGTCGGCGCGCTCTCCTCGACGCTCGCAACGTCGCCCGAGGAGTTGCGCGAGCGCGTCGAGCGAATGCAGCGCGACGTCAAAGATCTGCAGACGTGCGCTCGGCCAGCTCAAGGCGCGCCTCGCCGCAAGCCGACGCCGAAGCCTACGTCGAGAGAGCCGAACGCTCCGGCGATCGCGCCTTCGTCGGAGCGGTCGTGCACGAAGCGAATGCCGAAGCGCTGCGGCACCTCGCAATCGCGATTCGGAATCGTTTCCGCAGCGGCGTCGTCGCGCTCGCCGGCGTAGATAACGGCAGCGTCAGCCTCCTCGTGAGCGCGAGCGACGATCTCGTGCGCGGGGGCGTGCACGCCGGCAACCTCGTGAAGCTCGCGGCGCCGCTCGTCGCCGGCAAAGGCGGCGGCCAAGCCGCTCAGGCGCAAGGCGGCGGCAGCGATCCATCGGGCGCGGAAGCCGCAGTGCGCGCGATTCGCGACGCCGTCTTGAACTGATGCGCGGCGCCGCGGTTCTTGCGCTCGCCGTTGCGGCGCTCGCCGGCGCGGCGCCGCGTACGGACGATTCGCAATACGTGCTCGAGCGTTACGCGGCCGCGATTGCCGATGCCGCTTCGCCCAAGGTCGTCATCTATTCATATACGGTATCGCAGGCCGGACCGAGCAACATCGAGCAGCATCACCGCATCTATCGCAGCGGAACTTCGGTGCGCGACGAGACGCTCACCGTGGATGGGATTCCGCTGACGCCAAAAGTTGTGCGCTTCTCGCATCGCGAGGAGCGATATACGGTCGCGCGTTTTGCGCCGCGTTCCGATTCCTACGAGATGCTTTTCCTCGGTACGGCGAGAGATGGTCACCATCTCGATTACATCTACGAAACGACCCCGCTCGACCACGCTATGGCCGCGTGGGCCGACCGCGTGACGATCGACGGCGTCACCTTTCTGCCGCGTGCGGTGCATTTTCATACCGGCGCAGGCGACGCGTACGGAACGGGTGAGGTGGCGTTCGCGCCCTTCGGAAAATATTGGATGCCGGTGGTCGCCGACGCGCAAGCGCACGTGAAAGGCAAGCCGGCCCGCGAACGGATCGTTTGGAGCGACTACCGCTTCCCGGAGAGTCTGCCGCCCTCGACCTTCGAGCCGCCCAAACCGCTGCAGGCGACACCCTCGCCGTAGTGTCGCAGCGGGTGCGCGGCGCGTACGTCGCCGGAGCGGTTGCGTTCGTCGTCAGCGCAATCGTCTCGCATTTTCGTCCGACGCCGTACAACAATTTCGTCCTGCTCGCGCAAGCGCTGTTGCAAGGCCACACCTGGATCGATTGGCCGGGCCCATACATCGACGCGCTGTCGTACGGCGGAAGATACTACGTGATCGAGGCCCCGATGCCGGCGATCCTCTTGCTGCCCCTCGTTGCGGCCTTCGGCACCGCCGCGAATCAAACGCTGCTCGCAATGGTGCTTGCCGGCGTCGCGGTCGGAGCGGCGTGGGAGCTCGGAGAGCGTTTCGGACTCAACGGCACGGCCAACGCCTGGCTCTGTGCCTTCCTGCTTGCAGGAACCGACTTGCTCTGGTGCGCGACGCTCGGCGACGTATGGTTCATCGCGCACGTTTCCGCGGCGTGCTTCACCTTGTTGGCCCTGACTCGAGCTTGCCGGAAAGCGGCGAGGTTGGCTCGTCGCGCTCTTCGCGGCCGCCGCATTCGAGTCGCGCTTCACGATGATCGCCGCACTGCCCGTGTATGTCTATCTGCTCGCGGCGCGCCGATTCGTCGGCGAGCAAACCCCGACGCCCGATAACGAGCGGTATCGAAGGGCCTCCATCGCCTCCTTTTCGGCGGTCATCGCGGGCGTCGCGGTTCTCTGGGTGTCGTACAATCACGCGCGGTGGGGGACGTTGGGCGACATCGGCTACACCACGTGGTATCACCAGGACCAAGCCGGCATGCCGACCGGCTCGCCGTTTCGATTGACGTATCTGCCGAATCAGCTCGCGTCGTTCTTCGTGCAACTGCCGACCCTGTTGCCGGTCTTTCCGTGGCTGCGTCCCGAGCTCTCGGGCGTGGCGCTCACGTGGACCTCTCCCGCGCTCGTGCTCGCATTTTTTGCGCGCCGGCCGGTGCAGTGGGTTGCGGCGCTCTGGTCGGCCGCCGCGCTGACCGCGATTCCGAACCTGCTCTATTACGTGAACGGCTACGCGCAGTTCGGCATGCGCCACGCGCTGGATTTCGAGCCCTTTCTCGTCGCGCTCATGATGCTCGGCATGCGCGAGCGTCTGGCCTGGTGGGGAAAAGCGCTGATCGCCTATTCGTGCGCCGTCGGGCTCTGGGGATGTTGGTACTGGTTCACGTTCGTTCGAACCTGATGCTGGGCCGAAACAACGCGGCCGCAAAGGGCGTACCGGAGGCATGACGGAGACAAGCGCGCGCCCGTCGCCGCAACGCATCGCGCGGGCGGCGGGCGCCTCGTATCTGATCACGGTGATCGCCGGCCTGTTCGCCGAAGGAATCGTTCGCGGCAAGCTGATCGACTACCGCGACGCCGCAGCGACAGCGCACAACATCCTGGCGTCGGAGGGACTCTACCGGCTGGGGTTTGCCGCCGACATCGTCGGCAGCGTTGCCTACACCGCGGTGACGCTGCTGCTCTACGAACTGCTCAAGCCCGTCAGCCGTCCGCTTTCGCTGCTCGCCGCCTTTTTTAGTCTCGTCGGCATCGCCATCGGCGGCGTCGCCACGCTGGGCCATTTGGCGCCGCTGCTCCTGCTCAAGGATTCCTACATGGCGCCGTTTGACGCGCCGCAACTGCAAGCCATGGCGCTGCTCTCGCTCAAGCTCCACGCGCGCGCGTACTGGATCGCGCTGGTCTTCTTCGGATGCTACGAAGTAGTGCTGGGGTATCTGATTTACAGGTCGGCGTTTCTCCCGCGCCTCCTCGGCGCGGTCGTTGCGATTGCCGGCTTCGCGTTCCTCACCAACAGTTTCGCCCTCTTTCTCTCGCCGCCGGTCGGCAATGCGCTCAATCCGTATCTGCTGGTGCTCGACGGCATCGGCGAAATCTCGCTTACCCTCTGGCTGCTCGTCGCGGGCGTGAACGCCGTGAAGTGGGAAGCGCGCGCTAGCCGATGAGCGCGTCGTAGGCCGCGCGCAAGCCGGCGGCCTCGTGGACGGGAGCTCCGCAAGTGCCCGCCACGCAGACATAGGCTGCGTCATCGGGCGGCATGCCGAACCCCTTCGCGTCGCTGTGCGAGAGCGTGCGAATCGCCGTGAAGGGCGATGGGAGACGCAGCGCCGCCTCGCGGAACGCATCGCTCGCCGCCGCGTTCCCGACGATGCGTACTTCGATCGTGGGAGCGAGGCAGCGCTGCAATGCACGCGCATATGTCGCGGCAAACGACCCCGCGACAGGTGCGCTCGCCGCATAAGATCGCAGGAGCCGCTCGGCGCGTTCGCGATAGCCCGCTTCCCCCGTCAATGCCGAGAGCCGGAGCAGCGACTCCGCCAAGATCCCGTTATCCACGATTGGACGATCGGGAATCGCGAGACGGCCGAACGGGTCGTCGGCCTCGCGGCGGTCGTAGAACGTGCCGTCGGGCGCACCGAAGTTCGCGATCGTCGTTTCGGCCGTCGCAACGGCGCGCTCGAGAAAGCGCGCGTCGCCCCCGATCTCGTGCGCGTCGAGCAGCGCGCGGAAGTATGCAACGTGGTCGACGAGCAACCCGGGTACGGCAGGTTCTTCCCCGGGGGCGAGCAGGTGATAGAGGACGCCGCCGACGCCGGTGAGCCGCTCTGCGACGCCGTCGAGCGTCTGCAGGGCTTCGTCGAGAAGCGCGTCGTCGTCTAGCGCACGTGCGACCATGCACTGCGCGCCCGCGAGCGCACAGGTCCAGTTCGTGTACGATCGCCGGTCCACGTACGGCGCCGCGAGTTGCCGGCGTTCCTCGAGCGGCAACTCGTAGTACGCTTCGTCGGCATCCTGACTTCCGGCGAAGAAGCCGGTCACCGGATCGCGCAGCACGCGCCGCACGTAGTGCATCGCCGAGACGAGCGTCGCACGAAAGTCCTCGTTGCCCGAAAAGAGAGCGAGCGTGGCGAGTACGCGCAACAAACCGGCGTGATCCTCGGCCATCTTCTCGAAGTGCGGGACGCTCCAATCCCGGACCGTCGAATAGCGGAAGAAGCCGCCCTCGACGTGATCGTACATGCCGCCGCGCGCCATCGCCAGCATCGTCTTTGCCGGCATCTCGTAGAGCCGCTGATTGCCGGAAAGGCGCCACTGCGCCAGCAAAAACTCGTGCACGTCGGGTTGCGGAAACTTCGGGGCGTCGCCGAATCCGCCGTACTCTTCGTCGTACGCGCGGTCGAGGTGATCGATCAGTTCGGCGATCGGCGCGTCGGTGAGCTCGCCCGTCGCGTCCTCTGCGGCGCTTGCGCGGTGTGCCTGCCGCCCGGCGACGTGCTGGGCGATCTCGCCCTTGTGCTGTGCGAAAAAGTCGGCAACCTCATCGAGCGCGCGGCGCATTTGCGGCGGGGGCAGATACGTCGCGCCGGTCAGCGTGGTGCCGTCGGGCGCTAGGAAGGCCGTCGTCGGCCATCCTCCCATGTTGTACCGCGCGTTGATGTCGGGTCGCGTGTCGTTGTCCACGCGAACCGGAACGAAGCGGCGATTGACGGCGTCGATCACGCCTTCGTCCGAGTACGAGGTTTCGTCCATCACGTGGCACCAGTGGCACCAGACTGCCGAGATCGAGAGCAGAATCGGCTTGTCCTCGGCGCGTGCGCGCTCGAAAGCTTTGGAGCCCCACGCCATCCACTCGATCTCGCCGGCCCGGTTCGGGCGCGGCGAAAAATGAAACTCACTCATCGGGAGCTCCTTGCAAAAACGATGCGGCATAGAACACGGCGACCAACGCATACAGCGCGAGCCCAACGATGCCTGCCGTGACGAGCCCCCGCGCGCACGTCACGGCGAAGTACCCCGCGAAGAGCAAACTGACGACCGCATAGCGCCGATGCGTTGAGGAATCCATCGCATAGACCTCGCTCGCGTAGAAGCCGCCATGGGAACGACTGCCGCGCCACGCCGACACCGCCACGATTGCCGCCAACGCCAAACCGCCAAGGCTCCAGATCACGCTCTAAGAGTACCCCGGGTATGCGTCGAACCACAATCGTAATGGCATCCCGTACGAGCTCAACGCGCCCCGGCTCGCTCGAAACGTACCGAAAGAAGCGCGATTTCGGACAAACGCCCGAACCGAGCGGACGCAAGGAAAAGGCCGGAGCGCGCGGCCGGCGCAGCATGCGCTTCGTGGTGCAGATGCACCGCGCGACGCGGCTGCATTACGATTTTCGTTTGGAAGCCGACGGAGTGCTCGCATCGTGGGCCGTTCCCAAGGGGCCGACGCTCGTTCCCGGCGATCGGCGGCTGGCGATGCACGTCGAAGATCATCCGCTCGACTACCGCGACTTCGAGGGCAACATTCCGGCGGGTCAGTACGGGGCCGGCAACGTGATCGTCTGGGACCGGGGCACCTACACCCTGGCCGAAGGCGACGATCCGGCCGACGAGATCGCGCAGGGCAAGATCAAATTCGTCCTGCACGGCAAGAAACTGCGCGGCGAGTTCACGCTCGTGAAAATCAAACCGCGTGAAGACGAAAGCGGCGACCCGTGGTTGCTCATCAAGGATCGCGACCAGCATAGCGACGACGCGTACGATCCCGCCGATCACCCCGAGTCGGTGAAAAGCGGCAAAACGCTCGCCGACGTCGCGCGCGATCCACGCGCGCGCACGTGGCAGTCGAAGCCGAGCGCGCGGCACGCGGCGGCATCGCGGAAACGCGCGACGGTGAAGCGCGATCCGGTGCCCCATCCAAAATCGCTGATGCTCGCGACGTTGATCGCCGAACCCTTCGACGACCCCGAGTGGCTCTTCGAGATCAAATGGGACGGCTATCGCGCGCTTTGCACGGTCGAGGAGGACTCGTTCTCGCTCGTTTCGCGCAACGGTCTCGACATGCTGCGGCGTTTTCCGGAGCTCGAGGAGCTGCGGAACGCGTTTTCTAGCCTTCCCGTCGTCGTCGACGGCGAGATCGTCAGCCTCGATGCGCAGGGACGCTCGGCATTCCAACGGCTGCAGGAGTCGCAAAAAAAGACGGCGGGTCTAACCTACGCGGCATTCGATCTGCTCTACGCGGACGGTACGGACCTTCGCGGCACACCGCTCGAAGAACGCAAAGCCCTGCTCGAACGGCTCATCCGCGACGAGACGCTCGTACTCTACTCCAAACACGTCATCGGCGCCGGCAAAGCGCTCTTCGCAAGCGCGCGCAAGCAGCATCTCGAGGGCATCATCGGCAAGAAGCGCCGCTCGACGTATCAAGAACGCCGAAGCCGCGATTGGGTGAAGATCAAGACGGGCTACGAGCAAGAGTTCGTCGTCGGCGGCTGGACCGAGCCGAAGGGCAGCCGGAACGGCTTCGGCGCGCTGCTGCTCGGCGTTTATCACAAGAAAAAGCTTCGGTACGTAGGTTCCGTCGGGACTGGCTTCTCCGCGAAGCTGTTACACGATTTGCACGCGCGTTTACGCGCGCTCGAGCGTAAAACGTCGCCGTTTTCCAACGACGTGGATGCCAACGCGCCGGCGCACTGGGCCTCTCCGCAGCTCGTGGTCGAGGTGCGTTTCTCGGAGTGGACGCGCGACGGCTACCTGCGCCAGCCCGCCTATCTTGGGCTGCGGCCGGACAAATCGCCGGCCGACGTCGTCGCCGAGATTCCGGAGGCGCGCTGATGGCAGCTCCGCGCACGGAGGTACGCGTCGGATCGCGCAGGCTCTCGCTGTCGAACCTCGACAAGGTGCTCTGGCCGCGCGACGGCTACACGAAGGGCGACCTCATCGAGTATTACACGAAGATCGCGCCCTGCGCGATTCCGCATCTGAAGAAGCGGCCGCTGACGCTGCAGCGCTATCCCAACGGGATCGACGGCGAAGCCTTTTTCGAAAAACAGGTGCCACGCGGTGCGCCGGATTGGATCGACCGGGTGACCGTGCCGACGCCCGGCGGCCGCAACGCCGAGACCACGTTTCCGATCTGCAACGATGCGCCGAGCCTCGTTTATCTTGCGAACTTGGCGGCGATCGTGCTGCACGTCTGGACTTCGCGTATGCCGGCCCTCGACGAGCCGGACTTTGCTATCTTCGATCTCGATCCCGGCGAGAGTTGCGCGCTGAAGACGCTCGTCGCGGTGGCACTGCGCCTGCGCGAACTGCTCGGCGCGATCGGGCTCGCACCGCTGGTGAAAACGACAGGCGGTTACGGCCTGCACGTCGTCGTTCCGCTCGCCGCGCGCTATTCGTACGACACGGTTAAGATCTTTGCGGAGATCGTAGCGCGACGCGTCGCCGGCGAACTCGAGGAAGCGGCGACGCTGGAGCGCAGCATCGCGAAGCGCTCGCCGAGCGCGGTCTATATCGATTTCGTTCAGGTTGGCCAAGGCAAGACGATCGTCGCGCCCTACTCGGCACGGGCTCGGGACGGCGCGCCGGTCTCGACGCCGCTGCACTGGGATGAAGTCGAGGCGCTCGCGCGGCGGCGCACCACCGCGCTCCCCGCCGACGAGTTCGCCAAACATACCATTGCGACGGTTGTAGGCCGGGTCGAGCGCGAGGGCGACCTTTGGGGCCCCAAACACTGGAAAAAACAGCGCCTGGAGCCGGCGATCGCCAAGGCAAGGCGCTTGTGGTAGGGGTGCCGCTTGGGTAGAATAAGCGGACTATGGCGCACGCAATTTGGTCGGGATCCATCAATTTCGGGCTCGTAACGATCCCCGTCAAGCTCTTCACGGCGGTCAAAACGGACGAGCTTTCCTTCAATCTTCTTCACGCCAAGGACGAGGGTCGCATCAAGTACGAGCGCGTCTGCAGCGTAGACGGCAAATCGGTGCCGTGGGACGAGATCGTCAAGGGCTACGAGTTTGAAAAGGGTCAGTACGTCGTGCTCAACGACGAAGATTTCAAAAAAGTGAATCCCGAAGCCACGCAATCGGTCGACATCCTCGAGTTCGTCGAACTCGATAAGATCAGTCCGATGTATTTTGACAAGCCGTACTATCTCGAACCGACCAAACAGGGACGCCACGCGTACGCGCTGCTGCGTGAGACGCTCGAGCATACCAATCGCGTCGCGATCGCACGCGTCGTCATCCGTACCAAAGAGTACATCGCCGCCGTGAAACCAATCGACGGAGCGCTCGTGCTCGAACTCATGCATTGGGCCAGCGAGATCGTCGCGTCGGACACTCTCGAGATTCCAAGCCGCGAAAAGCTGCCGGAGAAGGAGCTGCAGATGGCGCGCATGCTCGTAGACACGATGAGCGTCGATTCGTTCGAGCCGGAGAAGTTCAGCAATAACTATCACGATCAGCTGCTGACGATGATCGAGGCGCGCGCCGCCGGCAAAGAGCTTCCCAAAGCCAAGAAATCGCCGGCGCGGTCGAAGGTGGTCAACCTCATGGACGTTCTCGCACAGAGTCTCGAAGAGAGCAAGAAGCGGCGCGCGAGCGCCAACGGCAAGAGCGCCGCGTCGAAGCGGCGCAAGACGACCGCCGCGTAGCAGTTCGTGTCCGCCGTTCCTACCATCGAGACGGCGCGCTTGCGCTTGCGGCCCTGGCGCGACGAAGACGTCGATGAGTGGGCGGCGATGAACGCCGATCCGCGCGTCACCGAGTTCTTAGGCGGTCCGTATTCCCGCGAACGCTCCGAGGCCTCGGCGCGGAAGATCCGTGCCCAACTCGAGGCCAAGGGCTATGGATGGTGGGTCGTCGAGGAGCGCGACGGCGCGCCGTTCGCCGGCGTTATCGCGCTGCAAGAGGTGCCGTACGAGACGCCGTTTACGCCGGCAAACGAAATCGGGTGGCGTTTGCCGTTCGAGCGGTGGGGCCGCGGCTATGCGACCGAAGGCGCGCAAGCCGCGCTCGAGTTCGCCTATACGACGCTGCGGTGGGATGAAGTCGTCGCGTTGACGGCCGCGATCAACGCGCGCTCGCAGCGCGTTATGGAGCGCCTAGGCATGCGGCGCGACCCGGCCGACGATTTCGATCACCCTATGCTCGAGGCGGGCGATCCGCTGCGCGCGCACGTCCTCTATCGCATCGCTCGCCCGAAGTAGGGCGACGCGGCGTTACTGACCGCCGAACATATCGCGCAGCACGGCCCCCGCGACGCCGCCGGCGATACCCGCTTGCGCCGTCTGCGCGACGGTTTCGCGCCCGAGATACGGCAGCAGCGCGTGCGCGAGGTTCGGGAGCGTGAGGGTCTGCAGCCAGACTTTTCCCGGTCCGGTGAGATGCGCGATGAAGAGTCCGTCGCCGCCGAAAATGGCGTTCGTGACGCCGCGCATGAAGCGCATGTCGAACGTGATGCTGTCTTGGAAGACCCCAATGTGGCCGGGATGCACTTGAATCGATTCGCCGGCCTGCAGATCGTAGGTGACGATCTCGCCGCCGAGCTCGACCCACGCCGTGCACGTGCCCGCCAGATGCTGCAGCACGAAGCCGTTGCCGCCGAAGATGCCGGCCCCCAGCGACTTCTGAAAGCCCATCGAGAGATCGACGCCTTGCGTCGCGCAGAGAAATCCGCCTCGATGGATCATGAAGCCGTGGCCGGGCTCGACGTCGACTTGCATGATCTGACCGGGGATCTTGGCGGCGAACGCGATCAGTCCGTTACCCGACGCAACGCTGTACTCAGTCATGAAGAGGCCGCCGCCGGAGAGCGCCCGTCCCAACACGCCGAACAATCCCTTCGCGCCGGCCGTCATCGTCGTCGTCTTCAGATTCGACGTTCTCCGTCATCCACGAGAACTCGCCGGGCTCGGCGACGATCACGTCGCCCTGCTCCAGCCCAACCTCGAGCACGGGCAGCGTCGTTCCGGTGAGTTTGGTCTTCACGGTACCTCCGACATTTCGATCTCGCGTGCGAGCGTGACGGCGCCGTCGCCGGCGCGTAAGGAGACTCGTTCACCGCGAGCGCTGCGCAGACCCATGCCGAACGCAACGACCGCAAGTGCCAGCGATTCGGCGCCCGCAAATCGGGGCCCGAGCGCGCCGAGAATCTCGGTCGAGACCGGCGGCGCGAGGATGCCCGATAATGAGTCGAGCGAGGAGCTGGCTCCGAGCACCGTTCCCTGCTCGCGGTCGGAGGCGGTGTTGCTGATAAGCGCCGTAATTCCGGTATTCGTCAGCGCCATTCCGAAGCCGAAGAGCATCATCGCGAGTGCCAAGAACGGCACGACGTTGTGCACGAACGGCACCAGCGCGAACCCCGCAATCAAACAGCCGAGGCCGACGTTCGACATCGCGCGGTCGCCAAGTCGCGCCGAGACGCGGCCGACCACGACCGCGTTCATCACCGCGCTGAATATCGCAAAGCCGCTGAAGAGATAGTCGGTCTGCGTCAGCGTAAAGCCGAGCTGCCGCTGCAGGTAGAGCGCGAAGACCGCAAACCAGCCGTAAAGGGCGAGCGCGATCGCAAGCTTCTGCCAGAGGATGCGCGCGAGCCGCGGCTTGTGGAAACTCGCGAGAATCGCATCGAAGCCGAGGCGCTCTTCGCCCTCGAGATGCGCTCGCGATTCGGGCAGCATGACGATCGTGAGCAACAGCGTGAGGAATTGCAGCCCCGCGGCTACCAAAAACGGCATCGCGAACCCGAACTCGCCCGTAGAGAAGGCCGCCGCCGGCCGGACCGAAGACCATGCCCGCGGCGAACATCGCGCCGATCAAACCGAACGCCCGGCGAACGGTCCTGCGGCATCGACCAGATCTGCGACGTAGGCCTGCGTGATGCTGATGTTGCCGCCCGAGATGCCCTCGACGACGCGCGCCGACAAAGACAACCACGATCGGCGCGACTGCGAGCGGGGCCGCAATATTCGGCGCCAGCCCCAGCATCGCCCAACCGATCGTGGCGCCGATCTGACTGATGATAAGTACCATTTTGCGTCCGGTCCGGTCGGAAATGTAGCCCCAGAGCGGTGCCGAGACGAGCTGGCAAAGCGAGAACGTCGCCATCAGCAAACCGACGACGAATGCCGATGCGCCGAAGTGGGTCACGAAATACGGCAGCATCGGAATCAGCATGCTGAAGCCGACGATATCGATAAACGTGATGCCGAGAATCGGCAAGAGCTTGCGGACCATTTTCGAGGCCGTTATTCGAGGCCGCTCAGCGCGGCGACTCCACCGGCAGGACGATTCTCGAAAATCGCTCGCTTTTGCGCACGACCTCAATTTTGTACGAGCGGCTGCAGGTCGACGCTCGTCAGCACCTTGTGCAGAGCATCCACGCTGCTGCAAACGTGCGCCTTCAAAGGCAAGCAGCACGTCGCCGGTCGCGAGCTTGGCGGTATCGGCCGGGCTCCCGGGCTCGACCGAGTCGATCACGATGGCCCGGCGGTCCGCCAAGCCGAGACGCCGCGCCGCCGCCTTGGGCGAGCACGATGTCTTGCGCGGCGATGCCGAGATAGCCGCGGCGGACGCGTCCGTCGCGCATGATCAAGCTCGCGATGTGTTTCGCGGTGTCGATGGCGATCGCAAAGCATAAGCCTTGGCCGGGAAGCACGGCGGTATTCACGCCGACCACGTCGCCGCGACGCGGCGACCAGCGGGCCGCCGGAGTTGCCCGGATTGAGCGCCGCATCGGTTTGAATGATGTTTTCCATCAGTCGTCCCGACTGCGAGCGCAGCGATCGTCCCAGCGCGCTGACGACGCCGGCCGTGACCGTGTAGGCAAGGCCGTACGGGTTGCCGACGGCGACGACGAGTTGACCGGGCCGCAACGCGCTCGAATCGCCGAGCGCGGCATGCGCGAGCTCGGGTGCGTCGACGCGCAGGACCGCGAGGTCGGAGTGCGGCATCGTCGCCGACGAGCGTTGCCGGAAGTTCGCGACCGTCGAGCAGCGCGACGGTGATCCGGTCGGCATCGTGCACGACGTGGCTGTTCGTCATCACGAAACCGTCGGGCGTGAAGACGAAGCCGCTGCCGTTTCCGCCGCGACGGCCGTTGCGAACTTCAATGCTCACGACCGCTGGGCTCACGCGCTCGGCGGCGGCGGTGACCGCCTGCGAGTACGGATCGAGCGTTGCCGCGTCGTCAGCGGTAAAGAGAGGAAGGACCATCCAGGTCCCTCCCAACCGCTTTTCGCTGCGGCGGGTTTCGAGAGAGGGGCGTCGCGCGAAGCGGCGCGAAACGAGGTCGCTCCGCGCCCAGATGGCGGAATTGGTAGACGCGCTGGTTTCAGGTACCAGTGGTGGCAACACCGTGGGGGTTCGAGTCCCTTTCTGGGCAGGTCGAAGCGGCGCTGCGGGATCGGTCTTTAGAGCGCCGCTATTGCAGTTGCTTCGCGACCCAATTGATGACCGTGGACTTGCACTGTAGTTCGACGTGCGAGAGCGGAAACGTCGCTGCAACCGCGTCGGGAATATCCGTCGACATCGCGGCCTTCGTTTCGACGACGCCGTCCCACGGAAGCTCCACTCCGGTGCCGTCCACGAGAATCTTCTTGAACGTTTCCTCCGAGTAGTTGCAACTCCGAATGCCCGGAATGAAGCAGATCCACGCCGTGCCTGCGGCTTGAACGTAGTGCGGCTTGTTCGGCATAGTCCAGCAGGCCGAACATCATGCTGATCTTCCAGCGATTCTTGCCTCCGCCAGAGGCGTCCCGCGCAACGGCAGCGGCCCGCCGAGCGTCACGACGTCGACGATCTTCGCCTCGGTTCCGAGTTTTGGCATCGCGACAAGCGTCGACGAGCGAGCCGTAGCTATGTGCCTCAATCGTGAGCGAGCCGGTTTTGCCGCAACATCATGCTCGAGAAAGTCGGCAAAAAGTTTGCTTCGGGTTGCAGCGGGCGTGCCAGCGTAGCGAATCCGAGAACCTGATCGAAACCTTGCGCCTTGGCGATATCGTTGGGGCACGTACCTGCCTTCCAGGACGATCGGAGCGCACGCCGGCCGCGTAGGGCGCTAACGCCGATGGTACCAATTCAAGACGCGCAACGCGCGCATGGTGTTCCAGCGGCTCGCTCTGCCGGTTTCGGGCTCGACGGCAAAGCCCAATCGGTCGGGATGGAGATGGTTCATCGGCCAGCGGCCGTTTTGATGGCGTCGAGCTTCGACCACGCCGATTGCCTCGGCGGCGCGCTCGTCGGGCTTGCAGCCGGCGCTGCGGAGATAGTCGAGCCCGCGCAAGACGTCATAGTGCCAGGTCGTCGGAAACGTAAAGCGGGTCCACGCGCGATTGACGACCTCGCCGTCGCTCAAGCGTCGGAACATGCGGCGCTCGAGCAAGTATTCGTCTCCCTTGAGCCGCGCATCGGTTATCGCGGTCGAAGCACCCCAGCGGCGTTCGAACTCGAGCAACCCTTCCAACACACGGATCGTAGAGTTGAACGACGAGCGCGTGCTCGGCGGCGCGTCGCAGTTCCACCCGCCGTCGTCGAGTTGTTCGCTCAAGAGACGTTCGACGATGCGATCGCAGCGCTCGCCGAAATAGCTCCCGAAGGCGAGAATGGCGCCGTTGATGCATGCCTCGGTCTCACCGTCGAAATACGGACGGTTGCCGAGCCGCTTCCAGGTCAGATTCGCTCGAACGCGCGCGATCGCGCGGCGCGCCGCATCGCTCGCCGGATCCACGCCCATCTCCCGCAAGAGGGCGAGCGCGTCCATCGTGATCATCCAACCTTCCTCGTCGGCGTCGGTCCACCAGCCCGCAGGCTTTTGACGATCGAGGAGGGCGCGTCCCCAGCCTTCACGCGCGACGCGCGATCGTTCGAGCGCAACGACGTCATCCGGCTCGTGCGTGAGATCGCGCATGACTTGCCAGCGAATCGCCGGATCGCCGCCGAGAAGCCACCGCATAACGCTCGCTTCGCTCACGGCCGTTCCGCTACGTCACGAAAAATGCCACAACCTTTTATCACGTGCTCCCCGCCTCTCAAAATTGAAGGCCCGTGCTCGGGAAACACGAATTTTCAGTGTATGTGTAAAGTTTGCGTCGGCGACGTTTTTGGTATCGAGAGCTTTTTGCGCGCGCCTCGTTCGCGCCGGCGATTCATTGCAACGTCGGCTGCGGCTGCAGGGGTCGCGGCCTACGGCCTTTCTCGACGCGTCCAAGCAGCCGGGCAAGCGACGACGGTGTTTAGCGGTGGTCCGGTCATCACGATGGACGATACGATGAGCGTCGTGGAAGCGCTGGCGATCTCGGGCAATCGCATCGTAGCGGTCGGCACGCGCGACGACGTGCTGCGCGCCGCGGGCTCGGAGGCGCGGAAAATCGATCTGGACGGCCGCACGCTGATGCCGGGGTTGATCGATCCGCATCAGCATCCGATCCCCGGCGGCATCATGCTCACGCAAATGATGAATATCGGTTACGACACCTACAAGACCAAAGCCGAGGTCTTGGCCGCGCTAAAAAGTCGCGCAGCTCAACTGCCGGCGGGGCAATGGCTCTATGCCGCCTCCTACGATAACGTTTTGCAGGGCGGCGATCTCACGATCCAAGATCTCGACGGCGTCTCGACCGAGCATCCGATCTTTGCGTACTACATCAGCATGCACTCGGCTACCGGCAACGGCGCCGCATTCAAACTCGCGGGAGTAACCGCGACGACCGGCGACTTGCCGGGCGGCGGACATTTCGGCAAAGATGCGAGCGGGGATTTAAACGGCATGATCTTCGAGCCGCCGGCGCTCGCGAAGTTCATGCTCGGATTGCCGAAGCTCACGCTCGATCTCGTCTCGAGCTCCGTCAAGCAGTTTCTCGCCCAAAGCGCCGCTTTGGGAATCACCATGGTTCACGAAGCCGGCGCGTACGCGCCGACGCCCGAAGCCCTCGAGGCCTACAAAGCGGTGATGACGACGTCGCCGGTGCGCTATAGCGCGAGTCCGGCCGTCGAATTTCTCGATATCGCGAACACATTCGTCGCGCAATACGGCAGACCGGGCCCACGCGCCGTCGAGATTCCGGGAACGCTGCTGTCGTTTTACGCAGTCAAGATCGTTTCCGACGGCTCGCCGCAACAAGAGACGGGCTTTCAATCCGAGCCGTATCTCAACTCCACGTCGCGCGGTCTGCCCAACTACACGGCCGACGAACTCAACGCGCTAGTGCTCAAGGTAAAGCAAGGCGGCTGGCCGATTTCAATCCATTGCAACGGCGACGCTTCGCTCGAACGAGCGCTCGACGCAATCGAGGCGGCCTATGGCGCGAGCCCGCCGCCGGAAGGGATCAACCGTATCGAGCACTGCACGCTCGCTAACGCCGGGCAGATCGCGCGCATGAAGGCAATGGGCGTTCAGCCCAGCCACCTCATGAACAACCTTTATTACTACGGCGCCGCGTACCGCGACACGATCTTTGGCGCGCCGCGCGCCGAACGCTTCAATCCGGCCAACGATTTCCGCACGGCCGGCATTCCGTTTTCAATCCACAGCGATTGCCCGTGTTCGCCGATCGCGCCGTTGCGCGAGATTGGGACCGCGGTCACGCGGATCTGCTCCATCGACGGCAGCGTGGTCGGCGAGAACCAACGCGTGCCGCTCGAAGCCGGTCTTCGCGCGATGACGACGGTCGCAGCGGCGCAGTGCGGACTCGGCGATAAAACGGGCTCGCTCGCCGTCGGCAAGTACGCCGACCTCGTGCTGCTCGAGAGCAATCCGCTCGCTACCGATCCAATCAAACTCGGCGATATCAAGATCTCCGAAACGTGGGTCGGCGGCGAGAAAGTCACGATTAGTGGAAGTTAGCGACGTTATCGGAGCGCTCGGCGTGCGCGTCGACGCGCGCGACTGGGACGGTGTCTGGGCGCTCTTCTCTCAGGAAGTGCGGGTCGATTACACTTCCCTTTTCGGCGGCGAGCCGGAAGTTTTGAGCCCGGCGGATTTGGTGGAGCGTTGGCGCCGCATGATCCCGGGCTTCACCCATACCACCCACCTCATTGCGCAGCCGCACGTGGTCGTCGAGTACGACCGTGCCTCGGCATCGGCGTCGGTTGTGGCCTGGCACTTCATCGACGACCCATCCTTGGGGGCCAACGACCACTGGATCGTGGGAGGGTGCTACCTCTTCGAACTCGTGCAGGCCGGCGGCAACTGGCGCATCACCTCGCTCACACTCGCCCGCGCATGGGCTCGGGGCAACCTCGACCTTCCGCGTCTGGCCACCGAACGGGCAGGTTTGAGTTCCGCTAAGACGGGGTAAAGAGGCCGTGGGACAGTTGAGTAGTCTGCAAGAGCGCTCCGATATGCGGGGCGTTTTTGCTTATGCCGGCTGCCCCTGCGGCTTGGGCCGTTCCAGCGCGGCTCGGTCCCACTTGGCTGCGTCCGCGCACGCCGCGTAGGCCGATTCGAAGAACTCGAGCACGCTGCCATCGGGATCGAGGGCCGTCCGCACGGCCTCGTAGGGCAGCACGAACTCGCGAAGCTGGGCATTCCACGCAGCGGCGCCCGGCGCGATCGGGGCTCGGTCGAGACCGTCGGGCACGGGATAGATGTAGGCGTAGAGCGATGTATCGAGACCATAACCGCCGGGCCAAAGTCCGACGCTGAAGACTTCGTGAGAGTAGGCTTCGCGCGTTGCCCAATCCGGCATGTTCGGAAATCCGCCGGGATGCGGCGGTGCGGTTCTCCCCGAGAAGAGCGATGTGGCCAGATCGAAGCTGCCCCAGAAAAAGTGGATCGGACTCGCCTTACCGACGAAGTTCGCGCGAAAGATTCGGGAGAGACGCACGATTTGGAGCAACACCCGCCAGAAGCGCTCTGCGTACTCGCCGTCGTACGACGCGTGCGTGGTATCGCGATCGAACGGAATGGCTTCGGCTACCTCGTTCGGCTTCTTATGGATGCGAACGTCGATGCCGAGACTCGAGAGACTCTCCATGACGCGCGCGTAGAATGCCGCGACGGTCATCGGCTCGAGCGGAAACGACGCACTCTTACCGTCGGAGTCGGAAACCCGCAGCCGCCGATCGATGAAGTCGAAGGCGATCTCGAACGAACCCCGTTCGTACGGAATCTCTGAAGTCGTCAGGCCGTGCGAGGTGACGTAGAGCGTCACGTTCCACCAGTGATTGACCATCGGGGTCTGCGTCAAGCGAATCTTGCCGACGACCTGCGTCCAGAGGTGCAGCGTCGTAATCGTCTCTTTCCAGTCGTCGTAGTGTAGTTCGGGCCAGCGTTCCACGCCGCATCGTTCGGGGT
The DNA here is from genome assembly GCA_963699435.1 of Vulcanimicrobiota bacterium. Taxonomy (GTDB): domain Bacteria; phylum Vulcanimicrobiota; class Vulcanimicrobiia; order Vulcanimicrobiales; family Vulcanimicrobiaceae; genus Cybelea. The sequence continues at coordinate 290,274 of CAVOTV010000006.1, forward strand.
TGCTCGCCATGCCGCCTTGACCGAGCGGTGCCGGGAAGGAACGCGGCGCGCTCCGGCAACAAGAACGCAGAAAGATGCGTCCGGTTCGCTTGCTTTGTGCTCTCACGCTCGCGGCGTGTTCCGGCGGCCCGAACTCGACGTTGCCTCTCGCCTCCGGTACCTCCGCCGCGCTGCCGGTTCACGCCGGTTATCAGTTGATCTATCGCTTTCCGGGAACGCCGTCCGGGTCGGCGCCTGCGGGGCTCGCCGATTACAACGGAACGCTCTACGGCACGACGACCGGGGGCGGGACGAAAACGCTCGGTACCGTCTTCGTGCGCAGCGGCGGCTCGACGCGCACGCTCTACAGTTTTCAAGGCGGCGCGGACGGCGCACAGCCCGAGGGGTCGCTCGTCGCGATCGACGGCGTGCTCTACGGCACGACGGAGGATGGGGGCAGCGCCGGCGACGGCACCGTCTTTTCGATTACGCCGTCGGGTGACGAGCACGTCGTTTATAGTTTCAAAGGCGGCACCGACGGCGCGCTGCCGGTCTTGGCCGGATTGGCCGCTTTCGGGGGGAAACTGTACGGCACCACGAGTGCGGGCGGCAACAGCGGCTGCCGCGGCCAAGGCTCCGTGGGCTGCGGCACGCTCTTCGTGGTCACGACGTCGGGCGACGAACGGGTGCTTCATCGCTTTGCCGGCAAACCCGACGGCGCGAACCCCGCCGGAACGCCGATCGTATCGGGCAGCGCCTTCTATGGGACGACGAGTTACGGCGGCCGCTACGATTACGGCGCGGTCTTCAAGTTTTCAGGCTCGAGCGAGCGGATCGTGTATAGCTTCAAAGGCTATCCCGACGGCGCGGAGCCGTACGCCGGTCTCACGGCTGCAGGCGGAAACTTCTTCGGCACGACCACGGCCGGCGGCGCATTCGCCGACGCAGGAACGATCTTCGAGTTGACGCCGTCGGGCACCGAGCACGTGCTCTATAGTTTCAAAGGTGCGCCCGACGGCGCGCTGCCGTACGCGGGACTAACGCTCGTCGGGAAGACGATGTATGGAACGACGATGGACGGCGGGAGCGCGGAGCCCGCGTGCATCGGCCGCGGCATCGTCGGATGCGGAACGGTCTTCGACATTGACGAAGCGGGGCGTTACGCCAGGCTCTACCGGTTCAGGGGTCACGCCGACGGCGCGGGGCCGTTGACTCCGCTCGTCTCCGAAAGCAACTCGCTCTACGGCACGACGCTGGGCGGCGGAACGCACGATAATGGAACGCTCTTTCAAATACAGCCGTAACGCGGCGCTCGCGTCCGTCCTCGCCGTGGGATCGCTCTGGGGATGCGGCCAAAGCGCCCTCGCGCCGGCCGCACGCGACGCATCGGCGACGACGCTACTCGCCATTGCATCGGGGCCTTCGTCGAAGATTCGTCACGTCGTCATCATCTTCCAAGAGAACCGAAGCGTCGACGACCTCTTCAACGGCCTCAACGGCGCCGACACCGTTCGCAGCGGAAAGAACTCCGACGGTAAGACGGTGAAGCTGCGCCCGATTCTTCTGACCGGCAACTACGACATTAGCCACGAGCACAGCGCCTTCGTCGTTGAAGAGGCCAATGGGAAGCTCGACGGATTCAACAACGTGAACTCGGAGTGCAAACGTGGACGGAAATGTCCGCCGCGCGGCGTTCGTGCCTACGGATACGTTCCGCGCAGCGAGGTGCAGCCGTATTTCGAACTCGCGTCCACCTACGCATTCGGCGATCGCATGTTTCAGTCGAACGAAGGCCCGAGCTTCCCGGCGCATCAGTATATCATCAGCGGAACGTCAACGATCTCCGATGGGTCGTCGTTGCGCGCGGCAGGAAACGCATTCAATCCGTACGGCGGCTTCACCGGCGGCTGCGATTCCCCGGTCGGATCGTTCGTATGGCTGATCGACGAGCTCGGCAACGAAAATCAGGGGACCTATCCCTGTTTCGACCGCACGACCCTCATGGATCTGCTCGATCGCAAATCGGTGAGCTGGCGGTATTATCTCGCGCGCGTCGCGCCGGGCCTTTGGAACGCACCTGACGCCATCTCGCACATCCGCAAGAGCAGCGCGTACGCGACCCACGTGATCGCGCCGCCGTCGACGGTGCTGACCGATATCGCGCACGGCGATTTGGCCGACGTGGTCTGGGTCACACCGACGGCCGCCGCCTCCGACCATGCGGGATCGACGAACGGTACCGGCCCCTCGTGGGTCGCGTCGGTCGTCAACGCGCTCGGTTCGAGCGCCTACTGGAGCGATACCGCGATCTTCGTTACGTGGGACGATTGGGGAGGGTGGTACGATCACGTCCCGCCGCCGCACTACAACTCCTACGAGCTCGGCTTTCGCGTGCCGCTGATCGTGATCTCACCGTACGCAAAGCCCCACTACATCTCGCACGTGCAACACGAGTTCGGCAGCATTTTAAAGTTCGTCGAAGAGACGTTCGCGCTGGGCTCGCTGCATACGACCGACGTTCGCGCCGACGACCTCTCCGATTGTTTCGATTTTTCGCAAGCGCCGCTGCACTTTCAAACCATCCGCGCGCGCCATTCCGCGAGCTACTTCCTACGGCAGCCGCTCTCGTCGGAGGATCCCGACGACGACTGAGCTGGCGAGCAGCGCCGGCACGACGCCGAGGACCGAGATCAGCGCGAGCCCGCGCCACGCATAATCGAAGCCGTGCACTTGCGCGACCGCCCCAAAGATGGCCGGGGTGAGCATCGCCGCGAGCAGCGTCCAGGTAAGACCGACGCCGAGCGCGCTCCCCGAGTGCTCCTCGCCGCCGATTTCGGCAAAGCCGATCACGCTGACGCCGAGCCATCCTTCGGCGGTAAATCCGAGCGCGGCGGCGAGCGCTGCTGCCAGCCAATACGGCGTCGCCGGGTTCGCGGTCGACATGCCGAGCGCGACCAGCGCGACGAGGACGCAGACTGCGGCGAGCGGCAGCGTGCGGCTTCCGCCGAAGACGTGGTCGCTGATCCAGCCCCACCCGAGCCGCCCCGCGATCGCTGCAACCTGAGAGATCGTGAAGAGGCCGACGGCGACTCCGATCGGATAGAGCGCGGCATGCACGAACGTGAAGCTCAGAAAGCCGATCAGCGCGAACTGCGCGCAGATCAAAATCATCGATGTGATCGTGAGCAGGATGAGCCGCGGCTCGCGCGCGATCGAAATCATCTCGAGCAGCATCGCACGCAGCGAGACGCGTTCGCCCTGAAGCTCCTGCGGCTCGCGATAGAGTCCCGACGCCACGGTGCACGCCATGAGCGTGAGGATTCCCGCCGCTGCGAGCGCGCCGCGATATTCGAAGCGCGCGGCGATCGCGGGCAGCAGCAGCGATGCGATCACGCCGGCGACGGGCACGCCGCACTGCCGTACGCCCATTGCGAGACCGCGGTCCTGCTTCTTGAAGAAGAAGATGATCGCATGACTTCCCGCCGGAGTGACCGCCGCATATCCGATGCCGTAGGCGAGCAGGCACGCGACGAGCCACGCGTAGTTCTGCACGAGCGAGCCGGCGATGAGCGACAAGCCCATGAAGAGCCCGCTCCAAAACACGACGTCCCGGTCGCCGTAGCGGTCCGTCAGCAATCCCGCCACCGACGTCATCGCGACCGAGCCGAACATCTGCACGGATAAGATCAGGCCCAGCTCCACCTGACTCAGGCCGAGCGCCGTTCTGAAGAACGTCATCAGCGAGCCGGTGCCGACGATGAAGAGCGACGCGCCCACCATCGCGCCGGTAAAAAGCGCGAGCACTTCGTAGGGCGATTCCGGGGCCGGATTGTGCGGACGGGGAGCGCGAAGGGGAAGATGCATGCTGCGAGGGTTTCTCCGCCCGCCGGCGGCGAAGCTGCCCTCGTGAATCGTCGCGAGGAACGGATGCGCTCCCTCACGATCTGCTTGGTCTGCGCGGTGAGCGCCGCAATCGTCTGGGTGATCTTCCATGCCGTCTACGTGGACCTGACGGAATCCGCGAAGGCCGTCGGCTACGTCGATTCGCTCACGACGATCGGCATCGGGCTCGGCTATGTCGTGATGGTCGGCGGGACACTCGTACTCGCGGCCGTCGCCTTCTGGGCGGGTATCAACTACCTTCGGCTCTTGCGCGATCGTTGATTCGTGCTCGCGGAGCTCGTCGTCAACCCGATGTCACGGCGGGGTGCTCGCTGCGGCGAGAGCGTCCGCGACGCGTTGACGAGTCGCGGCATCGAGCTCGTCGCCCGCGGGACGCCGCCGCGGCCCATCGACGCAATCATCGTGGCCGGCGGCGATGGTACCGTCGCGAGCCAGATCCCGCGCGCCCTCGAACTCGACGTTCCGCTCGGGATCGTGCCGTTGGGCACGTTCAACGATCTGGCGAGGGCGCTAACGATTCCGCCCGATATCGACGGCGCGTGCGCGGCGATCGCATCGGGCCGCGAGCTTCGGATCGATACCGCGCGGGTGAACGGCGTTTACTACACGACCGAAGCGAGCATCGGTCTCTCGAGCAGGCTCGCCCGCCGGCAGCGCCCCGAGGCGAAGCAGCGCTACGGGTTCTTCGCGATCGCCGCGAGCCTCGCGCACGTGTTGCGCCACGCTCGGCCGTTTTACGTTGACGTGACGTGGGACGGTCACCATAAGCGCTTCAAGACCGTGCAGCTCACGATCGCGAACAGCGCGCGGTTCGGCGGCTTCGTCTCGGTGCAGGATGCGGCAATCGATGACGGACGGCTCGACCTCTATGCAGTGCGGATCGAAAGCGTTGCCCAGCTCATCTCGGTCGCGGGTGCGATCGCCGGAGGGCGGCGCCGGCCGGCCCCCGGCTTGCGAACCTACAGCGCGAAGGCGTTCGAGATCTTCACCCGGCGCCCACATCACATCAGCGCCGACGGAGAACCCGCGGGAACGACGCCCGCCCGCTTCGATATCCTCCCGGGGTCGCTGCGGGTCTTCGCTCCCTGACGCCGTTTTAAGCAACCGGGCAAAAGACGAAAACTTTCACAGCCGAAACGCGTATATAGTCGATAGACTGGCGATTATGAGTTCTTTCGAGGAGTGCCGGGCATGAGCGTTTACGAATTCGGGCCATTCCAACTCGACGAAGAGCGGTTGCTCTTGCTCGAGCGTGGCGAACCTATTCCGATCGGGCCGAAAGTCGTCGAGACGCTCTTGGCGCTCGTCGAACATCCGGGCGAAGTTTATGCAAAGAGCGAGTTGCTCGAGCGCATTTGGCCCGAGGGCTACGTTGACGAAGCGAATCTCGCGCAGAACGTCTACGTGCTGCGCAAAACGTTGCGCAAGAGCTGGAACGCCGGCGCGATCGAGACGATTCCACGCCGTGGCTACCGGTTCGCCGCTCCGGTTTTTCGGCGCGACGACGTGCCGCGTCCGCAGCCCGCGCTCGTGCGCGCCCGCGTTTCGCCGTGGCGCGGCCTGGCGGTTGCCGCGGGCATCGCGCTCGCGCTGCTCGGCGGCTCGGCATTGAGCTCGAGCAAAGTCTCCGGTTCCGTCGCGCGCTCGCCGATGATCGCGGAGGATACGAGGCTGTATGCGATCGGCCGCTACTATTGGAATCAGCGCACGCGCGACGGCATCGCCAAGAGCGTCGCCTATTTCTCACAGATCGTCGCCAACGATCCGCGCGACGCGCGCGGCTACGCCGGATTGGCGTCGGCCAACGCGATCATGGCGAACTACGGCTATGGCACGATGCCGGCAAAACTCGACGTCGCTCGCGCGCGAGCGTACGCGCACTCGGCGCTGGCACTCGATCCCAACAGCGGCGAGGCTTACGCGGTGCTCGGTTTGTTGTGGTCGGCGACGATGAAGGAGACGCCGTCGGAGGCCGCCGCCGCGCTCACGGATCTGCGGCGCGCGATCGCGCTGGATCCCTCCAGCGGGTCGGCACATGAGTGGCTCGGCATCGCGCTCTTGCAGCGGGGCCGAGTACGCGAAGCCTACGGTGAGCTCGCCAAGGCGGCACAACTCGATCCGCTCTCGGTCTCGACGACGGCGTGGCTCGGAACCACCGCCTATCTCGAGCGGGATTACAGCGCCGCGATCTCATACGAGCGCGAAGCGCTCGATCTATCGCCTCAGCGCAACGACGCCTACGAGACGCTCGGCCTAGCCTACGAGGCGACGGGCAACCGTGCTTTGGCAGACCGGACCTTCCGCCGGATGGCGGCTAAATGCGCGTCGTGCGGCGGCGAGTCGGCGGCGCTGCTGGCAGCCCTCTACGCCCGATCCGGCGAGTCCCGCCGCGGGCGGACGGAGCTTGCGATCGCGCAGTCGCAGAGCAATCGAGTCGACCCGGAGGACCTTGCGGCGGCGCTCGCCGCACTGGGCGACCGGCACGGCGCACTCTCGTGGCTTCGCCGCTGGCGCAGCGACAGCGATTACGCGGCCACCGAGATCGCCAACGACCCGCGTTTTGCCGATTTGAGGGAATCGGGCAAACAAGGGGCTTGACAATGGCGTACCATCGTTCTATTGTACTAGTGTACTAGTACGATAGATTGATGGTACTAGGCTGTTGAAAGGAACCCTGACATGACCCACACGTTCGCCAATGCCGAGACGGTCCGCGAAACCCGGACCCCCGTCCGTCTCCCCGACCGTCGTCCTGCCGAGCTCTTCCCTGGCTGGGGTCCGAAGTTTAAGGAACCCCCGATCATGCCGGCCGTCTTAACGGTCGATCCGCGTAGCGGCGTCCCGATCTACCTGCAGATCATCGAGCAAATCAAGCGATCCGTCGCACTCGGTGTCCTGCAGTCGGGGGAACAGCTCCCCACGGTCAAGCAGCTCGCGATCGATCTCACCGTCAACCCGAACACCGTTGCGCGCGCATACCGCGAGCTCGAACGCGAGCAAGTGATCGAGACCTCACCGGGGCGCGGATCCTTCGTACGCGACAACGGTGTGATGGACTCGCCGAAAGTAGCCGCCGAAATCGGCGGCGATGCGCTCGACGTAGCGTTGCGCGAGGCGAGGTCGGTCGGATTGGCGCTCCGAGAGGTGCGCGAACTCTTTGAAGCCGCGCTCACGCGGTGGTATGGTGCGGAGCTTAGCGAGTAAGCATGAATAACATTTCGATTTCTCACCTGCGTAAAGTATACGGTCCGACCGTCGCGGTCGACGACCTTTCGCTCGAAATCCCGGAGGCCAGCGTTTTCGGCGTGCTTGGGCCCAACGGCGCCGGCAAGACGACGATGTTTAAGTGTCTGTTGGGCCTCGCCTATCCGACGAGCGGAACGATCCTTTACGGAGGCAAGCCGCTCGACCCGGCAACGTTCGAGCGGATCGCCTACGTGCCCGAGCGCAGCGTCCTCTACGATTGGATGACCGTGGCCGAGCACGTGGAGATGACCCGCCGTGCGTTCGCGTCGTTCGATCCCAAGCGCGCGCAAGAACTGTTGACAACGTTCAACATCGATCCGCGCAAACGCGCGCGAGTGCTCTCGAAAGGCATGAAGACCGCCGTGATGGTGGCGCTGGCCTTCGCGCGCAACGCCGAGACGCTCGTGCTCGACGAGCCGACCGGCGGTCTCGACCCGATCAATCAGCGCCACGTGCTGAGCCTGATGATCAACGAAGCGGCAAAGGGCAACTCGGTTATCTTCTCGTCGCATCAGATCGGCCAAGTCGAGCGTGCGGCCGAGCAGATCGCGGTGATCGATCGCGGACGCCTCGTGCTCGAAGGCCTGGTGGACGATCTCAAGGGCGACCGCAAGATCGTCGAAGGCATCTTTCCGAACGCCACCTTCAGCCTCGACGGGATCGCCGAACGACGCGCGCGTCGCGCGCAGCGACCGGACCGAGCGCATCCTGCGCCTGTTGGTCACCGGCGGCGCCGACGACATCGCCGCAAAATTGACCGCCGCGGGCGCGATGGGCGTTCGCGTCGTCGATCTCAATCTCGAAGACATCTTCCTCTATGCCGTTTCGCCGGCAACCGCCACGGCCGACATCGTGGCAAAGGAAACCACATCATGAACTACGTTGAGTGGCTGCGCGTGCGCAACTGCTTGCGCGTCGTCGCCATCATTCTGGCGATTTTCGTTCTGCTCGCCGTCGTTTTGCGGATCTCGGTGGCGCGATATATGTCGCCCGACGCGTGGATCGAGCATTTCCACGACCCGGGTACGACCGTTAGCCACATGCTGTTGCCCGACGGGACGAAACGCACCGTGCTCGACAACCCCGCCGAGCAAACCCACGTCGTCATCGACGACCACGGGCAGCAGGGAAAGCACATCGTCGTCACCGAGCCGACGGCTCGCGCGCATAGCGATGCGAAACGCGTCAGCGTCGGCAGTATCCAAGTTCAGGAGTCGCGCCACGGATCGGTCACGACGACGACGATCGATACCAACGGCTCCGTGCCGATGCTCTACTATATGGCCTTCGCCGATCTGTTCGCGATCATCGTCGGAACGTTCTTGGCCGCGCCGCTCGCGCGCGAGATCGACGGCCATTTGGAGGTATCGCTCACCAAACCGGTCTCCCGCGCTCGCTTTGCCGTCGGCGCGATCGGCGTGGACGTCCTCGGCATTCTCGGGACGTCGCTGCTCACCATCGTCGCGCTCTACATCTGTCAGTTGCTCTTCGAGACGCCGTCGCTCGATTTCGGCGGCATCAACGCGCGGGCAATCGCGATGGGGATCGCGTGTCCGCTCGCATGGTACGCCCTGCTCTGCGCGCTCACGACGTGGCTGAACCGCTCGTGGATCGGCGTGCTGGCCGCAGCGCTGCCGGTCGCGGGCGTCGTCGGCGTCCTTACGCTCTTACCGACGCAAAACGTCATCGCGCTCTTCATCCACGACGTGGCGTGGGTGATCTCGCGGCTGAACCCCTTGAGTTACGTCTCGATGGCCGTCCCGTCCGACGACGGCACGGTCACCTACCGGCCCGATAATTTTACCTCTTCGGTTTGGGCTCGAAATCATGTTCTTTGTCGTCTATGGTGCGATTGCCGTCTGGCGGTGGCAGCGCGTGGAGGCTTGATCGTGGAAATTTCGGAACGCATTTTACGCTCTCGCTCGGGACTTGGCGCCTGCGCTTCATGCTCGCAATCGAAGAGAATGAAGAACAGCCCAAGCAAAAGGTGCGTCCCCCGCATCGCATGCGGGTCGTGCCCGAGGACGAATACGTCGGATAAGGGGCGGCTAGAAGACGAAGCCGGTGCGAATCGCGGGGCGTGCGAAATTGAAGCCGTCGGCGCCGATCGCATACAGAAAAATGTTCGGGATCAGCGGATCGCCGCCGATATTGAAGTGCAAACTGGCCGACCAGCGTCGTGAACGTGCCGCCCGACTGCAGCGACGTCAGGAGTTGTTGACGCGAGGTCGCGTTGCCGCGCTGCGACCGCGGCGATCATCAACTGAGCGGCGGCGTAGCCATACGCGGACAATGCGTCGTGATCTGCGAAACCTCGCGTTCGAAATCGCGTGACGAGCGATACGGCGCTCGGGATGCGGTCGAGCGGCGGCATCGGCGATGCGACGAGCGTGCCCTGCAGCGATCGCCCGTAGGTCGTAATCGTGTCGGAGTTGTAGAAGCCGTCCGCCGCGCCGAAATCGCCGGTATATCCCGCCAGCCGCAGCGCGTCGGCGATCGGTCCGAACTCGGCGGTTTTGCCGGCGAGGAACACGTAGCCGGGCGACCGGTCGAGCACGGTTCTGGCGGCCTGCGCCGGATCGGTGGTGTTGGCCGGAAAGAGCAGCACTTCGCTCGGATGATGGTCCGAACTGCGCCTGCTGCACGAATCCGCTCGCGACGTCGTATCCATAATCGCCGTCGAACGCTATGGCGACCGACGTGATGCCGCGCTGTCCTTCGAGTGCCGCCCCGGCGAAGAGGCGTCCCGACGTGCTGTCCTTAGCGGGCAGCCGGTAGATGTTGTGATAGCCTCGCTTCGTCACGGCGTCGGCGGTGACGGTCGGCACGATGACCGCAAAGCCGACGTTGGCATAGCGTGAAAGCGCCGCGAGCGTCATCGGCGCGGTGAGGTTTCCGATCATGCCGATGACGGTGAAGTTTGCCGCAGCGACGTTAGCGTTCGACGCCGCCACGCCGGCGTCGTTGCGGTCGTCGAGCGGCAAGGTGCCCCACACGTGCGAGATCGGCGCGTTGAAACGATTCTGCTCGTCCACCGCGGCTTGCACGCCCTTGACGCACTTCTTGGCCGTATTTCTGCAAAGGCCCGGTCAGCGTCACGTTAACGGCGATCGTGAACTGCTGCAGGAACTGCTGCTGATTGATCGGCTGTCCCGGAATGATTTGTGCGCGCGCAGCCTGCGCCGCACCGCCGCATCGCCGCCGCCGATGCCGCCGCGATGAAGGCCCGCCGCTTCATGCGTAGCCGCCGATCGTGGTAATGAGGAAGAAAACGGAAAACGTCATGTTCGACAAAAAGACGCGCTCGTTGATGACGAAAAGGTTGGCCCCGCTGCGGAAGAGCCGTTCTTCATAGATGATGAGCGCGGCGACTGCGAGCACCGCCGAGATAGTAGATGCCGCCCGGCGTGCGCGAGCGCGCCCGCCGCACCAAGCAGCACGAGCATCGCAGCGTGCAGCGCGATCGGCAGCACGCGTCCGCTCGCTTCACCGAAGCGGGCCGGCAGCGAGAAGATGCCTTGATCGCGGTCGACGCCGAAATCCATCAGCGCGTAGATGATGTCGAATCCCGCCACCCAGATCGTGACCGCCGCGAAGAGCAGCAGGGCGGGGAGCGTGATGCGTGCCGGCGATGCCGACGTACGCGCCGAGCGGCGCGAGACCGTCGACGGCGCCGAGCACGAAGTGCGTGGTCCACGTGAAGCGCTTGCAGAGCGGATAGACCAGCAAGAGCAGCGCGGCGATCGGCAGGAGCTTTACGCAGAGCGGATTGAGCATCCACGCGGCGACCAGCAGCAGCAGCGAGCCCGGCGCCGCTCGCCCACAGCATCGTTGCCGGCGCGAGCGCGCCGCTGGCGAGCGCGCGGCGCGCGGTGCGCGGATTGCGTGCGTCGATATCGCGGTCGAAATAGCGATTGGCCGCCATCGCGGCGGTTCGCGCGCCCAGCACCGCAAGCGTGATCCACACCAGCTGCATGCGGAGCCGGGATGCCCCGCGCGCCGCCAGCACGGCGCCAACGTACGCGAAAGGCAGCGCGAAGAGCGTGTGCTCGATCCGAATTTCGCGCAGAAAGAGCGCGACTTCACCGGCTTCAACCGGGGCCCCTGCCCGGACCAACCGTCGGCGCGCAGTGCGTGCTCGATGCGATCGAGCCCGTACTGCGCCAGCGCTCGCTCACCGTCTTGCTCGTCGTCTCGTCCATCACCATGTCGGGCGGCCATTCGCGCGTGTAGCCTTCGGACGCGTCCTTGCGCGTGGCGTCGATGCCGATCTTCGTGCCGTAGGCGATCGTATACGAGCCGTGATCGAGATCGTCGACCGGTCCCGGCATCATCACCACGTCGCGCTCCGGTGCGAAGTTGTTGAGAACGAACCATGCGACCTCGCGCGCGTTCTGCACGTCGATGTCCGAATCGACGACGATCAGCACGCGCGTGAGCATCATCATGTGGCCGAGGCCCCAGAGCGCGTTCATCACCTTTTTCGCTTGTCCCGGATAGGATTTTCGAATCGAGACGATCGCGAGATTATGGAAGCCTCCTTCGACCGGCAGATTCATGTCGACGACTTCCGGGAGCATCGCCTGGAGCAGCGGTAAGAAGATGCGTTCGGTTGCTTTGCCGAGCCACGCATCTTCCATCGGCGGCTTGCCGACGACCGTCGCCGCATAGATCGGATTGCGGCGATGCGTGATGCAGGTCACTTGAAAGACGGGGTAGCGATCGGCGAGGCTATAAACGCCGGTATGATCGCCGAACGGCCCTTCTACGCGCAGGTCGTCGTTATCCACGTAGCCTTCGAGCACGAACTCGGCATCCGCCGGCACCATCAGATCGACGCGTCTTCGCCCGGATCAGCTCGACCGGTTTTCCGCGCAGCAATCCGGCAAACGCGAACTCGTCGAGCAGCGGCGGAAGCGGCGCCGTCGCGGCATAGGTGAGCGCCGGATCCGTGCCGATCGCGACGGCCACTGGAATTTTCGATCCCCACGCTTGCGCGTGCGCGCGCCCGTGCTTGTGCCGCTGCCAATGCATACCGGTCTCGCGCGCGCTGAAGACCTGCATGCGGTACATCCCGACGTTGAAGCGTTGCGTTTTCGGATCTTTGGTGATGACGAGCGGCAGCGTGATGAACGGGCCGGCATCGAGCGGCCACGTCGTGAGGATCGGAAGTTTGCCCAGATCGGGCTGCGCCACCACCACGTCGTGCACGCTGCCTTCGCGCACGATTTTCGGGCTCGCATTAGCCAGCGGCGCGAGGCTGAGCGCGGCGCGCACTTTACCGGCGAGCGATCGCCTGCGGCGGAGCGATGTCGAGCAGCTTGCGGATGCGGGCGCCGGCGTCGTCGAGATCGGCTGCGTCGAGCGCCATCGCCATTCGGCGGCGGCTGCCGAACTGGTTGGTCAGCACCGGAAAACTCGAGCCCTTGACGTTCGGAGAAGAGCAGCGCCGGGCCGCCGGCTTTGACGACGCGGTCGGTGATGGCGCTGATCTCGAGCCGCGGATCTACGGTCGCATCGATGGTATGCAGCTCGCCGGCGGCGCGCAGCGCGTCGACGAACTCCGCAAGCGATCGAAAGGACATGGCGTCCTGACTTACGCGCTACGGCGTCGCGAGACCCCTAGGGTGCCTCAGCGTGAGCGGGAATCGTTGCGACGAACCTTGCGCCGCCCGACGGCGCATCGCAGACCGCGATCGCCCCGTCGTGCGCCGAAGCGATCCAGCGCGCGATCGCGAGCCCGAGCCCCGCGCCGGTTCCATCGTTCGCCCGGCGATAGAAGCGTTGGAAGATGCGCTCGCGCTCCTCGGGCGGAACGCCGTCACCGTCGTCGTCGACGACGATCTCGCAGAGTCGACCATTCCGGCGCGACGCGACCGTTACGCTCGCGCGCGCGTGGCGCACGGCGTTCTCGATCAGATTGCGCGCCAGCTCGCGGAGCCGCCGCGCGTCGCCGTCAACGATGGCGCTGACCGGCAGGCTTTCGATCCGCACGCCGCGGCTCGTCGCGAGCGCCCGCGTCTCGCGCGACGACTCGAGCACGATCGCCGCGAGATCGACTGGTTCGCATTGCAGCGCGGTGCGGCCCGGATCGCGTGCCAGCGTCAAAAGGTCGGCAACCACGGCCGATGCGTCCAGCGCGCCGCGCGCGATCGTTTCGAATGCCGCCCGGGCGTCGCCGGTGGCGCTCGATCGTGCGGCCTGCGCGGTCGCACTGATCGCGGCGAGCGGCGAGCGCAGCTCGTGCGCCGCATCGGCGGCAGAAGTCGCGCTCGCGCCGGCGAGCCGCCTCGAGCGGTGCGATTGCGGCTCGCGCCAAGAGATACGATGCAATCGCTACGATTGCCACGAGCGGGACGTCGATGGCGGCGAGCGTCAGTCCGACGCGGCGCGTCGCGGCGCCGAACGCCGCCGCGCCTTCGGGCGTCGCCATCGCGGGCGCGAGCAGCGACGCATATTCGCGCGCGACGAAGGCATACGCGCCCACGTTGAGCGCGATGAGAACGCAGACGAAGATCGCGAGATAGAGTGCGGCGGTTCGGGCGATCAATGCGGGGGGAGGCGCCCGTCAACCGGCTCGCAGGCGGTAGCCGATGCCCCAGACGGTTTCGATGACGTCCTTTGCGCCCAGCGACTTCGAGCTTGCGACGGAGCTGGCTCACGTACACGTCCACGATATTGCTCGAACCTTCGAAATCGTAATCCCAAATCCGCTCGACGATCTGAGTGCGCGAGAGCGCGATCCCGGCGTTGCGCGCCAGAAACTCCAGCAACCGGAACTCGGTGGCGCCGAGAGCTACCGGCTTGCCGTCGAACGTGACGCTGCGCGCGGCGAGGTCGATGCTGCAGTCCGCCGGCTTCCACGGCGCCGAGCATCGGACGATCGCCGCGGCGAAGAATCGCTGCGATACGCGCGGCGAGCTCTTCCTCCACGAACGGCTTGACCAGGTAGTCGTCGGCGCCGCAGTCGAGTCCGGCCACGCGATCCTCGACGGCATCTCGAGCCGTCAGCATCAGGATCGGCGTCTGCACGCCTTCGGCGCGGGCGCTTCGCGCCAGCGCGAAACCGTCGATGCCCGGCAGGCCGACGTCAATGACGGCCGCGTCGTAACACCGGCGTAACAGATGATCGAGCCCTGCTTCACCGTCGGTTACGACGTTCGCCGCGTATTTGCGCGCCTCGAGCATCGTCCGCGATCGACTCCGCGACCGGGACGTTGTCCTCGACTACCAGCACTCGCATGTATGCCTTTCCTGTGCCCTAGTTCTTCAACGGGCCCGGGAAAGCTACTGTCAGCGCGGAGCTGAAGTATGGGTGTTGGCCGGGTTGCTGCACCTCTTGCGCGAGGATGCGGAACGGCGCGATCTGCACCGCGCCGTAGTAGACGAAATCGCGATTGATGAAGGGGTTGGCGTAGGCATCGTAGCGCACGCCAAGGTACGCATGCGGAATCGGGTAGTATTTCAGCCGCACGTAACCTCCCGAGGAATGCTGGTTGGTGAGGAAGCCGTCGGCGTCGTGATCGTCGCCGTACCACTGCTCGGCCTGCAGATCGAGGTCGCCGTAACTTGCGTGTCCGATCAAACCATAGCGCTCGTAGAGATCGGCGAACGGGAGGCGACCGGTCGGCATCACGCCGAGGGTACCGCCCAATGCGGTGGCGCCGAGATCGAGCTCGCCCTTGCGGCTCTGCAGCAGCGTGTCGCGCAGCCACAGGCTCATCTCGGGGCTTTTGAGCCATGTGGTCTCGCCGGTTGCGACCGGCTTTCCGCCGTACGCCGAGCCTGCATAGAAGCCCGCGTCTACCACGACGTCGGCGCGTACATTTCCAAACGTCCGCTCGGCCATCGCGCCCCATCGCGGCGAGGAGAGCGGAAGATTGTTCAAGCCGACGTGGGCGCCGTAATAACCGTACTGCTGCAAGTCGTCGAGACGCTGTCCGGGCGACTGCGCCAGCGGCAGTTCGAAGAGTCCGCCGCGGTAAAGCGTCTGCGTGTGCGCGTCGTAACCGGCGGCAAACATCAAGTACGTTGCGGCGGGGCCGCCGCCCGAGCCGAAATTATAGTGCAGGTATGCGGTGATCGGGCCGATGTTGCCGCTGCCCAGCAAGATGCCGCCTTGCGAATAGCGCGGCGAATCGGGCGCGGGCTGCTTATCGTATTCGAGCTGGTAGCGGATGGCGAAGATCGTCGTACCGTACTCGGGGAGCGGAAGCCGGTAGCCGTGCGAGCGGAAGTAGTTCCCGAACGCGTTGAGCTCGGGGAGCACGCTGTGGCATTGTCCGCATTTGAAGTGATAGCGCTGCGCGAAGATCGGGATCGCGCGCGCCGGCGCGCAGGAGAACGCCGCAGCGAGCAGGGCGAGCGCGGCACCGACGAACTTATTGCGCAACGATCGCGGCTCGCATCGGAGCGCCGTAGTGGAAGAAGCAGCCGAAGAGATAGGTGCCGGATTGATCGACCGTTATAGACTGCGAAGATGCGTTCGGCTGAAGCGCGCCGCTGCTGAATCCGCCCGAGACCGTACTTCCGTGCTGTTGAAGGGCACCCGCGTTGAAGGGCGAGCCGCTTGGGAAACTCGTCGCGCCCACGATCTCGGTCGCCGTATGCGCGAAGCTGTCAACGTTGATGAAGTGGATCTGCGTCCCAACCGCCACGTTGGTAATCGGGGGTGAGTATCCCCCGCTCTGGCCGTACGGCGTCTGCACGGGCGCGTACTGCGTCAGGCTGATGTTGATGGTAGTGCCGCCGCTGCCGCCCGACGAGGTGGGTATGCCGCCGGCCGTGCAGGCCGCAAGCAGCAACGCGCCGGCACCTGCATAGCGGCGGATCATCGCGCCGCCTGCGCGCTTCGAACGGAGTCGACGATGTCGTCGCTGAGCGCGCTCGAGGCGAGCATTTCGTGCACCGCTTCGCCGCGCACGTCGAGCAGATAGACGAACGTCGTGTGCTCGTCCCGGTAGCCGTGGCGCCCTTCCTCCGAAAAGGCGCCGAACTCGCGCATCACGGCGTGCACGTTGGCGATCGAGCCGCCGGCGAGCAGCCAATACTTCGGGTTCGCCTCGAAGCGCTTGGCAAGTGCGGCCATCGTATGCGGCGAGTCGTGTTCGGGGTCGAGGGTCACGGTGAGCAGCAGCGCGTGGAGATGCGCGCTTGCGATGCGATGCGCAGCGTCGGCAAACTGTGCGTTGATCAACGGACACGCGTCCGTGCAGTGCGCCGCGATAAAGGTGAGTACGACCGGCTGGCCGCGCAGCGACGCGAGCGTGAAGGATCGGCCGGCTTGGTCCACGAGGACCGGCGATTTTGAAGACGTACGCTGCACATGCGTTCTCTTGCGCACAGCGTACCCGCCGGGCCCCGGCGAGGCGGTCGGACCGGGCGTCGCGCCGGCGACCACTTGGATCACGTCGCGCATCGCAAACTCGATGTAGTGATACGCGCAGCCAATCAAATAGATGCCCGGATTCGAGAGCGTCACCGTGACCGAGGCGCCGGGGTTGAGCGAGCCGCTCGCATAGCCGGCGCTCATCACGCCGTTGCCGGAGGGATAGAACGAGAGGCTGGGATTCTGGGGAAATTCGGCGGTGGACCGTTCGACGTTCCGATGACGTTGAGCGTGTGCGGCGTGTTCTTGGAGAGATTTTGAATCGTAATTTTGGCGCCGGGCGGAAACGCGAGGATCTGCGAGGTCTGCGCCTGCGTGTATCCGCTCACCGTTCCCCAAACGGGATCGTCCTCGACGCCGATCTTACCGGTGGGCACGCCCAAGCCGATCGCCGATGCGGCGGGAAGCGGCGACGGTGTGCCGCTTCCCCCACCGATGCCTTCCAGACCGCCGCCGTTCGTGCACGCCGCGACGGCGGCAGCGAACAGGGCGAGTCCGAGAAAGGGTCCGCGAGCGTTCATCGAGCCGGCGCGGTCGCCTGTGGCCCGGGCGTAGCGCCCTTCGCGATAACGATCACGTCCTGCATCCCCGAGTGATAGTGGAACGCGCAGCCGAACAAATAAATCCCGGCTTTCTTGGCGGTCACGGTCACCGACGAGCCCGGGTTGATGACCCCGCTGGCAAATCCTTTTTGCAAATCGCCGCCCGATGGGTTCTGCGACAGGCTCGGATTGCTCGGGAAGTTCGCCGGCGGCTTTTTGATCTTGGCGACGACGTTGAACGTGTGATGGATGCTCTTCGAGATATTCTTAATCGTCAGTTTGGTGCCCGGCGGGAATCCCAGCGCTTGCGAAAACTGTTGCTGCGTGTATCCGCCGAGCGTGGCGTCCCAGTTGGGATCCTTGATCGTGCCGAGCCCTTCACCCGGAAGCTCCTCCATGATCGTTCCCGTCTTGCCGTCGGGAAGTTGCGCCGTGATGATGAGGTCCGGCGCGTTGGGTGGTGTAAACGAGCTCGTTCCTGCGGAACTGCCGCCGTAGTGGGCCGAGCATGCGGCCAGCACGATGGCGGCAAGTGCCACGCCGACAGCCGCGAATTTTTTGGACATGAGACCTCCTGAGAGCGTAGGGTTGTGCTTTAGCCTAAGCGTGCGGGATGAAGAAAGTCTAAAGCATCACGGGGACTTGATGGAATCGCGCATCGCCGCCGCGATATTCTGCAAGGCGGGATCGCCCGCCGCGTCGAGCGAGGCTTGCGCGAAGGCGTTGCGGGCCGCGGCGTGGTCTCCCTGTCGCAGCAGCACGACGCCTAACGCGAAACGCGCGCGCGCGTACGCCGGCGCGAGGGAGAGCGCGGCGCGCAGCTCGCGCTCGGCTTCGTCGAACTGGCCCAGGCGTTCCTCTGCCAGCGCGAGATCGTAGTGCGCCAGGGCGTACGACGGATTGGTGTGCAGAAGCTTGCCGAAGTCTTCACGCGCGGTGCTTGCATCGCCGATCTGCAAAGCGACGATGCCGCGCGAATAGAGAGCGCGCGCGGAATCCGGTGCGAGGCTTACGTAGCGGTCGGCGATCTGACGCGCTTCGCGGACGTCGCCGCGCGCGAGGTCGACCGAAACGAGATTGGCCATTGCCGCGAGAAAGCCGGGATCGAGCGCGATCGCGGCCCGCAGCTCGCGTGCCGCTCCGTCGTTGCGCCCTTGATTCGCGTATGCGATCGCCAGATCGTATCGAGCGGTCGAGCCTTGCGGCTCCGACGGATGCAGCGCGACGATGCGCTCGAACTCACCGGCGGCCGACGCCCAGTCCATCCGTGCCTCGGCCTCTAGGCCGATGGTGAACCGTTCTTCGATTTCGCGCCGTACCGCGAGAGCGCGCAGCGCCGGGACCGAGGTCGTACGGGGCTGCGGGGTTGGCGAGGGGTAGGTTTGCGCGACTGCGTCAGTCGCCGAGAGCCGCGTGAGGAGGGCGATGAGCAGCAGCAGCCGCACGGGTCACGGACTTTGCGGCGCGGCCGGCAGCTCGGCTTGGTGCCACGGCGCTGCGGCCGCGGCACGCTCGGGCTTGCACTCCCATCCCACGCGGCCGGACGATGTAATAGGTCCTAGGAGACCCGGAGCAGCCGAAGGAGTGAGCATCCCCGCCAGCTGGGCCTCGAGCGATTCGGTGCCTGCGACTGCATACCGGCCGCAGAAGAGTGCGCCGGCGAGGAGCAAAAGGGAGGCCAGACGCAGGAGTTTGGTTCTTGACACTCCTTTCATCATAGTCGAAAGTCTAAAGAATCCGTGAATCGCACGCTTGACGGCGCCGTAGCGCTCCTCTTGGTCATGCTGGCGGCGGTGCCGGCGCGCGGACAAGTGGCTCTCGTGGTCGGATCGGTTCGCGACGAGCGCGGCACCGCGATTGCCGGGGCGACCGTCGCCGGACGGACCGCTGCCGGCGCTTGGGTGACCGCGACGACCGATGCGGCCGGCACATTTGCGATTCGAGGTGCCGGTATCAGCGAGGTGAGCGTCGCTTGCAGGTTCTGCCGGGCGGCCAGCCTCCCGGTCATCGACGGTGCGCCCGTGATCGCAATCGTCAGGCGCTACGATGCGCTTCTCGCCGAGGCCCCCTCGGATGCCGATCTGGAGAATCTGCCCTACGCGCACGTCGAGTCGTCGCTCGCGCTGCGGCCGTTCACGTTGCTCGCGCAGAGCACCACGCCGTATCCCGGCTCGACGATCAGCGATCGCGGACTCTCCCCGAATGGCTCGCTGCTCGTGGATGCGGGAGTGCCGAACTACGACGTGGTCTCGGGTGAGTCGCCCTATGCGCTCGTTCCCGCGTTTTACGAACAGAGCGCGGCCTTGCGCGGTGCCGAGAATGCCTATCAATACGGAGATGAAGCGGCAGGCGGCATCGCCGAACTCGATCCTTTCGTGGGCGGATCGAACGCCGAAGCCGGCGTGGTCGGCAGCGACGCGATCTTTCGCGCGCAGGCGGGTTCCGATTCGTCGGCGATTGCGGTGGGCTCGTATAGCAACGACGAAGAATCGCGCCAGCGCACCGATGCGTTCGCCAGCGTACCGCTGGGCGCGGGGCAGACGTTCGACCTCTCCGGCGGCACCGAGCAAGGCCGCCAATACCAAACGCCGTGGTCGCAGTTCGCCGGAAGCTTCTCGTTCGCGCAGGCCGGTTTCACGGATTCGCAGGCACTCAACCTCAACGTTACGGCGGTTACGGACCGCGGGACGTACGCGCTGACCGACGGTTACTACCCGATCTCG
Organism: Vulcanimicrobiota bacterium; assembly: GCA_963699435.1. GTDB lineage: Bacteria > Vulcanimicrobiota > Vulcanimicrobiia > Vulcanimicrobiales > Vulcanimicrobiaceae > Cybelea. The sequence goes on from CAVOTV010000006.1 coordinate 310,055, forward strand.
GACGGCTGGTCCGATTCAAGCATTACCGTCGGCGTTCGAAGTAACGGCGCGCTCTTCGGATTCGCCGACGCGTCCTATCGCGCGTCGACGGGTTACTACGATGCGCAGTCATCGGCGTATGGCGCGCCGCGCATCGGGGCCAGCCTCGATCAAACCCGCTTCGACGCCGGCGTTGCCGTGAACGAGCGCGACGTCGCCGCGACGGCCGGGGTCGGGGCATTTTGGTTCGACTATGCCGGCGGCGCGTACGGAACGTCGGCGCCGGCGCAGACGGCGTTGGCGGTACCGTCGGTGCAAGCGCAACTCTTTCCCAACGGCAAATGGAGCCTCGATCTCAGTGGAAGCGGCTCGTTCTCGTTGCCGACGCTGATGGAGCAGTATCTCTTTTCCGACGGCGAAGCGATTCCGGTCGCGGTGGTGCGTAACTCGCTAGAGTCAGGCGCGCTAACGTACACCGACGACGCGCGCCTGCGGCTTGCGTTCGAGGATGCGACGCAGTATTCGGGCGGCGAGTGGCCGGGGCGAATCAGCTCGGTCGGATTCTCGGGAACGTGGCAAGTTTCGCCGGCGATTTCGTTGCGCGCGTGGACGATGCACGTGTCGGACACGGTACCGATGTATGGGACCGTCCTGCCGTACGACGGGTCGGCGCCGACCGTCGGCGCCCTTTGGCTCACGTACGACAATGGAGGCGCAATCCGCGCCGATGCGATCTATCGGCGCGATTTGCTCAACGGTCTACCGTTTTACCACGTCGATGGTGCCATCTCCGGACCGATCGCCGATCGCGTGCGATGGTACGCCGGTGCAGAAGACCGCATGCACCGGACGTTCGTAGATTTCGGCGTGCGGTTCGCCGGCCGTTAGCGGCTACTCGTCGTCGCGGCGTCCCGGCGTGCGACGCCGGCGCCGCGTGGGCGGTGCGCCGGGCGCGGCCGCGCTCGGTGCTCGCATCGCGTTCGCGCGGAGGGCGCGGGCCGCGTGATACGAAGTCGCCGTTACCCGAAGGGGCGCCCGAAACGCCGCCTGCAGCGCCGCCGGCGAGCAACGCCTTATGCGAGAGATTGATGCGGCCCTGGCCGTCGATCTCCATGACCTTCACCATCGACCTCGTCGCCGAGTTTGACGACGTCTTCGACCTTCTCGACCCGCGTGCGGCGCGAGCTGGCTGATATGCACGAGGCCTTCCTTGCCGGGAAGAATCTGCAACGAACGCGCCGATGGGGATGATCCGCGCGACGGTGCCGCTGTACGTCTCGCCGACCATCACTTCTTGCGTGATACTCTCGACGATCTCTTTCGCCTTGTCGCCGGACGCGCCGTCGAGCGACGTGATGAAGACGCTGCCGTCGTCCTCGATGTCGATCTTCTCGACGCCGGTGTCGGCAATGATCTTGTTGATGATCTTGCCGCCTGGACCGATGACGTCTTTGATCTTCGCCGGGATCGATTTTGATGACGATCATCCGCGGCGCGAACTGCGAGAGTTCTGCGCGCGGTCCGCGATCGTTTCGGCGAGCTTGTCGATGATGAAGAGGCGCGACTTCTTGCGCTTCGTCCATCGCTTCGCGCATGATGTCGATCGTGATGCCCTGCACTTTGATGTCCATCTGAATCGCGGTGATGCCTTCTTTGGTTCCCGCGACTTTGAAGTCCATCTCGCCGAGCGCGTCTTCGAGACCCTGAATGTCGGTGAGCATGGCGTATTTATTGCCTTTGAGAATCAGGCCCATCGCGACGCCGGCGACGTGCTCCTTGATCGGCACGCCCGCATCCATCAGCGCGAGCGACGAACCGCAGACCGACGCCATCGACGACGAGCCGTTGGATTCGAGCACTTCGCTCATCAGGCGCATGCGTGTACGGGAACTCGTCTTTCGGCGGCAGCACCGGGAGCAGCGCGCGTTCCGCCAGATGGCCGTGGCCGATCTCGCGGCGGCCGGGGCCGCGCATCGGGCGCGTCTCGCCGACCGAGAACGGCGGGAAGTTATAGAAGTGCATGTAGCGCTTGTCTTCGAGATCGCGATGATGCCGTCGAGCCGTTGCGCGTCGCTCTTCGATCCGAGCGTCGCCGCGGTGAAGACCTGCGTCTGTCCGCGCGTGAAGACGCCGCGATCCGTGGACGCGCGGCACGTAATGCACCTTGCACCAGATCGGCCGGATTTCGTTGGGCTTGCGGCCGTCGGGGCGAATTTTCTCGTCGACGACCATCGTGCGAAGCTCGTCTTCCTCCATCGCCTTGAGGATCTTGTGGAACTCCTTGGCGGTCGCGGGCGTCTCGAGCAGCGCGCTGGACGTCTTCGTCTTTCTTGCCGCAGCGCGCGAGCGCTTCGTCGACGCTGAGCTCGCGAACGCGGCTTCGCGCTTGCCCTTGTCGACGATGCGCATCGCCTTGGCGACGTCCTTGGCGAACGTCTTACGCACCCAGTGCTCGAGATCGGCGTCGACTTGCGCGACGCGGGTACTCGCGCTTTGTTCTTGCCGTTCTTTTTCGCCAGCTGATCGATCGCTTTGACGATCTTGCTTGATCTCGGCGTGCGCGAACTCGACCGCGCCGAGGAAGTCTTCCTCGGCGATCTCGTTGCCGCCGCCCTCGACCATCATCACCGCATCGGCGGTTCCGGCGATCACGATGTCCATTCCGCCGGTCTCGTATTGCGGCGAGCGTCGGATTGCAGATGAACTTGCCGTCTTCGTCGCGGCCGACGCGCACGGCGGCGACCGTCTTCTCGAACGGAATGTCGCGACAGCGCGAGCGCGGCGCCCGCGGCGCAGACGCCGAGCACGTCGGCATCGAGCTCGCGGATCGATCGAAAGCACGGTCGCGACGATCTGAACGTCGTTGCGAAAACCGTCGGGGAAGAGCGGGCGAATCGGGCGATCGATTTGACGCGAGCTGAGCACGCCGTGTTCGGTGGGGCGTCCTTCGCGCTTGATGTAGCCGCCCGGAATCTTTCCGGCGGCGTACATCTTCTCTTCGAAGTCGCAGGTAAGTGGGAAGAAATCGATGCCTTCGCGAGGTTTCTCGGAGGCGGTGACGGCGCAGAGCACGACGTTTTGGTCGCCATAACGAACCAGCGCGGAGCCGTTTGCTTGCTTCGCGAGTTCGCCGGTCTCGATGACCATCGTGCGCCCGCCGACCGTTAGGGTGACGGATTCGGGCACAATCTCTCCTAAATTCGAACTTATATTTATTCTTTTGTTTGACCCGCCTGGATTCGGCAGGGCCGGGCCGCGACCTGCCCTAAACGGGCCTCCCATGCCAACCCTATCTGCCGCTGGCTTGACCGAATCAAGCTGAAGGCGAACGACGTGCGCCAAGGGCATCATCCGCTCGCTGCTCGCAGCGGATCCGGACATTCGGCCGGCTCGCTCGACATGTCGGATGTCTTCGCCGCGCTCTACGGCTCACTTGATGCGTCACAACCCGAAGCGATCCCGATTGGCCCGATCGCGACCGCCTGTTGCTCTCGTGCGGACACATCGCGCCCGTACGCTACTCCGCGATGGCGAACTTCGGCTACTTTCCGGTCGAAGAGTTGCTGACGCTGCGCAAGTTCGGATCGCGCCTGCAAGGCCATCCGGAGCGAGTGCGGTTGCCCGCGGTTGAGACGACGTCGGGTCCGCTCGGTGAGGGGCTCGCGCAGGGCGTCGGCATGGCCTCGGCGCGAAGATGGACGGCAAAGAGTTTCACGTTTGGGTGGTGACGTCGGACGCCGAACATCAATGCGGTCTGCATTGGGAGGCGGTGATGACCGGCCGCGAAGTTCAAACTGGACAATCTCACCTGCATCGTCGATCGCAACTTCATTCAGATCGACGGCAGCACCGAAGACGTCATGCCGCTGGAGCCGCTTGCCGATAAGTACCGTTCGTTCAACTGGGAAGTGTTCGAGTGCGACGGCAACGACATGGCCGCGTTCATCGAGACGGCGAAAAGGCAGCGCAGTTCAAGGGCAAGCCGCAAGTGATCATCGCCAACACCGTGCCCGGCAAGGGCGTCTCGTATATGGAGGGCGACTATACGTGGCACGGAAAGCCGCCCAATGCCGCGCAAGCCGACGAAGCGTTGCGCGAGCTCGCCGCCGAGCGCGAAAGGATTCTCGCCGCATGGCTAACGGCGTCGCGATGGCCGACGCGACGGCCGAACGATGCATCTCGTCGACTATCGCAACGGCGAGATCAAACAGTTCCCACGCGCAACGGTTTCGGCGAAGGGTTGATCGAGGCCGGAACGCGCGATCGAGAACGTGCTCGGCATCTGCGCCGACCTCTCCGAGTCGACGCGCTTGGAAGGCTTCAAGAAAGCCCATCCGGAGCAGTACATCGAGATCGGCGTCTCCGAGCAGATGCTCGTGGCGATGGCCGGCGGACTCGCGGCGGTCGGGAAGATTCCGTGGATCGCGAGCTACGCGATGTTCAATCCCGGGCGCTCGTGGGAGCAAGTGCGCACGATCATGGCGCTCAACGAAACCAACGTGAAGATCGCGGGCGCGCACGCCGGCGTTTCGGTCGGTCCCGACGGCGCGACGCATCAGGCGATCGAAGACATCGCGATCATGCGCGTCATCCCGCACATGATGGTCGTCGTGCCGTGCGATTCCGTGCAAACGAAGAAAGCGACGCATCGCGCTCTCGCGAAACGTGGGGGCCGGCGTACCTGCGCTTCGGCCGCGAGAAATCGGCCGTCATCACGACCGACGAGACGCCGTTCGAGATCGGCAAGGCGCAAGATTTTCCGCGAAGGCAACGACGTCGCGATCGTCGCGTGCGGCATTCTCGGTCTACAACGCGTTGATCGCCGCCGACCGGCTCTCGCGCGAAGACGGCATCGAATGCCGCGTCGTCAACAATCACACGGTCAAGCCGATGGACGAAGCCGCGATCGTCGACGCGGCGCAAGACGTGCGGCGCCGTCGTGACGGTCGAAGAGCATCAGAAGCACGGCCGGCATGGGCTCGCGCGTTGCCGAGATTCTCGCGCAGCACCATCCGGTGCCGATCGAGTTCATCGGCGTCGAGGATCGTTCGGGCAGTCCGGCGATCCCTTCGAGCTGATCGAGTACTACGGCATGGGCGTCGACGCAATCGTCGCCGCCGGCCGTCGCGCCCACGAACGTAAACCGAAAGCCTAAGAAGCCCGAAGGGCGAAGCGTTAGCGGCGAAGGCCGAGATCTTGAATCAGGCTGCGGTAGCGCTCCAGGTTCTTCGCGCTCAGATAGTTCAGCAGCCGCCGGCGCTGGCCGACTTGTAACAACAGCCCGCGACGGCTGTGATGGTCCTTTTTGTGAACCTTGAGGTGCTCGGTGAGCTGGTTGATCGATGCGGTGAGCGTCGCGATCTGCACTTCGGCCGAGCCGGTGTCGTTTGACCCGCGCCCATACTTGCCGGCAATCTCGGCTTTGGCTTCCTTGGTGAGCGGCACGAATAGAACTCCTTTGGCAGGATAGTCTCGCGCGGGTACAGTCTGCTCCACCGTCCCGGCGACCGGCCTAGGATAACAAATGCCGCCCCCGCTCGCAAGGTGCTGACGGGTTCCCGAAAAAATCGCTGCAGCGTCGTGGATCTCGGTATACGCGGGCGCACTGCGCTGGTGACCGGTGCGAGCAGCGGCATCGGCGAGGCCGTCGCTCTTGCCCTGGCCGCCGAAGGTGTCAAGCTGGCGGTCGCCGCGCGCACCGAGAGCAAGTGCGCCCTCGTGGCAGAGCGCGCACGGGCTGCCGGCGCCGCGGACGCGCGTGCCTTTGCCGTGGATCTCGCCCAGCCCGCGTCGATCGAAGCGATGGCCGAAGCCGTGCGCGATTCGTTGGGTGCCGTCGACATCGCGGTGCTCAACGGCGGTGGGCCCCCGCCCGGTCGATTTTTTGAAGTATCGCAGGAGCAATGGAATGATGCGTACGGCTCCGTGCTGCGCAGCATGCTCGTGGTTGCGCGGTTGGTCGTTCCGGCAATGCGCGAGCGCGGATGGGGACGCGTCGTCGCGTTAACGTCGACGTCGGTGAAACAACCGATCGATACGCTCGTTCTCTCGAATGCATTTCGCACCGGTTTGGTCGCCGCGCTTCGCACGCTCGCCGTCGAGGTTGCCGCCGACGGCGTAACCGTCAATTGCATCGCAACGGGACGCATCGAAACCGATCGCCTGCGCAGTCTCTACGGCGGTGACGAAAACGCGTTGCGCGCGGCGGCAAAGGAAGTTCCGATCGGCCGGATCGCTACGCCGGCCGAGTTCGCGCCGCTGGTCGCGTTTTTGTGCAGCGAGCCGGCGCGGTACGTGACCGGACAAACGATCTCGATCGACGGCGGGCTCGTTCGGGGTTTGTTCGGCTAACGCCATGGGCAGAGTTCGGGTTGCCGGTTTCGGCGTTTCGATGGACGGTTTCGGCGCCGGGCCCGAACAAGATCTCGAGCACCCGCTCGGCGTCGGCGGTGAAGCGATCTTTGACTGGTTCTTCTCGACGCGCACGTTCCGCGCGATGCACGGTCGCGACGGAGGCGAAACCGGCGTCGACGATGCGTTTGCGCGCCGCGGGTTCGAAAACGTCGGCGCGTGGGTCATCGGGCGCAATATGTTTGGACCGGTTCGCGGGCCGTGGACCGACGACGCGTGGCAAGGGTGGTGGGGCGACGAGCCGCCGTATCACACCCCCGTCTTTGTCTTGACGCATCATCCGCGGGCGCCGCTGGTCATGCGGGGCGGGACGACGTTTTATTTCGTCACCGAAGGCGCCGACGCGGCGCTTGCGCTGGCCGGTGAAGCAGCCGGTCCTCAGGACGTTCGAATCGGCGGCGGCGTCGCCACGATTCTAGCCTACTTGCGCTCCGGTTCGATCGACGAACTGCACCTGGCGCTCGTCCCGGCACTCCTCGGCCGAGGCGAACGGCTCTTCGCCGAGCTCGACCTGCCGGCGCTCGGATATGCGGTGACGGAAGCCGTGCCGTCGGAGCGGGCCGCGCACGTCATCCTCACGCGGGGCAAGGTGCACTAGGGGGCGGCGCGAATCTACGGGGCCGATATGCAGGGAGTAGAAGGAAAGCGCGTCGCCGCTCTGATCGGCGACGGATTTGAAGAGATCGAGCTGGCAGAGCCGCGGCGCGCGCTCGAGGAGGCCGGAGCGATCGTGACGATCGTCGGGCTCGACGAGCGGGCACGCCAGCGCATCCGCGGTAAGCGAGGACTCGACGACGGACAAAGCCAGAAGGCCGAAGAGCTCGTGGCCGATTGCACGGCCGAAGATTTCGACGCGCTGCTGCGTACCCGGCGGCACCTCGCCCGACCGGATCCGCACCGATCGCGAAGTGCAGCGCTTCGTCCGCGAGTTCGATACCGTGAAGAAGCCGATGTTCTCGATCGGTCACGGCGCGCAAGTGCTGATCTCGTCGCAACTCGTGCGCGGGACGTCAGCTGACCGGCGTGCATTCGATCGCCGACGACATCCGCAACGCGGGCGGCCTCTATCGCGATCAGCCGACCGTGACGGATTCGAACTGGGTCTCCACGCCGCGGCAGCGACGACTTGCTGCAGTTCAATCGCGCGATGCTCGAAAAACTCGCGACGGCGATCCCCGCTCAGATCGGATCGTAGCGGGCTAACGCCTCACCATACTGACGCAGCGCAAAAAACGCCACGATCGCGCAGAATCCAACCTCGGCGAGCACGCTGTGCCCGCCGACGGCGAGCCCATAGGCGATGCCGCTCACGGCTGCAGCGATCGCTACGTAGCAGCGCGCGCGATGCGCCATGCCGGATCGTGGCCGAAAGAGCGGTGAGCGTTCCCGCCAGCACCGCTGCCAGCGCGACGACGATCGTGAGCGGAACGCCGGCCGGGTCGCGCAGCGACTGCGCGCCGGCGAAGAGCAGGGCCGCGAATGCCGCCGCCACGCACGGAACGAGCGCTTTCGCCCGCGCGAGCTCCCGGCCGAAGAGCGGGGCGCCTTGCTCGCAGCGATCGAGATATGGATGAAGCCCCGGGCTCTGCGCGAGCGCCATCGCGATTCCGAGCAGCGAGCACAGGAAGAGCGGTGCCGCAAAACCGGTCGGCTGCACGATGCCCGCGACGAAGGCCGCCGCACACGATGCGACGACGATGCGGCGTTGGGCGTACAGCCGCGCGCGCAGGACGCCGAGTAATGCGCGCACGTTCATGCTCGCGCCGCTCGAAACGCGCAGCGTGTTCGGCGCAAAGACGCGCGCGCCGTCGGCATCGGCGTGGGTCGTGAGCAGCGCGCGGCCGGCCACGACGTCGAGGATATGACGCGCGTACGCCGGCTGCGGGCGATCGAGCACGACGAGCTTCGGCATTCGCGAGCAGCGCACCGATGAGCGGAAATGCAAAGGCTTCGTGCATCCCCGCCAAGCGCTTGCGCAGCATCGCCGCGCGTTCTTGCGCGCGCCGCGGCTCGAGATTCCACAGCGCGGCGCGATACGCGACGTAGCGTGCGAACTCGCCGTCGTCGAGCGGGAGCGGCTCGTGCGGAACCAGCGCCGCCAGGCGTTTGCACTCCACCGATTGCACGCGCGGATCGAAGTCGCCGATCAATACGCATCCGCTCGAGGCCTTGACGATCCCGGCGCCCATCAGCGCGGCGATCGCCGCGTCGCGCGGCGCCTCGCACTGCAGCGCCGCTCGCTCCCCTTCCTCGAGGTCCAGCGTGAAAGGCCCGACGCTCGTGCCGTCGAGCGCGAACGTCGCGTCCCGCATCCGCAGAAGAGGCATTGCAGTAGCATTCGCGCCGTTGCGCCAACTCCACTACCCCGGACTGCTAATGCTATCGAACTCCGAAGTCGCACAACGGCTGCTCGAGATCCGCACGCTCATGGAGATGGCGGGCGAATCCTTCTATAAATACATGGCCTACGAGAAGGCCGCGGCGTCGGTGGAGAACGCGCCGCCGCTGCGCCGACCTCGTCGATGCCGGAGAGCACCTCAAGCTGCCCGGGATCGGCAAATCGATCGGCGCCGTGGTCGAGCAACTCGTGCGCACCGGCAAGACGGATGCGCTCGAGGCGCTCCACGAACGCTTTCCGCCTTCGATTTTGGAGGTGCTGGCGTAAGCGGGATCGGAACGAAGACGGCGGCAATGCTCTTCACCGATTACGGCATCGCATCGCTTGCCGATCTCGAGCGCGCCATCGCCGCGGGCGCCCTCGCCGGCGTGCCGCGACTGGGGCGCAAAACGCTCGAGAACTGGCAGCCGCGGCATTCTCGCCTATCGGGGCCGGCAACGCCGCACGCCGCTTCCGCAAGCCCTGACTTTGCGTACGAAGCGATGGCGTATCTGCGCGACGGACCGCCGCTCGAGAAACTCTGCTATGCGGGAAGCCTGCGACGCTAAGAAGTGACCGTCGGCGACATCGACTTGGTCTGCACCTCCGTCGCGGGCGGCAGACGTGATCGTCGCATTTCACCACGTGGTCGCGCGCGCAAGCCGTGCTCGCCGAAGGCCCGACGAAGGCGAGCATCTGGCTGCCCGGCGGTTTGCAGATCGACTTGCGCGTCCTGCCCGATCATCTTTACGGCAACCTGCTGCAGCATTTTACCGGCTCGCGCGAGCACAACATCAAGCTGCGCGAGCACGCCGTCCGCGCGGGTCTGCGCGTGAGCGAGAACGGCATTCTCGAATCTCGAGACCGGCGACGTGACCACGTGCGCCGACGAGGCCGGGGTCTACGAAGCGCTCGGCATGCAATATATTCCGCCCGAACTGCGCAGCGGACTCGACGAGATCGATCTCGCCCGGGCGCGCGCGCTGCCCGAACTCGTCGGCGCTCTCCGATGTGCGCGGCGATTTCCACATGCACACACGTGGAGCGACGGCGACGACGAGCTCGAACACATGATCGCCGCTGCCGCCGCGCGCGGCTACGAGTATCATGCGATCAGCGATCACTCGAACGGGCACGGGCGCCGGCACGGACTCATCCGCTGCGGGTCCTCGAGCAGCGGGCCGCGATCGAGAGGCTCGGCGCTCGCTACGGCATTCGCACGCTGTGCGCGAGCGAAGTCGATATTCTCCCCGACGGTACGCTGGATTTTGACGACGAGACGCTTGCCAAGCTCGACCTCGTGATCGGCTCGGTGCACACGGCGGTACGCCAAACTCGCGACGAGATGACGGCGCGGCTGATTCGCGCGTGCGAGAATCCATATCTGACGATCGTCGGTCACCCGACGGGCCGCCGCTTCGAGGGCTTTCCCGGCTACGAGTTTGACTACGACGCGGTCTTTGCGGCGGCGGCGCGCACCGGGACGGCACTCGAGATCGACGGGCAAGCCGCGCGGTTGGATTTGCCGGCGCCGCTGGCGCGGAAGGCGAAGACCTTCGGCGTGACGTTCTCGCTGGATAGCGACGCGCACCGCACCGGCGATTTGGCAGCGATGGAGTTTGCCGTGGGTCAGGCACGCCGCGCGGGGCTCACCAAGGCCGATGCGCTCAATGCCAAGAGTTTGGACGAAGTGCGCGCCTTCGTCGCGCGAAAGCGCTCCGCAGCGTGATTGCGGGCGCGCGACTCGCCGGCCCGGCTGCGGGTTCGGCGCTTTCGCCGCTGCTCTTCGTGCACGGCGTCGGCTCGACGGCGGCGATTTGGGATTACCAGCTCGAGGCGTTCGGTGGGGAGCGTCTTTGCGCCGCCGTGGAACTGCGCGGCAACGGTGCAAGCAAGCCCGATCCGAACCCGGCGTCGATCACGCGCGGCGGCTATGCGGAAGACGTGCTGGCAGTCGCCGACGCGCTGGAGATCGAGGCGTTCACGCTGGTCGGTTGCAGCCTCGGCGGCGTCGTGGCGTTCGAGCTTTGGAAGCGCGCGCGGCATCGCGTCGCGGCGATGGTCATTGTCGGCAGCTTCGCTCGTTATCCCGACGGCGAGCAGTACGCCGAGCAGCATCATGCGGTCCAAGCGCGTGAGACCGGCGACATGCGCCGGTTCGGCGAGATCCGCGCGGCGAAGCTCGGGCTGCCGCAGCATCGGCTGCGGGAGACGGTGGAACAGTTTGCGTGCAAGTCGCTCGAGTGTTATCTTGCGTCGACGCAGGCGACGTGGACCGGCGATTATCGCGACATCCTCCCGAGCATCGACGTGCCGGTTCTCGTGGCATACGGAGAGCACGACGTCGTCGCGCCGCGGTCACTAGCGGAGGAGATTGCCTCGGGCATTCCGGGCGCGCATCTCGAAATCGTGGCGGACGCGGGCCACGTGAGCAACGCCGACCGGCCCGAGTCGTTCAACGCGCTCGTGAGGTCGTTCGCCCGCTTTCCCTAGCCGGTCTCGACGCTTCGCGTCTTCGCACGCTCCGATGCGTAGCGATCGTCGGCCTCACGCCACCGATTGGGACGTCGATGCGGCGGACGCCGCGAGGATATACTCCCCGTGGGTGCGTTGACAAAACTCTCCGTTTGCTGACCGGCAGGTAACTCGTTCAACGCCGCGATCTGGTTGCTGCTCCGAGCGTGGCGCAGCGCAATCACCGCCGGGAAGGAACGAAATGCGAACCTCTTGGCCTACCCGACTCGCGAAGTCCTTGTCGCTTCCGGCTAGTGCCACCGTCTAAAAAAAGACTAAAGTTCACCTTCTGCAACGGCGGCGGGACGTTGCCGGGATTTGTGCAGCTACCGTCATACTTCCACTGCAAAGCCGCCGCTCGGAGGAGAGTCGTCATGCGCGTTCGCTCGCTTTGTGCAATCATTCCAGCGCTGCTCTTCGCTGCGTGCAACGGAACCAGCGCCGTCACCGAACCGCCCAACACTGCGCCGAGTACCGGCAAGATCGAGCACGTCATCGTGATGCTTCAGGAGAATCGAAGCTTCAACACGATGTTCATGGGTTTTCCGGGCGCCGACACCGCGAGTTCGGGTCCGTGCAAAGTCGTTTCGTGGGCGCATTGGTGCCACGGACAGACCGTTCCGCTCCGACGCGTTCTGCTGGAGAGTAACGGAGAACCCGGCGGAGTCGATATCGGACACGAGCACGCAGACTTCAAGCTCGAGTGCGATCGCGACGGCACCAACGTTTGCCGTATGGACGGGTTCGACCTCATCAGAGAGGGCACGTCCGGGAAGGGCCGCTACGCAAAACTCTATCCGTATGCGTACGTGGACCCACGCGAAACCAGACCGTATTGGGAACTCGCCGGCAAGTTTGCGCTGGCCGACCATATGTTTTCGACCGATACGGCTTCGAGCTTCATCGCGCATCAAGAAATTCTCTCGGGGACCGTCGCGCTCAACGATATGCGCTCGCTGACCGACGAACCCGATAGCTCGATTTGGGGATGCGACTCGCCGCCGGGTACGCAGACCCCCGTGCTGCTCCGCGACGGACGGGAGCTTCGGCCTTCCGGAAACTCGCATTTGCCGTTTCCGTGCTTCACCCAGTGGGAAACGATGGCCGATCTGCTCGACGCGGCGAACGTTTCGTGGAAGTTCTACGCGTCGTTCATCAACGGTTCCCGAGCCGACTTCTCGGGTGGGGTCTGGAACGGCTACGATGCCATCAAGAAGATTCGGTATGGACCGGATTGGAAGCTCCATATCAGCCGTCCGAACACGCAGTTCTTTTCAGATCTCGACGCCGGCTCGCTGCCGGCGATGTCCTGGCTCATTCCGACGATCGCCGACTCCGATCATCCGGGCAGCGGGTGCAATACCGGTCCGCGCTGGGTAACGAAGGTCGTCGACGCGCTCGGCACGAGCAAGTATTGGAACAGCACCGCAATCGTTCTGCTGTGGGACGATTGGGGCGGTTGGTACGACAACGACCCTCCGCCGCAAGTGAACTACACGAGCTTGGGAATGCGGGTTCCGATGATCGTCATCTCTCCGTATGCCAAACCGGGATACGTGTCGCATACTCACTACGATTTCGGGCAGCGTGCTCAAGTTCGTCGAGCAATCGTTCGAGCTTGGCTCGCTCGGCACGACCGACGCAACGGCGCACTCGATGCAGGACATGTTCGACTTCTCCCAGCCGGCCATTCCCTTCAGGAGTTATCCGTTGCCGCCCGGACTCAAAGAGTGCGAGAAGCAGCCGCAGGCGCGTTCGAGCGGTGCGCTCGACTTCGATCCGGGCTAGCCGGGCGTCACAATTTCGGGGGCGCGAGCGCTCGGCCCATATGAAAACGGCGTTCTACGGGCGCACCGTCTTTGGCGTATCGTCGGTGCTCTTCGGCGTCATCGCCCTGGTGTGGCACGACGCCGACACGTGGCAGAGCATGGCCCGAATCTGGAGTCTGCCGCTCGGCTCGCCGATCGGCGCGTGCCTCATGATCGCGCAGATTACGGGCGGAATCGCGCTGATGCTCCCACGAACCTCGCGCCAGGGAGCGATCGTTCTGGGCGTGGTCTACGCGCTCTTTTCGTTGGCGTGCGTTCCGGGGATCGTCGCCGCACCGGGCGCTTACGAGTCGTACGGGAGCTTCTTCGAGCAGATTGCATTGGTGTGCGGCGCACTGGCCGTCTATGGTGCAACCGAGAACGACGCGGCACGTTCGGCGGCGCTTCGCCGCGCGGCGCGCCTTGGGCTCGGGCTCTGCGCGGTCTCGTTCGCGCTGGCCCAGATCGCATATCTGCATTTTACGGCCGAGTTGGTTCCGGCGTGGATTCCGCCGACGCAGACGTTCTGGGCGATCCTCACCACGATCGCGTTCGCGCTGGCGGCAATCGCCATGCTCGCCAACCTCAAGGCTCGGCTGGCGACGCGCTTGATGGCCGTGATGCTCGCGCTTTTTGGTCTCTTGGTCTGGGTGCCGAGGCTGGTCGCTCATCCCGGAGCGCATTTCGGCTGGTCGGAGTTCGCGCTGAACTTTCTGATTACCGGAGCGGCCTGGCTCGTAGCGGATTCGACAATCTCTTAGGAATCTAGTTGACAGGGTGGCCGTTCGCGCGTACCATCGACTCCTATGAATCTAGTTGTTAACGTTCGCGTCGTGCCGGATGCCGCGTAAGCGGTCGCCGGTGCTTACCGACCACGAATTGCGCTTGATGGAAGTGCTGTGGAAGCACGGTAACGCGACCGTGGCCGAGGTCACGGCGCGCGTGGGTTCCCCGCCGCTAGCGTACAACACCGTGCTCTCGACCTTGAGGACGCTCGAACAGAAAGGCCACGTCGCGCACGATGAGGAGGGCCGCGCCTTCGTCTATCGCCCAACGATCGAACGATCGCAAGCAGCCAATTCGGCGGTGCGACACATCATGCAGCGCTTTTTCGGAAACTCACCGGGAAGACTCGCCGTGACGCTGCTCGACGACGCGCGGTTGAGCGAGGACGATCTCTTAGAGATCAAACGACTCTTGGCCCGCAGGCGGAAAGGACGCCAATGATCGGCGCAGCGCTTCTCAACGCTCTATGGCAAGGAGCCTTCGTGGTCACGATTGCCGCGGCGATTACCGCCCTCTTGCCCGGCCGCGCGGCGGCGACGCGCTACGCCGTTTGGTTCTGCGCCTCGCTCGCGCTGGCCGTCGTTCCATTTGCGACGCTTTGGCAGCCGGCGGTCGCGATCGGCGCGTTGCCGGCTCCCGTGGCGCACACCATGGCGGTAACTTCGCGCGCGACCCACCAAGCCGCCGACGCCAGTGGTTGGGTGCTGGCGGGTCTGTGGATCGTCGGCGCGGCTTTCTGTCTGCTGCGTCTCGTCGTCAGCTTCGTGCGAATAACCAACGTCGTGCGTACGGCGACGCCCGCACCGGGGCTCGGACCCGACGTGTTCCTTTCCGAAACGCTCGATATTCCTATTGCGGTCGGACTGCGCAGGCCCGTCGTCGTTCTCCCCGCATTCGTTCCGTCGGCATTCGGCGGCCCCGACGTCGAGAGCGTGCTGCGGCACGAGCGCGCGCACATCGCTCGCATGGACGTCGCCGGAAACTTGCTGCAGCGCCTCATCGAAGCGGTTTTTTTCTTCAATCCGTGGGTGTACGTCGTCGGCCGTCAACTCCTCAAAGAGCGCGAGGCCGCGTGCGACGACCGAGCCGTCGCCGGCGCAGCGGATCCCAACGGCTATGCATCCATCCTTGCGCGACTGGCACAAACGCGGCAGTCGTCACGTATGCCCTTGCTCACCCCGAGCGCGCTCGGCCCGCAGAACATCCTGGTGGGACGCATAGCGCGCCTTCTCGATGGAAAGGAAGCACAGTTGAAGGTTAACTACTACGCGGTCGGCGCGAGCGTCGTCTCGTTCGCCGCCCTCGCCTTCGTCCTATTGGTTCCCAACGTCCGCGTCGCCGCGGCGTCGACTTCGAGTCTTCCTGCAAACTGCTATCACGGCGTTACGGTGAAGGATGCTGCCCCGCCAAACATCCCTAAGGCCGAGTACAAATCCGGCGTTACTTCCAACGCGCTCGTTACGGTCGATGCCGATGGCAAGCCCGTGAGCGCGAAGACGGTGACCTCCAGCGGAAGCGACGCAATCGACCACGCGACCATCGACGCCGCGATGCACTCCACGTACTCGCCGGAGGTGTCGAACTGTAAAGCAAAAACGAGTCAGTATCTCTTCCACGTGGAGACGGGACCGCAGCCCTAGTCCCGACGCAGGCGCTCTTCTCCGCTGTAAACGTTCGCGCGGTCACCCCGAACGAACCCGGCGAGCGTGATGTTGAACTCGCGTGCGAGTTCAACTGCGAGGCTGCTCGGTGCGGAAACTGAAGCCACGATCGGAATGCGCGCAACGACGCTCTTTTGCAAGATCTCGTAACCCGCTCGACCGCTGACCATCAGGATCGAGCGTGAGAGCGGCAAGCGTCCTTCGAGCAGCGCCCAGCCGACGATTTTATCGACGGCGTTGTGGCGCCCGACGTCTTCGCGCACGGCGACTCGATCGCCCCGTTCGTCGAAGAGCGCGGCGGCATGCAAGCCGCCCGTCGCGGCAAAAACCCGTTGTGAGGCGCGCATGCGTTCGGGAAGCGCGTAGAGCAGGCTTGCCGGCACGGTGAGGCCGTCATCGAGCGGCGCGATGCCGAGCTCGCGGAGCGAATCGAGCTGTGCGCGACCGCAAACGCCGCAGGCACTGTTCATGGTAAAGTGGCGTTCGAGCCGCTCCGATTCGCGGAACGTTGCGCCGGAGCGAAGCTCGATCGTGACGATGTTGTAGCGCTGGTCGGGCTCGACGCTTGCGTCGAGGCAGTACGTCAGGCCGGCGATCTCGTCGCGGGAGCGCACGATGGATTCGCTCGCGGCGAAGCCGGCGGCAAGCTCGAAATCGTTGCCGGGCGTACGCATCGTGACCGCGAGCGTTTGCGAGCGGTCGCCGTGCGCGAGCCGGAGCTCGAGCGGCTCCTCGCCAACGACGATATCGTAGCGCCGGCTTCGCGTCGCGCCTTCGAGCACGACCACCTCGGTCTCGACGCTGCGGCCCGCGCGCGACGCCCGGGGATCCGGCACGATCAATCGTCCGCGGGGCGGTTTTGGACGTATTGGTAGCCGAAGCGGCCTTTGACGCAGAGGTGCCCGCTCGTCGTACCGTTCTCGATCGGCGACATGACCTTCACGATCGAGTTCTCTTGAACGTGCAGCGTGAGCGTGCAGCCGACGCCGCAGTACGAACAGATCGTATCGGTCTGCGTTTGCGCGGTTTCGTCCCATTCGCCCCGCTCGCGCAGCTCGTGCTCGGAGGAGAACATCAACGCGCCGGTGGGACAGACTCCGATGCAGTTGCCGCAGTAAACGCACGCCGAGTCCGGCAGCGGAACGTCGTATTCCGTCGATATGTGCGCGCCGAAGCCGCGTCCGGCCACCGCGATCGCGAACGTGTTCTGTGCGTCGGTGCCGCAGGCTTCGACGCATTTATAGCAGAGAATGCACTTGCCGTAGTCGCGGACGTAGAGCGCGTTGTCGATTTTGACCGGTTGGGCGACCGTTTCGGCCTCCGTTCCGTAACGCTGCGGGTCGGCGCCGTATCGTTCGCAGTAGCGGCGCGCGTCGGGGGCCGTCGAGAGATCCACCGACGATGCGAGAAACTCGAGCACCATCTTACGGCTGTGGCGGACGCGCGGCGTATCGGTTTGTATCTTCATGCCCTCCTCCGCGCGGCGCGCACAGGCCGGCACCAACACGCGCGAGCCTTCGAGCTCCACGACGCAGACGCGGCAGGCATTGACCGGCGTGAGCGACTCGAGAAAACAGAGTGTCGGCGTTTCAATCTGCGCGCGCTCGCACGCATCGAGTATCGTCGCACCCTCCTCGACGGCAACGGGCAGGCCGTCGATCGTGAGCTCTACCATATGGGCAAGTTCTTACGCGCCGATTCGATCGCATTTGCCGCGGTTTGTCCGAGTCCGCAGATGGAGGCGTCGCGCATCACCCGTCCGATGTCGTCCAGCAGGGAATACTCCTTCCGTTCGAGCGCTTCGGCCTGGCGCACGGTGCCGATACGGCACGGCACGCACTGGCCGCACGACTCCTCTCGAAAGAACTCGGCGATCCGCCGAAGGATTGCGTGCATGTCGGCGCGCTCGTCAAAGAGCATCACCACGCCCGAACCGAGCGTCGCACCGGCGGCGCGCGCGTCTTCAAACGTTAACGGCATCGTCAACGCGGCGGGCGTTACGAACCCGCCGGCCGCGCCGCCGAGCAGGATCGCTTGGATAGCGCTGCCGTCCCGGGCGCCCCCCGCGAGTTCGATCAGAGTACGCAGCGTCGTACCGTGCGGCACCTCGTAAACGCCTGGGCGCGCGATGGCGCCGGAGAGGCAGAAGAGCCGCGTGCCGGTCGAGTTGGGCGTGCCGATGCGCGCGTAGGCGGCGCCGCCTTCGAGGAGGATCGGCAACAGATTCGCGAGCGTTTCCACGTTATTGATCTGCGTGGGCTTGCCGAAGAGGCCCGATTGCACCGGGAACGGCGGTTTATTGCGCGGTTCGCCGCGCTTGCCCTCGATCGAGTTGAAGAGCGCGGTTTCCTCGCCGCAAATGTAGGCGCCGGCTCCGCGCCGCACCTCGATCTCCAGGCGCATCCCCCGCCCCAGCACGTCGTCGCCGAGCAATCCAGCCGAGCGCGCTCGTGCGATTGCGTTTTCGAGTCTTCGTGCCGCCAGCGGATACTCGCCACGCACGTAGACGAAGGCATGCTCGCAGCCGATCGCGTAGGCGGCGATCGTCATTGCCTCGACGATGGCGAACGGATCCTGTTCCATCAGCACGCGGTCTTTGAACGTGCCCGGCTCGGATTCGTCGGCGTTGCAGATGAGGTAGTGCGGCTTCACCGATTGGCCTGCGACCGCTTCCATCTTGCGCCCCGTCGGAAACGCGGCGCCGCCGCGCCCCAACAGATTCGATGCGACGATCTCGGCGATGACGCCCTTCTGACCGAGCTCGAAGGCTTTTTGCAGCGCGAGATATCCTCCGTTCGCGCGATAGGCATCGAGGCTCTCGGGATCGATTCTCCCGGCGCGCTCGAGCAGCCGCAGATCCGAGCCGCCGATGAACGTGGACGTTGAGGTATCGTTTGCGAGCGCGGGCGTCGCCGGGGCGATCGCCGTTGCCGACGGCACGGCGCCGGCGGCTTCCACCAATGCGGCCGGCGCGCGATCGCAGAGGCCGAGGCAGGGGCTGCGCAGCACCGTCGCGCCCGACGCCTCGAGGTTTGCGCGAAGCTCCGCTTCGCCTGCATTCATGCACGCGATATCGTCGCAGACGTGAACGACGCGCGCATCGCGGGGCGTCGTGGAGAGCGAGGCATAGAACGTCGCGACGCCATAAACGTCGGCCGGCGCTACGCCGAGGCGTTCGGCAACGTAGTTCAACGCGCCGCCGCTGATCCAGCCGATGCGGTCTTGCACGGCGTGCAGCGCCGGAAGCACGAGATGCCGATCCGTGCGCGCGCCGTCGGCGCTGCCGGCAGCGGAGTCG
The DNA here is from genome assembly GCA_963699435.1 of Vulcanimicrobiota bacterium. Classification (GTDB taxonomy): domain Bacteria; phylum Vulcanimicrobiota; class Vulcanimicrobiia; order Vulcanimicrobiales; family Vulcanimicrobiaceae; genus Cybelea. Next base: position 328,889 of record CAVOTV010000006.1, read on the forward strand.
ACGGCCGCGCGTTCCTCGAGCGTCGGCCGCGCCGACGTGAAATGTAAATCCACTAGGCCGTCGTCACGGCATCGATCCGCACCGCGCACGCCTTGAACTCGGCGGTTCCCGACTTCGGATCGGTCGCATCGATCGTCAAAAGATTCGTCGCAACGTCGTCGTTGTAGTGAAACGTCGTAAAGACCAGGCCGGCCCGCAAACCTGCATCGATGCGCACCGGCACGACGATCGAGCCGCGCCGCGAGGTGACGCGAACGCGGTCGCCGTCGCCGACATGCCGTATCGGCGCGCGTCCTCGGGCGAGATGTCGAGCGTCTCGCCGCGCCGCATCGGCGAGGCGTAGCCGCCGCTTTGCACGCCGGTGTTGAACGAATCCAGTCGGCGGCCGGTCGTGAGACGAACGGGATACTCGTCGTCGAGCGCCTCGACCGGCGGGTCGTGATCGACGGCCGCGAACGGCGCGCGCGCGCCCTGCACGGGTTCTTCCCATAGCCGCGCGTGCAGGAAGAGCGCGCCGGGATGCCGCTTCGTCGTAGCAGGGCCATTGCAAACCGCCGAGCTCCTCGAGACGCGCGTAACTCATGCCGGCGTGCCAGGGCGAGAGCGCGCGGCATTCGTCCCACGCGCGTCTGCGCGGTATGCTGCGGCCACGCCGCGCCAAGGCGTTCGGCCAGGCCGGAGATGATCTCGATATCGTCGCGCGCTTCGCCGGGCGGCTCGAGCGCTTCGCGGCAGCGCTGCACGCGCCGCTCGCTGCTCGTTACGGTTCCCTCGGCCTCGCACCAGCCCGCGCGTCGCCGGCAGCACGACGTCGGCCAGCTCGCCGGTCTTCGTCAAGAAGATATCTTGCACGACAGAAATGTTCGAGCCCGCGCAGCAGCTTCACCGCGTGATGCTGGTCGGCTTCCGATTGCGCGGGGTTCTCGCCGATGACGTAGACGCGTGTCGAGTTCGCCGCGTTCCATCGCGTCGAACATGTCGCGTCAGATTCCAGCCGCGCTCGCGCGGAAGCGTCGACGCCCCACGCGCCCTCGAACTTCGCAATGCTCGACGGATCCTCGACGTCCTGGCCGCCGGGAAACTTGTTGGGGATCGCGCCCATGTCGCCGCCGCCTTGCACGTTGTTTTGGCCGCGCAGCGGATTGAGCCCGGAGCCATAGCGTCCGACGTGGCCCGTGAGCAGCGCGAGGTTGATCAGCGCGCGCACGTTGTCGACGGCGTTGTGGTGCTCGGTGATGCCGAGCGTCCAGCAGAGCTGCGCGCGTCGGCGCGTGCGCGTAGGCGTGCGCGAGTTCGCGGATGAGTTCCGCCGGAACGCCGGTCGTCGCGCTCGGCGTTCTCGAGCGTGTACTGGTTCGACCGCCGCGCGATACGCTTCGAAGCCGCTCGTCGCGCGCTCGATGAACGCTCGGTTCTCCAGACCCGCGGCGAGGATCTCCCGGCCGACCGCGTTGGCCAGCGCGATGTCCGAGCCGACGTCGAGGCCGAGCCAGCCGTCGGCCCACTGCGCGCTCGCGGTGCGGCGCGGATCGACGACGTAGAGCTTTGCGCCGTTGTGGATGCCGCTTAAGCACGTGGTGGAAGAAGATCGGATGCGTCTCGCGCGCATTCGATCCCCACAAGACGATCAGGTCGCGTGCGTTCGATCTCCTCGTAGGAGCTCGTGCCGCCGCCTGCCCCGAAGACCGCCGTCAGACCGACGACGCTCGGAGCGTGTCAAGTTCGATTGCAGCTATCGATGTTGTTGCTGCCCATGACGGAACGAGCGAACTTTTGCGCGATGTAGTTCATCTCGTTGGTCGCCTTCGAGCAGCTGAACATCCCAAACGCGCGCGTGGCGTCCCGTTCGCGGGCGTCTCGAAACCCGGCCGCCGCGCGATCGAGCGCCTCGTCCCACGTTGCGCGGCGCAGGCTCTCCCCGTCGCGCACGAGCGGATGCGTCAATCGAAGATAGGGTTTGCTCACGAGGGGCTGAATTCGCGCGCGACCGGTCCCCTCCCCACCGGGCCCTTTGTCCAAAGGAGCTTGCGAGCGGCGACGGAACAATCCACGCCTTCAAAGGAGGGCCGCCGCGTGGATCTTTCGTCGATCACCGTCTATACCGGTCATGGCTTCCGACGCTACGAGGATGCCAAGGTCGGGCTCCTGACGCACGGACTTCAATACGGTACCGGATGCTTCGAAGGGATCCGCGGCTATTGGTCGCCCGACGAGCGGGAGCTGCTTTTGGTGCTCCTGCGCGATCACTACGAGCGGCTGGCGACGTCGGCAAAGATTCTCACGATGGAACTCCCCAAGAGCGTCGACGAGCTCGTCGAGATCACGGTGGAGCTCGTGTCTGCGCAACCGGTTCGAGACCACGTTTACATCCGGCCGTTCATCTATAAAGCGGCCGAAGACGTCGGCGTGCGGCTGCACAACGTCCCCGACGCGTTTGCGATCGTCCCGATTCCGTTCGTGCAGGTACTATCGACGACAGAGCGTCCGCTGCACGTGTGCGTAAGTTCGTGGCGCCGCGCCGACGACACGATGGCGCCGCCGCGCGCGAAGATCACCGGGCTCTACGTCAACTCGGCACTCGCGAAGAGCGAAGCGTCCTGAACGGCTACGACGAAGCGATTCTGCTCTCGCATGACGGACACGTCGCCGAGGGCTCGGCGGAGAACATGTTTCTCATTCGCCGCGGCGTGCTCTACACGCCCGATCCGTCGCAGAACGTGCTCGAAGGCTGACGCGCCGGGCCATCATGGACATTGCGCGAGACGAACTGGGCATCGAGATCGTCGAGCGATCGATCGATCGCGGCGAACTCTACTCCGCCGAAGAGATATTCTTCACCGGGACTGCGGTCCGGCATCTGCGCCGGTCGCCTCCGTCGACCGTCGCAAGGTCGGCGACGGTGGCGATCGGCCCGATCACGAAGCGGCTGCGCAGACTTCTACAAGCGCATCGTCAACGGCCGCGAACCCCGATACGAAGCGTGGCTTACGCGCACGTACGCATCGGCGAAGGTCAGCGCGTAGGGGCGAGGCGCGACTCGACGGCGCCGCGTTCCAGTACGTGAGCAGTCGGGCGAGTGATTGCGCGTTCGCCGAGGGCTGAAGCGAATCGTAGCGTCGCCGTTGGCATCGCGCCAGCGCGCGAAGCGCAGCTCGTCGCGATAGGCTAGCCGCGAGATCGTGTGGATGAACGCGCGTCCGAGATCTGACGACGGCAGTGCCGTGGTCATCACGGCGATCACGTACGGGTGAGTCGTCGGCGAAAACGATGCCCGCGTCGTTGAGGGTGTCGTACGAGCGAGCCGGTCTTGTGTGCGATCGGCACGTCGGGAGGAGCGGTGCGGGCAATCAGCGAGTTGAACTCGTTGCCTTCGAGGATGGCGATCATTTCGTTCGACGACCATTCGTCGATCAGTTGACGCCTTGCGCCATCAGCGCGAGCAGCCGAACGAGGTCGGCCGGCGAGGTGCGCAGCTTCTGTGCGGATCGTCCAGCCCTCCGTGCGTACGTCGTCTTTGAGGTGCGTCCGTGCCGAGCCCGAGCTCCGGCATCGGCGTATTGATGTCGTGCCGCCCGACGAAACGGATCAGCATGTTCGTCGCGGTGTTGTCGCTGATCGTCGATCATCTTGTCGAGCAGCGTCGAGACCGCGATAGCTCGATCCGTCCGGGGCGTCGCAAAGATCGCCGGAACCAAAATCCTTGTCGCGGGCCAGGAGCGTCACGTGGCGCGTTAGATCGAAACTGGCCGTCCTGCGAGCTGCGCGAAAGACTTCGCAACCATTACCGGCACTTTGATCGTCGATGCGGCCGGCATGCTCTTGGCGGCATTGAAGCCCGCAACGTAGCCGGTATTGAGGTCCAGCACGTCGAGCGCGATGCGCGGCCGGCACGTGCCGCGCAAGCTAGCGCATCTCGTGGTCGAGCGGTGCAAGCGGCGGCGGAAGTAGGCGCGCGCCGGCGCAAGCATCGCGATGGCTCCCAAGGAGAACCGACGAGCGACGCTGCGCGCACAACATCGTCGCAATGTTCACTTCTCCGGCATGGTGCTCCTGCCGCTTATCGGCGCGATGCTCTCCATGCGTCGCCATTCCGCTCGCGTGGCGTCATGCGCGTTCTGGCGATGAGGGTCCGGAGGCCGCGAAATCGAAGGCCCCGGCTCGTGAGCACCACGCTATCGCCGGTGCGCCGCGTCGATATCGTCGGCGTACCGATGGACCTGGGCGCCAGCCGCCGCGGGGTGGATATGGGCCCGTCCGCGATTCGATACGCGCGATTGCACGACAAACTCCGCGGTCTGCTCGATCGGAACGATCAACGACCACGGCAACCTCGAGGTTCCGATTCGCGAATCGGCAGCAACCGCCGACTCGCACGCGAAGTACTTCGACGTCATTCAAGAAGTCTGCGAGCAGCTCGCCGTCGTGATCGAAGGCGCCGTGCGCGAAGGCGGCTTCCCGATCGTGCTGGGCGGAGATCATTCGATCGCGATGGGAACGCTCGCCGGTTTGACGCGCGCCCGCGGCGAGGCGCCGGGCCTCGTGTGGATCGACGCGCATGCCGACATCAACAGCCCCGAAAGTTCGCATAGCGGAAACGTTCACGGGATGCCGTTATGGTTCGCTCTGAAGAATGGATTTGCCGTCGCGGATCGCACGGTTCAGATCGGGTTGCGCGACGTCGACGAAACCGAGAAGCGCATGCTGCGTGAATCCGGCGTTAAGGCATTTTCGATGACCGACGTCGACAAGCTCGGCATGGTGCACGTGATGGAACGAGCCCGTGCGATTGCGGGCGCGAACGGACGCTCGATTCACGTGTCGTTCGATATGGACGGCATCGATCCGAGCGAAGCTCCCGGAACGGGCACGCCGGTCAAAGGCGGACTGAGCTATCGCGAAGCCCACCTCGTTATGGAAATGCTGGCCGATTCGGGGCAGCTCGGATCGATCGAGATGGTGGAGATTAATCCGATCCTCGACAACAAGAATCAAACCGCAACGCTTGCCGTCGGTTTGATCTGCTCGGGGTTGGGAAAATCGATCCTCTAACTAGAGCTTGATCGTGGCGCGTCGCTTCGCACGCGACGCCGCCGCCGCAAACCGCCGGGTCCCAACTTGCATCGGCCGAAAGCGAGCGATGCGGCTTTCGAGCTGGGCGTCGACCGGCGGATCGAAGGCGATGCTCTCGGTGCGGCCGTCCTCGCCGACGGTGATGGTCAGCGTGACGTGCGTGCCCAGCGCGGCGAGTTCGCTTGCGTATGCCCGGGTCGAGCACCGGGTCCGGCTGCTCCGCGCCAAACGGCAAGTATCCGCCGCTTTGGTGCGTGCCGACGCTCGCGACCGCTCGAACCTCCGGCGACGGCGTGGTGCTCGGCGCGGCGTCGCCCGAGGCCGTGCCGGTGCCGGCGCGCTGGAGCGACGCAACTGCCGGCGCGGCGGGAGCGTTCGTGGCGATTGCCGGCTCCGGCGACGCGTGGCGGTGCGGTAACGCCGCGATCAGCCGAAGATGGCTTGCAAGATTGATGTGCTGGTGCGGGTCGAGGCGCGGCGCGACGGCGCGCGGCGGCGGGTGCGACGCGCGCGGCGGAACGATCTCGACGCGCACGACGTGGGCGAAGCTGACGGTTTCGATCGGAACGGCGGTCGAGGCCGTCCAGGCCAACGCGGGAATTGCAAGCACCGCGGCAACATGAATTGCCACCGAGGCGAGCGTCGCTCGCCCCATTCGTTCCCGCGCCCCGGCCGCTGCTACCATTGCGAAATCCCTTCGAGTTCAGCGCGCCGCCGCCCCCGTCTGTGACGGCGCCTCCGCGCCCCAGGCATCCCAGCCCGGCGCCCTATCCCGCGCGAACAGTTCGATGCGCGAGCGCTTCCCGCACAACTCCTCGATCCGCCGGCGAAAGACGGCGGGCTTACGGCTGTGCTCCGCGCGCTGCGCCATCACGACTTGCCCCTGGCGAAGATCGTGGATCGGAAACGGCCGTCCGGTGCGCATCGTGGTTGCGGCGAGCACGAACTCGGTCGTGGGCTTCGTAAAGGTCGGCGGCACGCCCTGGCCGCGGATCGGCTCGCCTTTTTGATTGGTCTTCACCCAGACGTACGCAACGCCGCGAAAATGCAAGCCCCACTTCTCGATCAGCTCGATGGCGAAGTTGAGTCGCGGACCGGTGCACCATAGAAAGAGCGCGGCACGTTTGCTCATGATCGCTCGCATCGGCAGCCTCGCGAGCGCCTCTTGATCCATCGAGCGGATAATGCTTCGCGGCGGCCGCATCTTTGATGCGGCTGCCGTAGTAAAACCACGGCGGATCGGCGTAGACGATGTCGTACGTCTTGGCGGGAAACGGCGGAAGCGCCGCGTGCTCGTCGGCCGCACGCCGGCGAGCCAGACGCCGGAGGTGTTCGCGATTCTTCGCCGAGGTCACGGCGGCGCGTCTACCAATGCCACGCGAGCGCCGCGACGGTCGCGCCGCAGAGCGTCGCTGCAAAGTTCACGCCGTCGTTTTCTATCCAGCGCGCACCGCGCTTAAGGGAGGTGATGCTCCCGCATTCGTGCCGGAGCGTTTCGCATTCGGCATTGCAGGTCGCGCACCACCGCAGCGCCTGAACGCTCGCGCCGAGCATGGAATCGAGGAGCGCGCCGGCGACGCCGCCAAGCGCGACGCCCCAAAATGGCGCGACGCCGGCCAACGCCGCAACGGCCGCGACGGCAAACGCGCCGCCGAGCGTCGCCAGCGTTCCTATCGGCGTGATGCCGCCGGAGCGCCCGGCAACGAGCGGCCGCAGCGTGAGGATCGAGACGGGCCGCCGCCGCGAGAGCGTGCCGATCTCCGTGCCCCACGTGTCGGCCGACGCCGCCGCAAATGCTCCGCGCGAAAGCTGCCCCGAGCGGTCCGCCGAGAGACGCGCTCGCAAGTGCGCAGAGCGCCGCAACGCCGCCGTTGGCGAGCACTTGCCATTCGCTGCGCGGACCCGCGTTCGCGCCGGCCAGGGCGCACTTGCGCGCGCGGCCGACGCGCGAAAGCAGCGTTGATGGAATGAAAAATGCAAACAGCACGGCCGCGGCGCGCCATCCTCCGGCACCGAAGACCAGCGCACCGACCCCGAAGGCTGCACACGCGCCGCGCAGCGTGAGCGCGCGCGCGCGATAGGCGAGTGCCGCGACGAACGCCGCAAGAAGTGCGGCGAGCGCGGCCTGCGTCATGCCGGCTTTGCGAAGCGTGCGTCGAGCGCGTCGAGGAGGCCTGCCGTCGTGTACGTCGTCTGCGACGACGTCCACCACGAGCCCGGTCTCGGCCGCCGCCTGCGCGGTAATCGGGCCGATGCACGCCACGCATCTGTCCGCTCGCCGCGCGTACGGCGGCTTCGTTCCCGCCGAGGAGCGCCGCGAAGCCGCGTACGGTGCTCGCACTCGTGAACGTGAGCACGTCGCGACTCGTGTGACTTTCGCGGCGAAATCCGGATCGCGCGGCACGACGGTTTTGTACGCTGCGGCCGTAACGACGCGGATGCCGGCCGCTTCCAACGCGCTGCGGCAGCACGTCGCGCGCTTCCTGCGCGCGAAAGACCAGCACGCGCTCGCCGGGCGTGCAGCGCTCGAGCACGATGCGCGCGATTTCCTCGGCGACGAACGAGCGCGGCACGGCGTCGGCGGCGATGCCGTACTCGCGCAAGCGGTCGGCGGTACGTTCGCCGATCGCGGCGACCTTCGCGCCACCGAGCGCGCGCGCGTCGGCCCCGCGCGCCCGCAAGCGCGTCGAAGAACGCGTCGACGCCGTTTTGCGAGGTGAAGACGACCCACGCATACGTCGCGAGCGCGGCGACGGCGGCATCGGCCGGCTGCGTCGATCGTCGGGCGGCCCGATGGCGATCGTCGGCGCGAGGATCGGGTTCGGCGCCGCGCGCGCAGCAAATCGCGCGCGAACGCGTCGGCCTGTTCGCCGGCTGCGCGTGATCAGCACGCGCTTGCCGAAGAGCGGCGCCGCGGTCGAACCAGCGCACGCGCTCGCGCATCGCGCACGACGTCGCCGATCACCACGATCGCCGGCGCGCCGAACCGCGCGCGCTGCGACTTCGGCCGACGATCGTCGCGAGCGTCGCGACCAGCGTCGCTGCGTCGGCTGCGTGCCGTCGCGCACGATCGCGACCGGCGTCGTGTCGGGCAAGTCCGTGCGCGCGCAGCTCGCGCGACGATCGCCGCGCAGGTTGCCCATCGCCATCAGGAAGACGGCGTGCGGTTCGGGTCGGCGAGCTTCGCGCAGTCGAGCGTCGATGCGGCCTTGAGCGGATCTTCGTGCCCGGTCGAGACCGTAGAACGAGGCGTCGTGGTCGCGATGCGTGACCGGGATGCCGGCGTACGCGGGCGCCGCGATCGCCGACGTGATGCCGGGCACGATCTTCGAACGGGATGCCCGCGGCGTGCAGCGCTTGCGCTTCTTCGCCGCCGCGCCCGAAGACGAACGGATCGCCGCCCTTGAGGCGCACGACGCGCTTGCCGTCGCGCGCGAGCTCGCACGATCAGCGCTTCGATCTCGTCTTGCGGCAGCGCGTGATCGCCGCCGCGTTCTTGCCGACGAAGATGCGTTCGCAAGCCGGCGGCGCGAGGGCGACGATCGGATCGCTGAGGCGAGCGCGTCGTAGACGCAGCACGTCGGCAGCGGCGCGAGCACGTCGGCGCCCTTAACGTCAGCAGGCCCGGATCGCCCGGGCCTGCGCCGACCAGCCAGACCGAGCCTTGCTCGCGTCATCGCGATCCGAGCGTCGCGAGCGTTCGAGATCGAAGAGCTCGTCGAGCACCGGGCGCTGGAGAGCGCTTCGGCGCGATCGACGTGGCCTTCTCGCGGATCTTCATGATCGCGGAGTGCAGCAGCTTCGAGACGATCGTCAGCGACATGCCGGTGACCAGCATACGCTCGCGTTCGTCGAGTTCCGGGCAGCGCGCGAACAGCCGCTCCAGTTCGGCCGCGCGGATCGCTTCGGCCTTCTGCGTGAGCGCGCTGATCACCGGCACGGCGACGCGCGCCTGATACCAATGCTTCGAAGCGCTCGGTGTGCTCGGCGATGATCTCTTCGACGCAGCGGGAATCGCTTCGCGGCGGAGGTCGAGGCGTCTCGTCGACGACGCGATTTGAGGCCGTCGACGTCGACGAGCGATCACGCTCGGCGATCTCGGCGACCGCCGGATCGGCGTCGCGCGGCACGGCGATGTCGACGATGAAGAGCGGGCGTTGCGGGCGCGCGCGCCATCGCGTCGCGCGACGCGTCGTTGCGTGAGCACGAAATCGGATGCGCCGGTCGAGGTGACGACGATGTCGGCGACCGCCAAGGCGTCGATGAGATCCGGCATCTCGACTGCCTCGCCGAAGCCCGCGTCGGCTCGATAAGATCGCGGGAGCGCGAGATCGTGCGGTTCGCAACGATGATGCGGCTCGCGCCTTCATGGCGAAAGCGCTTCACGGCGGTGCGGCCCATCTTTCCGGCGCCGACGACGAGAATCGACGTGCCGTCGAGCGTCGCCGAATGCTGCGCGGCGCAGCTTCCACTGCGGCGGTCGCGATCGAGACCGATTCGCCGCCGATGCGAGTCTGCGCGCGCGCCGTCTTGCCGGCGGCGATCGCCTCGCGGAAGAGGTGATGCAGCGTCTGGCCGAGCGAACGCGCATGCGTTGCGGCGAACGTAGGCGTCTTTGACTTGTCCGAGAATCTCGGCTTCGCCGATCAGCATCGAATCGAGGCCGGTGCGCAACGCGGAAGAGATGATCGACCGCCTGGATGCCCGAGCAGGGTGTACAAGTACGATTCGAGATCGTAACCGGTGGTGCCGTGACGGAAGTTGGTGAGGAACGATTTGACCTGTGCGACGCCGGTTTCGTAATCGTCGAGCTCGGCATAGATTTCCAGCCGCCCGCAGGTCTGCAGCATGACCGCTTCGCGGACCGCCTCGTAGTCGCGCAAGGCGACGAGCGCTTCGGCCATTCGGGACGCGGGAAACGCATGGCGTTCGCGCACCTCGACCGGCGCCGTGCGGTGGGAAAGACCAATACACGTGATCGGCACCGGCTACCTGAATCTCATGCGGAAGCGCCGCTCGTGGCCAGAACGGCAGTAAGCGACGCATCGGCTGCTGCGATCGTGCGTTCGACGTCGCGCTGCGTGTGAGCCGCCGCAGAGAAAGTTCGCCTCGAACGGCGAGGGAGCGAGATACGTGCCGCGATCGAGCATGGCGGCATAGATACTTCGCGAAGAGCGTGCGGTCCGACTTCCGCGCTCCTTCGAGATCGGTGACCGGATCGGGCGTGAAGAAGATTCCGAACATCGAGCCGGCGCGGGCACACTGATGAGCCACGCCGTGGCGCTCCATGACGTCGTGCAGTCCGTGCGCGAGCTGCTCCGGTCCGCTCTTCGAGGCGATCGTAGAGCGTTGCATCGGATGCGATCGAGCCGAGCGCGGCAAGCCCCGCCGCGACGGCGAGCGGATTGCCCGAGAGCGTGCCCGCCTGGTAGACCGGCCCCTCGGGTGAGAGATGACTCATGACGTCGGCGCGGCCGCCGAAGACGCCGATCGGCAGACCGCCGCCGACGATCTTTCCGAGCGTCGTGAGATCTGGGACGACGCCTTCGCGCGCTTGCGCTCCGCCGCGCCCGATCCGAAATCCGGTCATGACTTCGTCGAAGATCAATAACGCGTCCGCGGAGCTGCAGAGCTCGCGCAAGCGTTTCAAGTAGCCGGCGCGCGGCAGCACCAAGCCCATGTTGCCGGGATACGGCTCGACGATGACGGCCGCGATTTGACGCGGATGCGCGTCGAATGCCGCTTCGACGGCATCGGCATCGTTGAACGGAAGCACGACCGTGTCGGCCGCGGTTCCCTCGGTGACGCCCGGCGAATCGGGGACGCCGTGGGTCAGCGCTCCCGATCCGGCGGCGATGAGAAACGAGTCGCCGTGCCCGTGATAACAGCCGGCAAACTTTACGATTTTAGGGCGGCGCGTGAATCCGCGAGCGAGGCGAACGGCGCTCATCGTTGCTTCGGTGCCGCTGGAAACGAAGCGGACCCGTTCGAGCGACGGCATCATGGAGACGATCAGCTCGGCAAGTTCGCTCTCGCCTTCGGTCGGCGTTCCGTACGACGTGCCGCGCGCGGCGGCGTTCGCGATCGCGCGGCCGATCGGTGCGTAGGCATGACCGAAGAGCAGCGCGCCCCACGACATCACGTAATCGATGTACTCGTGTCCGTCGAGATCGTAGAGCATCGCGCCGGCGCCGCTCTTCATGAAGACGGGCGAAAGCCCGACCGCGCCGAGTGCGCGGACGGGAGAGTTGACGCCGCCGGCAATGACGCGGCGAGCGCGGGCAAAGGCGGCGATCGAGCGCTCCAGCTTCATGCGTTCAGTCCTCGTAACTCGTCGGGCCGGTTGACGTTTGCAAAAAGCTCCCTCTCGCACGGTAGGCGTCGCGTCGCCAACCGGGCGATCATTTCGTGCATCGAGCCCGTTCCGGCGGCGCGAAGCGTAAAGCCTTCACGAAGAAACGGACGGCGCGCGTAAAGCGCCGCGAGCGGCTCCAGCCGGCCGTCGTGCTCCGGGACGACGGCTTCGTCGCCGTCGCGCCATGCCGATGCGAGGCGGTGGAGCAGCTCTGCGTTGACGTTGGGCTGATCCGCGGCGATTGCGAAGAGGCGGTCGGCGTCGAGGTTGCTGCAGAGATCGAGAAATGCGCGGCAGGGACCTCGGCCTGGGTGACGGTCGAGCAGCAGCGGAGCGTCGAGCCGCGCGTCGGTGTCGGGCGAGAACGAGCCTTTGCCGGCGATATAGACGGGCCAGCCCGCCGCGCGAACGCGCTCGAACGAGCGCACCACCATCGGCCTGCCGTCGATGACGTGTTCCAGCTTGTTCGGAAAGCGCGTCGCCCGGCCACCCGCAAGCAAAACGACCGCGGTGCTAGCCATGACGCTGCGCGTACTCCTTTGCAAAATAGGTAATCACGATGTCGGCGCCCGCGCGAACGAACGACGCGAGCAGCTCGTCCACGGCGCGTTCTTCCTCCAGCCAGCCGTTCGCCACGGCCGCCTTGAGCATCGCGTACTCACCGCTCACGTTGTAAACGGCGAGCGGAACGTCGAAGCGGTCGCGTGCGGCGCGCAGCACGTCGAGATACGGAAGCCCCGGCTTGACCATCACGATATCGGCTCCTTCGTCTATATCGAGCGCGATCTCGCGCAGCGCTTCCCGCGCGTTGGGAGGGTCCATCTGGTAGCTGCGGCGGTCGCCGAACTGGGGCGTCGAGCCCGCCGCATCGCGGAACGGCCCGTAGAATGCCGACGCGTACTTTGCGCTGTACGCCATGATCGCAACGTCGGTTGCGCCGGCGCCGTCGAGCGCGGCCCGGATCGCGCGGACGCGGCCGTCCATCATATCCGACGGCGCGACGACGTCGGCCCCGGCTGCGGCGTAACTACTCGCGATCTTACAAAGAATCTCGAGCGTCGCGTCGTTGTCGACGGCGCCGCGGGCGTCGAGCACGCCGCAATGACCGTGCGCGGTATATTCGCAGCAGCATACGTCGGCGATGACGACCATCTCCGGCACCGCACTCTTGATCGCGGCGATCGCGCGCTGCACGACGCCGTCTCGATCGTAACTCTCCGAGGCGGTCTCGTCTTTGCGCGCCGGGATTCCGAAGAGCAGCACGCTCTTGATGCCCAGCGCGAAGAGCTCCCGCGCTTCGACGACGGCGCCTTCGAGCGTGAGACGCTCGATGCCGGGCATCGAGGCGATCGGGCCCGCGTCGCTCGCGAGCTCGGCGATGAAGAGCGGCTGCACGAGGTGATCGGCGTGCACGCGGTGCTCGCGAACGAGCGCGCGGACGACCGCAGTGCGGCGCAAGCGTCGCGGACGAACGACGATCAGCGTCCGACCCCCGCTGCAGTCGACGCTTGTAAGCGTTGCGCCGCTTCGTCGCCGAGCGCTTCGGCATCGGCTGCCGTGGCGCACGGTCCGCTCACGTGGACGCGCTGCATCGTTCCCGGTTCGGATTCGTAGGCGACGTCCACGGTCATGTGTTTGCCGTCCAGCGACGCGTGGATCCCCAGCGGAGCGCTGCACCCCGCGCGCAGCGCGCGCAGTGCCGCGCGCTCGGAGCGCACGCAGAGCTCGCTCGCGCGATCGTTCACGGCCTCGTACAGCACGGTTGCGAGGCGCGTCTCCGCGGCGAGCGTTTCGACTGCGAGCGCGCCTTGACCGGCCGCGGGTACGACGGCGTCGGCCGAAAAAGGTACGACGTGCGCGGCTCGCGCCTTCAAACGATTCAATCCGGCCATCGCAACGACGATCGCGTCGCACTCCCCCTCGGCGAGCTTGCGCAGCCGCGTGTCCACGTTCCCCCTTATCGGCGCGTAGCGCAGGTCGTCGCGCAGCGCTGCGAGCTGCGATCGCCGCCGCGGGCTCGACGTGCCGACGAGGGCGCCCGGTGGGAGCAATTCAAAACTGCTAAAGCGCTCGCTGCAGAAGGCGTCGCGCGGATCCTCGCGCGGCGAGAAGGCCGCGATGCGCATATCGTCGGGGAGGGTTCCGGCCAAGTCCTTGCACGAGTGCACGGCGAAATCGGCGCGCCGTTCGCGCACGGCGTTCTCGAGTTCGGTAACGAAAACGTTGGCCGTGCCGAGCCGATCGATCGGCGTCCGGCGATCGCGATCGCCGGTCGTCGTGACGCCGAGCAGCGTGGTGGCGATGCCGCGTTCCGCGAGACGCGCGGCGACGGAACGGCTTTGAATCAGCGCGAGCGCGCTCTCGCGCGTAGCGCAGATCGCTTCTCCGGGCATCGCCGCGAGCTCGGCAATCGGCCGTTGCGCGAGCGTGCGGAGAATCGGCGCGCGCTCCTCTATTGGGAACGTGCGCTGCACGTATCCCGCATCCGTGCCAGACCCACCACGGCATCTCCGTAGCGAGCGTCGAGCGAGTGCGCGAGCTCGCCGGCGACGCGACGCGCGAATGCGGGCGCGGCGCCCCCGGAATCCACGGCAATCGTCAGTTCTCCGATCCGCTTCGTTGCCGTCATGGTGAAGTCGCCGCGTTGCGGATCGGACGCATCGCAGACCAGCGCGTGTGCGCGGCGAGCGTCGGCGACGATGCGCGCGTTCACGTCGGGATCGTCCGTCGCGGCAATCACCACGGCAGCGCCCTGCAGATCGCCGGCCTCGTAACGACGCTGGATAAAGGTGCCGCCTGCACCGAGCATCGAGCGCAAGCGCTCGTCGAGATGCTCTGCTACGACAAATATGGCAAACCCAGCGTCGGCGAGCGATTCGGCCTTTCGCACGGCCGCGTTGCCTCCGCCGACGATCACGGCACGGCCGCCGTTGGGCCGGAGCGAGATAAGGAGCATACGAACGCACAAAGAGTTCCGCGTCCGGGAGCTAAAAACCGCCTACGTGACGGGCCGCGACTGATGACGAGGAGCTCGAGGGGAGCAGCCGCCGCAGCCACGATCGGTGCGGTGGTCGCAGCGCTTATCACGGTGCCCGGCTTGTGGGTCGGCACGCTCTGGGATAACAGCGAGACCGCCTACGGCGAAGTGGCGCGCGAAATTCTGCTCACTCACGATTGGATCGTGATGCATCTCAACGGCGTGCCGTACTTCGTGCAGCCCCCGCTCTATTTTTGGCTTGCGGCAGCATTTGCACTCGTTTTCGGTCCGACGGCGTTCGCGATGCGATTGCCGTCGGCGCTCGCAACGATCGCGCTGGGCGCTTTCACCGGCTATGCCGTAGCGCGGCAAGCGGGAACTCGCGTCGGCGTTTACGCCGCCGTCATTCTCTCGACGTGCTTGATGCAGGCCGTCATCGGACGGCTTGCGATCATGGATGCGCTGCTCGACCTCACCGTCGCGATGACCATTTTTTGGTGGTTTCGATCGCTCGAGACCGGGCGTGGCCGGTACGCCGTTTACGGGTGGATCGCCGCGGCGGCAGGATTCTTGGCAAAGGGTTTGGTCGCGCCGGTCGTCGCGTTACTGGTGATCGGCACGTTCTATCTCTGGGACCGGCGCGCCGAGGGTGCGCGCGCGCCGGCGTGGCGGGGATGGATCGGCGGCGGACTTCTCTTTCTCGCGCTCGTCGCGCCGTGGCCGCTGGCGCTGGTGGCGCACTTCAAGCTCTTCCCGCTCGAGAAATTGATCGGCGAGTATACGATCGGCCGGTACACCGGCGTCATCGAGAACCAATCCGGACCGGTCTGGTACTATCTCCCCGTCGTTATCCTCGGCTTCTTCCCGTGGATCGCCTTCCTGCCGATGGCGATCGTCTACGGCGTGCGTTCGCTGCGCGACGCAGCGACCGACCCGCAGATCGCGCGGATCGTTCGGCTGGCGTTCGTTTGGATGGTGATGCCGCTGATTTTTTTCAGCTTCGCTAGGACGAAGCTGCCGAACTACGTGGCGCTTGAGTTCCCGGCGCTGGCACTCGTGACCGCGCTTTATTTCGAGGCGGTCGCGCGCAAGGGCGGCACCCGATCGGCGGTGATCTCCGCGGCGACGGTTCCGTTCACCATCGGAGCGCTCGCGTTTGCCATCGCGCTTTTTACGCGCAACAACCGGCTTACCGTCGAGATAACGCGCGCCGTGCCGGCGCTGATCGCGATGGGAGTCGCCATTTTTGCGGGCTCGCTCTTAACGGCGTTGCTGGTAGCGCGCGGGCGCACCGCGCGGCTCGCTCCGTACGCGCTCGCGCTCGCTGCGCTCATCGCGGTGGATCTCATTGCGGCGCGCGTCCTGCCGCACGCCGAAGCATTTAAGCCGGTTCCGCGACTGGCCGCGATCATCGATCGGCAGCGGCGGGACGGCGACGTCGTCGCAATCTCGAACGTCTCGGGTGGAAACGCGCTGCTCTTTTACACGCGACCGGTCGTGAGCGTTCTAGCGCCGCCGACCGACGGGGATCCGGCGACCGACGGAATCGATCCACGCGGCTTCGTCTGCGGCGCGCGCCGCGCGTGGATCGTCGTTCCGGCCTCGGATGCGGCGCACGCGCCGTCCTACGGGCGCAATCGCCGCATCGTCGCAGTCGACCGCAAGGCGGCGCTGCTGCTCTACGACGGGAACGCCTGTCGTTGACTTACGGCTTGTAGCCGGCGACTTGCGCCTCGGTCACCGCCGAGGCCTTGTTGTTTCCGAGCGACCCGCGAATGTAGGTGACGACGTCGGCGACGTCCTTGTTGCTGAGCGTCCCTTTCCACGGCGGCATCTGCCCGTTGTACGCTTGACCGCCGACGGAGATCGAACCGTGCAGGCCGTCGAGCACGATGCCGATGACCTTGTTTGCGTCGCCGGTGACGACCGGGTTGTTCGCGAGCGGCGGGAACGAGCCCGGCACGCCCATGCCGGTGGCGCCGTGACAGCTCGAGCAGTTAGTCGAGAAGACCTTCGCGCCCGCTCCGCTCGTCGCGGTGGCTCCCGACGAGGAGGATTCCGTTTCCGCCTGCGCGGCGAGGACGATCGATTCCGGTGGCGACGCCGGCGCTGCGGCTTGTTTGATCATCGTCGTGCATTTGGCCGTACGACGGTGAGCGAGGCGATCGCGATGAGCGCGATCGCGGTAATCCATAGCATGCCCGCGCGCGAGGCCAAGCTGCGGCTGCGACTGCGTTCGATCCAGGGGAGCAGCAGCACGACCAGCAGCGAGATGGTGGGACCGACGATCGTCGCGATCAGCTCGGTGCCGAGTACGAGCGGTCCGAGATGAATCTCCGGCGGTACGAGCGCGAGCAGGCCGAAGAGCGATAAGAAATACCAGGCCGGGTACGGCACGAAGAACTTCGTCGGGTCGGCTTTCTGATCGAGGTACGGCGGCGCGGTGATCGCGAGGAAGACGATGATGCCGAAGACGATGAGCGAGAACGCTCCGTCCATGAACATCTGGTCGGGCCAGAATCGTCCGCGCGGCAGCGATCGCTGATCGTCTGCCACTGGGCCGGCGGGGCCGTTGTGGCGGAAGATCGCCAGATGCGCGCCGACGAGCGCGACGAGCACGGCCGGCATCAGCCATACGTGCAGGCCGAAGAAACGATTGATCGTGGCGGTTCCCATGCTGCCGCCGCCTTGAGCGATGTGCTGCAGCACCGGACCGGCGATCGGCGCGAGGCCGACGATATTGAGCGAGACCTGCGATGCAAAGTATGCGTCCATGTCCCACGGCAAGAGATAGCCGGTGAGGCCGAGGACGAGCGTCACGAGCAGAAGGAGCACGCCGACGACCCACTGCAGCTCGCGCGGCGATTTGTATGCGCCGAAGATCAGCACTTGCAAAAGGTGCAGGAAGACGAGCGCGATCATCGCTGACGCGCCCCAATAGTGGACCGAAAGCAAGAAGTGCGTGAACGGATTGAGATAGATCGCGCGCGTCGATTCCCATGCCGTTGCGGCCGACGGGGCGTAGAAGAACGTCAGGAAGATTCCCGTGACGATCTGGATGAGCATGGCGAACAGCGTCGCGCTGCCGAAGACGTACCAATAGCTCGCGCCTCCCGGAACGTCTTCGGTGAGGAACTCCTGAGCCATCGAGATGAACCCGGTGCGTTTTTCGATCCAGTTCAGCATCAGCAGCTATCCTATGCCTGATACGAGACGACGATGCGTGACGGGGTATTCGACTGGTAGACGATCCAGGTGACTTCGGCGGCACCGCTCTGCTCGCGCAGCGGGAGCGGGTCGAGGCCGCGCGGAGCGGGCCCTGCGACGTGCGTGCCGTCAAACGTATATTGCGAGCCGTGGCACGGGCACATGAACCTGTTCTGCGAGTCGTTCCAACTGTAGTAACAGCCCAAGTGCGGGCAGATCGGACTGAAGATCACAAAGCCCATGTTGACGACGTCGTAGGGGACGTCGGCCTTGCCGTCGGTACCGAAGATATCCGGTCGGGCGGCCATGAACTTCGCATTGTCGCTGACCTTGATGCCCCACACGTACTCCGCCGCCGACTGCTCGGGAAGGTAGCCATCAGTGAATTTGAGGGTGAACGTCATCTTGACCGGCTTCGCCGTGGCCTTTTGCAGATCGTCGAGCTCTTGCGCGCTCAGCGGCGACCAGCTTCCTTTTTGATTGCTCTCGGCCGGCAGCAGCGAGCCGACGATCGGGACCGCGAGCGTGAGACCCACGACGCCGCCGATGGCAAGCGTCGCGTTCGCCATGAACGTGCGCCGCGTGACTTCTTCTTCGGTCTGCGGCACGTCGTAGGCGCTCGAGATCTTACGTTCCGGCGCGCCGGCGTTCGGTTCGGACAAGGTCGTTCTCCACAGTAGAGCAGCTTCTGTACGGGGCAAGGCACCATTTGGCGCCCTTCGAAGCGGGCCCTCTACCGCGCGCGGTGACTTGGGACGGTTTCGGGACGGCGGACGCGCTATCGTCGCCGGATGAACCAACTACGACATTTGGCATTACTGGGCTGCGCCGTTTTCGCGTCGACGGCGTGTTCGTCGAACGTCACGCCGAGCGCGGCCTCCTTACCGGCTCTCGACCGCGGCACCGCTCGCGCAAAGACCGCCCCGCCGTACTTGTACGTTGAAAACGGCGACAGCACCATCTCGGCGTTCTCGGTCGCGGCGAGCGGCGCGCTCGACGAGGTCGCGGGTTCGCCGTATCAATCCAATACGGTCGGACCGTCGGCGTATTCGATCGCGGTCGACCCGACGGGTCCGTATCTTCTGACGAGCGGCACCGGATCCGACAACGTCGCGATTTTTAAAATCGGGACGGGCGGTACGCTCGGTACGTTAAGCTACGGCACCAATGCCGGCGGCGGTGCGAACTTTTTGCTCTTCACCAAAAACTACGCACGGCTCTACGTGGTCAACGAAATCAATGGCGGCGCGATCGCGGCGTTCGACGTGGGCAAGAACGCGAAGCTCGGGAGCCTGCACGGCTCGCCCTTCCCGGTGACCTGCCCCGGTTTCTGTACGGCGAACCCGGACGACGTGGTCATCAGCGGTTCGTACATGTATGCGGTCGACGTCTACGGTTGGTACGTCTCGTCGTTCCAAATCGCGAAGAGCGGGGCGCTCAAAGAGCTCGATAGCTATGCGACTCACTACGGGCCGTCACAGGAAGTGATGACGCCGAAAGGCACCGATCTTTACGTTACGAACGGCGCCTCCGCCGACATCAGCGCCTACAGCGTCGCAAATGGAGTTCTGACGCAGCTGACGGGGTCGCCGTTCAAAGCCGGGGGGACGCCGCAAGGCATCGCAATGACCTCGAACGGCAAGTATCTCTACGTCGCAAACTACGGCGACGCCACGATCTCGGGCTACTCGATTTCAGGCGGGGGCGCGCTGGTACCGCTCCACGGCTCGCCTTTTGCCGACGGCAGCGGCACCGGGCCGACGGCGCTGACGGTCGACAAGAGCAACGCTCATCTCTTCGTTACCAATCAGGATACCGAAGGCGTCGCGGTCTATGCCATCGGCGGCGGCGGAAAACTTACTCAAGTGAAAGGCTCGCCTTTCCCAATCACCAATGCGCTGGGGCCGCGAGGGCTGGCGCTCTACGAACCGTAACCCATATGCCGCGTGGGTCGCGGCCTTGCCATCACCGGCTTCGGCCGGTTCTCGGTTGTCGTCGACGGCGAGGACCGCACCGCCGCGCTCTCGCCGCGTGCGCGCCGCTCGCTCGCCCATCTCGCATTGCACGAGGAGGCGATCGATCGGCGTGTTCTCGCCGCCGAACTTTGGCCCGATATGCCGGAGGCGACGGCACTTGGAAGTCTGCGACGCAGGCTGCACGAGCTGGAGTCCGCACTCGAAGGCGTGGGATGCGCCGGCGCTTTGGAGCGCACGCGCGGTACGGTCGCGCTCTCGCCGCCCCTGCGGTGGGCCATCGACGTCGCGCGTTACGCGGTCATGGCGCGCGATGCGATGCAGGCCGAGCGCGCGGCCGCGATCTATCGCGAGCCGATCTTCCCAGGACTCGAGGACGAAATTATCGAGCGTCAGCGGCGCCGTTTGCACGCCGTACAGATCGAGCTTCTCGCCCGTCTGCTCGACGCAGCGATTCTGCGCGCGGACGCGGCCGCGATCGCCGCGCGCGCTGACGCCTTGATTCGACTCGACCCGCTAAGCGAGCAGAGTATCGCCGGCGCGATGGCCGCGTTGGAAACGCTCGGTGAGACCGATCGCGCTCGGCGTTTGCGCGAACGGCTCACCTCCGCCATGCGCGACGAGATCGATGCCGAACCGTCGGTATTCGACTTCGATGCCGGCATTACGGCCGATCACGTGCGGCGGGTTCTCCTGCCGTTGGTCGAACGCGGCGACGTGCTGCGGGGTCCCGACGCGGGACGGCACTTCGACGAGATCGAGAGGCGCCTGCCGGAGCTTCGATCGGCGCTCGATTCGGCAATCGTGCACGAGGGCGACTTGCAAACCGGCGTCCGTGCGCTGGCCGCACTCTCGCGATTCTTCTTCGATCGCGGTCACGCGTTGGAAGCTTTGCGCTGGTATCGTGCGGCAATCCGCCGGTTGCCGGAGTCGTCGCCTCTGCATGCCGAAGCGCTCTATCTGGCCGCCGTGCTCGGTCGAAATCTCGGTCACGCCGAGCATAACTTGCCGGCCTTCGAACGCGCGATCGAGGCGCTGCGCCGCACCGGCGACCGCTCGACGCTGGCAAAGGCAATGCTCTACGGATCCAACGCCGCGCGGATGACCGGCCGCGTCGGTCTCGCCGATGCCCTCGCGCGGGAAGCGCAGGGCATTCTGGAGGAACGAGACGACGCGTATCTCATCGCTTTCGCGCGTAGCGCCGTCGGCGCTGCAGCCTACGCGCGCGGCGACCTCGATACGGCCCGTGCCGAGTTCGAACGCGCGCGCGACGGCTTCGCCGGGCTGGGCGCGCACGCCGACGAAGCGCTTATGATCGTCGACATCGGGCGTTGCCTCATGACGAAGCGCGGCGCCTGCGAGGCGCGCGATTACTTGGAGCGCGCCCTTGGGATTGCGGTCGCAACGAATACTGCGTACGTTGAGGGACACGCCCGAATCGGACTCGCGCTCGTGGCGATCGAGTCGGGAGAACTGCCCGCGGCGAGCGCACACGCCGCGCGGGCCGGCGCGATCGCGTTGCGCGGCTCGGACACCGAACTTTCGGTGATAGCGCTCGAAGCGTCCGGCGAGCTGTTCTTGGCCCTGGGCGAGTTCGCCGCGCGCGCGCGACGCACTCGCGGCGGCCGACGGCGTTCGCTCGGAGTATCTCATCGCTCGTGCGCCGACGGAACACCGCCGAAGCGAACGGCTGCGCGCGTCGCTGGCAGAGCGTGGGATGCTCGTGGCCGCACCCGTCGCAGCGCCCGATATCATGATGCGCTCGCTGCTCGAGAGCGTGTCACGCTCGTACGGGCGTCAAACCTTATAACTATGCAGGCCCGAGATCCAGATGTTGACGCCCAAGTAGCAGAAGATGATCGAAACGAAGCCGATCACGCTCACCCAACTGGTGCGTAAACCCCGCCACGCGTGCCGGGTGTGCAAGTGCATGTACGCGAGGTAGATGATCCAAGAGAAGAGCGCCGCCGTCTCCTTCGGATCCCATTGCCAGTACGCGCCCCATGCCTCTTTCGCCCACATCGCGCCGGTGATGATGCCGACGGAGATGAGCGGGAGCCCGATGGCAACCGCGCGATAGACGATCACGTCGAGCTGCGGCAGGCTCGGAAGCGCTGCCAGCCAGCCGGCGACGGCGCCGCCGGCGCGGCGTTGCGCGTAATACTTCAACAGATAGATGCACGAGAAGACGAACGCCACAGAAACGCCGCGTACGACGAGACGACGATCGGTACGTGGATCTTCGCCCAGTACGATTGAAGC
Source organism: Vulcanimicrobiota bacterium (assembly GCA_963699435.1). Classification (GTDB taxonomy): domain Bacteria; phylum Vulcanimicrobiota; class Vulcanimicrobiia; order Vulcanimicrobiales; family Vulcanimicrobiaceae; genus Cybelea. The sequence continues at coordinate 350,733 of CAVOTV010000006.1, forward strand.
GAGGGCACCGGCGGCATCGTTCCCTCGTACCACGTCACGCCGTAGGCGAGAAAGATTGCGGCGAGCGCGAGCACGAGGCCGCCCGCAAACCAGAGCCGGTAGCGGAACGCGAAGACGATGTAGATCGCCACCGACATCGCCGAGAAGAGCGAGAGAGAGCCGTACAGGTTGAGTAACGGCCAGACGTGCGTCATCTCGAAGCGCGCCGCGAGCTGTGCGAACTGCGCGACGCAGCCGGCGATCGCAAGCGGCGCACCGACGTCGCGCAGCCACGTGCGGCGGGTGAAAAAATAGAAGAGCAAGGCTAGCGCCCCCAGCGTATAGGCCGCCAGCGCGATCGCGATCAGAAGCTCGTCGAGCGGCATCTTCACACTTTGATTCTACGACGTCTCGCCGCCGAACTCGCGGCGTAATGCGCGGCCAAGCGGTCGAACTCGCTCCCGAAAACGTCGTACCCTTTGACGGTCGTCGCCGCCACGCCGACGCGCGAGCGTCCCGGCGCGGCGGTCTCGACGCGCACGTAGAGCCGCGCAGGCAGAAAGTAGAAGGAGATGATCAGCCCCGTCGAGCAGCACGAATGCGCCGATGCCCACCAGCGGCACGCCCGGGTCGTACCGATACTGGAATCCGCTGTACAGCGCGTACTGCGCCGGCGTGACGCGCCAACCGTCGCCGAGGTCGATCCACGTTCGCATCGGAACGAGCGCTTCGCCGATGGAGTTGCCGCTCTCGGCGGCACCGAGCGCGACGGCCGGATCGTTGACTCGCGGGTCGGCGCTCGGCATCCCGCTGCTTGTCGACGGTCGGTATGAAGCGCTCGTACTGCACCGTGCGATTGGTGCCGGGAAGATCGAACGAGTCGCCTTCGAGAAGCGTGCGGTTGGAGAGGCTCGCGTCCCGTTTTCCGTCGTGCGTGACGTTGAAGCGCATGCCGAAACCGTAGCTCGCCTGATAGTAGAGCGTGCCGTCGATATCGATCGGATGGTTGACGCGAACCGTCATCGTCTTGGGAACGCCGTCCTTGCCCGTGACGTACGACGTGGGAAACGTAATCGACCGGCTGATAGACCATGCCGCTCTTCGTCATGATCGGAGCGATGCGTATAGTCGAAATCGTTTCGAGCCGGACGATCGCGCCCGTCCGGGCGATCTGCGTCGTTTCGCCGGTGAGCAGCGGAAACTCGCCCGCGAAACCGCGCGCCCAGTAGAGCGTCGTTCCGGCCGCGACGATCACGAAGCCCGCGTGCGCGACGAGCACGCCACGGCGCGCCCAGTCGTGCTTGTCGGCGAAGCTCCACTCGGTGCCGCCGAAGATGCGCTCGCGAACTCGCCAGCCGCGGCCGGCGAAGAAGCTCGGCGATGCGCCGCCGCACGTCGTCGGCTTCGCCCCGCGTTTCGAACGTCGCGTGCAGCGGAATCTTATCGATCTTGACCGGGCCGCAGCGGCGGCAATCGCGCCGGGAATCACGCGTTTGAACGTGCAGACCGCCAGCGAGAGCGAGAATCAGCCCGATGATGCCGACGTACCACGGCGAGTGGTAGACGTTGTCGAAGTTCAGCCGCAGGATCGCGCGCGCGATCGGTGCCGCGTACGATTGAAAATAGGCGCTCGGTTCTTGCCCTGATCGACGATCACGCCGACGAGCGTCAGCAAGCCCCAAACGAGGAAGAGCGAGACCGCGAAAAGCACGTTGCCGAACGTGCGAACGAAATCGGCGTAGAGCATGCGCGCCGGTGCGATCACGTCTTTAGGACGGGCTTCGCCGCGTGGCGGCGGGGTCGAAGGACCAGCGGCGCTCCAGCAGCACGATGATCCAGATCGAGATCTCGTAGAGCACGTACATCGGAACGGCGAGCAGCGCCATCGTCATCGGATTGCCGTCGGGCGCGGCAACTCCGCCCGCGACGAAGAAGCCGAAGAGCGCGTGCCGACGATGCTGCATCAGCGAACTCGCGGAGACGATGCCGAGCCGCGCCAGGCCGATCAACACGATCGGGCGTCTGAAAGATGATGGCGAAGAGCGCCAGCAGGATCATCACGAAGTTCAGCGTCGCGGCGACGCCGAACGTCGGCGTTGCGACGGCATCGGTGATCGTGAGCAGCGCGGCAATGACGCGCGGGATCACCACGAAGTGCGCGAACGCCAATCCGACGCCAGCGAGCAGCAACGAGGGCACGATGAATGAATAGACCATGCGCCGCGTGCGCGGATGGACGGCCGGGACGACGAAAAGCCACAACTGCTGCAGCAGCATCGGCAGGCCGATCACGATGGCGCCGACGATCGAAAACTTGAACTCGGTGAAGATCACGTCGGCAGGGCCGAACGCGTGCAGCTCGATGCCGTGGAAATACTCTTCCATCATCCACCGGATGACGAATTGCGACGGCCAGAAGAGCAGGACCGCGATCCCGCCGACGGTCGCGAGGGCGATGAGAAGACGATTACGGAGCTCCCGCAGGTGCTCCGTAAACGGCATCTCCTTCTGATCCCAGAAGGCCTCGTCGTCGCTCGTCAAGACGAGACCCCGCTGACTGTACGAGCTCTGCGTTCCATTGCCGGCCGTCGGCGGAGGAATCGCTTCGCCTCCAATCGAGCCGGCTTCGACGTTCTTCATGACGTCGGCATGCTGCGCCGCGGCGCGCTGACGCGCTTCCTCGCGCGCGCGCTGCCGCAGCTTCGTCGGCCTCGGCCTGCCCGACCAAGAACTCTTTCTTCGCCTGACCCGCGCTGCGCGCGAGCTTCGGAAGCTTATCCGCGCCGAAGAGCAGCGCACCGACGACGAGGATGCCGATGATGATCGGCGCGTCGATGAGTGCGAGCAGCGGATGTACGGTCATAATGGTCCCCTTTGTGCCCTACTCGGTAGAGGGCGTCCATGAGCGTGAGTAGCTCTCGTTTCGCCGCGCACGGCGCAATCGGCTCCAAAGCATGCGTCGCGCGCGCCATAAAGTGCTCGATCTGCGCGCGAGTCGCCGCTAGGCCGCCTTGGCGTTCGATTCCATCGACGATCGTCGGAATGTCGTCGTTTCGCCCGCTTGCATAGAAGCGGCCGACCTCGGACCGGAAGGTGCCGTTGCCGGCGGCGAGCGCGGCGATGAGCGGAATGGTGGTCTTGCGCTCGGTCAGATCGTTTGCGGCGGGCTTCCCGAGCGAGCGTTCGTCGGCCGTCATGTCGAGCAGGTCGTCCTTCATTTGAAACGCGATGCCGAAGGACTCGCCGAAATCGTGCAGCGCCGCGACCTGCTCCGGCGTTCCGCCGCCCATGATCGCGCCGCACCGCGCCGAGGCCGCAAAGAGCGACGCCGTTTTTTTGCGAGCGATCTCGACGTAGGCATCGAGCGTGAGGTCGAGATTGCCGAGCGCTTGCAGCTGCAGCACCTCGCCGTCGCAGATGTCGGCCAGCGTAGCGGAGAGCACGTTGGGAACGGGGTGCGGATAGTTGAGCGTCACGTTCTTGAAGATCCACGCAAAGAGATAATCGCCGGCGAGCACGCTCACCCGATTGCCGTAGTCCACCGCCGTCGAGTTCACGCCGCGCCGCGTGTGCGCGTTGTCTACTACGTCGTCGTGAATCAGCGTCGCGACGTGGATGAGCTCCATGTACGCCGCGAGATGGAGATGCTCGGCGGCTTTGCCGCCGCAGGCTTCCGCCGCGAGCAGCGTGATGCGCGGGCGCAGGCGCTTCCCGCCGGCGGCGAGCATGCGTTTGACGGCCTCGGTGATGATCGGATTGTCGGTGGTGAAGGTCGCGCTGAAGAAGCGCTCGACGAGCGCGTGGAGATCCGTCGGAGGCGGCGGAGGCGGATTCGACCGTCACGGCTTGGTTCCGTAGTGCAGGGCGATCGAGCCGCCCATCAGCGGCACGTAGCCCGCGTCGGCAAAGCCGGCGCGGGCGAAACGCTCGCGCAGATCGGGCGCGCTCGGATGGTGGGTCAGCGAACTCGGCAGATAGCGGTAGGCGGCCTTCGAGCCGCCGACGATTCCGCCGACAAGCGGCACGACGCCGTAGAAGTACAGATCGAAGAGCCGCTTGAACGCGCGGTTCGGCGCCTTCGCTACGTCGAGGTTGACGAAGCGTGCGCCGGGTCGCAGCACGCGAAGAATTTCGCGCAGCGTACGCGTCGATGTCGACGACGTTGCGCAGGCGAGAACCCCATCGTCGCGCCGTCGAACGCTTTCGTCGTCGAACGGCAGCGCCATCACGTCGCCTTCGACGAACCGTGCGGAACCGCGCGCTTCATGGCCGGCACGCTCTCGCGCGCGCTCGAGCATCGGCGCGCAGAAGTCGAGACCCGTTACGTCGAGCGTCGGATCGCTTCGCAGCAGGCCGAAGACGAGATCGCCCGTGCCGCAGCAGCAGTCGAGAATCCGTCCGTTCCGAGGGGGCGCGAGCAGCGCGATCGCGCGGCGGCGCCAGCGGCTCGTCCATCCCGGCAGTCAGCACCCGGTTGGCCAGGTCGTAGCGGGGCGCGATATCCGCGAACATCTCGCGAACGAAGCTCCCCTTCTGGCCGTCCGGGCGGCGTTGCGACGCGCTCAGGCTCATCACTAAAGCAGGCTTCCCACACCGCTCCCCACTCCCTCCGTGGGACTAGCCGCCGGTTGCCTCGGTCGTGATGGCGTGCGCGATGCTTGCCCTCAGTTCCACGCGCAGCGCGATCGAAAGCCTCGCGCACGCGCGCCGCGTTGCGATCGACGCCTACACCGTAGGCGGCGCGATGCTCGCGGCGCTCGAAGCCGCGGCCCGGCGCGGGGCGCGCGTGACGGTGCGGCTCGAAGCGCATCCTTACGACGACGCCTCGCACCATTTAGGGCGATTGAATGCGAAGATCGCGCGGGAGCTGCGGCGTGCCGGTGCCGACGCGTGGCTCGACGACCCGATTCACTCCAAGACGCTCGACGTCGACGGCACGCGCTATCTCGACGAGAAGAACTGGCGCGCCGACGACATCGTGTTGCGCGAAGACGATCCGGGGAATGCGGCGGGCATCGTGCACGACAAGAGCCAAGCGCTGGCTCTCGAGGCGGAGCTCTTGCGCGCGGCGCGCCGCGGCGATGCGGTCATCGTCGAGAGCGAGTCGTTTGGATTCGGTACGCCGGTCTACGCCGCGCTCGCCGCCCTCGGTCGCGCCGGTTCGGCGCCGCGGCTGCTGGTCTGCCGCCGCGACCTGCGCGAGAGTAAGCGGGAACGCGCCGCACTGCGCGACCTCACGCGCGCGGGCGTTCGCGTGCGGGTTTGCGACGATTCGGCGAAGCTCGCGCTCGCCGGCGGCCGCGCGTGGCTCGGCAGCGCGAATGCGACGTACGCACGAGGGCAGTATGCGATGCCGGATTGGGGCACGTGCACGCGCGACGCACGGATCCTGGGCGCGGTGCGAACGCGGCTCGACGGTGATTGGGAGGCGGGGGTCGATCTACAATGAGAAGAGGCGTCGCGCGTTCTCGTCGGTGACGCCGACAAGCTCGTCGAGCGGTAGCCCGAGCAGTTCGCGCACTCGCTCGGCCGTGTGGGTCACGAACGCGGGTTCGTTGCGTTTCCCGCGCATCGGAACGGGCGCGAGATACGGGCAATCCGTCTCGAGCACGATTCGTGCGGCGCCGGCGGCGGTGACGGCTTCGCGCAGCGCGCCGGCATTGGGAAACGTCACGACGCCTCCGATGCCGAGCAGCAAGCCGAACTCGCCGGTGATCGTGGCCGCCTCGGCTGCAGTGCCGGTAAAGCAGTGGACGATGCCGCGCATGCCGCTCGACCACTGCTCGCGCAGAATGCTCGTGAAATCCTCAAACGCGTCGCGTTGATGGAAGATGACCGGCATGCCGGTTCCGCGCGCGACGCCGAGTTGCGTTCGCAACACCTGGGCCTGCCGTTCGCGCGGGCTGTGGTCGTAGTAATAGTCGAGTCCGGTCTCGCCGATCGCGACGACGCTTGGCTCGCCCAGCATCGTCCTCAGCTGTGCCGCCAAATCGTCGCCCGCGTTCTTCGCCTCGTGCGGATGAACGCCGATCGCGCTGCGAATGCCGTATCGCTGGGCCGTGGCGACGGCGATCCGGCTGTCCGTCAGATCCTCGCCGATCGTCACCATCTCCGTCACGCCCGCGGCCCGCGCGCGTGCGATCACCGCATCGCGATCGTCGTCGAACTTGCGATCGTGGACGTGACAGTGCGTATCGATCACGATTCGGCGGCGAGATCGATCTTAGGAAAGAGCGGCGTCGCCGGCGCCGTTTCGGTGCCCGGCGCGAGTCCGCCCCAGGCGCGCAGCGACGTGGACCAGTCCTCGTCAATGCGTCCCGGCGCTCCGAGCTGCCGCCACATCTCGGCCATGCGCTCCGGCATCACCGGATGGAGCAGGGTCGCGAGCCATCGCAATCCTTCGCAGAGATCGTAGAGCACCGCATCGAGCTCTTCGTCGGCGCCGCGTTTGTTCAGTTCCCACGGCTTGCGTTCGTCGATCCCGCGATTGAGCGCCGTCACCAGCTCCCACACCGATTCGAGCGCCTCGCGAAAACGTAAATCGAGAAGGCGCGCGCGTACCGTCACCGGCAGCGGCTCGAATCGCCGCCCGAGCTCGCTCGCACCGCTGCCGCGCTGGGGGACGACGCCGTCGCGATAGCGCGCGAGCATGGAGAGCGTGCGCTGCGCCAGATTGCCGAGATCGTTTGCAAGGTCGCTATTGCGGCGCTGCGCGATCTTCTCTTCCGAATAGGAGAAGTCGCTGCCGAACGGCGCTTCGCGCAAAAGAAAATACCGCATCGCGTCGGCGCCGAAGCGCTCGGCGAGCGCGAACGGATCGGCGGCATTGCCGGCGCTCTTGCCCATCTTCTGACCGTCGACGGTGATCCATCCGTGCGCGAAGACCAGTTCCGGTGCTCGCTCGCCGAGTGCCCATAAGATGGCCGGCCAAATGATCGTGTGAAAGCGCGCGATCTCTTTGCCGACGAGTTGCGTCTGTGCGGGCCAGTAGCGATGGAAGCGCGCCTCGTCGTCGCTCCACCCAATCGCCGTGATGTAGTTGAGCAGCGCGTCGAGCCAAACGTAAATAACGCCGCCTTCCGGGATCGGCACGCCCCAATCGAAGCTCGCGCGCGAAACGGAGAGATCCTCGAGCCCTTCTCGCAGGATCGCCATCATCTCGTTGTAGACGCTTTGAGGCTGCACCCACTGAGGATGCCGTTCGAAGTGCTCGATCAGCCGGTCGCGATACGCCGAGAGCCGGAAGAACCAATCCTCCTCGGATATCCACTGCACCTCACGCCCGCAGGTGGGGCAGCGTCCGTCGATGAGTTTGGATTCCAGCCAGAACGTCTCGTCGCTGACGCAATACCAGCCTTCGTATTTTCCGAGGTACATGTCGCCGCCGGCGCGCAGCCGCTCGAAGACGCGCTGCACTTTCGTCTTCGTGGCGCGCCTGCGTGGTGCGAATGAAATCGTCGTAGTCCACGTGATAGGCTGCGAAAAGCTACTTCCAACGCGGCACGAGCTCGTCGCACCAATCTTGCGGCGACATACCGGCAGCGGCGGCGGCGTTGGCGACCTTTTGCCCGTGCTCGTCGGTGCCGGTTAGGAAATACGTCGGGCCGAAAGGTGCGCGCGGTGCGCGCGAGCACGTCGGCGACGACGGTCGTGTACGCGTGGCCGATGTGCGGATTGCCGCTGATGTAATAGATCGGCGTGGTGACGTAATATGGCGCGGTCCATCGAACGCTACGCTTCTTTGGGAATCGGACTTTCCCTGCCGCGCCCCGCTTCCGCGCCGCACGCGCCGCGCGTAGAGGTCGTGGCGGTCGCCGTGGCCTCCGCGAGCGGCGAGCAGCTTCGCGACCTCTCCGACGCGATGGCCGCTGGCGAGCAGCGCGTCGATTTCCTCGGCGGTCGCCGCCTGCGCGGCCTGCGGACGCGCTCGTAGGGCGCGACGGCGAAAGCGACCTCGCCGCGGATGGGCTCGGCGAGCAGCGCGGCGACGCCGGCTCGGCGTTCCGAGCGGCTTGCTGCTCGTGAAGCTTCGTGTACTCGCGAACGAGCACCACGCGCGCGTCGGGAGCGACGGCGTCGAGATCGGCGAGTGCGGCGCGGATGCGCTGCGGCGACTCGAACCAGATCGTCGTCATGCCGGAGTCGAGCGCGGCGGCGGAAGCGATGCTTGCTGGCCGCGCTCGCGCGCGGCGGAAAGCCTTCGAAAGCGAACCGCCGCAGCGGAAATCCCGAGAGGAGGCGACCCGATCGCGGCGCTCGGCCCGGGAAGTACCTCGACCGGCACTCCCGCCCCGCGCGCGGCGGCGACCAGCTCGCTGCCCGGGTCCGAGAGGCCCGGCATCCCCGCATCGGTCGTGACGGCGACGAGCCCGGTGCGCGCACGCTCGAGAATCGCGCCGGTGACGCGCTGCGCGTTCGCTCGCGATAGCTCCAGATCTCGCGCCGCTCCAACGCCAGCCCGCGCAGCAGTTTGCGTGCGACGCGAGTATCCTCGGCGACGATCAGGTCCGCATCGCGCAGCGCGTCGAGCGCGCGCAGGGTCACGTCGCGCAGGTTGCCCAGCGGCGTCGGTACGAAGAACAGGGGCATGGCACAGCAGGGCTTCGACGTTGAGAACGTACCTCCGGGCGCAAAGCTCGAGCTCTATATCTCACCGACCTGTCCGTACTGTCAGCGCGCGATGGCGCACTACGACGCGGGCGGAACACGCGTACATGCCGTCACGACGCGCAGAACGATCGCGCGGCGCGCGCGCGGATGTTCGGATACACCGGCGGCAATCCGACGGTTCCGGCGATCGTCGTAGACGGCGCTTACGTGCAGTCGGGGTGGGGTTCGCCGCCTCGCGGTTGAACGGTACACTAAACGTGCGCCGGTCGGCGCGCTCGGAACGATAAAGGAGGCTTTCATGGATCACAGCAGTGCCGAGGCGGCGGGCTTCGTCGCGACGCTCATCCTGACGTACGCGATCGTGATCTTCGCGCTGATCGCGTTTACGGTTTGGCTTTATTGGCGCATCTTCGACAAAGCCGGATATAACGGCGCGCTCGCGCTGCTCAACCTCGTTCCCGGGCGCGGCCAGCTGATCTGCTTGCTCATTCTCGCGTTCGGCCGCTGGCCGATCGAAGATCGCCTCGCTGCAGCCTTTGCTCCGCCGCCGTACGGACCGACCCCGCCGACCCCGCCGGCTCCGCCGCCGGGCACGTCGGTAATGCCGACCAGCTAAGCGCTTTTAGCGCGAACGAATCTCGGCGATCCAGCCTTCGACGTCGTCCGCGCGCGACGGCAGCGCCGCCGAGAGGTTCTCGGGGCCGCGGGCCGTGACGGCGATGTCGTCTTCGATTCGCACGCCGATGCCGCGGAAGCGTTCGGGGACCGTTGCGTCGTCGGACTGGAAGTAACAGCCCGGCTCGACCGTGAGCACCATCCCCTCGCGCAGCGTACCGTAGCGATACTCGCTTTCGCGCGCCTGCGCGCAATCGTGAACGTCGAGCCCGAGCATATGGCTCACACCGTGCAGCGTGTAGCGCCGATGGTAGAGGTGATTCGAATCGAGCGCTTCTTCCAGCGAGCAATGCAGAATCCCGAGGTCGATCAGCCCTTGGGCGAGCACCTTGACGGCCCGGCGATGCGGCTCTGAGAAATCGTTGCCGGCGACCGCGGCCTCGATGCCGGCGCGCTGCGCTTCCCACACCAGTTCGTAAACGGTTCGCTGCTCGGGCGAGAAACGCCCCGAGACCGGCAGCGTACGCGTGATGTCGGCGGTGTAGAGCGAATCGCATTCCACTCCGGCGTCGAGCAACAACAAATCGCCGTCGCGCAGCGGACCGGTCGTTGCGCGTCCAATGCAGCGCGCAGGCGTGTTCGCCGGCGGCGGCGATCGTGAGATAGCCGACGTCGTTGGCTTCGATACGCGCGCGTCCCCAGAAGGCGGCTTCGATCGCCCGCTCGGTATTGCCGGCGCGCATCGCGCGGATTGCATCTTCGAACGCCCGCTTCGATATCGCGCAGGCGCGGCGGAGTTCGGCGAGCTCGTACTCGTCTTTGATCAAGCGCATCTCTGAGAGAAGCTGCACGAACTCTGAGTCGCCGCCGGATTCGTCGAAACGCCGGTCGATCTCGTCGTCGTGGCCGCGCGCCACGCGCAGCGTATAGTTGTGACTCTTGAGATCGTCGAGATATTCCGCAAGAGCGTGCAGCGAACGGGCGTCGTCGACGCCGTAGTGAGCGCGGCTCTCTTCGACGCCGCGGTGACGCCCCACCCAGAGCTCGCCGTTCACGCGGTCGGTGAAGGACTCGCGCTTGCCGCGATTGTGCTCGAGGACGAAGAGCAGCGATCGATGGCCGGCGCCGTCGGGCTCCATCACGAGCACCGCGCCGGGCTCGCCGTCGCCCAGCAAGTATGCGAAATCGCTCGACGGGCGGAAGCGGAAGAACGTATCGTTGGCGCGGACGCGTTCGCGCCCGGCCGGGATCAGGAGATACGTGCCCGGGTAGGCCTTGCTAGAGCGCCGCGCGGCGCTGCGCGAAGCGCTCGACCTCCGGTGCCCGGCTGCAGGACGCCCGGCCGGTCGAGCCAGCCGGTCGCCATAAAGTCGACCAGGGCTTGGGGCGGCTCGAAATCGTGGCTGGCTTTTGAGGTGGCGGGGAGGTCGGCAGTTCGCTCAGACATGGTTCGAGCGAGATTCGCCTAAGGCTGCGGAGGTCATGCCGGAGACCGGATCGTCCGCGCGACCGACACGCTCGCCAACGAACGCACCTATCTGGCGTACATCCGAACGGCGCTCGCATTCATCGCCTTCGGTTTCGTGATCGCGCGGTTCTCGCTCTTCGCGCGCGAGTTATCGTCGCTGTTCGCGCAAGTCGAACCCCGAGCCGAACGTCTCGACGACGTTCGGAACGCTGATGGCGCTCTTCGGCATCGTCGTCGCGCTGCTCGGCGCGTGGAGGTACGCGCGCACCGACCGCGGCTTGCGCGAGGGCCGAATCGTTACGCTGCCGGGATTGGCCGGTTACGCATTTCGCTCTTCGTCGTGGGCATCGGGGCGGTCGTCGCGTTGGCGCTCGTTTCGTACCGCTAAGGAAGATCCATCTCCAAGACTCAGATCCAGCGCCGGCGCGCTGTGCGTGAGCGCGCCGATGCTAATGAGGTCGACCCCGGTGCGCGCGATCTCCGCGACGTTCGCTTCGGTCACGCCGCCGCTGGCTTCGGTGAGGGCGCGGCCAGTCGACGATGCGGACGGCCTCGGCGAACTGTGCGGCGTCATGTTGTCGAGCAGCACGGCGTCGATCGGCTGCTGCGAGCGCCTCGCGCAGCTGATCGAGCGTATCGACCTCGACTTCGATCTTGACCATGTGCCCGACGCGCGCGCGGGCGGCTGCGACCGCCGCGCGCAACCGAGCCGGCCAGCGCGAGGTGATTGTCTTTGATCAGCACCGCGTCGTCGAGGCCGAAGCGGTGATTGCTGCCGCCGCCGCAGCGCACCGCATATTTTTCGAGCGCGCGCAGGCCGGGCGTCGTCTTGCGCGTGCACACGACGTGCGCGCGCGTTCCCGCGACGAGATCGACCAACGCGCGGGTCGCCGTCGCGATGCCGCAGAGGCGGCCCAGCAGGTTCAAGGCGGTGCGTTCGCCCGTGAGGATCGGCGCGCGCCGGCCCGGCGATCGCGGCGACCGTGTCGCCGGCGTTCCGCTCGATTGCCGTCGCCGATCGCGAACGTCGACGATTTCGACGCGCATCATCGAGCATGTGAAACGCCGAGCGTCGCGAACTGCGATTCCGGCAACGACACCGGGCTTCCGCGGCGCGACGACGGCGCGCGTGCGCGCGCAGTTCGGATCGACGATCGCATCGGTCGTTATGTCGCTGCCGTGCCCGATGTCTTCGAGCAGCGCGGCGCGCAGCAGCTCCGACCACACCGGTGGTTCGAGTTCAAGCCACGCTGCGGAGCCGGGTAAAGGAGCGTTGGCAAGCGCTTCATCGGTTTTGGGATAGTCGGTGCGATAGTGGCTGCCGCGGCTCTCGTTGCGCGCGAGCGCGGCTTCGGTGACCAGGCGCGCGACGACGAGCAGGTTGCGCAGCTCGCCGCCGGCATGCGGGAAGACTTCTTCGAGCGCCGCGATCCGCGCGAGCGCTTCGCGCAAGCCCGGTCTCGTTGCGCTCCAAGCCGACGTTGGCGTACATTACGTTGCGCAGATCGCTAGCGTTGCCTGCGCTTCACCCGAGCCGATTGCGAACGACGGCGCGTGCGCCGCGATGGCGCCGGCGGGCGGAGGTTTGGGTGCGTGCGCGATGTCCGTCGCGACGCGCGTTCCGTAAACGAGCGCCTCGAGCAGCGAATTGCTGGCCAGGCGGTTGGCGCCGTGAACGCCGGTGGCGCTGGTCTCGCCGCAGGCCCAAAGCCGGGCAGCGTCGAGCGGCCCCATTCGTCGACGGCGATGCCGCCCATGTGGTAATGCGCGGCAGGTGCGACCGGAATGTTGCTGCACGCGCGGGTCGATGCCGGCGCTTTCGCAGAATGCGAAGACGGTCGGGAATTCGATCGGGAACCTCGCGCCGATGCTCTCGCGCGCGTCGAGTCCGACGGTGCGTCCGCGCTGAAGCTGGTCGGAAGATCGCGCGCGCGACGATATCGCGCGCCGCAAGCTCGGCTTCGGGGTGCACGTCGAGCATGAAGCGCTCGCCGAGATCGTTGACGAGCGATCGCGCCCTCGCCGCGAACCGCTTCGGTGACCAGCGGCATCGGGTCTCGCCCGATCGCCAGCGCCGTCGGATGGAACTGCACGAACTCCATATCGGCGAGCACCGCGCCCGCGCGCGCCGCCATGGCGATGCCGTCGCCGGTGGCTTGCACGGGATTGGTGGTGTATCGGTAGAGACGCCCGATGCCGCCGGTCGCGAGCACGACCGCATCGGCGCGGATACGCGTGCGCCTCACCGCTTGCGTTGTCGCGCACGAAGACGCCGCGCACGCGATCGCCGTCCAGCACGAGATCGTCGGCCGTAACGTCTTCGACGATTTCGATCGACGGGTGCGCGTGCACCGCTTCGATCAGCGTCTTGAGAATCTCGTGGCCGGTCGCGTCGCCGCCGGCTTTGACGATGCGCCGGCGCTGGTGCGCGGCCTCGCGTCCGAGTGCGAGTTCGCCCGCCATCGGTGCGATCGAACGCGGCGCCGAGCTCGAGCAGTTCTTCGATGCGAGCCGGCGCGTCGCGCGTCGAGAATTTCGACGAGCATCTCGTCGCTGATGCCGGCGCCCGCGCGCTGCGTATCGAATCGCGTGCAGGCGCGGCGAGTCGTCTTCGCCGATCGCGGCGGCGATGCCGCCTTGCGCCCAATCGGTCGCCGCGCCATTCCGAGGCGCGTCTTGCACAGCACCGTTACGTTGCGCGGGTGCGAGTTTGAGCGCCGCCATCAGACCGGCGATTCCGGCGCCGACGACGATCGCGTCGCTGCGGTGCGTTGCAACGTGCGTCTCTAGTCGCGCGGCCGGCGGCTGAACTCGAGCATGCGCTCGACGGCGCGCCGCGCGCGCTCGCGCGACGCCCGGCGCGATCGTCACTTCGTACTGCATCGTCTTCGAGCGAGTGCAGCATCTTCGGCAGCGTGTTGCGCTTCATGTGCGGGCAGAGATTGCACGGCCGCACGAACTCGACGTTCGGATAGCGCGCCGCAGACGTTGTCGGCCATCGAGCATTCGGTCATCAGCAGCACGCGCGATCCGCGCCGGCTGCCGTCGGTCGAGGCGGCCGACGTATTCCGACCATGCCTTGCGGTCGAGCCGACGTAGTCGGCTTCGGCGAGCACGTCGGGCGGACACTCGGGATGCGCGAGCACGATCAGCGACGGGATCGTCTTCGCGAAAACGCCGGATGTCGGCGCCGGTGAAAGCGCTCGTGTACTTCGCAGTGGCCCTTCCAAGCGACGATCTCCACGTCGGTCTTCGACGCGACGTACTTGGCAAGGTATTCGTCGGGAAGAAAGATGACTTTCGGGACGTCCAGCGCCTCGACGATCTGCACGGCGTTGCCGCTGGTCACGCAGACGTCGGATTCGGCTTTGACTTCCGCCGACGTATTCACGTAGGTCACGATCGGAACGTCCGGGATACGTTTCGCGCAGCAAGCCGCACGTCGGCGGCGGTGATCGATTCGGCGAGCGAGCATCCGGCTCTGAGATCCGGGCACCAGCACGGTTTTGGACGGATTGACCAGCTTGGCGGTTTCCGCCATGAAGTGGACGCCGCACAGCACGATGACGTCGGCGTTGGTTTCGGCGGCCTTCATCGCAAGCGCGAGCGAATCGCCCACGATATCGGCGACCGTATAGAAGATTTCGGGGACTTGGTAGTTGTGGGCCAGGATCACGGCGTTGCGTTCGCGTTTCAGGCGGTTGATTGCGGCGACGTACGGGGCGTGGAGCGGCCACTCGACCGGGGAATGATATGCTCCACCCGCCGGAAGATCGGATCGGTCTCGTCTGCAACGCTGCGGGTATACGGTAATTCGATTACGCCCATGAGCCTGGATCGGGATGATTGCGGGCCCTGCCGCCGCTTCTCCCCTTTGTTAATACCCAGGGCCCCGCGGCGGGTTTGCGTTTAAGGCAGTCAACCGCCAGGGTACGAGGCGCAATACGGTCACCTACCAAACACGCCGAGCTCAAGGAGGCACGAAATTTATGAAACGATGGTTTGCGGGGATTCTTCTCGCCGGGGCCTGCATTGCGGGAGCCGCCACGACGGTCGCCGCCGGCGCGCAGCCGGCGCCCTCACCGATGGTATCGTCATCGCCCACGCCGGCTGCGACGATGCGGCCCTGACGATAAAATTGTGGGTAACCGCAATTTCTTGTGGAAGCGCTGTGGACTCGGCGTTTTTCGCCTTGAAAGCGTGCGCGCGGTTTGCTAGCATGCAATCACTTCGTCCAATGAACGAAGTGCGGATGGTATCGAGCCGCGAACGGTAGCACGAACGTGTAGCCGGGCGAAACCGGATCGAAACGTCGGTGCGGGGTCTTCACGGGCCTCAAACAGGCGATAATGACCGGCGGTACGGCGAAGCCCGCAGCGTTTACGCTGCGGGCTTTGCATATTTCGCGCGCGAACAAGCGCGCATGGAGAGCCGAGCCGAGCTCACGGTCCGCGGATTTCTGCTGGGCGGCGCGATCACGCTCGTCTTCACGGCCGCCAACGTTTATCTCGGCTTAAAGTCGGGTTGACGTTCGCATCCTCGATTCCGGCGGCGGTCATCTCGATGGCGGTGCTCCGGGCCTTCCGCAACGCGACAATCTACGAAAACAACATCGTCCAAACGGTCGCGTCGGCCGCCGGAACGCTCTCGTCGGTGATCTTCGTGCTGCCGGGACTCGTGATGATCGGGTGGTGGACCGGCTTTCCGTTTTGGGAGTCGTTCTCGATCTGCACCGTCGGCGGCGTGCTCGGCGTGATGTACAGCGTGCCGCTGCGCCGCGCGCTGGTGACCGGCTCCGACCTGCCCTACCCCGAGGGCGTCGCCGCGGCAGAGGTGCTCAAGGTCGGTACGGGGACGGGCTCAACGGCCGAACGCAACCGCGCGGGATTGCTCGCGTTGCTGGCGGGGACGATCGCGTCCGCCGGCTTCGCAGTGGTCGTGGCGACGCGCATCTTTGCCGGCGAAATTGCCGGATATTTTCGTGCCGGCGCGGCGGCAACCGGTGCGGGTTTCTCGCTCTCGCTCGCGCTCGTCGGCGCCGGGCAACTCATCGGCATCACCGTCGGCAGCGCCATCCTGGTCGGGCTCATCATTGCGTGGGGCATCGCGACGCCGCTGCTCACCGCGCTGCATCCGGTCGCGGGGCCTGCCGCCGACGTCGCGACGGCCGTGTGGGCGCATCAGGTGCGATTCATCGGCGCGGGCGCAATTGGCGTGGCCGCGCTCTGGTCGCTCGGACGTCTTGCGCGGCCGGTCGTGCTCGGGGTTGCCGGCGCCCTCGCCGCGTCGCGCAAACGACGCGAAAGCGGGGGCGATCTCCCGCGCACGGAGCAGGATCTGCCGATCGGCATCGTCGTTGCCGTCAGCGTGCTCTGTCTAATTCCGCTCGCACTGATCTTCCGGCACTTTCTCGCCGGAAGCGGTCTCGCGCCGATTGCGGGCTCGCTGACGATTGCGGCGGTGGTCTACGTCGTCATCGCCGGGTTCTTCGTCGCCGCTGCGTGCGGATATATGGCCGGGCTGATCGGTTCGTCGAATAGTCCGGTTTCGGGCCTCGCGATTCTGTCGGTGATCGGAGCTGCGCTCGTCGTGCTCGCGGTCGGCAGCGGTCTCGTGCATACGGCGTCGCTGCCGATGATCGCCTTTGCGCTGGTCGTCACGGCGGTGCTGCTCTGCGTGGCGACGATCTCGAACGACAATCTCCAGGATCTCAAGACCGGCCAACTCGTGGATGCGACACCGTGGCGGCAGCAAGTCGCGCTCGTCGCGGGCGTCGCGGTCGGCGCGGTGGTCATTCCGCCGATTCTCGATCTCTTGAACCGCGCATACGGCTTTGCAGGCGCGCCCAGCGCGCATGCGGTGGCACAACCGCTGCCGGCGCCGCAAGCAACGCTCATTTCGGCGCTCGCCAAGGGTGTGATCGGGGGGCAACTCGACTGGCATCTCATCGGTGCGGGGGCGCTGATCGGCAGCGTGATCGTTGCGGTCGACGAGCTGCTGCGCACGCGCAAGCTCGCGCTGCCGCCGCTCGCCGTCGGCTTAGGCATCTATCTGCCGATCTCCACGACCGCACCGGTCGTCGTCGGCGCGGTGCTCGGCTGGGCGTACAACCGTTGGGCGGCGCATCAGCCGAGTGCCGAACGCGCCAAGCAGTTCGGCGTGCTGGTCGCGTCGGGGCTCATCGTAGGCGAGAGCCTCTTCGGCGTTGCGCTCGCGGCGATCATCGTGTTCAGCGGGAAGGCCGAACCGCTCGGAGTTGTCGGCGCGTCGTTCGATCCGGTTGCCAACGTGCTCGGCCCGCTCGCATTTTGCATCGCGCTGGGCGCGCTCTTCGCGCGCAGCGCCCGTCTCGCCGCGCGGCCGTAAACGCTCAGCGCAGCAATGGTTCGACGCTCGTGCCCTCGCCGTCGCTCTCGATGGTAACGGCGCCGTTTTCGTCGGTGCGATAGACCGCCGAACCCGCGCGGTCGAGCGCGGCAATCGTTGACGGGCGCCGGATGGCCGAACAGATTATGCCGCCCGACCGAGACGACCGCGTAGCGCGGCGCAACGGCCGCAATGAAGGCCGGCGTCGAGCTATATCCCGAGCCGTGATGACCGACTTTGAGCACGCCGCAGCGCAGGTCGGTGCCCTCGGAGAGAAAGCGCTGCTCCGCCGCGGCACCCGCGTCGCCGGTGAAGAGCATGCAGAACGAGCGGTAGCGCAGGATGAACGCGACCGAGTTTTCGTTGATGTCGTTGCGTGAATTCGAAATGAAGGGGAGCGACGGGCCGATAAAATGCAGCGTGACGCCGTCGTCCGGTCTGCCACTGCGCTCCGGCGCGCGGGTAGACGATCGGTACGCCTTCCGCGCGCGCCGTCGCCACCGCGTCGCGATAGGCGTGGCCGCCGTAGCGTTGACCGCCGTCGGCGAACTCCGCGACGCGCAGACGGCGTAGGACCGGCGCGACGCCGCCGGCATGGTCGCCGTGCGGATGCGAGAGGATCAGCGCGTCGATCCGATGCATGCCGTGCCGCAAAAGAAACGGCACGACGATGCGCTCTCCCACTTCCTCCGCGGCCGAACCGCTCGCTCTGAGCGTTGCGCTCCAACCGGCCGCCCGCATCGACGAGCAATGCGTGTCCGCGCGGCGTCTGCACCACGATCGCATCGGCTTGGCCGACGTCGAGCACGGTGACGCGCAGACCGGCCGTCGCATCGCGCGCGGCGGCCACAGCACGAAGATCGAGGCTACCATTACCGCCGCGACCGTTAGCGTTCGCGCGCCGCGATTCCAGAGCAGCGGCGCGGCGAGCAAGCGCGGCGTCGTACGCGGCGATACACCATGCCGGCGCCGGCGTCATCGGGATTGCGGCGCCCGGGAGCGCTCCGACCGTGCGAACCACCGCAATCATCCACGCGAGCAGCCAAGAATTGGCGTTGGCGATCGCCTGTGCGAGCGGCGCGCACCACTCGAGGCCGAGCTGCGCGGCGCCGAGCGCCATCGTGACCGCGACGCACGGAACGATGGCGAAGTTCGCCGCGATGGAATAGGGCGTGAACTGCAGAAACGCGGCCGCTCCCAGCGGCCAGACGCCGATTTGAGTGGCGATAGAGAGCACGAGCGCCTCTCGCACGCGGTTGCGGAAGCGCTGCGTGCGACTCGATCGATTGTTCGACCGGCCGCGCGCACGCAAAGATCGCGCCGACGCACGAAAACGAGAGCGCGAAGGAAAGCGTGGCTACGCTCTGCGGGCGAACGAAGGCGATTGCAAGCGCGGCAATCGCGAGCGTATTCCACGAGAGGGCCGCGCGCCCGCAGCCGCGGGCGACGAGCGCGGCCGTTGCCATCGTCGCGGCGCGAACGGCGGGCAGCTGGGCGCCGCTCCACGCTACGAACGACCAGATTACGACGACCGTTACGCTGCATGCAAGCCAACGCGGCAGCGCGAGCGCGGTCGTTAGCCAGAGCGCGATGGCGGCGACGGCGCCAAGATGCAGTCCGGCCGTCACCAAGACGTGCACGGTGCCGGCTTCTTGAAACTCGGTGCGAAGATCGGGCGGAAGCGCCGAACGCTCGCCCCACAGTTCGCCGGCGACGACCGATGCCGCCGGTTCGCCCAACCGTTCGCGCAGGCGGTCGTGCGCCCACGTGTGTGCGCGCGCCAGCATTGCATCGAGGCTCGGACGCGGTGGCGCGGTGACGTCGAGAATCTGCGCGCCGTCGAGGCGCGCGTCGAAACCGCGCTCGCGCTCGATCGCACGTTCGCTCGGCTCGTCGGGGTTGCGCGGATCGTCGAACGGCTCGAGGCGTCCGCGCACGATGACGCGCGAACCCGGTGCCGGCGGCGACGCGCGCAGGCGAGCTGCGACGCAAAGTCCGCCGTCCAGCCGCAGCGTCGCTGCCATCGAGCCGTCGGCGCTCGTGGTGCGTTTCGAGCAGCGTCGCGCCGTAGCGCGCGGTTCGCCGCTCGGCGGCGAGTGCGGGCGCCGTCGCGCTTGCGTGAGCATTGACGGCGGCCGCGACGAGCACGAACGTCGCCGGCAGGATGGCTTTGGATGGAATGAACCGTCGCACGGCGGCCGTTGCGATCGCCGCGGCAACCCCGCCGGCCACGATGCGAAGATCGGCCGGCGCCGGTCCGACGGCGAGCGTTCCAAGTATCGCGGCGCCGGCACAGAGAAGGAGCGTGAACGGAGGCATCGCCGTTGTTCTGCGACGAAGCGGCGTCCCGGCCAGAGCAACTGGTATCTTTATTCGGAAGGGATCCTTCGTTGCGGATCGTCATCACCGGCGGCGCCGGCTTTATAGGATCGCACATTGCCGACGCCTACGCGGCGGCCGGGCACGACGTGCTCGTGATCGACTCCCTCTGGGAGCACGGGGGCGGGCGCCGCGCCAACGTGCGGAACGGCATCTCGCTCGTGCATATGGACGTTCGCGACGAGGCGATCGCCCGCGTCTTCGCCGATTTCAAACCCGAGATCGTGAGCCATCACGCCGCGCAACATTCGGTCGCAATCTCCGCACGCGATCCGGTATACGACGCATCGGTAAACGTCGTCGGCTTGCTCAACGTGCTCGAGCACGCGAGCAAGAACGGCGCGCGTAAAGTGATTTATGCCTCCAGCGGCGCGACGTTCGGAACTCCGGACCGGCTGCCGATCACCGACGCCACGCCGCAGCATCCGAGTTCTCCGTACGGCATCACGAAGATGGTCGGCGAGCATTACCTTCGGTTCTATCGCGAAAATCGCGGGCTCGATTTTACGGCCTTGCGCTACGGAAACGTCTACGGCCCGCGCCAAGATCCCAACGGTGAGGCGGGCGTGATCGCGATCTTCATCGGCAAGTTCCTCGCGCACGCGCCGGTGCGCATCGACTGGGATGGCGAGCAGACGCGCGATTACGTGTACGTTTCGGACGTCGCGCAAGCAAATCTCGCAGCGCTCGACCGAGGGTCGGGCGACGCCTTGGTGATCGGCACCGGCGTGAAGACGAGCGTGAACCAGATTTACCGCGCCCTCGTCCGCATCAGCGGCTTCGAGGCTCCCGTCGAACATGCGCCGCAGCGTCCGGGCGACGCACGCGACGCGCAGTTCGATGCATCGCCGGCGCGCGTGCAACTCGGCTGGTCGCCGTCGATCTCGCTCGACGATGGAATCCGTGCAACCTACGAGTATTTCGAGCGGCTAGCGCCGGGAGGATAGGCCGCGGTGGAGCGCTTTGCGGCAACGGCGGATCGGATCGCATCGCGTCCGGGTAAGCTCGAAAAGGTCGCGGTGCTTGCCGAATACTTTCGCTCACTCGGTGACGCCGATCTGCTCGCGGCCGCGCGATTCTTCACCGGTACGCCGTTTGCCGCGCGCGATCGCCGCACGCTTTCGGTCGGAGGGCGCACGATCGCGACCGTCGCGCGCCGTCTCTGGGCCTTCGACGATGCCGCTCTTTTACGCAGTTACCGCGACTCCGGCGACCTCGGGGAGGCGCTCGGCCCGCTCGTACGGCCGCCGCGCACCGCGACGCTCTTTACCGATCGGCTGACGCCCGCTTCGCTCGACGCGTTCTTCGGTGAAATCGCCGAGGCGTCGGGAAAGGCGTCGAGCCGCCGCCGCGAAGCGGTCCTCGAGCGCATCCTGCGCGCTTGTGAGGATCCACGCGTCGTTACGTACGTCGTAAAGATCGTCACGGGCGATCTGCGGGTCGGGTTGCGCGAAGGGCTGGTGCTCGATGCGATTGCCGAAGCGTACCACGTCGATGGCGCCTCGGTGCGCCGCGGGATGATGACGTGCGGCGACGTCGGCGAGGTCGCGCTTGCCGCCAAGCACGGTACCCTCGCCGAGTTGCGCGTCGCCTATGGAACGCCGATCGGCTTCATGCTCGCGTCGCCCGTTGCGTATGGCGACGTCTACCGTGAGTTGGGCGACGCAACGTGGCATTTTGAAGACAAGTACGACGGCATCCGCGCGCAGGCGCACGTGCGCGATGGCTCCGCTCGGCTCTTTTCGCGCCGCCTCAACGAGGTTACCGCATCGTACCCCGAGGTCGCGAGCGCGCTCGAGACGCTCGGCGTCGACGCCATTCTCGACGGTGAGATCGTCGCCATGCGCGATGGCCGCGTGCTGCCGTTTCGGCTGCTTCAGGCACGGTTGCAGCGCAAGACCGTCGACGATGCGCTCGCGCGCGAGGTTCCGATTGCGTACGTCGTGTTCGACGTGCTGGCTGCCGGCGACGAGCTCTTACTCGACGAGCCATTAGTGCGGCGCCGGGAGCGCCTCGCCGATCTCTTCGCTCCCAACGCTTCGCTAACGCACGCGCCGTTCGAAAGTGCGCGCGAGCTGGCGGCGGCCGACGTAAATGCGAGCTTCGAGGCGGCGCGGGCGCGCGGCAACGAGGGGCTCATGCTCAAACGCGCCGATGCGCCGTATCTGCCCGGACGCCGGGGCAAATGGTGGCTGAAGCTCAAGCGCGAGCTTTCGACGCTCGATGTGGTCGTCGTTGCGGTGGAATGGGGACACGGTAAGCGCGCAAAGGTGCTGTCGGATTACACGTTTGCGGTGCGCGGCGACGGTGGACGTCTGCAAGCGATCGGCAAGGCCTACTCGGGCTTGACCGACGCCGAGATTGCCGAGTTGACGCCCTGGTTCCTCGAGCACCGGCTTCCGGCGGAGCATCGGCGCGAGAGGGCGCGCGCCGGCGAAATTCCGGTCGAGCCGACGATCGTACTCGAAGTCGCGTTCGACGTGATTGCGGAGAGCGATCGGCATGAGAGCGGTTTTAGCCTGCGGTTTCCGCGGATCGTTCGCATCCGCGACGATAAGCCTCCCGAAGAGATCGACACGCTCGAGCGCGTGCGAGAGGTCTACCGCGAAATGCTCGCTCGCGAGGGCCCGAGCTAGCGTTCGCGTCAGCCCGCGACGATGTTGAGCAGCTTGTCGGGAACGAAGATGCGCTTGCGGATCTCTTTGCCTTGGAGGTGCGTGCGGACGTTGGCATCCGCCATCGCACGTTCGATGACGGCATCCTCGCCGATGCCGGCCGGGACGGAGATGCGCCCGCGCACTTTACCGTTGACTTGCACGACGAGCGTGATCTCGTCGACCGCAAGCGCGCGCTCGTCGGGCTCCAGGTAGCGCTCGAGGTGCACGGAGGTCCCATGACCGAGGCGCTCCCAGAGCTCCTCGGCGATGTGCGGTGCGAACGGCGCGATGACGAATCGGCAGCACGCTCGCCGCGTACCGCAGATTCGGCGAATCCGGCGGTGCCGCGGTCATGGCGTTGACGAGCTCGTCGAGTTTGGCGATCGTCGTGTTGTAGTGAAAGCGCCGCGACAACGTTTCGTCGACGGCGGATTTCGCGGCGACGTGGACCGCCCGCAGAAGGGCTCGTTCGCCCTTGTCTTTCGACTCCGCCGCTTCGTCCTTCGACCGCTGCGCCTGCGCCGAAAAACGGTTCGCAGGCGCGCCAGATGCGGTGGAGAAGACGAACGCGTCCGCTGATCCCGTCGTCGGTCCAGTTGCTCGTCTCCTCCGGCGGCGTAACGTAGAGCAAGAAGAGCCGCATCGCGTCGACGCCGTACCGTTTCGCCGTCGTCGTCGATGCCGACGACGTTTCCGCGCGACTTCGACATCTTCTCGCCGTCGTGCAGCAGCATGCCCTGATGGAAAAGCCGTTCGAACGGCTCGTCGCTGCCGCTGACCCAGCCGCTATCGTGGAAGAATTTGTAGAAGAAGCGCGCGTAGAGCAGATGCAGAACGGCGTGCTCGGCGCCGCCGATATACTGATCGACGTTCATCCAGCGCGCCGCGCGCTGCGGATCGCCATGGCCGGCGATCGTCGTGCGGGTCGAGGTAGCGCAGATAGTACCACGACGATTCGAAGAACGTGTCCATCGTATCGCTCTCGCGCCGCGCTGGACCGCCGCATGCGGGCACGTCGTTTCGACGAACGACGGGAGCTGACGCGAGCGGCGACCCTTCGCCGATCAAGTGCAACGCGCGGCGGTAGGAGAATCGGCAGCTGGTCGTCGGGAACCGGGACTTCGCCGCACGGCGCGACAATAGACGATCGGGATCGGCGTTCCCCAATAGCGTTGCCGCGAGACGAGCCAGTCGCGCAGCTTGTAGTTGACGGTCTTCGTGCCCGCGCCGATCGCCGCGAGGCGCTCGGCGATCGCGTCGCGCGCGCGTCTCGCTCGACATCTCGCTGAAATCGCCGCTGGCGATCAGCCGGCCGTCGTCGACGAACGGCAGCTTCGGCGGCGCTCCGGAACATCGTGGCCGGCAGGCACGATCACTTGCGCGACCGGCAGCCCGTATTTGCGCGCGAAATCGAAATCGCGTTCGTCGTGCGCGGGCACGCCCATCACCGCGCCGCGTTCCGTACTCGGCGAGCACGTAGTTGGTGAGCCAGATCGGCACGTGCTGCTGCGAGAGCGGATGAATCGCGTAGGCGCCGGTGAAGAGGCCTTGCTTTTCCATCAAGCTCGTCCGCTCGAGTTCCGACTTCGAACCAAGGCTTTCGGCAAACGCGTCGATCGCGCGCGGCGTGCTTCTTCGAAACGATGGCTCTTGAGGCGATTCGACGACGCGGATGCTCGGCGGCGATCGCCAGAAACGTCGCGCCGAAGAGCGTGTCGGCCGCGTCGTGAAGACTTCGATGGTCGCGTCGAGTCCTTCGACCGCGAATGCGAACTGCGCGCCTTCGCTGCGTCCGATCCAGTTGCGCTGCATCGTGCGCGTGCGTTCCGGCCAGCCGGTCAGCTTGTCGAGATCGTCGAGCAGGCGGTCGCGCATAGTCCGTGATCTTCAAGAACCATTGCGAGAGATTGCGCCGCTCGACGAGGTGCTCGCATCGCCAGCAGCGCCCGTCGATCGACCTGCTCGTTGGCGAGCACGGTTCGGTCGTGCGGGCACCAGTTGACCGGCGCTTCGCGCTTGTACGCGAGGCCCTCTTCGTAGAGGCGCAAGAAGAGCCACTGATTCCAGCGATAGTACTCGGGCTCGCAGGTCGCGATTTCGCGCGACCAATCGTAGCTCGTGCCCATCAGCTCGCATCTGGCGGCGCATGTTGAGGATGTTTTCGGCGGTCCAGATCGCCGGATCGGCGCCGCGCGCGATCGCCGCGTTCTCGGCCGGCAATCCGAAGGCGTCCCAGCCCATCGGATGCAGCACGTTGTAGCCCAGCATGCGCATCATGCGCGCCACCGCAGTCGCCGAACGTGTAGTTCTTGGCGTGGCCGACGTGCAGATCGCCGGACGGATAGGGCAGCATCTCCAGCGACGTAGTACTTCGGCTTCGCGGCTCGTCGTCGGCGCGCGATAGAGTCGCGTCGCGCTCCCAGCGCGCTTGCCACTTGCGCTCGACTGCGGTAATCGTAGCTCTCGGCCATAGACCCGCTATCGTACACGCTGGCGGCGCCGCCGCCACTCCCCTTTGCGATCGGGGCCCGCGCGTGAATGGAGCGCCATGACGCAGGATATTCATCATGGCGGCGGCGAGCGCTCGGGCTGGCCGCGTTCGCGCTCTGGCATCCGCGCCGGGGCCCCGCTCGCTCAGACGGCGGCCGCGACGCCGCTTCCCGTTCCACGTACGCGCCCTCGCCGGAAACGCACGACGCCGGCACGGGGCACGTGCCGTCGGCGACGAGGGCGATCTGCGGTGGTCTACGTCGCCGGCGCCGTGAAGCCGCCCGGGCCTCTATCGATCTGCACGCGGGCGACCGCGACGCCGAGGCGGTCGTGCTGGCCGGGCGGCACTGCAGCGGCGCAGCCGACTCTGGGCGTCAATCTCGCGCAGCGCGCTGCCGGACGGCGACGAGATCTACGTTCCGGCGATGGGTGAAACGCTGCCGCGCAGGTGCCGGCGAGCGAGCGCGGTCGCCATCGCTCGCGCGCGGCACCCGCCGTCGGGCGCCTCGATCGACGTCAATCAGCGAGTGCGGCCGAGCTTGCCGCGGTGCCGGGCATCGGGCGCGCCATCGCCGCAGCGCATCGTCGAGCTGCGCGAGCGCGAAGGCAGCTTACGCAACGCTCGACGAGCTGCTGGACGTCGCCGGCATGACGCAATCGCGTTTGGAGCGGGCCGGCCTTACCTCCGCCAGCCGTAGAACGACGGAGGGGGGCTGGCGCGTGAAGCGAAACATCCGTGCCTCGCGGAGGTCCGGCGAAAGAGACGCTGCCGAATCTAATTCGGAGGGCGCTTGCCGAGCCGCGCGACGAGGTGCTTCTCGAGCGAGTCGAGGGCCGCCTGGACGCCGACGTCCAGCGCGAGACTCCTCGAACGGGTGGAAAACGTCGCGTGCGCGATTCGCGATGCCGGATTGACGCCGGCGATCGCGTCGCGCTGATAGCGCATAACTGCGTCGACTGGGTCGTCTGCCGATTTCGCCACGTTCTTTGCCGGCTGCGTCGTCGTGCCGATCTATCCCACGCAAGCGCTCGATCATACGAAGTACATCCTCGAGCATTCCGGAGCGCGAGCTGCGTCTTCGCCGATACCGCGCCACCGCTGGCTCGCTGCGCGGAGCGGGAGCGGCGCTGCGCGCTGCGTCGTTTTCGAAGCGGCCGGCGCCGGCGGACTCGCCGCGTTTGAAGCGCGCGGCGCGCGACGTGCGCGCCGCCCATCCGGAGCTTCCCGGCGCGTACGAAGCCGACGCTCGTGCCCGACGATCTCGCCGTGCTGATCTATACGTCGGGGACGACCGGCAACGCCCAAGGGCGTCATGCTCTCGCACGACAATCTCGCGTTCGATGCGCAAGTCTGCGCTCGATGCGGCTTCGAAGGAATGTTGCCGCGGCAGCGACGTGCTCTCGGTGCTCCCGTACTCGCATATCTACGAGCACACGCTCATCTACATCTACCTGCTTGCCAAGGTTCGCTACTTCATCTGCCACGATCCCAACGAACTGCTCAAGGATCTGCGCGACGTGCGTCCGGTCGATGATGACGTCCGTGCCGCGCATCTTCGATCGCGTGCTTGCCGGCGTGAGCGGACAAGCGCATGTCAGCCGGCGGGCATGCAAGGCGCAGCTCGTTCCGTGGGCGCTTGCGGTCGGCGCGAGTACTATGGACGGCGCAAAGTCTTGGCCCAAAGCCGGGAGCCGGCATGCTGCCTGCAATACGCACTCGCCGAGCCGTCTGGTGCTATCGAAAGATCCGCGATCAGCTGGGTCTTGGACCGCATGACGTTTTTCTGCAGCGGCAGCGCCCGCTGCATATCGATACTGCGATGACGTTCCTCGGCATCGGCATTCCGATCATGCAGGGTTACGGCTTCACCGAAACATCGCCGGTGGTTTCGGTCAGCCGACTCACCGCCAACGAATACGGCGCCGTCGGGCGGCCGATCGCGGGCGTCGACGTGCGCGATCGCCGAGGATGGCGAATGCTCATGCGCGGGCGCAACGTCATGCAAGGCTACTATCGCGAGCCGCGAGGCGACGGCGGCCGTGATCAGGACGGGTGGCTGCACACCGGCGACGTCGGCGGAATCGACCGAGCGGATATCTGCGCATCACCGATCGCAAGAGGTGAGATATTCAAGACCGGAACCGGCAAATGGATTTCACCGTCGCGCGTCGAGGCGGCAATCAAGCGTTCGATCTTCGTCACGCAGGCGCATGGTGATCGGCAACGAGTCGCCCGCACCCAGCTCGCGATCGATCATCCGAACTGGGCCATGGTGCGCTCGAACTCTCCGCTGCCGAAGGATGCCGCCAACGCAGCAGCTGGCCGACCGCGCGACGACGTGCTCGTTTCTTGCCCACGAAGTGCGCAAGCAAGACGCGCGACCTGGCGAGCTACGAGCAGATTCGCCGAATCATCGTCGTGCCGCGCGAGTTCAGCGTCGAGGGCGGCGAGCTTTCGCCCTCGATGAAGATCAAGCGCCGCGTCGTGGAAGACGCGCTATGCCGCGCGAGATCGAAGACGCGGATACGCGGTCGATCTGCACGCCGGC
The DNA here is from genome assembly GCA_963699435.1 of Vulcanimicrobiota bacterium. Lineage (GTDB taxonomy): Bacteria > Vulcanimicrobiota > Vulcanimicrobiia > Vulcanimicrobiales > Vulcanimicrobiaceae > Cybelea. The sequence continues at coordinate 377,846 of CAVOTV010000006.1, forward strand.
GCACGCGTAGCGTGAGGCGATGGCGACGACGCACTCATGTCACGGCGCGTAGATGAGGTCATCCGGGCCCCGATCAAGAGCAAGACGGTTTTTCCGGTCGCTCATCCTGCACCTTGTCGAGCAGCAGCCGGATCACGGCTACGGATTAATGCGCGGATCGAGGGGATTGCCGGCGATCTCGTGGCGGTGAACACCAACAAGATCTATCCGCTGCTCCGGCGCCTGGAAGAGCGCGGCTTCGTTACCGGCGTCCTGGGAGCACCCGACGTAAGCGTTCGCGCCGCGTCTACGCGATCACGCAGGCAGGGAGCGAGCGGCTAACGCGGATCAAGAGTCGATGTTGCCGTACCTGGACGTCGAAGAGCCGGCGCAATCGACCGGCTCAAAACGGAGCTTTACGGATGAAATTCGCCCCCGCATTGCTGCTTGCCGCCGGTTTCGGCTTGCTGCGTCGATCGCTGCGGCCGGCGAAGCCGCCGGCGATTCCCGCGCTTACGGCCGACGGCGTTACCGCATCACTACCATCGCGATCGACGGCCGGACGCTGGCCTATACGGCCCGAGCCGGAACGATGACCCTGCGCAACGGCGACGACCAGCCGACGGCGCGCGTCTTCTACACCGCCTATACGCTCGACGGCGTCGAATCCCTCGCAGCGGCCGGTCACGTTCCTTTATAACGGCGGCCCGGGCAGTTCGACGATGTGGCTGCGCATGGGCTCGTTCGGGCCGGTCCGCGTGCAGACCGCCGAACGGCAAGCTCGACGGGACCTCCGCCATACCGGGTGGTCGGACAACCGCTACACCTTGCTCGACCGCACCGATCTGGTCTTCATCGACATGCCGGGAGCGGATTCGGCCGGATCATCGGAGCCGGTACGCGTAAGGACTTCTGGGGCGTCGACGAAGACGTCGCCGCCTTCGGCCAGTTCATCCAGCGCTACATCACGAACTTCAACCGCTGGAACTCGCCGCGGTTTCTGTTCGGCGAGTCGTACGGCACGACGCGCTCGTCGGTCCTCGCGAAGTATCTGCAGAACGAGGGGATCTCGCTCAACGGCGTCGTGCTGCTCTCGTCGTTCCTGAACTCGGATATCGACTATAACGACGGCGCGCCGATCGGCGGCGGCGATTGGGGCTACGTCCTCTATCTTGCCGACCGAGGCCGCGACGGCTTGGTACCATCACGCGTTGCCGGGTTCGCCCGCGCTGCACGTCGGTGCTTCCGCAGGTCGAGAGTTCGCGCTCAGCGAGTACCTCGACGCGCTCGGACAGGGCGCGATGCTCGCGCCGGATCGTTACAACGACGTGGTGGCGAAGCTGCACCGTACACGGGGCTCTCCGAACAGTACATTCGCAACTCCAACCTCCGGATTCCCTACGACCGCTTCGAGAACGAGTTGCTCCGCGAGCGCGGCGTTACCATTGGGCGCATCGACGCGCGCTTCCAAACGACGGTGCTCGACCGGCCGGAAGTCTCGCCCGATTGGGATGCCACCGACGCCGCGATCGACTCGGCGTTCACGTCGACGGGCAACTATTACTTGCGCCAAACGCTCAAGTACAACACGCCGCTGCTCTATCGTGCCAACATCTACGACTTGATCTACGCCGACGGCGAGACGTGGGATTTCAAACACGGCCCCAACGCGCAGTCGCTCAACGTCACTCCGGATCTCGCGCAAGCGATGACCTACAATCCGAATCTCAAGGTCTTCTCGGCGAACGGTTACTTCGATTTCGCCACGCCGTTCTTCGCGACGTTTTACGCGCTCAACCACCTCAACCTCGCGCCGTCGGTGCGCCGGAACATTACTTTCGGCTTCTACGAATCGGGGCACATGGTCTATCTCCATCCAACGGCGCTGAAGCACTTCCACGACGACCTCGAACGCTGGTATGCAGGAGCGCTCAATCATGCGTAGCGCACTCGCCGCCCTCGCCGCCGCCGTTCCTGATTGCGGCCGCGCCGCCGCCGCCTGCGGCACGCCCCACGCCCGGACCCAACGCGCCCGATGCGGTGACGCAGCACGTCCTCGCGCTCGGCGGCAAGAGCTATCCGTACACCGCGCGCGCAGGCACGATCGCGCTCGAGAACGACAAAGGCGAGCACGACCGCGCACATCTTCTACACGGCCTTCACGCTCGACGGCGTCGATCCGCGCACGCGTCCGGTGACGTTTTTTTATAACGGCGGTCCCGGCAGCTCGACGATCTGGCTTCGCATGGGCTCGTTCGGGCCGATGCGGGTCGAAGTCGGCGATGCGTCGTCAACGCCCGACGCGCCGTTCAATCTCGTGCCGAATCAGTACTCGCTGCTCGACCGCAGCGATCTGGTCTTTATCGACGCGCCCGATACCGGCTTCAGCCGCATTACGGACGCGGGCAAACCCAGCGACTTCTTCGGCGTCGACCCCGACGTACGCGCGTTTGGGCAGTTCATCTCGCGCTACATCAGCACGTTCGGCCGCTGGAACTCGCCGAAGTTTCTCTTCGGTGAATCCTACGGCACGCCGCGATCGGCGATGCTCGTGAACTACCTGCAGAAGCAGGGTATCGGCGTCAACGGCGTCGTGCTGCTCTCGTCGGTGCTCGACTTCTCGCTCGACTGGGGCGATCAATTTTCGCTCCGACCTCGATCGGCGGCGGCGATTGGGCCTTCCCGCTCTATCTGCCCACCGAAGCTGCGGCGGCGTGGTATCATCACGCGCTTCCCGGACCGCAGACCACGCTCGCGGCGCTGCTGCCGCAGGTCGAAGACTTTGCGATGCACGAGTACCTCACCGCGCTGGCTCAGGGTGCGAATCTATCCCCCAGCCGTTACGACGACGTCGTCGCGAAGCTCCATCAATATACCGGCCTTTCGGAGAACTACATCCGTCTCTCGAACCTGCGCGTCCCGTACTGGCGCTTCACGACCGAGCTCTTCCGCAACAGCGGCGTGATGACCGGACGTTACGACGCACGATACACGTCCTTCAATCTCGACCGGCTCAACGACCGTTCCGATTTCGACCCGACCGATTCGGCGATCGACTCCGCCTTCGTGGCGACCGGCAACGTCTACATGCGGCAGATCCTCGGTTACAACACCACGCTCATCTACCGACCGACCGTCAACGTCTTCCGTCAGTGGGATTGGAAGCACAACGACGGCCTACCGACCAATACGGCACAGGATCTCGCGTCGGCGATGACCTTCGACCCGAACCTGCAGATCTTCTCGGGCAACGGCTACTACGATTTCGCGACGCCGTTCTGGGCGACGGTCTACACGCTCAATCACCTGATGTTGCCGACCCAGCTGCAGCGCAACATCACATACGGCTTCTACGAATCGGGGCACATGGTCTATCTGCATCCGCAAGCGCTGGCGCAGTTCCACGACGACCTCGAAGCCTGGTACGCGCGAACGCTAAGCCGCTAGGTTAAACGCGGCTCGGCAGTAACCCCGAGCGTTCCAGCGCGAGCGCCGTGATGAGCGCCGTGCTGACTACGGCACGCGCGCCGACGTGGTGCGATAGATCGCGGTGAGTTTCGTAAGACCGGTGCGCATGTCGGGCGTGGGCGGGGCGTCGGCGCTCTCGACAGCAGCCTCCAGATAATCCAGCGCGTTCTCGAGGAAGAGCAAGCTGGTAAAATCCTTCGAGTAAGCGCCGACCGAATCGTCGGGGCTGTTCGCGGGCTCTTCGCCGATCACGTTGCGGCGGAAGGCCGCAAGCGAGTCGCCGGAGAGGTGCGCCGCGGCCTGCCGTGCCTTCGCGCGCGAAGCGGCGACCTCGGCATGCAGCGCTTCGATTTGCCGCGCGAGATCGTACTGTGCCTGAAGGTCGGCGTCGGTGGCGCTAATGCGCGGATCGCGCAGAATACGCGCCGTGCGATCGTAGGTGCGGCCGTTCACGCCGAGCGCAATCGTGTACGTCCCCGGCGGAACGAGCGGACCGTCGGCCGAGCGCTCGTGGAAATCCCAAACGAAGCGGTGCGCGCCGGCCGTGGCAGCCGGCACCGGATGCGCGGCCACCCAATGCATGGTGTAATCGAGCGATTGCGGATCGACCGGTTTTGACGGATGCGCGCTCGACCACTCGCGGATCAACCTGCCGTCTTGCGCGCGAATCTCGATCGCCACGGGCGTGTTCGGAACGTCGGGCAGATAGTAGTCGACGTAGAGGCCGACCGGCGCATTGTCCACTTGCGGCTCGTCGAGCGGCAGCGGGGTGCCCTCCTGGTTGCCGGGGCGCACCCGGTAGGCCGCCGACGGAGCGTAGAGATACGCGCCGCCCGCGGCGGCCGCTTCCGCCGCCTGACGCAGCGGTGCGATGTCGTCCATCACCCAAAATGCGCGACCGTGCGTCGCCAGCACGAGATCGTTACCGTGCACTGCGATGTCGCGGATCGACGTAACGGGAAGGTTGAGCTGCAGCGGTTGCCACGCTGCGCCGTCGTCGAACGAAACGTAGACCCCACGCTCGGTACCGGCATAGAGCAGCCCGCGCGTGACGGGATCTTCACGCACTGCATTGACGAAAGATCCGTCGGGAATTCCTTGGGCAATCGCCGTCCACGTCGTGCCGCCGTCGGTGCGTCCGATAGATATACGGGCGGTAGTCGTCGAGGCGATGCCGGTCGATCGCTGCGTACGCCGTCGATGCGTCGAAGTGCGAGGCTTCGATGATGCCGACCTTGCTCCACGGCGTGAGCTGCGACGGCGTCACGTTCTGCCACGTTTTCGAATCGTCGCGCGTCACCCAAACGTTGCCGTCATCGGTTCCGGCCCACACAATGGCCGCGCTCAGCGGCGACGGAGCGATCGAATAGACCACGCCGTGACGCGTGAGCCCGTTGTCGTCGGTCAGCGTCGACGAATCGAGATTTGCGGGCGTTCCTTCGTTCGGGCGCGAGAGATCGGGGCTGACGATCGTCCAGGTTTCGCCGCCGTTGCGCGAACGAAAGACGTTCTGGTGGCCGAAGTACAGCGACGTCTTGTCGACCGGCGAAAATGCCAGCGGCAGCGTCCAGGTGTTACGCCAGACGGTGCCGGGACTCGCGAATGCCGGATCCACGATCTGCTCCCAGCCGGTCACCGGAATCTCTCGCGTGACGGTGGCGGAACCGCCGCCGCTCGAATCGCCGTACACGAGGCTCGGGTGCTTGGGATCGGGCGCGAGCGTCCCATTCTCGCCGCCGACGTCGACGGGCCGAAAATCTTGCTGCGAGATCGTTCCGTACTTGCTGAACGTCGTCGCAATCGCAGCTCCTGAATCTTGCTGCGCGCCGTACGCCGAGTATGGGAACGCCGAATCGGTCGCCACGTGATAAAACTGCGCCGTGGGCTGGTTGTACCACGAGCTCCACGTGCGAGCGCCGTTGACGCTCACGACCACGCCTTGATCGGTGCCGAGAATCATATGGGTGGAATCGCCCGGATCGATCCACAGGGCGTGGTGATCTTGGCCGCTCGGGTCGCCGAGGATCGCCTCGAACGTTTTACCGCCGTCGGTCGAGCGATAGGTGGAGGTGTCGTTCACGTACACCACGTCGGGATTATGCGGGTCGGCGGTGATGCCGCTGAAGTACCAGCCGCGCTGCCAGAGCCGCTGCTCGGCGTTGACGTGCGTCCAGGTCGCGCCGGCGTCGTCCGAGCGATAGATGCCGCCGAGTCCCGCGTCGCTATCCACGTTGGCGTAGATGCGATGCGGCGCCGCCGCGGAAATCGTCAAGCCGATGCGGCCGACGTGCGCGGGAAGACCTTGCGTCAACTGCGTCCAGGTCGCGCCGCCGTCGGTGGTTTTGTAGAGACCGCTGCCAGGTCCGTTCGACGGAGGATACACGTTCCACGGCGGGCGGCGGGTCTGCCACAGCGCGGCATAGACCACGTTGGAATCGTCGGGCGCCATCGCCAGCGCGGTCGCGCCGGTATCGGCGTTCTTGAAGAGCACCTTGCTCCACGTCTTGCCGCCGTCGGTCGTCTTGAAGACGCCGCGATCGTCGTTGGCGGCGTACGGATGACCGAGTGCGGCCGCGTAGACGACGTCGGCGTTGTGCGGATCGACGACGATCGCGCCGATCTGCTTGGTATCGTTGAGACCGATGTGCGTCCAACTGGCGCCGGCGTCGACCGATTTGTACATGCCGTCGCCATAGGCGATGTCCGAGCGCATATCGGCTTCACCGGTGCCGACGTAGATCGTGTGCGGAGTGCTCGGCGCGACCGCGATCGAGCCGATCGAACCGATATCTTGATCGTCGAAGACCGGTTTCCACGTGCGCCCGGCGTCGAGGCTTTCCCAAACGCCGCCGTCGACCGCTCCGAAGTAAAAGTGATTCGGTTCGCCGGGAACGCCGGTGACGGCGAGCGCGCGTCCGCCGCGGAACGGACCGATCAGCCGCCAATGCAACGCGCCGGCGTAGCGCTGCGCGTTAGTTTCGGAAGAACCGGCCCACGCGATCGTGGGCACGAGAAGCGTCGAGGCAATGCACAGAATGAGAAGGCGTCGCATAGACGCTTACCATCCGCCGCCGCTGTCGCCGCCTCCCCCGCCAAAGTCCGCGCCGCCGCCGCCCATATCGCCGAAACCGCCGCCGCTCCAATCGCCGGCGCTCGAAGAGCCCATGCCGGCTTGGCCGGCGTCGTTCTGCCAGCCGGCGGCGTCGCCGCCGGTGCCCCATCCGCCGCCGGTATCGGGCGGAAGTTGTCCGGCTTGCGCGCCGCCGCCGCGAAAGAGTTCGTTCCCGAGCCACGCGCCGCCAAGACCACCCAGGAGACCGCTCCAGAAGCTGCCGCCGCCCCCGCCATAGCCGTAACCGTAACCCCCCGGGCCGTAGCCGCCCGGCGGCATCGGCTGACCGATCGGGCCGCCCGGCGCGCCGTACGTTCGGGGCGCACTCATCGCGCGCAGAATCGAGCGCACGATCAAGAAAGCGATGATGCCGATGATGATCCACCAAAACATGGAGATATGAATCCCTCCCGTCGCCGGCGCGCGTACCGCCGGCAGCGCGGCGCCGCTGCCCGAGCGCTGCAAGCCGCCGAGATGCGCGCGATAGATGTTGAGAATGGCGTCGACCGCCCCGGTGATGCCGGCGTCGTAGTTCTCGCTTTTGAACTGGCTCTCCATGGAAGTTCGGATCGAGCGCAGCACGTCGGGGGTAAACCATCCGGCCTGCGAGCCGGCGCGATCCGGCACGATGATGTCGCGGCGATCGTCGCGCGCGATGAAGATCAGCACGCCGTTGACGTTCTGCTGCGAAAACGCCGACTGCGCGGCGCTCTGCAGCGTTGCGCCGCCGAGCGAAGGCGTCGTGACGACCACGATCTCTTTGCCGGTCTGCGCGTTGAAGTTGGAGATCCGCGTGGTAAGCTGCGCGACCGTCGCAGCCGAGAACATTCCGGCCCCGTCCTGAACGAAATCGCGCGCCACGGCCGGCAACGCCGTGCCGGCGGCGACGAGCGCCGCGGCGACGGCCGCCAAAGCCCCGAATCGCTTGAAGAACGACCTCATGCGGGGTCTTACCACCACCGGAAGGCGAAGTTTCGCCCGTGAAAGCTGGATCGCTGACCTTTATCGAGGTTCTCGCGACGTCGATTGCGCTGATCGGCCCGAGCATGACGCCGATCCTGATCGCGCCCTACATGTTCGCGCTGGCCGGCAACGGAACGTGGCTCGCCTACGTCTTCGGCGGGATCATGCTGATTTTCGTCGCGTTCTGCATCAACCAATTCGCCCGCCGTTCGAGCCAGGCCGGTTCGATGTACGGCTACGTTGCCGACCATCTCGGCCCGGCGGCCGGTGCGGTCGGCGGGTGGGCGCTTCTTTGGGCGTACGGCTTCGTCGCCAGCGCCGTGCTCGGCGCGATGTCGCTCTTCGTCGAACTGCTGCTGGGGGGCACCGGCCTGCACGTGCCGCCGGTCGTCGCGGCAATCGTGCTCGCGTTCGTCGCGTGGCAGGCGGCGTACCGCGGCGTGCAAGTCTCGGCGATCCTGATGCTCGTGCTCGAAGCCATCTCGGTATCGATCATTTGCCTGCTCGTCGTTTTCGTGCTGCACGCGCACGGATTTGCGCTCGACGCCGATCAGGTGCGCCTCAAAGGGGCGTTCCCCGGCGGTCTGGGGCTCTCGATTGCGCTCGCCGTTTTTAGCTATGTCGGTTTCGAAAGCGCCACGGCATTCGGCGCTGAGGCAAAGCGTCCGCTCGTGACGATCCCGCGCGCCGTCATCGGCAGCGTGCTCTTCGCCACCGCGTTCTTCGTGATTGCGACGTACGCGGAGATCGTCGGGTTGCGGCATGCGGCCGTCCCGCTCGACAAGCAAGATTTCCCGCTCGGCGCGCTCGCGCAGATCTACGGTATCGGCTATCTGCGGGTGCCGATTCTGATCGGCGCGCTTTCGAGCGCGTTTTCCGTGTGCCTAGCCTGCATAACGACCGGCGGGCGCATCGCCTACGCCATGGCCGAGGCCGGCATACTCCCGCCGCTCTTCGCGCGCATCGAGCCGCACCACGATACGCCGAACGTCGCGGTGACGATCGTCACCGCAACGGCGCTCGCCGTCGCGGTCGTCGCGCTCGTCCGCGGCGTCGCACCGATCGACATCTTCAACAACTGCGGTACGCTGAGTTCCTTCGGATTCATTTTGATCTATATGCTCGTTGCGATCTCCGCGGCGGTCTATGCGAGGCGCCTCGGCGCGATGCGCATTCCCGACGTCACGATCTCGGTCGTGGCGCTCGCCTTGCTGGTACTGGCGACGGTGTGGCTCTTCGATTCGGTGCCTTCGCCGCCGCAGCACTGGTTCGGCTACTACTTCCTGGCGTTCGTCGCCGCGGGATTGATCGGCCTTCGGTTCAGGAAGGCCAGCGGCTGATGACGACGCGCTGTTGCGTGTAGAAGCGACGGCATCTTTGCCGTGGCAGCGCAGATCGCCGAAGATCGAATCCTTCATCCCGCCGAACGGGAAGAACGCCATCGGTGCCGCGACGCCGATGTTGACGCCGACCATACCGACTTCGATGCGCGCAGGAAAATTCGCGCGCGCTGCCGCCGTCGTTCGTGAAGATCGAAGACGCGTTGCCGTATCGCGAGCGGTTGGCGATCTCGATTGCTTCGTCGAGCGTCGCGCGCGCACGATCGCGAGAACCGGGCCGAAGATTTCTTCGCGTCGCGAGTTCGCTGTGCGGGGTCGACGTCGTCGAAGATCACCGGGCGCGAGGAATGAGCCGTCCGTCGGAGCGTGCCGCCGATCGAGCAGCACCTTCGCGCCCGACCCGCGCGCGCGTTCGACGTAGCCGTCGATGCGCGCGAACGCTTCGTCGCTGACGACCGGGCCGAGACCAACGGCCGGGTCGGTGCCGTGGCCGAGCTTGAAGATTGCGTGCCGCCTCGACCAGCATCGGCGCGAAACGGTCGGCCGGCATCGCCAACCGCGAGCACGACCGATCCGGCTAAGCAGCGCTGTCCCGCGCCGCCGAACGCCGACGACATGACCGCGTCGAGCGTCGCGTCGAGACGCCGTCGGGCATAACGACGAGAAAGTTCTTCGCCCCGCCCAGCGCCTGTACGCGCTTGTGTTCGGCAACCGCCCGCTCTTGGACGATGCGCGCGATCGCCGAGGAACCCACGAACGACACCGCCGCGACTTCCGGGTGGTCGATCAGCGCTTCGACGGCGTCGGCGCCCCCGTGCACGACGCTAAAGATGTTCTCAGGGAACCCCGACTCGCGCGCGATCTGCACAGCATCTCGGCCGTGAGCGGCGTCTGCGGCGAAGGCTTGAGCACGAAGGTGTTGCCGGCCGCGAGCGCGATCGGGGCCATCCACAACGGAATCATCGACGGGAAATTAAACGGCGTGATGCCGACGCAAACGCCGAGCGGCTTGCGAACGGAGATGCAGTCGACGCCGCGCGCGACATCGCCGCAGCGAGTCGCCCATCATCAGCGACGGCATGCCGCAGGCAAACTCGACCGCCTCGATGCCGCGCCGTACTTCGCCGCGCGCGTCCGGCGAGCGTCTTGCCGTTTTCGCGCGAGACGAGACCGCGAAATCTTCCGGCGCGTCTCGAGCGCGTCCGCCTAGCGGAACATATGACGCGCGCGTTCGACGACCGGAACGTCGCGACCACGAATCGAACGCCGTATGCGGCGGCGACGGCCCGCGCGCAGTCGGCAGGAGCGGATCGCGACGGGACTCTCGCCGAGGACTTCGCGGGTAGCGGATCGAGCACGGTCAGGTTCACGGCTATCGTCCCTTTCCAATCGGGTGAAAGCGTCGTCGAAGGTCGCGACGGCCTCGTCGAGTTCGTTTTCGGAAATGATGAGCGGCGGCGCGACGACGATGACGTTGTAGCGCCCGAGAGGTAGAGCCGCGACGCGAGCAGATCGTTGAAGAACGGCGGAGCGACTGGGTGCCCTGCCACGCGACCAGCGGCGTGCGCTTTTCCGGTCGGCGACCAATTCGATTCCGAAGAACGCGCCGATTCCGCGCAATTCGCCGATCGACGGATGCCGCTTGCAGTGCGTCGAGAGCGCTGCGCAGCACGGTTCGATCGCGGGCGCTCGTTCGAAAAGCCTTCGTCTGCGGTACGCATTCAGCGCGGCAAGTCCGGCGGCGACGGCGAGCGGATGTCCGCTGAACGTGTGCCCGCTCGGGGAGCGGCGTGCGATCGAAGAACGTCGCAAGCGATTCGCGCATGGCGACGCCGCCGAGCGGAACGTACGCCGACGTGACGCCCTTCGCAAACGTAAACATGTCGGGCGTAACGTCGAACGTTTGCGCGGCAAACGCGTCGCCGGTGCGTCCGAAGCCGGTCATCACCTCGTCGAAAATGAGCAGGATGCCGTAGCGATCGCAAAGCTCGCGCACCCGCGCGAGATAGCCGTCGGGGATAGAGAATGACGCCGTTGCGAACCGACGATCGGTTCGATCAGCAGCGCCGCGACGCTGGACGGTCCTTCATACGCACGACGGTCTCGAGATGGTCGATGGCGCGCTCCATTTCTTCGCGCGGCATCGCGCGTGTGGAACGGGCTGCGATACGGGAACGGAGCGAAGAACCGTGCGACGCCCGGTATGCCGGGCTCGTTCGGCCAGCGGCGATTCTCGCCCGAGAGCGTGCCCGCACCGGGCGCCGAACCGTGAAAGGACCGGTACGCAGTGAGGATCTTGTGGCGCCCGCTAATCGCGCGCGCAAACTTCAGCGCGTCTTCGTTCGCCTCGCCGCCTCCCGTGGTGAAGAAGACTCGCGCGCCCTCTTCTGCCCACGGCGAGATCTCGACGATCGCGCGCGCCAACTCGGCGCGCCGGTCGTTTCCGAGACTCGGCGCGGCGTAGGCGAGCGTCGCAGCTTGCGCGCCGATCGCCGCCGCGACGGCCGCATGCGCGTGGCCGAGATTCACCGCCACGAGCCCCGCGGAGAAATCGAGATAGCGCTTGCCGTGGTCGTCGTATAAGAGCGGCCCCGTCGCCGCGGACGATCGTCGGCACCGTTCGCCCGGCCTGCGCAAGCCACGGCGTAAGCACGTGCCGCGCGTGCAGCGCGGCGACGTCGTCGAGAGCGGTTTTGGACGTCGTCATCGTCGCGTGAGTTCGGTCGAAACGACGATCAAGCCCCCCGCGACGCTCAGCGCGAAGAACACGATGAAAATCCAGACGCCGAAGCGCGTCCAAAAGTCGACGCGCTTACGCGACGCCTTGGTCTGATACGTGGGCTTCCGCCGCTTCACGAGCTCCCTCCCTGCGCTTTCCGCGGCGCGTCGTCGGCAATGGACGGTGCCGACCACAGCCGCTCCAAGTTATAAAACGCGCGCTCTTCCGGCGCGAAAACGTGAACGATCACGTGCCCTAGATCGATCAGAATCCACGATCCGTCGGCGTGCCCTTCGACGCGCAAGCGGCGTGTAGCCTTCGCGGCGAACGCCCTCGACGATCGCATCGGCGATCGCGCGCGTTTGAATCTTCGAGCGTCCGGTGACGATCGCGAACGTGTCGGCAAGGATCGTGCCGCCCGCTCACGTCCAGCGCGACGAAGTCTTCGCCCTTCTTATCGAGCGCGCTCTCGCGCACGACGTCGATTAGCTCGCGGATGCTCGTGCCTCCGCCGCGGCGCGCTTACGGGCGTAATGATCCTCGGAACCGCCGCATCGTCTCGCGCGTCGCCCCGGCGAGATCGCGCAGCGCATATTCCCACAGCTCGGCCCGCTCCGCGAACGTACGGGCGGGCTCCAGCGAGTCGGCCAAGTACACGACGCAGTCGAGCGGCGACATCTCCGGCGCGCCTCGCGTGTGCTTTGCAATCGCCGAAAGCACCTCGGGATCGTCCACGCCGAAGCGCTCGCGCGCGAGCGCGGCGCCGAGCGATGCGTGGAGCAGCGCCGGCTTCTCGCGCTCGACGGAGGTAATCGGCATCGCCCGGGCCTGCGTTTCGAGGATCAGCCGTTCGGGCGAATAGAGCCGCGCGAGATCGTGCAGCAATCCCGCCAGGCGTGCTTTTTGCGGGTCGATGCCGTGACGGCGCGCCAGTTCCTGCGCGCACGCCGCAACCCTGAGGCTATGCTCGTAGCGGTGTTCCTGGTCGAGATGCTCGCGCAGCCGGCGCTCGAGCGTGGTAAAATCCGGCGCAGTCATTCCGATTCGACACGACCGCGCAGCACGCGCAGCCGGTTGCGATAGAGCTCGCTGCGGAGGCTCCCCGCCCACATAATGAGCGCGCTTTCGTTGTCGTCGCTGTAATAGCCGGTGCGCATCGTCACGGTCGTGAAGCCGTACTTGCGGTAGAGACGCTGTGCGACCGCGTTGCTTTCCCGCACTTCGAGCGTCATCCAGGCGGCACCGCGTTCGATCGCCGCGTCGATGAGGTGAAGCAGGACGATCTCACCGTAACGCCGGCCGCGATGCTCCGGGTCGACCGCGATCGTGGTGACGTGCGAGTCTTCCATGATGACCCACATGCCGCCGTAGGCGACGACGCGATCGTCGACGGCGCCGACGAAATAGTGCGCGAGCTTGTTCGTGCTCAGCTCGTTGTAGAACGCATCCGTCGGCCAGACGGTGGAGAAGGAGGCGCGCTCGATGCGGGCGACGGCCGCGATGTCCGACGTCGTCATCCGACGAATCGAGAAACGCTGGGCCGTTGCGGCGGCCTGTCGAAGTTCCATCTTCACGGCGTATCGAGTTGCTAGAGTCGCGGAGGCGTCGCGGCAGGAAGCTCGCCGTAGTCGGCTCGCACTTCGTGCAGGCTCGCCGGCAACGCACGCGATTGGGCCGCGAGCGCGGCGGCGGCCGCGGCGGGCGTAACGCGAGCATCGAATGAACGCACGGTAATGGCGCGTTCGGCGAGCGCGTCCAGAACGTCCTTCGGCGCCCCGACCACATCGAGCTTGCCCTCCGTCGGGTCCGCAAGCAGCGCTTGCAGGACGTCCGCGATTCGGCCGGACGCGCGGCGCACGGCGGCTTCGCAGCGGTAGCGCGCCGAGATCACGCCGGGGCGCCCGACGACGACCGCGAGGACGCGCTCGAAGGCCCCCCCGAACTCCAGCAAATCGAACGAATCGATCGGAATCAGGGGGCGCTTCCAGACCGCAGCAAGCGATTTTGCATACGCCACTGCGATGCGCAGGCCGGTAAATCCACCGGGACCGACTCCCACCGCCAACCGATCGAGCCGCTCCGGGCGGAGGTTTGCATCGGCGAGGACGCCGGCGACCATCGCGAGCCCATGTTCGAGCGCGATCGCGCCCGCTTCGCTGCGCGACGCGACGATCCGGTCGCCGTCGGCGACGGCGGCGGAAAAGGCGCCCAACGCACCGTCGAGGGCAAGAACGATCATTCCGGTCGGTCGAAGGGAGAGAATGCGTGGTTTATCTCCGGCGCCTTGAATTTCGATTTCGTAACGCCGCGGCGGAATAGCGTCCGGCGCGTTGCACCACCACTCGACCAGCGCGATCGACCGGCCGTCGAAGGCGCTTCTTCGAGACCGAGTTCGGTGACTTCGCGCGGATCGTCGATTCGATAAAGATCGATGTGTTCGATCGGCGGATCGCCGTCGTAGCGGTGGCGAAAGGTAAAACTCGGGCTGCAGCTTTGGTCGGCGCCGTGGAGCGCCGTTACCACGGCGCGGACGAACGTGGTCTTGCCGGCCCCGAGCGGGCCGGCGAGGGCGACGACGTCGCCCGGGCGCAAGCCGCGCGCGAACTCCGCGGCAAACTTGCCGAGATCTTCTGCTGTGGGAAGGGTAAGGCGCATCAGTATAGGTAATTATTGAATAACGATATCGTAGCGCAGGTCAACGTCGAAGACGAAATGCGGGAGAGCTATCTCTCGTATGCGATGTCGGTCATCGCGTCGCGCGCGCTTCCCGACGTTCGCGACGGCCTCAAGCCGGTCCAGCGGCGGATCCTCTACGCGATGCGCGAGATGGGCTTCGATCCCAGCAAGCAGCACCGTAAGTGCGCCGGTATCATCGGCGAGGTGCTCAAGAGCTACCATCCCCACGGCGACTAGCTCGGTTTACGACGCGCTGGTCCGCATGGCGCAGGACTTTACGCTGCGCTATCCGCTGGTCGACGGCCACGGAAACTTCGGCTCGATCGACCCGGATCCGCCGGCCGCTTACCGCTATACCGAGGCGCGATTGGCGCGGACGGCGCTCGACGTCTTGGCCGACATCGATAAAGAGACGGTCCCGTTCGTCGCCAACTTCGACAATCAGGGCGTCGAGCCAAGCGTTTTGCCGGGACGTTTGCCGCAGCTGCTCGATCAACGGCTCGAGCGGTATCGCGGTCGGCATGGCGACCAACATTCCGCCGCACAACCTCAACGAGATCTCCGACGCGATCGCCGCGCTGATCGACGACCCGAAGACGACCGACGACGATCTGCTGCGACATCGTCAAGGGCCCGGATTTCCCGACCGGCGGCACGATCTTGGGACACGATGCGATACGCGAGGCGTACAGGACCGGGCGCGGCTCGATTACGATTCGCGGCAAGGCCGAAATCATCGAGGAGCGCGGCAAGCACAAGATCGTCATCACCGAGATCCCGTATCAGGTCTATAAGAATCGCATCATGGAGGCGATATCCGAAGCCTATTCCGAGAAGCGGATCGTCGGGCATCGCGCGCCTCGACGACGAGTCGAATCGCAAGGGCATGCGCGTCGTCATCGAGCTGTAGAAGAACGCGACGCCGAAGATCGTGCTCAACCAGCTCTTCAAGCACACGCCGCTGCAGGCGACTTCGGTTTCAACATGCTGGCGCTCGTGCCGGTCGGCGCGCCGCGCGCCGACGGAACCGTGGCGATCGAGCCGCAGGTGCTCAGGCTCAAGCAGCTGCTCGAGCACTTCATCGCGCATCGCAAGGACGTCGTCACGCGCCGCACGCAGCTACGATCTGCGCAAGGCCGAAGAGCGCGCGCACCTGCTCGAAGGCTATCGCATCGCGCTCGACAACATCGACGAAGTCATCGAGATCGTTCGCGGCAGCCAGACGACCGACGAAGCCAAGACGCGGCTCTCGAGCGCTTCGAGCCTGAGCGAAGATGCAGGCTCAAGCGATCGTCGATATGCGCCTGCGAACGCTCGTCGGGCTCGAACGCAAGAAGATCGAAGACGAATACGCCGAGCTGATCAAGACGATCGCCGAGCTGCAAGACATTCTGCGCAGCCCGCGCCGGATCGCCGGATCGTCAAGACCGAGACGCTCGAGGTAAAGAAACGCTTCGGCGACGAGCGCCGCACCACGCATCGAGCCGGCCGAAGACGAGCTGTCGATCGAACAGATCACGCCGAACATCGACGTCGTCGTCACGTATACGGTCGGCGGTTACATCAAGCGCGTCACGGTCGATACGTTCCGCACCCAGATCCGCGGCGGTCGCGGCGTCACCGGCATCTCGAACCTCAAGCGCGAGGACGTGGTGCGCAACTTCTTCGTCACGAAGACGCACGATCACGTGCTCTTCTTCACGAATAAGGGCCGCGTCTACCGGCTTCGCGGATACGAGATTCCGGATACGACGCGCCAAGCCCGAGGAACGGCGCTCGTGAACCTGCTCACGCTGCCGCCCGGCGAAGAGGTGACGCGCCGCCTTCCCCATCGATCGCTTCGAGGGCGAACGATATCTCGTGATGGTCACCAAGCGCGGCGTGATCAAAAAGACGAAGCTCGACGGGTTCGCCAACGTCCGCCGCAACGGACTCATAGCGATCAATCTCGACGAGGGCGACGAACTGCTCGCGGTGGATCTCTCCGACGGTTCGCGCGACATCATCCTTGCCTCGACGCTCGGAATGGCGGTGCATTTCAACGAAAAGAACGTGCGCCCGATGGGTCGGGCGGCGCGCGGCGTGAAGGCGATGACGCTGGAGAAGGGCGACGCGATCATCGCAATGGACGTCGTCGAGGACGAGCGGCGGGAGGTGTTGCTCGTGACCTCGCTCGCTTACGGAAAGCGCACCCCAATCGCCGATTACCGCCACACGTCGCGGGGCGGCAAGGGCGTGAAGGCGTTCGCGCGTCAGCGCGACGACATCGGCAAGGTCGTCGACCAGATTCTCGTTGCCGCCGAGGATGAGATCCTGATGATCACCTCGGGCAATCAGGTGATTCGTCTTAAAGTCGGCGAGATTCGTAAGACCGGCCGCGACGCCAAAGGCGTGCGGCTGCAGCGCCTCGGCGATGGCGACGAAGTCATCGCCATCACCAACCTCGGCAAACAGGCCGAGCAGATCACCGAGATCACCGGCGAACCGCAACAGACCGAGCTATAGGAGTGTTTTAGCGAGTATGAGTGCACTGCCCGACGTAAGTCAGAACAACTTTGAGACCGAGGTTCTCCAAAGCGCCCAGCCGGTGCTGGTCGATTTCTGGGCGCCGTGGTGCGGCCCGTGCCGCATGCTTGGGCCCGATCGTCGAGAAAGTCGCCGCCGCGAATGCCGAAAAGGCGAAATTCGTCAAGCTGAATACGGACGAAAATCCCAGCATCGCCGGGCAGTATCAAGTCTCCG
Organism: Vulcanimicrobiota bacterium; assembly: GCA_963699435.1. Taxonomy (GTDB): domain Bacteria; phylum Vulcanimicrobiota; class Vulcanimicrobiia; order Vulcanimicrobiales; family Vulcanimicrobiaceae; genus Cybelea. The sequence goes on from CAVOTV010000006.1 coordinate 394,845, forward strand.
GCATTCCTTGCTTGATTCTCTTCAAGGGCGGTCAGCCGGTCGATCGGATCGTCGGCTACGTTCCGGAGAACGTCGTTACCGTCGAATGCTCGGCAAACATGTGGCGTGACTCGCCGATTCCGTGCCATGCCACCGGGTGCATCGGCCGACGAGCGGCATCGCATCGTTCGAGACGGCGCTCGGGAGAAACGGGTCAAGCGCGCGGCGGAGGAAGTCTTCGGCCGCGCGCGCGCATCGGGCGATGCATCGTACGAACGACGTTATCGCGGCGACCTCGCGCGCCGGCTCGAAGAGGTGCGCCGTGCATCGCTGCTTCCGGTGATCAACGCCACCGGCGTTATCTTGCATACGAATCTCGGCCGTGCGCCGTTGGCGGCCGAAGCACTGATGCGATCGTTGCGCTCGGTCGGCGGCTACAGCGAACCTCGAATACGATCTCGCGACCGGCTCGCGCGGTTCGCGGTACGCCCGCGTCGGCGGAGGCGTTGAACGACGTCACCGGCGCCAGGATGCCCTCGTGGTGAATAATTGCGCGGCCGCATTGCTGCTCGTGCTGGATACGTTTGCGAAGGGACGTGACGTGATCGCCGCGCGCAACTCGGCTCGTCGAGATCGGCGGCGGCTTTCGCATTCCCGACGTGCTCGCACGCAGCGGCGCGAAGCTGGTGGAGGTGGGAACGACCAACCGCGTTTACATCGAAGATTTCGAGCGCGCGCTCTCGCCCGCGAACGGCCCTGCTGCTGCGAACGCATCCTTCAAACTATCGAATCGACGGCTTCACGCACGACGTCGAGCCGCGCGCGCTTCGCGCAGCTCGGACGCCGTGCCGGCGTGCCGGTGCTCGAAGATCTCGGCAGCGGCGCGCTCGTCGAGCTTGAGGAGTTCGGCGCCGCGCACGAGCGAACGGTGCAGGAAGCCGATCTCCGACGGCGTCGGGCTCGTCGCGTTCTCCGGCGATAAGCTGCTCGGCGGACCGCAAGCCGGCATCGTCGTCGGTGCGGCGCCGCTGATCGCGCGCATGCGCAACAACCCGCTGCTGCGCGCGCTGCGCGTCGGCAAAACGACGATTGCCGCACTCGACGCAACGCTGCAATGCTATCGCGATCGGGTCGCTGCGTCAGCGTCTCCCGCTCTATCGGATGCTCGGCGCTACGCTCGACGAGCTGCACGCGCGGGCGGAGGCGTTCGTGGAGGCCATCGCACGCGCGAAGATCGTGGAGAGTACGGCGTACGCCGGAGGGGGGTCGGTCGCACAGGCAGCGATCCCGTCGGTCGCGGTCGCGGTCGCCGTCGCAAATCCCGACCGCTGCGCCGCGCGGCTGCGCGAGCACGCGCCCCCGATCGTCGGCCGCATCGACGACGGGCGCATTCTGTTCGATCTACGAACGATCGCGCCGAACGAGGACGCCGTGGTTATCCGCGCGCTGGCGGCGCTTTCGGCCTCCGAATAGGCGGGGTATGCCGGAGCTGCCGGACGTCGCCGCCTATATCGCCGCGCTCGCGCCGCGGATCGCGGGAAGGCGGCTCCAGCGAGTTCGCATCGGGGCGATCTCGCTGCTGCGGACGGTGCAGCCGCCGATCTCGGCGGCGGAAGGCCGAACGGTTCGCGAGATTCGGCGCATCGGCAAGCGAATTGCGATCGGACTCGACGGCGGGGTATGGCTCGTGCTCCATTTGATGATCGCGGGCCGCTTGCACTGGCGCGAACCAGGTGCGAAGCTCGCCGGCCGCAACGCGTTGGCCGCCTTCGATTTCGCGGGCGGGTCGCTCGTGCTCACCGAGGCCGGCAGCAAACGGCGCGCGTCGCTGAGCATCGTCGAAGGCGATGCCGCGCTCGAGGCGATCGACCGCGGGGGCCTCGACGTCTTCGCCTGCGACCTCGATGCGCTTTCGCCGTGCGCTGGCTGCAGAGAATCACACGCTCAAGCGCGCGCTCACCGATCCGCGCACGATCGACGGCATCGGCAACGCCTACTCCGACGAGATTCTCCACGCCGCGCGGCTCTCGCCGCTCGCGATGACGCAAAAGCTGTCGCCCGACGAATGGGAGCGCCTTTTCGACGCGACGCGCGTGACGCTGCAAGAATGGATCGCCCGGCTCTCCGCCGATGCGGCGGATGCCTTTCCCGAAAAGGTGACGGCGTTTCGACCCGAGATGGCCGTGCACGGAAAATACGGGGCGTCGTGTCCGCGCTGCGGCGAGACGATTCGCCGCATTCGCTATGCCGACAACGAAACGAACTATTGTCCGAGTTGCCAGACCGGAGGGCGAGTTCTCGCCGATCGCGCGCTGTCGCGCCTCGGCGTTAGTCCGCTGAGAACCATCCCGACGGCTCGACGTCGAGGTTGACGTTGATCTGTTTGACTTCGGTGTACGCATCGTATCCGTACGTCCCGAGTTCGCGGCCGATGCCCGACTGTTTGTAGCCGCCCCAGGGCGCTTCGTTGTACGTCGGATGATACGTGTTGATCCACGTGATTCCGGCGCGAAGTCTTGCGGATCACGCGGTGTGCTTTGGCGACGTCTTGCGTGAAGACGGCGCCGGCTAGGCCGTACACCGTGTCGTTGGCGAGCGCGAATCGCCTCGGCTTCGTCGTCGAACGTTTGCACGACGAGCACCGGACCGAAGATCTCTTCCTGCACGATGCGCATCTGCGGCGTCGTGTCGTCGAAGATCGTCGGCGCGAGAAAGTTGCCGCTCGGCGAGCGCGCCGCCGAAGCGATTGCCGCCGCACAGCAGTTTCGCGCCTTCGTCTTGCCGGCTGCGATGTAGCCTTCGACCGTTCCGATGCACGGGCGAAATGATCGGCCCCATCTCGGTTTGCGGGTCGAAGCCGTCGCCGACGCGAATCTTCTTGGCGCGTTCGACCAGCCGTTCGAGAAGCGATCGTCGCGCAGCGAGCGCTCCAAGATCAGGCGCGAACCGGCCGAGCAGACTTGCCCGCGTTCGCAGTAGATGCCGAAGAGCGCGTAGTCGACCGCCGTATCGAAGTCGGCGTCGGCGAAAACGATGTTCGGCGATTTGCCGCCGAGCTCGAGCGAGATCTTTCTTCAGATTGCCCGTCGCGTCGATGCATGATGCTGCGTCCCGTCGCGGTACCGCCGGTGAAGGCGATCTTATCGACGTGGCGGCTCGCGGCAATGCGTGCCCCGACGGCTGCCCGGTCCGGGCACGATGTTGACGACGCCCGGCGGGAACTCGAGTTCGTTCGAAGAGCGACGCGAACCGGATCACCGAAAGCGGCGTCAGCTCCGAAGGCTTGAGGATGCAGACGTTGCCGGCCGCCAGCGCCGGCGCGAGTTTCCACACGGCCATCAGCAGCGGGTAGTTCCAGGGAACGATCTGCCCGCAGACGCCGATCGGCTCGCGAACCGTGAAGCGTTTGCGACGGCGCCGGGACGTCGAAGGTTTGGCCTTGCGGTTTGGTGGCGAGGCCGGCGTAGTAGCGAAAGCAGTTTGCTGCGTCGATGGCGTCGTATTCGGTTTCGCGCAGCGGTTTGCCGTTGTTGAGCGTGTCGATGCGCGCGAACTCGTCGCGCGCCGCGTCGATCGCGATCGGCGACTTTGAAGAGTAGCGCCGCGCGGTCGGCCGCGCTCGATCTGCCCCCACGGGCCGTCGTCGAATGCGCTTGCGCGCGGCGGCAATGGCGCGTTCGGCGTCGTGCTGCGTCGCCTTCGGCAACTACCGCGATCGATTCGCCGTTTGCCGGATTGAGGAGTTCGCGCGTGCCGCCGTCGCGCGGCGAGGCGTCCATTGGCCGCCGACGTACATCGGTACGATGCCGCCCTTGCGCGGAACGTTGCGCAGGATCTCTTCGGTATTAACACATCGTCGTTTGCATGTCTGGGTCTCTACTTAAACCCCGGTTTTGGCCAAGCCGGCCATCGATTGCAGACTTTCGCGGAGAGCTTGGCACACGTAGTCGGCCTGCTTCCTCCGTGATCGTCAGCGGCGGTTCGATGCGGATCACCCGCGCGTTCACCAGCGTACCGGAGACCAGCACGCCGCGGTCGAGCATCGCTTCCCGAACTCGAACCCGGTCTCGTTGTCGGCGGAACTCGAGCGCCATGAGCAGGCCTTTGCCGCGCACGTCGACGACCATCGCCTTCGATCCGGCGACCGCGCGCTGCATTCCGGCGAGCATCCGCTCTCCCATCACCGCCGCGCGCTCCGGCAGTTGCTCTTCGATCAGCACGTTGATGGTCGCGAGCGCCGCCGCGCAGGCCATCGGGTTGCCGCCGAAGGTGGTCGTGTGCAGAAACGGGTTGTCGAAGAGCCGGGAGAAGATCTCGCGCCGGCCGACGACCGCCCCGGCCGGCATCACGCCCCCGCCGAACGCCTTCGCAAGACAGATCAGATCCGGCGCGACGCCGTAGTGCTCGAAGCAGAAAAACTTTCCGGTGCGTCCCATGCCGGTCTGCACTTCGTCGAAGATCAATATCGCTCCGAACTCGTCGCACAGCGCGCGCACGCCGGGTAAGTAGCATCGTCGGGAATGTTTACGCCGCCTTCGCCCTGGATCGGTTCGAGCAATACGATGCCGACGTCTTCGCCGACGGCTTTGCACGACTGCATCATATCGCTGCATACGCGGGCAGGTCGTTGAACGGGACGTGTTCGATGTTCGGCAGCATCGGTCCGAACGGACGACGGAACTCCGCCTTGGCGCTCGCCGAGAGCGAGCCGTAACTCTTGCCGTGAAACCCTTTGGTTGCGGCAACGATCGTCTGTTTATCGCGGATTGAAGGCGCGCGCGAGCTTGAGCGCCCCTTCGACCGCTTCGGTTCCGCTGTTGTAAAGAAGGCGAACTCGAGCTGCGGCGGCGTGAGCATCGAGAGCGTCTTAGCGAGCATCGCGCGCAGCGGGTCGAGCGAGATCTTGGCTGTGCAGCGGCTGGCGCCGCAATTGGTCGCGTCACCGCTTTGACGACCTTCGGATGGCGGTGCCCGACGTTGAAGATGCCGAAGCCGCCGAGACAGTCCAGATACTCGCGACCGTTTACGTCGCGATACGAATTCGGTCCGGCGTCCGACCACTCGACGACCGCGCCGGCGCCGCCGGCGTCGGCGGCTTTGCGGTATTCCAGGAAGCCCGGGTTGACGTGGTCGCGGAAACCGTCGACCGTTTCGCGCGTGATCCAGCCGGCTTCATCGGCGGTGATTTGCGGTTTGGCGATGAGGTCGAGAACGGTTTGCGTATATTCGTAGACGTTGCGTTCGCGGTCGGTCGGTAATTTTTTATCGTCCTTATGAAGAGTGCCGCGGAAGTACTCGCGGCGAGTATGTCGAGAGCTTCGCTGAGCTCCTCGTCGTCGATGACGAGTGGAACGAGAATGCGAATGACGTTGCGTTTTCCCGCGAGCAGCAGCAGCAAGCCGCGCTCGCGCGCTTCTTCGACGAGCTCGGTCGGCACCGGACGCAAGCTCCATCGCCAGCATCGGTCCCAGCCCGCGCACGTCTTCGATTGCCGGGAATTGCGTCTTGCAGGGCGCGAACGCGCGTTTCGCGTACGCGCTCGCCGATCGCGCGGGCGCGTTCGAAGAATTCGTCGTCCATGATCTCGAACGTAGCCAGCGCCGCGGCGCAGGCGACCGGATTGCCCGCAAACGTGCCGCCTAGGCCGCCGGGCAGCGGCGCATCCATGATCTCGGCTTTGCCGGCTACGGCTGCGAGCGGCATGCCGCCGGCAAGCGACTTCGCCACCGTGACCAAATCGGGCTCGATTCCGTAGTGTTCGGCCGCGAAAGAACGTACCGGTTCGTCCGAAACCGGTTTGAATTTCGTCGGAGATCAGCACGATGCCGTGCTCGGTCGCGCGATCTCGCGCAGCTCCGTGCAAAAATGCGTGCGGCGCGGGGACGAAACCGCCTTCGCCGAGGACCGGCTCGATGATGATCGCAGCGACGCGGTCGGGCGTGACGACGCTTTCGAAGAGCTGCGTCGAGCGCCGCCAGCGCTCGCGCGTGAGTCCATTCCGTGATGTTCGTACGGAAACGGCGCGTGATAGATCTCGCTGCAGAACGGACCGAAGTGCTGCTTGTACGGTGCGTTCTTGCCCGTCATCGAAAGCGCGAGCAGCGTGCGCCCGTGATATCCGTGCGTGAAAGGCGATGACCGCCGGGACGGCGCGTGTATTCGCGCGCGATCTTGATCGCGTTCTCGGTCGCTTCGGCGCCGGTCGAAAGCAGCAGCGCTTTCTTCGGCGACGATCCCAGGAGACGCGCCGGTTGAGTTCTTCGGCAACCTGAACGTACGGCTCGTACGCCGGCGACTTGGAAGCAGCGTGCGTGAATCGCTTGGCCTGTTCGGCGATCGCCGCGACGACTTTGGGATGGGCGTGGCCGACGTCAAGGGTGCCGATACCCCCGATGAAGTCGTAGTAGCGCTTGCCATCGCGTATCCCAAACGTTTGCGCCGCTTCCGCGCTCGATCCAGATGGGGTGGGCGGTCGCGACGCCGCGCGCCACGCTGTCGTGGCGGCGCTGCTCGAGCGATGATTGCGTAAGGGTGTTCAAAGCTTCACGTGTCGTTTCTGGAGGTGGCGAGGAAGTTACATTCGGCGCATGTAAAGCCGCTCTTCTTTAGAGGCCCTGGTTGGCCGTCGAGGAGTCACGTGCTAAAACGCATCGTTGCGCTCCTGCTCTTATCCTGGTTGCCATGCCCATCGGAGCGAGAGCGGGAACGACCGGTACGCTGCGTGGCCGGGTCGTCGACGCGGCGACCAAGCGCCCGTCGCCGGCGCTGCGATCGTCAGCATCGTTTCGCCCTCGCAAACCGCGCAAACCGTCTCCGACTCTGCCGGCGAGTTTCTCGTTCATATCGCTGCAGCCCGACACCTATACCGTCAACGCGTCGAAGCCCGGGTACGACCCGCAATCGCAGCCGGGCGTCTACGATCGTCGCCGACCAGTCGGCGACCGTCGCGTTGAGCCTGCAAAAGACGCTGCAAGACGATCGCGCATCTCACGTCGCGCTCGGTCGCAGTCGCTGGTGCACTCCGGCGTAACCAGCGACGTCTTTTCCGTAAACTCCGCCGGGCAGAAAGCCGCCTCGACGCTTTCGGGCTCGGGTTCGTTGACGCAGGCGTACGGGGCGATTGCGAGCGCGCCGGGCGTCAACATTCCTTCGAATCAGCAAGGCTGGTACCAGAGCGTCTACATTCGCGGCGGCGACGTCGATCAAGTCGCCTATGAGTTCGACGGTTTGCCGACGACGCGCGCAATCGGATCTCGCGCCGATTGCTACGCTCACGTCGCTGGGCAATCAGGAAGTGCAGGTCTATACGGGCGGCACGCCGGCGACCTCGAACTCGTCGGGCCTCGCGGGTTACATCAATCAGGTGATCAAGACCGGAACGTTTCCGGGTTATGCCGACGCCGACTTCGGCATCGGCGCCCCGGCGTTCTACCATCAGGCGACCGTGGAGTTTGCGGGCGCGACGCCCGACCGGCTCTTTTCGTATTACGTCGGCCTCTCGGGCACGAACCAAGCCTTTCGCTACGGCGATCAGTTCGGCGGCGTTAGCGAGCCGCTCTACTTTTATCCGCTCTCCGTTCCGACGAACAACAACGTCTATAACATTCTCGACGGGTCGGGTAAGGGGCCCAACTATGGGTTCATCGGACAACCCGGCTACAGTTACGCGCAAGCGATGGATTTCGATCGCGAGAACGTGATCAACGTCCACATCGGCGTCCCACACGGGGACAGCGGCATGAAGGACGATATTCAGCTGCTCTACGTCACGGGCGGGATCGCCGCGCAGTTCTACAGCTCGGCTAACGACATCGGCTACACTCCGGCGGTCGGAAACAAGACCGGCATCGGCTACCCAATGCCGTACCTCGATTCGCTGTACTATGGCGGCCCGCTGATGCAGACGCCGCGACTCGCAAGGATCTCGTGGTCGGACTCTTTCCCAGCAGCCCCACCGACCGCACGGCGGGCTCGGCGATCGATCCCAGCGACCGCGACGGTAACTGGAACGGCTACTCGATCGAGAAGTTCCAGTATCAGAAGAACTTCGATTCGCGCTCGTATCTGCGCGCGCTCGTTTACGGCGAATACTCCGACTGGTTCATCAACGGACCGAACAGCGCGCAGTTGGTCTTCGGCTCGGATCCCGCCGATTACGAAGTGCTCGAGCACGGCTACGGCGCCGGCTTGATCTACGCCAACCAGCTCTCGCCGCAGAATCTGCTCACGGTCGAAGCGTCGTACAACACCCAGCAGCTGCAAACGTATAACGCCGGATACAGCTCGACGGATCCATCCACGACGAGCCTCGCGCCGACGGGCCTGGGTACGATTCTCTCGAGTTACGGAACGCCGAACGGCAAGTGCTACAACTACAACACCGGTCAGCCGTGGAGCTGCTTCGACGCCGGCAGCCAGGGCGGATGTTTGAGTGCGAGCGGTTGTTATCCGGGAGAGGGCTCGTACCGGTTCGACCTCACTCCAGGTTACGCGCCGCCGGGTTCGCCGGCGGCAAAAGCCGGCGCGCGCTGGATGATGACGGAGAACGGGCAGAGCGCGCAGGTGGATGACGTTACGCCGCACTTCACGTCGGGGGCGATTACCGACCTCTGGCAACCCAACGACCGGCTCGTGGTCAACCTCGGCGCGCGCATCGATCACTTCGCAATACGTCACCGAACAATCTGGAAAACGGGTATCCCGCGCGCCAGTTTTGGTTCGATGCTTATAATCGCGAACATTGCGGCGGACCTGGAAGCGCGCCGCAGTGGACGTGGAATCCCGAAACGGATTCCTTCGGTACCTGCTCGCCGGGCTGGCCCCGATGACCGCACCGGGCGTCGGCCTCTATAACGTGGGCGCGGGCACGAACGTTTCCGACGTCTTTCAGCCGCGCGTTTCGTTTACGTACACGATCAATCCCGATACCGTGATTCGCGGTTCGGCCGGCAAGTACGCTCGCGCGGAAGGTTCGTCGTACTATCAATACAACACGTACCAGCAGAACCTCGCGTCGTTCATCGCGCAGTTCTATCCCTACGGCTATCACACGCCCGATCACGCGATCTCTCCCGACACCTCCGACAACTTCGATCTCTCGCTCGAGAAACACGTAAAGGGCACGCGGCTTTCGTACAAGGTGACGCCGTTTTATCGCGATACCAGTAATCAGCTCCAGTTCCAGGCGATCAATCCGGTGCAGGGCACGCTCGCCGGTCTCAACGTCGGCACGCAGGAATCGTACGGCGTCGAGCTTTCACTGCAGTACGGCGACTTCAGCCGCGACGGGCTCTCGGGTCTGCTCTCGTACACGCACACCGAGAACCGCATCCGCTTCAGCCCGATCAACGGCGTGAGCGTGATCGATGCGCTCAACGCGCAAATCGAGCTCTACAACTCGTACACGTCGGCATGCGCCGGCGTAACCAGATCGTCGGCGAACTGGGCGGCCTGCGGCGGAGGCGCGTACCCGGGGAATGCGGCGGCGCTGCTCGCGAACACCCAATCGGGTACGCACGATCAGGGCAAGCTCAAGATCCCGAACCCATATTACAATGCGGCGCTGCAGCCGCTCTTCAGCACGAGCGCGTGGTACACGCCGTACGACGTCATTCCGAGTCCCTTCAACGCCGCCAACGGCTACGAAGTGCCCGACGTCGCATCGCTCATCCTGAACTACCGGCACGGCAAGGTCGCGCATCACTCCCTCGCTGCATTACAGCGACGGTTCGAACTATGGCTCGCCGCTCGTTTATCCGGGTTACGTGCCGCAGTCGTGTTCGGCCGAGCCGCTGAAGACGCCGCTGACGCCCGGAGTGAGCTGCCCGGGCGGCCAAGCCGGCGCGATCTTCCTGCCCGATCCGTACAGCGGACACTTCGACAATCTCGGCGCGTTCATGCAGCCTTCGGAGCTCTCGGCGAATCTGCAGACGAGTTACGACGTCAACTCCCGCGTGACGCTCACGCTGCAAGCAACAACCTCTACAACCACTGCTTCCAGCGCGGTTACGCGTGGGATAACTCGGTGACGTGCGTGTACTCGAACTTGCCGTCGAACATTCTCGCGCCATCGGGTAACTTCGTGAAGAATCCGCCCGCGCAGCTGCGCTATCCTTACGGGACGTTCTACAATATCACCGAGGTCGGAATCTCTTCGGTACTGCAGCCCTTCGGTTTCTTTGCCGACCTGAGCATCAAACTTTGATTCGCAGCGAGTTCGTCCGGCGAGCCGCGGGCGCGGCGCTCGGCGCCGCCGCATTTCCGCTCGCCGGTCGCACGGTCGCGCGGGCGCCGGCCGCGAGCGCATCGCGATCGTCGGTGCGGGAATCGCAGGATTGGTGACCGCGCGCTTGCTGCGCGACGCCGGGATCGACGCCGTCGATCTACGAGTCGTCGTCGCGCGTCGGCGGCCGGATGCATTCCGAACGCTCGTATTGGGACGGCGGACAGCATACCGAGTGGTGCGGAGCGATGGTCGACTCGACCCATCTCAATATCCGCGGCCTCGCGCGCCGATTCGACTTGCCGCTGCTCGACACGATCGCGGCTCGGCCGCCGGGCGCGCGCGATACGTGCTTTCTCAACGGTCGCTTACTATCCAATGCCCGAAGCGGATCGCGACTTCGCGCAGATCTATCCGATTTTGCAAGAGCAGCTCGCTGCAAGGTAGCCGCAACGACGACGTACGCAGAACGCGACGCGCGACCGCGAAGCGGCTCGACGCTATGAGCATGCGCGAGTGGATCGCGCAGTACGTTCCGGGCGGCTCGCCGTCGCGGCTCGGGCGGTTGATCGAGGAGTCGTATCGCAACGAATACGGCCGCGAGACTCGAGAGCTCAGCGCGCTCAACTCGTGATGCAGCTCGGCGAGCAGACGAGGTACTCGCAGAGCGCGACGAGATCAACGTGCTCGGCTACTCGGATCAGCGATACATCATTGGCGACGGGCAGCCAGGCATATCCCGAGGCGATTGCCGCGTCGCTGCCGGCCGGCACGTGCGGTTCGAACGCCGTCTGCTGGCGATTCGACGGCAGGCCGAGTGGCACGTACGAGCTGACGATTCGACAATCGCGGCGAACGCGAGAGACGTGGATGCTGCGATCGGGTCGTGCTGGCGCTGCCGTTCATCGTGCTGCGCGGGCTGGACTATTCGGGCGCCGAATTCGATGCCGCCAAGATCAACGCATCGACAATCTCGGCTACGGCTATCATACGAAACTGCATCTGCAGTTCGACAAACGCGCATGGATGCGGCCGCCATCCCTGGCCGCAGCCGACGAGCGGGCAGATTTGGACGACGCTGCGGGTGCAAAGCGCGCTCGATTATTCGCTCGGCCAGCGCGGCATTCCAAGGGTATCATCGAAGGCTTCACCGCGGCGATCCGGCGATGCTCGACACGCCGCCGATGCCGTATGCGCAGATCGCGGATTCGCCGGCCGTCGAGCGGCACGTCAGAGAGTTCTTCGAAATGCTCGATCGAATTTGGCCGGGCGTCGCGCGCACTGGAACGGCAAAGCGACGTTCGGCAACGCGCAAGCCGATCCGAACATTCTGCGCGAGCTATGTCTGTGGCTCGTCGGCCAGTGCACGACGATTGCCGGTCAGGAGGCGCGCCGCGCAAGGCGACGTGCACTTCGCCGGCGAGCATACGTCGGTCGACATATCAAGGGTTTATGGAAGGCGGCGCCGAGTCGGGCGTTCGCGCTGCCGGCGAAATTCTCGCGCGACTACGGGATCAGCGGCACGACGTAGCCGCAGTTGATGATGCACGTCATCGGCACGGCGGGTCACGTCGATCACGGAAAATCTGCGCTCGTCGCCGCGCTAACCGGAACCAATCCGGATCGCTGGGCGAGGAGCAGATGCGCGGCATGACGCTCGATCTCGGGTTCGCGCATCTGCGCTTCGCCGACGGCAGTCGAGGCCGGAATCGTGGACGTCCCGGGTCACGAGCGATTCCTGCACAACATGCTGGCGGGGCCGCCGGAATGGAGACTGCTGCTGCTCGTCGTCGATGCCAACGAAGGGGTCATGCCGCAGACCATCGAGCACCTGCAGATCCTGCAGTTCCTGAACGTCGCGCGCGATCGTCGTCGCCGCGAATAAGATCGATCTGATCGAGCCCGCGACCGTGAAGCCGCGCTCGCGCGTCTCGCCGAACAACTGCGCGACACCATCGCGCAGGCGCGCCGGTGTCGCCGTCTCCGCGACGCACCGGCGAGCATTTGGACGCGCTGCAAGGCCGCGCTGCACGATGCACTCGCCGCGCTGCCGCCGCGCAACGCGAGCGCGCCGGTCTATCTGCCGATCGACCGTGCGTTTACGCTTACGGCCTCGGTACGGTCGGTGACCGGAACGCTGATGCAAGGAACGATCGAGGCCGGCGATACGCTGATGCTCGAGCCCGGCGGCTCGCGGGCGCACGTCCGCAGCATCGGCGTCTTCGCATCCCGCAGGCAGCGCGTCGAGCGCGGCTCGCGCGTCGCGCTCAATCTGCCGGGCATCGATCGCGTGGCGATTCGGCGCGGGCAAGCCGTCGTCGGGACGAGAGCTCAGCGCGCGCCGAAGTTTCGGCGTGCGCTTCCAACCCTTGCGCGAGGCGATTCCACTGCTCCGGCGGCGAACGCCGGTGCGCGCGTACATCGGCTCGGCGGAGATCCTCGGTACGCTGGTAATGGACGACCCGATGCGCACGGCGGAGGTCGCGGCGCGAGCTGAATCTGCGCGAGCAGATCGTTGCGTTTCCGGGCTTCGCTTCGTCGTGCGGCGTCCGATCGCCGAAGACGTTGCTCGGCGGCGGATTTGTCGAGGAGATCGAACCGGCGGCGTTCGACGACGCGTGCGATCCTAGCGAGGACGCCGCGCTCGCTGTGCTGCAGCGCGAAAGCTCGAACCGTCGACCCGCGCCGAAGTCGCATTCGGCGCAAACCTGCGGGAAGAGGCCGCGGATGCGGCGCTGACGCGCTTGGTCGAAACGAGGCGAAGCGATTCGAGTCGAGCGTCCGGCGGCATACGTTGAGGCCGAAGCGGTGCGGACGCTGTTCGCGTCGGTAGCGGCAGTCTCGACGATACGCAACGTGCCGAGCCCTGGGCGATGGGTGAGACGTCGATCGCGCTCGCGCGCGCGACCGGCGCGCCGGAAGCGTCTGCTCGTGCGCATCCTCGAGCATTCGTCGCTGAAGGAAGGCTGGCCAATCGCGCCGGGTATTACGCGGTGCTCGATTATCGTCCGGCGCTCGACGCGGAGCAGCGCGCGTTCTTCGAGCGCTGATGCCGCTCGACGACGCGCAGCCGCTCTTGCCAGTCGCTTTGCCGGCGCCGCCGCCGCGGTGCGCCGGTCGCAGGTTGCCGGCGCGCGAAAGCGTTCGATACGCTCTTCGCGCAAGGCGCGCTCGTCAAGGTCGGCGACGATCTTTATCGCGGCTCGCAAATCGCGCAGATCCGTTCGCGGGTTGAAACGCACTTTGACGCAGCCGCGGATGACGGCTGCCGAGTTTCGCGATCTGCTCGGAACGTCGCGCAAATATGCCGTGCCACTTCTCGAATGGCTCGATACCCACGGCGTCACGATTCGCGACGGCAATTACCGCACGCTCCGCAGGAGGGAGATCAAACGATGAGAGACCGAGGCTCGTATGCCTCGCTGGCGGTTGGGGTACTGTTGCTCGCCGGATGCGCCGGACCCAGCGGTGTGGCGCCGTTCTCGGCGGGCCCCACGGCGAGCGCTGCCGCAGTCGTGAGCGCGAACGATATCGCGCAAGCGCGCGGCGCGCGCGTGCTGTCGTATCACATCATGCACCTGCGCCATCGCACACGCGACGGCTACGCGCCGTTCGTTCGCAAAAAATACCCGGCCGATCTCGTCCGGAAAAACGGGCCGATTATGAAGACCGCCGCATCGTTCAACATCTACGTGAACTGCAAGAGCGGCGGCGAATCGTGTTGGGGCGATCCCGAAGGCTTCCAGAAGAACCTCACCTCGAGTCACTTCGTCGAGCTGTTGAATCAGTACACGAAAGCGTCGCCGGGGGCATATACGCTGGGCGGCACCCTCTCGGTCCACTATCGAACGTATACGAAGCTCTACTATCAAGACGATCTCTTGACGATCGTTCACGCGGCGCTTGCGGCAAACGGGATGCAGGCCGGGTACTCGACGATCTACCACGTTTTTCTCCCCAAAGGCAGCGACACGTGCTTCGATCGCACCCGCTTCTGCTACTCACCCGACCATTTGCGTACGTTTAACTTCTGCGCCTATCACGAAAGCGTTTCGTTCAAGGACGTTGCACGGAGCGTCATCGTTTCGATCGAACCCTACCAAGACGTTCCCGGCTGCGCATCGCGCGCCTCGGCGGGCGCGAGCGCGCTCACTAACTCGACCTCGTCTACGCTCGCCCACGAAACCTTCGAGTCGATTACCGATCCCGGACCCGCGTTTGCGTGGTTCAATTTCACCTACGACGACGAGGTCGCCGACCTGTGCGAGACGTTCGAGTGGAAAGTCGCACTCGACGGCGTCCAATACAGCCTCCAGCCGATGTACTCAAACCATTATCACGCTTGTGCCGATGGTCCTTAGAGGCGCCCGCTGCACGCTGCGCCCGTTCCTCAGCGGCGATGCCGAAGCTATCTGCGCCGCTGCCGATGACTACATGGTGGCGCGCTGGATGACCCGCGCCTTTCCGCACCCCTACACGATCGCCGATGCCGATCGTTCGATGAAATCGCAGCGACCAAAGCGCGCGGACACTTTTACGCAATCGAAGTCGACGGCACGCTCGCGGGAGGAGTCGGCGTCGAGCCGTTTGCCGGCGAGCGCAGCGGAGGCGCGGCGTTTGGGTACTGGCTGGGCCGAGCGTACTGGGGGCGCGGCATCGCGACCGATGCCGCCGGAGTAGTCTCCGACGATGCGCTCTCGCGCGGGGAGCTCCGCCGCCTGGAAGCGCGCGTCTTTGCGCCGAACGTTGCCTCGGCTCGCGTCCTCGAGAAGTGCGGATTCCAGCTCGAGGCGCGCCTGAAATCGTTTTATCTCGACCGTGAGAATCGGGTATGCGACGCGCTTCTCTTTGCGCGATTCGCATGACCGCGATCCAACGGGCCCGCGGCACCCGCCGCGTCGAAACGCCGCAGAATGCGAGCGGCGTCACGATCGCCTGAGCTAGCCGGGCAGCGCGACGAAGAGGAGGCCGACGTAGGCGAGCGTCAGCACCATCGCTTGCACGGTGATCCACTCCTGTGCCTTGCGGGACCGCACCGCGAACGCGACGAGAATCACCGCATCGAATGCGAGCAAGAAGATTAAGTTGAGCGTCGAGCTCATGTGCCCGGAACGCGCGATCTCGTCGGCGATGCTGAGCGCGGGCAAGAAGAACATGATGCCGAAGAACCAGCGGCGGTTGTCGAAATACCAGTCGCCGAGATCGACGATGCCGTTCTCGCTGCGCTCGGGCAGCACCAAGCTCGAGAGCAAGAAGAGGTCTACCGGCACGAGCAACTGGAGCCAATAGGTGCCGAAGCTCCAAGTGACGGTGTGACGCACGCCCCACTGCGCCCACCAGTGCTGCACCGAGATGAAAAAGAGCCAAACTGCCCACGCCAGCGGAGGCCAGTAGAATTGTATCGCGCGCGGGCGGTGATCACGGCGGCGATCCGCCCTAGCACGTTGGCAATCGCGAGCCCCAGCACGATCGAAATGAGAACGCTGAGATAGTCGAACGGGGTCACGCGGCGCCGCTTCCCACGCCGCAAGGAATCTCCTGCAACCAAACGTCTGCCGGCGCTGTATGATAGTAGGGCAATGAACGTAGAGAAGATGACCGAGCGCGTCGGCGACGCGCTCAACGCCGCGTATACGCGCGCGCTGCACGAACACAACACGCAGACGGCGCCCGAACATATGCTGGCGGCATTGCTCGAACAAGAGCGTGGCATCGCGCCCGATATTCATCGCGAAGGCCGGCGCCGATCCGAAGGCCTTCGCGCGCCAGGTCGACGAGGCGATCGGCCAGCTGCCGCGGCTGAGCGGCGCGAACGCCGACAGCGCGCAAGTGACGCTTTCGCCGGAACTGGCGCGCATCATGAGCGCCGCCGAGAACGAGGCCAAAGCGCTGCAAGACGACTACACTCGGTCGAGCACGTGCTGCTCGCGATGGCGCAGTCGTCGCGGCGCGATCGGCAAGCTCTTCCGCGATGCCGGCCTAACGAAAGACAAACTGCTTCAAGCGCTGCGCGACGTGCGCGGCAACCAGCGCGTCACGACCAAGGATCCCGAAGGCACCTACAAATCGCTCGAGCGCTACGGCCGCGACCTCACGCTCGAAGCGGAGCGCGGCAAGCTCGATCCGGTAATCGGCCGCGACGAAGAGATTCGCCGCATCGTCCAAGTGCTCTCGCGCCGCACGAAGAACAATCCGGTGCTCATCGGCGACCCCGGCGTCGGCAAGACGGCCATCGTCGAAGGATTGGCGCAGCGCATCGTGCGCGGCGACGTTCCCGAAGGCCTGAAGAACAAGCGCATCGTCTCGCTCGACATGGGCGCGCTGATCGCCGGCGCGAAGTATCGCGGCGAGTTCGAAGAGCGGCTCAAGGCCGTACTCAAAGACGTCGCCGGCTCCGAGGGCCAGATCATTCTGTTCGTCGACGAGCTGCACACGGTCGTCGGCGCCGGCAAGGCCGAAGGCGCGATGGACGCCGGCAACCTGCTCAAACCGATGCTCGCGCGCGGCGAACTGCACATGATCGGCGCGACCACGCTCGACGAATACCGCAAGTACATCGAAAAGGATGCGGCGCTGGAACGGCGCTTCCAGCCCGTGATGTCGATCAGCCCAGCGTCGAAGATACGATCTCGATTCTGCGCGGGCTCAAAGAGAAGTACGAGGCGCATCACGGCGTGCGCATCAAGGATGCGGCGCTGGTCGCGGCCGCCACGATGAGCAACCGCTATATCACCGATCGTTTTCTGCCCGACAAAGCGATCGACTGGTCGACGAGGCCGCCGCGAAACTGCGGACCGAGATCGATTCGATGCCGCAGGAGCTCGACGAAGTCTCGCGCCGCGTCATGCAGCTCGAGATCGAGCGCGAAGCGCTGCGCAAAGAAGACGACGCCGCGAGCCGCCGGCGTCTGGAGCAGCTCGAAAAGGAGCTCGCCGAGCTGCGCGAAGATCAGACGCGGCTGCGCGTGCAGTGGGATGCGGAGAAGAGCGCGGCGGTGAAGCTGCGCGACCTTGCGCGAGCAGATCGAGTCGACGAAAGTGCAGATCGAACAGGCGGAGCGTCAGTACGATCTCAACCGCGTCGCCGAGCTTAGATACGGCACGCTCGCCGAGCTGCAGAAAGAGTTGGGCGAAGAGGAAGGGCGACTCGCGCATAAGGATGGCGGGCGCTTGTCCAAGGAAGAGGTCGACGAAGACGATATTGCCGGGGTCATCGCGCGCTGGACGGGCATCCCGGTCACGAAACTGCTCGAAGGCGAGAAGCAGAAGCTGCTCCACCTCGAGGACGAGCTTCATCAAGCGCGTGATCGGTCAGAACGAGGCGGTCGACGCCGTCGCGGAGGCGGTTCTTGCGCTCGCGCTCGGGTCTCGCCGATCCCAACCGGCCGATCGGATCGTTCATCTTCCTCGGGCCGACGGGCGTCGGCAAGACCGAACTTGCGCGGGCGCTCGCCGAATATCTCTTCGACGACGAGCGCGCGCTGATTCGCATCGACATGTCGGAGTATCAGGAGCATCACACGGTCGCGCGCCTGCTCGGCGCGCCGCCGGGATATATCGGCTTCGAAGAAGGCGGCCAGCTCACCGAAGCGGTGCGCCGGCGACCCTACTCGGTGATTCTTTTCGACGAAATCGAAAAGGCGCACCCCGACGTCTTCAACGTCTTTCTGCAGATTCTCGACGACGGACGCCTCACCGACGGTCAAGGCCACACGGTCGATTTCAAGAACACGATCGTGATCATGACGTCGAACATCGGCAGCCATCGAATTCTCGATTACAAGGGTTCCGTCGACGGCGCCGACTATGCGATCATGCGGGCGACCGTGCTCGACGAACTGCGCGCAGCACTTCCGGCCGGAGTTCCTCAACCGCGTCGACGAGATCATCGTCTTCCACGCGCTCGATCGAAGACGAGCTGATGCACATCATCGATCTCCAGCTGCATCGTCTGCGCCAGCGGCTCGCGGAACGCCGGATCACGCTCGCGCTCGACGACGCCGCCAAGCGACACATCGTCAAGGTCGGATACGATCCGCATTACGGCGCGCGCCCGCTCAAGCGAACGATTCAGAAGGAGCTCGAGACGCCGATCGGGCGCAAGATCCTCGCCGGCGACATCAACGAAGGCGATAAGATCGAGGTCGGTTTCGACGAGAACCGCGGCGAGCTCACGTTCGCGGTCGCCGATCGCCTCGCGTCAGTCTCTTAAAGCGCCGTCTCGGTCGCGTTATCCTTTGGGCGGAGCGCCGGAGGCGCGAAGTCCGAAGGAGCGGCTGCCGATAAGCCGTAGCTTGCGAGCATGCTTGCCGTCTTTACGCTCGCCCAAATCCTCGGCTATCCGTTCCCCGCTGCGCTCGTGCGCGACGACCGCGGCACCGCGATCGCATACGCGGTCGACACGCGCGGGGTGCGAACGCTCTGGTTCGCGCGCGCGCCGCAGTTCGCGCCGGTTCAGCTCTATTCGTCGGCTTCCGACGACGGCCAGGAGCTGACGAACCTCGCGATTGCAAACGACGACGCGCACGTCGTCTTCGTGCGCGGCGGCGATCACGACGCCAATTGGCCGCTGCCGCTTCAGCCTGGGCCGGCTTCGATGCCGCAGGAACCGCAGATGCAGGTCTGGGCGGTTTCAACGCAAGGCGGTGCGCCGAAGCTGCTGGGCAACGGCGATTCGCCGGCGATCTCCCCCGACGGGACGCGCGTCGCATTTACGAGTGACGGCGCGGTGATGATCGCTCCAATGGATGCCGGCGCGCCGGCAAAACGTCTCTTCTTCGATCGAGGGCAGGACTCGGATCTGCAGTGGTCGCCGGACGGAGCCGCGCTCGCGTTCGTTTCAACGCGAACCGACCACAGCTTCATCGCTGTCTATCGCAACGACGAAACGCCGATCGAGTTCGTCGCGCCGACGACCTCGCAAGACATCATGCCGCGCTGGTCGCCCGACGGAGAGAGGATCGCGTTCGTTCGGCTGCATGGCGACGGCGGGGCGCCGCAAAATCCGCTGAACTGGAATCCGGTTCCGTGGGAGATTTGGGTCGGCGACGTTCGCGCAGGCTCCGGGCGGCAGGTTTGGTCGAGCACGAATACCACGCGCGGGTCGCTGCCGCAAACTGCCGGTGGTCCCTTCTTGCAATGGGTCGCCGGAGATCGGCTGATCTTCAAGAGCGAGCAAGACAACTGGGGGCATCTCTACGCCGTATCGGCGTCGAGCGGAGCGGAGCGACTGCTGACGCCGGGCGCATTCATGGTCGAAGACGTTGACGTCTCGCCGGATCGGCAGTCAGTCGTCTACACGGCGAACACCGGCTCGACGCCGGGCGACGACGACCGCCGCCACGCGTTCAGCGCCAACGTCGACACCGGCGCGACCACGCAGCTCGTGCCGGGCGCCGGCAGCGAAACGCTCCCCGTCGCGCTTGCCGGCGGCGCGTACGCATTCAACCGCGCTACCGCGCAGCAGCCGTTGATGGTGACGCTGCTGCAGGACGGCGCGCAGCGCGTGCTCGACGCCGACCTGCTGCCGGCCGACTTTCCCTCGTCGCAGCTCGTCACGCCGATTGAAGTCTCGTTTCGTTCCGCCGATGGGTGGCTGATTCACGGTCAGCTCTTTGCACCGCGCGGCGGCGGCAAACATCCGGGCATCATTTTCGTTCACGGCGGTCCGCCGCGACAGATGCTGCTCGGGTGGCATTACATGGATTACTACTCGAACGCGTACGCCGTCAATCAATATCTCGCGAGCCGCGGCTTCGTCGTTCTCGCGGTGAACTATCGCCTCGGCATCGGCTACGGACACGACTTCAACTTCCCGCCGAACTGGGGACCGACCGGAGCGTCGGAGTATCAAGACGTCGTCGCGGGGGCCCGCTACCTGCAGCGCGATTCGCACGTCGATCCGAATCGCATCGGCATTTGGGGCGGTTCCTACGGCGGCTATCTCACGGCCCTTGCGCTCGCGCGCAACTCGAATATCTTCAAGACGGGCGTAGATTTTCACGGCGTGCACGACTGGTCGCTCGACATCGACAATCCGGTGTGGGGGGGAACGCAGCTCAAGCGCTACGAGCAGTACGACACGCGCGCGATCATGAAGCTCGCTTGGGAATCGTCGCCCGATTCGGCGATCGCGACGTGGAGATCGCCGGTTCTGCTCATCCAGGGCGACGACGACCGAAACGTCGAGTTCCATCAAATGGTCGATCTGATCGAACGTTTGCGCGTCGCTCGCGTTCCCTACGAACAAATCGTGATCCCTAACGAGATCCATGGCTTCTTCCGTTATGCCGCGTGGCTCGAGGCCGATACGGCGACGGCCGAGTACCTTTCGCGGCAACTCGGAGTGCCGAACCCCTAGCAACTAACGCCCGGCGGCGGTCGCCTCGCGTTTTCGTACTTTGAGCCGGTCGCCCTCGTCGAGGATCCGCTTGCGCAAGCGGATCGATTTGCGGCGTCACTTCTACGAGTTCGTCGTCCTCGATGAACTCGATCGCTCGCTCGAGCGAGAGCTCTTCGGGCGGAGCAAGCTTCACGTTCTCGTCCGAGCCGGCGGCGCGCATGTTCGTTAGTTTCTTTTCGCGGACGACGTTGAGCGCGACGTCGTAGTCGTCGTTGGCGCGGCCGACGATCATGCCTTCATAGACGTCGATGTCCGGGTCCGACGAAGAAACGGCCGCGCTGCTCGAGGCCCATCAGTCGCGTAGCCGGTAGTGCGTCCGGTTTCGCTTGCGACGAGCGCGCCGATGTTGCGCCCGGGCAGCTCCCCCTGCCACTCTTGATGGTCGTAGTAGGTGTGCGAGAGCACGGCGGTGCCGCGCGTGAGGGTGAGCAGCTCGCCGCGCAGTCCGAAAATCGCGCGCGTCGGCATCGTGTACTCCAGCCGCTGCGACTCGCCGACCGCGAACATGTTCGACATCGTTGCCTTGCGCCGCCCAAGCGCTTCGATCACCGCGCCCGGCATACGGCTCCGGCACGTCGACGACGACGTACTCGACCGGCTCCCAGCGCTTCCCGTCGCGCTCGGTCACGATGACCTGCGGCTTGGAAACGGCCACCTCGTAGCCTTCGCGGCGCATCGTTTCGATCAGGATCGCGAGATGCAGCTCGCCGCGCCCGCGCACTTCGAACGTGTCGGCGCGAACCGGTATCTGCGACGCGCAGCGCGACGTTCGATTCGAGCTCGCGCATCAGGCGTTCGCGAATCTGGCGCGACGTGAGAAACTTGCCCTCGCGTCCGGCAAACGGCGAGTTGTTGACGCTGAAGAACATCGAGACGGTCGGCTCGTCGACCGCGACGGCGTGGATGCCTCGGGCGTGGCGGCGTCGGCGATCGTGTCGCCGATGTTGAGATCGTCGATGCCCGAGACGCAGACGATGTCGCCGGCGGTCGCTTCCTCGACGTCGATGCGCTCGAGGCCGGCGAAGGTCAGCAGCTCGTAGAGCCGCAGTCCGGTCGCGACCGTTCCGTCGCGCGCGAGCTTCACGATCGGCATCGTTGCGCATGGCGCTTCCGCGAAAAATCCGGCCGATGCCGATGCGGCCGACGTACCGGTTGTGATCGATCGCGGAGATGAGCAGCTGGAACGGGCCTTCTTCCGCCGGCGCTTCGGGAATGCGCGAGAACGATCGTCTCGAAGAGCGGCTCGAGCGAGTCGCTTTCGTCCTCGAGCGCGCGTTTGGCGATCCCCGCCTTGGCGTTGGTGAAGAGCACCGGGAAATCGGCTTGCTCGTCGTTGGCGCCGAGCTCGACGAAAAGGTCGAAGGTTTGGTTGACGACTTCTTGCGCGCGCGCATCCTTGCGATCGATCTTATTGACGACGACGATCGCGCGCAGATCGAGCTCGAGCGCCTTGCGCAGCACGAAGCGCGTTTGCGGCATGACGCCTTCGGCGGCATCCACCAGCAGGAGCACGCCTTGCACCATCTGCAGCACGCGCTCGACCTCGCCGCCGAAATCGGAGTGGCCCGGCGTATCGACGATGTTGAACTTCACGTCGCCGTGGCGGACCGCCGTGTTCTTGGCCAGGATCGTAATGCCGCGCTCGCGTTCGAGCGGGTTGGAATCCATCACGCGCGTTGCCACGTGCTGGCCTTCGCGGAAGACGCCGCTCTGCTTGAGCATCGCATCGACTAAGGTCGTCTTCCCGTGGTCGACGTGCGCGATAATCGCGACGTTGCGGATATCCGAGCGGGTCTTCATCTTTGATAGGTTCGACCTGCGGTGCCAGCCTTCTTCGGAATGCGCGAAAGAGCCGGCGGCGCCGTGGGGGCAGGATTGCAGGTGCCTTTCCGATATCCCAGGCGCATGGAGATCGTCGTAGCCGAGCAAGGCGCCTTTTACTTCCAGCCGCAGATTACGCCGGAGGAAGCGCGCGGGCGCGCGGGCGCGCACAAGGTCTCTGCCTTCGGCACGCTCTCCCGGCTATTTTCGCGTCCGAAGGACGAGGATATCGCGGTATCCGACCAGGGGCTTTGGTACGTACCGCTCTGGCACGCCAAAGCGCACCTGAACTTCGTCTTCGATCGTCGCGAATCGTATAAGGTTCCGATCAAGGGGCCCCACACCAAGACCGTCACCGTCGGCGGAAGCGATCACGCGGTAACGGGCGGTGCGATCGAGGTGCCCGTCATCGAGCACTGCGAGCGCGACGAGCAGCGCGAGCTTTGGCTCGATGCGGTCACCAGTCAGCCCATCAATGCCAAGCCTTACCTCAACCTGCTTCCCAATCCGGTGAAGCTCGACGAGTTTGCACCGGAGGGCGTCAAGATCGTCGCGCCGTCGGTGCGAGCCTCGGCCGTCGTCCGCGCACTCTTGGGCGAAGACTTTCGTCCCGCGGACGCCGATGAAGTCAAGAACGAGAGAGTCGAGGTTGACTGCATCGACCTCTACTTTCGCCCGACGTTCAACTTCAAGTTCGAGTGGACGTCGAAGAACAAATCTGCCGACGTTGCCATCGATGCGATCAGTGGAGAGTTGCAAACCCAGCCGTCGGCGGCGATGGCCGTCATGGCCAATCTTTTGAAACCCGAGACGCTCTTCGACATCGGCGCCGAGACGCTCAACCTGGTAATTCCTGGCGGCGCGATTCCGTTGAAAGTCGCGAAAGCGTTCGCCGATAAGCGGAAAGCCTAAGGCTCCGGCAGCGCGCCGGACGTCTAGCCCGGCAAACCGGCGAGGTTGACTTTTTGGCCGCCGATGAGCACCATGGCCGGCTGACGTTCCATCAGCGCGATGTCGCGGCTCGGATCGCCGTTGAAGACCGCCACATCGGCGAGTTTGCCCGGTGCTAAGACGCCGCGATCGCTCACGCCGATGAGCTCGGCTGCGTTCGAGGTCGCCGAGCGCAGGACGTCGATCGGGCGCATGCCGAGGCCGACGAGCAACGCGAAGTCTTTGTTGTTTTCCTTGTGCGGGAAGACGCCGGCATCCGTGCCGTAGGCGATCTTCACGCTCGACGCAACGGCCCGATGCATGCCCGCATTACGCAGTTGTGCGGCGTACTCGGCTTTCTGCACCGAGCTCGGCGGAATGTGGTTCGGATTGCCGGGCTGGAGAATGGAATCGAGCGCCCAGATCGTAGGGACGAGGTTCGTTCCGCGCTGCACCATGATCTCGAGCGTCTTTTCGCTGACGCCGGTGCCGTGCTCGACGGAGTGCACGCCGCCGTTGACGGCAATCGCGATGCCGTCGTCGCCGTGCGCGTGGGCGGCAACCTTGCGGCGGAACTTCGTCGACTCTTCCACGACGGCCGTCACCTCGTCGAGGTTGAATTGCGGGATGTCCCAGACGTCGCCGTAGGAGAGCACGCCGCCGGTTGCGAGAATCTTGATCACGTCCACGTGCAGCTTGACGTGCTCGCGGACCAGCTCTCGAAAGCCGTATGGGCCGTACGCGATCGCACCGATCCGAACGCTCGGATCTTCGTCGACCCAACCGGGGACGTCGTTGGAATCGCCATGACCGCCGGTGATGGAGAGCGCCTGCCCGGCGGCGAAGATGTGCGGCCCGACGATCGCGCCGTCATTGATCGCGTTACGCACGGCAAGGTCGATGCCGGCCCCGCCGCCCACGTCGCGCAGGGTGGTAAAGCCGTTGCGCAGCATCGTCTGGGCGTTGCGAACGCTATAGATCGTCGCCTCGGGAACGTTGTCGGCCGAGCGGTAGGGTGCAAATATCAGCGTAAGGTAGTGCGACGGCACCACAAAATCGGCGACGTGCGTGTGGCAGTCGATGAGCCCGGGCATGATGGTCGCGTCGCCGAGATCCACCACGGCCGCGCCGGTGCCCGCATCGCCCTCGGTCATTGAGACGATGTTCTCGCCGCTGATTACGAGCACGCCGGGCGAGCGCATGGAATGGCCGTCGAAGAGCCGCGCGGCTTTGATGACGGTCACCCCGGCCGCGCGCGCCCGCCACGGTACGAGCAGGGCCGCGCCCAGCGCCGCGGCGCCGGCTAAAAATGCTCGGCGGCCAAGCGCATGCTGGGCTTCCCGAAAGACTCGCGGGGAGAACGGGGCGTGCGGACAGCGGCATTCGATCATGCCGGTGGCGTTCGGCAAGCCGGGCGCGATTCGCTTCGCGTCGAATACTGCCGGCGGAGGATCTGCGCATGAAACGACCGGCTGACTTCGGGCTCGTCTTTCCAGGTGCCGTTCTTGCCATGCTCTCGGGCTGCGCGGGGATGCAGTCAACGGCTCCGGTCAGCAACCCGGCGCCGCAGAGTACGGGCGTGCCGGCGGCATACCGTGGCGTGCATCCGGGGCGAGCGGTATCGCCCGCCGCCGTGCGCGGGCCTTTGATCTATGTGGCGGATCAAAGGAGCCGCGAGATCGTAATCTTCCCGGAGAAAGGCAGGCTGCAACCTCCGATCGGCACGATCACCGACGGCATCGTCAATCCCTACGGGCTGTACGTTGACAAGCACGGCACGCTCTACGTCGCCAATCAATTCGGGAACGTCGTCGCGTATCCCAAAGGTTCGACGTCACCGTCGGCCACGTACACGCAGGGTCTCGGGCGGCCGCTCTATCCAATCGTCGATTCGCACGGGAACCTTTTCGTGGGCGATGGTCACAACGGCACGGTGGTCGAGTATCTCGCATCGGGGACAAATGAATATCAGATCTTGAGCACGCCCGGCAACGAAGCCGACGGCCTTGCATTCGACCCCGCAGGCACGCTTTACGTGGCATACCGCGGAGCTGACGCCTACGGAAGTATCGAGACCTTCGGTGTCGGCAGCTCGCAAGGGCAAGTGCTCGGCATGACGCTCAATCAACCTCAAGGCTTAGCGGTCGACTCGCATTTCAACGTGCTTGCCGTCGAAACGGGAGATGCGAGGCGCATCGACGTGTTCCCGCCCGGCATGACGACGCCGTCGACCGAAGTGCAAATGCCGCCCGGCGATGTGCCGACGCAGATCTCGCTCGAAAACAACGAAAGGACGCTGCTCGTCTCGACGCTTCGCGGCGTGATCTACGAGATTCCGTACCCGTTGCCAAATCAGCCCTCGCCGAAGGAGAAGCTCAAAAGGCTCGTTCAGGGCGTTGCGGCGAGCAACGATCAGCTCTGACGAACTGCGTGCCCGTTCGCACCCTACTCGAAACGCCATTCGGGGCCATGCAGCTGGCCGTCGACGACGACGGCGTTCTCGTTGAGATATTGCTGCCGAATCGAACGCCGCCGAAGCCGCCCCCGGCTCAGCCTTCGACCGCGGCATCACGGGGAATGCGAGATGCACGGCGGCAGTTGGAAGAGTACTTTTCGGGGAAGCGCCGCATCTTTAATGTGCCGTTTCGACCTTCCGGTTCGCCATTCGAACGGCAGGTTTGGACGCGGCTCGTTGCGGTGCCCTACGGCGTGACGACGTCGTATGGCGCGATCGCAGCGGAGCTCGGCCTCGTCAACGGCGCGCGTGCGGTCGGACGCGCGAACGGCGCAAACCCGATTCCGATCGTGATTCCGTGCCATCGCGTCATCGGTTCGGACGGACGTCTCACCGGTTACGGCGGCGGTTTGCCGCTCAAGCGCGCGCTGCTCGAGTTCGAGGGCGCGATCCGCGTCGAACCGAGCTTATTCTAACAACGGCGTCAGCACTTCGGAATGCGCGCGTGAGCCGGCGGCTCGTAGGGATCGCGCGGTGAATAGATCTCGTGAAGCGGCCGGCGTCCGTCGACGGTGACGTCGTACGTGGGCTCGCTGCCGCACCAGGTGGTGAAATCGAAGGTCTGCCCTTGGCGGCTGAGCTTCGTCACGGTGAGCTTGCTCGAGACGAACGGTTCGCCATCAACTATTTCTTGCGCGGGGCCGCCGCGGATGAGGAACGCCGAGCCGCCCTTATACTGCAGCAGCAGCGTGCCAATCCCGCGCTTGTTAATCACGATGCCGCTGGCTTCGTCGACGCCGATTCCAAGCACCACGGGTGGCCGGTGCCGCACGCGGCCATCGGCAATTTCGGCGCGCCATGAAGACTGCGGTTCTTCCGAAGCGATTTCGCGTGACGAAGTGCATGTCGGTGATGGCGTCGTCGAGCGGCGCGAAGCGCAGGAAACCGTAGGTGAACCCGATGAGCCGTTCGTAGGGATGCCGCACGGCGTTGCGCGTCGTTGCATCGCGCCGGTTGTCGTGCAACGCATTGAAGACGTAATCGCCTAAGATCGCTTCGCCGGCGCTCGTGCCGCCGACGATGCCGCCGTCATCGTAAACCTTCTGCACCGCCGATTGAATCGGCGAGTTTTTCCAAATAACGTAGTCGGCCTGATCGCCGCCCGCGAAGAAGACGGCCGACGATTTGGCTACGATTGCGGCTGCCTCGCGCAGCGTTTCCGCCGACGAGCACCGCGGCACCAGCAGCGTGCGCACGGAGTGATACGGCGCAAGCCGATAGATGTAGCGGTCGTAATCGTTATTGCCAAACGCGCGCAAGACTACGAGATCGCCGCCGCGGCGCTTGGGCGAGCCAACGATCGTGTCGTGAATCCAGACGAACTCGCCGTTGACGTCGGTACCTCCGCCGCCGAGCACGAGGCCCGGTCCTTGCAGTTCGATGCGATGCGGCTGCGGCGCGCCGACCGGTTTATAAAAAATCGGCATGCAGTGCGCCGGCGACCGCACCGAGTCCGCTGCTGGCTTGGCGGGGCTGGCCGGCAGCAAGCCGCCGCAGCCGCTTAGGAGGGCTACGCTGAGAGCTATCGCGCACCGGGTTAGCACTGCGGTGCAGTAGTTCGGCAGTACCCTCGCAAAGTACCGCGTCCTTGCCGGCGTGGGAGTGTACGGGTCTGGTGGCTCGCACGGTCTTCAAAATCGCTGAGGTCGTCGCAAGGCGACTGGTAGGTTCGATTCCTACACGCTCCCGCCAGAATGGTTATCTGACTCGGACTGGCTAGCGCGCTAATACCGCGCCCATGGGGTCCGCCTTACGCGCTAAGGCGACGACACAGCTCGAGCAATCAATGCACGAGCAGCTAAATGCGCGCCACGCCAGCCTCGCACGCCCGCAGGCCCGGAGCGGGGAAGGGCGGGCGATTTTGAGTAGAAGCGAGACGTTACTTCAGACGAGCATTCCCCGAAGGAGCGATTTCTAGGTCCCGTGGAACCCGCATGGGTTGATTCGTTTCGGTGATCATGTAGTCGTGAGGGGCGAAGATGAAGAAGCGATAATCGCCGCCGCGCATCTCGCCTCACAAGTCGAATCGGAAAGGGACACGATGATGAAAACCTTGATCTCAAAAGCCTTAGGCGCTTTGGCCGTTGCCTCTATGCTAGCAGGCTGCGGCGGATCACAGAGTGCTATCTCTGGCAGCATCGCCCCGCTAGGACCAGCCGCAGAGAAGGGGTGCAGGGGTACCGGTCAGGTGAAAATTGTTCCATGCCCCATCGTAATTCACAAGAGGAAAGGCGTACGGATTAAAGTCAGCGGTCCCGGCGTGGTCCAAGCGTACCTTGGGTATGGCTGCAGCGACGGCATATGCTTCGTCCATGGAGGCGGCAAGCTGAAGTTCTCGGTTAGGCCGGGTGCCAATTGCGGGGGGCCCGCCGAGATTGCGATGGTCGGCTATAACGATGAGAATGAAGAGGTGGGAGAGGGCTATGCGTCGGTAACGAACCACTACTGCCCGTAGCCAATGCTCGTCCGTTCAAAGTGATCGCCTTAGTCTGCGTCCAACCAGCGCGCAGCGGCTTCCGCTGAGTCTTCCGGGCGCGTATTGAACGCGATAGCGGCGTTTGGCGCGGCTTTACGGACAGCATTGACTACCCTCTCGAACAACAGCAGGCTTTTCGGAGGAAGCCGAAGGCCGGCCCCGATCACAACGCAGTCGTAGGCAGCACCGGCCAGCTGCTTCTCGATCGCAGGACCCGCCGTATCGTCCGGCGCGATCATGCAAAGATCGCCGTGCCACCCGCGATCGGCTATTTTCGATTCAGCGATTGCAATGCCGGCCTTGATCTTCTCAGCATTAAATCCCGCCGGTATGGCAGGGTCGGTATAGTCCACCGTTTCGGGCGCCTGTCCAACGAACAGTACTCGTTTCATGCATTCCTCCGCTAAGCGTGGGATGCTTTGTTTTGAGTCGCAGCGCGCTGGCCCTCGCAAATCAGACCGGCCGGGGCGGCCGTTGCCTTCAAAGGCCGCCCCAAGCCGTCATTCACGCTCGCGCGTCTAGATTCTCACCTGCGCGTTGATGTAGACGTTGATGGGCGACGGTGGGGCGCCGAGGCCGGCATTTGTAGCGCCCGTCGGCAGATAGCTCTGCTGGAAGGCGTACGGCAGGCGAGCACCGTTGGCTTTAACGTCGTTCACGCTGGTTCCATTGTAGAAGTTCGCCGGGTAAATCGTGCTGTTGAGCGATCCGCCCGTCGGAGAGTAGCCGCAAAACACGTTACTCGGCGGGAACGCGGTCGTCCAAGGCTCCGTCGTTCCGCCGAAACACGCGCGGAACAAGTTCGCGCCGAGAACCGTCAGGCGGATTTTTGAGCTGAGGTCGTACGTAATTTGCAGATTGCCCACGATTGAGTTCGGCTGCCTGACATCGTCGAACAGGAACGAGCCCGTCTGTGGGTTCGGGATGTAGAGGTAGCTGAACGGCCCCAGACCCGGCGCGGTGATCGAGAGGTAGTTGCACTGCAGCGGATTGGTCTTCGGCGAGAGTTTCGTGATGCCCGAAGCCAAGGAG
Source organism: Vulcanimicrobiota bacterium (assembly GCA_963699435.1). Lineage (GTDB taxonomy): Bacteria > Vulcanimicrobiota > Vulcanimicrobiia > Vulcanimicrobiales > Vulcanimicrobiaceae > Cybelea. Next base: position 424,221 of record CAVOTV010000006.1, read on the forward strand.
TTCTGCACGCAGGTGCGCGGATCCAACCCTTCGGTATCGAGCGGGCTGCCGTAAAAGCCGCCGCTTTGGAAGTTGAAGCTCGGCGTAACCGCAAGCTTGTCGTGCCGGTAGTTGAGAATCATCGCGCCGACCCACGGCGAGATGTAGCTCGCGACCGCGCCGTTGAGATTTGGCGCGATCGCAGTCGACCACGGATTGTACCAGCCGCCTTCGTTGATCGCACCTTGCTGCGAGAGGTTGTAATAGGGGTTGAGGATCGTGTCGTAGCCGCTGGCAATTTTTCCGTTGGGTGTCGAGCACGAGACGGCTTCCCCCGCCTGGTAGCAGGGACTCCCGCCGCCGCCCTTGGTTAACGCGTTGTATTGCGAGATGGCTTGATTGAGGGCGATCAGCTCGTTGGGAATCGTGCCGCCCGTGCTGGTCGGCACGTTTTGGAACATCACCTTGGAGCTGGTATACGTGGTGGAGATGAGTCCCGAGAGTCCATTGCGGGCGAAGTCACCCTTGGTGAACTGAAACTCGACGCCTTCGTCGCGGTTCACGCCGACGGGCACTTGGGTGACGAAACCGGAGCCGATAAACGTTTGCTGCTGCCAGTCGTTGACCCACGTGTAGAACGGCGTGATCTTAAAGCTCATGTCCGTGCCTTTGAGATGGCTCTCCCACGAGAGATCGTACTGACCCGACGAGATTCCGGGAATCGGATGGAAGGGCGAGTAGAATCCGAGGTTCATCGTGTTGTTCCACACGGAGCGATCGTCGCCGGTCAGGCTGAGATACTGCACCGAGGCCGAGATCGGCGGCTGCGTGTAACGGCCTGCCGATAACCGCACGACGTTATCGGGATTGATCGTGTAGGTCGCCGGAGAGGCGCGGTTCCCAATAGTTCAGCGTGTACGAGCTCGGTGAGCTCGCGCTGAAGCTCGGCGCCTGCACGCCGTCTTGCACCGTGCCGTTGGGATGCACCCAGCCCTTTTGCGGACCCACGCCGTGCGTCAGCGCAGCGATCGCCGCGTTGCAGTCGCCGTTGACGTATTGTGCCGGTGAGGGAGGAGGCGCGCCCGGGGAGAGCGGCGTGGTAAAGACCTGATTCGTCGACGCAAGGACGCACGTATAGTTTGCCGTCATGCCGGCATAGAACGAATCGGCCGCCGACTCCGAGTCCGGCATGACGTACGTAAAGTTGTCGTACCGGATCGCGGCGTTGATCAGGAACTTATCGTTGGGGCGGAACTGGTCTTGCAGCGATGCGTTGGCAAATCTCGGCCGAACGGAGTTGTACGATCCGGTTGCGTTGCCGCTCCAGAGACTATCCCACGTGGCGCCCGCCTTCGCTGCCGGCGACCCGGCGGCGCCGAAGGCGGTATGGTCCGCTGGCGGCGAGCGACGTCCACGATGGGTTGACCGTCGTGCCTTGCGCCACGTCGTAATATGAGCTGCTCAAACAGGGAACGGAGTACCCGAACTTATTGCTCGATGGATTATTGTCCTGATAACCGTAACAGGTGTATCCCCCAACCGCATTCTGCGACATGTAGCCGATCGGCGAGCAGTTGTTCGGGAAGGCGAAACCGCCCGGCGTGCATCCCGCGTAAGCGGAGTTGTTATTAAAACGGATGACGCCGGCCGTGGTGTAGTTGCCGTTGACGGTAACCAGGTTCTGGTCGTTGAGCTGGTCTTGGAAATCGAGCGCTCCGCCGGAAGTGTGCGTTATCAACTGGTACTGCGCCGAACCGAACGTTTGTCCGCAGAGCGACGCGCACGCTCCCAGCATGGGGTCGGTGAGATACCAGTCGGAGTAGAAGCTGTAACCGTAGGCGCGCAGGTAGGCCGACTGGCTCACCGCGTAGGTGTATTGAACCTTGGTAATGCCGGTATCGTTCTGGTTGACGTTAATGCTTTGGTCGCTGGCCGGAAGCGGACCGCCGAACGTATGCGGCGGCGTACCCGGCGCCATGTAGACGCCGGGCGTCATGACGGAGCCGGCGTTCTTCGCGATTACCGTGCCGAACGGAACGTTATACGAGATGTTGTCGGCGTACGGAACGTACGTGTAAGCACAACCGAGCTCACCGGTTGGGTTACTCGGATTGAAAACCTGCTGGCACGGCAGCGCGCCTGCCAACGAAACGATCTGGCCGCAGTTGGGATAGCAGACTGCGTTTCCGCCCCAGTATCCAGGGTTGTTACAGGCCGGGATCGTCAACCCCGGCGCGAGGGTTTGCCGCGTGCACGTTGGGTTGCGGCCGAGCGTGTTGTACTGCGCCCAGAGCCACTGATTGTATCCAGGTCCCATTGACGTGGGATCGTCGTATCCGTAGTTATCCAGCGCGGATCCGCTCCACATCAACTGAACGTCGTCGCGAAGGCCGTTGGCCTTCGGGATGCCCATGTGCAGGTTGATGACGTTCTCGCGATCGCTCACGAAGGACGGGCTGCCGACCTGGCCGCTGTAGTATTGCCAGCAGCCCTGCTGCGGAAACGAGAACTTGGACGAATCGCTCACCGCTTGGCAGACGGGTTTTACGCCTTGACACGTGCCCACGAGGCACATGTAACCGACGTTGAGCAGCTGATAGCTGCCGAAGCCGTAGCCGGTGGCGTCCCCGAGCGTGTCGCCCGAGAGCGGACCGCCCGGCGTCATATAGCCGGCGCCGTTACTGTTGTCGAAGAACCTATACGCCTGATTGTAGCCCATCAGTCCGATGTAGTAGCTGAACGTGCGATCCGGCGTCGATCCGCCGATCTCGACTTGCGCCTGATGGTAGTACTGCGGGGTGGCGATCCCGAGATTCGCCGTCCCGAAGCCCGGGAAAGTGCCGGTCTTGATGACCTGATTGATGAACCCGGCCGTACCCGACGTTGCAATCGACGATGGACCGCCGCCGGTGTACACCTGCAGCTCCTGCAGGCCGAGGGTCGATTCCGTCGAGGCATTGTAATTATCGAAGGCGCGGTTGATGGGGATGCCGTCGTACTCGTAGCCCGTGTAGTAGGCGTTCTGGCCGCGGACGTACGCGCCGTTGAAATCCCATCCGACGCCGCCTTGCGACGTCTGTACGCCGGGCACCGAGGCCATAGCCGAATAGGTGTTATTCAGATTACCCCCGCCGCCGAGCGCCGCAGCCGCCGATGCCTGAGCCGAGTTGACGCTGTAGAGATCGCCGCCGACGCCCGACTTCACCAGCGACGCGCCCGCCGACGACGTCACGTGCGCGATCACCTTGAGGCCGGCTTGAAGCGTATAAGCGACCTGTTGCGTCTGATCCGCGAAGACGATGGCGCCCGGAAACGAAACCGATTGATACCCGCTCTTGCTCAAGCTAACCGTGTAGGTGTCCGGAGCGAGCGAGAGGAGGATGAAGTGCCCTCCTGCATCCGTCGTGGCGGTCGAACTCTGCGAAGCAGAAACCGCCGTAACGTTCACGCCGGCTAACGGCGCGCCGTTGCGGTCCTTCACCGTTCCCGCAATGTTACCGGTCGTTGCCGCCAGTGTCCACGTTCCCTGGCTAACGAACGCTGCGATTAACGTTGCAACGACGACCGCGTGACGGAGGGCTCGATGCGATTGTGTCGTTTGCATAATCCCTCATATCTTTAGTAGCTTCGAGTGTGCGTTCGTGAACGTAAATATGTCGCGCAAACGCGAATGCATCGCACGAACGCGTTCAATGTGCATTCCGGAATGCAACGAAGCGCGACCTTTTAAGGATGTTTTGAATTACGGTTTAATAACGCGGGTATTGCATCAATGAATTGTCACGAAACATCAAAAAGCAGAAACGCAAACCGTCGAGATGGCGAAACACGTGCGGAAGATCGGCGAGTCACAGATGCCTGCCGAGGATTGTTAAAAGCAAGTAACATTGCGAAAAAACCACGGAGGTTGCAATTGTGAGCCACAGCCGGCTAGATGTTCTCCCGATTCCGGCCCTAGGCGTCGCCGCGGTCTTTCGCCCCGTCTGCGGCCGGGCAGAGGGGCCGCTTTACCGGCAAATGGCGCCCTCGGGCTTCGTGCTCTCTGCGCCTGGCTGCCAGTGATGCACTCCTCACAGCTGTCGCCGACGTACTCCTTCGGTGAGTTCCGGTTCGATCCGGCGCGTGCGACGCTGTACCGTAAGGACGCTGCCGTGCCGTTGCCCGAGCGCCTCGGGCAGATTCTAACGCTGCTCGTCGGCGCCAACGGTATGCTCATCGAGAAGGAGACCATTGCGTCGTGCATCTGGCCCGATTGCGGCGTCACCGACAACAACCTCGCGCAGTACATGTATTTGTTGCGCCAGCTGCTCAACGAACGTGCGGGCGATCGAAATTTTGTCGTAACGGTTCGGGGGCGGGGTTACCGTTTCGTCGCTCCGGTCAACGTTATGCCGCCCCCGTGCGAGGCCGCCGAGGCAAACGGTGCGACCGCAGATCGATTCTTACAGAGCGAACCCGGGCTGCTTCACCACTACTGGCGGGGATGCTATCTGCTGGAGAAACGGACGGCGAGCGCCCTTGCGGCAGCATCCGAGCAGTTCCAGGCGGCCTTGTGTATCGATGCCGAGAACGTTCCGGCGCTCATCGGTCTCGCTCGCTCGCACGCGCTCGTTGCGGAGAACTCGTACGCACCGAGTTCCTATTCGTTTCGCAAGGCGAAGGCCGCAATCGCCCGAGCGATCGAAATCGATCCGGGCTCGGCTGAAGCCCGGGCAGCTCTTGCCGATATTTTGCTCTTCTGCGATTGGAACTGGGCCGAGGCCGAACGCCAGATCGAGACCGCGATCGCGCTGAAGCCGAGCTCGAGCTCGGTGTACGAGAGCGCGGCCTCCTTCTATATGTACAAGGGCAACAGCGAGAAATCGCTGCGTCGAATGCAGCAGGCACTCTTGACCGAGTCCTCGTCGCCGTGGCTGCAGGTCTTTCTGGCCCGTACCTTCCTGCACGCCGGGGAGCACCGCCGCGCCATCGAGTTTCTTTCCAATATGATCGAGACCGGGTCGGATTTCTCGATCGCTCGGCGCCATCGAGCTCAAGCGTTTATCTTGAGCGGCCGGCCCGAGGACGCGCTTGCCGACCTACTGCTGTTGCCGCAAGATCGCGCGGAAGACATCGCCGTACGGTTGCCGTTGCTGGCACGAGCGTATGCGGATTGCGGCGACGGCGAGCGTGCCGAAGCCATCTACCGGACGTTACTGGAAATGACGCGCACCGAATACGTCGCGGGATTCAACCTTGCGACGGCGGCAGTCGGACTGGGGCGTTTAGAAGAGGCGCTGGATCACTTGTATCTGGGAATGCAACGACGCGAGCCCGCGCTGCTCATGCTGCGCAGCCTTCCGTGGTTCGAGCCAATTGCGGGCTACGCGCGATTCAAGGAACTGCTTCGCGCAATCTGGCCCGATCTCATATTTTGAACAGAGTGACGAACTGATCGAGGAGTTTGCGATTGCCGCGAATCTTAACCAAGCCCTTCGCCAGCGCGTCGCGGGGCGCGAGCTCCCCGGCGAGGAGGTCGCGGATCGCCGGTCCGATCGCGATCGAAAGGTCTGCATCGCGCAACGGTCCGGGCGTCACCGAAATGCGTCCCTTCTCGATGCACGCATGGAGCGCGACGTCGCCGACGCACAACTCATACGCGACCGTTACCCCCTTGGCGACTTTAGGTTGAAACGTCGAACGCAGCGCCGTTATGAGCGATTCGACGGTAACGATTTCATAGGGACGCGGCGCTCCCAGGAGCTTTGCCCCCCACCGCCCCAACTCCATCACGGCCGGCTCGAGCGCCGCGCCGGTTGGCGTTAGTTCGTAGACGACGCCGTTTGGTCGCGGGAGAAGACGCCGCCGTACGATGCCGGCGGCCTCCATTTCTTTCAAACGAGCCGCGAGGATGTTGGTTGGAATACCTGGCAGCCCGCGCAGGAGGTCGCTAAAGCGCTTCGGGCCGCCTGCAAGGAGATCGCGCACGACCATCAGCGCCCACCGTTCTCCTACCAGTTCGAGCGCGCGCGCGAAACCGCAGTATTGGCCGTAGACCCGCTTCGCCACGTCTTAAATGATAAAGTACAAATCATTTTTTGCATAGCATTTGCTTAATACAAGTGCGGGGACGCTTAAGCGGCCGCCCAGCGAGTGTGCTCGCCATCGAGGACGGCCGCAACCGCCGGTTTCGGAAATCCATTGTAGTTGCTGGACATGCTGTAGGTATACGCACCCGTCGTGCAGACGAGGAGCAAGTCGCCGCGCGCGAGATCCGTTGGGAGCAGGACTTGCGCGATGAAATCGCTTTCACAGGCCCGACCGAAAACGTTCGTCATGCAGTGTTCGGTGTCGCGTTCGGCGACCGGCACAACGTGGTGATAGGCCCCGTATAACATCGGGCGTGGATTGTCGGCCATGCCGCCGTCCACCACCACGATGTTGCCGCAGTTCTTTTTCTTTACCGCAAGGACTTCGTAGATCGTCGAGCCGGCGTGCGCGATGATGCTGCGGCCCGGCTCGAACTCGAGCGCCGACGACGCAAACGTGCCGTCGGTAAGCACGAAGTTGCCGCAGGCGCCGATCGTCGCTCCGATGTCGAGCTCGTCCTGGGGGCGTTGCGGGTCGCCTTGGATGCCGAAACCGCCTCCGGCGATCAGCGTGCGGCTTGGCAAGCCGCGCGCGGAAAATCGATGCGACGCTTCGACGAGCGCCGCGACGTTGTTTACGAAGACGGAAGGGTCTGTGATCTGCGAGCCGGCATGCGCGTGAAGACCGGCGAACTGGAGCGCCGGATTGGAGCAGATCGTTTCGATCGCCGCCGCTTCCTCGTCGGGGACGAATCCGAACTTCGCATTCTCTCCCACGGTCCGCACGTGGGGATGCGTCGCTACGTCCACGTCGGTATTCAGCCGAAGAATGATGCTGATGGGATTGCCGGCGCCTTCCAAGCTTGCAAGGCGGCTCAGGTCGGAGAGGCCATCCACGATTACGCGTCCGACCCGCCCGGCCAGCGCCGCACGCAGTTCCGAGTCCGTTTTTCCTGCCCCGTGCATCGTGAGCCGTTCGGCCGGGCACCCGCCCTTCTCGGCAATTTCGAGTTCGCCGAGCGAACAAACGTCTAGTCCCACCTCGTTGCCCGACAGAATACGAACGAGATCGGTGCAGATGAACGCCTTTGAGGCGTAGGAGATGCGAACGCCCCGCGGGGCGCACGCCGCACGAAACAGGTTTATAGACTCCTGGAGTGTCGCTACGTTGACGGCGATGAGGGGCGTGCCGTAAGCACGCGCCAGCGCTTCCGCGCGAACGCCTCCGATCGTCAGGTTGCCCGCGCCATCACGCCGATGCCCGGGAGGGAGAGAGCCGTTCCAGGTCGGCACGTTTTGCTGCTCCTTCATGGCCGCGTCGGCCCGACGAGACATAAAAAAATGCCCCTGCGCTGCGGCGAGGGGCGTTCGTACGGATCCGCGATTCTTTCGATTACATGGCCCGTAGCACGGCATTCCCCGCTGCACGCATTTCGGGGCGACGCTTGAGCCATTTGACGACGATCGCGTTCGCGGACATTTCGGGGATTCTATCGCGGGGCGCCGGCAGTGTCAACGGGTTGCTCCCGCGTTGGTTAGGAACGTGCGCCGCCGCGACGAAGGGTTCAGGCCGAACTCTTCCCTACGGCTTAAGCATCGGAGCAACCGCTGCATTACTCGGCGGCGCGACGTCGAGGGTGCTCTAGCCCGTAGATTCGGAGGCAGCAGTGATTGCGTTCATGGCGAGGATACTGCTCTTGTTGGCGGCGGCCGGATGCACCTCGGTTTGCGAGAACGCCGGCGTAACGGTTGATGGCCGGGGCAACATCGTCGTCCGCGGCGAGAACGGCTTCATCAGCCCCAACTCGTCCATTCTGCGCAACGTCGAGCAGTGGCCGCAACCGCCCGACGGCGAGCAAAGCTTCGCTTTCTCGCAAGGCTATACGCTCGCGCGCGACGGCGCAATGTACGTGCTCGCGAACACGGCGCAACATCCAAATCTCGTCTACACGATCGATCTTTCCACCGGGCAGGCCGCGCCGACCGGCGCCGGTGGGGGCGAGACGCCGGCGATCGCCGATCTCGCGTCATCGAAGGAGACGTTCATCGCCGCCGACGACCGTTACGCCTATTCAGTCGATCAAGTCGATCCGGTCATCGCGCGAGCCGATCTTGCCGATCCGGGGCTCGCCCTCAAACCGTTCATCGCCGGAGCGCAAACGCGTTTGGTTCGTCCGATCGGCGTTGCCGTCGACGGCGGCCGCATTTGCGCTTTGGAGAGTGAGGCGCCGCTGGTGCTTTGCTATGGACGAAATGCGCGCGGCGACGCCGCGCCGGCACGAATCGTCGACCTCAAGCGGCTTCTCGGCTATGCGCTTGGGTTCGACCTCGTCTTCGATCGCTCCGGCCGCCTCGTCGTGAGCGGGACGAGCGACGCCAACGGCGTCACGGGCAATTCGATCGCGGTGGTTGATATCACGGCAACGCCCAAAACCGTACGCATCATCAGCGGCCCAAATACGCAGCTCTCATCGCCCGAGCTGGGAGTTGACGAACGCGGCGACATTTTGGCGTTGCAGGCAACGACGACGATGATCTCTGCGCCTCACGAACTGCTCGCGTTTGGGCCAAAGCAGCAAGGAAACGCGACGCCCTTTGCGGTGCGCAGCCCGGCGGCGAGCGTGACGCATCCATTTCGCTTGGCGATCGAGGCGCACACGGGCGACGTCGCCGTTCTCGGCTCCGATGGCGTCGCGCTCTTTCGCGGCGCCGCGCGGCGGTCGCCGGCGCAGTGGCCGGCAGAGGTGCGGCTGCCGGATCGCGGGTGGAGCATCGCATTCGGCGCAGGATCGCTGATCGTCGCCGACGAGTTCGGAAAGCTGCAAAAACATCCAGTGCGCGGCTTGCCCGAAACGACGAGAGGCGGCACGGCGAGTCTCGACGACCCGCAGTTCATCGCAACCGACCAGAACGGCAACGTCTACGTTGCATCGACCGGCGGCGTCATCACGCGATTGCCCAACGCCGGCTCGGGCGCGGGAAACGCCCGCGTCCGAACCTTCGCGACGGTATTCGGGCGGAATATGAACGCGTTCGCCCCCGATGCCGCGGGCTATTTCTATCTCTCCTCGAGCTCTAACGACGCGATCGTGGCGATCGGGCCGAGGCAACGGCAATCGCTCATCGAAGGCACGCTGACGGAACTGCACTATCCGATCGGGCTTGCAGTCGATCGCGACGGCGCTCTACTCGTCGCGAATGCCGAGGGCCGGAACGTTCTGCTCTTCACGCGCGGCGCGTCGGGGAACGCCGCGCCGGCCGGGCGCATCGAAGGGCCCGCGACGCAACTGCTCGGGCCGCAGGCACTCGCGATCGACGGCGCGGGGCGCGTCTACGTTTTTGACGGCCCCCAAACCGCCGGGGCCGGCGGCGCACCGCATTACGTTCGGGTCTATGGCGCCGGTGCTCGCGGCAACGTCGCGCCGCTGCGATCGTACGCAGTAGCCACGAAGTGTTGGGCGAACGCACCATAATGGAACGTAGATTCGAGGCCGGCCTCAGCGCCATGACCGTCGCCACTCTTTTGAGCGCGTGCGGCCCCGGCGTCGCCACGCCCGCGGCATTCTCCGCGCCCCTGGCCGCCCCGGCTATGCGGCGCACGCCCGCGGCGAGTTCGCGCGAGTTCGTATTCACCTGTCAAAACGGCACGGTCTTCGACTGTCTCGTCTATAGCGAGCGCGGAGAGCTCCTTCGAACGAAGACGAAGGATGTCGCGAGCCCGCTCGGCGTTGCCGCCGGCAGCGACGGGCTCCTCTACGTCGCTAACGAGTTTTCCGATAACGTTCTAGTATATACGACCGGCGGCCGTTCGCTGCTTCACGAACTCGACAACGGCGGCAACGTCCCGGTCGACGTCGCCGTTTTTCACGACGAGGTAGCGGTCTCAAACCTGCACAACGTGACCGTCTTCAAGCCGGGCGCCACGAAGCCAACCCGGACCCTCACCGATCGCAACGTTCTGCAAGGCAGCGGCGTTGCGTTCGATGCGAAGGGCAACTGCTACTGGAGTCTGGTCACGGAAACGCCGAGCGCCCAAGTCGATGAGTTCGCGGGCTGCAAGGGCTCGCCAAAAAACTTGAACGTTCGTCCCGGATCGCCGTACGGCATCGCGTTCGACTCGCGCGGCAATCTGTATTATACGAGTTTCTCTTCCTCGAGCGACGGCGTGTACCGGTGCTCCGGAACCGGCGACTGCCAGCTCGTTTATACCCAGTTCGTCGATCCGGAGTACTTGAATTTCTCGAGCGACTTCAAAGATCTCTGGATCAACGATCCGGGCAGCTCTTCCTCGGGCGGTTCGATCGACGAAATCGACATTAAAACGGGTAGCGTAGTCGAGAAGATCGGCAGCGGCCTCTCGTTCTTCAATCCGCCCAGCGGCGTCGCGGTCGCGCCCGGGCCGTTTTAGCGTGCCGCGTCCGGTCGTGCCGCTCGTTGCCACATTTGTTTGGGGGGTGCTGATTTTTCCGGGGCTGCTCGGCGCGGCGCTCTCGCCGATGTTCTTCGACGCGCCCGGATCGGAGAGCAACCCTGCAGCCTGGACGAACGCGCTGATCGTGATCTCGTTTCCGGTGCTCTGCGGCGCCTCGATCGCCGCATCGTGGCTCACGTGGTCGTGGCTAAAAAGGCGCGGCCGCGCTCGCGTTACGAGCGCGGCCGTCGTCGTTGCGTGCGTGCCGCTCTTGCCGATCGCTTACTTCGGCGTCGCGATGATCGCCGAAACGGCCGGCGTGCTAACCAGCGGTCAGCCGATGGGATTGCACAGCACGATTATCCGCCACTAGGCTGATAGCCGCTCGAGGCGCGCGCGGCCAGAAAGATCCCCGCGGCAAAGACGACGATCATGCCGAGCACCAGCGGCGTATTGCGGCGGCCGGAATGCGCCATCATCCACCCGTTACCGACGCCCAACGCTCCGGAGATAGCGATCAGAGCAAACGCGACGTTGAGCTTGCCCAAAAACTGAGCCGCCGCGTCGCTGCCGCGGGTCGCGCCGTTCGCGGCAAAGAGTTGATCGATCCAGATCCACACGCCGCCGATGAGGACGACCAAAAAAACGCCGGCCCCGAACGCAACCCAACCGCGCCGCTGCTGACTTGCGAGCGTCCTCAGCGGCATCTTGCACCGCGAGCATTTCTCGACGTCGCTACTCGGTTTGTTACAGCGGACGCAGATCATCGGTGCCGTCACGGCTGCTTGTGACAATTTACCATCCAGTCGATTCCGTACTTATCGGTCAGCATCCCGAACTTCGCGCCCCAGAACATATCGGTCATCGGCACCTCGACGTTGCCGCCGCCGGCCAGAGCGTTGAAGACGCGCTCGGCCTCGGCGAGGTCGGTCGTGCCGAGCGAGAGCGTTATCGGTCCTTCGCCATAAGTTTTGCCCGGCGACGCGTCGGAGGCCATGAACGATACGCCCGGCGATCGGAACGTTGCGTGCATAACTCGATTCGCCGTTTCGGGCGTGACTTGGGGTCCATTTTCATTCGGCGGCATCTCGCTCCAGCGCGAGAGCCCCTCGATCGTGCCGCCAAAAATCTCTTTGTAGAAGTTTAAGGCTTCCTCACAATTTCCGGAAAAAAGCAGATAGGGCTCGAGTTGCATCGCGTGGCCTCTTTCAGAGAAATGAAGTATTGAGCGGCGTCTGTTTAGCAGTGCCACCGGGAACCCCTACTGCCCAAGAGAAAGGGCGCATCATGCTCAGCAATTTCTTCCGTTTCACGTGCGTAGCGGCGCTGGCGGGCGTCGCAACGTTGACGCTCGCGGCCTGTTCGGGCTCGTCGGGCGCGCACGGCTCGTACGGTACCGGCGATCCGAATCTCGCGGCATCGAATCCGGGCGGCGGTCCGATCGATCCGTTCTTGACCGACGGTCATGCCGTAATGCAGGCGCTCGACACCATCGCACGGCGCTCCGGGAGTCCGATGCGCATCACCTCGATCTCCGCCGATCGCATCAACGGCTTGATGGTCGACGTTCAGGAGCCCGCGCACCATATCAACGTCGATCACTACGTCGTCGGGCCCGACGGAACGATCTCCGGACCGACGCCCGTCAAGCTAGTGTCGATGGACGGCGGCCCAATTACCGTGCACACGGTCGACGCGCGGGCGTTTAGTCCGAACGCGATTGCGTTTGCCGATCTCGCGGCGACCGCGAGGGCCGCGATCGCCAAATCCGGCTACGCCGACGCGCGAGTTACCGAGTGGGAAATCGACGGCATCGGTCCCGACGATCGCCGCTTCCTGTATCTCGAGTCGGCTCGGGCACGCCCGTCGGCCGAGATCAGCCCACAGCTCAAGATCGTGCGGATGTCGTTTTGAGAGTCCTTCGCGTCGTCGCGCTCGCGCTCGCAAGTTCGGCTATCGGGCTGCCCGCGCTGGCCGACGATCCCGGGCAGATCGGCGCGTACGTGACGCCGTATTACAACTCGGCCGGTCCGTCGGTGCACGTCGGGCTCTATAGCGCCGGCTTAGCAACCAAGAATCAAGCCGGCTTGGTGGCGACGATACGGCGAATGAAGAGGCAGTGGAAGGATTTAAACTTTGCCGAGCTCTACGTCGGCGCGATTCGGCTCTACGATTTCGGATTTCGCAATGAGGCGACGTATTGGTTTTACACCGCGCAGTACCGCGGCCGTCAGTTCGCGGCGCTCGTCGACGCGACGAAGGCCGGCAGCATCGGCGATCCGGGCTTCGAGCTCTTACACGCCCAGAGCGCCTTCTTCGAACTCGTCGGCCCAAACGTCAACGGCTTCGCCTTTGGGAACGTCGATCTGCTCGCCACGATCGTACGGCGCGTTCAACACGAGAATCGCAACGTCGGAAACCTGCGCGCGATCTATCCCGGCGTAACGTTCCTGCCCGCGTCGCAATGGCCGGCGAAGAACGCCGCGATCGACGGCGGCCTCGGCGATCTTGCCGATCAGGTGGTGAGTCGGAAGAGTGAGATCGCGCGCGAGCGGGCCCAGAACGGCACGGGAGCCCGCTTCGCGCATCTGAACAGTACGCCGTTTCCCGGCGGATATTAGATTGGTTTAGGCGAGCGCGCCGGTTCGCCGCGGAACCTCGCGTCCTTCGTCGAGGTCGAGCAGATCGGCCCACGTCGTGACGTCGGTGCGGTCGGGCGCGACGGTTTCGCGCAGCTCGAGAAAGGCTTTACGCGATTCGCCTTCGGGCTCGTGCGAGAGCCACTCGCGATTCCATCGCTCGATCTCTTCGGGCGATTTTGCGCGCACGTGGCGCGCGGTGAAGGCTTCGATATCGGCATCGCTTTTGGCATTGCGAATCGCCTCGAGCAAACGCTCGTGATCCATCGCGAGGAAGCCGAAAACGGCTTGGTCCATCGGACAGTTGTAGTGATACTCGCCGAGGTTGCCGTGCGCTTTCGCTTTGCCTTTGTCGATCGTCCGGCCGAGCTGAACGACGCCTTGCCATTGGTCCTTCACGCTGCGCGGATGCTGTTTGGTCAAATCCATCAAATAACTCCTTAGGGTTTGGTTTCGCCTACGACCCCAGGGCGCCGCGCAGCGGTTGCGGGCAAGCGATTACACGATGTCGTCCACCGTGCCGGAGTGCTCGTCTTCTTGATCTTCGCGATTCGGATTGAGGCTGCTGTCACCGTACTTCTCGCGCTCGAGCCGCACCGCTTCGGCGGGATCGAGCGGCAGGTCGCGTCGCGGTGCCACGTCGGGTGCGATCGTTTCTTCGTCGCTCGGCAGGGGGAGATTGTCGTTCATGGCCCTGTGCTAGGGCGCCCCGGCCCCGAAAGCCTCTCGATCCCGGGCAGGGAGGTGCCCCCAGGAGCAGCCGCCTGCCGGCGGGAAAAATTCAGCCTATCGTCACGTACCGAAACGGAGTTCTTATGCACCGTGTGTATTTGGCTATTTTGATCTTGGCCTCGCTCCCGGCGTGTGCCGGCGGGAACCAGGCGGCCGGCCTTCCGGTTGCCGCGAATGCCGGAGTCCGCCCGCTGACCCTTCGTGCTTCCGATTTCACGCGGGTCGTCGCTTGGGGCGCCAAAGGGAAGCCGGCCGTCGCGCAATGCCCGCAAGGCGACGAGGTGATCGCCGGGGGTTCGAGCAGCAGCGACGGCAGTTCCGTCGGCACCGGCTCTCCGAGCAGCGGCCGAAAGGCGTGGGTTGTCCAGCCCGACTCGAGCGCGAGCGCCGAAGCCTTTGCGACCTGCGTAACGCACGAAGTCGCGCGCGCAAACTTTCAGTGGCGTTCTGCATCGCCGACAAACGGTCTCGCCGATGCCCAGTGCCGGAGCGACGATCAGATCGTCACCGGATACGGCAGCGGGACGGTGAGCGACTCGTGGTACGACGCGAGCACCAACAGCTATTGGGTGAGCGGCGGCGGCGAGGCGGTGGCATCGTGCGTTCGACGAACCGCGGGCGTCATCATCAAGCACGCCTGGAACCAGAGTCAGAAACCCAAGGCGGTCTATGCGGGGTGCGGCAGCGGCTATACGGTTATCGGCGGATCGATGGGCGATAGTCAATGGCCCGGGCCCCCGATTCAGCAACATCCGGGTGACGGATCGAAGCCGAGCCAACACGGCTACGACGGCTGGTGGACGTTTAGCAACGCGCTCAACGAGCTGACCTGGGCGGCCTGCGTTTCGTCGTGACGCAGGGATGAAACCCGCCAAAAAGGAAAGCCACCTCCTGCTTACTTTAAGTTGTTAGGAGAGTACGGGATGAACACTTTCGGTCGCTTGATCGCAGCGACGGTCGTTGGACTCGCAGCGGTAACGGCATCGATGTCGGTCGCGCGGGCGGATGCACCGATCCTCGTCAAAAGCTGCACCGTTGCCAAGCCAAAGCCGATGAGCCACCTGGCCGGCGGCGTGCAGATTACGTACGTCAACCTTGGCAAGAAGACTGCCGCAAGCATTACCTTCGCGGTAGGTTATCGCAACGCGGCCGGGCATTATCTGCGCCGCGTCTCCGACGTCGGTTCGTTCGCGCCGGGCGCGACGATCACGCACACGTTGAACCTCTACACGGACGTCACGTACGCGGGCGCGCAGACGACCACGTGCGCCCCGGTCGAAGTGAAGTGGGCGGGCGGAACGCTCTGGGTAGCGCCGTCGCACTAGGCCCCTGCCTTCAGGAAACCAAGGGACCGGCCGCTTAGGCCGGTCCCTTCTTTTACTAGGATGCGCCTGGAAGCCGTCGAAGCGCGTGGCGTGCGCGTCGGATTACGAACGATCCTTTCGCTTGCCGTCTGTGCCGCTGCGGCGTCGGCGGCACTCGCGCACTTTGCCATCGACGTCGCCGGCGACTTTCTGCTCGCGAACGACAGCTACGACCATCTTCGCCACGGCTCGCGCGAACTCGTAACCGGCATCGCTCTCGTCGCCGCAGTCGTGCTGGCGGTTCGCGGCCTCCGTGCTTGCTGCGAGATCGCCGCGAACCATCGCGCGCGGCTGCTGCGGCCGCTCTTTGGATTGCGCGATGCGGTCGTCGTCTTTGCCGGTGCCGCGGCGACGGGCGGCGCGCTCGTTCCCGGAATGGAGTATCTCGACGGCCGCCTCGACGGCACGCCCGTGCAGCGGTTGCAAGACGCTTTCGGCGGTTCGATTTCGCTCGGCCTCGTCGTAACGATCCTCTGCGCCGCGTTCGTAACCGCGCTGGTCTGTGGCGTTGCGCGCTGGCTCATTTCGCATCGCGACGCCGTCGCAACGATCATCGAGACGCTGCTCCAACCCGACGCCGCGCTCGACGGCGGCGGCGGCTACGATCTTTTCGCGCAGCGCTTCACGCCGCGCCGCAAGCACGCGGCGCACACGCTCAACCTTTCAAAACGGGCGCCTCCTGCGATCAGCTTCGCCTAGTTCGTAACTAAGCAGCAACTCGTCCACAGGAGCACCCCATGAGTATTCCCATCGCATGCGTGCGCGCGTGCGCGCTTTTCGCACTCGTAGCATCGTTCGCCGCCATGGGCGCCGGCGCGGCGCGGGCGCAGAACTCGGGCAATGACGTTACCGGCACCGTCGTCGCCAACGACGGAGTGCCCATCGCCGGCGCCGCCGTCGTGCTGACCGCCGCGAATCGCTCGTATAGCGCACGCAGCGACGCCCGCGGACATTTCGTCATCTCCGACGTTCCGGCCGGGACCTATGCGCTCCACGCATCCGCGCCGGGATATCAAGCGATTTCGCAGCGGACGGTAACGCTCAGCAGCACCGACTCGACGATATCCGTAGCGCTTTCGCCGGCGACGACGAATTCGTTGATCGTCATCGGCGAGGTGCGCGCCTCCGCCGGCGAAACGGTTTCGACCGCCTCGGCGCCGAGCGTGACGCTCAGCGCGCAAAACGCTGCGGCCCAAGGCGTCACGGCGGCGTCTGCGATGGTGTGGCCGCAGCTCTCGGTGACGCCGGTGATTCCGCTCGGCGGCGGGAGCAACGCGACCGTCACCTTCGCGGTGCGTGGGCCCGACCCGACCGAGACGCTCGTAGACATCGACGGCCATCAGATGAACAATGGCAACACCGGCGACTTCGATCTCTCGCTTCTCGATCCGGCGGCGTTGCAGGAGGTTCAGGTGCTCTACGGCATCGCGCCGTCATCGCTGATCGGACCCAATACGATCGGCGGCGGCATCAACATCCTCACGCTCCAGCCGACGATCGCCCCGCACACGCTGCTGCGCATCTTCGGCGGTTCGTACGGAACCTTCGGCGAGACGTTTCAAACGACCGGAACCGAAGGCCGCTTCGGCTACGCGCTTTCGGTCCACGGCACCAGCTCCGACGGCTCCGTGAACCAAACGGTCGTGGCTGCGCCGCCCGGCGGCGCACCCGCAGGCGACGACGCGCGGCCGCTCGATCAAAACAACGAGTATCCCCAGAACGTCGGCAGCGGCTCGTACGGGAGTTCGACGATCGCGAAACTGCGCTATCAGCTCGGCGGCCAGAACGGTTACGGCTATCTGCAGTTCGACGTCCGTAACCAGAACGTAACCAAAGACGAGTCGGCGCTGCTGACAAATTTCACGCCGGCCGGATTCTCAGGAGGTGGCGACGACGCGATCCATCTCGGCAATACGCTCGCGCCGTTCGACGATTCGACCGACAGCGGCGACTACCAAACGTTCACCGGAACGACGCTCGGCTCGCATCAAACCAACTACGGCTTCGACGCGCAAGTGCCGCTGGGCGCGCAGCTGGTCGACGGCGCGCCGGCGACCGTCGCACAATTCAGCCACTTGACCTCGATCTGGTCGCAGTCGGTCTCAGGTCCCGGCGAGGAGACGATGCCGTATCTGTACAACCAGCGCGATCTGCTGGGCGACGACTGGATCCAACTCGACCATCATTTCGGCAGCAGCGGGCTTCTCACGTTCAAGTACGACCTCGAAACCGAGAGCCTCACGACGAACTACGTGCAGAGCCAAGTCATTGCGGAGGCGCAGCCCATCGGCGGTCCGTTCGGTCCGCTCGGCGAGTTGCCGGCGTACGCACCGGCCGGAATCACACCGGCGCACACCCCGCCGCGACAGACGATCCAGATCGGCCAGACCGAGCGTTCGGGAGTGCTCCGCTATAACGGCGACCCCACGAGCCACATTCACTACTCGGTCGCCGCATACGAGAGCAACTTCAGCACGTTCGGAACCAGTTTCGACCCGCGCGCCGGATTCGTGTGGACGCCGACCGGCAATACCGCCGTGCGCGCGTCGGTCGGTGCGACGTTTCAAACGCCGCAACTTTCGGAGCTCGTCGTTCCTCCCCATCCCAGCAAGTGCCGGTCGGCGGCGTGATCTACGTCGGCAACCCGAACCTGCAGCCCGATCACGCGACCGACTTCGATCTCGGCATGGAGCAGATCGTCGGGCGAGCGCGCCATCCGATGCACTTCGGCATGGATCTCTATCAAACGAATTTGCGCTCGCCGTCGAGCCAGCTCAACGTAATTCCCAACCCCCATTGCCAGACGGCTCACAATCCCACGCCATGCCCGGTCAGCATGCCGGTGAACGCCGGCAACGGCGTCTATCGCGGCATCGACGTTCACGCCGATCAGCAGCTCGGATCGAACTTCCACCTTCGCGCCGGTTGGGACGTCGACAGCTCGTTTCTCACCGTGATTCCGCCCTCGATCCAAGACGGAACGCTCGCGGCGGGAGAACAGTCGCTCGGACAACCGCTGCACAAAGCCTACGTTGCGGTCGAACAACAGCCGCAACTCGGTCTGAATTATGGAGCGGAGCTCAACTACGAAGGCTGGTATAACGAGCTCAACCGTTCGCCGTACGCGATCCTCAACGCTCACCTCGCATATCGTACACCGAGCGGCTACGAGTTCGGCCTCTATGGAACCAACCTCACAAACGTGTACGCAAATCCCTTTACGGTCGTCGGCGGCGGCATGGTTTACGGCGGCATCCCCGGGGCGCCCATAATTCCGACCGATGCATTCGTGCTGCAAGGCGCTCAGATCACCTTCGTTGCGACCAAAGCCTTTTAGCGATGGAGCATGCATTGTAATGCCTGACGAAACCGTTAAGGTGACGTTTCAGATCAGACCCACCGCGAAGGGTCGTCTCGCGTCGCTCAAGCGCAAGCTGCTGGAAGACGGATATCGCGAATCGGAGTCGAGCCTGATCGAACGTTTGCTTTCACCGACGTTCATCGAAGCGCTCGAGACCGACGTGAAGCGCGCGCCGAGGCTGCTTTTGCGTTGAAAACGCTCTGGGTGCTCGCGCTCTGCGCGGCTTCGGCCGCGGCGGCGCTGGCCCATTACGCGATCGACGTCGTGGGAGACTTCGCGCTCGCGCACGACACGTACGACGACGTGGCGCACTCCTCACGCGAGTTGCTCTCGGGCATCGCGCTCGTGCTCGCCGTGCTGCTTGCGGCGCGCGGCCTTCGCATCTGCTGCGAGATCGCGGCCTCCAACCGGGGGCGGCTTCCGCTCGGGCGCGCGCCGTTGCCCGAGATCGCGGCCTTCGTGCTGGCGACGGTTGCCGTCACCGCGTGCCTCGTGCCGGCGATGGAGTGCCTCGACGGCCGGCTCGCGGGTGCGCCCGTGACCAATCTTGCCGATGCGTTCGGCGGTTCGGTGGCACTGGGCTTATGCACGACGATCGCTTGCGCGGGACTCCTGGGCCTCGCGCTCTACGCGTTTGCGCGCTGGCTCGTCTCGCACCGCGATGCGATCGTGGCCATCATCGAAACGCTGCTGTGCCGCAGACTCGGCGATCCGGCACCGCACGCGCAGAATTTATGGCGCCATACGTTGGCGCCGCGGCGCCGCCGGGCGCCGCACGCACTTCGTTTATGTAAACGCGGACCTCCTCATCGTGGACGTACCTCGCACCTATTCCATACGTCTACTGAAGGAGAATCGCGTGAATTTCGCTTGGAATCGCGCGTGGCGAACGCTTTTGGCGCTCGTCACGACGCTTGGTTTCGCTGCGCCGGTCTGCGCGCAGCCCATGAGTGCGCCGCAAGGTAGCATCGTCGGCCTCGTCGTCGATGCCGCAAACGGCGCCCCCATCCCGGACGTCCGCATCCGCATCGTCGGTACGAAACAGGAGACCGTAACCGACGGCGGCGGCCGCTTCGTCCTCAAGTCGGTTGCGGTCGGCCGCTACGTGCTCTCATTGACCCGGAAGGACTTTCAGCCCGCCGTCTCAGAGCCGATCTCGGTCGGCGGCGCCACGGTGCTGGCAACGATGTCCATGCATCGCGGCAACGGCGACCTCAGCGTCATTGCCGTGACCTCAACCCACGCGAGCGATTCGCTCCAGCAATCGAGTACGTTCACCAAGAACGTCAACCCCGAGGAGTTGGAGCGGCTCGGCTTTACTCGCATCGCCGACGTGCTGCGCACGCTGCCCGGCGTGAACAACGGCATCACCGGCGACACCGCGGCGCTCGCCGACGACATCAACCTCAACATCCGCGGCATCGGAACGCTCGAAACCGAAGCCGCCATCGACGGACACCCCGTTGGCTACGGCGTCAAAGGCGGCTACAACTACAACCTCTCGCCGGTCTACGGCCTGAGCAACACGACGGTGATGTACGGCTCCGCGAGCGACATCGTCGGCGTGGACGCGATCGGCGGCGTGATCAACTTCCAAACGCTCAACCCCACGCCCGGGGAACAAACCGCCTTCACTCAAGGCTTCGGTTCGTTTCAGCAGCTCTCGACGAGCCTTCGCTCGACGGGAACGATCGGTAACCTCGGGTACGCCGTCGCGTACGGCGTCGGCTATCTGGACGGGCCATTCCGCAACGCCACCTTCTATCAACCAGGTGCCGCGTTCGACCAATCGGTGCTTTCGGGTTCGGTGCACGATCTCGGCGTCTATACCGACGACTCGGCCACGACCACGCGCGCCGGGCTCGTGAAGTTGAAATATACGTTCGATCCCCATAGCAGCGTGACGTATACGATGCTCACCAGTTCGCGCTGGGAGGATAAAACGGGCAACGGCGACGGTGACTTTCTCCCCTACCAGACGGCGCTCGCGCGCGGCGAACAGCAGCTCGGGGCGTATAATCCGTCATCGCCGAGCTCGTATAAATGCCCGGCCGGAACGTTCCCGGCAACCAACGGCCTAGGATTGCTCAACGGCGTCGGGCCCAACGGCAAACCCGACGGCGGCGTGACCTGCCAAAGCCCAACCGCGTATGCCAACTACAATACGGGCTGGCAAGGCGCCGGACCGTCGTGGCAGGCGTTTCATCTCTACGACAACGACCTGACCTACACGTATCAGAGCACCAACTCGGTGCTCAAGGCGAACTTCTACAACAGCCTCTACGACAATCCGTGGGATCGCACGTTCCAGCTCCCCAACTACGGATATCCGGGCTCGAACGCATCGTGGCGCGATACCGGCGTGAACGAAAGCGGCTTCGTGATCGGCGACGATTTCCCGACGCCGTTGAGCGACTTCGAAATCGGCACGTCGTACATGAACAACGCGTACTTTCAAACCACGAACTCCAACAACGACGGATCGCTGACCAGCACCGCGTCGAATCCGGTTGCCTGGGAGCAAGGCTACTTCGCCCGCTACGTGTACCACCCACCGAACTCGCCGATTGCCGGCTTCGCCAACGTGTGGCAGAAGCACGCGAGCGCAACGAACTCTACCTATCTCGATTCGCGAGCCTCGATCGTCGATCGGGCGACGTCACACGACATCGTTCGGTTTTCGGTCGGCAATACGACGACGCAGCCGAGTCAAGACATGCTCAACAAGGCCTACGTTCCTAACGACGACATCATCGGCGCAGGAGGCGGAGCGGCGATTACGTGTGACGGCCTCAACTCCGTCGGCACGGCGCCGACGTCGGTGCTCATGCCGGAGCAAGGAGTGGACGAAGAGCTCGCCTACACGCACCGCTGGTCCGGCGACTCGTTGACGCAACTGATGTTCTATAACACCAACGTCTACGACAAGCTCTATTCGACGATCGTGCCGTTGAGCCAAAGCGGCAGCGGCTTCATTCCGCCGTCGCTGCTCCAACAGTACATCCAGGCGGTAGGAGCAAAATGCGGCAACGCCGTGGCACCCTCGCTGCTCGGCGTCACCGGCAACTTCAACGTCGGAACGCTGCGGGCCCAAGGCTGGGATTTCAGCGGACGCGCCCGAGCGACGCGCAACCTCTACTTCGACTACGACTACGCGCTCACGTCGACGGCCCTGCTCGGTGCGAACCAGCAGCTGATCGAAGATAACGTCACGCTCATTCCCTACGCGCAGCTCGCGCGCGTGCCGCTGCACACTGGCAACGTGTCGGCGGATTATACGATCGACCACAAACTCGACCTTCGGTACGGCTTGTACATGGTCTCGGCCGGAAACACGAAGTCGCTGCCCGCCTACGATTACAGCGACTTCAGCGCCGGGTATCCGCTGGGCAACGGCATCCTCACGGCCAACGTCTACAACGTCTTCAATCAGTGGGCGTCGATCGCCGGCATGATCGGCGAGGGCGTTCCGCTGCCGCTCAACCAGTATGCGTCGGCATCGAGGTACACGCCCTACATCGGAACGGCGGCGACCGAGCAGTTCGGCCTGCCGTTCCGCAGCATCTACTTCAGCTACCAGTTCTTACTCGGAAGTCACGGAGGAACCTAATGCAGATCCCGATCGCACTCGCGCTGGCCGCGACGGTCGTTGCGTCGTCGTCGCCGCCGGTCTCCTGGGAGGCGGACCTCGCGCACTGCCGCGCCGAGTTCACCGTCTCGCATATGGTCGTCTCGAAGGTCTGGGGACACATCCCCATTCGGCAACTGACGATCCTCAATACGGGCCATACGGCGGTGCCGCAGCGCCTCGACGTCGTCCTCGACGTCAGCCACGAAGATACCGACAATCACGATCGTGACGCCGATCTTCGATCGCCGACCTACTTCGACGTCGCGAAGTATCCGATGATGACGTTCCACTCCACGTCGATCGTCGCCAAGGATCCTTCAGACTTCGTCGTGACCGGCAATCTCACGATCAAGAACGTCACGAAGCCGGTCAGTTTTCCGGCGCAAGTCGTGGGCGTGATCCCGGAAGGCAAAGGATGGCGCGTCGGCTACACCGGCGCGCTGACGATCGACCGGCGCGATTGGGGCATCGTCGATAGCCGGCTGACGCCGGCCGGCGTGCTGCTCGTCGGATACACGGTAAATATCGGTCTGACGGTCGAGGCCGTCACCGACGATCCGTGGCTGCGTCCGGCCGGCACGGGTGCGAAAGGCTAAAACAGCAGGGTTTGAAAATCTCCGGCGTGCTGGAAGCCGACTCGCCGGTAGAGCGCGATCGCCGGCTCGTTGAAATCGTTGACGTAAAGAGAAAGCGTCGGCGAGATCTCGAGCAGGCGATCGCAAATCGCGGCCAGGGACGCAGTGGCCAGTCCCTGGCCGCGTAGTTCCGGCGGCGTCCAAATGCCTTGCAGCTGCGCCGTTTGCGGCGACCAGGGCCCGACGTTGCAGAAGAAGCAGAGGCGGCCTTCGTACTCGCCGACCCACCACAACTTTCGTTCGATCATCCGGCGAATGCCTAGCCCGAACTCGGGGGCGCTGCGACGCGGATCGTACTCCAGCTCGTGCCGTATCATCTCCGCCGAACCGTCGGCAACGGCGCTCCACTCCTCGATGCGCGCGTAACGTACGATGGCGCGACGGCCGTCGCGGCGTAGGTGCCGGCGATCGAGCGCCATGACGAGTTGACGATCCCGGACGAGGCGGGGCGGGGCGTGCCAGGCGCGCACGAGCTCCCAGTATGCGCGCACCGTCTCGCGCGGCGCGACGATCATGCGCTCCCCGCGATGCTGTTGCGCGTACTGCGCGAACGCGTGCAACGCCGACGGCTCCGTGGCCAGCACGACTTGGCGTCCCCAATAGGCGACGCCGGTAACGGCATCGCCCTCGCGCGCGACCGCGATGTTCCGCCGGATCTCCGGGGCGGGATCGTGCAGCAGCAGATGCGTAAGGAAGACATTGAGATACGGCGCGCGCGCGAGATAGGCGAGCGCCGGCGCTTCGGTCGCAGCCGAGATCGGCTCGATCACTGCTCGAGCGATACGTCGAGAACGGGTTTGCTCGTCGGCTCCTTGCTTCCGCCGTCAGGCTCGAGCGTCACGGAAACCTCCGCGATCGAGCGCGCGTCGGCGGGGAGCACGATGAGTGCGACGCCGCGCGTGTCGGGAACGAAGGTCGACGACGGCACCGCCTTATTCGCGCCCTTCGCCATCGTCCAAACTTGGTAGATTTTGCCGTGCGGTGGTTCGGTGAGTTCGTGTAGCGCGAGATAGATGCGGCTGCCGTGCGCGATCACCGTACCGTTGGACGTTTCGTATCGTTTCGCGTGGGGATCGAGGACGTCGAAAAGAGCGGTACGTTCCGAGGCGAGGTTCCGTGCGAGCGCGGTCGAGCGTTCGGAAAGATTTGCCAGCTCTCGCTGCTGCTGCTTGACTTGTCCGAGCAACGAGATGTTGCCGATCGAGGAGATCAGCGCGATCGCAAAACAGGCAGCCGCTACCAGATATGCGGGCCACGGCGACACAGGCTTCACGTCATCTATCTTCCCACGGAGTCTTCGAGGCCCTTCGCCTGCATGCGTCGTACCTCAGCGTGATGGATCCGCTCGACGAACTGCGCGCGAAAATCGCCGGTTTCCCCGGGTACGACGGCGATTTGGAGCGGCGCCACTCCGATCAATACGTGCGCTCCTATCTGGGCGAAGCCCTCGCGAGCCTCGAAGCGAGCGTTTCGCTCGTTCCCGACGTCCGCGCGCGCCTCGACGACCTCACGCTGCGCGTCGGTTTTGCCGACGCCCGCGCCTTCCCGGCGCATCCAACGGCGCACCCAAACGACGCCGGTGTGGGCGCCGTTGCAGCGGCCGACGTTGCGACGATCGTACTCGCCGACCGTGCCTCCTCGCTCGATGCATCGTCGGTGCCTACTTTCCTCGAGGAAGTCACCGCAGCGCTCGACGCGCGCGATGCGGCGATACGCGCCGCCTCTTTGACGACGCCGTAACCGCCGTTGGCGCTGCTCGTTGCGGTTGCGGCGGCCTTGCCGCATCTCATACCGTACCCGGCCGCCGTCCAAAATCTACCGTGCGCGTCGGGTGCAATTCCGCGAAGCGTCGCCGCGAGCTTCGATGCCGGCGCACGCGAGGAAATCGACGAGCGGTGGCGCGCGCTGCGGGATCGGCGCGCTGCAGACGTCGCGGAATCCGGCGATCGCGCCGCGCGAGAATGCCTCGCTCGGCGCGCAAGCGTATCGTTTGATCGCGCGCGATGGACGCGCGACGATCGAGAGCGGCGATGCCGACGGCGCTTTTTACGCCGCGATGACGCTCGCGCAGTTGCCCGTTCGTAGCGCCGCCGGCTGGACGCTGCCGTGCGTGCGCATCGACGACCGTCCGGCGTTGCGGTGGCGGGTTCTCTCCGACGACGTGTCGCGCGGGCCGCTCCCGACGATGCGCTACTTCGAGGAGCGCATTCGCACGATCGCCGCGTTCAAGATGAACGGCTATTCGCCGTATATGGAGCACGTATTCGTCAGCCCGACCGATCCGCTGCCTGCGCCGCTCGACGGGATCGCGCCTGCGCAGCTCCACGAGCTCGCGGCGTATGCGGCGCGGTTTCACGTCGCGCTGATTCCGGAGCAGCAAACCTTCGCGCACATGCACAACACGCTGCGGCTCGAGCGCTATGCGACGGCGCCGCCGAACTCCCGCACGGTTTCCTGCTTTCGCCCAACGTACCGCTCTCGATGGAGTATCTCACGCGCATCGTCGACCCAAGAATTGGCGGCCGTCGGCACGACCGCCATTCTTTCATATCGGCTCCGACGAAACGGCAACGCTTGGGCTTAGGTCGGACGCAAGCCTACGTCGCAGAGCGCGGACGGTCGCAAGCGTATGCCGACCATATCGTCGCGATGAACCGATTGATCGCGCCTTCGGGCGCGCGACTCATGCTCTGGGACGACGGCATCGAAAACGATCCCGGAATCATGGCGCTCATTCCGCGCAGCGCGGTCATCGTCAACTGGCATTACGGCAACGAGCCGACGTTCGCGCCGTACATCGAGACGATCGCGCGCGGAGGTTTCGATCAGATGGTCGCCCCGGGCGCGCAGCAACTGGAACGAAATCTTCCCGAACGTCCCCGCCGCACTCGATAACGAGCGCCGCTTTATCGACGAAGGGAAAGCGGCGCGCGTGCTCGGGCTCTTTCAGACCGTCTGGCACGACGACGGCGAGACGCTCTACGAAGCGACGTGGTATCCCGTGCTCTACGCCGCGGCGGCGGCGTGGCAGAGCCGGGGCGCCGTGCCCGAGGCCTTCGCGCGCGATTTTCCGAGTGCGTTCTTCGGCGTGGACGACGCCCGCTACGCGGACGCGGTCGCGGAATTGGGAAAGGTGCTCGCGCAGTTCGAGCCCGCCGGCTTTGCCTACGGTCAGAGCGACGCGCTCTTCTGGGCCGATCCGTTCGATGCCGCGGCGGCGAGCTCAAGCCGGATCGAATCTGAGCGCGATTCGCACGGCTGCGGAAGGCGGTCGAAGAGAGTCTCTACTTCGCGCGGCCGCCGCTGCACGCCAACGCTGCGTCGGTGATGTTCCTCGCCGCGCGACGGTACGACGCGCTCGCGCGCAAGTTCCAAATCGCGAAGGAAGCGGAAGCGATGTATGCCGATGCGCTCGCTCATGCCGCATCGGACCCGGATCGGCGCAAATCGCGATCTCATGTGGTGCAAATACTGGATGTGG
This sequence comes from Vulcanimicrobiota bacterium, assembly GCA_963699435.1. Lineage (GTDB taxonomy): Bacteria > Vulcanimicrobiota > Vulcanimicrobiia > Vulcanimicrobiales > Vulcanimicrobiaceae > Cybelea. The sequence goes on from CAVOTV010000006.1 coordinate 450,522, forward strand.
GAGCTTCGCGACGCGTACGAAGATCTTGCGCCGCTCTACGCGCAGGCTTGGCGCTACGAGAGCCGCGACGGGCACCTTGCGAGCAACCTCGAGCGCTATCATCTCGCGGCACAACGGGCGATCGAACGCGCCGACGCCATCTATCGCGTGACCGAACGTACCAGCAAACCAAAACGCTCCCCCCGTTCTCCAGCGTCATGTCGCCGTGAGACGCCTCGCCGTGCCGAGCGGCGCCGTGAGGCACCTTGTCATCCTGAGCAGGCAGCGCGCCGCAGGCCGCGCAGTCGAAGGACGCGCAGTCGAAGGACGCGCAGTCGAAGGACGCGCAGTCGAAGGACGTCGCGGTTGAGCGCGCTGTTCATACTCCTGGTCTTCGCGGTGTTCGCGGTGACTGATGTATCGCCGGTGGGTTCCGGCGCTGGTCGCGGTGCCGGCCATGGCCATCCTGATGTCGCTCGTCGCGGGGGTTCCCGCAGTGAAGCTCGGCACGATCGTCACGAGCGGCGCAGTGCAGCTCGCGCCGGTCTACGTGGCGGTCGTGTTCGGAGCGATTGCTCGGACGGGTGACGATCGAGACCGGCATCGCGCGAACGATCGTCAATCTCGCCGCGGAGTACGGCGGCGAGCGTCCCCTCGCCGCTCGCGCTGGTCTTCTGCGCGATCGTCGCGCTGCTCTTCACCTCACTCTCGGGACTTGGCGGCATCATCATGGTCGGCTCGATCGTGTTGCCGATCATGATGACGGCGGGCGTTCCGCGCACCATCGCCGCGACGCTTTTCCTGATGGCTTTCGCTCTCGGCTTCATCTTCAATATCGCGAACTGGACGTTCTATACGAAGTACTTCGGCGTGGCGCAGAGTCAGCTGATCCGCTACGCGATCCTGCTCGCGATCATCGATGCGATCGCGCTGGTGCTTTATGCGGCCGTCTCGTTCCGCCGCGAACGCGGGTATGCGGCCTGGGCGACTCGCCCGGAGCGCGAGGATCGGCCCGGCGCGTTCCGCCGGCGGCGCTGCGTCACGCCGGTCTTGCCGCTCGTGCTCTACTACGCGCTGCACATCGAGGCAACGCCGGCCTTTCTCATCGCGGCGCTCTTCGGCGTTGCTGGTGACGCGTCCGAGCGAGGCGATATCAGCGCCTGGTCGCCGTCGGCGATACGCGGCGTCGAAGACGTCGCGCCGGCGGTACTGCTTTTCATGGGCATCGGCATGCTGCTGGTCGCGACGCAGCAGCCGCAGTTCGCCGTCCGCGCTGGCTCCGCTGGTCGCCGGCGGGTGGCTGCGCAATCCGGTCGCGTACGTCGCTGGTTTTCGGCGTCGCGAGCCCGCTCGTGCTCTATCGCGGGCCGCTCAATCCTTTCGGCGTGGGCATCGCGATCTTTACCGCGACTGCTCGCGCTCACACGTCGCTCCCGCCGGTCGTCCTCGTCGCCGCGATCATGGCGGTCGTGCAAGTGCAGAACGTCTGCGATCCGACCAACACCGCGAACGTCTGGGTCGCGAACTTCACCGGCGTGCCGATCGCACACGATCACGAGGCGGACGCTGCCGTATCAAATGGCGGTCGCGATCGCGGCGACGCTTGCGGTCGTCTTCGCGGCGCCGGCGCTCTTCGGCGAGCCGGCGTTTGCATGGTCGATCGCGAATGCCGCGCGCGCCGACGAAACGTTGCCGGGCTTCTTCGCTCCGGTGACGGCGAGCGATCGCGTCGCGGTCGGACGACGACGGCACGCCGCTCGGGCGCGGCCGCTGCCGGCGCAGGTTGCGTCGACGCTCGGGGCGCGGCGGCGTGGCGGACGATACGCGGTGCACGACGATCCGAACGCCGGCGACTGCGCGCAGAAACGATACGCCGCGTACGTGCACGTTTGCACGATTCGGCGTTCGCGCTCGTCGAGGGCGACGATCTCGACGTCGGCTTCCGCTTGGAAGATTGCGGCGGCTGGATCGTTGAGGAGTGGCACGACCATCGCATCGTTTCGCCGCCGCCGCGCGCAGCGCGACGCGCGCGAGCTGGCGGAGCAGGGCGCAGACGCGTCTGCGCGCATGGGCGCTCACGCAACCGCAGCGCAGCGGCAATCTTTTCGCGCGCGGTGCCGCCGTGCGCCGGCGACCGACAAACCGAGCGTACTTCTACGCATTCTTCAAGACGCTCGACGGGAACCTGCGCGCCTACGTTCGCGCCGGCGGTCCGGCATACGTCGCCGGCTTGCGCTCCGACGATGTGATCGAGACGATCGACGGAACGGCCTGGTGGCAGTACGGCACGTACCCATCGCAGCAGAAGCCGTACGACGGCAAGCCGCACTCGCTCGGCGTGCTGCGCGGCACTCAATCACTCGACATCCGTTTGGGAGCTCCGTTTACCGCATGAACTCGACGCAACGATTCGGAACGCGTGCCAAAGCCTACGCCGCATTCCGGCCGTCCTATCCGCCGGCTGCCGTCGATGCAGCCCTCGCGGGCCTTGGCGATCCGCATGCGCTCACGATTGCCGATATCGGTGCCGGTACCGGCATTTCGTCGCGGCTCTTCGCCGAGCGCGGCGCGCACGTGATCGCGATCGAACCGAATGGCCCGATGCGCGAGGCCGCGGAGCCGCACGACCGCATAGAATGGCGCGACGGGACCGCGACCAAGACCGGATTGCCCGATGCGAGCGTCGATGCCGCCGTAGCGTGCCAGGCCTTCCACTGGTTTGCGAACGCGGAAGCGATGAACGAACTCGCGGCGTATCGCGCGCCGCCGCGCCGGCGTTTTACAGTACGAACGCGACGAGCGCGACGCTTTCACGCGCGCGTACGGCGACGTCGTGCGATCGTACGCAACCGACGACACCGAGGCGCTGCGACGGGCTGCGCTCGCGGCTTTCGGCGCCTTTCCCGGCGCGCGCATCACGCAAAGCGAGTTTCCATCGCGCCAGCCGCTCGACCTCGACGGGTTGCTCGGCCGCGCCGCGTCGTCGTCGTACTTGCCGGCCTCCGGCGAGGAAGGCGAGCGCCTCGGCGCCGACTTGCGCGCGCTCTTCGATCGGTTTCAAACGCGGCGGCTGCATCGAGCTGGCGATGGTTACCTACGTGCTGCTCGCCGACTGGTAACGTGAGCGGACGAGACGCTGCGCGTCGGAATCGACGTCGGTGGAACGTTTACCGACGTCGTCGCGATCGATGCTGCGTACGCGCGAGCTGCTGGCGTCGGTCAAGGTTCCGACGTCGCACGACGCAGCCGAGGGCGTGGCCGCGGGAATCGTCGCCGGCATCGAACGGCTGCTCGCGCATCCGGCGGTCGACGCGCGCGACGTTGCCTTCATCGCGCACTCTACGACCCAAGCGACGAATGCTTTGCTGGAAGGCGACCTCGCTCGCGTCGGCGTGCTCGGATTACTCGGCCGGTTGGGGTGGCCGGCGCGCGGACAGATGCACTTTGGTGCCGTTGCGCTCGGCGACGACGCGCGTTTTGCTCCGGAGTTTGCGTTCGCGCATGCCGACGGCGATTCGACCCTGCGCGCCGGGATCGACGCGCTCATCGCGCGCGGGGCCGAGGCAATCGCGGCGAGCGAGAGTTTCGGCGTCGATCGGCCGGAGCGGGAATCGGCCGCCGTCGAGTATGCGAAGGCGCGCGGCGTCGCCGCGACGAGCGGACACGACGTGAGCGGGTCGTACGGCTTGCGCGCGCGCACGCGCACGGCGGCGCTCAACGCGGCGATTCTCCCGAAGATGCTGCGCACCGCGCGCATGACCGCGGCGGCCGTGGAACGCGCGGCGATCCCGGCGCCGCTGATGGTGATGCGCAGCGACGGCGGCGTGATGGACGTGCGCGAAGTCGAGCGCCGCCCGATCCTCACGCTGCTGTCGGGACCGGCGGCCGGCATCGCCGGCGCGCTTTTTTACGAGCGGCTGAGCGAGGGGATCTTCATCGAAGTCGGCGGCACGAGCTCCGATTGCTCCGCGATCCGCGCCGGCCGCCCGCAGATGCATCCCGCGCGAATCGGCGGCCACCGTACGATGCTGCGGACGCTCGACGTTCGCACGCTCGGGATCGGCGGCGGCAGCATGCTGCGCATCGGTCGCGACGGCATCGCCGACGTCGGGCCGCGCAGCGCGCACATCGCCGGTTGCGCGTATGCGTCGTTCGTCGAGCCGGCGGCGCTCGACGGAGCGCGATTAGAGCTGGTGGCGCCATTACCGCGGGACCGCCCTGAGTATGCGACGCTGGTTGCGCGCGACGGACGCCGCATCGCGTTAACGGCGACGTGCGCCGCAAACGTCGCCGGCACCGTTCCGGCCGGCGCTTTCGCAAGCGGCAACGCCGAGTCGGCGCGACGTGGATTCGAAATCCTTTCCGGTGCGCTCGGCAGCGATGCGCAAACGCTCGCGCGCTCGGCACTCGAGATGGCGACGGCCAAGTTGCGAACCACGATCGAGGCGTTGATTGCCGAGTACGAGCTCGATCGAGCGACCCTCGCGATCGTGGGCGGCGGCGGAGGCGCCGGCGCGCTCGTTCCGGCAGCGGCGCAGACGATGATGCTGCCCTATCGCATCGCGCGCGACGCCGAAGTAATTGCGCCGATCGGCGTCGCGCTCGCGCTCGTTCGCGACTCCGTCGAGCGGACGATCGCCGCCCCGTCGCCGCACGAGATCGCGCGAATCCGGCGCGAGGCGGCGGATCGCGTCATCGCCGCCGGCGCGGCACCCGATCGCGTCGAAGTCGAAGTAGAGATCGATCCGCAACGTAATAAAGTGCGCGCGACCGCCTCCGGCGCTACCGCGCTTGCCGAGTCGGCCACGCACGCCGTCTGTTCCGAAGCCGAGCGTCGCGTCGCGGCGGCAGAATCGCTGCGGTGCGATGAGGGCGAACTCGAAGCCATCGAGCTCACGCGCTCGCTCACGGCGTATACGCGGCGTACGCAGCGCGTCGTGCCGCTGCGCCGGGTCCGCGAACGGCGCGACGTGCGCGTTGTCGACGAGCGCGGTGCCGTACGCCTTGCGGTGCGCGATCCGCGCGTGACGCTTACCACCGCGGGAACGCTCCACACCGAAGTGCTCGACGAAATCGAAGCTGCAACGAACTTCGGCGACGTCGGGCGCGCGCTGCCCGCCCTCTATCTGCTGCGCGGCGGACGCATCGCAGCGTTCGACGGCTTGACGAGCAGCGAACAGGCTGCGGCGCTCGCCGCGGAAGAGATCGAAGGCTGCGACCCGTCCGAGCGCGTCGCGCTCGTCATCGTCGCTCGCGAGGCCTAACGCCCCGCGAGTATCAGTTGACCCGTGGTTGGCGAACCGCTAACCGCTCCGCCTCTTCGAGCGCGATCGTGCTCTTGTGGCGACCGTACGCAGAAGTAGAAGAGCACCCGGTTGCAAACCAAATGATGAAGCCCAGCCATGCAATCGGGAATTCTCCAAACGACCGGGTTGCCGTTCTTGAGGTAGTACATCATGATGAGCGCGCTCAGCGCCGCGCACACCGGAATCACATAGGGGCCGAAGGGAACCGTAAACGATCCCTTCAGCTCCGGGTGCCGGTTGCGCAGCAGCGGAACCGCGCACGCGACGAAGATGAATGCCAAGAACGTGCCCATGTTGGTGAGCGATCCGAGCATGCCGATCGGAAAGAACGCGCCCGCCGCCGCGATGAGGCAGCCGAAGATGATCTGGGAAATCCACGGCGTCCGCCACGTTGGATGAAGCTTCACGAAGACCGGTGGAATGAGTCCGTCGCGCGACATCGCATAGAAAATGCGCGTTTGGCCGTACATCATGACGAGCAACACCGTCGTGAGCCCCGCGATCGCGCCGAAGCGAGATGATCAGGCCGGCCCAACTGAGTCCGACGCTATTGACGGCGAACGCGACCGGGAACGGAACGTTGAGCGTGTAGAACGGCACCATGCCGTTGAGGATGGCGACCACGATGATATAGAGCAGCGTGCAGATCACTAAGCTCATGATGATGCCGAAGGGCAGATCCTTACCGGGATTGCGCGCCTCTTCGGCGGTCGTCGAGACCGCGTCGAATCCGATATAGGCGAAGAACATGAACGCAGCGCCGCCGAACATGCCGCCCCAGCCGAACGGAAAGTAGCCGCCGGCTCCGGCTAACGGTCCCGGCGGCAAGTTATAGTTCGCCGGATTGATGTGACCGATGCCGATCGCGATGAAGAAGAGCACGACCAAAACTTTGATGGCGACGATCACCGCATTGACGTTGCCGGATTCGCGCGTGCCTTTCACCAACAGGGCGGTGACGCCGAGTATGATCACGGGCCGCCGGCACGTTGGCGATGCCCGGCGTCGGATCCCAATGGCTGTGCTGCCACGCCGCCGGGATCTCCCAAATGTGCAGCGTGTGCAGAATGTTGGTGAAGTAGCCGGACCAGCCGACGCTCACGGTCGCAGCGCCGAGCGCATACTCCAACACAAGTGCCCATCCGACGATCCATGCAAAGAACTCGCCGAGCGTGGAATAGGCATACGTATACGCGCTGCCCGAGATCGGGACTTTGCTCGAAACTTCCGCGTAACAGAGCGCGGCGAGCGCGCTCACGATGCCGGCGATCACGAACGATATCGTGAGTGCCGGGCCCGCGCGCGTCGCCGAACCAACGCCCGTCAAAACGAAGATGCCGGTGCCGATGATGGCGCCGATGCCCATCGCGGTGAGCGCCCAAGGCCCGAGCGATCGCCTGAGCCCGTGCGTCTCGTCGCTGCCTTCGGCCAAGATGCGCGAAAGCGGCTTAACGCGCTGCATCAACATGGCTTTTCCCTTTCAGTCGCTAGCGTAGGAACGTAATGGCGAAGGGGTACTGGTAGGTACGTCCCTCGGAAGCTGCGATCGTTCCCATGATGATGAAAACGACGGACATCAGAAGAACCAGGAGCACCGCAATCAGGATCACCATCCAAGACACGAGGAAGGGAAAGCCGCTCGTATCTCGCGGCGACGTCCGATCGGCCACGTTGAAGAAGAACCAGAACCATCCGCCGATCGCGGCGATCATCGCGATGACGCCGAGGATCGAGATCGTGATCTGGTAGTTCAACGACGCTTTTGCGTGGGCGGAAACGAACTCCGAATCGTGGCCTTTGATGAGATAGACGACGAGCGGTCCCAGAACGTGTCCGAACGGTAGGCCCGCTATTGCGACGAGCGCGCTGAGATGCGCGGCCATTGCCCAGTTTCGCTCTTCGGAAGCGATTCGAACCTGCATCCCGCGTTATTGACGAGCGCGGCGAAATGGCCTGCTCGACGAGGCGCCGAAATTGCGTTGCCATGGGCTCTGTTGCGCGCTCCGACGAAGCGGCTCTCGACGTGCTCGTCGTCGGCGGCGGCAACGCCGGCTGCGCGGCTGCGATCGCCGCCGCGCGTCACGGCGCGCGCACGCTGCTCGTCGAACGGTACGGATTCTTGGGCGGTACCGCGACTGCGGCGATGGTGGGTCCGTGGATGACGTTTCATTCGGGCAAGGAGCGGATCGTCGGCGGAATCGCGCAAGAGATGGTCGAGCGCTTGATGCGCAAAGGCGCTTCGCCCGGGCATATCGCCGATTCATCCGATTACGTTGCGACGATCACGCCGTTCGACCCCGAGATACACAAGGCGCTGCTCCTCGAAATGATGCGCGAAGCCGGCGTCGCGCTGCTGCTGCACGGCTACTTTCTCGCAGCGCTTCTCGACGGCGATCGCGTTACCGGCGCGCGCGTCGCGACGGTCGGCGGCGAGCGCGAATACCGCGCGACGGTCACCATCGACGCCACCGCCGATGCATTGGTCGCCGCTTCGGCGGGCGTTCCGACGCAGCAGGGCGACGATCGCGGGCGCGTTCAGCCGGCTAGCGCTCATTTTCCGCCTGAGCCACGTGGATCTCACCGAGCTTGCCGCATACGTGCGCGATCATCCCGATGAGATGCGCAGCTCGCTGCCCCCAAACGAACGCACCGCCGAGGCGCTCACCGCCGTCGCGGGACTGTATTCGCTCTGGCAGCGCGCGCGCGACGAAGGCATCGTGGACGTTCCGCGCGAGCTCGTCTCGTTTTTCATCTCGCCGTATCCCGATGAAGTCACGGTGAACATGACGCGCGTCGTGGACGTCGATCCGCTCGATCCCGACGATTTGACCCGCGCGGAGGTCGAATCGCGCCTTCAGGCGATGCAACTGCTCGATTTTTTCCGGCGGAGCGTTCCCGGATTCGCGCGCGCGCGCATCGCGGGCACAGGCACGCAGGTCGGAATTCGCGAGTCGCGCCGCATCGGCGGCCGGTACACGCTCACCCGCGACGACGTGCTGCAAGGCCGGAAATTCGACGATGCGGTCGCGCGCAGCGCCTATCCGATCGACCTGCACAACCCCGCCGGGAGCGGCACGACGACGCATCGTCTGGCACCCGGCGAGAGTTACGAGATACCGTACCGAACGCTGGTGCCGGTCAATCGGCAGCAGTTGCTGGTTGCGGGACGCTGCATTTCGACCACGCACGAGGCGCTGGCATCGACGCGGCTGACTCCGACCGTGATGACGCTCGGGCAGGCGGCCGGAACGGCCGCGGCGATGGCCTGCGCGCGCGAAGGAGCGCGTCGGCGATATCGACACGCGCGAGCTCCGTCGCCGAACTCATCGCGGACGGCGCGCTGGTGTGAGCAACGCGCTCGCGCAGCGCCCGCGCTCGTACGGCGTGGCGGTACGCTTTGCGGATCTCGGCGATTGGGGTGATGCCGATCTGCGTGCCGAGTACGACCCGGCCGTCCCCGAGATTCGCATCAATCTCCGCGTGGCCGAAGCGTTGCCGGCCGACGACCTCGGCAAGTTCGTCGCGCTCGCGGTCGGTCACGAGCTCTACCATCACCGCGAGCGAATCGGCGAGATTGCCGTCGCGGCCGATCGCCGCAGTGCGCGAACGGCTCGCCGATGCATTCGCGCGCGCGCTGTTCGGAGCGTGCGACGTGAGCGCGCTCGTCGCGGGAATCGACGGCGGACAGAGCTCGACGTTGCGGCGATCGGCGACGAAACCGGACGCGTTTCGGGCGTGGTCGCGCCGGTCCCGCCGACGAGATCGGCGCAAGGCTCCGAGTCAACGCGGCTGCGCGAGGCGCTGCGCGGCGCGCTCGATGCGGCGTGCCGCGCGGCAGCTCTTCCGCAATCGGCGCGGTTCGATGCGATCGTTGCCGGCATCAGCGGCTACGACGGACACGTCTACGGTCGGGCGCCGGAGCTGCCGTCGGATCGCGTCGTCCTTCTGCACGATACGCCGATCGCGCACGCCGGCGCGCTCGGCGGCCGAGCGGGCGTGATCGCGATCGCGGGAACCGGCTCGGTCGTCTACGGTCGCGACGATCGGGGATGGTCGTGCACGCTCGGCGGCTGGGGGTACGTCTTCGGCGATGAGGGCAGCGCGTTTGGAATCGCCCGCGACTCGCTCGCGATGCTCATGCGCGCGCAAGACGAGCGCGATGCGTCCCTCGAGGAAGCGAGCCGCGCCGCTTGCGCCTATTTTGGAGCCGACTCCTTGCGGCGCGCTCGTTCACGCTTTTTATAAGGGAGGGATCGCGCGCGATCGCCTCGCCTCATACGCGCGCCACGCGATGAGGAGCGACGCGTTCGCCGCCATCGTCGATCGGGGAGCGGGCAGCCTCGCGACGCTCGTCGGCGCCGCTATTGCGGCTGGTGCGCCGGCGCGCGTCTCGTTGCGTCGGGGGCGTGTTTGCCGACGCGGCATTCCGAAGCCGGGTCGAGCGCGGCGATCCGCGACGCCCATCCGGCCGCCGAGATGGTCGCGCCGCGATACGAACCCGAGTGCGGAGCCTTGCTGCTCGCCTATCGCGAGGCCGGCCTCGCCGTCCGGGGAACTGCGATGAGCGTGCTCGACCGGCTGCGCGGCGGTCTGATCGTCTCGGTGCAAGCGTGGCGCGGCTCGGCGCTCGACGACCCGCACGTGATCGCCGCGATGGCGCGGGCAGCCGCGGAGAACGGAGCGGCCGGGCCGTACGGATCGAGGGCGTCGAGAATCTGCGCGAACCGTGCGCGCGCAGGTCGCGCTGCCCAATCGTTGGGCTGATCAAGCGCGAGTACCCCGGATTCGAGCCGTACATCACGCCGACGCTTGACGAGGTGCGTGCCATCGTCGGCGAGCCGGCGCCGACATCGTCGCGTTCGATGCGACCGCGCGCCCGCGACCCGGCGGCGTCGGCGTCGGCGATCGCGATCGCGGCAATTCACGCTGCCGGTGCGCTCGCGATGGCGGATTGCGCGACGGCGCAGAGACGCGTCGGCGGCCGCGCGCCGTCGGCGCGGAAATGCGTCGCGACGACGCTCTGCGGTTACACGCCCGGAAACGCACGGTCGAGCGCTGCCCGCGCTCGCTCTCGTCGCGAGAAATCGCAGCGACTGGCGTGGTTTGCCGTCTGCGAGGGCGGAGTCCGTTCGCCGGCCGAGCTGCGCGCGGCCCTCGATGCGGGAGCCGACGCCGTCGTCGTCGGTACGCGCGATCACCAACGTCGACTGGCTCGTCCGCGAGTTTGCAGGGCTGCCGACGGAGCCAAAGCCCGTTAGTTGTGCAGAGACGCGCCGAAGTTCCTATAGTAACCGAGAGGAGTGGGCTTTCCTTTGGTTGAGAGCAGAGCGCAGCCCGCCGGCTCGGCGCCGGCTTTTGGATCGTAACGGCGATCCTGATGGTATTCTGGCGATCGCCGCGATCGTCTTCTGGTCCACGTCTTCCGTTCGAGAGGCTACTTACCCGCCGCAATCGTCACGGCGCGCCAGGTCGACTACCTCTTCCGCTTCATGGCGGCGAGCGGAAGCGCGCTCTACATTTTCGTCGTCGGCTACTCGTCTATTTCACCATCGCGTTCCGCGTTAAGCACGAGCGACGCGCCGGACGCGATCGGCGTGCAGATCCACGACAATCACAAGCTCGAGTTTTGCGTGGACCGTCATTCCGACGCTGTTCGTGATCCTGCTCTCGGTCGTGAGCGTGCGAGATCTGGTACGAGATCATGCTGGAGCCGCAGAACGGCATTGGTGGTCGAGTCGATCGGCCATCAGTTCTATTTCTCGTTCCGTTACCCGCAGGTCAACGGCGAGGTCACCGACGAGATGCACCTGCCCGCTCGGCGTGCCGGTGACGCTGAATCTCACGTCGGCCGACGTCATCCACGGTTTTTGGGTGCCGGCCATGCGCTTAAAAAGCGACACGGTTCCCGGCCTGGTGACCACGATCCGGTTCACGCCGCGGCTCGCCGGACGCTATCCGATCATCTGCACGCAGTTCTGCGGCGTGCCAGCACAGCGAGATGGACAAGCAGTGTCTCGTGATCGAGCGAAGGCCGTCGTTCGATAAGTGGTACACGGCTGGCAGAGAAGAACGCGCACGTCAGCAACGCGTTGCCGGCGTCCGGCGGCGCGGCGATCGCTTTGCAGAACGGCAACGCGGCGGCCGGCAAGCGCTCTTCGGTCAAAAGTGCACGGCATGCCACACGATCGCGCCGTTCAATCAGAGTGCTCGTCGGCCCGGGCCTCGAGGGCGTGCTGCACGATCCGGCCCATCCGAATCTGGTCGAACGGCGAGCCCGCGACGCCCGCAGAACGTCGCCGAAGATCCTGCAGAACGGCTATACCGGCAGCATGGGCGCGATGCCGAACGCGACGGCGAATGGGCTCTCGCGATCAGATATCGCCAACTTAGTGGCTTACCTGGACACCCTGAAAGTGAGAAACGATAGTAAGCATGGCAGTAGCAGCGAGTACACTCGGGCGGCATCGCCGACCACATCCATCCGGAGCCGCAAGGGTTCGTCCGGCGGTACGTCTTCTCGATCGATCACAAGATCATCGGGATCCAGTACATCATCACCGGCTTCGTCTTCTTCATGCTCTCCGGATTGCTCGCCGAGGTGATCCGCACCCAGCTCACTCAATGCCAACGGCGGCTTCGTCGCGCCGGAGACGTACAACGAGGTCTACAGCGTGCACGGCAGCGCGATGGTTTGGCTGGTCGATCATTCCGCTCGCTGACCGGCGGCTTCGGCAACCTCGTCTTTCCGCTGCAGATCGGCGCGCGCGACGTCGCCTTTCCGTGGCTGAACATGCTCAGCTTCTGGATTTTCCCGGTTGCCGGCCTGATGCTGTTCTCGTCGTTCCTGATGGGCGCGCCGACCGCCGGCTGGACGGAGTATCCGCCGATCTCGCTGCAAGGGCGCGGCCGGTACGTCGATGTGGGCCGCGGCGATCTTCTTGGTCGGCGTCAGCTCGACGCTGACCGGCATCAACTTCGTCGTGACGCATTCTGAAGATGCGCGCGCCCGGCATGACCTTCACCCGCATGCCGCTGTTCGTGTGGGGGCAGTTCGCGACCGCGCCGCTGCTGATGATCGCGACCACGGCGCTCGCCGCCGCGCTCGCCGCGCTCTTCATCGAGCGCCAGTTCGGCGTGCCGTTCTACGATCCGACCAAAGGCGGCAGCCCGGTCATGTGGCAGCACATGTTCTGGTTCTACTCGCATCCGGCCGTCTACATCATGATCCTGCCGGCGTTCGGCATCATTTCCGAAGTGCTGCCGACGTTCGCGCGCAAGCCGATCTTCGGCTACAAGATGATCGCGTTCTCGTCGATGGCGATCGCGCTGGCCGGCTTCATGGTCTGGGCGCATCATATGTTCACCTCGGGTCTGGCGCCGTATCTTGCAGCTGCCGTTCATGATCATCACGTTCGTGATCGCGGTGCCGACCGGCATCAAGATCTTCTCGTGGGTCGCGACGCTGTGGGGCGGCAAGATCCACTACACGCACGGCGATGCTCTTCGCCATCGGCTTCGTCGCGCTCTTCACGCTCGGCGGAATCACCGGAATCTTCCTCGCCGCGGTTCCGTTCGATCTGCACGTGCACGGTACGTACTTCGTGGTCGCGCACTTCCACTACGTGCTCGTCGGCGGCAGCATGATGGGCGATCTTCGCCGGCATGTACTATTGGTTCCCGAAGATGTCGGGGCGCCTGCTGAACGAGACGCTCGGGCAAGTGGCACTTCTGGCTGTTCTTCATCGGCTTCAACGGCGACGTTCTTGCCGATGCACTGGCTGGGCATGCTCGGCATGCCGCGCGAGGTCGCGACGTACGATCCGCAGTTCACGTTCTGGAACCGTTCGCAGTCGGTCTGTCGTCGTATCTCATGGCGTTCGCGATCCTGATCTTCTTCGTGAACGTGCTGTGGAGCATTCGCAACGGGAAGAAGTCGGGCCCGAATCCGTGGGGAGCGCGGACGCTCGAGTGGCAGATTCCGTCGCCGCCGCACTACTACAACTTCAAGAACATCCCGACGGTCTACGGCCTGCCGTACGACTTCTCGCAGCCGCTGCCGTATAAGGGACTCGAAGAAGAACTCACCGATTCGCCGCCGCCGGTCGGCGGTCGGGAGCGCATTGATGGCAGTCGCTGCGATCGGCTCGCGCACGACGCCGCACGGCAGACGTCGGATCAGCTCTACATCGAGACCGCGACCTGCGGCTGCAAGGGTTCTTGCTCTTTCTCGTCAGCGACTGCGTGCTGTTCTCGTCGTTCATCTTCGCCTATCTGTATATGCGCAACAGCGGGCAGGGCTGGCCGCCGCCGGGGATTCAGCGGCTCGACGTCGCGTTTGCGGCGTGTGAACTCGGTCGTGCTGTTCGGCTCCGGCGCGACGATGCATTACGCGCTCGAGAACTGCAAGCACGGCAACTTCATGCAGTACACGTGGTTCCTGATCTGGCGACGATCGTGCTGGGTGCGGGATTCCTCGGCGGCCAGGCCTACGAATACACGCACCTGATCTTACAGCGAGCACGTGACCTGGTCGGGCAGCGGGATCTTCGGCGCCTCGTTCTTCACGCTCACCGGGATGCACGGCTTCCACGTTTTCGTCGGCGTCTGCTATCTCACGGTGCTCGTGCTGCAGTCGGCCGCCGGCGTCTACACCAGCGGCAAGTACTTCGGCATCACGGCGGGCACGCTGTACTGGCATTTCGTCGACGTCATCTGGGTCGTGCTCTTCTCGATATTCTACCTGATATAGAGGAGTCTCGCATGAACATCGTATTGGTTATCGAGCGTCTGGGTGCGGTCATCGCGCGGAATCGTCGTCGGCGTCGTTGCGTTCTACGCCCTCTATAAAGACTGGCGGACGACCGGAATCGAGAACAACGTGTTTAAACTCATGCTGTTCCTGCTCGGTGTCGGCGCCATTCTCGCGCTCCTCGCCGGGCTCAACATGATTGGCTTTACTCCACCAAAGGGAGCGTAGCTGAATGATCGTTCGCGACGACGAGTATCTCGATTTTAGCAAGGTCCCCGAGAGCCGCGGCATTCCGAAGTCGCTCCAGCGGACCGTCGGCATCGGATTGATCGTCATCTTCGCGATCGGTGCGTCGGTCTGTTTGATGTCGGGCTACGGTCACCACTGGCCGTCGAACACGACGCTGCGCGTCCCGCTCGAGAACTCGTCGCAGCCGTAGTCTAGGGCGCGGCGCCCACCCACCGCGAACACGCCCGTCGCGCGGCCTCGTGCGCGCTCCTGCCGGGGTGGGTGCCGCGCCCTAGGCTACGGTTGCTGCTAGAGGTCGGCTTGGCGGCCGTGCCGCGTCGCGATGCCGATCGCGAGCAGCGGAAGTTCGCCCTCGGGGAGCAACCCCGTCGATCTGCCGTCAATCTTGTGAATCCCCGCGTAGAGCGAAAACTCGACCAGTGCCGGAATCGTCGCGTCCGGCAACGGCTTGCTGCCGAGCCACTCCCACTCGTGCGCGACGGAGCGGTCGGCGAAGAGGGCCGCAGCGTAACCGCAGCCGTCAGGGCGCGACCGCGCGTCCGGTTCGCGATAACGAACGTAGCCGTCCACGATATAGATCGGACGAAACGTCTGCAGATAGGCTGCGACCGGCGCGACGAGGACGGCGACGAAATAGCCGGCGAACGCGATGGCGCCAAGCGCGAAGATCCATGCAATCTTGATCAGCGTTGCGTCCGAAGGCACGTGCTGCGCGCGATAGACGATGCCCCACGTCAGCGCAGCCATGAATAGCATTCCCACGAACGGCTCGATTGCGAGCGCGAAACGTCCGGTGAGCCCGCGCCACACGATCGCGCGCTCGGCGTGCGTCCAGTTCCTCCGCGCGAACGCCTTCACGCCAAGATCGCTCCGAAGTCGCTGCCGGGCGGCAGAGTGCCCAGCGCGCGTCCCCACTCGCCGTCGATGCGGCTGGCGATAAATGCATCGGCGACGGCCGCCGGCGCGTGCGCCAGCAGCAGCGCGGCTTGCCAAACGAGCGCCATTCGTTCGGTGACGTCGCGCGCCTGCGCTTGCGTGAGCAGATACTCGGCGCCGGGTCCGCCGCGCGCCGCCGCAACCGCGCTCGTTTGATTGGCACGTACGTCGGAGCCGCCTTGCTTCTCGGTCATGCCCATGCCGCAGAGCGCCGACGTCTTTCGCTCGATCGGCGCGAGCCGCTGATCGTAGGTTCGCGCTGTCAATGGCCCAAGCCACGACGACGCGAGATCCGGCTGCGAACGCACCACGGGGACGGCGGCGTACGTCATCGAGATCGGACAGCCATGTCCCGACTCGACTTGACTCCAAAGATAGAACTTTGCCGCGCGGCGCACGTGCGGATACGGCGCGCGATCCGCCCACGGTGCTCCGGCGAGTCCGGCATCCGTCGCGTACGTCATCAGGCGATGCCATGCCGGATGGAAACTCACCTCATCGATGCGATGGCCGAAGCGGTCGTGCGTGTGCAGCTCGGGCGGCCGCTCGTTCGCATCGAAGCCGAGTGCGATCGTCTCGGCGCGTCCGGCGAGCTCGCCGAGGGAGAGGAGCTCGGCGACGGCCGCATCGCCGGCGTAGGTACGCGTTGCGTCGAGCAGCGCGCGGTCGCCGGATGCAACGTTGTAATTCTCGAGCGGTGGCGGCTGATTCTCCACCGCGTGGGTCGGCATACCGGGAGCGTTCGCCTCAGAGCGCGGGCGCCGCTGCTTCCGTGAGGGGATGGGCGCGCTCGTCGCGCTGTGGCTTGAGCGTTGCGGCGAGCGCGAGCGCGACGAACGCCACGCCGCAGAAGGCGAGATAGGCGTGGCGATAGCCCGCAAGCTCGCTCGTCGCTGCGCCGAAGAATCCGCCCGCGATCGAACTGCCGACGATCTGGCCCACGATCAGCGCTTGACTCAACAAGCCGACTGCGGTGGCGCGCGCGCCGGCCGGAGTTTCGTTGGTTACGATGTAGCGCGTCGGCGCACCGAGCAGCGCGCCGAATCCCGCGCCCGCAACGATCATCGCGAGGAGGACGAGCGGCAGCGATGCAAACCCCAGCGCGAAGATCCGCGAGGCCGAGTTCGGTGAGCATCGTACCGGCAAGCAGCACGTCGCGGCTCCCGATGCGGTCGAGCGCGCGTCCCGAGAACGGAATCACGGCGACGAAGATAAATGCACCGAGCGCGGCAACGAAGCCCGCCGCGGCATACGAGAGGCCTTGCGCGCCGACGAGCACCGTCGGGAATGAAGAAAAGCGAGCCTTCGAGCACGCCGATCACGATCTCGAGCGAATAGGTCTTCACGAGCTGCGGGAGCGCAGCAACTCCAGCGGAACGATCGGCGCACTTGCCATGCTCTCCCAAACGCAAATGCCACGAGCACGCCCGCGCCGAGCACGCCGACGGCGAGCCGATTCGCAATCAGACCGTCCATCAGCGCCGAGCAACCCGGCGCAGAGCAATGCAAGGCCGAGTACGTCGAGCCGTTGCCGCGCGCGCGGCGCGTGCGTCGGGAACGTCTTGAGAGCGCCATCGCGAAAACGATCGCTGCGAGCGGAATGTTCGGCGACGAAGATCCAGCGCCACGAAACGTAGTGCGTGATCAAGCCGCCGATGCTCGGGACCGATGACCGCTGCTAGTCCCCAGGTTGCGGCGACGATGCCGAGTGCGGCGCCACGCCGGTCTGGCCGGCACGACGTCGCCGATCGCGGCGGTGGCGACGGGAAAAATGCCGCCGGCGCCAAGCGCTTGAATCGCGCGCGCCACGAGAAAGATCGTATAGTTCGGCGCGAGGATCGCGACGACGCTGCCGAGTGGCGAAGAGCGCGATGCACGCAAGATAGACCGGACGCCGTCCGTATCGGTCGGCAAGCGTGCTGGCGACCGCAATCGAGACGACCGTGACGAGCAGATAGAGCGTAAAGACCCACGCCAAGTCGCCGGTCTGCACGCCGAACTGCCGCCCGAGCGCGGGGAGCGCGGGCGAGAGCACGCTCAGATCGAGCGCGCCGGCGAAGACGCCGAGCGAGAGCGTCCAGAGCAGGCGGGTCACGAGACGATCCGGTCGATCACCATTACCGCGCACATCAGCGCGAGGTAGACCAGCGAGTAGCGAAAGAGACGGCGCGCGTCGAGCGTACCCGTTTGCTCGCGCCACGTGTTCGACAAGCGTCGAGCAGAAACAGGCCGCCGAGCACGGCGGCAGCACCGAAATAGAACGCGCCCATCACGTGAAGCGGGTAGAGCGCGAGCGACGCCGCGACCAGGACGAGGCTGTAGTAGACGATCTCGCGCTTGGTCCGTTCGCGACCGTAGACGTTGGGGAGCATCGGGATATTTGCCTTGGCGTAGTCGGTGTCGCGTCATCAGCGCGAGCGACCAAAAGTGCGGCGGCGTCCAAAGAAAGATCAATGCGAAGAGTCCGAGCGCCGGCGCGCCGATGCGAATGCGTGACGGCGGCCCATCCGACGAGCGGCGGAACGGCGCCGGCGGCGCCGCCGATCGACGATGTTGAGCGGCGTGATGCGCTTGAGCCACATCGTATAGATCACGACGTAATAGACGATTGCCGGCCAAGCGAAAGCCACGCGGCCAGCGGATTGACCAAGAAGATAGAAGAGCGCAAACGAAATCGCGCCGGCGATCAAACGCGTAGACCGTCGGCGCTCGCTCCGAGATGCGCCCTTGCGGGATCGGGCGCGCTTGGGTGCGCTTCATGATCCGGTCGATGTCGGCGTCCCAGACGCAGTTGAACGCGCCGGCCGAGGCGGCCGCAAGCGCGCCCGCGAGCAGCGTCCAAAAAACCAGCGCCAGCGACGGTATGCCGCGCGCGGCCATCACCATGGATGCGGCGGTCGTGATCAGCAGCAGCACGATGATGCGCGGCTTCGAGAGCTCGTAATAGTCGCGGACGCGTGCGAGCGCGATCATCGGGCGGGGCTCTCCTTGCCCGCGTTCGTACCATGCGCCGGCCGGAATCGAGCGCCGCGAAGATCGTCGCGATGAAGAACGACGAGAAAGACGAGCGCCGCGTTGACCGCGTGCGCTTCCCGAAGATCGATCGGCAGCCGCAGCGCGACGTTGAGCAGGCCGAGCAAGACTTGCACGCAACCAGCGCCACGCCGGCGCAACAGCGCAGCGCGGACGCGGACGGCGTTGGGCTCGCCCAGGCGAGGGCCAGCGCGGCGGCGGCACAGAGCAGCGTCGCGCCCGCCGCGAACGCGGTGCAGCATCTGCACGTACTGTCCCGGCGTGTAAACGACGACGTTTCCGGCGCAGCCCGGGATCGAAAGGCAGGCCAGCCCGGCGCCGCTGGAGCTGACGTACGCGCCGATGCACATCGTCACGAATGCGGCGGCCGCGGTCGTGCCGAGCACGAACGCCAGCGACGACGACGCGTGCACGGCTGGAACCCGGCGAGAGGGCGGCGCGGTATCGCGCCGCGGCGGCAAAGACGGCCATAGCGCGAGAGGGCGGCGATGAACGCCATCGCGGTGGCCCAATGAAGCACGACCGAGAGCGGCGAGTTCGCGAGGCGAACGGTCGCCGCTCCGAGCGGCACTTGCAGCGAGAAACAGCGCAGCGATGATCCGCGACGCGTCGGCGCGACGAAGGGCGAGCGCGCTCGCGCCGCCATGCCGGCCACGATCAGCGCCAAAATCAGCGGCGCGACGATAAAGGCGAGCAGGCGATGCGTCCACTCCCACAGGGTGCCGTCGGCCAGCGGAGGGAGTATGTGCCCGCGGCAAAGCGGCCAGTCGGGACAGGTAAGGCCGGCGCCGTTGATGCGCGTCCAGCTTCCGAGCATCAGCGTCATCAGGGCGACCGCGTCCGGCGGCGAGCGCCAGGCGCAGGAGCTGCTTCATGCCGTTCCAGCGTAGCTTCGCCAAGGCGCCGCGGCAATGACATTAGGGAGGAAAATTTTGGCGATGGGGGAGGCCGGGGTGGGTGCAGGCGAAGCGGTCGGCCGTGAAGCGCTGGTCGGCCCTGGGCAGGTCTAGCCCTGGGGCTCGTCTTGCTGGTCGGATGCCGCGAAATGCGGGTGAACACGCTCGCAGTAGGAACGACGACCGTACCGGGGGGGAATCAAATCGTCATCGTGCGCGATGCGGCGTCGCTCGGGAAGCTCGGAATTCAGGCGCCCGTGCATTATAAGAGCGAGTTCGGCGTCGTCTTGCTCATGGGCCCGCACGACCGGACTCGGCTACAAGCAGATCGTCGAATCGATCCGCGCGGGCCAACGATCGCGTTCGCGTCGTGGCCTTCGAGCAGGCATCCCGCCGACGGCGGCGAACCGTCGCCCGAGTACCGCACCTACACGCTCTGGATCGTTCCCAATCGCGTGTATCGGCGCGGCGTTCGTGTCGAAGTCGTGACGCCGAGCGACGAACCGATCGCCGACGACGTATCTGCCGTAGGGACGCCGTGATCTCATCGCGCGATCCGTCGCACGAGCTCCGCGAAGCAATCGACGACTCGACGTCCGCGTCGAGCGTTTGAAGCCTCGTTCATCGTCCCCGACGGCGAGCCCAACGAAGCCGGCGGCATTCTCAACCCGGGCGCACGCGAGCGCCGGGCGGCGAGCTGATGCTCTATCCGCGCTGCGTCGCGGCACGGAAACATTTCGCGCGTCGGGAGCGTGCGCATCGCGCGAGGTGGGCGATCGTTCGATGTGCGATCGGCGACGGATTCGCGCTCGAACCGCGAAGCGCCGTACGAGTTGCGCCCCACTCCAGGCTACGGCTGCGAAGATCCGCGCGTCACGTACATTCCGGTGCTCGAGTCGTATGTGATGGCGTACACCGCGTTCGGTCCGGATGGCCCGCGCATCGCGATTGCGTTTCGAAGGACGCCTATCACTGGGAACGGCTCGGCCTCGTGCTTTTTGCCGGCAGGCCAACGTCGTCGGCGACGACAAAGATGCGGCGTTTTTTCCCGAGCCGGTGCTTTCGCCGAGCGGGCGGCGGTCGCTTCGCGTTCTATCATCGTCCCATGCTGCATCTTTCCAGCGTCGACGGCCGCGCGGCGATCCCGATGATCGAACGCATGCCCTTCGAAGATCGCGAATCGATCCGCATCGGGTACGTCCCGCTGGCGCCGGTGCTCAGCGAATCGCAGCAACTCTGCAACGTCGCCGAGAGCGTACAGGTGCTCTCGCCCGACGAGCAGTGGGGATCGATCAAGATCGGCGCCGGCACGCCGCCGGTGCGCGTCAGCTCGCGGAACGCCGGATGGCTGCGGTTTTTCACGGCGTCGACGCTGATCGACAACGCGGACGCGGAACCGCAGTTGCGGTACTGCGCCGGCATCGTGATTCACGATCTCGAGCGGCCGGATCGCGTGCTCTACCGCTCGCCGCAAACCGATCATGACGCCGGAATCGAGTCACGAACGGCAACGGCGTCGTCGACAACGTCGTCTTTCCCGACCGGACATCGATCCGCGCCCCGATATCGGCGCGCACGTCTCGACGTCTACTACGGCATGGGCGATTCTCAATCGGCGCGCGCCGTATGGTTATAGCCGCAACAGGCGTGCACGTGATACGATATCTCGCGGTCTCGACGGTCATCGTTCTCGGCGTCGCCGTGCTCGTCGCGGCGTGGGTGCAATCGCGATCTCATCCGCATCAAGATCGCTTCCGTCTACGCGCGCGTACCGCCGAAACCGGGCGCCTCAACGGAGCGCGGACGCGCGACGGCCGCGCCCTTGAGCGGCGACGCGCCGTGGGCGCTCTCGGCGCTGCCCGAGTGCCTGACGCAGAGTTCCGAATCGACCGGCTCACTGGCCTACGTCGCGCGCGCATGTGCCGGCAGGCGCGGTGCGATCGTGACCGCCGGCGAATCTCACCTACGGTGATTGCACGAATCCCGATCGTCGGCGACGAAGCCTTCGTTCGGCGCGGAAACGATCGTTCTTCACATCCCGTCTCCAGCGTCACGGTTCTATCGCGCCGGCGCGCGGCTCGCGCTCGTACGCGGCGAGCGGCGGCAGCGTCGAACTGCGCGTCTACCGAACCCTCGCACGAATGAGGCGGCGACCGCATGAGCATCGCGGACGAAGTTCCGCAAGCGCCGCACCTTTGCGATCATCTCGCATCCCGACGCCGGCAAGACGACGCTGACCGAAAAACTGCTGCTCTACGGCGGCGCGATTCACGTAGCCGGACAAGTCTCGGCCCGCAAGCGGCAGCGTCAGGCGACCAGCGACTGGATGGCGCTCGAGCGCGAGCGCGGCATCTCGATCACCTCAACCGTGCTGCAGTTCCCGTATCGCGGCTACACGATCAACCTGCTCGACACGCCGGGCCACCAAGATTTCGGCGAGGACACCTATCGCACGCTGCTCGCGGCCGATAGCGCCGTGATGCTCATCGACGCCGCCAAGGGCGTCGAACCGCAGACGAAAAAACTCTTCGCGATCTGCCGCGAGCGCGGCATTCCGCTCTTTACGTTCATGAACAAGCTCGACCGGCCGAGCCGCGATCCGCTCGAGCTGCTCGACGAGCTCGAAAGCGTGCTGGGCATCGGCGCGTTTCCAATGAACTGGCCGCTGGGCAGCGGCGACGATTTCAAAGGCGTCTACGACCGTGCAGCGCGCGACCGTGCACTCTTCGAGCGCGCCGCACACGGCGCGACGCGCGCTCACCGTTTCGCGTGACCGACGCGCGGACCAGCGCTTGCGCGCGCTCGTGAGCGAACACGGTCTACGAGCAGTTCCGCGACGGGATCGAGCTGCTCGACGGCGCCGGCGCGCAGTTTCGACCGCGGCGGCGATGCTGCGCGGTAAAACGACGCCGGTATTCTTTGGCAGCGCGGTCACGAACTTCGGCGTGCAGCTCTTTCTCGATGCGTTCGTCGCGATGGCGCCGCCCGCCGGTCGACTCGCGGCGGCGAGTCGACTCCGGACGACCGCGTTCACCGGTTTCGTCTTCAAGATTCAAGCGAACATGGATCCGCGCCACCGGGACCGAGTGGCGTTCGTGCGCGTTTGCTCGGGCGAGTTCGCGCGCGACATGACCGTGCGCAACGCCCGAACCGGCGACGCAGATGCGGCTCTCGCGCGCGATGCGGCTCTTCGCCGACGAACGCGAGTCGCTGGAAACGCCGCATACGCGGGCGACGTGGTCGGATTGGCGAATCCCGGCGCCTTCGCCATCGGCGATACGCTCTACGAAGGCAGCGCGATCGAGTTCCCGCCGATCCCAGCCTTTGCTCCGGAACATTTTGCATCGGTCCGGAGTATCGACGTTTCGGGTTACAAATCGTTCGGCAAAGGCATCGCGCAGCTGCGCGAGGAGGGGGCCGTGCAAGTTTTCTATCCGTGGGGGATGCCGCGAACCGAACCGATTCTCGGTGCGGTCGGCGAACTGCAGTTCGAAGTGGCGCGATATCGTCTCGAATCGGAATACAACGTCAAGACGCGGCTGGACGTGCTGGCATATTCGCTGGCGCTTCGCGTCCACGGCGATACGAGCGATTTAGGTCACGCGCACCTGCCGTCGAATGCTAAGCTCGTCGAAGACTGGGACGGGAGTCCGGTGGTGCTCTTCGAAAGCGAGTGGAGCGTGCGCCTCGCGCAGGAGTGGAATCCGCGACTGACGTTTCGGCCCTTCTCGGCCGAGTTTGGAGAGGAGGCGGTAGCCTAAATGCTCGCACGACGATGGACGTTCGTTGCCGTTGCCCTGGCGCTGGCCGGCTGCTCGTTCGAGAATCACAGCGAACGCGAGGCGGATCGGATGACGCGCGCCGTTATCGCCAACGATTTCAAGCCGGTCGAGAACGACATTGCCAAAGGCATCGCGATCACGCGCGTGCAGATCGCGCAGTGGTCCGACGAACTCAACGCGCAGGGGAAACTCGTCTCCGTCAAAGAGACGCCCGAGGGTTGCGACCCGGGTTGGCACTGCTTTACCGTGAAGTTCCAGAAGCACACCTATACCGAGAAGATGCGCTTCGACGAAAGCGGCAAAGTCGTGAACTGGAACTTCCACATGGTGTCCCGAATAGTCGCGATCGCCGAGATCCGCGCCGCCGCCGAGCGGCTCGGGGGCGTCGCGCACCGGACGCCGGTCGTAACCTCTCGAACGTTGAACGAGCGCGCCGGCGCGCGGATATTCCTCAAGTGTGAAAACCTTCAGCGGATGGGGTCGTTCAAGTTCCGCGGCGCGTACAATTTCCTGGCTTCGCTTTCACCCGAAGAACGAGCGCGAGGCGTCGTCGCGTTTTCGAGCGGGAATCACGCGCAGGGCGTCGCGCTCGCCGCGCAGTTGTTCGGCGTCGTCGCGACGATCGTCATGCCGACCGGCGCGCCCGAGGTGAAGGTGGCCGCGACGCGTCAGTCCGGCGCCGAGATCGTTTTCTACGAACGCGAGCGCGCGAATCGCGAGGAGGTCGCGAGTGGGCTCGCCGCCGAGAGCGGCGCGACGCTCGTGCCGCCCTTCGACGACGCGCGGATCGTCGCCGGCGCGGGTACCGCCGCGTTGGAACTGCTCGAAGATGCCGGCACGCTCGATGCCGTCGTCGTTCCGGTCGGCGGCGGAGGGCTGATCAGCGGCACGTCCATCGCCGCTCACGCGCTCGACGCATCCACGGCCGTTTACGGCGTCGAGCCCGAACGCGGCGACGATTTCCGCCGGTCCCTGCAGAGCGGGCGGCGCGTGACCATCGGCGTGCCGGATACCATTGCCGACGGCCTGCAGACGGTTTCGCCGGGCGAGCTGACGTTCGCGATCGCGCGCCGCCACGTCCGCGAGATCGTCACCGTGAGCGACGATCAACTCTGCGAGGCGATGCGGTTTGCTTTCGAACGGCTGAAGCTCGTGATCGAGCCCAGCGGCGGCGCCGCACTCGCCGCGGTGCTCGCCGGGAAAATTCCGGAGCTCGCGGGGAAGCGCGCCGGGATCGTCATTAGCGGGGGAAACGTCGACGCCGCGCGCTACGGCGCGCTCATCGCGCCGCAGCGCGCTCTATCTGACGTCGAGTGAGGTGACGGGAGAGATGCTATACTGCTCGATCCGCGGTGAGAGCGTAGTAACGACGCGTACTTCGCCTTGCGGCGTTACGGCTAAGTGGGTCGGAACCGTGCCGTCGTACTTCGTATAGGGAGCGTTGATGCCGGCCGTGAGCAGATCGAACGCTCCATGCGGCACGTAGAACGTGCGATCGTTTTCTAGCGTGCTGCCGGGATCGAGCTCGGTATCGTCGCTCGCCGACGGGTCGCCTAATCGGGTGACGTAGGCGTACGCATAAACCGGAACGCGCGCTTGGGACCGGTAGAAGCCGTCGAACGTGTAACGGGTCCCGGCTGCTTCTTTAAAGCGCGGCGGCGTGGCGGCGACGATTCGCTGGCCATATACGTCTACTGCCACGCCCAAGAAGTGCGCTTTCACCGTGCCGACGTTGCGCAGTTCGAGGTGAATACCGACCGCGATGAGACCGTTGTGATCGCCGAGCCGGACCATCGACGCTTTCACGTTGACGTCCGGCTCGGCGAGCGACGGCTTGATTCGATTTTCGTAGGCGAAGACGTAAAATGCCCAGATTCCGGCCGCAACGATCGCCACGATTTCGACGATGTCGCGCACGATCATGGTAACGTGCGCATCTCCGGAATGCCGACGCCCGCCGAAGAGCATTCGTGTCGCCTAGTGAAGGGCGGCTTTAAGTTTTCGCGACGACGTTTCCGCAGGCGACGTACTTGCCTAAGTCCGCGGCGCTTGCGTGAACGTTGATGGCGTAGGTTCCGCCGGTCAGTTTATCGATGGTCACGCCTTTGACCGTCGTCGTCGAGCTTCCGTCAACGACGTTGCTGAGCGGGTAGGCGACGCCTTTGAGATCGGCACAGGTTCCGTCGTGAATATGTGCGGGCTGCGGCGTACCCGCGGGCGCCCCTTTGATGGCGAGAACGACTTTCACGTCGTTGCCGGTCTGGGTGAGCGTTGCGCTGCCGGTCTCACCGGAGCCGTTTTGCGCGTCGATCGCGACGGTGAGCGACGACGTCGCCGCCGATGCGGCGCCGAGGGGCACGAGCGCGGCGAGGGCAGCGGCCGCGAGGATGAAGCGATAGTTCATGAACGTTCCTCCTGAATAAAAACGAGTACGAGCTTCATTCTTTCGTGGCCTCGAGCGTTCCGACCGCTTCGACGGCTTGCCGGGTTGGGGGCGCGTCGGCGCTCTCGACCGCATCGAGCAGGAAGACGGCCTCGCCGTTGATCTCCTCGAACCCCTCCGCGGCTTTGTCGTTCCCCGAGGCTTTCGCCGCGGTCGCTTGCGCATAGCTGCGATCCATCAGCGCGGCGAGACGCTTTGCAAGCGCGTACTGCGCTTCGATGTCGCGCTGCGAGGCGCGCACGCGAGGATCCATCACGACGGTGAGCGGCTGCTCGTAGCGCCGCCCGTCGACCTCGAGACGGACGGTATAGCGCTCGGGCAGCACGAGAATGCCCTGCGGCACGCGCGGCGTATCGTGCGGAACGGCCGAGATGGGCAGATCCTGCTGGAACGAGGGAGGCGCGGCTTCGCGGAGGTCCCATACGAAGCGATGCATTCCCGCGCTCGTTCCCGGCCGAACGAATGGCCGCTCCCAGTAGGCCGGTTTGTCGAGATTCGGCATCGGCGCGGGCTTCGCGTCGTCGCTCGAGTAGCGGCGCTCGAGGTGCCCGGATTCGTCGTAGATCCCGATGGTTACGCGTTGCGCTGGGGCGGCCAGCGCGTAGTCGATGATTGCGCCGTCGGGCGGATTCTCGCCGGTCGGTTCGTCTGGCGGCAGCGGCGTATCGGTGTTCGTGCTGCGGCGCACGCGGTAGGCGCGTTCCGGCGCGAAGAGACGCGTACCGCTGGAGACGCCGCGCGCGAGTTCGCGCAGCGGCTCGACGTCGTCGAGGATCCAGAAACCGCGTCCGTGCGTCGCGACGATCGAGATCGTCGCCGTGAACGATGATATCGCGCACCGACGTGTGGGGTAGATTCAAGTTGCAGCGATTGCCAGTGGCGCGCCGCCGTCGAAGGAGACGTAGACGCCGTTCTCGGTCGCGGCGTACAGCAGGTTCGGTTCGACGGAGTCTTGCGCGTACCGCGTTGACCGGCTGACTCGGGCAAACCGTCGACGGAGAGCGTTCCAGGTGGCGCCGCCGTCGCGCGTGATGTAGACGTACGGATGCAGATCGTCGAGCCGGAAACGGTTGACGGCGACGAACGCCGTGTTGTCGTCCACGCGCGAGGCGTCGATCTGCGAGATCTTGCTCCAGCGACCGTCACGTTCGGCGGCGTGACGTTCGTCCAGTGCGCGCCGCCGTCGCGCGTGATCCAGACGAGGCCGTCGTCGGTGCCGGCCCAAATCGTTCCGGCGTGCACGTAGGACGGCGCGAGCGCGTAGACGACGCCGCGATGCGCGCCGTGCGCGGATCGTCCGCGGCAAAGGCCCCGAGGACAGGATGCGCACGCCGCCGGCGCGGCCGGACGCGTCAGGTCGGGGCTGATCTGCGTGCCAGCTTTGGCCGCCGTTCTCGGTCGCGAAGACGACGTTCGAGCCGAAGTAGAGCCGGTGCCGATCGAAGTGATCGAACGCGAGCGGTTCGGTGCGCACCGATGCGATAGCGTTTGCGACGGCAGCGCGATCGGCGAGACTTCTTGGGTCTGCGTCGGTGCGCTCGTCGAAGCTTTCGACCTTGCCGCCGAAGAAGGTGCCGGCGTGCAGCGGATCGGGCACGACGTAGCCGTACTCTTCCGCGCCGACCGTGTGCCAATCGCGCTCGGTCGTCTCCCCCAGTTGCCGCGGCTGCGAACGCAGGCCGAACCGCTCTCCTGTTGACCGCCGCAGACCCAATACGGGAAGCGGTCGTCGGCATTGACGTGATACATCTGCGCCGTCGGTTGGTTGTACCACGAGCTCCAGGTGCGGCCGCCGTCGACGGTAATCGTCGCGCCCTGATCGCTGGCAAGCGCGACGATTTTCGGGTTGCGCGGATTGATCCAGACGGTATGATAGTCGTCGCCGCCCGGAGCGCCCTTGAGCGCAATCATCGTCTTGCCGCCGTCGGTCGACCGATAGGTGGACGTGTTCGTCAGATAGACGGTTTGCGGATCGCGCGGATCGACGGCGAGCGAGACGAGGTCGTCGCCGCGCTGCGCGATTTCGGGCGCGTCGTTCACTGCGGTGAAGTGCGCGCCGGCGTCGTCGCTGCGATAGAGGGCGCCGCCTTCGCCGGCGAGCGTCTTGACGTCGGCGTAGACATATACGACGTTCGAGTTGCTCGGTGCGACCGCGATTTCGGTCCGCCCGATGCGCGGCGGGAGTCCCGAGGCTAACTGCGTCCACGTCGTTCCGCCGTCGGTCGACTTGAAGACGCCGCTCCCGGGAATCTCGAACGACGCGCCGATCTCCCACGGCGCTTGACGCGCGGCCCAGAGCGTCGCATAGACGACATTCGTATCGCGCGGATCGATGCACCACGTCGAACGCTCCGACGTTCGGATTCTTGTAGAGTACGCGCGTGAAGGTCGCTCCGCCATCGAGCGTGCGATAGACGCCGCGTTCGTCGTTGGGACCGTACGGATGACCGAGCACCGCCACGAAGAGGCGGTTGGGGTTTGCCGGATCGAGCGCCATCGATGCGATCTGCTGGCCGTCGCGCAAACCCAAGATGGCCCACGTCGCTCCGCCGTCGGTGGATTTATAGATGCCGTCGCCGACGGCGAGGTCGGGGCGCTGCAATCCCTCGCCGCTTCCCGCGTAGACGATCTGCGGATCGCTCGGCGAAACGGCGAGCGCGCCGATCGATCCGGTCGGCCTGACCGTCGAAGATCGGCATCCACGTGCGTCCCGCGTCATCGCTCTTCCAAATCCCGCCGTTGACTGCGGCGATGTAGAAGAGATTCGGCTCGCTCGGAACCCCGTCGAGCGCGACGGTGCGCCCTCCGCGCATCGGGCCGACGAATCGCCAGTGCATCGCCTGATAGAGCGACGGCGAAAAGGTTTGCGCGTTGGAATGTGCCGGCATCGCCGTAAGCGCGAGCGTGATACAGAGCGGCGTCAGGATGATCGGATAGCGCATGGCCGGTTGCTTACGACGTGCCTGTCAATCCTCCGCTTGGCGCAACTGCCGTGCCATGCTCTTTATGGATAGAAAATACGTTCTTCCTTGATGCTTGCACCCCGAGAGGTCGGCGCCGCCGAATTTAAAGCCCGCTCTCTCGAGTTAATGAGTGAAGTCGAGCGGCTCGGAACCGAAATCGTCATCACCCGGCACCGAAAGCCCGTCACCTACGACCGGAAGATTCGTGAGCACTCCAAGACGACCACGAATTGTCGCTGCATCGGCTGCTGAGCGCCGCTACATCCGCTTCCCGTTGCGCGCGCGGCCGCGGCGCTTGGGCGCAAACGGCGCCCCGACCTTCCAATCGGTCTTCCGCGGCAACGAGTCGTCGACGTCGTCGCAGCCGATCGGCGTGAACTCGCCGCAATCGTGCGGGCGTGCTTCGTAGATGCCGCAGTAGTGGCGGCCGCTGCGCGAACCCATCAGAAAGACGCATTGATCGGCGAGATCGTCGCCGACTTTACGCAGCCATCCGACGTGGAATCCATCGGCCGAGGGACGCTCGACGATGTACTGCCTTCATCGCTTCGTCGTAGCTCATGCCGAAATGCTCGGCGATACGCGTGACGTCGGCCTTGCTGACGAACGGCTCGTAGCCGCTGCAGCATTCGGCGCAGCCGGGCGGGCACGCAATATTTTCGGGCAACTCTTTGAGATGCTTGCGCGCGAGGTCGATGACCTTCGCAATCGCTGTCACGAATTCGGGATCGTCGTTGTACTTATAGACCCACTCGCGTTTGGTGATCTCATTCGACGTTGTAAAAGCGCGTCGTCTTCTCGTCGTACTCGATCGTGAGATGCTCTTCGTCGATCTCGATCTTGTTGACGTGCTCGAGCGGGCGCGCGTCGAGCAGTTCGGGGTGCGTTGGTTGGCCGGTGCGGCGCGTGAAGTTCCGTAGGTTGGTGAGGTCGATCGTCTCCATTTTACTCAGGTTCGATCCCGCGCCTTGCGGGTACGGCCTTCGGCGCTGCAGAAAAGAGTACCTCATGCGAACGGCAATCGGCGTCGACCTCGGCGGTTCACACGTTACGGCTGGGGTCATTACGGACGACGGAACGATCCACGGACAGCACGAGCAGGACCTCGAGGACCTGCAGTTCGACAAGCCGTCATCGAGGCGCTCGATCGAGCGAGTCGGAGCCGGCCTCAAGGATGCCGGCAGCGACAGTCGCCGGCATCGGCATCGGCTCGCCCGGCAACATCGACGCGCGCGTCCGGGGCCGTGCTGTACAGCCCGAACTTCGGTTGGCAGAACGCGCCCCTCGGGGAGACGCTGCGTAAACGGTTCTCGCTGCCCGTCTACGTGGCCAACGACGCGCGCTGTGCGACGCTCGGCGAGTACACGTTCGGCATCGGCAAGAAGACGAAAGATTTCGTGCTCCTGACCTTGGGTACGGGAATCGGCGGCGGCATCGTTGCCGACGGCGACCTGATGCTGGGCAATCGCTGGGGCGCGGGCGAAATAGGGCACCATCAGATCCGGCCGACCGACGGATTCGTCTGCGCGTGCGGCAAGATCGGCTGCTTCGAGGCGCAGGCTTCGGGGACGGGATTGATCCGGCATGCTTTTGCTGGTCGCACCGTCGTTTCCGCGCAGTACGCTGCTCGACGTCGCGCGCGACAAACTCAGCTCGAAGAAGATTCGCAAAGCGGCGCAAGCCGGCGACGGTCACGCCCTCGCCGCATGGAGGAATTCATTGCGACGATCTAGCGATCGGGCTGGCGAACATCATCGCATTCGTCAATCCCGAGATGATCGCGCTGGGCGGCGGGCGTCTCGTCGGCCGGCGATTTTATGCTCGATGCGGTCCGTCCGCAAGGTCGATGCGCTCACGACGATGGTGCCGAAAGGCACGACGCGAGATCGTCGTCGCGTCGCTCGGCAACGACGCAGGTCAGGTCGGTGCGGCAACGATGGCATTTCGTGGAGGCTTGACTGCCGATGACGCCGTCGTACTCTAGAGCGCTCGTCGAGCGCTCGTCGTCGCCCTGCTCCTCGTCTTGGCGACGCCGCCGGTGCGTTCGCAGAGCGGGGCGGACTCGATTCACAAGATCCGGCACATCGTCATCATCATGCAAGAGAATCGCTCTTTCGATTCCTATTTCGGAACGTTCCCGGGCGCCGACGGCATTCCGATGAGCGGCGGCGTTCCCACGGTCTGCGTTCCCGATCCCGCTACGGGGAACTGCGTGCGCCCCTTCCACGATCCCAACGATCGTAACGCGGGCGGACCGCACAATGCGAACTCGGCGCGCGCCGACATCGACGGCGGCTCGATGGATGGATTCGTCCGGACGGCGCAGCGGCGCGCCGGCCGCAAGTGCGCCGATTTCGATTCGCCCAACTGCGGCGGCAACACCGACGTCATGGGCTACCACGACGGGCACGAGCTCTTCAACTATTGGAAGTACGCGCGCGATTACGTGCTCCAAGATCGGCTCTTCGAGCCCAACTCGTCGTGGAGCTTACCGCAGCACCTCTTCATGGTCTCCGAGTGGTCGGCATGGTGCAAGCAGATCGGCGACCCGATGAGCTGCATCAACGAGCTCGAGTCGCCCGACTTTCCGCCCGACTTCCGCTCGCGCAACCCAAAGTTTCATCCGCCCGCGCCGGGTCGCCCGGACTATGCGTGGACCGACCTCACCTATTTGCTGCACGCACGTCACGTGAGCTGGGGCTACTACGTGATGGCCGGCGACCAGCCCGATTGCGCGAACAATCTCGACGATTGCGGTCCCGTCCAGCAGAAAGCCCATACCCCCGGCATCTGGAATCCGCTGCCGTACTTCGACACCGTCAAAGCGGACGGCGAACTTGGCAACATTCGCGACCTGCGCCAGTTTTATGCCGCCGCGAAAAGCGGAACGCTGCCCGCGGTGGTGTGGCTCGCGCCGGCCGGTCCATATAGCGAACATCCGCCGGGATTAGTGAGCCGCGGCCAAGCCTACGTTACCGGCGTGATCAACGCAATCATGCGCAGCCCCGATTGGAAGAGCACCGCGATCTTCTTGAGCTGGGACGATTGGGGCGGATTCTACGATCACGTGGTGCCGCCGCGCGTCGACCAGAACGGCTACGGTCTGCGCGTGCCGGGGATCGTCATCAGCCCGTACGCGCGGCGCGGCTACATCGATCACCAAACCCTTAGCCACGACGCGTACGTCAAGTTCATCGAAGACGATTTTCTCGGCGGCGAGCGCATCGATCCGCGCACCGACGGCCGGCCGGATCAGCGCCCGACGGTCCGCGAAACGGTCTCGATTCTCGGCGATCTACGGCGCGATTTCGATTTCACGCAAATGCCGCGCCCGCCGGAGATTCTCCCGGGCGGCATCGAGTGGAACGGGCAGCCGGCGTTCTAAGGCGCTAAACCGCGGCGGCGTGGAGCTCGAAACCGACGGCGTCGTCCGATGCCGGTATCGTGCCGTTCTCCGTAATCGAACGAATCAGCGCGGCGATGCGGCGCGAGCTGCTGCGCGGCGCGACGATCTCCTGATTGTGCCGAATCTCGGCCAGGCGTTCGGGCGCGAAGATGAGCGAACGCACGGCCGACACGACCGAGGACGCGCCTTGCAGCGCGATCAGGCCGAGCCCGTTGTGGCGCACGAAATCAACGTTGCCGCGTTCTTGGCCGGGCACGTAGTCGTAAACCACCACCGGAAGCTGCGCGGCGTTCGCTTCCGCCAGCGATCCCGGACCGGCTTTGGTAACGAGCAGATCGACGGCGCGAAAATACTCGGGAATCTTATCGGTGAAGCCGAGGACGTGCATCGGCGTCGGCAGTGAGGCCGAGATCTCGCGGAGCTTCTGCGCCAGCGGCTCGTTGCGGCCGCAAACGACGACGAGCTCGATCGACAACCGGGCGCGCGCGAGCGCAAGCGATGTGGAGAGCAGCTTGCCGCCGCCCTCGCCGCCGGCCATCAGCATCACCACGGGCTGGTCGGACGAAAGGCCCAGCTGCGCGCGGAGATCGGCTTTGCTGCCCGTCACGTCGTCGAACTTCGGATGGATCGGATGGCCGAGCAGCCGGAGGCGCGAGCGTGGAACGCCGCGTGCCAGAGCTCGCATGTAGACTTCGCGAGCCGGCACGACGACCGCATCGGCGTCGGGAACCAACCACGACTCGTGCACCTTGCCGAGATCGGTAATGACGGTGACGACGGGGACGTCTTGCATCCGCGCATCGTCACGGGCCCGTAGGGCGGCGTGGTTAAGCAGCGGATGGATCGAGACGATGACGTCGGGCCGATAGCTAAGGAAGAGGTCGCGAAGGCGTTCGCGGTAGAGCGGCTCGCAGAAACGGACGAGCGCGCGATAGCGGCGGCGGCCGTTCGTGGCATGGTAGAGGGCGCCGTAAATGGGCGGGGCGTAGCGCAGGGCCATGCTGTAGCCCAGCCCGAGCTGAGTCAACGGGAAAGCGCAGTGGGCGGCGACGTCTTCGATGCGGGGCTCGTAATCGAACGGGGTCTTCGTTTCGTCGAGCGCGGCGGCGATGGCGTTCGCAGCGCTGCGATGCCCGCCACCGGTGTCCGAGATTAACAGAAGCGCCCGTTTGGTCATTCGCTCTCCCGATTAGGCCCTGGCAGGCACCCTCCTCGTGGCGCGCCTGTCGGCGTTACGCGCCCTCCGGCTCGTATGCGCGAGCCGGGCTATGAGCGCCCGAGCCGGCGCATCGTAGAAGCGGAAGATATCGCCAAACTCGATATCGGGGTTTCGGTGGTGGTCATCGTGGTCCTCGGGGAGCACCAGGGCAAGCGGGCGCAGGATCGCTTTTACCCAGGTGGGAGTCTTCCATCCCAGCTGACTGGTGTGGCGCCACCAGACGTGCAGCTGCCCGAACGCGAGGCCGGCGAGCGCCCCCTGCCATGAGATGCGCGCGAACAACGCGGCCGCCGCCAGGTACGGAATCGCGCCGAGGAAGCCGTCGAGCAGAATGGCGGGGTTGGTCGAGATTACCGCGTGATCGAAGTACGAGCGCCGCCGATCGTGGTGGGTTCGCAGGTGCAGCGTGAACCAGAGATGCTGCGGAACGTGATAGAAGAATGTCGAGCCGAAATCTCCTACGGCGAGCGTACCGATGAGAGCAATCACACATGTCATGGCGGCGACGATACTCTGCAGCTGCACGGGTCCTATATACCACGCCGGCGTGCATTTGGGTTCACCGGCGCATTTGCTGCGGGCTCGAAACTACGTCGTTAGCTGGCCCATGCCCGGCGGCGTCGATGCGCTCAAGGGCGCCGTGCTGATTCGCGACGGTCCGCCCGTTCCATCGGCCGAGCTGGCGATCGCCCGCGCGATTTTGCATACCAATCCACGCATCGTTGCGGCCGCCGCCCTGCTTCTTGCCGGCGCGACCGCGAACGCCGCGCGCGCGAACGCGCTGCCGCCCGAGTTCCTGGGTGCGACGTTGCTCCAGGAGTCGGCGTACGATCCGGACGCGGTCTCGATCGCCGGCGCCATCGGCATCGCGCAGTTCATTCCCGAGACGGCCGCCGGGATCGGCGTCAATCCATTCGATCCATACGCCTCGATCGGGGGCGCCGGCGAGCTCCTCGGCAGTTACGTTGCCGCGTACCGCGGCAAGTACGACGACCCGTACACCATTGCGCTCGCCGCATACAACGCCGGACCGCTCGCCGTGCAACGATACGGCGGCGTGCCGCCGTATGCCGAAACGCGCGAGTACGTTGCGCTGATTTTCGATCGTTGGGCTCGTATCGTCGCGTATGAGGCCCCCGTTGCGGGGCGGCCGCGCTGATCGGTTCAGGATGCCGCCCTCGAGAGGCGAAGAACGCGAGCGGATGCTAAAGCAACTCATCGCCCGTCAGCCGATCGGCTGGACGACAGGCGAGACGCCGGGGCCGAAACTCCGCCGGGTGCTCGGGTGGCCGGCCCTCACCGCGATCGGCTTGGGCACGATGCTGGGGGGCATCTTTCCGACGATCGGCGCCGGCGCTCATGCCGCCGGACCCGGCGTGATCCTGGCATACGTGCTCTCCGGACTGGTCAGTCTCTGCGTGGCGCTCTGCTATGCGGAGTTCGCCTCGATGGTCCCGGTTGCGGGCAGCGCCTATACGTACGCGTACGCAACGCTCGGCGAGCTGGTCGCCTGGGTAATCGGTTGGGATTTGATTTTGGAGTACGGGCTATCGCTGGCCCCAACGGCCTCGTCGCTTTCCGATTACTTCCAGCACATGCTCGGCAACGTCGGCATCGTCTTCCCCGCCTGGGCGCAGACCGCGAACGTGCACTCGGCGCATCCGCAAGTGGATCTCTTTGCCGCGATCGTGACGCTCGCGGTCACCGCTCTGGTCGCCATCGGCATTCGCGAGTCGGCGAACGTCAACGGCGCGCTGGTCGTGCTGCAGATCGTCTCGATGCTCATCTTCATCGCCGTCGTCGCCCACGCCATCCATCCTGCGAACTTGCATCCGATCGCGCCGTTCGGCTACCACGGCATACTTGCCAGCACGGCGCTCGTCTTTTTTGCCTACATCGGATTCGATACCGTCACGGTTGCCGCCGAAGAGTCGAGACGCCCCGAGCGCGACGTGCCGATCGGCATCATTCTCGCGCTGACGCTGGGCGGCATTCTGTACGTCGGGCTCACGCTCTGCACCGTCGGCGTGCTGCGTTTCGATCGCCTCTCCGACGGCGCGGCGATGCTCGATGCACTCGGCGCGGTCACCAAGAGCCACACGCTCTACTGGATCGTCGCCCTCGGCGGTCTCGCCGGCAATGCGACCGTCATGCTGACCTCGCTGCTCGGACAAGTGCGCATCTTCTACGTGATGGCGCGCGACCGGATGCTGCCGCCGGGCGTGGCGCGCATCCATCACGTCTTTCGCACGCCCGCACGCATGACGGCGATTACCGGATGCATCGTCGCCATTTTTGCGGCCGTGCTTCCGCTCACGGACCTGCTCACGCTCGTGAACATCGGAACGCTCGCGGCCTTTGCGATCGTTTGTGCCGGCGTTCTCGTGCTGCGTTTCGTCAACCCAAAGGCCGAACGTCCGTTCCGAGCGCCCCTCCTGCCGATGTTTTCCATCGCCGGCGCCGTGGCGTGCCTCTATTTGATCACCGGACTTCAGGTCGCAACGTGGGTTCGGTACGGGGTGTGGTTCCTCGTCGGCATCCTCGTCTACGCGCTGTACGGATTCCGCAACTCCCGGCTGCGGGTCGAGCTCATCGAGCCGTAAAAAGGAGGGGTGCTCCTCCCCCCAACGGGAACAGGCCGTCTTGGTTATCCGCACCGCGCTCTCGGACCGTTTCGAACTCATTACCGTGCCGCGGATGCGCGGCGTTCCGTCGTTTAAAGAAGACGTAGAACGCGGGCTGCGAGCGCAGCCGAAGCGCCTGCCGTGCAAATATTTTTACGACGAGGTCGGTTCGGCGCTCTTCGACGCCATCACGCGCCTGCCCGAATACTATCTCACCAACGCCGAGGCCGAGATCCTCGCCGAGTGGGGATGGCAAATCGTCCGCCTGCTCGATTCGCCGGTAGACTTTTTGGAACTAGGGAGCGGAAGTGCCGCCAAAACGCGCTTGCTGATCGGTGAAGCGCTGCGCGTGCAGACCGATCTCCGCTACAGCCCGATCGATATCTCTACCGAAGCGCTGCACGCCTCGTCGCTGGCGCTCGTCGAAGCGTATCCGGCGCTGCGCGTTCGCGCCTACGCCGGGGACTACTTCGACGTGCTCGAATCGCGCGCACTACGACTCGAACGCAAGACGCTCGCGATGCTGATGGGTTCCAATATAGGAAACTACGAGCCGGCCGACGCCCGCGAGCTGCTGCGGCTGCTCGGCGCGGCGCTGCGCCCGGGCGACGGTTTGCTTCTCGGGGCCGATCTAAAGAAGGACCGCGCGACGCTCGAGCTGGCATACGACGATCCGGCCGGAGTAACGGCTGCCTTCGATCGCAATATTCTTGCCCGCATCAACCGCGAGCTCGATGCGGATTTCGAGCCGCGAAACTTCGCGCACGTCGCGCGATACGACGAGGCGCGCGCATCGGTCGATTCGTTCTTGGAAGCGCGCGCGAGCGCCGAAGTTTACGTTCGTTCGCTCGATTTGCGCGCGAGCATCGCCGAAGGAGAGCGCATCCACACCGAGTCTTCGTATGAAGTTTTCCGATGCGGAGATCGTGGAGTTGGGGCGCGCGGCCGGATTCCGGCCGGCCTGCGCCTGGCACGATCGCGGCCGGCGGTTCGCCGTCCACCTCTTAGTTCGTGAGTGAGCGTTAGCGCTCGGCCAAACGCAGCACCGCATCCACTGCGATCGCCATCGCCGAGGCGGCGATTGCCCCCGCTGCGATCATCTGCGGCTGGTGCAGCGTAAGGCCGTTGAATATCAGCACGCCCAAACCGACGCCCCCAACGTACCCGCCCAGCGTCGCGATCGAAATCATCGCGATCGCAGCGACCCGGACGCCGCCGATGACCACCGGAAGCGCTTGCGGAAACTCGACGCGGGCGAGCACCTGCGCGCGCGACATTCCCAATCCGCGTGCGGCCTCTACCTGCGCGGGATCGACGCCGGCGATTCCGGCGGCGACGTTGCGCGCGAGCATGAACTGCGCGTAGACGACCAGCGCAACGAAGATCGGCGCGAAGCCGAGGCCGAAGGCCTCGACGAAGACCGCGAGCAGCGCCAAGCTCGGAATCGTATAGATCGCGCCGAGCGCGCCGAGCAGCCATGGCGCGATCGCCGGCCGCCGAGCCGCGAGCACGCCGAGCGGCAGCGCAAAGGCAAACGCGACCACGAGCGCGGCCACGACGAGCTCGAGGTGCCCGAGCGCGAGCTCCGCGACGCGCAGCGGATGTGCGATCAAATAGTTCACGACGAACGCAGCAGTTCGCGCCCGCGAGCGAAGTAGCGGCGGTAGACGTCGTCGCCGGCATGCACGAGTTGGCGTACGTACGGCGTCGCGGGGTTGTCGAAGAGCTCGAGCGGCTCGCCGACTCTGCTCGATGCGGCCGTCGCGCATCGACGACGATGCGGTCGGCGAGCCGAAAAGCCTCGTCCACGTCGTGCGTTACGAAGAGCGTCGTCGTGCGCAGCTCGCGAAACGATCCGGACCAGCTCGCGCTGCAGCGACGTTCGCACGACGACGTCCACCGCGCCGAACGGCTCGTCCATGAGCAGCGCCCGCGGACGCGCGGCGATCGCGCGCGCGACGCCGATGCGCTGCGGCTTCCCCGCCAGAGAGCGCGCTCGGTCTGCGCGCCCGGATAAGCGGCGGGGTCGAGGCCGACGAGGCGCAGCAGCTCGTCCACACGCGCCGCGATCGCGTCGCGCTTCCATCCCAACAGCGAGGGCACCACGCCGACGTTCTGTGCGACGGTCATATTGGCGAAGAGACCGACGGCTTGAATCACGTAACCGATCTCGCGCCGCAACGCGACGGCGTCGAGATCGTTGACGTCTGAGCCGTCGAGCTCGACGCGTCCGCCCGCGAGCGGCACGAGCCGGTTGACCGTGCGCAGCAGCGTGGACTTTCCACACCCCGAGGGCCCGAGCAGCACCAGCAGCTCGCCGCCCCGCACCTCGTAGGAGACGTTCTCGACGGCGTTACGGCTCGCTGCCGGATAGCGAACGCGTCGCACCGTCGAAACGAATCGTGGCGGCGTTCACCGGCGCAGGAAATGCCGCGGCGACGTCGGCCGGGTCGACTTGATCGTTTTCGACCGCCGCATTCATCGCGCGCGCGACCGTATCGGTGATCGTCGGCGAAACGCGCGTCCAGAACGCCGGCGATATGCGGGCGCTTCGCAAGCGTCGCCGCCCGCACGATCGGCGCGACGTTGTACGCCGACCAGAAATGACGGTCGTCGCGGAGCAGCACGAGGTCGTCGGTGGCGATCGCGCCGTCGGTGGAAAACGCGCTCGCGACCTCGGCTTTGCCTTCGAGCAGGGCGCGGTACTTCAAGCGCGATGTCGTACGTGCGGACCTCTTGGAAGTCGGAAGCCGCCGTAGTAGCGCTGCAGCCCCGGCAGACCGTCGGGGCGTGCGAGAAACTCCTGAATCGTCGCAAGCCGGAACTGCGGCGCGGCGCGCGCGACAGTCGGAGAGCGTCGCAAGATGCCGAAGCGCGCGGCGATCGCGCGCGTCGTCGCGAGCGCCTGCGAATCGTTCATCGGCGACGGCGTGAGCCAAACGATGCCGTACCGCTGCGCGAACGCTCGCGAACGACGTCGATAGGCTTCCGCGGATCGCGCGATCGGCGGCAGGTGCAGAACGTCAATGAGCGCCGTGCCGGTGTACTCGGGATAGCAGATCGACGTTGCCGCGCTCCATCGCCGCCATCGCGATCTGCGTCGAACCGAGATTGAAGAGACGCTCGACGTGCATGCCCGGCATCTCTCGAGAGCCTGCGCGTAGATCTCCGCGATAACGAACGATTCGGTGAAGTTCTTCGACCCGACGCGGACGGCGTTCGGATCGAAGCGCGCAGCGCGGCACGCGAGCGGCGATGCGGCGATGCAGCGCGAGCGCGCGCGCCGCGCGAAATGGTCACGGGCGCGCCGCCAACAGCCGGCCGGCCCGCGACCCAGGAGCACGTCGGCGCCGAGTGCAAGCGCCGCGACCGCCGCTGCGCCGGCAAAGAGCAGCGACGGGATCGTCGGTCTGCAGACCGCGCACGATCTCGTCGCCGAGTCCGCCCGCGCCGATGAACGTGGCGAGCGTCGCGCTGGCGATCGTCTCGGTCGTCGCGGTGCGCAGCCCGGCGAACGAGACCGGCAACGCGAGCGGCACGACGACGCGCGTGAAGCGCTGCGCGCGCGTCATGCCCATGCCGGTCGGCGGCATCGAGCACCGCGGCGGGAACGCCGCGTATCGCCGAGATCGACGCTGATGACGATCGGTGGGATCGCCAGAAGTGCGAGCGCAATGATCGCCGGGCGTGCATGCCGACGCCCAGCAGCGGCAAGAGGAGCATCAAGACCGCCAGGCTCGGGAGCGTGCGCCCGATGCCCGCCGTCGCGAGCACCGCGCCACGAAGCGCGGGCGACTCGGCGGCGCACGCCCAGCGGCAGGCCCGGCCGCGAGCGCGAGCGCGAGCGCGCGAACGGCCAGGACGAGGTGTTGCGCGACGTGCGCCGGCAGGTCGGGCCACACGATAAGTTTTTGCCGTTCGGGAGGCGAAACCCGGCTCGTACCGCCAAGCACATGGATATCGATGATCACCCGCCCGCGAGCCGCCGGCAGGCAACGGTCGGTCGTACCACGCTCGACGATCCCTCACTCTATATCAGCCGCGAGTTATCGTGGCTCGAGTTCAACGACCGCGTGCTCGAGGAGGCGCTCGACGATGCGCAACCCGCTGATGGAGCGGCTCAAGTTCGTCGCGATCTACGGAACGAACCTCGACGAGTTCTTCATGATCCGCGTCGCCGCGATCAAGCAGCAGATCGAGGCGCAGGTCGATGCGCCGTTCGGAAGACGGCCGTACTGCCGACCGAGCATCTCGCCGCGATCTCGCAACGGCTGCGCGCCTCGCTGCCCGCGCAGATGCGCTGCTCAACGACCAGCTGCTTCCCGCGCTGCGAACGCGAGGGAATCCGGCTAGTGCGCGTCTCCGAGCTCGACGGCGAGACGGCAGCACGCGCTCGAGCGCACGTTCGACGAAACCGTCTTTCCGGTGCTCACGCCGCTCGCCGTCGACAGCGGTCATCCGTTTCCATACATCTCCAATCTCTCGCTCTCGCTTGCAGTCGAGCTGGAAGAGACGACAAGCGACGGCGTCGAGCTGCACTTCGCGCGCGTGAAGATTCCGCCGACGCTTCCGCGCTTCGTGCCGGTCGAGGCGCTCCGGCCGGCGAGCGGCGCTTCGTCCTGCTCGAAGATTTGATCGCGCATCACCTCGACGTGCTCTTCCCCGGCATGCACGTGCGCGATTCCTATCTCTTCCGCGTGACGCGCGACGCCGATTTGGATCTTCAGGAAGACGAAGCGGACGATCTGCTGCGCGCGATCGAGTCCGAGCTGCGACGCCGGCGCTTCGGCGAGCCGGTGCGCCTGGAAATCGAACGCGGCATGCCGGAGTACATGCGCGACTTTCTCTGCAGCTCGCTCGAGCTCGACGCCAGTCGACTGCTACGAAATCGACGGGTTGATGGCGCTGAGCGATCTCTGGCAGATCGTCAACCTGCCCGGATACGAGACCCTGCGCGACAAACCGTTCATGCCGGCAATTCCCAAGCGTCTGATCGGCGTCACCGACATCTTCGCGCAGATTCGCGAAGGCGACATTCTGCTGCACCATCCGTACGAGTCGTTCGACCCGGTCATCCAGTTCTTGCGCCAGGCCGCCGACGACGAGAAGGTGCTCGCCATCAAGGCGACGCTCTATCGGACGTCGGGCAAGAACTCGCCGATCGTGCGCGCGCTACTGACCGCAGCGGAGAACGAGAAGCAAGTTGCGGTCGTCATCGAGCTCAAGGCGCGATTCGACGAAGAGAACAACATCGAGTGGGCCAAGCGGCTGGAGCGCGCCGGCGCGCACGTCGTCTACGGGTTCGCCAATCAAAAGGTGCACGCCAAGACGCTGCTGGTGGTGCGCGAAGACGAAGACGGGCTGCGCCGCTACATGCACTTCGGAACCGGCAACTATAACGAGAAGACCGGCGCAGCTCTACACGGACTTGAGCCTGTTCACGTGCCGCCCGGAACTGGGCACCGACGACGCTCAGGTCTTCAACGCGCTCACCGGGTTTTCGAAAGTCACCGATTACGAGGAGCTTTGGGTCGCGCCGGTGACGCTGCATCGCGAGCTGATCGCGCGCATCGACCGCGAGACCGAGCACGCGCGCGCCGGCCGTCCGGCGGGCGATTCGCGCCAAGATCAACGCGATCACCGAGACCGAGCGTCGTTCGCGCGCTTTACCGCGCCTCGCAGGCCGGCGTGCAGATCGATCTGCTGGTTCGCGGAATGTGCGTGCTGCGTCCGGGCGTTCCCGGAGTCAGCGAGAACATCCGCGTGCGCAGCATCGTCGGCCGCTTCCTCGAGCACTCGCGAATTTACGTCTTCGAAAACGGCGGCGATCGCGAAGTGCATCATCGCGAGCGCCGATTGGATGGGACGCAACCTCGACCGCCGCGTCGAGTTCGCGGTGCCGGTCGCTGGATCCGGTGATCGCCGAAACGATCGACGTCGCAACTTTGACCGTGCTGCTCGCCGACAACGTCAAGAGCCGCGAACTGCTCGAGAACGGCATCTATACGCCGCCTCTCGCCGGGGCCCGGCGAGATGCCGATCGACGCCCAGCGCGTCTTCCTTACGCAGGCCCAGGGTCTTTAGCCAGCTCCGACACGATCTTCCACTCGTGCGGCATCACCGGCTGCACAGAGAGCCGCTGTCCGCGTCGTAAGAGCGGCATTCCGACGAGCTGCGGCTCGGCGCGCATCCGTGCGAGCGTCACGGGGTGCGCGAACGTCTCGACGAAGGCGACGTCGACCATATACCAAATCGGCTTATCCGGCCTTGCGCGGCCG
Organism: Vulcanimicrobiota bacterium; assembly: GCA_963699435.1. Classification (GTDB taxonomy): domain Bacteria; phylum Vulcanimicrobiota; class Vulcanimicrobiia; order Vulcanimicrobiales; family Vulcanimicrobiaceae; genus Cybelea. The sequence goes on from CAVOTV010000006.1 coordinate 492,385, forward strand.
TCGAAGTACTCACCGTTGCGATCGAACTGGGTGAAGTCGGGATAGGCCGTCTTTACGATCTTGCAGATACCGACGGCGGCCGGCTCCGCGATGCTCGAATGATAGAAGAGCCCGAGATCGCCCAGCCTCATCTCCATCATATTGTTGCGCGCCTGGAAGTTGCGCACGCCGGTCCACGGCGTCGTTCCGTCCGCGCTCAACTGCTCCAACGAGTAGGCGGAGGGCTCCGTTTTGAGCAGCCAGTAGCGGGGCATGGCGGCGCTTTACGGCCGTTGCTGCGTCTCTCCTGGCCCCGCCGGACGCGATGTGCTATCGTGGTGCGGCATGCAGAAACGCGTGATACGTACGACGAGCGACGGATGGGACGGGGTCGAGGCGGTAGGCTACACGCCCGACGCGCCGGGAACCGGCGTCGCCCGCCACACGATCGTCGGCACTCGGAAGAGCGACGCGAGCGAGCCCGGTCCGCGGATGGAGCTGCGCTATTTTGAAGTGCAGCCCGGTGCCGCATCGCGTTTGGAGAAGCACGAGCACGAGCATTACGTGATCGTCCGGCGCGGGCTCGGATACGCGATCGTCGGCGACGTTGCGACGGAGATCGCAAAAGACGACGTGATTTACGTCGGGCCGCTCGAGCTGCATCAGTTCGTGAATCGCGGCGACGAACCGTTCGGATTTTATTGCTTCGTCGACACCTGCCGCGACTTTTCGCAAGCGCCGACTGCGGAAGAGCTCGCGCGTCTCGAAGCCTCGCCGGCCGGCGCCGTCGCGAAGCCGTTCGCGATTCCGCCGCCCGTCAAACGCTGACCACCGCGCTAGTACGAAAGCTCCGCGTACCAGTCACCGCGGCCGCCGGGCGTGAGATCGAGCATGTTGTAGACGGGCGTGAGCAGGTCGATGCCGCGCTGATTGATGTCGTCGGCCATATGCGGATGGCAGCTATAGAAATGCCGTAACGTTCCATCGGGATCGCGCGTGAAGACCGAAAGCGTCGAATCCTGATTACCTTCTGCGTCTTCGCTCGCGAGATCGAGTTTAAACGTGCTTTCGCCGCAGCTCAGCAGGCGCAGACCGTTCCAGCCGCGCGTCCGGGCAAAGGCGCGAAGCTCGACCGGGTCGGCCGCGGCGGCAACCGCGAACTCGACGTTTTGAGCGAGGTGACCCGCGACGCCGTTGTAGCCGTCGATCCACATGGTGCACATCGGGCACGGCTGCGTCTGCGCTTTGCCGTACATGAGGTGGTAGATGACGAGCGCGCGGCCGGGCGCGCCGAACAGCTCGCTCAGCCGCACGCTTCGGATTGGCGCGTCGCCGCGGCTCAGATCGGCGGGACCTTCATAGAAGACGTAATCCTCGAGCACCGCGCCTTTGGGCAACCGGCGCCGAAGCGCCGCCACGTGCTCGCGCTGCCGCATCTCCTCGATTTCGGCGAGCCGCAGATCCTCGCGGCGCGCGCGGTATTCATCGGATTCGTTGGCGAGGTTCGTTTGACGCGTTAATTTTAAACCTCCGGAGGCGTGGACGAACCCTTCGCGGTCGGTCGTGAGGGGTCGGCCACCCACTCGCTCCACGAACCGTTATAGATCCGCGAGCCTTCGAGGCCGGCGTGATGCATCGCGAAGTGTGCCGCGGTCGCGGAAAGGCCCGAACCGCATTGGTGTATGGTACGTGCGGGGTCGAGCCCGGCGCGCTCGAATTCGGCGCGCAGTTCCTCGCGCGATTTGAGCGTACCGTCGGCGCGAAAGTTCTCTTTAAACCATCGGTTCCGCGCGCCGGGAATGTGCCCGGCGACGGGATCCATCGGCTCGACGTCGCCGCGGAAGCGCTCGGCGGCGCGCGCGTCGAGCAGCTGCATCTCGGGCGAGGTCAAATGCGCGAGCACGAAGGCCGCATCCACGACCATCTCCGGCCGAACGCGAACGTTTAGCGTTCCCTCGCGCGCGGCGCGCTCGGGTCCGGAGCGCACGGGGTAGCCGCACGCGGTCCATGCGGTGAATCCGCCGTCGAGCACGGCGACGGCGTCGTGACCGAGCCAGCGCGTTAAAAACCAAAAGCGCGGCGCGAAGATGTCGCCGCCGTCGTCGTAGGCGACGATTTGCGTCGTATCGTCGACGCCGCAGGCACGCAAGAAGCGCGCGAGCTTTTCGGGTTCGGGCAGCGGATGGCGTCCGTTCTTGCCGGTTCTCTCGCCGGCGAGATCGTGCTCGACGTCGGCGAAAAAGGCGCCGGGCACGTGCGATTCGTCATAAAGCCGTCGACCGAGTGCGAAATCGGCGAGATCGTGCCGGCAGTCGAACACGACGAGGTCCGGCGAGCCGAGCTGCTCGCCCAGTTCTTCAGGCGAGACGATCGTCGTAAGAATCAATGCAGATTGATCGTTTGTTTGCGTTCCGCCGGGGCGCCGAACGCCTCTTGGAGGACGGTTTGCAGTTCGCCGCTTTGAGCCATCGGGCCGAGAATGTCCGTGTCGCCGTAAAACTTGCCGTTGATGAAGACCTTCGGCAGCGTCGGCCAGTTCGTCATCTCGGCGAGGGCCTCGCGCTTGGGCATGTTCTCCAACACGTCGATCACCTCGAACGGGTAGCCGAAGCGGTCGAAGAACTCGATCGTCTCGAGGGTGAAGCCGCAGCGCGGCGCATCCTTCGTGCCTTTGCCGTAGACGAGCACCGCGTTCGCGGCGACCTCGCGTGCGATTTCCTCTTTATAGTCCACTCGTTGCGCCCTCCGATACGATGGTCTTGAGTTCGACTGCATGCACGCGGCCGTCTTTGAGCGCGCCTTTGAGCGCTCCGTACACTAATTGATGCTGCTCGATCAGCGTCTTTCCGGCGAACGCCTTCGAGCGGACGGTCACGTTAAAGTGATCCATCGTGCCGGTGCGATCGACGATGCCGACCTCGGCGTCGGGCAGTTCCGTGCGAATGAGCGCCGCGAGCGCGTCGTCGGCGATCACGAGCGCAGCCGGGGGGAGCCGGTATTCATCGCTTCTGCCAACCCGCGGGCTTCGCCGAGCGTTTCGGGCAGGCGCGTTGCGCCCTTCGCAAGCGCAGCAGTGACGCCGGCTGCGAGCACGATGCCCGTCACGCCGAGCAGAATAGCGGGTACGCCCGTCGCGCGTACCGGGCCGACTTCGATCGTAAAGCTCCGTTGCAGTCGCGCGAGCCCTCGGAAAAGCGCGCGCAACCGGCGTCCACGTACATCCATCGCCGCGTTGTACGTCGCCCCGCGCCGGAAGGCCTGGGGCACCGGGATGCGCGAACCAGGCTGCCGCAATGCTACCTGTACTTCTCGCCGTGTGCTGTGCATTGAGCGGCAACGTGCACAGTCCAAGCGGCGCGCCGATTGCTCGCGCTGCCGTCAGCTTGCGGGGACCAGCCAGCACCGCGACCACCACGGACGCAAAGGGCAATTTTTCGGTGGTGGTGCCCGCCGGACGCTACGATCTAACAGTGGTATCGCGCGGCTATGCCCCGATTACCGTGAACACCGGTGACGTCGGCGACGGTTCGCACGTCGAGGTCGTGATGGAGCCCAACGACACGCCGAAGCTTCGCACGATCGGTCAGCGTGACGGTCAACGGCGGCTTCACGCTCGATCGCAACGTGATCCCCGAGATGGACGTCTCGCGCCGCAGATGGACGCGCTGGGATACTCCAACGTCGCTCCAAGCGCTGCGAACAAGTTCCGTCGGTCGTGATGCAGCATCCGGATTCCGGCGCCCCGACGGCGCCCGACGTCGTCTCGCTGCGCGGACCCGACCCGTCGGAGGCGATGGTTACGCTCGACGGACAGCAGCTCAACGACGGCAACACCGGCGACATCGATCTCTCGCAGTTTGCCGTCCCCGCCTTCAACAGCGTGAACGTAACCGAGGGCCTCGGTCCGACCGATCTCGAGGGAAGCAACACGTTCGGCGGCGCGGTCAACTTCGTCTCGCTCCGGCCGACGCAGGACGATCACTTTGCCATCTTCGAGCTCGGCGGGCTCGTACGGCACGCCGCAAAGCGTGGCTCAATGCTGACCGGTACGATCGGCAAGCTCGGGTACGCGCTTGCGGGCGACAATTTCCAGCAGGCCGGGCAGGTCAACCAAACCGATTATGTCGTGCCCGTCGAACAATCTGCCGATTTACTGCGGTCCGCAGACCAAAACGCAAAACGCCGAACTGTCCGGTTCTCACGCATCTCGGCTCGTCGATCGCCGCGCAGTTGGGGCTCGTCAACCTCGACTACAATTTCTCGCAGCGCGCCGACGTCGGCTTCCGCGTCTTCACGCTCGGCGAACAATCGCGACGAGTCGAGCGCGCTCAACGGCATCGCCGAGCAATCCGACTTGCGTTTTCAGCGGCCCAGGCGCGGCGTGCGGTTTCTCGGCAGACGCCCAGGCGAGCCCAATGAGGTTGCCGAATCCGGTCTACGGCGATCACGTCGGGGCCAGGCTCCGCGAACTTCGCGCAGAGCATTCGCGCGTACGACGCCTATTCGAACGCTCGCTCGGGTCGGGAACGCTCTCGGCCGAATTCTACGGCCACCGACAACAACGTGGATTTTCAAGGCGGCGGCATCTCGCCGTACGACGTGGCTCACCTGGACACGCGCTACAACGAGGGGCTGTCATGGGGGCGCAGCTTCGACGGCAGCGAGTTCGCGTTCGGCGGGTACGCGCGCCAAGAGACGCTGGCCGGCGTCGGCATCGACGGAGCGATTGTCCAGAGCATCGACTCGTATTATCTTCCGCGGGTCGCAGCAACTCGGCAGCAACGTGCGTTTCTCGGGCGGTCTGTACGACGCCGACTACTCGACTCGTTCGGTAACACCCTGAACTGGCGCGCTGGGCGTGAGCCCGGATCTCGGACTCGTCGAGCGTGCGTGCGCGCATCGGTCGGCACGGGGTTCCGCGCCGCCGTTGCTTGCCGAGCGATACTACTTCCCGCCGGTCGTCGTCGACGGCAAGCTCGAGCCAAATCCCGGCCTTCCTCCGCCCGGATCAGAACTGCGTCGTGCCCAACGGCAATCCCAACGAGCGCCCCGAGCATGCGACCGAGTACGAACTCGGCTTTTCGCATCTGTTTTCGAGCACGTCGAATCTCGACGTCTCGATCTACCGCTCGAACCTGCGCGACACGATCGAGAACTTTTATCCCAGGCGGCGGCGCGGTGAGTTTCTGCGGCAATCGCTCGCACCAACGGCTTCGCCTACGAGATTCCGATCAACATCGGCAATGCCGTCTACGAGGGTGCTGAAGCGCGCTTCAAGCAGGCGTTCCCGCAGCAGCACCTGACGATGGTGCTCTCGTATGGCCTTAACGTCGCGTATCCGTACGCGCTCGGCCCGTACGTCTCCAATCCGACGTCGGGCGGGACGTCTCGTCGACGACGAGCAGTTCCTCGGCGTTCCGCAACAGCAGGGTTCGGCGACGCTTCATTTGGTCGCAGCGCGGGTGGCACGCGGCGACGGCGTTCACGTTCGCCGGTACGCAACAACACGCTCCATCAGGCGCCCGTACACGCTGACCGACGCCGCGCGTCGGCAAGAACTTCGGGCGCATCGACTTTACGATCTGCCGCGACCAACATTTTCAACTGCGGTCTCCGGCCCGTTTACGTTCTACAATGCGGGTGTTCCGTACCGCGGGCTTTATCGGGCCAGGATTCGAGTATTTGGCCAACTACCCGACCGATCGGTCATTCATCCAGCCGGCGGCGATCCAGTTTATCATGACGTTGCACGAATGAACGAAACGATGCGGGCCGTCCGGCTCCACGAGATCGGCGGCCCGCAGAATCTGCGCGTCGAGCAATATCCCGCGGCCGGAGCCGGGCGCAGGCGAGGCGCTGGTGCGCGTGCGCGCCGCTGCATTCAACCGGCGCGACGTCTTCATCACGCAGGGGCTCTATCCGGGCATCGACTGCCGGTGACGCTCGGCTCCGACGGCGCCGGCGAATTGCGCGCTCGACGGTCGTTGCGGAGTGCGCGACGGCGACGAGGTCGTGATCGATCCGATGCTCGGCTGGGGCGAAGACCCGCGCGTGTGGGATGCCAAGGGCAGCGGTGTTCTCGGAATGCCGCACGACGGCACGTTCGCGGAATATGTCGCGGTGCCGTCGGGCAACGTCTATCGCAAGCCGCCGTCGCTTTCGATGGAAGAAGCTGCGGCGATTCCGCTTGGCCGGGCTCACCGCGTACCGCGCCACGTTCACGCGCGCGGCGCGTGCGCGCGGGCGAGACGATACTCATCACCGGCGTCGGCGGCGGCGTGCAAACGTTCGTGCTGCTCTTTGCAAGAAAGATCGGCGCGCGCACGATCGTGACGTCGAGCAGACGACGCGAAACTCGAGCGCGCGCAAGGCGCTTGGGGCGGACTTCGCATCAACTACGAGACCGATCCGGATTGGCACAAACAGCTGCGCGCCGCCGGGCCGATCGACGTCGTCGTCGATTCGTCCGGCGGCGACACGCTCGCGCAAGGCGATCGACGCGGTTCGGCCCGGCGGACGGATCGCGATCTACGGCGGCACCAACGCCGACGCGACCATCAAGATGTTTCCGCTCTTCTGGAAGCACGTGACGATCTTGGGCACGTCGATGGGAAGTCCGGCCGATTTTCGCCGCTATGCTCGCGCTCTTCGAGAACGGGTTACGGCCAGCCGTCGACCGCACGTTCGAACTCGGCGAGGCGGTCGCCGCATTCGAGCATATGGAGCGTGCGGGTCAGTTCGGGAAGATCGTGCTGCGCGTGCCGTAACGCCGCGTCACTTTTCGGGGCTGCCGTCGCAGCTGCCGTCGGGCGGCGGATCGTTGCGATAGATCGGGCCGCGGTGGGCAACGGGCATGCCGTCGTGCGGCCAAAGAATCACCGAAACCTTGCCGCCGGGCGTCAGCGCGCGCTCGCACGCAATCACATAGTGCCCCTTCGACGTGCCCGTCCCGCCGATCCAAAGATCGAACCAGAGTTTGTGGCAGCCGTTGCTGCCGCTGCCGCGCTTGGGGCCCGACGATGCACAGAGATCTTCGCGAATGAAATACTGCTTGATGAACGGCACGTAGATCTTCGTGCCGTACGGAATCGTCTTGTTATTGGCTCGCTCGGTCGCAAACGTCGTCGGATTGCAATACGATCCGTCGCCCCCGGCGTGCTCATGAATGACCGGGTGAGCGATTTGATTGCCGGGCGGCGAGTTGTCCGGCCAGCCGTAGAACGTGATCGTCGCCTGCGCGTTAGTCGGATCTTGTTTGGTGACGTAGCACGAATCGGTCTTGGCGGCAGGCGCGACGGCGTTCGTCGCGGGAGTCGTGCCGCCGAGCTGGCCGCAGGCTGCGAGGATCGTCGCGATGGCGATGAGGGCCGGCGTTCGGTACGTCATAACGAGTAGAGGTTCAGCGATTCGAGCCGCAACTCCGTTCCCAACTCGGCGATGACGAAGGCCGCCTCTTCCGGACCGAGCAGCTCCTCGATGCGAGGGTTGAGGATGGCCGACTCCTCGGCCGTCATCGCCCGGGCGAGCGGCTCCGAGCGGACGCGCCCTTCCTGCTCGAGGGCGATCAGGTGCGCGAGTATCTGGCGTGCCATTGCGGGCCACAGCACTTGGCGCTGCGGCGAGTAGATGCGCTGCACGAGATCGGGAATCGTCAGCGGTCCGCCGGCGAGCGCATCGAGAATTTGCCGCTCGCGCATTTGCCGGTGTGCGATATACTCGGCGATCTTGGCGCGCGGATCGTTCACTGCCGGTCCGTGACCGCCGTAGATCACGCGCCGCATCGCCGAACTCGTCGCGCAGGCGCGCCAGCGTCTGCTGATACGGGCGCATCGCGCCGCCCGGCGGCGCGATCACCGTCGTACCTTCGCCGAGAATCGTATCGCCGGTGAAGAGCGCGCGCGATTCGGGGCAATAGAAGATCGACGTGATCGAAGGTATGCCCGGGGGCGTCGATCACGCGCAGCGCGATCGCGCCGGCTCGCAGATCGCCTTCGAGCGGAAGGTCGGCATCGTGCGCGACCGCGGCACTTGGGATGCGCGTAGAGCGCGGCGCCGGTGGCGGCGGCGAGTCGCGCCGCGCCCGAGGCATGGTCGGGATGGCCATGCGTGAGCACGATCGTTCGGATCTTCAATCCGCCCGTTTCCGCGGCATTCGACGAGCGCGGCGGCGTGCCGCTCGATGGGCGGTCCCGGATCGATCACGAGTGCTTCGCCCCGGCCGCAATCGAGCACGTAGGAGTTCGTGCCCTGCAGCGTCATCGCCGATGCGATTGGGTGCGCGCACGAGCGTTACCACGCATCCTCCAGGGCCGGCGGAATTGCGAAGTCGTCGCCGACATCGCGCGGAACGATCGTCAAAATCGGCTTGGTGCGCGCGAACGTGAGCAGCGGTATCGATGCGATCGAAGTTCTGCAGGCGTTCGAGATGCTTGATCGTCGGATAGACGAGATGCATGTTTCCTTCGCGTCCGCGCTCGAGCGCCGCCGAGGGCGCGATCCAGACGCCGTCGTGCGTTTCCGATGCGTCGGCGAGCGCACCTTGGTCGGGCGGCGCGGCGGCGATGAAGAAGTGCGTGTTATAGCGGCGCGGTTCGCTGCGGGGCGTGATCCAATGCGAGAAGAGCGTGAGCGCGCGCGCGTCGGCGAACCAATCCCGGGCGCTCAAGAAGCCGGCAAACGACGTGGTGCCGTCGCGCACGGCTTCGCGCTCGGCGGCGGCGAGCTCCACGGCGTCGATCGAGACTCCGTCGGCATCGCTTGCCGGCAGGATGCCGGCCTCTTCGAAGAGTTCCCGAATCGCGGCCACGAAGAGCGCGGGCCGTGCGGTGCGTTCGAGCGCCGGCTCGTCCGACGGAAGCGCACTTGGAATCGCTGCGCGGAACTGCGCCGCCATGCGTTCGGGCTCGAGGCCGAGCGTGCGCTCTTGCGCGGCGGCCGAGAAGTCGGTGACGTCGACCGTTCCGCCGGGAAAGACGAACGCATCGGGCGCGAAGGCGCTTCGTGCGCTGCGCCTCGTCAGATAGACTTCAAACGGCGGTCGCACGAGAATGACCGTAGCCGCCAACCGTACGGTGCTCACGTCCGGCTAGTCTCCCCGCGCTCGACGTCGAAAACCTCTCCATGCGCGTCGCACTTGGCAGCGATTCCGCCGGCGAGCTCCCCGAATCGATCGGCCGGTGGCTGCACGCTCACGGTCACGAGGTGATGCGCCACGGCGCGCTTGCGCCGGGCGAGAACGATGCATGGCCGTCGGTCGGTCGTGCGGTCGCAAATGCGGTCGCGCGCGGCGATGCGGATTGCGGCGTGCTCTGCTGCTGGACGGGAACCGGCGTGAGCATCGCGGCGAACAAAGTGAGCGGCGTTCGCGCCGCGCTCTGCGCCGACGCCGCGACGGCGGCGGGCGCGCGCGAATGGAATGACGCAAACGTGCTCTGCATCAGTTTGCGCGCGACTTCGCCCGCGATCGCGGAAGAGATGCTCGGCGCGTGGTTCGCCGGTGCTCCGACGCGCGATCCGGCCTACCGCGCGATGATTTCCGACGTCGAATGAGCAGAGGGGCCGCGCACTCGCGCGGCCCCCTATCAATCTGCCGTTCGCCGGAGCGTAGAACTCACGCTACGCGGCCGGCCCTCTCTCACGGCGGTTGCGGCGACGGTTGTGCCGTCCTGACCCGAGAGGGCGATTCTATCAAAACCAAGCGCCCCGATTCAATATCTCGGGCAGAAATAGCCAAAGCCCGAATACCAGCAGGGACCAGTTAACGACGTGCGAGGTCCAGCAATACGGGCACGAGCGGCGCGTAACGAAGAGGAGCGAATACGCGAGGTAGGCCGAAGAGCCGGCTGCCGCCAGCATCGCGAGCAGCAGCGCGACTGCACCGAGCCGCCCATGGACGAACCAGACCGCGACCGCCACGGCGGGATAATAAAGCACACCGAGCAGCGCGTTAGGGATACCAAAGAGGTGCGCCCTCGGCGTCATGACGACGCTGGACCCTCGATCTCGCCCCGCGCGGCTCGCCGGCTCTTGCCCAGCATGAAAACCGAAGCGTAGAGGGCAACTCCGCAGAGCACCGTGATCAACCGTTCTGACAACCACCGCTTGATTCGCCTCCTTCGCAGGGGTGCCGCGCTCGCGCTGCTCGCGACGTCGTTCGTGCTGGCATACTTCGTCATTCGCGATCAGCCGCACATCGAGCACCAGATCCGTACCATCGGTCCGTTCGCCTATCCGTTGGCGATCGGAATCTTCATCCTCGTCGCCTCGGCCCCGTTTTCGGTGACCGACGCGCTCGCGATCATGAACGGGGCGGTCTTCGGGCCGGTGCGCGGGACGCTCGTCGACGCGTTCGGCCTCGTCGGAGCGGCCTTGCTCGGCTATTGGATCAACCGTCACGCGACGCGTCTGTGGCGATTGGAAGAGTATTTGCACCGCCTGCCGCCGTGGGTCAAGCGCTTTCCGGTGGGCTCGCCGGCGTTCTTGCTCGCGGTGCGCGTGATTCCCGGTTTCGGCGGAACGGTCGCGACCGCGACCGCGGCGGCCTTTAGGGTCCCGGTCTGGGTGCACGTGTGGACGATGTGCGCGATCGCCATTCCGATCTGCGCGCTGCTCACGATCTTCGGCGACCGGGTAACCGTCGCGCTGCACGGCTACGAATCGAGGGCGAGCCGGTACGCGCACCGCTACTGCTTGACGCACCGCTGCCCGCATTTCCACTTCCGCCGCACCGAAACGGCCTCCCCGCCGCCGTGAACGCGCCGACGATCGTCGCCGATGCGGGCTCGCTGCGCGCGCTCTGCGCTCGCGTTGCGGATGCCGATCGCGTCGGGCTCGACACCGAGTTTCATGCCGAACGAACCTACTCGCCGCGATTAATGGTCGTGCAGATCGCATTCGGCGACGGGGCCGCGATCGTGGACGCGGTCGCGCTTGCGAATTTGCGCGAGTTGGCGGCGGCCCTGACGAAAACTACGGTCGTCGGCCACGCCCTCTCGGCGGATCTCAAGATCTTTGCCGACCGTTACGAGCTCGTGCCGCCGCGGGTCTTCGATACGCAGATCGCGGCGGCGTTTCTCGGGTACGGATGCAGATCTCGCTTGCAGATCTCGTGCGTGCCGTCTGCGGCGTACGTCTTGCGAAATCGCAGACCGTCAGCGATTGGTCGGCGCGCCCGCTTTCAGAACGGCAGATCGAGTACTTAGTCGGCGACGTGGCGCATTTGTTGCCGCTCTACGAATCGCTCGTGCCCCGTCTAGAGGAGATGGGGCGCTACGAATGGGTGTACGAAGAGTGCGCCGAGCTCGGCGACATCGAGCGATATAGAATCGACGAACGCCGGGCGTATCATGCGCATTCCCGGCGCGATGCGGATGAGCCGGCGCGAACTCGGCATCCTGAACGAACTCGTGAAGCCTGCGCGACCGAATCGCCCGCGAACGCGATCTCCCGGTTCGCTACGTGCTCCCCGACGACGTCGTTGCCGGGCTCGCGCGCTAAAGCCGACGCGCTTTGAGGATTTCGCGCAGTTACGGCGGCTCGATGCCGGCATGAAGCGGCAGCTTGGCGACGCGATCTTGCAGGCGGTGGCGCGCGGGCTGGCGCTCGACGACGCCGATCTCCCGCAGCGCCCGACGCGCCCCGGCGCGCCCGCGCGCGATGCGCTCGTTTCGTTTCTCGGCTCGGCGGTCGCCGAGATCGCGCGCGATGCGGGTCTGCCGCCGAGCCTGCTCGTGCCGCGGTCGGCGCTCGAGCGCGTCGCACGGGAGGTTCCCGGCGACCTCGCGAGCTTGGAGCGCGCGCTTGCGCTGCAGCCGTGGAGGACGGCGCTCGTTGCCGATCCGCTCTGGCGACTGCTGCGCGGCGACACCGCGCTCAGAATCGAAGGCTACGCCTACGGCGATCCCAAAGTACGCCTGTCCGATGAACGAACACCCTAATAGCTTCAAAGCGCTCGATACGCTGCGCGCCGGGAGCCGGTCGTATCGTTATTTCCGGCTCGGCGCGCTCGAAGAGGCCGGCATCGCGAGGCTCGAGCGGCTCCCCTTTTCGCTAAAGATTCTGCTCGAAAATTTGCTGCGCTTCGAAGACGGGCGCATCGTCAAGCGCGACGACATCGAAGCGCTCGCACGCCCGGCTCGCGGCCGGCGCGAACGCGAGATCGCCTTCACCCCGGCGCGCGTTTTGCTGCAGGATTTCACCGGCGTTCCGTGCGTCGTCGATCTCGCCGCAATGCGCGACGCGATGGCGACGATGGGCGGTCATCCCAGTGCGATCAATCCGCTCCAGCCCGTCGAGCTGGTGATCGACCACTCCGTGCAGGCCGACTACTTCGGAACCAACGATGCGCTGGCAAAGAATACCGAACTCGAGTTCGAGCGCAACCGCGAGCGGTATGCGTTCCTCAAGTGGGGCCAATCGGCGCTTTCGGGCTTTCGCGTCGTTCCGCCGGGAACCGGTATCGTGCATCAAGTCAATATCGAGTATCTCGCCCGCGTCGTCTTCGGGGCCGATGCGGCCGGCGAGCCGCTCGCCTATCCCGATACCGCGGTGGGCACCGATTCGCACACCACCATGGTCAACGGTCTCGGCGTGCTCGCGTGGGGCGTCGGCGGGATCGAGGCGGAGGCTGCGATGCTCGGTCAGCCGGTCACGATGCTCATCCCCGAAGTCATCGGTTTCCGCTTGACCGGCGCGCTGCGCGAGGGGGTCACGGCGACGGATCTCGTGCTCACGGTCGCGGAGATGCTGCGGCACAAGGGTGTCGTCGGCAAGTTCGTCGAGTTTTTCGGGGCCGGTCTCTCCGCGCTTCCGGTCGTCGACCGCACGACGATCGGCAATATGTCGCCGGAGTTCGGTTCGACGGTCGCGATCTTCGCCATCGACGATCGGACGCTCGAATATTTGCGGCTCACCGGGCGCTCCGACGAGCAGATCGCGCTCGTCGAGGCGTATGCGAAGGCGCAAGGGCTTTTTCGGACCGACGCAACGCCCGATCCCGACTTTGCGGACACGCTCACGCTCGATCTCGGCGACGTCGAGCCGTGCCTCGCGGGGCCGCGACGTCCGCAGGATCGCGTCCCGCTGGGCGGCGTGAAGGCATCGTTCGAGCGCGCGCTCCACGAGTGGCTCGTCGCGCGCGACGGGCCCAACGGCGCGGTCGCGCGCTTCGAGAGCGAAGGCGGCGGCGGCACCGCCACGATCGCGCAAACGCTCGATCAGGTCGACGACGGCTCGGTCGTGATCGCCGCGATCACCAGTTGCACGAATACTTCGAATCCTTCGGTTTTGATCGGCGCGGGATTGCTCGCACGCAACGCGATCGAACGCGGGCTCGCGACGAAGTCGTGGGTGAAGACGTCGCTCGCACCCGGCTCGAAAGTCGTGACCGACTATTTGAAGAAAGCCGGGCTGACGCCGTATCTCGACCGGCTCGGTTTTAATTTGATCGGTTACGGGTGCACGACGTGCATCGGAAACTCCGGCCCGCTGCCGAGCGACGTCTCCGAGGCAGTCGCCGACGGCGATCTGGTCGTCGCCGCGGTGCTCTCCGGCAACCGAAATTTTGAAGGCCGCATTCACCCGCAGGTTCGCGCAAACTATCTCGCCTCACCGCCGCTGGTCGTGGCCTACGCGCTGGCTGGGCGCATGGATCTCGATTTGACGACCGAGCCGCTGGGAACCGGCAGCGACGGTACGCCGGTCTATCTGCGCGAGATTTGGCCCAGCAACGACGCGATCGCGCAGACGATGGCGCAGTGCATCGGCGAGGAGATGTTCGAGCGCGAGTATGCCGACGTTTTTAAAGGCGACGAGAACTGGCGCGAGCTGAGCGTTGCGTCGAGCGAGCGGTATCCTTGGGATCCGCACTCCGAATACGTGAAGCGTCCGCCGTATTTCGACGGAATGCCCGCGCAACCGGCGCCGCTGCGAGAGATTCGCGGCGCGCGCGCGATCGCAGTACTCGGCGATTCAGTCACCACCGACCACATCTCGCCGGCGGGCAGCATCGCTCGTCACAGTCCGGCGGGGCGCTACCTGACCGAGCACGGCATCGAGCCGCGCGACTTTAACTCCTACGGCGCGCGCCGCGGGAATCACGAGGTGATGGTGCGCGGGACGTTCGCCAACGTTCGCCTGCGTAACGCGCTCGTGCCCGGGGTTGAAGGCGGGGTCACGCGCTATCTCCCTACCAACGAAGAGCTTTCGATTTTCGATGCGTCGCGCCGATACGCGGCGGACGGAACGCCGCTCATCGTGCTTGCCGGCAAGGAGTACGGCTCCGGCTCGTCGCGTGATTGGGCCGCGAAGGGACCGTTTCTGCTCGGCGTCCGCGCCGTGATCGCCGATTCGTTCGAGCGCATCCACCGCAGCAACCTCATCGGCATGGGCGTGCTTCCGCTCGAATATCTCGACGGCGCCGACCGGTCGACCTACGGGCTCGAAGGCGAGGAGATCTTCGACATCACCGGATTGGAACAGGGGCTCGAGCCGCGTATGCGGCTGCACGTGAAGGCGACCGACCCGCGGAGCGCGCGCGCGATCGAATTCGAGGTCCGCGTGCGGATCGATACGCCCAACGAAGCCGAGTATTACCGCCACGGCGGCATCTTGCAATACGTGCTCCGCAATCTTCGCGCCTCAGGATAAGGACGAGAAACGATGGACGCGACCCTCTTTTTGGCAGACTCGGCACAAACGTCGCCCGACGGAAAACTGCACGCGCTCGGCATCGGCTGGACGCACACGAGCAGTCCGGTGAGCGCGCCGTCGGCGGTGGCGTTCATCCTCCACGTTCCGTGGGGCGAGACGAATCGAAAGATCACGTGGGCGCTCGACCTTCTGGATGCCGACGGAAAGGCCGTCGTCGTGCAGACCGGCCCGGAGACGTTTACGACGATTCATATGGAGAACGAGATCGAAGTCGGACGTCCGCCGGGAACGAAGCCGGGCGCCGACATCAACGTCCCGTTCGCAGTGAACATAACGCCGATGCCGCTCGCGCCCGATCGTACGTACGTCTGGGTGCTCAAGGTCGGCGAGCGCGAATGGCACGCGCCGTTTTCGACGCGGGCGATCCAACAGCAGGGTTAGCCCGGGGCTAGCCCGTTTTGCGTTGATGGATGATGATCGCGTTGCCTTCAGGATCCTGTCCGAAGGACATAAAACATACCGGCGATTCCATCATGTCGCTGAGCTCGAGCCCGCGCGCGCGAAGCGTCTCGACGGCGCTTTTTGCGTCGTCCACCGCGAACATGATCGCGCCGCCGGTCTCGCCATCTTCGGGCTTCCAGACGCCGAACGTCGAACCGTCGGCTAGCGTGAACTCGGCGCCCCGTCCCTGATCGTCGATCTCGGTCGGCTCCATCCCGAGCACGTCGCGATAGAAGGCGATGGCGGCTTGCGGATCCTTGACGAGATACGCGGTGATGTCGATGCCTCTGATCATGGATACTCCTTTTTCGTGCTCATAACATGACGCGACGGAAGTCGGCCAAGAGTTCGCTGATGTAAACGAGGAAGCGCGCGGCGCCCGCGCCGTCGATAACGCGATGGTCGTAACTGACGCTGATCGGCAACATCAGGCGCGGGACGAACTGCTTGCCGTCCCAGACCGGTTTGGTCGCCGCGCGCGTCGCGCCGAGAATCGCGACTTCCGGCGCGTTGACGATCTGGGTGAAGGCCGTGCCGCCGATTCCGCCGATCGACGAGATCGTGAACGTGCCGCCCTGCATCTGCGCGAGCGTCAGTTTCCCTTCGCGCGCATTCCGGCTAACTCCTGACGGCCTCGCGCGCGATCTCGATCAAGCCCTTCGTATCGGCGCTTCTTGATCACCGGCACGACGAGGCCGCCGGGCGTATCGGCTGCAAAGCCGACGTTGTAATAACGCTTGAGAATCAGTTCTTCGCCGTCGAGCGAGGCGTTGAACTCCGGGTATCGCTGCAGTGCCGCGACGCGAAGCGCGAATCAAAAACGCGAGCATCGTGAGCTTCGGGCCGCCCGATTTGGCCTGTTCGGCGTTGACTTCGTTGCGAAGCGCTTCGATCGAGGTTACGTCGGCTTCGTCGTAGTTGGTGATGTGCGGAATCAGTACCCAGTTGCGATGAAGGTTCGGTCCGGAAAGCCGCTTGATGCGCGAGAGCGGCCGGCGCTCCGTCTCGCCGTATTGCGCGAAGTCGAGCTTCGGCCAAGCCGGAAGGCCGGGGAACGGCGTCGCGCCGCGGCGCCGCCGCCGCTTTGCAGCGCGCCCTTCACGAAGCCCTGCACGTCCTCGCGCGTGACGCGACCGTTAGGGCCCGTTCCGCGGAGCTGCTGGAGATCGACGCCGAGTTCGCGCGCGAACTGCCGTACCGACGGGCCCGCGTGCACGACGCCGCTTGCGGCAGCGGGCACCGGCGTAGCCTGCGCGGCTTGCGGCGCGGCCGGCGCTGTTTGCGCTACCGGCGACGATGCGGCCGGCGATGGCGCGGCCGGCGCCGGCGGTGGTGCGGTCGGACCGGACGACGATGCGAGCACGAGCAGCGGCGAGCCCTGCGAGACTTTGTCGCCGACCTTCACTTTGACGTCTTGCACGACGCCGTCGGCCTCGGAGGGTACCTCCATCGAGGCTTTCTCGCTCTCGAGCGTCACGAGCGAGTCGTTTTTCTTCACGCGATCGCCCGGTTTGACGAGCACTTCGATGACCGGAACGTCTTTGAAGTCGCCGATATCGGGCACCCGGACTTCGATCGCGTCGCCGCTCGGCGATGCGGAGGGGGGCGCAGGCGCAGGTGAGGGCGTGCCGCCGGCGTCGGCAAGCACGAGCAGCGGCGAGCCCTGCGAGACTTTGTCGCCGACCTTCACTTTGACGTCTTGCACGACGCCGTCGGCCTCGGAGGGCACCTCCATCGAGGCTTTCTCGCTCTCGAGCGTCACGAGCGAGTCGTTTTTCTTCACCCGATCGCCCGGCTTGACGAGCACTTCGATCACCGGGACGTCCTTGAAATCGCCGATGTCTGGGACGCGGACCTCGATCATATCGCACATGACCTCTAGACCGTGATGGGATTGGGCTTGTTCGGATCGATGTCGATACTTGTCGAGCGCTTGCGCGACCGTCGTTTTTGGAATCGTCCCTTCCTCGGCGAGCGCCTGCAGCGCGGCGACGGTGACGAAATGACGGTCGACCTCGAAGAACTCGCGCAGCTTGCGCCGGAAATCGCTGCGGCCGTAGCCGTCGGTTCCGAGCGCGACGTATCGGCGTCCGACGAACGGGCGAATCTGATCGGCGAAGGTGCGGATGTAGTCGGTTGCGGCAATGCCGGGGCCGGCGCGTCCGTCGAGACATTCCTCAACGTACGAGCGGCGCGGCGCATCCTGCGGATGCAGCATGTTCCAGCGTCGTGCCGCAACGCCGTCGCGCTGCAGTTCGTTGAAGCTCGTTACGCTCCAGACGTCGCTGTCCACGTTCCAATCCGATGGCGAGCAGCTCGGCCGCGGCCATTACTTCGCGCAGAATCGCTCCCGAGCCGAACAGCTGCACGCGCGGACGGTTCGTTTTCTCGCCCGAGTTTGCCGTTGTGCAAGAGATACATGCCGCGCAGGATGCCGTCGCGCGTCTCCGGCGGCATGGCCGGATGCTGATAGTTCTCGTTCATCAGCGTGATGTAGTAGTAGACGTCTTCCTGGTCGGCGAGCATGCGCCGCAGACCGTCTTGCACGATCACTGCCACTTCGTAAGCGTACGTCGGATCGTAACTGCGGCAGTTGGGAACGAACGAAGCCGCAACCTGACTGCTCCCGTCTTCGTGCTGCAGCCCCTCGCCGTTCAGCGTCGTGCGGCCCGAGGTGGCGCCGAGCAGGAAGCCGCGCGTGCGGCTGTCGCCGGCGGCCCACGTGAGATCGCCGACGCGCTGGAAGCCGAACATCGAGTAGAAGATGTAGAACGGAATCATCGGGAGGTCGTGGTTGCTGTACGACGTTCCGGCCGCGATCCACGACGAGAGCGCGCCCGCTTCGTTGATGCCCTCCTGAAGAATCTGTCCGAGCTTGTCTTCGCGGTACCACATCAGCTGCTCGGCATCTTGCGGGTGATACAGCTGTCCGACCGACGAGTAGATCCCGAGCTGACGGAACATGCCTTCCATGCCGAACGTACGCGACTCATCGGCGACGATCGGCACGACGCGCGGACCGATCTCGTGATCGCGGGCGATGGTATTGAGAACGCGCACGAACGCCATCGTCGTCGAGATGTGCCGGTCGCCCGTGCCCTGCAGCTGAGCGTCGAACGCCGAGAGATCCGGCACCGTGAGTGCCGCGGACTTGCGCTTGCGCTGCGGCAAGCTTCCGAGCGTTTTGAGTCGCTCGCGCAGGTACTGCATCTCCGGCGAATCATCGGCCGGCTTGAGGAAGGGGATCTTCTCGCCCGCAATCGCTTCATCGGAGATCGGCAGCGAGAAGCGATCGCGAAAGGCGCGCATCGCTTCCACTTCCATTTTCTTCGCCTGGTGCGCGATGTTCTGCGCTTCGCCGGCTTCGCCCATTCCGTAGCCTTTGATCGTTTTCGCGAGCACGACGGTCGGCTGTCCAGAGTGTTCGAAGGCGGCCTTGTAGGCCGCGTAGACTTTGATCGAATCGTGGCCGCCGCGCTGCAGCGCCCAGATTTCGTCGTCGCTCAGGTTTTCGACCAGCGAGCGCGTCTCGGGATACCGGCCGAAGAATTCGTCGCGGACGTACTTGCCGTTGCGCGACTTGAACGTTTGGTAATCGCCGTCGACGCACTCGTTCATCAACTGCACGAGCCGGCCGCTCTTGTCGCCGGCGAGGAGCGGATCCCAGCGGCTTCCCCAAATCACCTTGATGACGTTCCAACCGGCGCCTTTGAAGACGCCCTCGAGCTCCTGAATGATCTTTCCGTTGCCGCGAACCGGTCCGTCGAGCCGCTGAAGGTTGCAGTTGACGACCCAGATCAGGTTATCGAGCTTCTCACGCCCGGCGAGCGAAATCGCTCCCAAGCGATTCGGGTTCGTCCATCTCGCCGTCGCCGACGAAGGCCCAGACTTTGCGTCCCGTCGTATCGCGCAGACCGCGGTCGTGCAAGTAACGCATGAAGCGCGCTTGATAGATCGACATGATCGGGCCGAGCCCCATCGAGACCGTGGGGAACTGCCAGAAATCCGGCATTAGCCATGGATGCGGATACGACGAAAGCCCCGTGCCGTCGACTTCTTGACGGAACCGCTCGAGCTGATCCTCGGTGACGCGCCCCTCGAGGAACGCGCGCGCGTAAACGCCCGGCGAAGAATGGCCTTGGAAGAAGACGAGGTCGCCGCCGAACGTCTCGCTGCGCGCGCGGAAGAAATGATTGAATCCTACGTCGTAGAGCGTTGCAGCCGACGCGAAGCTCGCCACGTGCCCGCCGAGCTCCGAGCTGATCTTGTTCGCCCGCACGACCATCGCAAGCGCGTTCCAGCGCACGTAGTGCCGCAGCCGGGCCTCGAGGTCGCGATCGCCGGGCATCGGCGGCTGGCGATCCGGTGGGATCGTGTTGACGTAGGGCGTCGTCAAACCGAGCGAGATCATCGCGCCGTTGTTTTGCGCTTCGTCGACGAGGTGCGCGATGAGCTGACGCGCGCGCTCCGGCCCTTCGGCCGAAATCACGCCGCGAAGCGCCTCGAGCCACTCTCGAGTTTCTTGCGGGTCGGGGTCCGAGGCGAGGATCGCCATGGCGCGCTCATTTGAGCCGAGGCAGAACATATCATCTCAATGGATCCATCCAATCGCAAGGCTGGTCGGCTCCAAGATGCATCCCAGCACGAAGGATGGCGCGCCGCTCGGGGTAAGAAAGCGCTTCAGCGGGAGCTGCAGGCTGAGAGGGCACGGCGCGCCGTGCCGACCGCAAGTAACCTGATCCGGGTAATGCCGGCGTAGGGAGGTTCGATGAAAGTTTACGTTGAGGGGAGCGACCCTTCGATTCGCGTTCCCCGCCGGGCGATTACGCTGACGGACGGAACGGTCCACACGCTCTACGACACCAGCGGCCCCCACGGCGATCCGCAGTGGTCGATCGATTTCCGCGCAGGGTCTCGCGCCCCTGCGCGCGGCGTGGATCGCCGCGCGGGGCGATACCGATCGAGCTCGAGCATCCGACGTCGATCTATCGGCGCGGCCGCGATGCAATGCCGGAGCTCGAGGACGTGCGTTTCGCCGCGTCCCGCAAGCCGCGCCGCGCAAAGCCCGGTGCGAACGTCACGCAGATGCACTACGCGCGACGGGGCGAGATCACGCGCGAGATGGAGTTCATCGCCGTGCGCGAGAACGTCGCAGCCGAGCTCGTTCGCGACGAGGTCGCGCGCGGACGCGCGATCATTCCGTCGAACGTCAATCATCCCGAGAGCGAGCCCATGATTATCGGCCGCAAACTTCCTCGTGAAGATCAATGCGAACATCGGCAACTCCGCGGTCGCGTCGTCGATCGACGAAGAGGTCGAGAAGATGACGTGGGCGACGCGCTGGGGCGCCGACACCGTCATGGATCTCTCGACGGGCAAGAACATCCACGAGACGCGCGAGTGGATCTTGCGCAACTCGCCGGTGCCCATCGGCACGGTCCCGATCTATCAAGCGCTCGAGAAGGTCGGCGGAAAGGCCGAGGATCTTACCTGGGAGCTCTTCCGCGACACCCTCGTCGAGCAGGCCGAACAGGGCGTGGACTACTTCACGATTCACGCCGGCGTTCTGCTGCGTTACGTGCCGCTCACCGCCTCGCGAATCACCGGCATCGTCTCGCGCGGCGGCTCGATCTTAGCCAAGTGGTGCCTGGCGCACCATCGCGAGAACTTTCTCTACGAGCATTTCGAAGAGATCTGCGAGATCATGAGGGCCTACGACGTCGCTTTCTCGCTGGGCGACGGTTTGAGGCCGGGATGCACTGCCGATGCCAACGATGCGGCGCAGTTCGCCGAGCTGGAAACGCTCGGCGAGCTCACCGGCGTTGCGTGGAAGCACGACGTGCAAGTGATGATCGAGGGGCCGGGCCACGTCCCGATGCATCTGATCGAGGAGAACATGCGCAAGCAGCTCGAGGTTTGCAGCGAGGCGCCGTTCTACACGCTCGGGCCGCTCGTGACCGACGTCGCGCCCGGATACGACCATATCACCAGCGCGATCGGCGCCGCGATGATCGGCTGGTTCGGCACCGCCATGCTCTGCTACGTCACGCCGAAAGAACACCTCGGACTCCCGAACAAAAAGGACGTCAAGGACGGCGTCATCGCCTATAAGATCGCCGCGCACGCAGCCGACCTCGCAAAAGGCCATCCCGGCGCTTCGCACTGGGACGACGTGCTGTCGAAAGCGCGCTTCGAGTTTCGTTGGGAGGATCAGTTCAATCTCGCTCTCGATCCGGAGACGGCACGCGAGTTCCACGACGAGACGCTGCCCGCCCCCGGCGCGAAGATCGCGCATTTCTGCTCGATGTGCGGACCGCACTTCTGCTCGATGAAGATTACGCAGGAGGTGCGCGAGTATGCCGAACGCGGCATGGCCGAGAAGTCGCGCGAGTTCGCAGAGTCCGGCAGCGAGATTTACGTCCCGGCTTCACCGTAACGCGCTGCGACCGAGCGTCAGCGTCGGGCGAGTATTTCGTCTATTGCGCGCCCCAGCTCGTGCGGCCCGCTGATCTTCATCGCCATCGCGCCTGCGTTTTCCGCCGCATCGACGTCGCTCTGACGATCGCCGACCACGACACAGCACGACGGGTCGACGCCAAGCGCTCGCGCGGCGTCGAGGATCAGCTTCGGCTTCGGCTTGCGGCACTCGCAGGCGTCTTCGGGCGCGTGCGGACAGACGAAGAATCCCGCGAACGGGCCTAGCAGCTCGTCAACCCGACGGTTCACCGCATCGGCCTGCTCGGCCGTAATCAAGCCCCGCCCAATTCCGCTCTGATTGCTCACGACGGCCAGCGGCAAGCCCACCGCGCGCAAGCGGTCCAGGAGCGCGCGCGCATTGGGCGCCGGCTGCACGCGATCGGGATCGCCGTTGAACGGAACGTCAACGACGATCGTTTCGTCACGGTCGAAGAGCACCGCGCAGATCATGGGAGCGCGAGTCCTTCGAGGCTACGGTTGGGTTTGAGCGTCGAGCCAGTAGTCGATGTCGAGGCCGTGCGCGGGAATCGCCGCGGCGAAGGCGCTCGGCGGCAAGTGGACGGTCTTCGAGAGGTGCTCCCACGTATCGAGGACGCGCGTCACGTAGTTGACCGTCTCGTAATACGGTGGAACGCCGCCGTACTCGTTGACCGCCTTCGGTCCGGCGTTATACGCGGCAAAGACGAGGCTGTAGCGGCTGGCACCGAAGCGAAGCATGAGCCCGCGGAGATAGCGAGCGGCGCCCGAGAGATTCTCCTTCGGGTCGTGGGGGTTCACCCCGAGCAGCGCCGCCGTGCCCGGCATCAGTTGGCCGAGTCCGATCGCGCCGGCCGGCGACAGGGCGTGCGTCTGCCAGCCCGACTCGACCGTGACGATCGCAACGAGCATGTTGGCATCGATCCGCCAGCGCTCCGCGTTGACCAGCACGCGCCGGGCAAGATCGCGGCTCTGCCATCCCGGCATCTGAGGATTGATGTGCCGAAGAACCTTGGCATAGACGGCGATGGCTGCAGGCGTGGCGGGCACGGCGCGATGCGCCGCGAGCGCCGGAGTTCGCGTGCCGAGCAACGAGCCGCACAGCACGACGGCTGTCGCCAGGAGCCTGGCGATGGTCCTCCGCATATGGGGCCGGTGGGTTCGCGTCTCCCATTTGACCGGCCTTCCGGGGAAGGGCCGCGCCGGGAACCTCGGCATCACGGGCGAGCGCTTGCGATAGTCACCGTCGTGATCGTCGTCATCTGCGGCATGATTGCCTGGTCTCAATGGTACGCGATCCACGTGAACGTCCCGATGTACGAGGCGCATCACCCGGGCGCGGCGTCGCACTAACACCATCTCGTTTGATATTTCTTTGATAGCCGGCGCGCAGGAGTTGGAACCCGCGCGCCGTGAGAGCGTGAACCAGGAGGATCGTTGGAGTTCATGATGCACGCGCTGCTCTTAGCCGTACTTTCGTCGTCGGCTGTGGCGGTTTCACCGCCGCCGTCGTCGTCGCCGACACAGCCCGTGACGACGCCGTCACCATCGCCCACGCCTAGCCCCGGGCCGGCGTTTGCAAACATGCGGTGGCGATCGATCGGTCCGGCCGCCGCGGGCGGACGCGTGGCTGCCGTCGCCGGCTCGGCGACGGACCCTAAGCTCTACTATCTCGGCGCCGCCGGCGGCGGGGTTTGGAAGTCGTCCAACGGCGCCCAGACGTGGGATCCGGTCTTCGATAAGCAGGGCGTCGGCGCGATCGGTGCGATCGCCATCGATCCGGTCGACAATCAAACGGTCTGGGTCGGGACGGGTGAGTCGAATCCGCGCAACGACGTGAGTTACGGCGACGGCATGTACAAGACGACCGACGGCGGCGACTCGTGGACGAAGGTCGGTCTCGCGGAGACGCGGCAGATCTCGCGCATCCTCATCGATCCGCGCAATCACAATCACGTGATCGTCGGCGCGCTCGGCGACGTCTTTTCGGATAGTTCCGATCGCGGAGTCTACGTGACCGACGATGGCGGAAAGACGTGGAAGCAGTCGCTTTCGGTGGGTCCGGAGAGCGGCGCATCGGATCTCGCGATGGACGCGCAGAACCCGAGCGTCGTCTACGCGGGGATTTGGAAGTTCCAGCGCCGCCCGTGGACGTTCACCAGCGGCGGCACCGAAGACGGCGTCTATAAGTCGACCGACGGCGGCGAGACGTGGACGAAACTCGAGGGCCACGGACTTCCCGGCGCTCCCACCGGCCGCATCGGGCTCGCGGTAGCGCCGAGCAACGGCAATCGCGTCTATGCGGTGATCGAATCGAACGAAGGCGTGCTTTGGCGCTCCGACGACGGCGGCTCGAACTGGCAGATGGTAAGCAAGGACTCGCTGGTCGACGCGCGTCCGTTTTACTTTTCGCACGTCGAAGTCGATCCGAAGAATCCGGATCGAGTTTACGCGCTCTCCTTCGAAGTGATGATGAGCACCGACGCGGGCAAGACGTTCAAGGCGGTCGCGGACAGCGTGCACTCGGACTTTCACGCGATTTGGATCGCCCCCAACGATCCGGCGCGCATCATGCTCGGCGAAGACGGCGGCTACGTGCTGACCCTCGACGGCGGCGACAACTGGTTCTTCTCGGCGAACCTCCCGATCGGACAGATCTATCGCGTGGGGGTTGGCAACGACAATCCGTACACGGTCTGCGTCGGGCTGCAAGATAACAACGGCTGGTGCGGTCCGTCGAACTCGCTCGATCCGTAGGGTATTCAAAACAAGGCCTGGATCGTCACGGCGGGCGGCGACGGCCAGTGGGGCATTCCCGAACCCGACGATCCAAACTGGATCTGGTCGGACTCGCAGAACGGCTCGATCAACGTTTACAACCGCGTAACCCAAGATCAGTGGTCGGCGCAGCCGTATTTGCCTACGGGCAAAGAATCGTGGAACGTGGCGACTGCGAAGTACCGATTCAACTGGGAGTCGCCGATCGCGTTCGCTCCGTGGCGCAGCGCCGATGGTAAGCTCATCGGTTGGTACGGCGGCAACGTCGTGTTCCAGACCACCGATCGCGGCCACACGTGGACGCCGATCAGCCCCGATCTCACGCGCAACGTCAAGGCGCACCAAGCGCCGGCAGGCGGACCCATCACCAACGACGTCTCCGGTGCCGAGTACACCGATACCATTCTCGACATCGAGGGCTCGACGGTCGGCCGCGGCGAGATCTGGGTGGGAACCGACGACGGCCTCGTGCAGCTCACGCGCGACGGCGGTAAGCATTGGACGAACGTAACGCCCGACGGCGCGCCGCAGGGGCGCTTCGAAACCGTCGCGCCGTCGCAACTCTCCGACGGCACCGCCTATGCCGTCGACGACGCGCATTATATCGGCGACAACGCACCGTATGCCTGGGTTACCCACGATTTCGGTCGGCACTGGACGAAGATCGTCAATGGATTGCCCGCCGCGCAGTGGGCGCGTTCGATTCGGCCCGACACGCGCAGCCGCGACCTGCTTTATCTCGGAACGGAAGAGGGCATTTGGATATCCTTCGACGGCGGCGCAAACTGGCAGTCGTTCCAGAACGAGTTGCCGCCGGCGTCGGTGCGCGATATCCGGGTGCAGCCGCAGTACGACGATCTCGTGATCGCGACCCACGGCCGGTCGGCCTATATCATGGACGACATCTCGCCGGTTCAGCAGCTTTCGCAAGCGATTTCGCGCGGCAGCTGGCTCTTCACGCCGCGAATCGCCTACGAATGGACGCTGCATCCTAACGACGAGGGGACGTACACAAACTTCGCGGCCGATAATCCGCCCTATGGCGTGATCGTCACGTTCTATCAGAACGCACCGCAGAAGGGAGCGCCCGCGCTCGATATTCTCGACGACCACGGCCGCGTGATCCGCAGCGTCTCCGGCACGCATAAAGTCGGCGGTAAGGACCGGCCCTACATTCCGAATAAGGCCGGTCTCAACCGCTACGTGTGGGACTTCAACGTTAACGGCCCGGTGAAGTGGAAGGGTGCGGCGCTCGATTTCCTCAACGGCCCCGATACGGGTCCCGGGGTCGTGCCGGGCGAGTATTCCGTCCGGATGACGCTTTCGGGCCATACCTATGTTGCGCGCTTCAAGGTGGCTCCCGACCCGCGCTCGCGTTTCACCCAAGCCGATTATCAGCGCAGCTTCGACGAAGCGACGCGCCAGATGGGTTACCTCTCCAAGCTCGACACGATCCTCAACAATCTCGACGACGTCAAGAAAGCGCTCGAGACGGCAAGCGCTTCGGCGACGAAGGCCAACAACGCCGCGTTGACCGCGAAGCTCGCCGATGCGTCGAAGGCGCGGCAGACGCTCTTCGAATCGCTCGCGACCAACGTCCGCGGCGAAGGAACGGAGGACGAAACGAAGCTGCACGAAGACGTGCTCGGCGCGTATCAAAACGCGCAGGGTCTCATCACGCCGCCGGTCGCCGACTTTCTCGCGCGCGTCGATGCCGATTACCGCGCCGGTGTCGCGCGTTACAACGACTTCGTAACGAACGTGCTTCCGGGGATCAATACGGCGCTTCAGGCGGCCGGTCAGAAGCCGCTCTCGGCGGTCAAAACGGTAACGCCGTGATCGGCGCGTCGCTGCTCGTCGCCGCCGCGGCATACGCGAATCTGACGTGGCGCTCGATCGGTCCAACCGTTGCGGGCGGCCGCGTCGCGGCGGTGGCCGGGACGCCGCAGGACGATCAGCTCTACTACTTGGGCACCGCGGGCGGCGGCGTGTGGCGAACGCTCAACGGCGGCGCAACCTGGGAGCCGGTTTTCGAAAAGGAGCCGGTCGCGGCGATCGGCGCGGTGGCGATCGACCCCACCAACGAGCGCGTCGTCTGGGCCGGTACGGGCGAAGCAAATCCGCGCAACGACGTCAGCTTCGGCAACGGACTCTACAAAACGACCGACGGCGCCAAAACGTGGCAGCGCGTCGGGCTAGCCGGCGTTTGGAGCATATCTCGCATCGCGGTCGACCCGCGCGACACGCGGCACGTCGTCGTCGCAGCGTTTGGAGACCCGTTCAAAGACTCGACCGATCGCGGCGTGTACGTCACGTTCGACGGCGGCGCGACGTGGAACAAGTCGCTCTACCTCTCGCCGGCGAGCGGCGCGAGCGATCTCGCGATGGATCCGCGCAATCCCGAACGTGGTGTACGCGGGGATGTGGCATTTCCGCCGCCTTCCATGGACCTTCACCAGCGGCGGCCCCGACGGCGGGCTCTATAAATCGACCGATGGCGGACGCACGTGGAGCAAACTCACCGGAAACGGTTTGCCGAGCGGCTACACCGGCCGCATCGGTCTCGCGGTCGCGCCGAGCCGGCCCAATCGCGTCTACGCCCTGATCGAGGCCAAAGGCGGCATTCTGTGGCGCTCCGACGACGCCGGCGCGCACTGGACGATGGCGAGCAGCGACACGCTCGTCGACCAGCGGCCGTTTTACTTTACGCACATCGCGGTAGATCCGCGGAACTCCGATCACGTGTACGCCGTCTCGGAGATGCTCGCCGAAAGTAAGGATGGCGGCAAAAAGTTCGCCGAGATCGCGAAAGGCGTGCACGTCGACTATCACGCGATCTGGATCGACCCCACCAATCCCAAGCGCATCATAACCGGTGAAGACGGCGGTTACGCGCTGACGACCGATCTCGAGCATTGGTCGTTCTCGCGGAACTTGTCGATCGGACAGATTTATCACGTCGGCCTCTCGGACGAGAATCCGTATCGCGTCTGCGTCGCTTTTCAAGATAACGGCGGCTTCTGCGGTCCGGAAAACTCGCTCGACAACGAGGGCATCCTCGATCGGCACTGGATCGACGTCGTCGGGGGCGACGGCATGTGGACGGTGCCGGAGCCTGCGAATCCGCGCTACGTTTGGGCCGACCTGGAAGACGGCGCGGTCACGCTCTTCGATCGCGCGACCGAGGTGAGCCGCTTCATTCGCCCCTACGACGCTTTTCCGGGGAGTTTTCTCGGGCCGTTCGACTTGAGCACGGTCGCGTACCGGTTCAACTGGGATTCGCCGATTGCGTTCGCGCCGTCGTCGTTCGGCTCCACGCGATGCGCTGCGATGCAAAGCGGCACCTCCGTCGGGTGGTTCGGAGGCAACGTGCTCTTCGAGACCTGCGATCGCGGCGAAACGTGGCATGCGATCAGCCCCGATCTCACGCGCAACATCAAGGAGCATCAAGTGCCCTCCGGCGGACCGCTCGCCAAAGACGTGTCGGGCGCGGAGTATTCCGATACGCTGCTCTACATCGAGGGGTCGCAGCTCGACCGCGGCGAGATCTGGGTGGGAACCGACGACGGTTATGCGCAGATGACGCGCGACGACGGCGCGCATTGGAGTAACGTCACCCCGCCGGGAACGCCGGAGTACGCGCGCATCGAGACCACTGCACCCTCGCCGCTCGTTGCGGGTACGGCGTACGTCGTTGCGGATAACCATCGCATGGGCGATTACGCGCCGTACGTCTTCGTGACGCACGACTACGGCGCGACTTGGGCGAAGATCGTCGACGGTCTGCCGGCCAATCAATACGTGCGCACGATCCGGCCCGACGTTCGGAACCCTTATCTCCTCTTCGCGGGCACCGAAGCGGGCATGTGGATCTCGCTCGACGGGGGCGCGCATTGGCAAGACTTCCGTCTCAACCTGCCGACCGTTGCGGTGCGCGACATTCGCATACAACCGCAGTTCGACGATCTCGTGATCGCAACTCACGGCCGCGATGCGTGGATCCTCGACGATCTCGCCTCGTTGCAGCAGCTCGGTACGGCGCAACAAGGCAGTGCGACGCTCTTCGCACTGCGGACCGCGTACGAGTATCATTATCACTCCAACGACCTCGGCATCTACACGCGTTTTGCGGGCGAGAATCCGCCCAAGGGCGCGATCGTCGATTTCTACCAGAGCGCGCCGCAGAAAAATCCGCCGACGATTCAGATTTTGGACGCGGAAAGCCGCGTGCTCCGCACCATCGCCGGCACGCACAAAGTAAAGGGCAAAGAAGAGCCGTACGTTTCGAACAAGGCCGGGATCAATCGGTACGTGTGGGACTTCACCGAAGATGCGCCGGTGAAATGGCACGGCGCGGCGCGCGAGGAGTATCAGGGTCCGCGAACGGGGCCGGCGGTCGTGCCGGGAACGTACGTCGTGCGCCTGGTGCTCGGCACGACGACCGTGCAGCAGAGCCTGATCGTGAAGCCGGATCCGCGCGATGAGTGGACGCAGGCGCAGTATCAAGCCGGCTACGACTACGCGCGAAAATACAACGCCGTTTACAGCACGATCGACGAAACCCTCAACGATCTCGACGCGATCAAGTCGTCGCTCGCAAGCGCGGCGACGGCCGCCAAGAGCGATCCGGCGCTCGAGGCGCAGATCGCCGACGCACAGCGCCGCTGGCAGCCGGTTTTCGCGGCCTTCACCGCCGACTATAAGAACGACGAAGACTCGATCCAGCGGGCGGGCTCGTTGCGGGAATCGATTCCGCGAACCACGGGACTCGGCGGTCCGCAACTTCCGCCGACGGCGGCGCAGCTCGATTACTCGAAGCGTTTCGACGACGCCTATGCGGCCGCGATGAACGATTACAATACCTACGTTGCCTCGCTCGGCCCGCTGCAGGCGGCGCTGAAAAAGGCCGGCCTCAAACCGCTCGCCGGAACGACGGCGGTGACGCCCTAAGCCCTACTCGTAATCCGGCGCGAAGTAGTTCGCGCCGCCCCGGTTGTGCATGAAGAACTTCGGCCCGAGCGGCGCGTCGATCTTGACGAACGGGCGCGGCGACTGCGAGAAGTCGAAGCAATCTTGAGCCGGCGAGTTGGCACGCTTATCCGCGAGCGAAAGCTGACCGAGGCCGTAGAGATCCTCGGCGAACCGGAGCACGCTGGCGGTTTCATAATGCACGTGCGAAACGTAGTCTTGCTTTGCGTACGGCGAGAGCACGATCAGCGGCACGCGGAAGCCGGTGCTGTCCCGATCCAGATGGGCCGGCGGAACGTGATCGTAGAGGCCGCCCCAGTCGTCCCATTGGATGAAGATCGCCGTCGAGTTCCAGAACTTGCTGTTGCCGACGGTATTGACCAGCGCCGAAACCCACGATGGTCCGTATCCGCCGGGGCAGTTCACGTGGTCGGAATCGTCGCAGACCGGCGTGATCCACGTAAAGTTCGCCAGATGGCCGGCGCGAACGTCGGTGATGAACTTCCAGTTCGGCGAGATCACGTTCTTCCAATCGGGGCCGTAGCGGATGTGCCGCACCGCCATGAAGGCCGACCACTCCGCGCCCGCATCGCTCGATTCGCTGCCGTACGTTGCGGCGTAGAACTTCCACGTAAGCTTCGCCGCATCGAGCTCGTCGGCGAGCGTTTGATAATCGTAGCACGGCTTGATCTCGGGGCCGTAGACGCTGCGATCCTTCGTGATCGTCTGGACCTTGTCGTAGCTGCCGCCGCCGCAGCCCCAGCGCCCGCTCGGCAAATCGACGCTCCACGCGGCCTGTGCGGCGATCACGTACTGGTGCGCGACGTAGCTTTCGTCGAGCTGCGATTGGAACATGCGGTCCGCGAGCACGCCTTCGTGCGCCATGTC
This sequence comes from Vulcanimicrobiota bacterium, assembly GCA_963699435.1. GTDB lineage: Bacteria > Vulcanimicrobiota > Vulcanimicrobiia > Vulcanimicrobiales > Vulcanimicrobiaceae > Cybelea. The sequence goes on from CAVOTV010000006.1 coordinate 522,601, forward strand.
GAAGTACGGCTTCGATTCGTCGTGCGGAACGTAGACGTACTCGGGATACTTTACGTTCTTGGGCCCTTCGCTGTTGAGCTCTTTATCGAAGCCGTCCATCCGGCAGTCCGTGCCCGGCAGCTTTCCGGTGCCGTTGCACGCGGCAAACATCGCCTCCGCGGAGTGATCGATCACGTACCATGCGGAGAGGCTGACGGGTAAAAGCTTGATCGTTTTGCCGCTGGAAATCTTGCCGCTCGAAACGGTATCCGCGCCCGGGTAACCCTGGAACATGTTGTCGAAGCTGCGGTTCTCTTGCACGATGTAGACGACGTGCGTGATCTTGCCGGCACCGGTGCCGTAGAGCGCGTGCAGCGCGGTATCGCTGCGCATATACGGCAGCGCCGGCTGCGTGCCGTTTTGTGCCGACGGCAAACCCATCGAGCAGCCGCCGAACGCAAGCGCGGCGCACGTCGAGACTGCGACGCGCGAAACCGAGGGGCGCTTCATGCCGAATAGTTGATGAGCGGCGGCGGAAAGACCTCGTGCCGAGATGGCGTCCGCGCGTCCGGTTAGCGTCGGGCGCAAAGGACCGATCGGGAGAGCATCGAAGGGCTTCTTCCCGCCGCCGGGTAGTATCGGCGAGCGGTACCTGCGTTTCTACGCGGGTCATCTTTGCGTGAGCTAGCGCTCGCGCTACTCCTTGCACGATTGGAGGAACGCCGTGCACCCTCAAAGAGCCACACTTACCGCCGTCGCCATCGTCCTGGCGCTCTCGGCCTGCTCGAACGGCTCGACCGGAACCCCAACCACGACGCCGGATACCGGCGCGCTCCAGGGCCGAGGATTATCCGAGATCGCCCGTTCGGGCATTGCCCCGAAGTTTCTCGGGCTCGCCGGACGCGCCCGTCGCGCTGCTCGACCCGGTCGGCCGGCAGCCGGAACCCCTCGCACGCTGTACGTCGACGACTGGAGCATCGGCGCCGTCGAACTGCTCAAGGCGCGCACGTACGTCAATCTCGGCGGGATCACGAGCGGCATCAACGGTCCCGACGGCAACTGGGTCGACGCGTCGGGCAATCTGTACGTCGCCAACTATGCCGGTCCGAACGTCACCGAATACAACTCGACCGGCGCGCCGGTTTTCACGTACGACACGGGTATGACCGACGCCGTCGACGTTACCACCGACGGCAGCGGCAACGTCTATGAAGCCGACTATAACTATCCAAACTTCAACGGCTTCGTCAACGAGTACGCCCAGCAGAGCGATACCGTCGCCGCAACGTGTTATCCCGGCGGCGCCGTCGAGTCGGTCGCGGTCGATCGGAGGGGCGACGTCTTCGTCGCCTATAACAACACCCAAACGAACGGAGCCAACATCGTCGAGTACCGGCACGGACTCGCCGGCTGCAACGGCACCGTTCTTCCGATGACGCTCGCCTTTGCGGGCGGCATGGTCGTCGACAAAGCGGGGAACCTGCTCGTTTGCGATCAAGTCGGCGGGGTGGTGGACGTTATCGCCGCGCCGTACGCCGTGATAACGTCAACGCTCGGTTCCGGATTCAGCGATCCGCTCCACGTCACGGTCGACCGCGCGAACAACACGGCGTATGTGGCGGAGCAGGGTAACTCGGACGTGCGTGTGCTGAGCTATCCGAGGGGGTCGAATCTCGCGACGCTTGGGTCGGCAAACGGTCTCGAAAACCCATCCGGCGCGGTGGACAGCAAAAACTACGTTCCGTAGCCCTTAGGCAGCCACGAGGCGTTTCAGAAACGCCTCGTGGCGAAACGACGCGCTCTTGCCGAAATGGGCGACGCAGAGATCGAGCGATGGGATGAGATAGAGAGCCTGTCCGCCCGAACCGCTCGCATAGACCACGCCGGGCGGAGCACCGGGCCCTCCGAGCCACCAGGCGAGGCCGTAACGCGGGTTTGCCGCGGAGCCTTGAAAGCACGCCGCGAGTTGCTCGCGATGGCGGAGGACGAAGCGGCCGTAGGCGAGCCAATCGTCGACGCACAACGACGCGCCGGTCGGCAGCGGCTGCGTTCCGTCGGTCAGCGAGCGCCACGAACCAACCTGCATGCCGATGGGGTCGAGCAGGCGCGTCGCGCAAATACTCGTGCGGCGACCGGTCGCCGAAGTTTGCGCGCGAGCACCGCGCCGAAGACTTGCGGCGGGATGCCGCCGTAGGTGAAGCGTTCGCCCGGCTCGTCCTTGATCGGCATGCCAGCGCGCGGTCGTACGTCGGCACCGCCGAGCCCAAGCCGCCGAAGCCGATGCCGCTCGTGAGCGATAGCAGTTCGCGCAGCGTCACGCGCGTGCCGCGGATCGGCTTGCCATTCCGCGATCGTCTGCGCGACGGGTTCGTCGAGGTCGAGCAAGCCGTCGTCATGCGCCGCCGAGCCGTGACGCCCCAAAAGCTCTTCGTGCCGCTGTAGAGCGCGTGCGGCGATTCGCGCTCGAAGCCGTTGCCGAACTCGTGCGCCACGAGCTCGTCGCCGCGCGCGACGAGCAGCGCATGCAGCGCATGCCGCCTGGCATAATCGAGCGCGGGCGACAGGTCCGGCGCGAGACGCATTAGAGGAGCGTTCGGCCGCGACTCGCAAAACCGCCTGCATGCGGCCGTACGTGTTGTTGGTAGCGTCGGTTGCCGCGCTCGGCGGCCTGCTGTTCGGCTACGATACCGGCGTCATCTCCGGCGCGATCCTCTTTATCACGAAGGATTTCGGACTACCGACGCGCCTGCAGGCGTTTACGATCAGCGTCGTCCTCGTCGGCTGCATGCTCGGCGCGCTCTTTGCCGGCACCATCGCCGATAAAATCGGCCGGCGCCGCACGCTGTTGACGGCCGGCGCCGTGTTCTTCATAGGCGCGATTCTCTCGGCGCTGGCGCCAAACGAATCGGTATTGCTCGCGGCGCGTTTCATCGTCGGCCTCGGGATCGGGTTCAGCTCGGTTGTCGCGCCGCTGTACATCTCCGAAGTCGCGCCGTCCTCCGTGCGCGGGGCGCTCGTCTCGCTCTACCAGTTTGCGATCACGGTCGGAATTCTCGCCGCGTATCTGATCGATTATGCGCTCGCGGGCGGCGAGCAGTGGCGCTGGATGCTCGGGCTCGCGGTCGTGCCGTCGCTCGTTCTGGTGGGCGGCATGATCGTAATGCCCGAGAGTCCGCGATATCTTTTCAAGATCGCGCTCGGAGCGAAAGCGCGCGAGGAGCTCGAGCGCATCTACGGCGACTCTTCCGGCGCGGCGCTCGAGGAGCAGTCGATCGTCGAGAGCTTGAAAAACAACAACGCAACTGAACCAAGGGCTACATAAACAC